>UXAT02000009.1 GCA_900609035.2 Candidatus Defluviicoccus seviourii | reverse complement strand
ACGACGTCACCGCTTCGGAGATCCGCGTTTGCGACACACCCCGGTCGCAAACAGGGTGACGATGGCGATGGCAGGTCTCCTGGCTTGCGCGTCACTGCCGTTGCGGCCCTGCCTTCCCGGTTTCCCAGTGGCATGCGATCGGGCCTCAGGCTCTGCGCCTACAGTTGCGGGGGCAGCCACGGACTTGGTCCCTGATGGGTACGCCGCACCGTGTTCCCTCTTGCTCCCCTCTGCGGGGAACCATCACCGCGCGAATTGTTGAACATCGAGGGAAAGCTTGTCAAGGCCGTCTGCCCCTTCTATTTCGCAGAGCAGGCATGCGCGCCTGGCCAAATCTCCGGCCCGGGGGATGTTGCGCGGCCGTTTTCGTTCTGGACTGTCCCGCCGATGGATCCCTCCCAACAGCTGCACCAACCGGCGTTCACCGTGTGCAGCGAACCAGGCTGGCTGGTGGCTGCCTTCGATCGTCCGCAACGGCTGCTGAGCTGGTCCATCAACCGGCCGGGATTCCAGCAGGCGCGGCGCGTTGCCTGGACACAGGTCAGGGACAGCGATCTGCCGGTCGAGGTCGATGCGGCCGAGTTCCTGGCGGCACGACTGCTGAAGAAGGGGCTTGGCGACGCCATTGGCTTGATGACGTCCGGCGAACTCAACGCAGAGCGCGAAGCAATCGTCAGCGGCGGCGTCAGGGCAGAGTGCCTGGTCACCCTCGGTCTCAGCAATGCGGAGCGGGTCGGACAACGCTTCACCGCGCTGGCACTTCCGCAACGGACCGGGACCATCAACATGCTCTGCCATGTCTCGACACCTCTTAGCGACGCGGCGCTGATCGAGGCGATATCGCTCGCCACCCAGGCGCGAACGGTTGCGATCCTCGATTTCGGCTATGAGCGCGTCCTCGGCGCTGGGGCCGTAACCGGAACCGGTACCGACTGCGTCGTCATCGGCTGTCCCGTTGGGTCCTTGCCGGCCCGTTTCGCCGGCATGCACACGCTGGTGGGCGAAATCCTCGGTGCCGCCGTTCTGCAGGCGACGCGGCGGGCGATGCGCCAGTGGCTCGACCGGCAAGGAGCGGCCGCCAGCTGACGTCTCCTGCCGGCAGTCGCTTTCACAGAATGTCCGTCACAAAGTCTGGCGAGCCAGGAAGGCCGGCGACGGTGTCCCAGTTCAGCGTGAGAGTAACCGGATGTGCTGATCTGTGAACCATCAGCCGTTCGCCCTCGACGATAACCACGCTTTCCGCCGCCGAGAAGTCGAGACCGCTCTCCCGGCCGGTCCGGTTGCAGACAATGAACGGCAAGCCGGTTTCCCGGCTGCGCTCCTCCCACTCACCGGCCGGCCCATGGACGCCCGGCCCCCAGTTGGCCGGCGAGATCAGGATGTCGGCACCTCCTGCCGAAAGCCGCGCGGCGATGTCCGGCGTGTAGGCATCGGCACAGATCAGGCCGCCGATCCTGAGCGTCTGCCATTCCATCGGCATCACGGTGTCACCGGGCCGCGACCAGCCGTCGGCGGCGACGTTGATCTTGCGGCAATGGCCCGATACGGCGCCCGTGGGGTCGATCAGGAAGGCGCTGTTGTGCAGGTTTCCGGTGACCCTGTCTCGCTCGGCTGTGCCGACCAGCACGGCAATACCGAGATGCCGCGCCGTCGCAGCGATGGTGCGCAGCCACCGATCCGGCTGCGCCTCGATCGATGCAACACCATTGGCGCGGAATAGGAAGCCCGGCAGTGCGAGTTCAGGCGTGATCGCGAGCGCAGCGCCGCGTGCAGCCGCGACCCGCATTGCGTGCTGGATATTGCGCGCGTTGCCGGCGAAGTCGCCGGTTTTCGGCGCCAGATGAAGGAGCGACAATCGAAGGCAGGGTGCCGATACCACGATTGTCAGATCCTCGGAGCGTTCTCCCGAACACGGACGGGGCGGTATGATGCGACCAGCCGAAGCAACTCGCGCACCTCCCTGACCATCGGCGGTTGAACCGACCGGCAGCAGCATGGCAAGCGGCCGGCGAGCAGCGACCGCGCGGCGCGCGGCGGGTCCACCTCCGGCGGCAGCGTCATCAGCCAAGCCAGAACCAGTTGCTCGACGCATGGGATGGCCGTTGGCAGGCCCGCCATGGCTCTTTGCATCAACCCGGTCGGGTCGACAACCTGCAGCGGCAGGATGGCCGATGCCGCTTGCCTCAACGGGACCTCGCGTGGAAACTGGTTATGCACAGGTACCCTCAGCCTCGGTCGGGTGTCCGGCGGCCCGGTCAAAGACGGTCAGCCACATATCGAGACCGGGTGTTTGCGGGTGGGTGTGCTGCAGTTGCCGCAACGCGACCCGAGCACCCATCCGCGCCGCCCGATCGGGGGCCGGCAGGTACGTGTACGGGTCAGTCCCGGCGAACACGGCCGCCCGGATCCGGTCCTTTTCAGCCTGGTAGTGCGGCGGAGCGAACGCCGCCAGCGTCGCTTCGAAGGCGGTGAACGCCTCTTGGTCAAACTGTCGCGACTGGCCAAGCCGATCGGTGACCGGGTGCGGTGGATGCAGGTACAGCGCCGGCAGCCATCCTGCTGGGACCGGCGCGTTCGCCGAATGCGTCCGCGCAAGCCGCAACAGGTCGGGAAGAAGATGCGTGTGCGGACCGATCGGCGCCCGCGCCCCCGGGGTCGGCGGTGGGATCGGCTGGTACACCTCGACCCGGCCCAATCCTGAGCGGCTGATCCGGTGCGGGCTGGTCGTCTTGATCGCTGCCATCGCCGGGCTTTCGGGATCGAGCACCGATTGCCCTTGATGCTGGCGGAGGATGGCGATCAGCGCCGGATCCGCGGTGCGAATACAGAAATCGACATGCTCGGCGGCAAGGCCTAAGTCGAACAAGATTCCCGCTCGATCTTCCTCGCGCAGCGCGTCGTGATCGGCGCCCAGTTGGGTCAAGACCCGGCGCCGTCCCATGCCGGCTGTGCTCGCCGGCACACAAAACGCGATCGCGTGGGTCCACGCCTCCGGCCGCTTGCTCAACCCCTCGTACGCGACGACGCGCACGACGTCAGGAAGGGAGATCGAGATTCCGCCGCGGCTGGTGACCGCAGAGCCGCCGGAACGCACAAGCGTGATGACCGGGTCCAGATCGCCAGCGACGTGATGAAATTCGGCGAGAGCGCCAAAGGTGCCGATATGCCAGCCGGCATCGGCATCCGCCAGCATCCGGTGGATCAGGGCGATGGCATCCGCATCGCTGACAGAGATGGCGGGCATCGTGGCCATCACACGTCTGAAGGATGCAGTCTGTGGACCGGTGCGAGAGCGAGAGCGCCAGGGGTGGCGATGCCTCGCTTGGCGTCGAGTGTAGCGGTGATTACCGAGAGTACCCACGCCTGCTCGGATACCCCGGCATCCTCGGCGGCGGCAGCGATCCGCCGGAACAGGCCGCTGTCGACCTCGATCGTGAGAAAAATCCGGCCGTTCTTGAACAAGGAGCCGGCGAGCTCGGCCCTGCCGTGATTTTCCAGCCACTCCCGCGCCATCGTCTCGGTCAGCGGGGTTAGCAACGCCCCGTCCACACCATGGATCTCCCGCTCCTCGACGATGAAGTATCGGCCGTCGCTGGTGCGATAGAGGCTGATCATCCGGTGGACATGGGTGCTGCCCGCCTCGTGCGAGGCGATGACCCTGGCGTCGGCCGTGTCGTAGGTGTGCCCGTCGATTTCACGTCGCATGTTTCCCTCCTCGGTCTGTAACGCGCGCGGCAGGTCTTTCCGCACCACGCAGGTTTCCGCTTGCCGATGGGAGGAACGATCCGGACAGACGAAAACGTCGGCTTACGCCGAAACCGCCAACGTCCGATTTCGAATCAAAGAAGCACCCGCAAGGCGTCCTCACCCACAGCAAGCCGTTCACTCAAACGACGTCACCGCTTCGGAGATCCGCGTTTGCGACACACCCCGGTCGCAAACAGGGTGACGATGGCGATGGCAGGTCTCCTGGCTTGCGCGTCAGTGCCCTAGAGACCCAGCCTTCCCGGTTTCCCAGTGGCATACGATCGGGCCTCAGGCTCTGCGCCTACAGTTGCGGGGGCAGCCACGGACTTGGTCCCTTCAAGGGTACGCCGCACCGTGTTCCCTCTTGCTCCCCTCTGCGGGGAACCATCACCACCGGCATGGTGCATCGGCGCCGGCTCGATGGTCAAGCGCCGGTTCAGCCGTGGCGGAAGCCCTTGCCGGTCCGGTCCCGCGGATCCGGCGCGCAGCCCAGGTATCGCGGCTCGTTCTCCAACAGGCGGGCGATGAAACGCAGGCGTTCTTCCATTACCGAACTCTCTTTCCACGGCATCGACATCTCCGGCCCGCTTAAGCGGGCCGGAGATGTAACCCATGTGTCCGGTACAAAACGTCACCCATCTCTCGGGTCGGTCACGAGGAGTCTGGCAGTTCCCCGGGCGTCTGCTGCTGCTCGTTGTTTATGCCAACGAATTCTCGCGATCGTCATCCTCGCGTTCGCGCCCGGTTCAATCCGGCAGGCGCAGGCGGTAGCCGACGCCGGTCTCGGTAACGATGTGCGCAGGCCGCTCCGGGTTTCGTTCCAGCTTCTGCCGGATCTGGCGAATATAGATGCGCAGGTACTGGACGTCGCCGGCCGCGCCCCAGACGTCCTGCATGATCATGCGATGTGTCAACACCTTGCCGGCGTGGATCACCAGCAGCCGCAGGATATCGTACTCCTTCGGCGAGAGCTTGACCTCCTCACCGCAGATGGTGACGAACCGGCGGACCAGATCGACGACCAGATCGCCGCTGCGAAATACCGGCGCCGCGCCTTCGTCCTGGACGCGGTGACGCAGCGCGGCCCGAATACGAGCGATCAATTCGCCCATCCCGAACGGCTTGGTAACGTAGTCGTCCGCCCCCAAGTCCAGCGCCTCGATCTTGCCGCGCTCATCACCACGGCTTGACAGCACGATGATTGGAACCTTCGAGAAGCTGCGCAGGGTGCGGATGACGCCAATGCCGTCCTGGTCGGGCAGGCCAAGGTCGAGGATGACCGCATCGGGCCGGTCCGCGCGCGTGCGGCGAACCCCTTCCGCGGCGGTCTCCGCCTCGCTGATGCGATAGCGCTGCGCCGCAAGGCTGGTGCGCAGCAACCGCCGGATTGCCGGCTCGTCGTCGATGACGAGGATAAGCGGGCCGTCGCCGCTCATGCCGTCGCGTCGGCGGGCCGGCTTTCGTCCGCCTGCCGTTCCGGAAAACTCAATGTAAATACCGCGCCACTGCGGTCGGCACGGTTGCTGGCGATGATCGTCCCGCCCAGAGCCTCGGCAAAGCCGCGGCAGACGGCGAGGCCAAGGCCCGTGCCCGGCTGCTTCAGGTCGCCCGCATCCAAGCGATAGAACTTGGTGAATACCCGCTCCAGCTCGGCTTCGGGGATCCCTGCTCCTTCGTCGAGCACATGCACGACAATGCAATCGTCCTGCCGTTTCGCCAGCAACGAGACGGTCGAGCCGGCAGGCGTGTATTTCGATGCGTTGTCGAGCAGATTGACCAGCACCTGCTCAAGCAACACCGCATCGAGAGGCAGCATCGGCAGGCCCGGTTCGATGTCGAGTTCGACCCGGTGATGGATCAACATCCGGCCGCAACGCTCGAGCGCGGCGCCGATCGCCTCGCCGACATCAATCATCTCCCGGTTTGGCTCGATAGCGCCGGACTCCAGCCGCGTCATGTCGAGAAGGTTGCGCACGAACCGGTGCAGCCGCTCGCCCTCGTCGCGGATGGTGTCGACGAGATCACGACGCGCCTTGGGGTCGTACAGGCTGTCGTAGTTCTGCAGGGATGTCGCGGCACCGAGGATGGCGGCCAGCGGGGTCGATAGATCGTGGGAGATGGAGGCCAGCAGGGCGGAGCGCAGCCGCTCGGTCTCGGTCAACATGCGCGCTGCGTCGATTTCCTTCGCAAGCCGGACCCGTTCAATCGCGACCGCGGTCTGGTCGAGCAACGCGTCGAGCAGGCGGCGCTCGTCTGGGGTGAACAACGGACCGGGCTGCTCCCGGTCGATACCGATGACGCCGACCGCGCCGCGGTTCGTGCGCAGCGGCATGAACAGGCGCTTGCCGCCGGGCAGGGTTTCGGCGCCCCTTCCGGCCGGGCGGTCGTGCTTCCAGCTCCAATGGGCCGCCGCCAGATCGGCGCCGTCCAGCTGATCCTCCGGCGGATAGCCGACACGGACCAGGAGTTGCCCATCCTCCGGCACCAGGATGACGACATTGAACTTCAGCATCGAGGCGATCTGAAACGCGGCCGCCCACAACAGGTCGTCGAGCGTCGCCACGCCCGCGATCTTGCGGCTGAAGGCGTAGAGCGATTCCGAGGTGCGGGCGCGGACGCGGATTGCATTCGCCTGGTCGTGGGTTCGGCCGGCAAGATTGCTCGCAATCAGCGCCGCGGCCATGAAAAACACGACGGCCACCACATGTTTCGGATCGTTGATGGCGAACGTATAGATCGGTGGAAAAAAGAAGAAGTTGTACGCGAGCACACTGACGACGGAAGCCGCCATCGAGGGCCACAGGCCGTAGCGGCCGGCGATGCTGATCACCGCAATGAGAAAGATCAGGTCAACATTCTCGATACCCAGGACCGGCTGCAGCAGCAGTGCCAACGCGAGGGCGGCGGCAACCGCGGCAAGGGCGGCCGCATGGGCGGCGAGATCGGGCCCTTTCCTCGTTTGCGTGGAAGGAACGGCGGTCGGCGGTGCGACCTCGCCGCCGTCGGATACGTCGCCGCCGCTGATGTGGACGCCGATGCCGCCAGCCTTGCGCACGAGGTCGTGCACGACCGAGCCATGCAGCACCTCAAACCAGCGCGATCGGTTCGACTTGCCGATGACAATCTGTGTCACGTTGTTGTCGCGCGCGAAGCGAAGGACTTCTTCCGCGATGTCCGGTCCCGGAATGGTCACGGCCTCGGCGCCAAGCCGTTCCGCCAACCGCTGGCAGTCGGCAACGCGGTCGCGCTCGACGTCGGTCAAGCGCTGGGTGCGAGCGGTCTCGACGTAGAGCGCCATCCAAGGCGCATGCAGCCGATCGGCCATCCGCTTCGCCTGACGGACCAGGGCAGCGCAGCGCTCACCTTCACTGATGCACACCGCCACCCGCTCGCCGGCCGCCCATGGACCGTGGATGGCGTGGCTGCGCATGTGCGACAGCAACTGCTCGTCGACCCGCTGCGCTGTTCGCCGCAGCGCCAGTTCCCGCAGTGCCGTCAGATTGCCCGGCGCGAAGTAATGCTCAATGGCCCGCTGCGCGGTATGGGGGACATAGACCTTGCCTTCCTTCAGCCGCTGAATGAGGTCGTCCGGTGAAATATCGATGACTTCTATGTCGTCCGCAGCATCGAGAATGCTGTCGGGGACCGTCTCGCGCACACGAATGCGGGTGATGCGGGCGACGACGTCGTTCAGGCTTTCCACGTGCTGGATGTTGAGGGTGGTGAACACGTCGATGCCTGCGGCCAGCAGCTCCTCGACGTCGAGATAGCGCTTCGGATGGCGAGAGCCCGGCGCGTTGGTATGCGCCAGTTCGTCAACCAGGACGAGTTTCGGCCGGCGGGCAAGCACGCCGTCCAGGTCCATCTCGTCGAGCGTGATCCCGCGGTAATCGACGCCGGACCGCGGAATGACCGCCAACCCAATCAACAGCTGTTCCGTCTCGATCCGACCATGGGTTTCCACGACACCGACGACAACGTCCACTCCCTCGCGCTGTCTGGCATGGGCTGTCATCAGCATCTCGAAAGTCTTGCCGACGCCCGGCGCGGCGCCCAAGAAGATCTTCAGGCGACCGCGTTCCTCCTTCTGCGCTGTTTTGAGGAGTTCATCCGGCGAGGGACGCTGGTCGATACGGGGTTCGGTGTCGGACATTGCTTGCCTGAGCGCGGCGCCGTCTTGTCAGGCCGCTCACACCAGAAGCTTACGACTTGGCCGCGTCGAGAGCGAGATTGAGTTCGAGGACGTTCACCCTTGGCTCACCGATGATGCCAAGCAACCGGCCGCTCGTGTGCGCCTGGACCAGGGCGCGCACGCTCTCGGCCGAAAGATGGCGCGCCCGGGCGACCGGTGCGAGCTGCAGCTCCGCCGCTGCCGGCGAAATGTGCGGATCGAGTCCGCTCGCCGATGCGGTCACGAGGTCGGCCGGCACCACCGTTCCCGGCTTGTGCTCAAGGGTGGCCACGTCGCCCTGCACCCGCGCGATGAGCGCCTTGCTGGTCGGGCCGAGGTTGGAGCCGGAGGACGCCGCGGCATCGTAGCCGTTGGCTCCGGCAGCCGACGGCCGGCCATGGAAGTAGCGCTCGCTCGTGAATGCCTGACCGATCAGGCGCGAGCCAACGATTGTGTTTCCGTGTTTCAGCAGGCTGCCATGCGCCTGTTCAGGAAACACGGCTTGGGCCGCGCCCGTAACGGCGAACGGATAGAGAAAGCCGGTCAAGATGGTGAACAGCACGATGAGCACTAGGGCCGGACGAAGTTGCTTCAACATGGGCATACTCTTCACGCGAGACCGATGGCTGAGATGACCAGATCAATCAGCTTGATGCCGACAAACGGCACGATGATTCCGCCTAGTCCGTAAATCAGGAGATTGCGGCGCAAGAGCGCGGCGGCGCCGCTCGGCCGATAGCGGACGCCGCGAAGCGCCAAGGGGATCAGGGCGATGATGATCAACGCATTGAAGATGATCGCGGAGAGGATGGCGCTTTCCGGGTTTGCGAGCCGCATGACATTGAGGGCTTGCAGCTGCGGGTAGAAGGCAACGAACATCGCCGGGATGATCGCGAAATACTTGGCGACGTCGTTGGCAATCGAGAACGTCGTGAGTGCGCCGCGGGTCATCAGCAGCTGCTTGCCGATGGCAACGATCTCGATCAGCTTGGTCGGATCGGAGTCGAGATCGATCATGTTGCCGGCTTCGCGCGCCGCCATGGTGCCGGTGTTCATCGCCACGCCGACGTCGGCCTGGGCGAGTGCCGGCGCATCGTTGGTGCCATCGCCGCACATTGCCACCAGCTTGCCCTGCGCCTGCTCGTTGCGAATGAGCTTGAGCTTGGCTTCCGGTGTCGCTTCGGCGAGGAAGTCATCGACGCCTGCTTCGGCAGCGATCGCAGCGGCGGTCAGCGGATTGTCGCCGGTGACCATCACTGTGCGGATCCCCATGCGCCGCAATTCGCCGAAACGCTCGTTGATGCCGCCCTTGACGATGTCCTTCAAGTGGACGACGCCCAGGATCTGGCCATTACGGGCAACCGCAAGCGGGGTGCCGCCGGACTTGGCAACGCGTTCGACGATCTCCTGTAGCGCCCGCGGCGTCGGCATGTAGCGGTTGCCGGTCGTCGAGCGTACGTAGTTCACCACCGCGTCGGCTGCGCCTTTGCGGATTTCCTGGCCCTCGATGTCGATGCCGCTCATCCGCGTCTGTGCCGTAAATGGCACCAGATGCGCATGCAACGGCGCCATCTTCCGGCCACGGATCCCGTACGTTTCCTTGGCCAGGACGACGATCGACCGCCCCTCCGGCGTCTCGTCGGCGAGTGACGACAACTGCGCCGCGTCGGCGAGGTCACGCGCATCCACACTTGGCAGCGGGATGAACTCGGTCGCCTGGCGATTGCCAAGCGTGATCGTGCCGGTCTTGTCGAGGAGCAGCGTATCGACGTCGCCGGCCGCCTCGACGGCGCGGCCCGACATCGCCAGCACGTTGAAGCGCACCAGCCGGTCCATGCCGGCAATGCCGATCGCGGACAAGAGCGCGCCGATGGTCGTCGGGATCAGCGTCACGAACAACGCGATCAGCGCGATCACCGGCACCGTTCCCTGGGCATAGGTGGCGAAGCTGGGAATGGTCACGATGGCGAGCACGAAGATGAGGGTCATGCCGGCGAGCAGCACGTTGAGCGCGATCTCGTTGGGAGTCTTCTGCCGCACTGCTCCTTCCACCAGCGCGATCATCCGGTCGAGGAAAGTCGAACCGGCGGCGGCGGTGATGCGCACCTTGATCCAGTCGGAGATGACCTGCGTGCCGCCGGTCACCGCCGAGCGGTCGCCGCCGCTCTCCCGGATCACCGGTGCGGACTCGCCGGTGATTGCCGCCTCGTTGACGCTGGCAACGCCCTCGATCACCTCGCCGTCGCCGGGAATGAGGTCGCCAGCCTCGACCAGCACGACATCACCAAGCTTCAGATCGAGCGCCGAGACCTGACGCCAGGCACGCGTTGCGACATCGGTCATAAGCTTGGCCGATGCCTCGGTACGAGTCTTGCGAAGGCTCGCCGCCTGGGCCCGTCCGCGGCCCTCGGCGACGGCTTCGGCGAAATTGGCGAACAGCACTGTGATCCACAGCCAGGCGATGATCTGCACCGAGAAGAGCAGGTTGGCGCCGCCATCTGCCAAGTCGCGGATGAACAGAACCGTTGCCAGCGCCGCGACAACCGCGACGACGAACATCACCGGATTGCGCGCGAGCCGGCGCGGATGGAGCTTGTGAAAGGACTCAACGAGCGCATCGGCAAGGATTGCGCGGTCGAAGATCGAGCTTCTCGTCCGCCGCGCACGACGGGCGCCACCACCGGAGTCTCCGGTCGCGATGACGCCGCGGCTCAACACCATCTTGGTCATGACATCATCATCTTTCAGAAGGTCGTCCCGGCGAGCATCGAGAGATGCTCCACCACCGGTCCAAGGGCGAGGGCGGGGAAGAACGTGAGCCCGCCCACGATCAGCACGATGCCGGTGAGCAGACCAACAAACAGTGGCCCGTCGGTGGGAAAGGTGCCGTGCGAGGCGTGCAGCGTCGTCTTTGCCGCGAGCGCGCCGGCAATGGCCAGCATGGGCAGGATGACGAAGAAGCGGCCGACGAACATGGCCGCCGCCAACGTGACGTTATAGAAAGGCGTGTTTCCGGAAAGGCCGCCGAAGGCGCTGCCATTGTTGGCAGCAGCAGAGGTGAAGGCGTACAGCACCTCGCTGAAGCCGTGCGGGCCCCGGTCTTGAATGCTGGCCGTGCCAACAGGCAGCACGACCGCGACCGCGGTCAGCACCAGCATCATCAGCGGCAGGCAGAGGACAGCCAGCATCGCCAATTTCACCTCGTGCGCCTCGATCTTCTTGCCGAGGTATTCCGGCGTGCGGCCAACCATGAGGCCGGCGATGAACACGGCAAGAATGGCGAACAAGAGCATCCCGTAAAGGCCCGCACCGACGCCACCGACGATCACCTCGCCGAGTTGCATGTTGATGAGTGGGACCATGCCTCCCAGCGGCAGGAAGCTGTCGTGCATGGCGTTCACCGCCCCGCACGAAGCTGCGGTCGTGATGGTCGCGAATAAGGCCGAAAGGGCGATGCCGAACCTGACCTCCTTGCCTTCCATGTTGCCGCCGGCGGGATCGACGCCGAGCGCCACCAGCGCCGGATTGGCTTGCGCTTCCGCCCAGTAGGTCACGGCGACGCCGGCGATGAACAAGATCATCATCGCGCTGAGGATTGCCCAGCCCTGGCGCTCGTCCCCCACCATCCGGCCAAAGACGTTGGTCAAGGCCGCACCGATGGCAAAGATCGCAACCATCTGGATCAGGTTGGAGAGCGGCGTCGGGTTCTCGTAAGGGTGTGCGGCATTGGCATTAAAGAAGCCGCCGCCGTTGGTGCCCAGCATCTTGATCGCCACCTGGCTCGCGACGGGACCTTGTGCGATCGTCTGCGACCCGCCATCGAGAGCCGCCGCCTGAACGTAGGCATCAAGGTTCTGTGGCATGCCCTGCCAGACCAGGGCTAGCGCGATGACGAACGACAGCGGCAGCAGGACGTAGAGGGTGATCCGGGTGAGATCGACCCAGAAATTGCCGATTGTCGCCGCCGACTTGCGGGCAAAGCCGCGGATCAGCGCCACCGCGAGGGCAATGCCAGTGGCGGCGGAAAGGAAGTTCTGCACCGTGAGCCCGGCCATCTGGGTCAGGTAGCTCATCGTCCCTTCGCCACCGTAGTTCTGCCAGTTGGTGTTGGTGACGAAGCTGGTGGCAGTGTTTAGCGAGAGGTCCGCCGGCACCGCCGCCATTCCTTGCGGGTTCAGCGGCAGAACCGCTTGCAGGCGCATCAGTCCGTAAAGGACGACCAGGCCGGCGAGATTGAACAGAAGCATGGCGACTGCGTAGGTCAGCCAATGCTGCTCGATCCGCGGATCGACGCCGGCAGCGCGATAAAGGAGGCGCTCGATCGGAACCAGCGCCGGCGAGAGAACCGTCCGCTCACCGGTCACGACAGGGGTGATATAGCCGCCGAACGGGCGCGTCAGCACAAGGACCAGTGCCACGTAAAGGGCGATCTGCACCCAGCCTAGAATGGTCATGTCCCAACTCCCTCAGAACCGCTCAGGCCGAACGAGAGCGAACACGAGATAGGCGAGAAGGACCAGCGCCACGCCGCCACTGAGTACGTAATCGATCAGCATGGGATCGCTCACAGCCGCTCGCACAGGTACGCATAAGCAACTGTAGCCGCGAATGCCGCGGCGACAGCAGCCAGAGCAAGGACATCAAGCATCACGAGCCCTCCTTCGTTTCACCCGACGATGGCACGAGCACGCGTAAGGAAACGATGGGGAACGAAGCCGCAGCGCATAGGAATCTCATATACGGCGCAAGCGTCCCTCGAATAACGGGGAGGAACGCGGTTATGAGGCTCGGTTAGGCTTGTGTTGGCGCTCAAGGTGCGATGGTCGCCGGCTCGGAGATACCGGCGCGGACGAGAGGGAGAAGCGTCTGTCCGCGCGCGCCAAGGCCCCGTCGAGCTCGGTGCGGAACACCGCGACGTCGACCATCGACGCCAGCCGCTCCAGCGGATCCCCCGCCGCTGGCAACGCCCGATACCGCTCGTCGAGACCGAAAAAACCCCGCTGATCCGCCATCACAGCCTCACACGGCTCACAGGAGCAGTGCGTCAGCCATCAACCCCCTGGACAACAGGTTCTTGGAGAGGTCCGCGCCTTAACTCTTTGATTTGATGGTGCCCAGGGGCGGAATTGAACCACCGACACCATGATTTTCAGTCATGTGCTCTACCAACTGAGCTACCTGGGCAATACGCGCGCGGACAAGCTCGCTGTTCCCGGCACCGTTGGCCTTGTGCGGGGAAGCCCGGACGTATAGCAACAGGGCCCTGCGCTTGTCCAGCCTGGCCGCCGCGGATCCTTACGTCTCCTCGGGACCCATTGCGCGCGCGTCGTCGTCCTCGTCGGCTGCCTCGACGGCCGGAATCCGATACACTTCCCCCAGCCAACGGCCAAGGTCGACGTCGGCGCAGCGCTTGGAGCAGAACGGCCGCCAGCGGTCCATCCGCGGCCGGCCGCAGACGGGACAGCGGGGCGCCGCGCGCTGCCGAGCCGCCTCATGCGCATCCTTGCACGCGGTCATCACACCTCCTCCATAGCCGTCTCGCGTTGGGCGTCCCGGGCCAGGCCTCACGCCGCCTCGATGCGAAAGCAGGCGGGACCGATCGCATCCGTCTCCTTCAGCCCGATGGTGCGGCCGAGGCGGGCTTCACACGCGACACGCGCGGCCGCCATTGGCCGGCGCAGGGCTTCAATGACGGGCGTTGGCGCCGCGATCACCGGCGCAAGGCCGGGGCTCAGCCGCGCTTCAGCGACGGCCGCCCGCAGCGCATCGCCAGCCGCGACGGCGGGCTTGAGCACAATACCACTGCCTCCGCACGGGTCGCACGCGCGCCCAAGCTGCTGGCGCAGCGACGGCCCCACCCGCGCGCGCGTCAGCTCGATCAGGCCGAACCGCGTAAAGCCGCCGATGTCCGTCTGCAGCGCCTCGAAAGCGAATGCCGCGCGCAATTCCGCCAGAACGTGTTCACGGTCGTGCTTACCTCGCATAGGCACTGCATCGATGACGATGTGGCCGCCGAGCGCGCGCAAGTTCAGCGCTGCCTTGAGCGCCGAGATCGCTTCTAAGTTGACAGCGAGCGCCGTCGCCGCGGCATCGCCGGCTACAGTGGCGCCAGCATCGACATCGACCGCGACCAGGGCGGGCGTTTCGCTGATGGTCAGCGCTCCGCCGGAAGGCAGTGCCAGCGTCGGCTTCAGCGCCGCTTCCAACTGCTCCGCGATGCCGAACGCAGCAAACGGCGGCGGGCCGAGGAGCGGGATCTCGATGCGCTCGGAAAGCTCCGGACAGGCGGCACGCACAGCCGCTGCGCTGGCGAGATCATCGACGACAACGCGGGTAAGGCCGGGATGCAGGCACTCGCTGAGCGCGCTCTTAAACGCGTCCGGCGCCCGCTGCAGGACAGCAGGCGGGCGGGTGTTTGCCGCCGCGGCTTCCGCCGCCAGCGCCAGCGCCTGGCCTTCGGGGCGAAAGCGTCCGCTCAACTTCGCCCCCTTGCTGCCTTCCGGCGCCCGGGTCACCTGCACGAGAACGCGATCGCCCTCGGCCAATGCCCGCCGCCCACCCTCCGCGCGTGCGGGACCGTCGTGCAGCATCAAGAAGCCAGCGCGGGCATCGCCGATGTCGATGAAGGCAGCGGCAAGGCCGGCGTGCACGCGGATGACGCGACCGAGGATGGTGTCCCCGGCGCGGACGCCAGCCTGGCCGCTTGCCGAGCCACTAGCGTCCGTCCCCGCGTCAAGCGCATAGCGGACCAGCACACCGTCCACGAGCCAGGCAACGCGGCGATCGCCCGGCAGCGCCGAAACGACGATCGTATCCGGCGCCGGCATCAGGAATCCTCGGACGCCGCGACCGGCGGACGCGGCTGCACGCCAAAGCCGGTCAGAAGCTGCGCGGTTTCGAACAGCGAAAGGCCGACGACGTTGGTGTAGGAGCCGGTGATCTGGCGCACGAACGCCGCCGCCAAGCCCTGGATGGCGTAACCGCCGGCCTTCCCGCTCCATTCGCCGCTGGCGAGATAGCGGGCAATCTCGTCCGCCGTTAGCCGCTTGAAAGCGACCGCCGTCGTCACCAGCCGGACCGCGCGGCGGCCGCCTTGGGCGCAGACGGCGATGCCGCCGTAGACCCGATGGCGGGCGCCAGACAGTAGCTGGAGGCAGGCGGCGGCCTCCTCGGCGCTCGCCGGTTTCGGCAAGATGCGGCGGCCGCGGGCGACGACCGTATCGGCGCCGAGCACGACGGCTTGCGGAAAGGACGTGGCGACTGCTTCCGCCTTGGCAACCGCCAGGCGCAACGCCAGCGCCCGGGGCAGCTCGCGCGGCCGCGGCTGTTCATCGATGCCAGCGTCCATGATCCGGTCGGGGACAAAACCGATCTGCTCAAGCAGCGCGCGCCGACGCGGCGAGGCCGAAGCGAGGATCAGCGGCGAGGGTGGCACACGTTCTCGCCGCGGCTTGTTCCGATCGTCTCCAGCCGGGCGCACGCCAGCATCACTTGAAGCGGAATGTAATCCGACCCTTGGTCAGATCGTAGGGCGTCATCTCCACGCTCACCTTGTCGCCCGCCAGGACGCGGATGCGGTTCTTGCGCATCTTCCCGGCCGTGTGCGCAAGGATCTCGTGGTTGTTATCGAGCCTGACGCGAAACATCGCGTTCGGCAGCAACTCCGTGACAACACCGGTGAACTCGAGAACCTCCTCCTTCGCCATCCGATCGCCTTCGCTGTTTTATCGTCTCGCTGCTGTTCATGGCTGGCCGCACCTGAAGGGTCAAGGCCTTTCGCCGCTGCGGGCACCACTCACATAAGGAAGTCGGCCTCGCCACTGGTTGCGGGCACAGCCCCGCCTTCCACCGTTGGTCCCGCGATGGTTGCGATCAGCCCCTCTGCCGCGGCGGCATTGACAGCCGCGCCGTCCCAGCCCGGCGGCCCCAAGTCTTCCCCGGCGCCGGCCGCCTCGGGCAGAGCGTCTGCGTGCCGGCCATCTTCGCCGCCGGGTGCCGCTTCGGCCGGCTGGTCAGCCCCTGTCTCGATGGCAAACGCAAGGACTTGCGTGAACTGTTTCGGATTGAAGTTGTTGTCGCTGACGACGATCAGCGTCTGCCGGCCATCCGCCAGGGGAGGACCGAAAGTCATCGCTTCGAGGTTGTCGAGCGGGAGCCCAAGGGCTGCAAAGTCAAAGACGAGGCGCTTGTCGACTGCCGGTACGCCGTCGCTGCCGGCAAGCGATTCCATCGCCGCAATGTCGGCTGCCCCTTGGGTTTCGATTGCGAACAGGCGCGCGGTGATCCCGAAGCCGGCGGAATAGCCCCGCTCCAGAGCCAAGAGCGTGCCAGCATTATCGAGGGCGAGCAGCTCGGACAGGCCATTGCCGGCCGGCGCAAACGGAACGACGGGCGCCACGGCGATGGGCTGCGTGCGGTAGAGGTATTCCGCGACCGGCTTTCCGCTCGCCGTGTCGAACTTGACGATCCGCACCGGGCTTCCCGCAGCCAGCGTGGCCTCCGGGCCGTCCTGCACCAAGGCGTTCTCGTTGGCGGTGAACAGATGACGGCCATCCGGCGTAAGCGTCAGGCTCTCGAATGCCAGATTGTTGCGCACGCCTTGCGTCCGCTCGGCATCGGGCAAGAACTTGGCCGGCACGGCCAGTGCTGCCTGCTCGCCGCCGTCGAGCGTGAATGAGCGTACGAACGGCGGGATACCTTCCGCCGTATCGCCTTCCGAGGCGATGACAAGCGTGCCGGGGCTCTTCAGCGCAATGCCTTCCGGATCGACGCTGCCTTCACGGTACGGTTCGCCATCGCGGCCGTGCAACGTCGTGACGGCGGTGAAAACGACGTCGCCAGCATCGAGGCCGCCGTCGCTCAGGTCGATCGTCAGCGTGTAGAAGCGGGCGCTGTTGATCTGGCTGCGGTCGTCGGAAAGCGCATAGTAGACGCCGCGCGCAACGTCATAGGTGAGCCCGGAGAGCCCGCCCACGGTCGTGCCGCCGAAGGCGAAGCCGGTCGGGAATTGCGCCTCACCCAGGAACGTCAGGCCCTGGATACTCGTTCGCGGAGACTCGTCCGAACTCCCCGTAACCCTCAGGTCAGCCCAGACCAGGCGGTGGTCGGAACTGACCACATCGCGTCCCGCCCGTCCGGTATCGGTGCTGCCGATCAGGCGATGACACGGATCCGCGCGTTCCGGCCAGAAGACGCCCGCGCCCTCGACCGTAAGCCCGGCAACCGACGGCAGCACATAATCAAGGCGCAGGTTGCCGACCGTACGGTCCTGGAAGTCGGCGGTATCGGCGGCCGGATCTCCCTTCTGTTTCGCATTGACACCGCCCTGCGCACGGGCGGCCTCGGCAGCGCCTTGGCTAACCGGCGTGAAGCCAGAGTTGATCAGCGGGTGGTGCAGGAGCTGGTTCATGGCGCGGCCTGTGCTGTCGCCGTCAATCGGGTCGGCGTTCAAATCACCTACGATGATGAACCGCTCGCCCGCGCCAAGACCGCCCGAGCGGCCATTGTCATCGGTGATGTAGCCATCGCGGCCGGGCGTCACGTAGTCGGCAAGAAAACGGATTTCATCGTGGTTGCGACGGCCATTGCGGTCTTCCGCGCCGTCGAAGACCGGCGGCGTCGGGTGCGCCGCCAGGATGTGCACTATCTCGCCCTCGATCCGCACCGGCACGTCCCAATGGCTCTTGGAGGAGAGCGGCTGCAGTGCCAGCGCTTGCCCCGCATACCAGTCGGCCGGCGCCGGCGTGGCGGGATCGTCGGGGATCAGCGCATCCGGCATCTCCTGCCACCGGAACTGCCGGAACGTTCGCACCTGATCGCTGAGGATCGGATACTTCGATAACAAGAGCATGCCGAACTGGCCGGGAAAGGCACCGAAGCCCCAAGCATCGTTGGCGTAACCGGGCACTCCGGGCCGCTGCACGGCGCTGCCGTTGCGATCAAGATCGAAGCCGGATGCGATGCCGGTGTTCACCTCGGCTTGGAAGACGTACGGATAGGTGATCGGCGCCGCCCCATTCTGACCGCGGGAGAGGTAGCGTGCCTGCAACAGCGCCTCCGCCGTGCCGTTTGCGTCGTGATCGAACTCGCTGATCAGCACGACATCCGGACGGACCCGCTGGATAATCTCCGCAACCGCCCGGGCCTGGGCACTATCGCCGCTCGCGAGTTCATCGATCAGTTGGCCTTGGGCTGGCCGGCTCAACGACACATTGAACGTGGCGACCCGCACCGTGGGCGGCGCCGAGCCGCTTGAAAGCGGGGAGCCACCCTGCATCGTCGCGGTCCGGGCGTCGGCAGGCGCCATCTCACTGGTCGAGAACGTCGCGGATCTTTGCGGTCAGCTCGTCGTGACGATAGGGCTTGGGCAGGAACGGCGGCACCTCGTCGAGGCCGACTTTGCTGAAAAAAGCCGTCGGTGCGTAGCCGGAGGTGAGCAGAACCCGGATATGCGGCCTTTCGGCAATCACCTGCTGTGCCAGCTCAATCCCCATAATGTCGCCCGGCAGGATGACATCGGTAAAGATCAGGTCGAGCCGGCTTTCCTGCCGCGCGATTTCGATCGCGTCTTGCGCTGTTGCGGCCTGCAACACGCGATAGCCATGCTTGGTGAGCACGCTCGATGTGCTGCGACGGACGGGATCGTCATCCTCGACGACGAGGATCGTCTCGCCACCGCCTCGGCCATGCCGCCGGGCCGCAGGCGAACGCTCCGCTTCCGGAACCGGCAGGGATTCGAGCCGAGGCAGGTAGAGCTTGACCGTCGTACCGCTGCCGACCGTGCTGTCGACGACAATATGGCCGTCGGACTGGTGCACGAAGCCGTAGACCATGCTGAGACCGAGGCCGCTGCCCTGGCCCACCTTCTTGGTGGTGAAAAAGGGCTCGAAAATGCGCTCGAGGACGTCGGGCGGCATGCCGGCGCCGGTGTCGGCAACAACGATCATCACGTAGGCGCCGGCCCCGACGAGATCGATCTCGGGCTCACTCGTTTCCGTCAGCAGGACATTCTCGGTACTGATGGTCAGGGTTCCACCATCCGGCATCGCATCGCGGGCGTTGACCACGAGGTTCAAGACCGCGCTCTCCAGCTGCGCCCGGTCGATCTTGGTCTTGCCGAGCTCGGCCGCGAGGTTTTCCCGGATCTCGATCTTGTCGCCGAGCGTCCGCCGCAAGAGTTCAGTCATCTCGCGCAAGACGTGGTTGAGGTCGAGCACGGTAGGATGCAGGCGCTGCCGGCGCGAAAAGGCGAGCAGCCTATGGGTCAGCTGCGCGCCCCGCTCCGCCGACCAGATGGCATCGGCGATCAGTTCGCGCGACTCGCCGTCAAGCGACGGCTTTTCCTCCAACAACTGCAGATTGCCGACGATGATGCCCAGGAGGTTGTTGAAGTCGTGCGCGATGCCGCCCGTTAGCTGGCCGATCACCTCGAGGCGTTGCGCGACGCGGAGCTGCTCCTCCGTCCGCTTGCGCTCGGTGACGTCCTCCTTCATGCCGACGTAGTGAGTAATGCGATTGCTTGGATCGCGGATGGGGGCGATCGCCACCGTCTCCCAGTAGAGATCGCCGCTCTTCTTGCGGTTGAGGAATTCGCCGCGCCAGACTTGGCCCGAGGCAATCGTATGCCAGAGCTTTTGGTAAACGTGCGCCGGAACCTGACCGGATTTGAGGAAACGCGGGTTCTTGCCGGCCACCTCAGCGTACGTGTAACCGCTCGTTTCGGTAAACTTGGGGTTGACGTACTCGATCCGGCCGTCCTTGTCGGTGATAACCACCGAAGACGGGCTCTGTTCGATCGCCTGGAACAGCTTGCCGAGATCGCCCTGGGCGCGCTTGTAGGCAGAGACATCCTGAATGAACAACAGGTGATGTTCGGCGCCGCCCCAGCGCATCGGGATCGCCCGCATCTCGGCCCGCGCGATGCCGCGCTGCGGTTGGATGATCTCGATCTCGGCGACATTGTCGCCGGTGATCGGGTAACCGAAAGGCACGCCGATCAGATTGTGGCTATCCTGCCGAAACAGCGCCTCCGCGGCCTTGTTGACGTAGCGGATCTCCTGGTTGTGATCGACGATGACAATCGCGACCGACTGCATCTCGATGATCGAGCGCCAGCGCGCTTCACTCTCGCGCAGGCTCTCCTCGGCGCGCTTGCGGTCGGTGACATCGTCGTAGAGTGCGACGATCTCACCGGTCGGCAAGGTGTAGACGTGCGCCTCGCGCCAGCAGGAGCCGTAGTGGTTGCCATGAAAGGCCGCCGGCAGATGCTCGGCGGCGCCGGTCCGCCGCACCCGGCGCATGAGGTTCAACACACCGGTGTCATCCATCCACGGCAGAACGTCGATGATCTTGCGGCCGATCGCGGCTTCGCGGGCGATCCCATCGATGCGCTCCGCGCTCTTGTTGATGGCGGTGATGACAAAATCGTCGCCGTCGCCAGCCCGGCAGACGGCGGCCCCTAAGCGCATGTTCTCGAACATCTCGTGCAAGCGCACCTCACCCTCGCGGCCGCGGCGGATGATGCGATTGCTCAACATCAGAAAGGCGACGGTGAAGCCAGCGAACGGCACGGTCGCGGCAGAGAACACGATCAGCGCCGTGCGCACGAAGTCCGCCCTGAGAGTTTGCATGCGGATCTCCGCCAGCACCGCGAGGCCTGGCGCAGCGAGTGGCTGGAAAACGGCGATAACACGCCCTTCTCCCCCATTGGTCACGACGACGCCCACAGGCCCGCCACCACCGCCGCCCTCACGCACGGGGCTACTGAGCGCACTCACAAGGCTTTCGCCGAGCGGCAGCGCTGCAACCGGCGGCGCTGTCGTCGCTTCACGCTCGCCGGGCGCAAAGGCCGCAAGCCTGCCGTCGGCACCCGCGGTGACCAGGAACAGCCGGCCGTCAGGACCTAAGCTGCGATAGACGGCGGGATCGATTGCGGTTGCGAGAAGCGCATCGCGCCGGATTTCCGCAGCACTTGGTGCCGCGGCAGGCGGGACCGCTTCCGCAAGCGCCTGGTCCCAGGCTTGCGCCTGTTCCCGCACGGCCGTTTGCAGCGCCCGCTCGCGGCCTCGGACCGCGTCTTCATAAACAAGGAGAATGGCCAGGCCTGCCACGGCAAGCGTGAGCGCGGCCGTGATCAGGAGGAGCAGTGTCCGGCCTTGTTCATCACTCATTCTGACCATCGCCGGCCGTTGGCCGGCCGCTTGCCGCATCGTGGGCCGACAAGGGCGCCATCAGCGCCTCGCGCAGGGTCGGCACGCTGACCGGTTTGTTGAGCGTCGTCACCGACCGCAAACCGCGGAACTCGGCGAGAAGGCGAGCATTCAAGGCGTAATCAGGGCTGAACCCAGTAATAATGATTACGTTGGCGGTGCAGTGGCGCTTGACCAGCCAAAGAATAAGCTCGTTACCGTCGATATCCGGCATGACCATATCGATGATGACGAGGTCGGGCGGTGACCGGTCGTACGCCTTCATAAACTCACGACCGTGGTGGGTCACCTCGACCTGGTAATTGAGCGCAGTGGCGACCCGCTCCACGAATGCCGCAAAGCGCGGCTCGTCATCAACGATTAGAAGGCGCTTTCGCACCATGAACGCGTCCACTTAAAGCCTTCCACGTGAAGCCTTCGCTGCGAGCCGGTCGGTGCTTTCCGGCAGCGAGCGCCTGTTCATATCGCACAGCCATCGCCGACAACAAAGGGGTTTCGCTGCGGCTTCCAGCTTGACAAGCGGCCACAGGCAAGCTCTGTGTCTTTCATACCCCTCGGTGGCCATCAGGCGGTTGGCGTTGCGCAATTGGTTTGGGTAAAGTCACGCGTGGTAATCGTCTCGTGAAGAGGGTGCCACCCCCCTGAGGGGAGCGGCGCAGGCTACGGAAGCTTTAGCGAACGTGCAAAGATCCACCGTACTGCTGGTTCGATCGGACGACGAGGTTGAATCCGCCCTCATCGGCCCATTGACGAGCCTTGCCGGCGGTAAGCTGGAGGTCATGTCCGCGACCAGCCTTGATGACGCCTTTGCGATCCTTGCTGCAGGCAAGGCGGATGTAGTCGTTGCCGAAGCTGCGAGCGATGACGACGGCGCTCTGTTGCAAAGGATAACGGCCCTGCACCAACACTCTACACGGACGCCGATCGTCGTCATCGCGCCCGCGATCAACGACCGCTTTATCGAGAAGGCACGACGGTCCGGCGCCCAGCATGTGCTGCAACGAGAAGAGGCCTTGCACCCGCTGGTGCTGAGCGTCGTCCGCGGCGCGTTGCATGATGCACGAGCGGATGCGCTCTCGGCGGAGGAGGAGATCAGAGGCCTGGGCGCGCTCAGCGGACCGGCGCCGTCACCGATCACCGGACGCAGCCTCGGGATGCAGTCTCTCCGCGAAAAGACTCCGGACGAGTTTGAATCGTTGTTGAATGCATACGACACCCTTTTGGACATGCTACTTGAGCGGCAGGCGTGCAAACTGGTAGACGATTTCGAGACACGGCTGCTTCGCTTTGCGGAAAGGCTCGGCATGATCAACGCCGGCCCGCGCGACGTGGTCGCCATCCACAAAGCCGCGATCGCCGCCAAGATCTCCCGCGAGCCAGCCATGAGAACCAAGGCCTACTTTGAGGAGGGCCGCCTCTTGATCCTCCAGGTCATGGGCCACTTGGCTTCGTTCTACCGGTCGTTGTCGTGGGGAAAGGCCCCGACCGCAGGCTCGCCCACTTCCGCGACAGACGGTAGTTTCAAAGCATCGAGGACATAGGGCCTGCGGCATGAGTAAGTACACGCTGAAGCTTTACATCGCTGGCCGGACAGCGCGGACCGAGCAAGCGATCTCGACCTTGCGGCAGATCTGCGAGGAAGAGCTGGGTCGCGCCTATGAGCTTGCGGTCATCGATATTCTCGAACGGCCGCAACTCGCCGAAAACGAGAAGATTCTCGCCACTCCCACGCTCGTCAAGGAGTTGCCACCGCCGCTGAGGCGCGTTGTCGGCGATCTGTCCAATCGGGAGCGGCTGCTGGTCGGCCTTGATCTCGCGGTAAGTGATTCCCCCAGGCACGAAAGCGGAGACTGAGAGTGGTTGAAGGGCTCAAGAAGACGCCGACCGGTATTCGCGGTTTCGACTTCATCGCCGACGGCGGGCTGCCCCAGGGGCGCACCGTCCTCGTTGCCGGCAGCGCCGGCAGTGGCAAGACGGTCTTCGCGACCCAGTTTCTCGCCGCCGGCGTCCAAGTAGAGGGCGAGAACGGCGTGTTCGTCACCTTCGAGGAACATCCGAAGGATCTCCGCCGCAACATGGTCAGCTTCGGCTGGGACATTCCGACCCTCGAAGCGGAAGGGAAATGGGCTTTCGTCGATGCCTCTCCGGAACCGGCGCAGGAAGTTGAGATCATTGGTGATTACGACTTCGGCGCGCTCTTGGCGCGGATCGAGCACGCCGCCCACAGCGTCGGTGCCAAGCGCATCGTCCTCGATTCGATCGGTTGCGTGTTCAGCCATTTTCCGAACCTCAGCCGTGTCCGCTACGAGCTGTTCCGTATCGCCTCGGCGCTGCGGGAAATGAATCTGACCGCCGTTCTCACCGCCGAGCGCACCGACGAATACGGCGATATCGCCCGCTACGGCGTGGAGGAATTCGTTGCCGACAGCGTCGTCATCCTGCGCAACGTCCTTGAGGACGAAAAGCGGCGGCGCACGATCGAGATCCTGAAGCTGCGCGGCACGACCCATCGCAAGGGTGAGTACCCTTTCACCGTCATCCCGTACGAGGGGATCATCGTCATCCCGCTGTCGGCAATCGAGCTGAAACAGCGCTCAGCCAACGTCCGCGTCACGTCGGGCAATCCCGATCTCGACCGGATGTGTGGCGGCGGCCTGTTCCGCGACTCGATCATCCTCATCTCCGGCGCGACCGGAACCGGCAAGACGCTGATGGTGACGCACTTCGTCTCTGGCGCAGCGGCCTCGGGCGAGCGCTGCCTGCTCCTGGCCTATGAGGAATCGCGCGAGCAGTTGGGCCGTAACGCCATTGGCTGGGGTGTGGATTTCGATTCCTTGGAGAAGCAAGGCAAACTCAAGGTCGTCTGCGAGTACCCGGAGTCGGCGAGCCTCGAGGACCACGTCATCCACATCAAGGAACAGATCGATTCCTTCAAGCCGACTCGGGTCGCGATCGACAGCGTGTCAGCGCTGGAGCGCATCTCCACTATCCGCGGTTTCCGCGAATTCGTGCTCGCGGTAACCTCGTTCATCAAGCACAAAGAAATCACCGGCCTGTTCACGGCGACAACGCCGACGCTGACCGGCGGCAGCTCGGTGACCGAGACACACATCTCCTCGATCACGGACACCATCATCTTGCTGCGCTACGTCGAGCTCTACGGGGAGATGCGTCGCGGCGTCACCGTGCTGAAGATGCGAGGCTCGCCGCACGAGAAGGAGATCCGCGAGCTTTCGATCGATCACACCGGCATGCATATCGGCGCTCCGTTCCGCAACGTCGCCGGCATCCTCGCCGGCAATCCGGTGCAGATCGCGGTCGCCGAGATGGAGCGTCTCGACCAGTTGTTCACCTCGGTCGGCAGCTAGAAGGCTGGCCGATCATGGCGGGGGTGCGCTTGCAGCCGGTCCGAACTGCGCTTGCGGCGCTGATCCTGGCCGCGGCCGTGCAGCACGCGCAGGCTCAGAGCGCCGAGGAATGGCGCGACACGGTAAACCGCGGCACCATCGGCCTCATCACCAGCAGCGCCAGCGGGCGCGAGGCCCGCTTGGCGGCCGATCTCGCAAGCGCTCTCGATACCGACGGCCGCCTGCGTATCGTGCCGATGCTGGGCCGCGGGCCGGTGCAGACGGTTACCGACCTTCTCTACCTGCGTGGAGCCGACATCGCCATCGTGCCGGCCGATGTGCTCGCGGTGCTCCGCGGCCAACGCCTGCATGCGAACATCGAGAAGCGGCTGACCTACCTGGCGCCGCTGTACAGCGACGTGCTGTACGTGCTCGCCCGCGGAGAAACGGGCGGCATCAGCCAGCTTGCCGGCCAGACGGTCAATCTCGGCCCGCCCGGCAGTGCGGCTGCGGTCACGGCGTCGCATGTCCTGGGCACGCTCGGCATCACGGTTGAGCCGGCAAGCGATGAACTACCGGCCGCGCTGGCGAAGTTGCGCCGCGGCGAGATTGCGGCTGTCGTCTTTCTTGGCAGCATTCCGCTGTTCGCGCTGCAGGCGCTTGGCCCCGATGCCGACCTCCGCTTCCTCAACGTGCCACTGAGCGGCGAACTGGAACAGGTCTACCTGCCGGCCATCCTGACTGCCGACGACTATCCGGGGCTCATCCCCGCCAGCCTTCCGGTCAGCACCCTTGCGGTACCGCACCTGCTCGTCGTCGCGAGTGGGGACCGCCAGCCGGCGGAGCGAACACGCCGGGTCAAGGCCTTCGTCGAGGCGCTGTTCGGTGCGTTCGGCCGCCTGCTCGAGCCCGGCCGGGATCCGGCTTGGGGCGAGATCAACTTGGCAGCAGTGGCGCCCGGCTGGACGCGGACGGCGGTCGCCGAAGAGTGGCTGCGCACTAACGTCGGGCCGGCGGTCACACCGCTTGCCGACGCCAAGGATCAGGAACTGCGGCCGGCGCTCGATGAGTTCTTGCAGTTCCTGGAGACGAAAAACCTGCAAGGCAGCGTCGCGACCCTGAGCGAAGAGGAACGCGGTGTCTTGTTCCTGCAGTTTCAGCAGTGGCGGGAGCGGCGAACCCAGCCGCCACGCTGACGGCCGCGGCCGGCCGCCAACTCCCCTTCAGTTTCGCTTCTGCGACGCCGGATCCGCCTTCAGCGCTCGCAACCGCTGCGACGCCCCGGTCTCACCCAGGCGCTCAGCTTCCGCATACCAGCGAACCGCCTGCACCGGGTCGGGTCTTGTCCCGCTGACGACGCTGCCGGTGAAAAACAAGGGATCGTAGGTGCGCGCCAGCAGGATACTGGCGCGGCCGTCGCCGCGGCGTGTCGCCGCCGCGAAGAACCGCCGCGCGCCGGCGATGTCACCGAGGCCGGCGAGCCTGGTTCCACGCTCGATGAGGGAGTCGGTATCACCGATCGGCCCGATCGCGAGCGGTGCGGGCACCTCCTTCGCCGCCTTCAGCACGACATCGCCCACATCCGGCGGCGACGCTTGCACCTTCGGCGATGCGTGGAGCGGGGCAGCGGCGGCCGCCACTGCCTGCGGTGGTTCAGCGCTTGCCACGATCGGCGGTGCTGCCGGGACCGGTGCCGGTTCCGGAGCTGGCGCAGCCGGTTGCACGGCGACGCTCTCGGGCTTGGCCGCATTCTCCGCGCTGGCAGGGCGAACGGGCGCGGCGCGTGGATCGCGCCCAGCCTCCGCTGCCACAGGCGGCGGCGATGGCTCGGCAAGCTGGCGAACCAGCGTCGCGGTGCCGACCACCAGCAGCGCGCCGATTGCAGCACCCGCGGCAATGGTTTTCCCCCCGGCGCCGAACCGTGCACGCACAAAGGCCGCCAGCGCCGCCACCTGCGAAGCCGGCACCGCAGGGTCAGGCGGCGGTGCCGCGGCATCGCCCGCTGCGGGCACGTCCGCTTGCGGTTCCTGGGCGCCCTCTGCAGCAGCGGCGGCGAGCTGGGCTTCGGGCTGGTCATCCGCAGCCGCCGAACCGGTTGCCGGCTGTTCGGACGTGGCGGGAGCTGACGCGGCAGAAGCAGGGACTGCGGTGGTTGACGCCGACGGCTCTGGCACTGCGTCCGCCGCGTTGTCCGGCCGCAGCAGCGGCGCTCCATCCTGATCGGCGCAAGCGGAAACCGGCGCGTCGCAGCTCGCCAGCGTATCCGCTCCGCCGGCAGTCGGCGGCGGGGCCAGCGTTTCGGGCGCCCCCAGCGTTCCCGACTGCTCTTCGGCCGACAGGTCATCGATCCCGGAATAGGCGACCTTTTCCTCGTCGAGCCAGCAGTCGAGCGCGGCTTCATCCAAGAGCGCTGCCTCGACGACACGATGCCCGCGCGCTTCCGCAAGCGCCAGGGCAGCTTGGCCGAGGCGGTTGATGACCGCGGGCAAGCCACGGCTGTAGGCGAAGATCCGCGTCACCGCATCAGGTGCGAACAGGCTCGTTGCAACGCCGCCGGCAGCGGCCAAGCGATGGGTGAGATAAGACTCGACCTCCTCCTCGCTCAGGCCGTGCAGGCGAACCAGGCGGATCTCATCGCCGCTCGCCGTTCGTGCCGCGACGGCATCCATTTCGCGGCAGCGCTCGACGAGCGATGGCGTTCCCACCAGCACGACACAAAAGCAGCGCTCGCCGGTCAGCGCCCGCTCCGCCTTGACCTGAATCAGGTCTTCGATTGTCGGCTCGATCAGCGCGTCGGCATCGTCGACGATCAGCGCGGTCGGCCGCTCAAGACTGCCGACGTGCGGTCGGACAACGCTGATGCCCGCGACCGCCAGATGTTCGGCTGCCAGATGCACGCTTACCGGCGTCGCCGCGAAGGCGGTTTCGAGGAGATTGAGGGCGGACACGTAAGGCTGTTGCTCGGCGTCCTCCGCGTTCCACGTCGCGACCAGCCACCCCGTTTGTTGGAGCCGCTCCTGCACGGTCGCAATCAGGGTCGTCTTGCCGACGCCAGCGGCGCCGACAAGAAGGACGATCCGGGTGCGCGGCCCGCCGCGGCCGAGCAGCAGCGGGCTTTCGCTGATTGCCTGCTGAAGCGCCTCCTGCGCTCGCTCGGCCGCAGCAGCCGCAAACAGTCGCCGCTCGCCGGCTGCGGCGAGGTATGCGTCCGCGAACGGATCCCTGGTCAAGCCGAAGCTCTCAAAGGTCATTCGTCGTATCCTCTCCCGGCGACCCGCCCGCACCCGTCAAGTTAGCAAACCATGCCGTGCGGAGGGGAGCAACCAACTCAAGCGGCAGGACTGGCTGTGACCGGCGTCCGCAGGGTGACGAACTCCTCGGCCGCAGTCGGGTGAATGCCGACCGTGGCGTCGAAGTCCGCCTTCGTCGCCCCGCACTTGAGCGCGATCGCAATCCCCTGGATGATCTCGGGCGCGTCCGCACCGACCATGTGGGCGCCGACAACACGGTCGGTCGCGGCATCGACGACGAGTTTCATCATCGTCCGGCCTTGGCCGCCGGCCATCTGCTGCTTCATCGGCCGGAAGGTCGTGCGGAAGACGCGGACATCGGCGAAACGCTCGCGCGCCGCCGCCTCGGTGAGGCCAACCGTCGCTGCCGGCGGCTGGCTGAAGACGGCCGTCGGCACGCCCTCGTGATCAGCCCGCGCCGCCTTCGGCCCGAACAGGCTGTCCGCTAGGGCGTGGCCTTCGCGAATCGCGACCGGCGTCAGGTTGAGACGGTTCGTGCAATCGCCGACGGCATAAATGGTCGCCACCGAGGTCCGCTGATCGGCATCGACCACCACCGCGCCATTGCCATCAAGCGTTACGCCAGCCGTCTCCAGGCCGAGATCGGCGGTCAGGGGCGCGCGGCCAGTCGCCGCCATGACCGCATCCACCTGCAGCGTGCTGCCATCGTCCAGGGTGACGGCAAGGCCGTCGGCAGTCCGTGCGAGCGCGCGGATATTGGTGCGGAAACGCAGATCGATGCCGGCGCGGATCATCTCCTCGGCGAGCGTGTGGCGGATGTCATCATCGAAGCCGCGCAGGAACAAGGGCCCGCGGTAGAGCTGGGTGACGCGCGCGCCAAGGCCATGGAAGATGCCGGCAAACTCGACCGCAATATAGCCGCCGCCCAGAATGACGACCCGCTCAGGCAGGCGATCGAGGAAGAAGGCTTCGTTGGAAGTGATCACGTGCGCGGCGCCGGGAAACGACGGCACCACCGGCCAGCCGCCGGTCGCGATCAGAATATGGTGGGCCGTCAGCCGCCGGTCGCCGACCGCAACCGTATGCGCATCGATGAGCCGAGCCCGGCCCTCGATGATCGTGACGCCCGAATCCGTCAACAGGCCGTGGTAGACGCGGTTCAGGCGCTCGATCTCGGCATTCTTGTTGGCGATCAGCCGTTGCCAGTCGAACGCAGGGGTACCACCCGACCAGCCGAAGGCAGGCGCCTCGCGCCAGGCTTCTGCGTACTGGGCAGCGTAGACCAGGAGCTTCTTCGGCACGCAGCCGACATTGACGCAGGTGCCGCCGAGATAACGGTTCTCGGCAACTGCCACGCGGGCCCCGTGAGCGGCGGCAACGCGGCTCGCCCGCACGCCACCCGAGCCGGCGCCGATGGTAAAGAGATCGAAGTCGAAAGCCGTCATGGTCCTCTCCATCACATGGCCGCTCGTGCGATCAGAGCCAGGTTGGCATACTTAAAGGGTTCGGGCGGCTGCCGCCAGGAACCAGCAACAGCGGCCGCCGCAGGGACGGGAGGGGATTACCGATGAGACATCTTTTCGGGGCCGCAATGGCGCTGGCGCTGCTGAGCGCGTGTGCCTCCAGCCCGACCGGCCGCTCGCAGTTGATGATCGTGCCGGAGAGCACGGCCATCAGCGCGTCGGAGGAAGCCTACCGCAGCCAGCTCGCGCCTTACGCCCGCGCCGGCCGGCTGGACAATGATCGGGCGCTCAAGGCGCGGGTCGACCGCATTGCCAGCCGGCTGGTGGCTCAGGCCGTGCGCATGCGCCCCGACACCGAAGGCTGGGACTGGAGCATCAAGATCCTCGACGATCCAAAGACGGTCAACGCCTGGGCGATGGCCGGTGGCAAGATGGCGCTCTACACCGGCCTGGTGCTGCAGGTCGAGCCTACGGACGACGAGCTGGCGCAGGTGCTGGGGCACGAGATCGCGCATGCGCTTGCCAAGCACACGGCCGAAAAGATGTCGGTCGCGCTGGCAACCCAGCTCGGGGTCGCAGCGCTTGCGCTTGGCACCGGCAGCCAGACCGCAGGCGCTGCAGGAGCGCTGGCCGCCTCGCTCGCGATCGAACTGCCCTACAGCAGGACCGCCGAGAGCGAGGCTGATCGGATCGGCATCGAGCTCGCCGCCAAGGCCGGCTACGACCCGCGCGCAGCCGTCTCCTTGTGGCGGAAGATGGCGCGTGTCAGCGAGGGCAAGGCGCCGCCGCAGTTCCTCAGCACGCATCCCAGCCCCGAGACGCGGATCGAGGAACTGGCCGCGATCGCGCCCAAGATGATGCCGTACTACGAGCAGGCACGTCAGAGCCGTCCACCGGAGTTCCGGCTGCAGAATTCCTGAAGATCCATCTCACGCCGGCGCCAGGCCGAGCCCCTGCTCGATCGCGCTGCATAGCATGTGCCCCAGCACGATGTGCAACTCCTGGACGCGTGCGGTCACCGCCGACGGCACGGCCAGCAGGTGGTCGCATAAACCCGCCATATCCGAGGGGTTCGCGCCGCAAAAGCCGATGGTGAGCAACCCCTTGGGTCGCGCGGCGGCGAGGCCTTCGAGCACGTTCGGGCTGCGCCCGGAGGTGCTGATGGCGAGCGCGATGTCACCGGCCTGGCCAAGGGCTTCGATCTGGCGGGCAAAGATCTGCTGGAAGCCAAGGTCGTTGCCGGCCGCCGTCAGCACGGCCGTATCGGCGGTGAGTGCAAGGGCCGGTATCGGCCGCCGGTCGGAAACCAAGCGCACGGTCAGCTCGGCAGCCAGGTGCTGCGCGTCGGCAGCACTGCCGCCGTTGCCGAACAGGAGCAGCTTACCGCCGGTGCCGAGGCGCTCGACGCAGGCTCCGGCGGCGGCGGCAAACGCGTCCGCCTGGCCCGCCGCAACAGCCTCAGTAAGGCGAAGGTGCTCGTCCATCTCGCGTGCGAAGAGATCGGCAACTGTCCTCACGTTCGCCTCCTCGCACCGGGCCAACCGCTTGCCGGCAGTCCGCGCAACGGCCCCCGCCACGTCCGCACAAAGGTGAACAGTCGCATCGCCCCGAAGCCGACAGCCCCGATGCCGTAAAGGAGGCCGAGCGCGATCATCGGCATAAATGCATTGCCGACGATGGCGGACCAGCCTTCTTCGCGCAAGATCATCCAGCCGAAAAAGGCGGCGAGGCCGCCGAACAGGGTGCCAGAGGCGATGTAGATCAGCGCCATGCCGACACCGGCGACGATCCGGCTGAGGCCGCCGGTGAACGGCTCATCGGCCGCGGCGGTGACGTTGACTGGTGCCGGTGCCGCCGCCAGCAGCCGAGCCGGACCGGCGGGCGAGGCCATGCCAGAGCGCGAGGCCGGGCCCAACGCCAGAACCTCAATGATGCGCGCCGGCAGCCGGATCAGAGTCTCCAGCCACTGCCGATAGTCAGTCACCCAGCCGGCGAGCGGCCGGGCGACAAGCCACCACGAAGGGCGCCAGCGCATGCCGGGAAAGGCCAAGAGGATCCGGCCGCCCGCGAACGCGCAGCGGAACGAGAGGCCGCGGGCCAGGGTGTCGAGCGCGCGCAGCCGCTCCAGCATGGTGGTTGTGAGAACGACGCGCGCTTCGACCTGGTCGGTGCCGTAAGCCTCAAAGATCGCCTCGAACGTCGGGTCTTCGAGCGTGACCCGCTCGATGGTGCTGCCGAAGCGCGCGACCGCATTGCCGATCAGCCCCCAGTCACGTCCGACCACGGTGATCGCCTCACCGCCGCGACCGGTGGCGAAGCTGGCGAGAGCGCCCCGGAACACTTGATAACCTTCCTGGTTGACCAGCCGGACCTCGGTCAGGAGGAACGGCACCCGGCCGATCGGACCGCTCAGCACATGCTCGACCTGCGCCGTTGCGAACGGCTCCATCAGCCCCACACCCTGGAACGCTGTGATATCGATGTCTCCGCTGGTCAACGCCGCCCGCGCTGCCGCCTGGCGTTGGCCATCGATGTGGACCAACCCCGGCTGCTCGGCCGCAACGACATCAAGCAGCTTGCCGGCGAAGCCGCGCTGCCAGTCGCGTAAGAAGACCCAGGTGGTAACGAGGCCGATGATGCCGGCGATGAGCAGGAAGCCGCCGATGCTGTCGCGGGTTTCCGAGCCATCGCCGATCAGGAACGCGAGCGGCCAGCCGAGCACGGGGAACGCGGCGGCGATGCGGATGCCGAGCCACGTGCGTGCCCGCTGCCGTTCCAGCTGCAGGCTCAGCGACGATCCCACCACCAGCGGCGCCGCAGCCGCCATCAGCCGCTACCGCTTCAGGCCGGCATCAGCGGCAGACGGCAAGATGCGGTCCACATCGGGCGCCACCCTCGCTTCCGCCTCAGCCTTGAAGAATGGCATCGCCGCGACGCCGGCAAGCCGGGCCAGCACAGGACCGGGGAAGATCTGCACGGCGTTGTTCAGCTGGTTGACGGCGGCATTGTAGAAGCGCTGGGCTGCCGTCAGTTGGGCCTCGGTCTCGGTCCAGGTGCGCTGCGCCTCCAGCATCTGGGTGTCGGACTTGAGATCGGGGTAGTTCTCGACCGCGACCAGCAGGCGGCCGACCTCGCGGCTGATCGCGTTCTCGACCTCGAACAGGCGCCCGCGTTCTCCTGCGCCGCCGCCCAGGGCCTGATCCGCCTGGACGCGCAGGCGCGTCACCGCCTCCATCAGGCCGCGCTCGTGCTCCATGAAGCGCCCGGCCAGGCGGACGACATTGGGGATCAGCTCGTGGCGCTGGCGCAGATGGACGTCGATCGAGCCGAGCGCCTCGGTGACCTTGTTGCGCCGGGCGACGATCGTCGCATACCAGAGATAGCCGATGACCAGCGCAAGCGCGATCGCGCCGATCAGGATTGCACCGCCGCTCATGCCGCCCGCTCCTTCCTCCCGCCCCGGCCGCCCCCTCTTTTCGCAGAGGAGTATCATTCGCAGCGGCACGATGCAAAGCCCGGGCGACCGGCCGTCGTCAGCCGGTCGTCAGCCGGTCGTCAGCCGGTCGTCAGCGGGTCGTCAGCCGGTCGGCAGCCGGTCGGCAGCTAAGGCATCAGCCAGAGCCGGGCCTCGGCCTCGCGGCGGCGCTTGAGGCCGGCCAGCACCTTGCCGCCAGCCCGGACCCAGCGCATCAACTCCTTCGGTACGGCCGCGTAATCGCCGGCATTCAGTTTGCGCAGGAGAGAGGCCCGTTTGAACGCGCCGACGCCGATGTTGAAGACGAAACTTGTCAATGCGGAGAACTGGTTATCGTTCACCGGCACCGTGATGGCCGCCTCCAGTGTCGGCAAAAGTGCGCGAATGTCGTCATTGAGCAGTACGCGCGCTTCGTCAAGCGTGATCCCTGAAGGGTAGATCGCTTTCGCCCGGCCGGCCGCGGCCGTGCCTTTCAGCATCCGGCCTTCGGCATCGCGCACCACATGCCCCCAGCCGATCGTCCAGTAGCCGGCAGGGCAGAGATAGGGATCGAGGTTGGCCGTTCGGGGGTCGCCGTCCGCGAGGCCTTCGAAGGCACGGATAGTCTCAACGGCGGGCACGAGGTTGCGGGCCATAACGTCCTGTCCTTGATGGCGGGCGCAAGGATAGTATTCCTATACGCGACCCGCCGTCAAGGACGACGTTCACACCTTCGCGCTGGGGCGGCTGGCGACGGCCTCGTACCAACGCTTGGCGTGGGTGTGGTCGTCCGGCAGCTTGAGCTTGAGCCAGCCGGCGAACTCGATGCTGATGAACGCGGTGATGTCGGCGACGGTGAACTCCGGTCCGGCAACAAACGCGCTTTCGCCCAAGCGCGCGTCGAGCCACTTGAAGAAGCTCTGCACGCGCGCCTTGCCGCGCTCGACCAGGGCCGGGATCTGCGGAAAATCGTCCGCACCCGGCAACGCCCGGGTCTTGAAGGCCGGGGTCTGGTTGCGAAAGGCCTCGCCGGCGGCAAGGAAGCCGTCACTCTCGCAGCGGTGCTCCCACATCGCAATCACGCCCTGCTCGCGCGCTGTGCGGCCCATCAGCGCCGGCTCCGGATACGCGGCTTCGAGATACCGGCAGCAGGCGATCGCCTCGCTGATGGCGGTGCCGTCGTCGAGTTCGAGGACAGGCACGGTGCACCACGGATTGAGCTTGCGGAACGCCTCGTTGAATTGGCCGCCTGAGCGCAGGTCAACCTCCACGACCGGAATGCTCAGGCCCTTCTCGGCAATGAACATGCGCACGCGCTTAGGACTCGGCGCCGGCCCGCAGTCATAGAACTTCATCGTCCTCCCTCCTCCCGTTGCCGCCAGGGCGGGGTGATCTAACGCCAGGCGCCGACGGTCGCGCAACCCTCATTCGCAACGCCGGGGGGGGGGAGCTGACAGGGAGGCGCCATCGCTGTGCACTGCACCATCTCCGCTGTTGCAAACGTCGAACGGTGTGCTAGATAGATATCGGACCAGTTTGATCAGGATTGCGATTGGCATCGATGATCCGTTTGAGCCGCCTTGCCGACTATGGCGTCGCCCTGATGACGCAGATTGCGCTCGCGGGCGACCGCGTGCACAGCGCGCAGGAATTGGCGGCCTCGACCGGAGTGCCGCTGCCCACCGTCAGCAAGCTCCTGGCGTCGCTGGCACGGGCCGACCTGCTGGTCGCCTCGCGCGGCGCCCGCGGCGGCTATCGGCTTGCCCGGCCGGCACACGACATCCCGGTCGGCGCGATCGTGAGCGCCGTCGACGGGCCGATTGCGCTCACCCAGTGCATCGAGCGCGGGCCGGGTGCATGCGAGGTCGAGGTCCTGTGCCCGACCCAGCACGGCTGGAAAGCGATCAACGAAGGCGTGCAGCGCGCCTTCAACGCCGTCTCCTTGGCGGAGCTTGTGTGGCCGTCCGCGCAGGCCTGGGTGCAATCTGGCGCGGTTCCTGCAAGCGATGATCCGGCGCATGACGCGCGCGAACGCGCAACACGGTGAAGGATACTCCGATGGCGGCTCCAGGTGCTGGCGGAACCGATGTGCTGAACGAGCTTGTCGGCCAGAGCTACAAGTACGGCTTCGTCACCGACATCGAGGCCGACACCGCGCCCAAGGGCTTGAGCGAGGAGATCGTTCGCTTCATCTCGGCCCGCAAGGACGAGCCGGAGTGGCTGCTCAGCTGGCGGCTCAAGGCCTATCGCCATTGGCTGACGATGCCGGAGCCAACTTGGGCCAAGGTCTCGTTCCCGCCGCTCGACTATCAGGATGCGTATTACTATTCGGCGCCGAAGAACCTGCCGAAGTTGGAGAGCCTTGACGACATCGATCCGGAGATCAAGCGGACCTACGACAAGCTCGGCATCCCCTTGCACGAGCAGCAGATCCTGGCCGGTGTGGCGGTCGATGCGGTGTTTGACAGCGTCTCGGTCGCAACCACCTTCAAGAAGAAGCTGGAAGAATACGGCGTCATCTTCTGCCCGATCTCCGAAGCGGTGCAGAAGCACCCGGAGCTGGTGCGCAAATACCTGGGCAGCGTCGTACCCTACACCGATAACAAGCATGCGACGCTGAACTCGGCCGTGTTTACCGATGGCTCGTTTGTCTATGTTCCACCCGGCGTGCGCTGTCCGATGGAACTTTCGACTTATTTCCGCATCAATGCCGCCAAGACCGGCCAGTTCGAGCGCACGCTGATCATTGCCGATCGGGGCTCCTACGTCAGCTATCTTGAGGGTTGCACGGCACCGATGCGCGATGAGAACCAGCTGCACGCAGCCGTGGTCGAGCTGGTCGCGCTCGACGATGCGGAGATCAAGTATTCGACGGTGCAGAACTGGTATCCGGGCGATGAGCAGGGCCGCGGCGGCATCTTTAACTTTGTCACCAAACGCGGCGCCTGCCGCGGCCGCAACTCGAAGATCTCGTGGACGCAGGTTGAAACCGGCTCTGCGATCACCTGGAAGTATCCGAGCTGCATTTTGCAGGGCGACAATTCGGTCGGCGAGTTCTATTCGATCGCCATTACCAACAATTACCAGCAGGCCGATACCGGTACCAAGATGATCCATTTGGGCCGCAACACCCGCTCGCGCATTATCTCCAAGGGCATCTCGGCCGGCCACGGCCAGCAGACCTATCGCGGTCTGGTCCGTGTGGCGGCCCGCGCCGAAGGGGCGCGTAACCACACCCAGTGTGACTCGCTCCTGATCGGCTCCACCTGCGGCGCTCACACCGTACCCTACATCGAGAGCCACAATCGCTCAGCGGTCGTCGAGCACGAGGCGACGACGTCACGCATTAGCGATGACCAGCTGTTCTACTGCCGCCAGCGGGGCTTAACGCTCGAAGATGCGGTGGCGCTGGTCGTCAACGGCTTCTGCCGCGATGTTTTGCAGCAATTGCCGATGGAGTTCGCCGTCGAGGCGCAGAAGCTGGTTGGCATCAGCCTCGAAGGCAGTGTCGGTTAGCGGACAATCGGCAGCACGCAAGACAGACAAAGGACGCGCGATTAACATGCTGGAAATTCGCGATCTGCACGCGACGGTGAATGGCAAGGCAATCCTTAAAGGCCTGACGCTCACCGTCGGCGCCGGCGAGGTGCACGCCATCATGGGCCCGAACGGCGCCGGCAAGAGCACGCTCGCTTACGTGCTGGCTGGCCGCGACGGTTACGAGGTGACTGGCGGCGATTTCCTCGTCGACGGCCGCTCGCTTCTGGATCTGGCGCCGGAGGACCGTGCCCAGGCCGGACTATTCCTCGCCTTCCAGTATCCGGTCGAGATCCCGGGCGTTTCCAACAGCACCTTCCTGCGCGAGGCTGTTAATGCCCAGCGCCGCAGCCGCGGTGAGCCGGACCTGGATGCGCTGCAGTTCGTGAAGCTGGCGCGGCAGAAGATGAACAGCCTCGGCATGACGGATGAGATGCTGAAGCGGCCCGTCAACGTCGGCTTTTCCGGTGGTGAGAAGAAGCGCAACGAGGTCCTCCAGCTCGCCATTTTGGAGCCCAAGGTCGCGGTGATGGACGAGACCGACAGCGGACTCGACGTCGATGCGCTGCGCACGGTTGCCCGCGCCGTCAACGCGCTGCGCGCGCCGAAGCGGTCGTTCCTGATGATCACCCACTACGAGCGGCTGTTGGAAGAGATCGTGCCGGATCGCGTGCACATCCTGGCCGACGGTCGCATCGTCGGCTCCGGCGGCCCCGAACTCGCACGCGAGATCGAGCGCACCGGCTACGCGGCCTATGCCGCGGCGGCGGCCTGAAGCGATGCTGGGAATGGAAGCTCGCAGGGACGGCGTGCTGGGCTTGAGCCTGCTTGCGCCCGGCTTCGGGGCCGGGGAGCCTGCGGGCAGCTCCTGGCTCAGCCGGCTGAAGGCGGAAGCGGCGCGTGATTTCGCGGCCCAGGGCCTGCCGACACGCAGACGGGAAGCGTGGAAATACACCGACCTCAAGCCGCTCGCGGAGATTGCCTTCCGCGCCCCGGTGACGGATGACAGCGCATCCGTACGCACGCTTGCCGATCTGCTCGACCTGCCGCCGCCAGAGGGAAGCCGGCTGGTGTTCGTGCATGGCCGCTATCGCCCCGATCTCAGCTTCTGCGATCTGAGCGAGACCGGTGTGAGCATGAGCCCGTTTAACGCCGGCACCGGCGACGACAAGGCGCTCGCGGCACGCCTCCTGGGCCGGATCGCAACGGCAGCCGACCAGCCGCTGGTCGCGCTCAACACCGCCGGCATGGAGGATGGCCTTTGCATTCACGTTTGCGCAGGGGTCCATCTGCAGCGGCCGATCGAGATCGTATCGCTCGGCAGCGCCGCCTCCGAGCCGCTCGCCTGGCATGGCCGCACGCTGATCGTGCTGGATGACGGCGCGCGGGCAACCGTCATCGAGCGCCAGTGCGCACCAGCCGAGATGCCGGCGCCGGCTCTGGTGAACGCCGTCACCGAGATCGCGCTGGGCGCTGCCGCGCAGCTCTGCCATTACCGGCAGCAGGCGCTTGGCACGGCTGGCTTCCACATTAACGCGGTTGCGGCAGCACTCGGCAGCGATGCCGTCTATGAAGCCTTTACGCTCACGACAGGCGGCGGGCTGGTGCGAAACGACACCTCCGTCACGCTGGATGCGCCCGGTGCCGAAACACGTCTCGCCGGCGCCTATCTGGTCGATGGTACGCAGCACCTCGACACGACGACGCTGATCGAGCACCGCGCACCGCGGACGACCTGCCGCGAGGTCTTCAAGGGCGTCGTCGACGGCACCGCCGAAGCGGTCTTTCAGGGCCGCATCGTCGTCCAGCGCGATGCGCAAGGGACTAACGCCAACCAGCTGAGCAAGGCGCTGCTGCTCTCCGACGGCGCGCGCGTCAACCAGAAGCCGGAGCTTGAGATCTACGCCGACGACGTCAAGTGCAGCCACGGCGCCGCTGCCGGCCAGATCGACCGCGAGGCGCTGTTCTATCTGCGGAGCCGCGGCGTGCCGGCCTCGGTGGCGCAGCGGCTCCTGATCGAGGGCTTTCTCGGCGATGCCTTGAGCCAGATCAGCGACGAGACTGTGCGAGAGGCGTTCAGCCGAACCGCATTCGCGTGGCTGCAGGACCGTTGAAACGGGTGCGGGACAAGGACAGAGGAACCGTTTTGATGCTCGCTTCCACCAGCCGTACGGCGATGAATGATGAGGGGCGGCACAGCGTCAGCTTCGACGTACACCGGGTACGCGATGATTTCCCGATCCTGAAGCGGCGCATTCGCGGCCGGCCGCTCGTCTATCTGGACAGCGCCGCTTCGGCACAGAAGCCGAAAGCTGTCCTCGATGCGATGCAGGTGGCGCAGGAAACCATTTACGCCAACGTCCATCGCGGTGTGCACACCTTGAGCCAGGAGGCCACGGACGCCTTCGAGGCAGCACGCGAGAAGCTGCGGGCCTTCATCAACGCAGCTTCTGCGGACGAAATCATCTTCGTGCGCGGCGCCACCGAGGGCATCAACCTGGTCGCCGCAACCTACGCACGGAAGTTCCTCTCGGCGGGTGATGAGATCATCCTGTCCGAGCTCGAACACCATTCCAACATCGTGCCGTGGCAGCTGCTGCAGGCCGAAAAGGGAATTGTGATCAAGGTCGCGCCGATCGACGACGACGGCAATTTCCTGCTGCCGGCGTTCGAGCGGCTGTTGTCGCCACGAACGCGGCTGGTCGCCGTCACCCATGTTTCGAATGCGCTCGGCACCGTGACCCCGGTCCGTGCCATCATCGAAGCCGCACACCGGGCTGGTGCCAAGGTGCTGCTCGACGGCTGCCAGGCGGTGCCGCATCTGGCCGTCGACATGCAGGCGCTCGACGTCGATTTCTACGCCTTCTCGGGCCACAAGATGTATGGGCCGACCGGTATCGGCGTCCTCTACGGCAAGAAGGAGCTGCTCGCCACGATGCCGCCCTACCAGGGCGGGGGCGAGATGATCAGCACGGTGACGTTCGCCAAATCGACATTCAAGGAGCCGCCGCACCGGTTCGAGGCGGGGACGCCCGCGATCGTCGAAGCGATCGGCCTGGGCGCTGCCGCCGATTACCTGACCGCGCTTGGCCGCGAAGCGGTGCGTGCGCACGAGCAGGCGCTGCTCGCCTACGCCAGCCAGCGCGTGAGTGCGCTGCCGGGCCTGCAGATCGTCGGCCGCGCTGCCGAGAAGGCTGCGATCGTCTCGTTCGTGATGGAGGGCGTGCACGCGCACGATATCGGCACCATCCTCGACCGGGCCGGGATCGCAGTTCGCGCCGGTCACCACTGCGCCCAGCCGCTGATGGAGCGGCTTGGGCTAGCCGCAACGGCGCGGGCGTCGTTCGGTCTTTACAACACAATGGAGGACGTTGACGCGCTGGCCGATGCGCTCAAGATCGTCCGTGAGATCTTCGCCTGATGCTGGACGAACTGAGAGAGCTTTATCAGGAGGTCATCCTCGACCATGGCCGGTCGCCGCGGAATTTCCGCCGGCTGGCCGATCCGGCGCACCACGCCCACGGGCAGAACCCGATGTGCGGCGATACGTTGGACGTGTACCTCAAGCTCGGAGCCGACGGGACGATCGAGGATGTCGCCTTTGAGGGCAAGGGTTGCGCCATCTCGATGGCATCCGCTTCGCTGATGACCGAGACCCTGAAAGGCCGCCAGATCACCGAAGCGGAGCGCATGTTCGACGCCTTCCACCGCTTGTGCACCGAAGAAAGCTTCGATGCGGCAACGGCCGGTGTCGACGAAGACGCGCTGGAACGCCTCCAGGTGCTGGCCGGCGTGCGCGCGTTCCCCGTCCGCGTGAAGTGCGCGACGCTTGCGTGGCATACAATGAAGGCGGCGCTCGAGGGTGGCGCCACAGTAACGACGGAGTGAAGACAGTGGTCGACGTGATGGACGACCCGAACGCCTGGGACCGGTGGCCGTCGGCGGCGGAACATGACGAAGGTCTGGTTGCGGCGGCCGGCGCGCCTCTGGCGACAGGGATCCCGGTAGCCACTGTGGAACAGGTCATCGCGGCGCTGCGCACCGTTCACGATCCGGAAATTCCCGTCAACATTTACGATCTTGGTCTCATTTACGACCTGCGCATCGAGCACAACGGTGACGTGGCCATCGAATTGACGCTGACGACACCGGGCTGCCCGGTCGCCGGGCAGATGCCGACCGAGGTCGCTGAGACCGTCGCTGCTGTTCCCGGCGTGGGGATGGTCGAAGTGACGCTGGTGTGGGAGCCTGCGTGGACGAAGGACTACATGTCCGAGGATGCCCGCTTGGCGCTGGGCTTCCTCTGATCAGTGCGCCCTCGGCTGTCCCAGCGTTCCACGCGTACGGCCTCGCGCTAAGGTTGCTCGACAACCAGGGAACGTAGCTGTAGAATTTGCGTAAGCGGTGAGGGGGCGCCGGCTTCGCTCGCCGCAGCATGAGGCAGGCAGCCCGCCGTGAACTGGCCCCGAATCCGTTTCTTGACGATCATTGCGAGCTGCTTTCTCGCCCTTTGCAGCGCGGCGGTGGCAAGCGATCCATTGCCTGACGCCAAGAACCTGGCCGCGAGAGGCTTGAGCCTGGTCTGGCGCGACTCGCTGGAAAAGCATGTCGGCGAAGTCCCGACCGCGGAAGTCCTGTACGGACCCTTCGGCGAGTTCAGCAATTGGCATCGGCGGAACTCAGAGGCCACCGGCGACCATCGCATCGTTGCCCGCGCACCGGACGGGCGGGCCGCGATCCAGTACAACGTGGCACGCGGCAACGTTCCGCATGACGAGACGTTGTCGCAACACTGGACACCTGGCATCCAGCACGCCGGCGTCGCCGTCGATGTCTGGATCCCGGCAGATTTCGTCTTTGCCTACGAGTGTTCGGAAACGTCCTGGCAACCCCACCCCGGCGTCGGCCGCTGGCCGATCGGGCTGTGGGTTGGCAGCAACACGTATACCGGCAACATGGGTGGCGGAGTCTCGCTCGGCGAACAAAGAGGGGTGAGCATCCGCCTTAATCGGGGCAGCGGCGGCGACCGTGCCGGCCAAGGAGCCAGCTTCGGCGCCTACATCTACTATCTTAACCGGGCACAGCCGCAGTGCGAGAAAGACGGCGTCCTGTGCTCATACAACTGCCCCCAACCCGACAATCCGCGCGAGCGCTGCTTCGGCGCCGGCATGTCGAAAAAGTCGGGCTACACGCCGCGTGGCCGCTGGGTGCCGGTCGAGTTGGAAGTGAAGATGAACGAGCCGGGCAAGCACAATGGCTGCGTGGCGTTCTGGGTCGATGGCGCCTTGGTCGACGAAGGCTGCGGGATGGATTTCGGCGCCGACCGCGGCTGGCTGATCCGCGGTATCTACACCTACCAAATGTGGCACTGCGACGGCTCACCCAGGAAGCAGGCGTGGTGGCTCTCCAACATCCGCCTCTATGCGCCGCAGCCGGCGCCAGACAAGGGTGCCGGCAAGGCACGGTGAGACGCGCGGCCGTGGTTATGGCGCGCGCGCCTCTGGCTGACCCACCGGCGCCGGGATGCCTTCGCTAAAGCTTCCCGTAAACACGCCAATTGTAGGCGTAATAGGAGCCGCCATACTTTGGCGTCTGCTCCGGCGTGTTGGTGACGCCGCCGATCATCTCGCGGATGAAGATCCCCTGGAACCGCCAGCCGCCGCCTGAGGAGCCAACGAGCTGGCCAGAGCCGGCCGAGTCCGAGCCGCCGATGGCGCCGGCATAGAGACCGCGATTGCCAACCCAGCCGCCCAGGTCGAGATTGGCACAGCGAGCGCGAAGAACGCCGTCGATCCACATCTCCAGCACGCCGTCGCGGCGGTTGGTGTCCATCTTCCCGTACAGCTCCAGGCGGTGCCAAGCGCCGGTGGTGAAGCGCTGCTTGCCAGGGTCCACGTAGCCGGCAATGTTGAACAGATTGGAGAACTTGTCGTTGCGGATCTGATCGGCGCCGTTGACGTAGGCGCCGATGACGTGCGGATACCAATGGTACTCAACGCCGCCGGGATTGCTGGCACGGTAGGTCCAGTTGACTCCGAGCGAGGATCCCCATTGATCCTCCGGCCACTTAACCTCCCCAGCCCAGGCGCGCGGGTAACTTGGTAGGCCCGGCTTTTGATGATCCGCATGGCCGCATAACAAGCCAAACAGCGACTTGCCACTGGTGTTGCCACCAGAGATGTTCTGCAAATCGTAGCCGGCCGGATAGATGAAATCGACGCACAAGCCGAGCTCCATATAGCGCTGCGGCAGGTATTGCGCGCGCCAGTTCAGCCAGCCTGGCGCGTTGGCCGGATACGTTGATTTCAGGCATGGCCTGCCGTCGTAGGTCACGAACGACAGCCGCCTGTTGCCGGTGCCGGTCGTATCCGGATCCTCCGAGATGCGGTTTCCGGTCGTCGTCTGAAAGAACTGCCTGTCGTCGGTTGGCGCATCCGTTTCGCCCAGGCGGTCCTGCCAGATCAGCGACAGGCCCTTCGCCTGCAGCACAGGCGCCTCGATCGACTTCGAACCGGTAACCGGAGGATCCACGGGGATCGTCACGACGCTGGTCCGGGTCCCAACTCCCAAGAAGGGCATCATCCTTCGACGGCCTTCCGCACGGTACCGGACGCATCCTTGCGCGCGGTGAGGTAGACAATCTTGGTCGCGCTTGCATCAATCGAGAAAGGATTCGTGAGGCCGATGATCTCCGTGAAATGTCCATCGCCAGTATCGATGGTGACGCTGATCGCAGCATTTGTCGTATTTCTTAAATACACTTTTGTCGAAGCGATCTCGTTATTGTTGTCAACGTTAATTACCGATCCCTTGAGTGTAACTGCACCCTGCAGGGCAACGTCGTAAGCAACATCGTGAAAGCTGTCGGCCCACCAACCGTTGCCGGCCGCTACCGTTTCGAATGTGCAGCCACCGGTGTACGTATTCGCGTGCAGGATATGATTGGTGTAGCCTGGGCCGTTCGCGGGCGACTTCACGCGGATCCCGGCGGCACCGGCGATGGCGCCGCTGCTGTTGAATTGGACCGTCGAGGCGGCACCACCAGCGGCAGCAGCCTGCGCTGCGATGGTGACCTCAACGGTATCGCCATTGACGGCCGCGCCGACGCCGGCCCCAATGAACTTCAGCTTCGTCTGCTGGCCAAGCTGAGTCTGCTCGTCGTACCAGGTGATTGGACTGCCGCTGCCTGATCCGCTGCTGCTCGCGCCTTCGACGATTTTGTAGATCCGCAAGCTGCACTTGTTGGCGAGCGCGATGATGTCGTTGTAGCTGGTTTGCGGGGCAGCACGGACGCGGACTTTGGTACCGCTCTGTGTCAGTTCCAGGTAGGCACAGACGTCACCCGTACAGTTCTGAACTGCCGATTGCGCCGATGCACCCGCTTCGGTGAGCATGTCCTCACCGCCGACAATCGTCTGCCAGCTGCCGCTCGCGTTGCTCTGCAGGTAGATCGGTGTCGAACCCTTGACGTTAGCGACCGGCAGATTGATCGTGACGTCGGATTCGACGAAAAACCTGCCCGTATCGTTGATGGTGACTTCGCCGTCGGCGACCGAAAAGCTAGCGCCGGTCCGGGTGAACGTCGCCTGGCTGAAGTTGATGTTGCCTTGTGAACCGGCGCTGATGGTGGCGCCGTTGACGGTATTGATGAATACCGCCTGAAGGCTGTCGCCGTTGACGGTGCCGCCACCGCTGGTCTGCCAGCTGGTGCCGCCGAGGGCCTCGTTGACCTTGTCGACGACCTCGCTCGCCGTCATGTCGGCGGTGGCGAAGGTTTCGATGCCGTCGAGTTTGGTCTTGTCGGCCGCGGACAGAAAACCGGCGGCCTGGATCGTCGCCGCGGAATGGCTGTGGCTCGCGGCCGCCTTGCCCGCCAGCGCTGCGTAAAGGTCCGTCTGATCGGCAAGCGTACCGCCGATGCCCCCCCAGCTCCCGCCTGAGCCGCTGCTCTGCCACGCCGTGCCGCCAAGGTGGGTGTTGAGGGTCTCGACCAGCTCGGTGGGCGTCGGGTTGACCTCGGCACCCGCAGCGACACCGTTCAGCTTCACCTTGTCTTCGGCCGCCATGAAACCAGCGATGGTGGTCGTTGCGAGGCCGTGCGTTGCACCGCGCGAACCGGCGTGACCAGCCGGGACATAGGCCGCATCATGGTTGTGGGTAGCATCAGACTTCTCGGCGAGCGTACTCCACAGATCGGCCTGCGCTGAGAGCGTACCCCCGATCTCGCCCCACATCCCGCCCGCCGCAGCCACCTCCGCCGGCGGCAGGCCGCTTTGCGCGCCGCCGCTGCTCGTGCCGGATGACGCGACGCCAGAGACGATCATCTGGCCGTCGGCATCGAAGCCCAGCCACTTGTTGCGCCGTTCCGACGCCGGCGGCAGCGCCAGGGTCTCCGGTCCGATCGATTCGGACGCCGGCACCCGGATGCAGCGCGTGATGTCGGCGGCGACGTCCTGCACCGCCGCTGTCAAATGATCAAACTGATCGTTCAAGACCTTCGCGCGCAGGTCACCCGATTCCTGGAAGTCTGTCGTCCGCTCGGCGTGGATACGTCGTTTAAGGGTGACGACCGTCCCTTCGGTGGGCGCGGTGGCGAAAACCACCTGGCCGCCCTCGGTTTCGCCTGCGCCGGTGACGCTGTATCCGGAGCTGACAAGCGTGTAGGCAAGGTAAACTTCGAGGTTCTCGGGCTCGAAGATCGGGAAAGGGTAGGCGAAATTGGTCTGCGTACCGTTGGCCTCGTATCGGGCGACGGGATCGACCGCGGGGATCCGGATGTGTTCAGAGGGCATTCCCTACGCGTCCTTCAAGTGAGTTTGTTAAGCTTCCAACAAGGGGTGCGTATCCAGGTTTCGCTGCAGTGCGCTGAAGGCGAGGCGGTTGTAGGGCTGGACAGCGGCCAGCAAGTTCTTGCGTTGCGCGCTGGCGAGCTCGGAGCCCAGTTGCTGGATCCGCGTCTCGGCCAGGGCGTCGGCCTCGATCTGTTCGCGGTTGGCCTCGGCGGCCAAGCCTTCGAGAACAGCGTTGGAAGAGCCGGAGGAACTCACCCCCTGCGCTCCGAAGCGGGCGCGCTGCGTTGCGAGCGCACGGCGCAGCCGTTCCTGCCGGTCGCGGGCATCAATTTCCTGCGCCTGCTGGATCTGCGCCACTCTAGCCTTGGTCTCACCCTTCTGAGCCGCGTAGGAGGCTTTCTGCTGCGCCATACTGACGCCCATCTGCAGTGCGGCCATCGCGGCGGAAGGAACAAATCCTGCCATGAGGAGACTCCTCAAGATCCTGTCGAGCGCGGGCTCGGCGAGCCCGCTGGAACAAACCGGCGCTTCATTGCCCCAAGAGCGACTTGCGGTTGGCAGACCAGTCGCTGACGACCAGAAGACCACGTGGGGAGGTCGCAATGGTGCCGGCGCGACCGCGCCGGATCCTGGAGAGCGTTTCCAGGCGGAGCTGCCGTTCCTTCTCGTCGGAATCGACTGCCGTCGTCGCTGTCGGCAGCTTGGCCGGTTTCGGGGTCTTGAAAACACTCCCCATAGGTGCGTCTCCCGTGGTGGCAGAGCGGCTGCGGAAAGGATGAACAGCCTTCGACTAGGCTTTTAATCCTTTTTCTCCCGCTGAGTCAACCCCATTCTGCCCCAACCGGGCATTCATGCCGGTTCTGCAAACCCATGAATGCCCCGTTTGAAGGAAATTGTTTCGCTTTCTTAAGGATCTGTTAGATTTGCGCCGGTCTGTTGGGGAGGAGAGGGCATGACCGACCAACTGGGGCATGACGCCTCAAGAGCGGTTATGGAATAAGCCTCGGACGCGGCGGCGTTTGCGCGAAGGAAAGCCGCTTTTCGTCCGATGCCCCACAGGCTGCTGATCACAGCCAGCACGATAAGGAGTGGGACGCACGTGATTCGCGTGAGTGTGAAACGCGCGTTCGAGAGGAACTCTCCAGCATGCTGCAGGCACCAATTGCCTCCCCTCCTCAGCCGGACCCGATGGCTGCTGTCGGAATCCCGCCCAAGACGACCAGCCTAAACGATCCCGCCGCAGCCCTGGCGTCCAGCCGCGGTGCCGATGTAGCCGCCGGCATCACGGTCGACACCCAGTCGAGCGGGGAAAGCCACGCGCTGGGCGCGGACGGAACGGTGCTTCCGCTCGGCCCTGGCGATAGACTGAACGCCGATGACATCGTCGAGACTGGCGCCGGTGCGCGCCTGATGCTGCGCACTACGGACGGCGCCCAGGTCATCGCCGGACCAGAGAGCCGCCTTCTCATCTCCCCAGAGAACGGGCAAACCGCCGGCGGCACCACGGCTGGAGGCGTCACGCCACTTGCCGGACGATTCCTGATCCACCTGCCGGCAGCCGCCGACGGATCGGAGCGGCCGTTTGTGCTCGATACGACCGCGGGGGAGATCCGCCTCAAAGCCGGCACGTTGCTGCTCGAGCAAGTGCGCGGGGGCGGCATCCGTTTTGTGCTGCACGACGGCGCCGACGGCAGCGCCGGCCGCCTTGTGTTCGCAAACGACGCCGGCGCTCACGATGTCGCGGCATCGTCAGAAGCCGTTGCCGTTGCCATTGCCGACCGAACCGCACCTCCCCTCGCCGACCAGGGCACCGACTGCGCGTGGCTGATCGATCCTTTCACCGATGTCCTGTCGGTCGGCGCTGGTGGCTGTACGACGATAGCGGAGCTGGAGCAAACGGCGGCACCGGCGTCCGAGCCCGGCGATTCAGTTGCGGCGGCAACTCCGTTCCACGTAACCGCCGCGGCTTTCGCCGTGTTTGACCTGGCCCCGGAGCCGGCCACGCTGGCCGAGGCACCGCCGAGCGCTCAAGCCGTTGTGTCTCAGCCCATCGAAGGCGCGCGCCATGTCGAGGAAGCGCTCTACCAGAACATGGCGGCCTCAGCCGACGACAGCGGGCAGCCCAATCCGCTGCCGCCCGTCTACCTGACCAGTTGGGATCCAGGCCGGCGCTGGGATGCGCTCGGCGCGGCGGACGAGACCGCGGGCAGTGTGCCTGAGCTGCCGCTCGAAAAGACCGGCCTCATCACTGCGCGGGCGGGCGAGATGGTCCAGCTCGAAGAGGCGGGCCGGTCGACGCAAGAAATCGAACAGTTTCTCAAACTTGCGCCCGGATCGCTCGCCCGGATCGCGCCCGATGCCGCCCCCACGACCGGCACGGCCATCAAATCGATCGATGCGATCCACCTCAACGCCGGCGACACCGTTCGCTTCGATGTCTTCTTCGATGCTGCTGGCGCCGCTCCGCTCAATGACTTCGCCGTGTTTTCGGTTGCCACCGGCGATACCAGCACAGCATTGCCGATGATCTCGATCGCCGACGTCGGCGACTATGGCGCCTCAGGTTGGCAAACGATCGAGTACACGGCCGGCCGCGCCGGTACCTACACCTTCGGCTTCGCCGTTCTCGAAGGCGGCACTCCGCTCGCACCGTCGCGGCTTTACGTCGATAACGTCCGGCAATCGGAGGCGTCCGGCTTCACCTTGCACACGCTCGACAGCCGAACGGACGATCTCGGCGGCACCTTGAAGCGCATGAGCGCGCAGCCCGTGGCCGTCGCCGATGCCTTCACGCTGCGCGAGGACGAGGTATTGACGCTCGATCCGCAAGCCTTCCTCGCCAACGATGTCGATCCCGATCCTTTCGACCCGCTGGTCCTGCAGGGGATCGATCGTTCAGGCGCCTTGGGCCGCGTCTTTCCGACCGGGGACGGCGGCATTGTTTACGATCCCACGCTCCGCTTTCAGAGTCTGGCCGCGAGCGAAACCGCGACCGACGGGTTCGCCTACATCGTTGACGGCGGCAACAAGGAGACCGCGCGCGGCACCGTCACCCTGCACATCCAAGGCGTGAATGATGCCCCGGTCGCCCGTGCCGACACCGCGGTGATCCAGCGGGGTGGTCCTGCGGTCGCCATCGCTGTCACTGCCAACGATACGGACGTCGACAGCGACGACGATGGCACGACCCTGCGCGTCGTCGCCGCAACCGCCCAATCGGGAGCGAAAGTAGCCTTCGATGGTCTGCCCGGGTCAGGCATCACCTACACGCCACCCGCGAGCAATGTTCTTGCGACCGATACGATCACCTACACGATCGAGGACCGCCACGGCGCCCGCGCCCAAGGCTCGGTCGCGGTGACACTGACCGGCAGTGTGCCGGGCCCGCAAGCGCGGGCCGACAGTGGCCGGACCGATGAGGAAACGCCGGTTACCCTCGATGTTCTCGCCAATGATGGCGCCGTCGGCGAGAAGTTATCCATTGTTTCGATAACCAGTGCCGACACCCGTGGCGGCGTCAGCCTCGGCGCCAACGGCGCCATCACCTATGATCCGCGTGGCTGCTTTGATGCTTTGGCGGCGGGGGAGACGGCAACCGACCGCTTCACTTATGTCGTTGCGAACGAGGCGGGTGGCGCGAGCACAGCGGAAGTCACGCTGACGCTCACCGGCATCAACGACGCGCCGGTCGCGAACGCTGACACCGCGACGACTGAGCGTGGCGGCGAACCGATCGTCGTCCCGGTGCTGCTGAACGACACCGACGTTGACAGCGATGACACGCGAGGAAGCCTGCGCATCATCGCCGCTTCGGCGCAAGCGGGGGGACGGGTGACCTTCGACCCCAGCCCAGGCGGCAGCCTCACCTACACCCCGCCCGATTCCGGGAGCGGCAGTGCAGATCGGGTTATCTACACGATCGAGGACAGCCACGGCGCGCGGGCCGAAGGCACGCTCGACATCACGCTTGCCGCCGGGCCGGCGCCAGTCACCGCAGCCGCGGATGCGATCGAAGCGAGCGAGGATCAGCCAACAGTACTGGCTGCCCCAGGCCTGCTCAGCAACGACCACGGCGGCCGGACACCACTCACGGTCACCGCGGTCGATGGTCAGGCGGTCGGGACGCAACCGTTCGATCGCGTGCTGGCCTCAGGGGCCCGCCTCGTGATCGGTGCCGACGGCGCCGTCCGCTACGATCCGCAAGGCCACTTCGAAACCCTTTCCGCGGGTGAGGTAGCGCAGGAGTCGGTCCGCGTCCAGGTGAGCGACGGCCGAACCAGCGACAGCGCGCTGCTGACCATCACCGTCGCCGGCCGCAATGATGCGCCGCTCACCCGCGCCGACGTGGCGGCAGTGGGCGAGGATGACACGAATGTTCCGATCGCCGTCCTTGCCAACGACGACGACATCGATAGCGACGACACGGCGGCTTCGCTGCACGTGACCACAGCATCGGCTGCCTCGGGTGCCGCTGTGACATTCACGAGCGCCCCCGGCGCCGGGATCAGCTATAGCCCGGCCGGCCGTTTCGATTACCTGAGTGCCGGGGAGACGGCGAGCGATACCATCACCTACACTGCCGCCGACCGGCACGGATTGGCGGCAAACGGCACCGTGACAGTCACCGTCACCGGCCGCAATGATGCACCGATCGCCGTCGACGACCGTTTGAATACCGCTGCCGGCACCCTCCTCACGTTGACGCCGGCCATCGGCGTGCTTGCCAACGACCGCGATGTGGACACCGCCGATCGCCTGCAGGTGGTCGCCATCAATGGCGACGCATCCGCGGTCGGCAGCGCCCTCACCCTCGCTTCCGGCGCGCACTTAAGCGTACAAGCCGACGGGAGCGTCGCCTACGATCCGCGCGGCCACTTTGACGATCTTGATGTCTTCGAGACCGCGACTGAGCGTTTCACCTACACCATCGCCGACCGCAGCGGCACGCGCGCCGAGGCAACGGCAACCATCCAGATCGTCAAAGACAACCAGCCGCCCATCGCGCTCGACGACACGGCAACGACCGATGCCCGCACCTCCGTGCGCATCGCCGTGCTCGCCAACGACACCGATCCGGAAAGCGCGCGGCTGGCGATCGCGGCCGTCGATACGGCCGGCACCCGCGGTCAGGTCCGCACCAACGCCGACGGCACCGTGACCTATGATCCTGCCGGCAAGTTCGCCGATCTCGCGGTCGGGGCGACTGCAACCGACACTTTCCACTACACCGTCGATGACAACTTGGGCGGCCGCGCCGAAGCAGCTGTCACCGTAACCGTCCGCAGTTCGGCATCCGTACCGGCGCCGGGGGAGCTGTTCGAGAGCTTCGAAACACCGTCCGGGGCGGTCGTGGCGGGCTGGCTGCGCGACCCGGGACCGGGCGCTGTTCCGTCACCAACGGCGCTGGTCGCAGCCGCGCCGCAGGCAGCCTCCGGCCTGGTCCCCACCCACCTCGCCAGCATGCTGCAGATCGACGCGGTCGGCTCCAGCGCTCGCGGTCCCGGCGCGGTGCAATCGCCGCTGGAGGCATTCCTCGGCTTGCCCGGCGATGCCATCCCGAACGACACCGGCCGCCACGCCGGCGAATCGGGTGATGGCACCGAGCCCGCCTCCGCCGCCGCCGTCAGCACGCGGATTACCCTTGGCTCGACCGCCCTTGACGCTTCCGGCCATGCCTACATCGCCTTCGACTGGGCCTTCGTCACCACCGAACAAGTGACCGACAACGGCGGCGGCCGCAACGACGCCGCCGTCTTCACTGTCTCCGACGGTACACGAGCGCGCGTCTTCACGCTTGCCGATGTGCGCGCGGACGGGCCCGGCAGCGCCGGATGGCGGACGGCCGTTTACGACGTCGCTGCTGATTTCGACTTGCGCAACAGCGGCCCGGTAACGCTGACGCTGGGCTTCGCCGCGATCAACGATGAGAGCAACGAAAATCCGTCATCGCTGCTGCTCGACAACGTCCGCCTCAACCCTGCCCTTGGCGCTGGCTTTGAGCCGCTGCTGCGTCTGGAGAACGACGGGCTCAGCATCTTCAGGCCGCGACCATCGCTCGGCGACGGCGCCCCGCCCGAGGTTGCCACCACTGACGAGGACACTGCCACCTCTTTCGCGGCCAGCACGCTTCTCGCCGGGGCCGAACCCTCCGCCGGCGCGAGTGCGGACACGCTTAAGCTTGTCAGCATCGACGGCGCCGCCAGCACCGGCCAGTTCGCGCTTGCCGACGGACGCATCAGCTACGACCCGCTCGGCCACTTCAATGCGCTGGCCGAGGGCGAGACGGCCCGCGACGCGCTCGCCTTCACGGTGACGGACGCCAACGGCGGCACCGCTTCGGGCCAAGCTTTTGTCACGCTCGTGGGCCGCAACGATGCGCCTGTCGCCAAGCCTGACACGGCTGTGGCGGAAGTGGGCGGGGCGCCGATTGCGATCGCCGTGCTGGCCAATGACACTGATGTCGATTCCGACGATGATGCGTCGAGCCTGCGCGTCCTGGCGGCGAGCACCCAGTCCGGCGCGCAAGTCACGCTTACCGGCGAACCCGGCGCCGGAATGCTCTACACGCCGCCCCCAACCGCTTCGGGCCTCGGTGCCGGTCCGGTTCTGACCGACAGCATCAGCTACACGATTGCCGATCGTCATGGGCTGACCAGCACCAGCGTCGTGACGGTGAGCCTTTCGGCGCCCAACTCTCCGCCGATCGCAGCTGACGACACGCTGACCACGAACGAAAACAGCGTCGCCCGCTTCGATGTCCGCTTGAATGATCAGGATGCCGACTTCGGTGACCTGCTCACGGTCACGGCAATCAACGGCAACGCGATTAGCGTCGGCGACAGCGTCAGCCTGGCCTCGGGTGCCTCGGTCGTGCTGTTTCCCGACAGCATGCTCGCCTACGACCCGCGCTCGGCGTTCCAATCCTTGCGCGCCGGGGAAGAACGGACGGACACATTCACCTACCGCATCAGCGATGCCGCCGGTGCCGCCGCGGAAGCGACGGTGAGCGTCGCCGTCCAGGGCCTGAATGACGTGCCGGTGGCCACGCTCGACCACGCCGAGACGACGGAGGACACCCCGTTGACCCTGTCCGTCGCCCAGATCCTGGCCAACGATACGGATGCGGATGCAGGCGATCGGTTGCGCCTGGTTGCGATCGATGGTTCGGGTGCCCACGCGGCTGTTTCGCTCGCCGGCGATCAGATCCTCTATGACCCGCAGGGCCGGTTCGATGCGCTTGCCGCCGGCGAAAGGACGACCGATGCGTGGACCTATCGGATCGCCGATGAAGCGGGAGCCACCGCAACCGGGACCATCGAGGTCGAGGTCATCGGCGTCAACGATCGCCCGGTCGCGGTTGCCGATCAGGCGCACACGACCGAATCAGCCGCGATCAGGATCGACGTGCTCGCCAATGACCACGATGCGGATGCGGGCGATACCCTTTCCCTTGGTGCGATCGACACCACCGGCACGCGCGGCATCGTCACCGTCGGTGCTGATGGCACCCTCCGCTACGATCCGGCCGGCCACTTCGATACGCTGCAGGCGGGCCAACAGGCGACCGATACCTTTCGCTATTCCGTGAGCGACCGCTTGGGCCTGAGCGAGAGCGGCGAGGTGCAGGTCACCATCTTCGGCCGGAACGACATTGAGCGCGTGGTGGAGAGCTTCGAGACCGACCCGCTGCCCGAGAAGACAGGCTTTTTCGTCAATGCCGCCGACGCCTATCAGGAGACCGACGGCGCCCGCGGCCTCTACGCGCCAACCGATCCCCCCACAGACGGGCGGATGGCTGTGCTGGAAGCGCGCGGACATTCCGCGAGCGCGCTGGAGCAGTTCCTCGGTCTGCCCGCAGGCACGCTGCCACGCGACAGCGACGGCTCGTTCCCGGCCGCAGGCTCGGCGCTTAAGCTCACGGCCGACGTTCAAGCCGGCGACGAGGTGTCGTTCGACTGGATGTTCGATGCCCGGGACGCGGTGTCGGCACCCACGGACGGCCAGGCCGACAACGACTATGCGTTTGCGACCATCAATGACGGCACAACGACACGGCTGTTCTCACTCGCCGACGTGCGCGCGGTCGGCGACCATGGCGCCTCGGACTGGCGCAGTTCAGTCTTCACCGCCAGCGCCACAGGCCAGCTCGTGATCGGCTTTGGCGTCGTCAACGACCGCAGTACCGATTTCTCTGGCCCTGAGTCGGAGAACTCGTTCCTGTTGGTCGACAACGTGCGTGTCAACCGGACCTTCGATGAGGGCTATCAGGTCGTGAGTTCGCAGGGCCAGGGCGCGTTCGAGACGCTCGCCCATCAGCCGTCGACCACCTGAAGGGCCGGCGCGACGGTCTGATCCCGGCTTTTGCAATCCCCTGGTGGGCGCGGCTGGGATCGAACCAGCGACCCCCGCCGTGTGAAGACGGTGCTCTCCCGCTGAGCTACGCGCCCGACAGGGTCTTTCCTGCGTGAGGACCAAGGATAAGGTCTGCGTCCTCCATGTCAAGAAAGCTGCCGGATTGCCTGCGGCAGGTCGGAGAACGCCTCGAAGATGCCGTCGGCGCCGAGGTCCTCGGCCGGGCCACGGGAATAGCCGCCACGCCGGACCAACACGCGCAAGCCGGCGGCACGTGCGCTCGCGACATCGATCGGGCTGTCACCGACCATCACCGCCCGCTCGACCGTGGCGCCCAGGGCATCGAGCGCATGCAGCAGCGGCCGCGGATCCGGCTTCAGCACGCCTGCGAGGGTATCGCCGCCGACCACGACATCGAACAGCGGATCAAGCTCGAGCGCCGCGAGCAGGAGGCGGGTAGCCCGCTCCGGCTTGTTGGTGCACAGGCCCAGCCGCAACCCGGAAGCCTGCAGGTCCTGGAGCGCCGTAGCGACACCGGGATAGGCCGTAGTCCGGTCGGCCGCAGCCGCTTCATAGAGATCGAGAAAGCGCCTTGTGAGGGCCTGAACCTCGTCCGGCGGCGGCACCGCGCCGGTGGCGGCGAGCGCACGCGCGATCAGCGTCCGTGCCCCCTCGCCGATCATGCTCGTGACCGCTTCGAGCGGCAGCGGCGACCGCCCGATCTCCGCCAGGAACACGTTCAAACTGCAGGCGATGTCGGCGGCGCTGTCGACCAGCGTGCCGTCGAGGTCGAATACAACGGCTTCTACTGATTGTTGCACAGACGTCATTGCGGTATCTTTTCCATCATTTGGGGGGCTTGGCGCGTGGCCTGACGTATGGCACGCTGCCCCTATTACCAAGACGGTTTCCCCGAAAAAAGAAGGCTTCTCATGACCGGCGATCAGACTGCAGTCGTCATCCTGGCGGCCGGGTTGGGCACGCGCATGAAGTCGAGCCTGCCGAAGGTCATGCACCCGCTGGCCGGGCGGCCGATGATCAAGCATCTCCTGGCCGCCGTCGAGAGCTTGGCGCCGCAGCAGGCTTGCGTCGTCATCGGCGCCGAGATGGAAGCGGTCGCGCGCGCCGTCGCGCCCTACCCAACGGTCGTGCAGACGGAGCGGCTGGGAACGGGGCACGCAGTGCTGGCAGCCGAGCCGGTGCTTGGCGGATTTGCAGGCGACGTGTTGATCGTCTACGGCGATACGCCCCTGATCTCGCTCGCGACCATGCAGCGCATGCTGGACGTTAAGCGTGCCGAACCACGGCCGGCCGTGGTCGTGCTCGGCTTCCGGCCCGAGGATCCGGGCGCCTACGGCCGCCTGGTCGTTGACGGTTCGGGCCAGCTGCAGGCGATCGTCGAAGCGAAGGATGCGTCGGCTGAGCAGCTCAAGATCGGGCTGTGCAACGCCGGCATGATGGTGGTCGACGGCCGCCACCTGTTCGCCTTTCTGCATGCGATTGGCAACGCCAACGCCAAAGGCGAGTACTACCTCACCGACGTTGTTACCCTGGCGCAAGCGCAGGGGCTGGCGTGCCGCGTTGCCGAAGGTGACGAGCGCGAGCTGATCGGCGTCAACAGCCGCGCCGATCTCGCCCGCGCCGAGGCTTTCCTGCAGGAAACGCTCCGGCAGCGGGCAATGAACGAAGGGGCGACGCTGATTGATCCTGCCACCGTCTATTTCAGCGCCGACACGCAATTGGGCCGGGACGTCACCGTCGGGCCTTCCGTCTTTTTCGGCCCCGGCGTCACCGTCGGCGATCGAGTCGAGATCCGCGCTTTCTGCCACATTGAAGGCGCCGTGATCGAAGAGGGCGCGATCGTTGGGCCGTTCAGCCGGTTACGGCCGGGAGCGAGCGTGGCCAAAGGAGCGCACGTCGGCAACTTCGTCGAGATCAAGAACGCGACGGTCGAAGAGGGCGCGAAGGTCAACCACCTGACCTACATCGGCGATGCCCGCGTCGGCGCCAAGGCGAATGTCGGCGCAGGCACGATCACCTGCAATTACGACGGCTTCACGAAGGGCTTCACCGATATCGGCGAAGGAGCCTTCATCGGCTCGAACAGCTCGCTGGTCGCCCCGGTCAAGATCGGCGCCGGTGCCATCATCGGCGCCGGAAGCGTCATCACCCGCGAGGTCGAGACCGATGCGTTGGCGCTAACGCGCGGGCCGCACCTGCAACGAAAGGGCTGGGGAAAGGCGTTTCGCACCCGTAAGGACGAAGAGAAGCGCAAGAAACAGGCTGAGAAGGGGGATCGCTAGACCATGTGCGGCATCATCGGAATTGTCGGCAAAGCAGACGTTCAGCCACTGCTGATTGAAGGCCTGCGCCGGCTGGAGTATCGCGGCTACGACTCGGCCGGGATTGCCACGCTGTCGAACGGCTCGATCGTCCGCCGTCGCGCCTCGGGCAAACTCGTCAACCTCGAGACCGTGCTTGCCCAGGATCCAGCTGCCGGCCGGATCGGCATCGGCCACACCCGCTGGGCGACGCACGGAGCGCCGACCGAGATCAACGCCCACCCGCACGCCGATGAGCGCGTGGTGCTCGTCCACAACGGCATCATCGAGAACTTCCAGGACCTGCGGCGCGAGCTCACGGGCGCCGGCTGCGTCTTTGCGACCGAAACCGACACGGAAGTCATCGTCCACCTCATCAGCCAGCATCTGGGCGAGGGGCTGACGCCGCAGGAGGCAGTAGCCAAAGCGCTCAAGCGGCTGCGCGGCGCCTTCGCGCTCGCCATTCTGTTTGCCGGCCATCACGATCTGATGATCGGCGCCCGCCACGGCAGCCCGTTGGCGCTGGGCTACGGCGAGGGCGAGATGTTCTTGGGCTCCGACGCGCTTGCTCTCGCGCCGCTTACCAACCGCATCAGCTACCTCGAAGAAGGCGACTGGGTCGAGATCAACGGCGCAGGCGCCACGATCCACGATGCCTCGGGCCAGGTCGTCGAGCGTGCGATCAAGCTCACCGCCTCGTCAGGGGCGCTGATCGGCAAGGGCAACTTCCCGCACTTCATGCTGAAGGAGATCTATGAGCAGCCGACGGTGATGGGTGAAGCCCTGCACACGCTCTTGAACCCGTGGAACGACGTCATCGTTCTGCCGCCGGTCCCCTTCGACATCACGCGGGTCTCGCGCATCACGCTCATCGGCTGCGGGACGTCCTATCACGCGGCGCTGGTCGCCAAGTACTGGTTCGAGACCATCGCGCGGATCCCGGTCGAGGTCGATATCGCGTCCGAATTCCGCTACCGCAGCCCGGACCTGCCGCCCGGCGGGCTCGCCATTTTCATCTCGCAGTCGGGCGAGACGGCGGACACGCTTGCGGCAATGGCCTATGCGCGCGCCCAGGGCCAGCACACGGTTTCGATCGTCAACGTCGCCGAGAGCTCGATGGCGCGCCAGGCGGAGGTGTCGCTGCAGACCCATGCCGGCCCGGAGATCGGCGTCGCTTCGACTAAGGCGTTCACGACCCAGCTCACGGTGCTGGCGTGCCTCGTCATCGGCTTCGCGACCCGGCGCGGCTGCCTCGACCGCGACACGCAGAAGCGCTATTGCCGCGCGCTGACCGAGGTGCCGAGCCGTGCCAACGAGGTCTTGAACCACGATGGTCTGCTGGCGGAAATCGCCCGCGAGGTGGCCGAAGCACGTGACGTCCTCTATCTGGGGCGCGGAACCGGCTATCCGATTGCGCTTGAAGGCGCGCTCAAGCTCAAAGAGATCAGCTACATCCACGCCGAAGGCTATGCCGCCGGCGAGATGAAGCACGGCCCCATCGCGCTCGTCGATGAGCGGATGCCGATCATCGTCATCGCGCCGTCCGACGCGCTGTTCGAGAAGACCGCCTCCAACATGCAAGAGGTCATCGCCCGCGGCGGCCGCGTGGTTTTCTTGTCCGATGCCGAGGGAATCCAGCGCTTGGGCACTATGGCGGCGGCAACGGTGGAACTGCCGAAGGTCGATCCATTCGTAGCGCCAATCCTTTACACCATCCCGGCGCAGCTCCTTGCCTACCATGTGGCAGTGATCAAGGGCACCGACGTCGATCAGCCGCGCAATCTCGCCAAGAGCGTGACCGTCGAGTAACGCGTGTTGTGCTGAAGGCGCGCCACGGGCAAACACGTGGCCGCGCCGCGGGCTTGGCATTGAAAATGCGGGATCGGACGCGTATAGCCTCTGCTTTCGCCGTTTGAGCACGTTGGGAGATCGTATGACCGTTGGTTGGAGCCCTGACAGCTGGCGCACCCACCCCATCTGGCAGGTGCCGGTTTACCCTGACCGCGACAAACTGGCAGCGGTTGATCAGGAACTGCGGCGTTTTCCGCCGCTGGTCTTCGCTGGTGAAGCGCGCCGTCTGGCGCGGCAGCTGGCGTTGGTCGCCGAGGGTCGCGCGTTCCTCTTGCAGGGCGGCGACTGCGCGGAGAGCTTTGCCGAGTTCCACCCCAACAACATTCGCGATACTTTCCGCGTGTTGCTGCAGATGGCTGTCGTCTTGACCTTCGGCGCTGCCGTGCCGGTGGTCAAGGTCGGGCGACTGGCCGGTCAGTTCGCCAAACCGCGCTCGGCCGACACCGAAACGATCAACGGCGTTACGCTGCCGAGCTATCGCGGTGACATGGTCAACGGCCAGGAGTTCACGGCCGAGGCACGCATCCCCGATCCGCAGCGGATGGTGACCGCCTACAACCAGTCGGCGGCGACCTTGAACCTGATCCGCGCCTTTGCGCAAGGCGGCTACGCCGACCTCAACCGCGTGCATGCGTGGAACCTGGGCTTCGTCGACGACAGCCCGCAAGGGGACCGCTATCGGGATCTGGCCGACCGGCTGGATGAGGCGCTCGCGTTCATGGCGGCCTGCGGCCTCACCTCCGAAACGGCGCCGCAGATCCGCGAAACCGACTTTTTCACCGCGCACGAGGCGCTGCTGCTCGATTACGAGGAGGCGTTAACGCGCGTCGACAGCACGACCGGCGATTGGTACGACACCTCGGCGCATTTCCTGTGGATCGGCGACCGCACCCGTCAGCCCGAAGGCGCGCATATCGAATTCTTGCGCGGTGTCGGCAACCCGATCGGCCTCAAGGTCGGCCCCACGCTCGACATCGACGGCCTGTTGCGGCTGATCGATATCCTCAACCCCAGCAACGATCCCGGCCGGCTCACGCTCATCATCCGCTTCGGCGCCAAGAAGGTCGAGGAGATGCTGCCCGCCTACATCAAGGCGGTGCGCCGGGAAGGCAAGCACGTCGTCTGGGTCTCGGACCCCATGCACGCGAATACGGTTACGAGCGCGAACGGCTACAAGACCCGCCATTTCGACCGCATCCTGGACGAAGTCAGGACGTTCTTCCAGGTCCACGAGGCCGAGGGCAGCTATGCCGGCGGCGTTCACTTCGAGATGACCGGCAAGGATGTGACGGAATGCGTCGGCGGCGCCCAGGACATCACCGAGGCCGATCTGCCCGGCTCCTATGATACCGCCTGCGATCCGCGCTTGAATGCGAGCCAGGCGCTTGAGCTTGCCTACCTCCTCGCCGAGATGCTGAAGGAGGGACGGCACCGGACGCGGGAGCGGGAGCTCCGGCGTGCCATACCGGCATCCTGAGGCAGATGCGGTGACACCCGCCCCGACAGGCCGTCCCGCGCGCGCCCTGCAGCCGGCACCGGACGCGATCGAAGCCTGGACCGATCGCTATTTCCTCAAGACCAAGCAGACCATCGCCCGCTTCGGCGACAAGACGGTCTGCTACGCGCTGTTCATGCGGCGCCCGGTCCTCTTCACGCCCGGCCTCATGCTGGATTGGCTGCGGGCAGCCATGGCCGCGCGCGACAGTGCCTTCGAGGTCCGGCTCAACTACGCCGAGGGTGATTGGGTCGGCGCCGGCGAGCCTTTGATGTACCTCATCGGCTCGTTCTACCACCTGGTCGATCTTGAGACGCTGTACCTGCAGAAGCTGGGCGCCGCATGCGTTGCCGCCTACAACGCCTGCGCGATGGTGGAAGCGCTGCCTCGGGTCGCCTTCATCGCCATGGACGCGCGCCACTGCGCCGGCACCGAAATGGCCGAACAGATGGCCTATGCGGCGGCGGTCGGCAGCCGGGCGGCCAGGAAGCGCGTCAACGCCGTCGGCTTCGTCGGCAACGCCAACGACGCAACGGCACATTACTTCGGCCGCGAGCGCGGGCTCGGCACCATGCCGCACGCACTGATCGGCTATGCCGGCTCGACCGTGCGGGCGGCAGAAATGTTCCACGAGACGTTTCCGGACGAGGATTTGACGGTGCTGGTCGACTATTTCGGCCGCGAAGTCAGCGATGCGCTTGACGTTTGCGCACGCTTTCCCGAACTGGCGGCGGCAGGCAGGCTCGCGGTCCGCCTGGATACCCACGGCGGTCGCTTCGTCGAGGGTCTTGATCCGCAGAACTCCTACGCCGTGCTGGAGCGCCATGTGCCGGATGCGATCCGTCATTACCGCAACGAGACGGAGCTGAGGTTTTTGACCGGTACCGGCGTTTCGGCGGCGGCGATCTTCTGGGTGCGCGAGAAACTCGACTCAGCCGGCTACCCTAAGGTCCGGATCGTCGCCTCGTCCGGCTTCAACGTCGAGAAGTGCGAGGTGATGGCCGACGTCGCGGCACCGATTGACGTTATCGGCACAGGCTCCTATCTGCCGGAGAACTGGCGCGAAACATACGCGACGGCCGATATTGTCGAATACGATGGCGTGCCTTCCGTCAAGATCGGCCGTGAGTTCCTCCTGAAGGGCCGGCGGCCGCAGACACCTTGATCTTTCCTCCTTGGCTCCGGTTGCCTTTGCCATGACCGCCTCCCTCGTCATCGGGCTTGCCCAGGTCAATCCGGTTGTCGGCGACATCGCCGGCAATGTTGAGCAGGTGCGATCGCTGCGTGCGAGCGCGTCCACGTGCGACCTTGTGGTCTGCGGCGAACTGGTGCTGTCCGGCTATCCGCCGGAGGACCTGGTGCTGAAGGGGCTGTTCCTTGACCGCATCGAGGCCGCTGCCGCGGAGCTCGCGCGCGCGACGGCAGACGGCGGGCCAGCGCTCATTATTGGCACCCCCTGGCGCAGCCAAGGCAGCGTCGCCAACGCGCTGCTGCTGCTTGCGGACGGCGCCATCCAGGAGATCCGCTTCAAGCACGACTTGCCCAACTACGGCGTCTTCGACGAAAAGCGCGTTTTTCGCGCCGGGCCGCTGCCGCAGCCGCTCTCCTTTCGCGGCGTCGCGCTAGGCGCTATGATCTGTGAAGACCTGTGGGCGCCCGCTGTCGCCCGCCACTTGCGCGACCAGGGTGCCGACATCTTGATCGCGATCAATGGTTCCCCCTTCGAGGTCGGCAAGGCCCAGGTGCGGCATGCCATCGCCGCGCGCAGGGTCGAGGAGACCGGCCTGCCGCTCGCCTACGTCAACCTCGTGGGCGGCCAGGACGAGCTCGTCTTCGACGGCGGCTCGTTTGTTTCCCTGCCCAAGGCGGGGATCGCGGTCCAGGCACCCGCGTGGGCAACCGGCGTCACCCGCACGGTCTGGCAGCGCGCGCCGGAAGGCGGCTGGAGCTGTACGACTGCCGCGCCAGCGCCCAACCCTGATGGCCTGGCCGCGATCTACCAGGCCATGGTCACCGGCCTCAAAGACTACGTCGGCAAGAACCGCTTTCCGGGTGTTGTCCTCGGCCTCTCCGGCGGCATCGACAGCGCTCTCACGGCCGCCGTTGCTGTCGACGCGCTGGGGCCCGAGCGCGTCCATTGCGTGATGATGCCCTCTCCCTACACCTCGACCGAAAGCCTGGAGGATGCGGCCGCCGTCGCGAAATTGTTGGGCGCGCGCCTGGATACGGTGCCGATCGATTCGGCAATGGCGGCTTTTTCCTGCATGCTTGCGGGCGTGTTTGCCGGCCGACCGCCGGACACGACCGAAGAGAACGTGCAGGCGCGCTGCCGCGGCATCACCTTGATGGCGATCAGCAACAAGCTCGGCGAAATGCTGCTCACCACCGGCAACAAGTCCGAGATGTCAGTCGGTTACGCCACGCTCTACGGCGACATGTGCGGCGGCTATTCGGTCCTCAAGGACATCTACAAGACGACCGTGTTCGCGCTCGCCCGCTGGCGCAATCAGGAGACGCTTGAAGGCGCGCTTGGTCCTGCTGGCCGCGTCATCCCCGAGCGTGTCATCACCAAGCCGCCGACGGCCGAGCTCAAGCCGAACCAGACGGATCAGGACTCGCTGCCGCCCTACGATGTCCTCGACGGGATCCTGGCGCTCCTGATCGAAGAGGAAGCTTCGATCGAGGACGTGGTCAGCCGCGGCTTCGCGCCCGAGACCGTGCGCCGGGTCTGGCGGATGATTGACCGCGCCGAATACAAGCGCCGCCAAGCGCCGCCGGGCGTCAAGATCACGCCGCGCGCCTTCGGCCGCGACCGCCGCTACCCAATCACGAACGGCTTTACCGACCTGCTATGACCACCCGCGTCCGCTTCGCGCCGAGCCCGACCGGCCAGCTGCACGTCGGCAATGCCCGTACGGCGCTCCTGAATGCGCTGTTCTGCCGGCGCGAGGCGGGAACTTTCATCCTGCGTTTCGATGACACCGATGCTGAGCGTTCGCGCGAGGAATTCGCCCGCGCGATTGCTGCTGATCTGGAGTGGATGGGGATCGGCTGGCAGCTGCTGGTACGACAGTCGGATCGGATCGAGCGCTACAAGGCAGCGTTTGCACGGCTCGTGCAGGGGGGGGTTGTCTATCCCTGCTACGAGACGCAAGATGAGCTCGAATTCAAGCGCAGGCGCCTCCTCGCCCGGCGCCAGCCGCCGCTTTACGATCGCGCCGCACTTTCCTTAAGCGCGGCAGCGCGGGCGGCGCTGCAGGCAGAAGGCCGCGTCCCCTATTGGCGGCTCAAGCTGCCCGCGGCCGAAATCGCTTGGGAGGATCTGGTACGCGGGCCAACCCGCATCCGCGCCGACAGCATGAGCGATCCGATCCTCATTCGCGCCGACGGCACCTTCCTCTACATGCTGCCTTCGACCGTCGATGACATCGAACTCGGCGTCACCCACGTCATCCGCGGCGAGGATCACGTACCGAACACCGCCGTCCAGATTGTGCTGTGCCAAGCGTTGGGCGGCACGCCGCCGCACTATGCACACGTGCCGCTGTTGACGGACCGCGCCGGCCAGGGCCTCTCCAAGCGTTTGGGCAGCCTGACGCTGGCGAGTCTGCGCACCGAAGGCATCGAGCCGATGGCGCTCAATGCGTTCCTCGCCACGCTCGGCACCGGTATCGCACTCCGGCCCGCACTCTCCCTTGACGATCTGGCGAACGATTTCGAGCTCGGCCGGCTGGCCGGTGCGGCTGCGAAGTTCGACGACGAGCAGCTGCGCCGCTTCAACGAGCGCTTAGTGCACGAGATGTCCTACGATCAGGTCGCACCGAAGCTCAAGGCGCTTGGACTTGAGCGCGCGGACGAAGCCTTCTGGTTCGCCGTGCGCGATAACCTGCACCGGATCGGAGACGCCGCCTACTGGCATGAGGTGTGCTTCGGCAACATCGATGTCGATCGCGACAAGGAGGGCTTCACGGCTCAAGCCGCGGCCCTGTTGCCGCCGGAGCCATGGACGGCTGCGACCTGGAGCGACTGGGTTACCCGGCTCAAGTCCACGACCGGGCGCCGCGGCCGGGACTTGTTCCAGCCGCTCAGGTGCGCACTCACGGGCCGCACCGATGGCCCCGAGCTCAAGGCGCTGTTGCCGTTGATCGGCCGCGCCAAAGCACAACAGAGGTTGCAGGGGACTGGATCGTGAGCTTGCGCCTTTACAACACGCTTGCTGCGGCAAAGGAGGCGTTCGTCCCGCTCGATCCCGCGAACGTGCGGATGTACGTGTGCGGCCCCACGGTCTACGACCGCGCCCACATCGGTAATGCCCGACCGGCGGTCGTCTTCGATGTGCTGTTCCGCCTCTTGCGCCAACTTTATGGCGAAGCGCACGTCAGCTATGTGCGGAACATCACCGACGTCGACGACAAGATCATCAAGGCACATCAACAGACGGGCGAGCCGATAACGTCGATCACCGAACGGACGACGCGCGACTACCACCACGACGTCTCCGTGCTGGGCTGCCTGCCGCCGACGACGGAACCGCGGGCGACGCACCACATCGCCGACATGATCGCGATGATCGGGGAGCTGCTTGCCCGCGGCCACGCCTACACGGCGGAAGGCCATGTGCTGTTCGAGGTCGCCTCCGACCCCGGCTACGGCGTTTTGTCGCGCCGCAACACGGACGAGATGCTGGCCGGCGCGCGGGTGGAGGTGGCGCCCTACAAGCGCAGTCCGTTCGACTTCGTGTTGTGGAAGCCGTCGCAAGCGGACGAGCCCGGCTGGGACAGCCCCTGGGGCCGCGGCCGGCCGGGCTGGCACATCGAGTGCTCAGCCATGAGCCGGCGCTATCTCGGCCAGACCTTCGACATCCACGGCGGCGGCCAGGACCTGATCTTTCCCCATCACGAGAACGAGATCGCGCAAAGCACCTGCGCCCATGGCGGTCAGCCGTTCGTGCGCTACTGGCTGCACAACGGCTTTTTGATGGCGGAAGGGCAGAAGATGTCGAAGAGCCTCGGCAACTTCTACACCGTGCACGAGCTGTTGGCCGAATTTCCGGGCGAGGCCATCCGCTTGAGCCTGCTGCAGACCCACTACCGCCAGCCGCTCGATTTCACCCGCGCCGGCATCCAGCAGTGCCGCCAGGCATTGAACCGGGTCTATACTGCGCTCCGCGATCTCGCGGCAGTGCCGTGCGTGGAGCCGGCCGCCCCGCCGGCCGTGCTTGGCGCCCTCAGCGATGACTTGAACACGCCGGAGGCGCTTGCCCACGTGTTCGCCCTCGTCGGCGAGGCGCACAAGGCCGAGCCTTCCGAGCAGGCCGCGATCAAGGCCCAGCTGCTGGGTGCCGGTGCGCTTTTGGGCCTGTTCGGACAGGACCCGGTGAAGTGGCTGCGCTGGCGGCCGCAGCCGCCGGTGGATGGTGAAGAACTGCAGCACCTGATCATCGAAACCATGATCGAGGAGCGGCGCCAGGCGCGGAAAGCGCGCGACTTCGCCCGCGCCGATCGCATTCGCTCCGAGCTGGCGGCCCAGGGCATCCTGCTTGAGGATGGCGCCGCGGGGACGACCTGGCGGCGCGCCTGAAGCCTGAAGCCCGCACGACAGGCCTTGCGGAATCGTCTTCTGACGGGCACATCCCCTGTGCTAAGGGAGCGCTCGCCCCTGGCGGCGCTGCGATCGCGGTCGCACTTGGATTTCCCTTAAGGCGAAAAGACGGAACACGCGGATGTCGGATCGGGTCTATTTGTATGACTGTACGCTGCGCGACGGCGCGCAAACGCAAGGCGTTGACTTCAGCGTCGCCGACAAGACCGCGATTGCGCGCGAGCTGGACGGCTTGGGCCTCGACTACATCGAAGGCGGCTGGCCCGGCGCCAACCCGACCGACACTGCCTTTTTCGCCGGCCCGCCGGCGCTGCAGCGCGCCCGGCTCTCGGCCTTCGGCATGACCAGACGGCCCGGCCGCAGTGCTGCCAACGATCCGGGTCTCAACGATCTCCTGCAGGCGCGCACGGCCGTTGTCTGCATGGTCGGCAAGACGTGGGACTTCCACGTGACCGAGGCCTTGGGTGCCAGGCTCGATGAGAACATCGAGATGATCACCGACAGCATCGCGCTCGCGCGGACCAAGTGCGAGGAGGTGCTGTTTGATGCCGAACACTTCTTCGACGGCTTCAAGGCCAACCCCGCCTACGCGCTGCGCTGCGTGCGGGCTGCCTATGACGCCGGCGCCCGCTGGGTGGTCTTGTGCGATACCAACGGCGGCACCCTGCCCGATGAGGTGGAGGAGATCGTCGCCCGCGTCGTTGACACCGTCCCCGGCAGCCACGTCGGCATCCATTGCCACAACGATACCGGCAACGCCGTCGCCAACAGCCTGTTGGCCGTGCGCGCCGGTGCACGCCAGGTGCAGGGCACGCTGAACGGCCTCGGCGAACGCTGCGGCAATGCCGATCTGATCGCCATCATCCCGTCGCTGGCGGTCAAGATGGGCTACACGCTGGGCATCTCAGCCTCGGACATGACACGCCTCAGTCACGTCTCACGGATGCTGGACGAGCGCCTCAATCGGGCGCCGCAGCGCAACGCGCCCTACGTCGGCGAGTCCGCGTTCGCGCACAAGGGCGGCCTGCACGTCTCTGCGGTGGAGAAGGACCCGCGCTCGTACGAGCACATCTCGCCGGAGCTGGTCGGCAATCACCGCCGCATCGTCGTCTCCGACCAGTCCGGACGGGCAAACATCCTTGCCCGCTTTCGTGACATCGGCATCGAGATCGACCCGGCCGATCCCAAGGTCGGCCACCTGCTCGAATTCGTCAAAGCCCGCGAGTATGACGGCTATGCCTACGACGGCGCCGAGGCGAGCTTCGAGCTGTTGGCGCGCGAGGCGCTGGGTGGGCTGCCCAAGTATTTCGACTGCACGAGCTTCCGGGTGATCGACGAGCGGCGCTGGAACGCCAAGGGCGAGCTGATCACGCTCTCCGAAGCGACGGTGAAGCTCGCCGTGAACGGTACCAAGGTAATGGCGGTCGAGGAGGGCAACGGCCCCGTCAACGCGCTCGATGCCGCATTGCGCAAGGTCTTGATACCGATGTACCCGCAGCTCGGCGCTGTTACGTTGGTTGATTTCAAGGTCCGCATTCTTACGCCCGGCGACGGAAGCCGCGCCGTCACCCGCGTCATGATCGAATCCGCCAACGGCGACGGCGACCACTGGACGACCGTCGGCGTCTCGACCAACATCATCGACGCCTCCTACCGCGCGCTGCACGATGCCATCGTCTACAAGCTCTACCGCGACGGCGTGCCGGACCATACCGCCTGAGAGGGATGGCAGGCAGCGCGGACGAGCCCGTTAGCAGCAGCGGCAGCACGCCTGCGGTCGTTCTGGTCGAGCCGCAGCTCGCCGAGAACATCGGCATGGTCGCGCGCGCCATGCTGAATTGCGGCCTCGACGATCTGCGGCTGGTGCGTCCACGCGCCGACTGGCCGAACGAAAAAGCGGTGGCGGCGGCATCCGGTGCCGATCGCGTGCTTGAGCAGGCGCGCCTTTACCCTTCGACCGCGGCAGCCACTGCGGACTTGAATCTGCTGTTCGCCACCACCGCGCGGTCGCGCGCAATGACGAAGTGGACGCTCACGCCGCGCGCAGCCGCGTCCGAGATCCGCCGCGCGACGGCCGCAGGTATCGGGGTTGGACTCCTGTTCGGCAAGGAGGCGCGCGGGCTCGGCAACGACGACGTAGCGCTATCCCAGGCGATCATCGCCATTCCGCTCAACCCCACCTTCAGTTCGCTCAATCTCGCGATGGCGGTGCTGATCGTGGGCTACGAGTGGCGAATGGCGGCAAATGCGGTGGAGGCGGCGGCAGTAGCGACGGCGACAGTGCCCGGGGCGGTCCTGCAGCTGCCGAAGGAAACGGCGCCGGCGACGGCGGAGCAGCTGCAGGGCCTGTTTGAGCAGCTGGAGAGCGAACTCGATCGCTGCGGCTTCCTGCGCATCGCCGAGAAGCGACCGATCATGGTCCGCAACCTGCGCAATCTGTTCGGCCGCGCCGGCCTGAGCGCGCAGGAGGTGCGCACCCTGCGCGGGATCATCAGTTGTCTGGTTGCCGGGCCCAGGCGACCGCGCGGTGGTGGTGGCGGCGCGTGAGACGGCCGCGAGGCGCGTGTGTCAGATCCGCTCCGAGAGCCAGATCGCAAGCCTGGAGCCGCCCTTGATCAGGCGTGTCAGCGGCCCGTGCGCTGGCGCCTTGCGGGCTCCATATTCGATCGCGGTGTCGCGGTGCTCGACCTCGTCCTGGCGGAAGCTCTCGAAGGTCGCGCGCAGATCGGCCTCCGCATCCGTCAGCTTCGCCACCTGACCGCGATAGTGATCGTCGATCACCTCCTCGACGGCGGCCGTACACGCCATCGCCGCGCGCGCGCCCATCAACGCGGTAGCCGCGCCAAGCGCGAAGCCGGCGACATGCCAGAGCGGATGCAGCACGGTCGGCCGGACCCGACGTTCGACCAGAAGGCGGTCAAAAGCCCTTAAGTGCTCATCCTCCTTGGCAGCCATGGCGCGGATCACGCTTGCCACCGGCGTCCGGCCGAGGACGGCAAGCTGACCTGCGTAGATGCGCACGGCACCGTATTCGCCGGCGTGGTTGACGCGTAGGAAGCGTTGGGCCAGCTCCGCTTCGCTCAAGTCGCTCGGCATCCCGGTGTCGCGTCGCTCTTGCTCCGTCATCGCTGCCTCAACCTGACTAGCCCACAGCCTGCCGTCGGTCCCGCCCGGCCCGTGCGGGCTCTCTCCATGTCTGGCAGCATAGGGGCTCGCCCTGCCGACGCCAAGCCGGCGCCGCGGCATCTCAAACGACGTATTTCGCGATCAGAAAGCCGCCGATGATGGCGAACAGGAACACCCACGTGATCAGCACCAGGCGCTCCTCGACGAAGGCGCGGATCGGCTCGCCGTAGCGACGCAACAGGGCCGCGATCAGGAAGAAGCGGGCGCCGCGGGTGGCGATCGATGCGAGGGTAAAGACGAGGAGATTGAAATGCGCCGCCCCACTCGCGATCGTCACCAGCTTGTAAGGGATCGGCGTCAGTCCTTTGATCAGGATGATCCACAAACCCCACTGCTGATAGGTCTCCTGGAAGGCCTCGATCTTGCTGGCGTAGCCGTAGACCTCGATGATCCAGCCGCCCAGCGTATCCATTAGCCAATAACCGATGGCATAACCCAGCATGCCGCCGATCACGGACGCGAGCGTGCAACTGAGTGCGTAGGTCCAGCAGCGGGCCCGATTGGCGAGACACATCGGCACCAGGAGCGCGTCAGGCGGGATCGGGAAGAACGAACTCTCGGCGAACGAGACGGCAGCCAGCGCGGCCGGTGCGTGGCGGGAATTGGAGAGGTTGATCGTCCAGTCGTAAAAACGACGCAGCATGCGGGGCTCGTTTGCTGGGGCGAATGGGAGAAGGGAGGTTAGCAGAGGACGATCTTAGCCGTCGTTAACGGCCGGCACAAGGAAAGGTTGCGGTAAGCGCTCGCGATTCACTATTCCTTTGGCCGCGACTGCGGTTATGATCCGCCCTTGGGCCCCTGTGGCGGAATGGCAGACGCGGCAGACTCAAAATCTGTTGCCGGCAACGGCGTGGGAGTTCGAGTCTCCCTGGGGGCACCATCCATTCGACGTCCGATTCTGGCGCGAGTCCGCTTGCTGGGCGCTGTGCCAATCTTCGAGGCGCCGGGCCAGGCGGTTTGCCGCTGGTCACCATCATCGCCGTCATGCTTGTCTCGGTGGTCGTGATCCTGGCGATCCAGCAGATCGTGCTGAAAGGCCAGGAGTACGGCTTCCGCATCTACATCGAGCAGTATGGCGCAGAGGTCAACATTGGCGGCTTCTCGGTACAGTTCTCGATGCCAACGCTGGTGCTGCGACTCGATCCGCCGGCTGATTAAGCTAAGGACGCCTTTGTCGGCGGCGCTGCCCCGCCGTCGACAAGGGGGGTCCCGTTCGGGCCTTGTTGCTTTCACGCCCCTCAACGACCGCGAGCGCTTTGTTACGATTGCGTGACATTTTCATTGTGACTGGGTCGCATTTCACGGATGATCGATCGTGCTCATGAACGGGGCGACGTTGCTGCCGATAACGGTGAAGCAGGGCACGTCAGCTCCGATCAATGCTGGGAGGCCGCGGCACAATGGTGCACAGTTCGGTCCGTAGCCTGCTCACGGGACGTGACTTAATCGTCCTTTCACCCTTGCAGACGGTTTTTGAGGCTGCGGGCATCCTCTCCTCTCAGATTATTGGTGGCGCTCCGGTGCTGGAGGGTGATCAGCTCGTCGGAATCTTTACCGAGCGGGATGTCCTGCGAAGGGTCGTCGCATCCGATCGCGACCCCAAGGCGACACGCGTTGGCGATGTGATGACGCCCAGACCGCGTACGATCGAAGCCGCGGCACCCCTCGTTAAGGCCTTCGCGATGATGTGCGCGGGCCAGTTCCGTCATCTGCCGGTGATGGATGGTGACGGCACCGTGGTGGCCATGCTGTCCATGCGCGACATTCCGGTCGAGTACCGCATTCTGCATCAGCAATGGTCCGACTGGACCAAGCTCGATACCTATCCCTCAGCCGCTATCTAGGCCGAGCGTTACGAACCTGCCTCTTAGTGCTGCTCACGGCGCGTCGGTCGAAGCAGGGGGCAGGAGCACGACAGGGCAGCGGCGGCAAGATCGATCCGCGCTAAGGGGCTCCGTGCCGCTACTCGACGGCAAGAATGATGTGCGACGCCTTAATCAGCGCACATGCCCGATCGCCGACCTTGAAGCCGAGCGTTTCGGCACTCTCCTTGGTGATAATGGCGGCGATCGTCTTGCCGCCGCCGATGTCGAGCACGATCTCGCTGTTAACGGCTCCTTCCACGTGGCGGATGACCGTGCCGGGAACGACGTTGCGCGCAGACGTGCGGCCAGTTTCCCCCTCGGGCGCCAGCAACACGAACGTCGACTTGATGAGGGCGAACACCTCCTTGCCTGGCTCAAGGCCAAGGCTGGCGACGCTCTCGCCGGTGATAATTGCCACCAGCCGAATACCATCCGCGATGCTCAAGATCACCTCGGCACTGACCGGCCCACGGCTGACCTCCACTACCTTGCAGCGGAGCATGTTGCGAGCACTTGTTTTCATGACAAACCTCCATGAGAGGACAGGTGCAAAGCCATCGCGACCCGCCAGGTTCTGCTGATCATGACGCGCGGCCGAAGCCGCGGAAAGCCGTTGTAACTCGGCCTGAAGCCAGCGCATTGAAGCGAGCAGCCTCCGGCCGTCTTCCGTCAGTACGGCACCGCCGCCGACGCGTCCGCCCGTGCGAGCAACCACCAGGGGGTGCTCGGCGAGATTGTTCAGTGCTGCGATCGCGTCCCAGGCTGCCTTATAGGTTAAGCCGACGGCGCGTGCCGCACCAGAAATGGAGCCCAGCTGATCGACGGCTTCGAGCAGACGGATGCGGTCATCGCCGATGCGCTTGCCAGTCTTTGATCGGAGCCCAATCACCGGCTCCATCTTAGCAATGCTCATCGCTCTCCTCCCGCCATTGCCCGCCGCGTGTCCACCGCACCCACCGGCCGCTCGTCCATGGCAACGGTCTTGATCAGCGCGAACACCGGCCGGCCCGGCGCCAAGTTGAGCTCGTCAAGCGCCTTGCGCGTAGCGAGAGCCAGAAGCCGGCTTCCGTCCGGCAGAACGAGATCGATGACCGCCACCGCCCGATCATCGGCAATGATAGCGCCGATGTGGGCGTGCAGCACGGTGCGAATGCTGAGTTGTCGGGGTAGCTCGGTCGTAAGCGCTACATCGATGGCCTTGATGACAATGCGCACCTCCTGCAGGTGAGGACGGATCCGCCCCGAGAGAAAGATGTCCCCCGCCGGATGACGCAGCAGCGTAAGGCCATACCGTTCGTCAAACGGCCCGACGTTAACGTTGAGAACCGAGGCGATGGAAAAGCGGTCACGCACGGGAGGCTGCGGCGATGAGCCCAAAGCGGTAGCCGGCGGTCCGCAGGCGACGACGCGGCCGGCATCGAGCACCACGACCGTATCTGCCAGCCGCGCCACTTCCTCCAGCGCGTGAGAGACGTAGAGGATGGGGATGCCGAAGGCGTCACGAACGTTCTCGATCAGCGGCAGGATTTCAATCTTGCGCGCCATATCGAGCGAAGCGAGCGGCTCATCCATCAGCAGCAGAGCCGGATTGGCGAGGAGCGCGCGTCCCAGCGCCACCCGCTGCTTTTCGCCGCCGGAAAGCTGCGGCGGCCGGCGCGACAGCAGCGCTGCGATATCGAGCGTGGAAATGACGGCATCGAACGCGATTTCGTCGCCGCGGCGGCGGGCGAACCAGCGCCCGTAGAGCAGGTTCTGGCGCACGGTCAGGTGCGGAAACAGCTGGCTGTCCTGAAAGACGAGGCCGATCCGGCGGCGGTGCGGCGGCAGCCAGATCTTAGCGTTCGTGTCGACCAGCACTTGGCCATTCACCGCGACTCGCCCGCGATCCAGCCGGCGGATGCCGGCGATAATTGCGATCACGGTGGACTTGCCCGAGCCGGATCGGCCGAACAGCGCGGTGATGCCACCATAGCACGAGAAGGCGGCATCGAGCAGGAACGTGCCTTGCTGCAGGCGTGCTGCGACCTCGATCATGGGACCAGGGAAAGCCGGCGCCGCGCACGACGCTGCACGAGTTCGGAAACGAGAAGCGCGGCGAAAGCGATCACGGTAGAGACCAGCATGAGGCGCATTGCGCCGGCATCACCGCCCGGCACTTGCGTATTGGTGTAGATGAGCGCCGAGATGGTTTGGGTTTCGCCAGGGATGTTGGAAACGAAGGTGATGGTGGCGCCAAACTCCCCTAACGCCTTGGCAAAGCTGAGGATAGAGCCGACGACGATGCCGGGAAAGGCAAGCGGCAGGGTGATCAGGAAGAAGGTCGCGAGCGGTGGCGCCCCTAAGGTGCCCGACGCCGCTTCGAGCCTTCGGTCGACGCTCTCGATCGAAAGCCGGATCGCGCGCACCATTAAAGGAAACCCCATCACCGCAGCCGCCAGCGCCGCGCCGGTCCAGCGGAAGGAAAAGACGATGCCGAAGTGATCGGCGAGAAAGGCGCCCAGCACGCCCTTGCGGCCGAGCAGCAGCAGCAGGAGAAAGCCGGTGACTACCGGCGGCAGTACCAAGGGCAGGTGGATCAGACCATCGAGCAGCCCCCGGCCCGGAAACCGCCAGCGCGCAACAGCATAGGCGGCGGCGATGCCAAAGGGCAGGCTGGCGATCGTCGCCATCGCCGCGATCCGCAGCGACAATCGAACTGCCGTTACCTCTTCAGGCGAGAGAGAAAGAACATCGCTCAACAGCTTGAACCTACTCCAGGTACGTGAACCCGTGCGCCGCGTAGGCGCGCTGGGCCATCTTTGAGCGCAGGTAGGCGAGGAAACTGCCCGCATCCCGGTGGCTCGATGCCGCTGTAACCGCCACTGGATAGGTGACCGGCACATGGCTCTCGGCTGGGAAGGTCGCTACCACCTTGACCAGGGGCTCGCTCTTTGCGTCAGTAGCATAAACGATGCCAGCCGCGGCTTCTCCGCGCGCCACCAGTGCCAGGGCTGCCCTGACAGAGTCGACCTGCGCCAGCTTATCCTCGACGCCGGTCCACAAGTCGAGCGCTTGGAGCGCCTGCTTGGCGTACTTGCCCGCCGGCACCGCGTTGACATTGCCGACCGCGAGGCGGCCACCGCCAATGAAGCTGCTGAGATCGGCGTCCTTCGCCAGGGTGATTGATTTCGCCGTATCGGCCGGCACAATCAGCACCAGAACGTTGCCAAGCAGGTTGTTGCGCGTCCCGGTGCGAATGAAGCCGCGCTGATCGAGGTAATCCATCCATGCCAGATCGGCCGAGGCGAACACGTCGGCTGGCGCTCCCTGCTCGATTTGTTTGGCAAGCGTGGACGAAGCAGCGTAGGAGAACGCGACCTTCTTGCCCGATTCCGTCATCCAGTCCGCGCCGACCTGGTCGAAGACGTTCTTCAGGCTTGCCGCCGCCATGACGAGGACCGGGTCCGATTGCGCGTGCAGGTCGCGGCCCGTAACGCTTAGAAGTACCATCAGAATAAGGGCCGCCAAACCGCGAGCAAGCGTGCGCATCTCCGCCTCCATCAACGCTATTTTATATAGCGTGCTATATAGCGCGTACGGCGGTTTGGCAATAGGGAGGTCGCTCAGGCACAGGATCTGTTTCAGCGCCGGAAACGTGCCCTGCCATTGGCCCCGCAGAACCGATTGCTGCGGGCCAGAAGGCAGGGCACGCGCGATTGCTCAAGCGACCGGTTTGGCAGCGCGCCGCGCTCTGCCGCCGGCGGCAGCCGACAATAGCCCGGGCGCCGATCGTCGCGGATCCGGCAGGACCATCTCCGGCTCCCTTATGTAGTCCCGCGTGTGCGGCAGGGCGTCGACGCGCTTGGTGAGCTGGATCTGGTAGACGGCAAGTGGCGTGTAGCGAAAGGCCATTTCGCACGCGGCCAAATAGTACTCCCACATGCGGCAGAACCTCTCGTCGGTCAGCGCCTGGGCCTGCGCCCAATTGGCCCTGAACCGCTCCCGCCAGTGGCGCAATGTCCAGGCATAGTGCAGCCGCCAGCATTCGATGTCGGTCACCCACAGCCGCTGGCGCTCGATTGCCGTCGCCACCTCAGAGAGAGCCGGGCAGTAGCCACCGGGAAAGATGTACCTGCGCAGCCAAGCGTTGGTGAGGCCAGGACCGTCGGCTCGGCCAATAAAATGGATCACGGCCACGCCGTCCTCGGCTAAGCACTGTGAAACCTTGGCAAAGAAGGCCTCGAGGTGCGGCACGCCCACGTGCTCAAGGAAGCCGACTGATACAATGCGATCATAAGTGCCTTGGATGTCGCGATAATCGCGCGCCTCGAACTGCGTTCGAGCGGCGAGGCCGCGGTCTTCGGCACGCCGGTGCGCTGCGGCCACCTGTTCCGCCGCTACGTTGACGCCAGTGACGCTGACGTCGAGCGCCTGCGCCAGGAAGAACACCAGGCCGCCCCAGCCGCAACCGATGTCGAGAATGCGCAAGCCGGGGCGCAACCGGAGTTTGGCGGCGAGGTGGCGGTTCTTTTGCTGCTGTGCCAGTTCCAGGGAATCGTTCGCATTGAGGAAATAGCCGCACGAATAGTTGCGGTCCGGGTCAAGGAACAAGTCGTAAAGCTGCTCATTCAACTCGTAGTGGTGAGCCGCGTGCCTGCGCGCTCGACGACGACCGTTTGCCTGCAGGAGACGGCGGACCGGAAAGGCGAGCCGGCTCATGAAACCGGCGAAACCTGGTAGGGTAGAATGGCCCCAACTGCACCGGGAATCCTGCAGGTTGCGGCCAACAAGGTCCAGAAAAGGGTAAATGTCGCCGCCATCGACCGACAGTCTCCCCTCTGTGTAGGCTTCTCCGAGGGTGAGTCCTGGGTTCAGAAACAGCTGCCAATGCAGGCGCCGATCGTGCAGCCGGATCGTAATTGGGGGTGCAGTATTGTCGCCAAAGGTATGCCGCTGGTTGCGAGCGTCAACGACAACAATACTACCCCGACAAACGAGCCGTTCAAGCAGTCGCCCAAAGAGCATAGACGGGTCCTCCGTCCTGTGCCTCCTTCCTCATCTGCTTATAAATATAATCTATCTCAGGCTTCAAGAACATGGTAATCACCCTATCTTGGGCGATGTCCGGCGCTCGTCGTCTCAATTCGGTCGGCTAAGTTCAGTGTTCGTGGTCGTCGCCTTTGGCCGTGATCTCCTGAGCGAGGCTTCGGCAGCAGGCGGCCATCTCCAGCAGGCGTTGTCGCCGCTCCTGTGAGTGCGGCGTTTCGAGTTCGGCGATCAGCGCCATTGTGGTCGCCACCCATGACAGAAGCAGGGGTTCGAGCGTCCACGTGTACAAGGATGGTGCCGACGACAGATGACCACCGTCCGCACTTCCTTTCTCATTGGTCCGATCCATTCGCGTCTCCCGCGATTATCGCGTCGTGCGATCTGCAGTAGAGGGCGCGTTGGGCCGCCACAGGCGACAGGCAAAAATGGTGCGCGTCATAAGGCCGCCGTCGCCGTCGACAAGCGCAGCGGTGCGCAGAGAGACGCACCGGCCCCATCGGCTGTCGCGTCGGCGCCAGTCGCGGCAGCTGCTGCATGCTGGCATGCGCGCCACGGATTGCTCCGGCGGCACTGCGCTGCTGTGGTCAGTCTCGATGGTTTGCGCGGCCATGGTTTCTCCCCATTGACAGATGTCCCATCCGAAGTGGTCGGTCGGGATCAGCCCACTGACAACGCGAGTCACGGCGAGTCACGGTGACATGGCGGTCCGGAAAGCGAACAAAGCAGAACAAGAGGGAGGACAGGGCGCATGGCGGAGGGCACGGCAGACGTTGCGGAGGTCTCGTATGCGCCACCGCAGCCGACCGATACCGACATCCGGACCCAGTTGGAGCGCATCGTTGCCAGTCCGGCGCTGGCCGCATCGCCGCAGCAGGTGGCGCTCTTGCGGTTCATCGTCGGGGAAACCTTGGCCGGCCGGCAGGAGCGCCTGAAGGCCTACGCGATCGGTCTTGAGGTATACAGAGGCGGTCCCGGTTCCTGAGACCACCGGATGGGGCTGCTTAGGTGGAGGCCGGCACCGTCTCCTCTTTCGATAACATAAGAATGGGTTGCTGTTGTTGTTGCGGCTGTGGGCATGTGGGCAACGCGTCAGCGTTGTCCAAGCGCGGCGGCATGTCCACAGCCGA
>UXAT02000008.1 GCA_900609035.2 Candidatus Defluviicoccus seviourii | reverse complement strand
GAATAGGGCTTCGCCATCCATGCTGGCCTCCTTCTCCAGCACCCATCTTGAATCAGATCTTCGCCCCACAGGGAATCCCCTAAATCCGATTCCGCCTAAACCGACCCCGCTCTAGCTGAAGAATATCACCGTCACGACGGCGAACAGCGGCAACAGCAACAGACCGGACCAGACGAGATAGCCGAAGAAGCTTGGCATACGAATGCCCTGCTCTTCGGCGATCGATTTGACCATGAAGTTCGGAGCGTTGCCGATATAGCTGTTTGCTCCCATGAACACGGCACCCGCCGAGATCGCCGCCAACGTGCCCGCCAGCGATCCCATCAAATGCTCCGCATCGCCGCCGGCCGCATTGAAGAACACCAGATAGGTTGGCGCGTTATCGAGAAAGCTCGACAGCGCCCCCGCGGCCCAGAAGTACATGGCGTTGATCGGCTGACCATCTGCCCCCGTCACCGCGCTGATCACTGCTCTCAGTGCACCGCTCTCGCCTGCCCGCAAGATCGCGATCACAGGCACAATAGTGACGAAGATGCCGGCGAACAGTTTGGCGACCTCCAAGATGGGTCCCCACGTGAAGGCGTTGGCGGTGCGATGGCCACGATCCGTGTAGCGCCACGAGATGTAGGCGATGGCAAGCAGCAGCAGGTCGCGCACCAAGTTCTGCAGCTCAACCTCAACGGAAAAAACGGTGAACGAGATGCCGGGCTTCCAGGCGCCGCTCAAAAGGACGGCGCCGACGATACATACGAGCAGACCGACGTTGGCGACGCCGCGAATCCCGACGCGCGTTCCCGGCTCGGCTGTGGCCGGCGGCAGGCCCCCTTCCTGGCGCAACAAGATGGTATCGAGCACAAAAAATATCACCAGCAGCGGAATGGCGACGGTAAGCATCGGCGCCAGCAGATGGCCCGTCGGCCAGAAGAACTCGACCCCTTTGAGGAAGCCCAGGAACAAGGGCGGGTCGCCCAGCGGCGTCAGCGAGCCGCCGACGTTACTTACCAAGAAGATGAAGAAGATGATGACATGAACCTTGAACCGCCGTTCGGCATTGGCGCGGATGACCGGACGGATGAACAGGACCGAAGCGCCAGTCGTTCCCGTCCAGCTCGCGAGCGCGGTCCCGGCGGCGAGGAACAGAGTGTTGCTGAGGGGAGAGCCGCGAAAGCTGCCGGCGATGTGAATCCCGCCCGCGACCGTGAACAAGGCCAACAGAAGGATGATAAACGGCAGGTATTCCAAAAGGGCCAGGTGCAAGACCTGGTAAAGCGTGAATTGCCAACCGAAAAGGAAAAGGAACGGCACCAGCACGGTCGCAATCCAGAACGCCGACACCTTGCCGAAGTGGTGCTCCCAGAAGTGAGGCATGAACAGCGGGAAGAGCGCAATCGAGAGAAGAATGCCCGCAAAGGGCAGCGCCCACCACAGTCCCAAGGTCGAACCGTCAAGGTGCAGGGCGTGCGCGCCCATTTCCGAGGCGAATGCGGTTCCCGCGCACAGCGTGATGATGAGGCCGGCGATCAGAACGACCAGCCGCGATACGACTGCCATTTCTCCTCCTGCGAGTCGCGGCGGCTTGGGAAGGGTGCCCGCTGGTTGAACTGCGTGATCGTTGCCGCCGATCGAGCGCTCCACTTCCCTTATAGCGGCCGGTATGCCGCTACGCAAATGACCCGCAGGACCTGAAAGTCTGGCGGCGGCGATCGGGCCGCCGAGGCCGGCGGCGGCCGGCGCTCGCGCCCGTGTTTAAGCCTACCAGCAGATCCCCTGATAGTGGTCGTCCGAGCACCTCGCCTCGGCAATGCGGACCAGATCGATGACCTTTTGGCCGTTGCGCAGCCGGCCCAGCACGTCTTGGAACTCCTGCGCCTTGTTGCCGACGACGATCACATCGCCGTGCGCCAGGACGTCGTCGATACGATCGACCATCAGCCGCGCGATGTGCGGAATGCGCGTCTCAAGAAACTCCCGATTCGCGCCGATCAGCGAGGCCAGGCGGACATTGCGATCATAGAGCTTGAGGTCGTAGCCCTTGCCGATCAGGCCCTCGATTACCTCAATGATCGGGCTTTCGCGCACATCGTCGGTGCCGGCCTTGAAGCTGAAACCGAGCACGCCGACCTTGCGGCCGCCGGCGGCCATGACGAGTTCCAGCCCGCGCTTGATCTGCAGGCGGTTGCTCTCCAGCGTCGCGGTCAAGAGCGGCACCGGTACGTCCACCTGGCGCGCGGCGTAGGCAAGCGCGCGCAGGTCCTTTGGCAGACACGAGCCGCCGAACGCGAAGCCCGGCTTCAGGTAATAGGGCGAGAGGTTGAGCTTGTCGTCGCGGCAGAAAATCTCCATCACCCGATGCGAATCGACGCCGACCGCCTTGGCAATGTTGCCAATCTCGTTGGCGAACGAAACCTTCACCGCATGCCAGCAGTTGTCGGCGTACTTGACGAGTTCCGCGACCTCGATGTCGGTGACGATCAAGGGCGCCTTGATGTCCTGATAGATCACTTCCACCGCCGCGCAGGCTTTCTTGTCGCTGCCGCCGATGACGATCTTTGGCGGTTCGTAGTAGTCGCGCACCGCGGTGCCTTCGCGCAGGAACTCCGGATTGTGGCACAGGCCGAAACCCTCGCCGACGCGCTTGCCGGATGCCTTCTCGAGCGCAGGCGTGATCAGGTTCTTGCTGGTGCCGGGCAGGATGGTGGAGCGGATGACGACCACATGCCGCTCAGCTTTGGTGGCGAGTGCGGCACCGATCTGTTCGCAGACACGGGCGACGTAGGTGAGATCAAGGCTACCGCTCGGCTGGCTCGGCGTGCCGACACAGACCAGCGACAGATCGGTCTCGTTGACGGCCTTGGCGGCGTCAGTGGTGGCGCTCAGCGTGCCGGATTTGAGCGCTTCGGCAATCATCGTATCGAGACCGGGCTCTACCACCGGCAGCGCGCCACGGTTGATAAGATCAACCTTGGTCGGGTTGACATCGACGCCGATGACGCGGTGTCCGCCATGCGCGAGGCAGGCGGCCGACACGCAGCCAACGTAGCCAAGGCCAAAAACGCTGATCCGCATCCTTCTATTCCTCTCCGGTTCGGGCGACGGCTTCGGGGTGATAGCAAATGACGGGTGGCGGCCGGTGGGGCCGTGCCATCTGCGCGAGCAATGCGCTAGACAGGCCCGCTCCCGCCGCGATGATCGGTGGGACGTTCAGCGCCCGCTTGCGCGGGCCGGGGCTTCTCTGCCAGTGTAACATCTACGCGGCGCGCTATACCATCCGTTTCGCGAATTGTTGAGTGCGGAAGATCACGCAGCGCGCACTGGTCGTTATGCTATATGCTGGTGGTAGTGTTAATTTCGTTAAATCCCGATTTGAGACGTCTTTCGTCCGCGCCCCCGGTGCCGTCGTCCCCGCTCTGGCTGTGAGAGGTCCCCAAGCATGCGCTGCCTGTGGTTGACACGCGAGTTTCCGAAACCGACCGTCCGCGGCGACCTTCTTTATGCGCGTAACTTGATCGAGAATCTGGCCGGAGCCGGTGCCGCGGTCACGGCGCTCGCACTCAGCCAGACGGCGGACGACGTGCCGGCCGGCCAGGATGTCTGCACGCGCGCCGAGGACGGCGTGGTCTGGCGGGTCATCCGCCGGCAGCCGGTCAACCGCATCTGGAGCTTGTTGAGCGGCTTGCCGGGAGATGCCTACCGCAACGGGACGAAGGAGTACCGGCGGGAACTCAGCCGTCAGCTCGATGCCGAGCCCTGGGACGCCGTGATCATCAACCACGTCGGCATGGGCTGGGCCTTCGCGCCGGTCTTAAGCTGGCAGCGCCGGTGCGGCCGGCGGGTGCCGGTCGTCTACGTCTCCCACAATCACGAGATGTCCTTGAAGCCGGAGGTCGCGGCCTCGCACCAGGGCTCGGCGTTGTTCAAGGCGGTCCTGAAGCATGATGCACGCAAGTTCGTCCGCCTGGAACGCTTCATGATCGAGAACAGCGCGCTGATGACGACGATCACCGAGGCGGACCGCGATCTCTACCGGCGCGATTTCCCGGATCAGCCGATCCTTTGCCTGCTGCCTGGCTACGACGGCACCATCGTGCCGGAACGGACGATCACGGCTGCCGTGCCACGGACCTGCATCATCTTCGGCTCCATCAATTGGATCGCGAAGAAGCAGAACATGATGGACTTCCTGCGCTGCGCCGAGCCGATCTTCACCAAGGCCGGCATTCGCGTCGACATCGTTGGCAATGTCGATGCCGACTTCGCCCGCGACGCGGCCGCCGTCGCCAGTTGCTGCCGTTTCGTCGGCCGGGTCGACGACGTCTCGCCGTACTTTGCTGAAGCGCGCGTCGGCATCATGGCCGATCGCGTCGGCGGCGGCTTCAAGCACAAGAATCTGCAGTATATTTTTCACCGCGTGCCGCTGGTGACGATGACCGGCCAAGCGCACGGACTGGCTCTCGACGAGGGCGACGATCTCATCGTCGCGGAGACGCTGGAAGACCTGGCGCTGAAGGTGGTCGCCCTGATCGACGATTTCGAGCGCTTGAATGTCCTGCAGAACCGCGCGTTTGCGAAATGCCAGGGGCATTTCGAGTGGCCGGTACGCGGTGCTCAGCTCTTCGAGGCGTTGAAAGCCGCTGCCGACCCCGTGCAGGCGGACACCGCTCTGAACCCAGACCGGGCCACCCGCGCGGGCATGACTGCGGCGGCGTGAAGGCGGCTCGCTGCCGGCCGCGGGTGTGCGCTTACGCCAGCATGCTGCGCAGCATCCACGCCGTCTTTTCGTGCACCTGCAGCCGTTGGGTCAGGAGGTCGGCGGTCGGCTGGTCGTTGGCGGCATCGGCACTCACGAAAACGGCCCGTGCCGTGCGTGCCACCGCCTCGTGGCCGGAAACAAGCTGCTTCAACATTTCCCCGGCCGCCGGCACCCCGGTCTCCTCGGCGATTGAGGTCAGCTCAGCGAACGCGGCCTGAGAGCCCGGCGCCGGCACGTCAAGCGCACGGATGCGCTCGGCGATCTCATCCAAGGCCTGCCACAGTTCCGTATACTGCTGCATGAACATCTGATGTAATGAGTTGAACTGCGGTCCGGTTACGTTCCAGTGGAAGTTATGGGTTTTCAGGTACAGCGTAAATGTATCGGCCAGCAATCGCGACAGGCCCGCGGCGATTGCAACCCTGTCTTTTGCCTCGATGCCGATGTCGATTTGCGGTGCCGTGGCCATGCTGTTGGTCCTCCTGCTCTCCGAAACATGCTTGTTTGGAGGTAGCGCCACGCCATTCAGCGATCCAGTGAATATTTCTTGTTGATATAAGCGATCGGGTCGATTGAGCGCGCGAGCCGCTTGACAGCGAGCCATATTTCGATAATTCTGGAAATATGGAAATCGTCGCTGCCGTTGAGGCCTTATCGGCCCTGGCGCAGCCGCATCGCTTGGCGGCGTTCCGGTTGCTGATCTGCGAAGGGCCGAGCGGCCTGCCGGCCGGCGCGATCGCCGAGCGGATCGCTGTGCCGCCGTCAACGTTGTCGCACCACTTGGCGCACCTCGAACGTGCCGGGTTATTGCGTTCCTGGCGGGTCGAGCGGCGGATTTTCTACGCCGTCGATGTGGAAGGCACCCGTCGGCTGGTGACCTTCCTCACCGAGGACTGTTGCCAGGGGCACCCGGAAATATGCGGATACGGAAAGGGAGGAAGCCGCAGTGACGATCACGATCTACCACAATCCGGCCTGCGGGACGTCGCGCAATGTCCTTGCGATGATCCGGAACTCGGGTGAAGAACCGCTAGTCATCGAGTACTTAAAGACTCCGCCGAGCCGTGCCGAGCTGGTCGATCTTATCGCCCGCGCCGGCATTTCTCCTCGTGCGTTGCTAAGGCGCAAAGGCACGCCCTACGATGAAATCGGTCTCGATAACCCTGCACTGACAGACGATCAGCTGATCGACGCCATGATCGCGCACCCGATCCTGATCAACCGGCCGCTCGTCGTCACGCCCTTGGGTGTCAGGCTCTGCCGGCCTTCGGAGGTCGTGCTCGACATCCTGCCGAACCCGCAGCGCTCCGCCTTTGCCAAGGAGGACGGCGAGCTGGTTGTCAACGCAGAGGGGCGGCGCGTTCTCTAGTGTCGCCGCGCCGGATAGACGTCCCCGGCCCGTTCCCCCGACCCCTTCCCCCGGCCCGTTCAATCCACGGAGTGCAGATATGCCGCCGCAAGACCCGCCTGCGCCGACGGAAGCAACGCTTGTCGCGCCAGCGCCCGATGCGCGCGCGCGGGCAGGGCTCGGGTTCTTCGAGCGGTCGTTGAGCCTCTGGGTGGCGCTTTGCATCGTCGCCGGAGTCGCGCTCGGCCACTGGTTCCCCGACCCATTTCAAGCCATCGGCGCCGCCGAGATCGCCCGCGTCAACCTGCCGGTCGCAATCCTGATCTGGCTGATGATCATTCCGATGCTCTTGAAGATCGACGTGCGCGCGCTGCATCAGGTCAAGGAGCATTGGCGCGGCATCGGCGTGACGCTGTTCATCAACTGGGCGGTCAAGCCGTTCTCGATGGCGCTGTTGGGCTGGCTGTTCATCGGCTGGCTGTTCCGCCCCTGGCTGCCGGCCGAGCAGATCGACTCTTACATCGCCGGCCTGATCATCCTCGCCGCCGCCCCGTGCACGGCGATGGTGTTCGTGTGGTCAAACCTGAGCGACGGCGAGCCGCACTTCACGCTGTCCCAGGTCGCGCTCAACGATGCCATCATGGTGTTCGCGTTCGCGCCCGTGGTCGGCCTGCTGCTCGGCATCTCCGCGATCACCGTGCCGTGGGAGACCTTGTTCCTTTCGGTCGTGCTGTTCATCGTGATCCCGGTGATCATCGCCCAACTGTGGCGCCAGGCGTTGCTGCGCAGAGGCGAGGCGGCATTGCAGGCGATGCTTGCGCGCTTGCACCCCGTCTCCATCCTCGCGCTGCTGGCGACGCTGGTGCTCCTGTTCGGCTTCCAGGGCGAACAGATCCTGAGCCAGCCGACGATCATCGCGTTGCTGGCAGTGCCGATCCTGATCCAGGTCTACTTCAATTCCGGTCTCGCCTACCTTCTCAACCGCGGGCTGGGCGTTGCCCACTGCGTCGCCGCACCGTCGGCGCTCATTGGCGCCTCGAATTTCTTCGAACTGGCGGTCGCGACGGCCATTGTCCTGTTCGGCTTCAATTCGGGCGCGGCGCTGGCGACCGTCGTCGGCGTGCTGGTGGAGGTGCCGGTGATGCTCTCGGTGGTGTCGATCACGCGGCGGACCAAGGCTTGGTACGAGCGCGGCGCCCGGGCGCGCGCACACCGTTGATTGCACACAACATCCCGGAGGTCCGAAAACTACCTTCAGCAGAACCTCAAAACAGTGAAGGCTGCACCGACTCAGGGATTGCAAATGGGTTGTCTAGTCTCTTCAAGAGACGTGTCCTTGCTCGCAGCGCCTTGATTTCAACGCCGGCGATGTAGTATCTCCCCCGTTTCTCTCCTTCAGCAACCAGCAAGCCAGAATCCACGAGAGCCTTTAGATCGCGGCTTGCCAAGTTATTCGAGACGTCCGCGCTCACCCTGTAAGAGGCGTTGCGTACTCGGTGGCCGATTGCAGCTTCGAGCAATCCAAGTGTCGTACGCTCAGGCAGCCCGTTCCGCCTGACAATCTGCAGTAACTCTTCATACAGATGTTCAATTTCTTTGGTCCGGCGCAATAGTGTTTGTGCCTGTCGATAATGCCCTGTTATGCAATAGCGCACCCAAGGTTTGCAGTCCCTTTCGGGATGCCAGCCTCCCCCGCCTACCTGCGCCAATACATCATAGTATTCTTGCTGGTTCCGACCGATGTACTCCTCGATGCTGGAAAAAATGGGTGCAACAATACCTTCGCTAGCCAACACGGCCGTTTGCAGGCAACGCGCTGTTCGCCCGTTTCCATCTGAAAAGGGGTGAAGCAGGGCCAAGTTCAGGTGAGCCATTGCAGCCTTGAGCATCACTGATTCGACCTGATTGCTATTCATGTAGTCGATCAGTTCGTCCACCAGCGGCTCAAGTTGGTCCCGGTCAACGCCTTCATGAACAATTTCCCCGGTGTGGGAGTTGCGGACGCCAACCCACCCTGGCCTAAAATTGCCCGGATTGGCCTGCAGATCATGCTGAGAAATCATGAAGTGCACGGCAAGGATAACGTCTTTCGTAAACCGAAAACGGGAGTCGCGACATCGCTGGAGGATATAGTCCATGGCGGCTTGGTAGCCGAGAACCGCTTGCCAACTGGGCTTGTCCGCCTCAGCGGGGTCTTCATTGTCTACCGCGGCCATTGCGTCCTCGGCAGATACATTGATTCCTTCAATACTGTTTGACGTGCGGAGCGCGCGTGCGCGGGTTATTCGAGCGAGGAGTCCCGTCCAGCGACGAGGCTCCTGCACCACGGCGTACCGCAACTGGTACCGCATTTCGGCGACCTTATCGAGTGCGTGCCATTCGTCCGTGGCAAGCGAACGATAGGTGTACAACATGCCACATATCCATTTTGCAAACCGCCGCGCATCAGATAGTAACTGACTGTCAGGCGTTCTTCAACGAACTCTTGCGTACAATGGGGCCAATGGGCACCCGCTCAAGGACTGGCCGCCACAACGGCAGCCCTCCAAGGCGGTCGGTTGCCTCGAATTTCTTCGAACTTGCGGTCGCGACGGCTATTGTCCTGTTCGGCTTCAGTTCGGGCGCGGCGCTGGCGACCGTCGTCGGCGTGCTGGTGGAGGTGCCGGTGATGCTCTCGGTCGTTTCGATCACGCGGCGGACCAAGGTCTGGTACGAGCGTGGCGCCCGCGCGCGCGCATCCCAATGACCGGCATGACCCAGGGCGTGCCGACGGCCCACAGCGGGAGGCGCTGATCTGGCGTTGACGTCGCGCAGCCTGATCCGCGCCATGTGCCTGGCGGAAATCCTGACGATGACGGGTGTATTCGCCTTTCCGGCGCTGTTGCCGTCGTTCGTCCAGGAGTGGGGCCTCTCGAACGCTGAAGCCGGGTGGCTCGCCGGCATTTCCTTCGCCGCTTACGCCCTTGGCGCACCGCCGCTGCTGACCGCCACCGACCGCATCGATGCGCGGCGCATCTATGTCGCGGGCGCGGTCGTTACCGCGTTGTCGTCGGCAGGCTTCGCGTGGCTTGCATCGGGCTTCGCGAGCGGGTTCGTCTTCCGCCTGCTCGCCGGCCTTGGCCTCGCCGCCACCTACATGCCGGGCCTCAAGGTGCTGGTCGACCGCTATCGGGGCGAGCGGCAGTCGCGCGCGGTGGCGTTCTACACCTCGTCTTTCAGCCTCGGCACCGCTGCGTCGTTCTTTCTCGCCGGCGAGGTGACGGCCCTGTTCGGCTGGCAAGCCACGTTCGCGGCCGCTGCACTCGCGGCAGTGGGGGCAGCCGTCGTCGTTGTGCGCCTACCGGCGGTGCGTCCCGCCGCGGCAACTGCCGCGCCGACCCGGCTTGCGGGCCTGCCGGCCGTGTTCGCGAACCGGGGCGCGATGGCGTACGTGCTCGCCTACGGCGCCCACTGTTGGGAGCTGTTCGTCTGGCGTTCGTGGATGGTCGCGTTCCTCACCTTCGGTATTGGCGCACTGGGATTGGCGCACGTTCCCTGGCCGGCACCCACCACCGTCGCGATGGTGAGCGGACTTGTCGCGATGGCCGCCAGCATCGGCGGCAACGAGCTGGCCGAACGAATGGGCCGCAAGCGCGCCGTTGCCGGAATCATGGCTGCCACGGCGGTTTGCGCCCTCACGATCGGTCTCGCGCCGGGCCTGACGTATCCCGCACTCGTGATCGCAAGTCTCGTCTACACGGCGTTGATCATGCTCGACTCGGCGACGCTCACCGCCGGCGCTGTCGCTGTCGCCGAACCTGGACGCCGCGGCGCCACCATGGCCGTCCATGCCGCCATCGGTTTTGGCTGCGCCGGCATCGGCCCGGTCGTGTTCGGCCTTGTCCTCGACCGGGCCGGCGGAGCTGATGACGCGTTTGCCTGGTGGATTGCGTTTGCGCTGCTGGCACTCGCAGGCGTCATCGGCCCACTGGCGTTGACGCTCGGCCGCCTGCGGGAGAGGGTGAGCCGAGACGGCGGCTGAAAAATGTGCAAGGATGATCGCGTAGAAGCGGGTGAAAACCCGCCGTCGTGTTCCTCAACCCAGCCCGCAGGCGCTCGCGCGACCGACCCGTCCCCCTTTCCCATTCCGTGAGGCTCATCGATGTCCATGCGCCCTGCCTTCACCGTGCTCGCAATCCTTGGCCTGCTGACCGGCCTCGCCACCGCCGCGCCGGGCGTCCACGCTCAGGCACCGGCGAAACCTGCCAAGCCGAAGGTCACGTTCTGCACCGGCCAGAAGGACGGCAAGTACGAGGAACTCGGCAAGACCATGCGGACCTATGTCCGCTCGGCCGAACTTGAGATCGTCAACACCGAGGGAACGCTCGACAACCTCGAACGCTTGGCTGCCGGCACCTGCCAGGTTGCGGTCGTGCAGCCTGACGGCCTCACGGTCTTCAAGCGCCAGAGCGGCAAGAGCCTCGATGCGGAGTTCATATCCAAGGCGCACCCCGAGTACGTGCACCTCTACTGCAACAAGGAGTCAGGTGTCGACCGCATCACCGACCTGCGCGGCAAGAAGGATGCGCTTGTCATCTTGGGCGCTCAAGGGTCGGGTCCCTGGATCTTCTGGAACAATCTTGTTGCCGAGGACAAGACCTACGAGCCGGTGCCGACCGTGGTTGCGGATACGATGAAGCGTGCGGCAGCGACGGTCGAGAGCGATCCCAAGGCTTGTATGGTGGTGATCTCCGGCTTGAAGTCCAAGTCGACCCTTTTCCTGAACGACAACTATGGCGACACGTTGACGCTTGCGAAAGCCGATGACCGGGACTTGAAAAACGTCAAGAACTGGGCCGGCAAGCCGCTGTTCACCTTCGCGCCGATCCCGGAAGGCACCTATCCCAACATCAAGCCGAACGGGCGGCGCGACATTGCCACCGTCTCGATGGAAGCGGTGGTGATTGCCGACAAGACGCTTTCAGCCGAGATCAAGGACGAACTCACCGGCGCGACCAAGAACGCGCTTAAGGTGATGTTCCGGCCGTAAGGCAGGATGCGCGCTTACGGGTGCGGCGAGAGACCGCGCCCGCAGGGCTCAAGACGGCTCAAATATGGATGGCGCGGCCGGCGACGGCCAGCGCCGCCTCCTTGATCGCTTCCGAAAGGCCAGGGTGGCCGTGGCTGGTGCGCGCCAGGTCCTCGGCCGAGCCGCCGAACTCCATCGCCGTCACCACTTCCTGGATGATGTCGCCCGCTTCCGGACCAACGATGTGGCCGCCCAGGAGGCGGTCGGTCTTGGCGTCCGCGATGAGCTTGACCAAGCCATCGGCATCGGCGTTGCAGCGGGCGCGTGAATTGGCGGTGAAGGGGAATTTGCCGACGCGGTAGGCGATCCCATCCGCCTTCAGCTGTTCCTCCGTCCGGCCAACGGAAGCGACCTCGGGCCCGATGAGAACCGCAGGCAACGCCAGCGCGCCAGTTGAGTTCACGATCCGCATTTGCAGTTGCCAAGCGCAATCCGAACAAATAATATACGGGAGATCGTGAGTGAGAAAGTTGCATAACACTTGACGAGCGGCTTTCGATGGGGGGCGTCGGAAAGCATTTGCCACTTTTCCCCCTTTGTATATTTGGATGCTGAGTCGCATATGTACATATGTGCGAACGTGGACTAATGCGCAAAACTATTGGAATAATCCAGTAGAATTAATTCGATGTACTTAGAAATAGAATGCTGCCGGAACACAAGCGTGTTATGCGAATGTGCGAGTCTGAGACTCGTAAACTTCACAAACTAGGAAAGCCGCTATAGCAAGTAAATTTAGAGAGATCAAATGTGGCCAGTTCTCCTTATTCTAGTGGCATTGTTTGGCTTGCCTGTAGTGCTCCGATTTGGCGTGGGGTGTCTAATCGCAGTAGGGGTTATTGTATCGGTTCTGTTATTGATAGTGTGGTATGAAGAGCACCGGAAAAGTCAACCCATCAAGATGGATATAGATAAGATTGAAATCGGCTCCTTCAAAATTAAGAGCGACTCTGTGCCCATATTACAGTATACTACAGACGTCTTAGCAGAAGATACGAAAAATTTCGGTGCCTTGCTCTACTACACACTAAGTAGGCAAGAACGCCAACTTATGTCAGTTCATCTCGGGACTCTTGAAAATGACTCGACGCGTAAAGTATATTTCAGTTGTGGAAGCGCGTTTACGCAATTCCCTAAAGGCACAATCTATTGCAATCTTGAAAACCTGTATATTTGGAGAAAAAAATATCCGCCTACAAATAACGCGTATTACATTTTTGTGGGGCAGGGGGGCGCGTTGAGCGCTGGTGGGAAGGTTGCTTCGTGGGGTCCAATACGCATTGATAAGCGAGCCTCATCAGGGCAAAGAAATACAGACTCTCACGAAGCGAAGACTTCGCCGTCTCGCCTAATAGATGAGAGCGACATTCTGTGGACGAATCACTAATCATTTTGCCTCGACGAAATAACACCCTTCGTATTTTCTACCATTCCAGCAGTATGCCTGAGTTGGCTGGTCAAATCCCTTAAAATCTTTCCCTCGGAACCCCAGAACTATATCATGGTATCCTCTTGTCATAGTCTTCAATACGATAATATTATATCCCTCGAAAATAGGCTGCCACTTGCCGCCGGCAAGCTGTAGCAGCGTTGTTGCGCAGCCACCGCTCCCGCAGTAGTCTAATCCAGTCGCTTTGAGCGAAATCTCCATATTCCCGTCATTATTTAGGTCTACGGAACTGACCGCAAACTGCTTTCCAGTGATCTGTACTGTTGTTGGGCAAAGTTTTGTTAGAGAACATTTGCGCAAATTCTTGAGCTTATCGATGGTATTGAGTTCGTTTTGGGACAGAAAATGGTCTGCATGCGCGACGCGGTCTTCTGACAGGACCGCAATTAGGACTAATACAGAAAATATAGTCTTTCTCAATATGGATGTGTTGCCTTCCAAGAACCGCTCCAAGTGTGGACCAATGGGTTGCGCTTGTTGACCAGATCGAGGGCTAGAAGTTAACGGTCCGGCATCTTCCATTTCAGATATGGATGGCGCGGCCGGCGACGGCCAACGCCGCCTCCTTGATCGCTTCCGAAAGGCCGGGATGGCCGTGGCTGGTGCGCGCCAGGTCCTCGGCCGAGCCGCCGAACTCCATCGCTGTGACCACCTCCTGGATGATGTCGCCCGCTTCCGGGCCAACGATGTGGCCGCCCAGGAGGCGGTCAGTCTTGGCGTCCGCGATGAGCTTGACCAGGCCATCGGCATCGGCGTTGCAGCGGGCGCGCGAGTTGGCGGTGAAGGGGAATTTGCCGACGCGGTAGGCGATCCCATCCGCCTTCAGCTGTTCCTCCGTCAGGCCGACGGCGGCAACCTCCGGCCACGTGTAGACGATCGCCGGGATGGCCTCGTAATTCACGTGCCCGGCCTGGCCCGCCATCAGCTCGACCGCGGCGATGCCCTCTTCCTCCGCTTTGTGCGCCAACATCTTGCCGCCGATGACATCGCCAATCGCATAGATGCCGGCAACGCTGGTCGCAAACGCGTGATCGACGACGACGAAACCACGGCTGTCGCGCTTGACGCCTGCCGCATCCAAGCCAAGGCCGTCGGTGCACGGGCGCCGGCCGACCGAAACCAGCACAATGTCGGCGGCCAGCGTCTCCTGAGCGCCGCCCTTGACCGGCTCCACCGTGAGGCTGACGCCTTCTTCGGACACGGTGGCGGCGGTGACCTTGCTCGCCAGCTTGAACCGCAGCCCTTGCTTTTGCAGGATGCGCAGCATCGTCTTCGCGATCTCGCCGTCCATGCCGGCCAGGATCTGATCGAGGAACTCGATGACGACGACCTCTGCGCCCAGCCGCCGCCAGACCGAGCCCAGTTCGATGCCGATCGCGCCGCCGCCGATGACGATCAAGCGCTTGGGCACCTGCGCCAGCGCCAGCGCGCCGGTCGAGCTCACGATCCGCTCTTCGTCGATGGTGACACCGGGGATCGAAGCGACGTCGGATCCGGTCGCGATCAGGATCCGCGAAGCGGTGAGCAGGCGCGTCTCGCCGCCGCTCTCGGGTGCGAACGTCACCTGACCGGCTGCCACAAGGGTGCCGGTGCCGTGCAGGTGGTCGACCTTGTTCTTGCGGAACAGAAATGCAATGCCTTGCGTCAGCTCGTGCACGACCTTGGTCTTGCGCGCCATCATCGCGGGCAAGTCGAGGGCGAGCGCGCCGATCGCGATGCCGTGCTGGCCGAAGCCGTGCCCCGCTTCCTCGAAGAAGTGGGAGGATTGCAGGAGTGCCTTCGACGGAATGCAGCCGACGTTGAGGCAGGTTCCGCCGAGCGTCGCCCGCTTCTCGATGCAGCCGACCCGCATGCCGAGTTGGGCGGCGCGGATGGCGGCCACGTAACCGCCGGGGCCGCCGCCGATGACGATCAGATCGTAAGCGTCGTTCGCCATGCCCGCCGTCCTGTCGTTGAATGCCCGCGCGTGCGGCGGGATCAGGTCTCGATGAGGATGCGCTGCGGATCCTCGACGCATTCCTTGACCCGCACCAGGAAGGAGACAGCCTCGCGGCCATCGATGATGCGGTGATCGTAGCTGAGCGCCACATACATCATTGGCCGCGCTTCAATCGAGCCATCCGCCAGCACCATCGGCCGCTGCTGCACCTTGTGCATGCCGAGGATGCCCGACTGCGGCGGATTGATGATCGGGGTTGACATCAGCGAGCCGAACACGCCGCCGTTGGTGATCGTGAACGTGCCGCCCTGCATGTCCTCGATCGCGAGCGCGCCTTCGCGTGCGCGCTTGGCGAACGCGGCAATCGCGGTCTCGATGCCGGCGAACGACAATTGATCGGCATCACGCACGACCGGGACGACAAGCCCCTGCGGCGACGCGACCGCGATCGCGATGTCGTAGTGGTTCTTGTAGACGATGTCGTCGCCGTCGATCTCGGCGTTGACGGCCGGAAACTCCTTCAGTGCCGTCACGCAGGCTTTGACGAAGATCGACATCACGCCCAGGCGGACACCGTGCCTTTTCTCGAACGCGTCGCGGTACTGGCTGCGCAAGGCATTGGCGGCGCTCATGTCGATCTCGTTGAAGGTCGTGAGCATCGCCGCGGTGTTCTGCGCTTCCTTGAGCCGCTGCGCCACCATGCGCCTGAGCCTGGTCATCCGCACCCGCTCCTCGCGTGGCGAGCTGGGTGCCGGCGGCACTGCTGGCGCTGCGACCGCGTGGGCGGCGGCGCTGCGTTCCTCGATCACGGCCGAAGCTGCGGCCGCCCGCGCTTCCAGGTGAGCGAGAACGTCGCCCTTGGTGAGGCGGCCATCCTTGCCCGAGGCCTTGATCGCGGCAGGATCGAGGCGGTTTTCCTCGATCAGTTTGCGCACGGCCGGCGAGAGGGTCGTATCGGTGACGATGGCGACCGGTGCCGCTGGCGGCGGTGCAGCCACAGCAGGTGTCGCGGCCGGCGCCGGTGCGGTTGGAGCTGGCGCGACTGGTGCCGCTGCCGCCGGTTGCGCCGCCGCGCCCTCATTGATACGGCCGAGGACGGCACCGACGGCGACATCGGCGCCGGCAGCGGCGCTGATCTCGGCCAGCACACCTGCAACCGGCGACGGCACCTCGACGGTCACTTTGTCGGTTTCGAGTTCGACCAGCGGCTCATCGACCCGGACCGCTTCGCCTTGGGCTTTCAGCCACTTCGCAACCGTCGCTTCTGTTACCGACTCGCCCAGCGTCGGCACCACGATATCGATCGACATGGGGTTTCCCGCTCCCGTTCTCAGCTGACCGGCCGTCGGAACGGCTGCGGAATGGCATCAATGGCGGTCGCCAGCGCATGCTCGACAAGCTGGCGCTGCTCGGCCTCGTGGGTCTTGAGCAGGCCCGTTGCCGGTGACGCCGACGCCTTCCGGCCGGCGTAGATGGGCACCCGCTGGTCGCGTTTCAACTCATCGAGAATATTCGTCAACCGCGGCAGCACAAACATCCAGCCGCCCATGTTGGCCGGCTCCTCCTGGCACCAGACGACTTCGGCGTTCGAATAACGGCTGATCTCCGCCATGACCCTCAAGCGCGGCCAGGGATAGAGCTGCTCGACGCGCAATATGGCGACGTCGTTGATGCCGCGGTCGCGACGCTCCTTCACGAGGTCGTAGTAGACCTTGCCGCTGCAGAAGACGACCCGGCGCACTTCGGCGTCCCCGGCCAAGGGATCGGTCTCGGTGATGACACGTTGGAAGCGTGACTGTGGCCCGAAATCGCTCAACGGCGAGATCGCCAGGCGGTGCCGCAGCAGCGATTTCGGCGAGAAGACGATCAGCGGCTTGCGGAAGTTGCGGCGGATCTGGCGCCGGAGAACGTGGAAATAGTTGGCCGGGGTGGTGCAGTTGACGACCTGCAGGTTATCCTCTGCGCACAGCTGCAGATAGCGCTCGGGCCGGGCAGAGGAGTGCTCCGGCCCTTGGCCCTCGTAGCCATGCGGCAGCAGCATCACGAGGCCAGAGAGCCGCAGCCACTTCGATTCCCCCGACGCGATGAATTGATCGATGATGACCTGCGCGCCGTTGGCGAAGTCGCCGAACTGGGCCTCCCACAGCACCAGCACGTCCGGCTCGGACAGCGTATAGCCGTATTCGAAACCGAGCACGCCCGCCTCGGACAGTGGGCTGTCGATGACTTCAAAGGCGGCCTGACTGTCGCTTACGTTGTTGAGTGGGATGTAGCGGTCCTCGGTCTCCTGATCGACAAGCACTGCGTGGCGGTGCGAGAAGGTGCCCCGTCCGCTATCTTGCCCGGAAAGACGGACCGGAACGCCCTCGGCGAGCAACGAGCCGAACGCGAGCGCTTCGCCCATCGCCCAGTCAAGGCCTTCGCCGCGCTCGATCATGTCGCGCCTCGCCGCGAGGACACGCCTGATCTTGCGGTTGACGTTGAAATTTGCCGGCGGTTCGGAGATCGCGCGCCCCACTTCGCGGAGCATGGCGAGAGAGACCCAAGTCTCCTCCTCGCGCAGCTCCTCCTCGCCGATCAAGGTCTTGAGCCCGCTCCACTTGCCTTGCAACCAGTCGGCGCGGTTCTGTTTGTAGGTCTGTGCCGACTGAAAGGCCTGGTCGAGCCGGGCGCGCACCGAACTGCCGATTCCGTCGACCTCGTCCTTGGTCAACACGCCTTCGCTGACCAGGCGCTCGCCGTAGATCTGCCGCGCCGTCGGGTGTTTGGCGATGGCCTTGTACATGATCGGCTGCGTGAACGACGGCTCGTCGGCCTCGTTGTGGCCGAAGCGGCGGTAGCAGAACATGTCGACGACGACATCACGCTTGAATTCCTGCCGGAACTCGGTGGCGATGCGGGCGACATGCACGACGGCCTCCGGGTCATCGCCGTTGACGTGGAAGATCGGCGCCTGCACGGTCTTGGCGACATCGGACGGATAGGGGGAGGAGCGCGAGTAGCCGGGACTGGTGGTGAAGCCGATCTGATTGTTAATGATGAAGTGGATCGTGCCGCCGACACGGTAGCCCTTCAGTTCGGACAGGCCGAACGTCTCGGCTGCCAGGCCCTGGCCGGCGATGGCGGCGTCACCGTGCAGCAGGATGCCGAGCACTTGGCTGCGCTGGGAATCGCCGAGCAGGGTCTGCTTCGCGCGGACCTTGCCGAGGACGACCGGATCAACCGCCTCCAGGTGCGACGGATTGGCGCTCAACGACAGATGGATTTCCTGGCCATCGAAGACCCGGTCGGCCGAGGTGCCGAGGTGATACTTGACGTCACCGGATCCCTGAACGTCGTCCGGGTGGGCGGCGTGGCCCTGAAACTCCGAGAAGATCGCTGCGTACGGCTTCTTCATGACGTTGGCGAGCACGTTGAGGCGGCCGCGATGCGCCATGCCGACGATCACCTCGCGCACGCCCAACTGGCTGCCGCGCTTCAAAATCTGTTCGAGCGCGGCCACCGTCGCCTCGCCGCCGTCAAGGCCGAAGCGCTTGGTGCCGGTAAACTTGACATGCAGGAACTGCTCGAACTCCTCGGCTTCCACCAGCCGCTCGAAGATCGCCCGCTTGCCGTTGACCGTGAATTGGGTCTGGTTGTGGATGCTCTCGATCCGCTGCTGGATCCACGCTTTCTCATCCGGATGCTGGATGTGCATGAACTCGACGCCGATCGACCCACAGTAGGTCTCCTTGAGGATCGCGAGGATCTCCCGCAAGGTTGCGGTCTCAAGGCCCAGGATGTTGTCGATGAAGATCGGGCGGTCGAGATCGGCCTCGGTGAAGCCGTAGGTCTTGGGATCGAGTTCAGGATGGTACTTGCCCCCCTCAAGCTCAAGGGGGTCGAAGTTCGCCATCAGATGGCCGCGGACGCGGTAGACGCGGATCAGCATCAGCGCACGCACGCTGTCGAGCGTTGCCGCGCGAATCTCACTGTTCGACGGCTGGGCTGCCGCGGCCGGAACGGCCGCCGGACCTGCGGTCGCCGGCGTCGCCCGCGCCGGTGCGCTGCCGTTGCCGCCGATCAGCGTGGGTCGCGACGCCCAGGTGGCGCCGCGGGCTTCGGCCAGAACCGAAGGCGCTTCATCGCGCAGCTCGCGGAAGAAAGCCGCCCAGCTTGCGTCGACGGACGCCGGATTGGCGATGTAGCGGCTGTAGAGTTCAGCGATATACGGCGCGTTAGCCCCGGTCAGGAAGCTTTCCGGTATGGTTGCCATGTCCACTAAGCCTCGGAGGCGCGGTCACCATCGGACCGCGCCCGCCTCCTCCAGTCGGCCGCGTGGTGCGGGTTAACCCCGCATCGCCGCGACCATGTTTTTGCCGAGCGTTGCTGGCGAGTCGGCGACCACGGCGCCGGCGCGCTTCAACGCTTCGATCTTATCGTCAGCTGTTCCCTTGCCACCAGAGATAATCGCACCGGCATGCCCCATTCGCCGTCCCGGGGGCGCCGTGCGGCCGGCGATGAAGGAAACGACCGGTTTCTTGGTCTTGGACAGCCGCAGGAAATCTGCGGCGTCTTCCTCCGCCGAGCCGCCGATCTCGCCGATCATGACGATTCCCTTGGTCGCGTCGTCCTTCAAGAACAGCTCAAGGCAATCGATGAAGTTGGTGCCGTTGACCGGATCGCCGCCGATGCCGACGCAGGTGGTCTGCCCGAGTCCGGTCGCGGTCGTCTGTGCCACCGCCTCGTAGGTGAGCGTGCCGGACCGAGAGACGATGCCGATGATGCCGGGCGTATGGATGTGGCCCGGCATAATGCCGATCTTGCAAGCACCGGGTGTAATAATGCCCGGGCAGTTGGGGCCGATGAGCCGGCTCTTGGAGTTGGCGAGAGCGCGCTTCACCTTCAGCATGTCGACGACCGGAATGCCTTCCGTGATGCAGACGATGAGCTGCAACTCGGCGTCGATCGCTTCCAGCATCGCATCGGCCGCGAACGGCGGCGGTACGTAGATCACGGTCGCATTGGCGCCCGTCTTGGCGGCGGCATCGGCGACGGTATCGAAGACTGGCAGGTCGAGGTGGCTGGTGCCGCCTTTGCCCGGCGTCACGCCGCCCACCATCTTCGTCCCGTAGGCGATCGCCTGCTCTGAGTGGAAGGTGCCTTGCGCGCCGGTGAAGCCCTGACAGATGACCTTGGTTTCAGCGTTGACGATAACTGACATCACGCGGCCTCCTTCACGGCCTTGACGATCTTCTGGGCCGCGTCGCCCAAGTCGTCAGCAGAGATGATGGGAAGGTTGGAGTTCGCCAGGATCTGCTTGCCGAGGTCCACGTTGGTGCCCTCGAGGCGGACAACAAGCGGGACGTTCAAGCTGACCACGCGGGCGGCCGCGACCACGCCTTCGGCGATGACATCGCAGCGCATGATGCCGCCGAAGATATTGACGAGAATGCCCTGCACGTTGGGATCGCCGAGGATGATCTTGAAAGCCTCGGTCACCCGGTCCTTGGTGGCGCCGCCGCCGACATCGAGGAAGTTGGCCGGCTCGCCGCCGAACAGCTTGATGATGTCCATCGTCGCCATCGCCAGGCCGGCGCCGTTGACCATGCAGCCGATGTTGCCGTCGAGCTTGATGTAGTTGAGGTCGTGACGGGCGGCTTCGAGCTCTGCCGGGTCTTCTTCGTTTTCGTCGCGCAGCTCCTCGACGTCCTTGTGCCGGTAGAGCGCGTTGTCGTCGAAATTCATCTTGGCATCAAGCGCGATCACATCGCCGGCGCCGGTGACGACCAACGGGTTGATCTCCGCCAGGCTGGCATCGAGGTCGATGAAGGCGCGGTACATGCCGAGGATGAACTTGGTCGCCGCACCGACCTGCTTGCCCTCAAGCTTGAGGCCGAAGGCGATCTTGCGTGCGTGATAAGGAAGGATGCCTGTCGCGGGGTCGATCGAGACCTTGAGGATCTTTTCCGGCGTTTTCGCGGCGACTTCCTCGATCTCCATGCCGCCTTCCGTCGACGCGATGATCGTCACCCGCGAGGTCGCGCGGTCGATCAGCATGCTCATGTAGAGCTCGCGCTGGATGTCGCAGCCTTCCTCGATGTAGATCCGCTTGCATTCTTTGCCCTGCGGGCCGGTCTGCTTGGTGACGAGGACCATGCCGATCATCTTCTCGGCGGTCGGGAAGATCTCCTCAAACGACTTCACGACCTTGACGCCGCCCGCCTTGCCGCGGCCGCCGGCATGAATCTGTGCCTTGACCACCCACACCGGTCCGCCCAGATCCTTCGCCACCCGCTCGGCTTCCTGTGGGGTGTAAGCAACGCCGCCGCGTGGAACTGCGACGCCGTACTTGGCCAGCAGTTGCTTGGCCTGATACTCGTGGATGTTCATCCGTCCCTCTCCAGTGCTGTGTTCGCAATCCTCAAGCGGGCGTGCCCTTGCGCGGTGGCGGCGGCACGCCCGGAACCCGGTCAACGACCGGCTCGGCGCCGCTTCGCAGAGGCCAAGCGGCGACGGCCGGGCGGGGCGTTTACATCAGCCCCTTGGCAATATCCATCAGCGTCTTGACGGAGCCCACGCTGTTATCGAACATCGCCCGCTCAGCCGCGTCGAGCTCGATCTCGACGATCTTTTCAACGCCGCCAGCGCCGATCACCACCGGCACGCCGACGTAGAGGCCATTGAGGCCATACTGGCCGTTGCAATATGCGGCGCACGGCATCACGCGCTTCTGGTCGTTGAGATAGGCTTCCGCCATCGCGATGGCCGATGTTGCCGGTGCGTAGAAGGCCGAGCCGGTCTTGAGCAGACCAACGATCTCGGCACCGCCGTCACGGGTGCGCTGGATGATCTTGTCGAGGCGCTCCTGCGTCGTCCAGCCCATCTTCACCAGATCCGGCAGCGGGATGCCGGCGACGGTCGAGTAGCGCGGCAGCGGCACCATGGTGTCGCCGTGCCCGCCCAGCACGAACGCGGTGATGTCTTCGACCGAGACGTTGAATTCCCGCGACAAGAACAAGCGGAAGCGCGCCGAATCCAGCACGCCCGCCATGCCGACCACCATGTTGTGCGGCTGGCCGGTGAACTCGCGCAGCGCCCAAACCATGACGTCCAGCGGATTGGTGATGCAGATGACGAACGCGCCGGGGCAGTGCGTCTTGATGCCGTCGCCGACCGCCTTCATGACCTTGGTGTTGATGCCGATCAGGTCATCGCGGCTCATGCCCGGCTTGCGGGCGACGCCGGCGGTGACGATCACGACATCGGCGCCAGCAAGGCCCTCGTAACTGTTGACGCCGGTAAGCGAGACGCTGATCGCCTCCACCGGGGTCGATTGAGCCAAATCCAGGGACTTGCCCTGCGGCAGCCCCTCGACAATGTCGAACAGGACAACGTCGCCCAATTCTTTCAGCGCGACCAGATGGGCCAGTGTCCCGCCGATATTCCCGGCACCGACCAGTGCTATTTTCTTGCGTGCCATAGTTTTGACCTCTCAGGAGACCAGACGCCCGCACCTTTTCAACCGGTGCTGCTGCATTGCGATAACTTGGATCCGATTTACTAGCGCGAATCTCCCCTCAGGGCAAGCAAGAGGGTGTTGCGGTGCGGCAGAAAACGCAAGCAGACGAAGGCGTTCGGGTGTCAGCACGGTCGTCCGGCGGGCAGCCGGCCAGGGCTGGTATCGGGTGTGCGCGCGTGCGGTGGCCGCGCCTTACGCCTGGTGCTCGGCGCCCAGGTATTCGGCGCTCTGCATCTCCGTCAGCCGCGAGACCGTGCGCTCGAACTCGAATGAGCCGTCGCCCTTGGGATAGAGGTCATCCGGCCGGGCCGCAGCGGAGCAGATGAGCTTGACCTTGTGCTCATACAAGGTATCGATCAGCGTCACGAAGCGCTTCGCCTCGTTGCGCTGCGCAGGCGTCATTTGCGGGATGCGGGAGAGAAACAACACGTCGTAGCGCGCCGCGATCGCGAGGTAGTCGGCGGGCCCAAGCGGTTGCTGACACAAGAGCGGGAAGCTCGCGAATGCGATGTCGTCGGATGCCTTCGGGATCTCCACCGTCCGCCCGTGGACGATGATCGCATCCGGGCCGACATCGGCGCCATGGGTCAAGCGCTGGAAGTAGGCCTCAAGCCGGGCATCGGTGCTGTCGTCGCTGGGCACCAGGTAAACGTTCATCATCCGCATCGTCTCCAGGCGGTAGTCGGTGCCGGAGTCGAGCTGCAGGACGTCGAGCTTGCGTTCGATCAGCGCGATGAAGGGCAAGAACAGATCGCGCTGGAGGCCATCCTTGTAGAGGTCCTTGGGCGGCCGGTTCGATGTGGCGACGATAATGACACCGGCTTCAAAAAAGGCCTGGAACAGGCGGCCAAGGATCATCGCATCCGCAATATCCTGGACCTGAAATTCATCGAAACAGAGAAGCCAAGCCTCACGCGCGAACTGCCGCGCCACCTCGCCCAGGACATCCTGCTCTATCCGCTGCCGCAGGCTGGCGCGGGCAGCGGTTGCGGCGCCGCTGCCGCGCTCGCGGTCGCGCTCGACCTTGAGGCGGGCATGGACCTCCTGCATGAAGGCGTGAAAATGCACCCGCCGCTTCTGCGCCACCGGTGCGACGCGGAAGAAGATATCCATCAGCATCGACTTGCCGCGGCCGACGCCGCCGTAGATATATAGACCTTGGGGCGGCTCGGTTGGCCGGCGGGCAAGGCCGAAGCGCTCCTTCCAGCCCGTCCGCCCCACCGTCGGCGAATAGTTCGCAAGCGCGTGATGGAGGCTTTCGAGCTTCTCGGCGGCCAACTCCTGGGCCGGATCTGGCTTCAGCTCACCTGCGGTGAGGCGGGCACGGTACTGAGAGAGCGGTCCCTGCGGCATGGCGAACGAAGCCTTTGTTGCGCGTGCGAAAAGCCTATGCGCCGGGATGCGGCTTGTAAAGGGTGGCGACGCATGCGGGCGTGTGATGAGGGTGCGTGGCGAGGGGCGTGCCTGAGGGCAGGCAGGCTGGCTCCGCGTGGCGCGGTCAGCGTCGAGGGGTAGATGAGCGATTTCCTCGTCCAGCATGACGCGGCGATCCGGTTATCGGCATTCGCCCTGATGCTCGCCGGGATGACGGCGTGGGAGTTCGCCGCCCCGCGGCGGCGCTTGAGCGTACCGCTGACCGGACGCTGGATCGCCAACATCGGCCTCGTCATCCTGGGCGCGCTGATCATACGGCTTGCCGTGCCGCTGGCGGCGGTGGGCGTCGCGACATTAGCGGCGGCGCGCGGCTTCGGCTTGCTCAACGTCATCGATCTCCCCGCCTGGCTCGCCTTCGTGCTCGCAGTCATCGTGCTCGACCTCGCCATCTGGGCCCAGCACGTAGCGATGCATAAGGTGCCCCTGTTGTGGCGGCTGCACCGGGTCCACCATTCCGATGTCGATTTCGACAGCACGACGGGTGTGCGCTTCCACCCGGTCGAGATCGTGGTCTCGATGGCGTACAAAATGGCAGTAGTCGCCGCGATCGGCGCGCCGGCGGCGGCCGTCATCGTGTTCGAGATCTGCTTGAGCAGCGGCGCGCTGTTCAACCACGGCAACGTCCGTCTGCCTCTGCGTGTTGACCGCATCCTCAGGCGGTTGATCGTCACCCCGGATATGCACCGCGTCCATCACTCGGTGCACCGGCGGGAGACCGACTCCAACTACGGCTTCAATCTGTCGCTGTGGGACCGCCTGTTCGGGACCTATCGGGACCAGCCGGTCGACGGTCATGAGGGCATGGCGATCGGTCTTGAGACCTTTCGCAGCGCGCGCGACCGCCACCTCGGCCGCTTGCTGCTGCAGCCGCTGGCTCGGCCGCAGCGGCGCTGACGCCGCCGATGCTCAGGTTCGCGTAGATCGAGATTAGTGGATTACGCGCCTAGCTGCGGTTCCTGCCTTCTCGCATGCTTCCATTCCGGCGCTTTGAAATGCGACGCTCGACCTACAGTCACCCTCTTCATCCGCAAGCAGCGAGAGATCGCTGCGAAGCTTCATAATGCCCATCTGCGATCGCGGTGAGCGATCACCGATTTCCACGATCTTGGCGCAACCGATAGGCTGTTCAAGACACATCACTTAACTACCGACTGCTACTCGTTGTCGAAATATCTCGCGCATCACGATTTGAATTGATGCTACATGCGCGTGTAGCGAGTCTGTTGAGACTCTTTTTAAGTTGCAAGCGCCCATCTCTGATGCTAATCTGAAGCCCAAAAATGTGAGGGAGAGGGACAAGTCAGATGTCTCGGAGCGGCACAAGGGGCACTCCAATGAGTTTGTCTGTTGAGACGGACGAGGCGTTGTTGCGTCGCCTCAGCGAGGAGGCGACTGTGAAGCTGTCGAAAGAAGACCTTAAAAAACAGAGGGTTTCTTTTGTGTACGGGAACCTTCCCAACGGTAGCGCAATTAGCCGCGAAATGGTCGTAGACAGAATAACGGAAAACGAGGGGGCATAACTCGCCTTGTCGAAGCTATGATTCTAATTGACATCGTTAAGAGAGAAGACAACCCCGTCTATCAGGCTCTACAGATTGATAACCTTGAGCGACAGTATGGTTTTCTCCAGTCAATTATCAAAGCTGCAATCTCGTTGAATCTTCCGATTTTTTCTTCTGAAATAATCAAGGCGCTCAACGCGCATGCGATAGCATGCTTGCACGAATGTGCGGGCCAATATCGACAGTGTCAGGTCCATGTTGGTACCGGTTGCGACAGGTATAACCCTCCACACCATGATGATGTTGGGGGAATGATGGATGACTTTGTCGAAGAGGTGGAGGGCTTGTGGGATGGTACAAATGCGCTACTTCTGGCATCGTTCGTACTGTGGAAGCTTAACGCCATACATCCGTTCGTAAATGGCAACGGACGAACTGCGAGAGCGATATGCTATTATGTCCTGTGTGTAAAATCAAATGGATTGCTGCCGGGCGCAAAAATACTTCCAGAGCTCATTAGAGAAAATCGCGACGAGTACGTTAGAATTTTAAAGACCACTGACAAACTAAACAGCGAAAAAGATCCCAAATTCATGCGAGACATGTGCTTGTTTATTTCGCGCCTCGTTGGTGAACAGTTGGGGCCGGTTAAGAATAGGTAAGACGATCTCATTATTGTGAGGCGGCTAGTTCCGGGATCAATCGTGTAACACATACTTTTTGGCGAAGCATTGGTCACATCCACGTAGTGTCCGCGATTTCAAGATGGGCGGTTATGTTTTCATAAATTCAGTTTGGCTGCACAGGCGCGCAGTATAGTGCATTAACGACGCTATGGCACCCGAAGTCGGGGCGACGAAGGTGGGAGAGAATAGTTCGCCCTGGTTCGTGCAGACACCGCTATCCGTAAACGGAATTGCGTGACAAATGCGCTACGCCTCGTAGCGAGCACATGCTGCGAAAAAAAATATGCCGCCGGGGGGGTGAGACCCGGCGGCCAGCGCAGTGTGCGCATCTTGTTCGGTTCGCGCGCGGCGTTTTGCCGTTGCTGCGCTTGAGAGAGCCGGACCCGTGTCTCCGCCCCGGCTTTTATTGCCCTCCCCTAATCCGTCTACATCATCCGCTTGGCGAGCAGCGACTTGATCTCGGCCACTGCCTTGCCCGGATTGAGGTGCTTCGGACAGGTCGCCGTGCAGTTCATGATCGTGTGGCAGCGGAACACGCGGAACGGGTCGTTCAGCTGATCCAGCCGCTCGCCCGTCGCCTCATCGCGCGAGTCGGCGATCCAGCGATAGGCCTGCAGCAGCACGGCCGGGCCCAGATAGCGGTCGCCGTTCCACCAGTAGCTGGGGCAGCTCGTCTGGCAGCAGAAGCACAAGATGCACTCCCACAGGCCGTCCAGCCGTTCGCGCTCCTTGGGGCTCTGCAGCCGCTCGCCCGCTGGCGGCGCGGTGTCGGCCTGCAGCCACGGCATGATCAGCCGATACTGCGCATACGGCACCGAGAGATCCGGCACCAAGTCCTTGACCACCGGCAGGTGCGGCAGCGGATAGATCTTGATGTCGCCCTTGATGTCCTCGATCGCCTTGATGCAGGCGAGCGTGTTGACGCCGTCGATGTTGAAGGCGCACGAGCCGCAAACACCCTCGCGGCAGGAACGGCGAAAGGTGAGCGTCGAGTCGATCTCGTTCTTGATCTTGATCAGGCCGTCCAGGACCATCGGCCCGCAGGTGGCAAGGTCGACCGCATAGGTATCGATGCGCGGATTTTCGCCGCTTTCCGGATCGTAACGATAGATCTTGAAGTTCCTGATCTTCGTTGCCCCCGCTGGCGCCGGCCATCTCTTGCCTTCGCGCGGTTTCGAGTTTGCAGGTAACGTGAATTCGACCATGGGGAGATCCTCCCTTCTTAATCAGTAGACCCGCGCTTGCGGCTTGATGTACTGGGCTTCGTTGGTCAGCGTGTAGGTGTGGACAGGCCGGTAGGAGAGCGTGACCTTGCCGTTGTCGTCGATCCACGCCAGCGTATGCTTCATCCAGTTTTCATCATCGCGCTTGTCGAAATCTTCCCGTGCGTGTGCCCCGCGGCTTTCCTTGCGAGCCTCGGCCGAATAGAGCGAAGCCTTGGCACAGATCATGAGGTTTTCGAGTTCGAGCGCCTCGACAAGGTCCGAATTCCAGATCATTGAGCGGTCGTTCAAACGGATGTCGGACAGCGTGCTCCAGACTTCGTCAAGCTTCCGGCAGCCCTCGGCCAGCACGTCCTGATTGCGGAAGACTGCGGCGTTGTTCTGCATCGTCCGCTGCATGGCGAGCCGGATCTGGCTGGTCGACAGCGACCCCTTGGCGTTGCGCAGGCGATCGATCCGGGCCAGCGCCCGCTCGGCGGAGTCCTTCGGCAGTGGCGAGTGCGTCTGGCGCGGTTTGATCTTTTCGGCACAGCGGAGCGCTGCTGCACGGCCGAAAACGACGATGTCGAGCAGCGAGTTGGTGCCGAGCCGGTTGGCGCCGTGGACGGACGCGCAGCCACACTCGCCGACGGCGAACAGGCCGGGGACGATCGCATCCGGGTCGTCCGCGGACGGCCGCAGCGCCTCACCGAAGTGGTTCGACGGGATGCCGCCCATGTTGTAGTGCACCGTCGGCAGCACCGGGATCGGCTCGCGGGTCGCATCGACACCTGAGAAGATCTTGGCGGTTTCGGTAATGCCCGGCAGCCGCGCCAGCAACACGTCGGCACCGAGATGCTCGAGGTGCAGCAGGATATGGTCTTTGTCCGGACCGACGCCGCGGCCCTCGCGGACCTCGACCGTCATCGACCGGCTGACGACATCGCGCGAAGCCAGATCCTTGGCGGTCGGCGCATAGCGCTCCATGAAGCGCTCGCCGGCGGAGTTGGTGAGATAGCCACCCTCACCGCGGGCGCCCTCGGTGATCAGGCAACCCGACCCGTAGATCCCGGTCGGGTGGAACTGGATGAATTCGTGGTCCTGCAGCGGCAGGCCGGCGCGTGCCACCATCGCATTGCCGTCGCCGGTGCACGTATGTGCGGATGTGCAGGAGAAATAGGCCCGGCCGTAGCCGCCGGTCGCAAACACCACCGCATGTGCCTGGAAGCGATGGATCGAGCCATCATCAAGATTCCAGGCGACGACGCCGCGGCAGGCGCCGGCATCATCCATGATCAGATCGATGGCGAAGAACTCGACGAAGAACTCGGCGTCGTACTTCAGGCATTGCTGGTAAAGCGTGTGCAGGATGGCATGCCCGGTGCGGTCGGCAGCGGCGCAGGCGCGCTGTACCGGTGCCTCGCCGTAGTTGCGCATGTGGCCGCCGAACGGGCGCTGGTAAATCTTGCCCTCGGCCGTGCGCGAGAAGGGAACGCCAAAGTGCTCAAGCTCCTGCACCGCCGGGATCGCCTGGCGGCACATGTATTCGATCGCGTCCTGGTCACCGAGCCAGTCGGAGCCCTTGACGGTGTCGTACATGTGCCACTCCCAGCTGTCGTCGGCCATGTTGCCGAGCGCGGCACCGATGCCGCCCTGGGCGGCAACCGTGTGGCTGCGAGTGGGAAATACCTTGGTGATGCAGGCGGTCTTCAAGCCTGCGGCAGCGAGCCCCATGGTCGCGCGCAAGCCGGCGCCGCCGGCGCCTACGACAAGGACGTCGTAGCTGTGATCGGTGATGGGATATGCATTTGCCATGGCTTGGTACTCAGCCCTTAAGCGCGACCAGAACGATCGCGAGGAGACACGACACCGCCAGCGCAAACAGGGCAAAGCGGACGATGAGAAGGGTGGTTATCAGCGCCGCGTGGCCGCTGACGTAATCCTCGATCACCACCTGCATGCCGAGATGTGCATGGTAAAACAGGACGATGACCAGGAGCGCCATCAGGAGCGCGTTGCCGAATGTGCCAATCCAGGCGGCAAAAGTGGCGTAATCGGCGCCGAGGAGCGAGATCGCTGCCAGCACGAACCAGATCGCGAGCGGCACCAGCGCGATGGCGGTGACGCGCTGGGCCCACCAGTGGCCAATGCCTTCCTTGGCTGAGCCGAGACCGCGGGCGCGGCCAAGCGAGGAGCGGAGTTCCATCATTGACCTCCCGCCAGCGAGTAGCCGGCAATCAGCGTGACCAGGGTCGCGACGGCGGCGAACGCCAGCATGACGATGCCGGAGAAGCGCAGTTGCTCGAGTTCGAAGCCCCAGCCGAAATCCCACAGCAGGTGGCGAACGCCGTTCGCGAGGTGGTAAAACACCGCGAACGTGAAGCCCCACAGCACCAACTGACCGATCAAGCTGCCGAGAAATGCCTGTGCGGTTGCGAACGCTTCTGGACCGTAGGCGGCGGAGACCAGCCACCACGTCAGGAGCAGTGTTCCCAGCGTCAGTGCGACGCCAGTGATGCGATGAAAGATCGACAACCCTGAGGTTATCTGCGGACGGTAAATTTGGATATGCGGCGACAGAGGCCGTTCTGTGGCAGGCATCGCAAGTGACCCTTTTCGTTATTGCCCGCGAAAATCTGAGGGTTGAAACGTTAGACCGAGGCGAAAATGGAGTCAACGTTCGCACGTGCGGTACGGCGTCAATTTTGAGTAATTGGATAAAGGGGAAGAGGAGAAACAAACACTCGACTCAATAGAGTGATAATAATATTTACTCGCAGTCTCTGACGCACCCCATGGCGGTGTTTCCGACGCTGCGTCGCAACGGCACCTCTGCCGCTCGCTGCACGCTACGCTGGCATTGGCGCATCAAAGCCGCATTGTGACGTCACCGAAGATGATGCCCGCCGCATCCATGTTGCCCGCTGTGTTAGGCCGACGCGCGCGCGGACGTGTTCCCCCCGGGAAGATCCGCACAGGTTCGCGCAGCCACGGATCGCACCCGCTGCGCTGCCGTCAAGGAGAGATTGCGGGCCGGAACAGCCTTGGCCATAAAGAATCTGCCATAACAGGTTGAGTGCGAACGGTTATTTTGCGACGAACTCTTTCGTTGACATCGCCGACGCCGCCAAATGTGCACTGTTTTGTGGAAAAAGCGTGGATCGATTGTGGACATGCTGGATAATTATGCACAGTATTATTGAGAGCGATGTAATGTTTGTTGTTGCCTTCTTTTTTCGCATAACCGATGATTACTTCGGACGGAGGGCCTGATCGACAGTTTCGCGTCTGCTCTCGCCGTGGCCTTGCTGCGCAAGGGTTGTTCGTCGGAATCGTTGGAACGGCCCCGTCCGGCTTCCGGCTGCGTTCGCGCAGGGCTTCCGTCCGGCACTGCCGCTGTTCGGAGTCACCCATGGCTCCCCCTCGAGGCGTCGGGAAGCGGGCCGTCTCTTCCAAGGGCCCGGCTCACCCTTCCCGACGCCCGCTTTTCCCAACACGTGCGTGTCCTGCCGATCGGGTTTGTTGTTCAACACCCCGCCGTGAACACAAGGCAGCAGTGGGCCGCTCGTGCAGCGACCCAATCGGGCGATTCACGCCCGAGCAAGGTTGTCGCCGCACAACAGTTTGAATCACGTGCACTTTCGGCACAAGCAGGATGTAGGCTCTGTTTGTGCCAGTGCACTAGTAGATGGTCAGGCGTGCAATAAGGGGGAGTTGACGACGGTTGTACCGCCGTCCGTGGGGTGCTGCGGGAAACGCGCGTCGGCAGCACGGCGCAACGACGCAAGGCAAGCGCCTGCGCGCGCATCAACGCTCACGCATGAACCGCCAGGGGCGGTGTGCGGGCGGGGAACGTCGCGAAGCTGCGGGAGGAGGGGCTGCCGGTCCCGACGGCGGGCGCCGGCGTGGGCTCAGAATCCTTCGCGTTCGAGGCGCTTGCGCTCGAGCTTGCGGGCGCGGCGGACCGCCTCTGCCTTCTCGCGGGCGCGCTTCTCCGAAGGCTTCTCGTAGGCACGGCGAAGCTTCATTTCGCGGAAGATGCCTTCGCGCTGCATTTTCTTCTTCAGTGCCTTCAACGCCTGATCGACGTTGTTGTCGCGGACGATCACTTGCACGGGTTGTCCACTCTCCTTGCCAGCCACATTTTTGGGTGCGGGAGGAAAACTAGAGGGTGGGCTTGTAACACAGCACCTTGCCGCTCTCAAGGCTTGTTCCCGGCGGCGAGAGGGTCAAAATGCTCGAAGGCGGAGAAAGGGTGTAACCGGTCGTGGCAATACTCAAGATCGCACGCATGGGCCATCCGGTGCTGCGCCAGGCGGCGGCCCCGGTCGGCGATCCACGCGCGCCGGACATTGCCCGCCTTGTCGCCGACATGATCGAGACCATGCAGGACGCGCCGGGCGTCGGTCTCGCGGCGCCGCAGGTGCATGCACCGCTGCGCATCGTCGTCTTTCACGTCCCGGCGGCGCGTGCCGAGCCGACACATGCGCCGGTGCCGATCACGGTGCTGATCAACCCGGTCATCGTGCCGATGGACGAGGAGAGGGACGCGGCGTGGGAGGCATGTCTGTCTGTTCCCGGCCTTACCGGCCTGGTGCAGCGCTACCGGCGCATCCGCTACACCGGCCTGACGCCGGACAACAAGACGCTCGACCGTGTCGCCGAAGGCTTCCATGCCCGCGTCGTCCAGCATGAGTGCGACCACCTGGATGGGGTGCTCTATCCGGCCCGCGTGCAGGACCTGCGCCATTTCGGCTTTGCCGAGGAGATCCGCCGCTATCCGCTCACGACCAGCGAGGGACAGCCGCGGCCGCAAGAGCAAGAGGGAGAGGGACGATCGTGAGTCTCAATGATTTGCGCGCACAGATTCTGGCGGCGACGCTGCCGGAACTGGCCTTCGAAGGGGTGACCGATAAGGCGCTTGTGCGCGGTGCGTTGGACGCCGGCCTGGCGCCTGAGGCAGCCGAGCGCGCTTTCCCCGGCGGGGTGGCGGAGATGATCCGCTTCTGGTCGCAGACGAGCGACCAGACGATGATGGAAGGAATCGAGGCGCTTGCGCCAAAACCGCAGCGACTCAGCGACCGCATCGCCGCAGCGGTGCGGCTGCGCCTGGAGGCCGACGCGGACCACCGCGAAGCGGTCCGGCGCACCGCGTCCTATCTCGCGCTGCCGTGGAACACGACGCTCGCCCTGCAATGCCTGTGGGCGACGGTCGACGCGATCTGGTACGCCGTCGGCGACAGCGCGACCGATTTCAGCTGGTACACCAAACGGGCGACGCTGGCAGCCGCCTACGGTGCGACGCTGTTATGCTGGCTTGACGATGAGTCCGAGAATAGCGAGGCGACCTGGGCCTTCCTTGAGCGGCGCATCGGCGAGGCGAGCGACCTCACCACACTGCGTTCACGCCTCAGCGCTCGCTTCACCCGGCCCGGCCACTGGCGCCGCCCGCGCACGCAGTTCTGAGGCGGCTCGCCCTGAACGTCCGGTGATGCCGGCGCTCAAGCGGCCGGGCGCAACCGCAACCGCTCCCAGACCTCGCCCAAGGCGGCAATCAGGTGGTCCATGTCGTCGTCGGTGTGCAGCGGAGTCGGCGTGAAGCGCAGCCGCTCGGTGCCGCGTTCGACGGTCGGGTAATTGATCGGCTGCACGTAGAGGCGGTGCCGCTCCATCAGTTCGTCGCTCGCCTGCTTGCACAGCACCGGATCGCCCACCAGCAGCGGGACGATATGGCTCACTGAGGGCATGACCGGCAGGCCTGCCTCGCGCATCCGGCGTTTCAGTGTCGCCGCCCGTTCCTGGTGGCGCTCGCGCAGCTCCGGATGCACCTTGAGATAGCGGACGCTCGCAAGCGCGCCAGCGGCGACGGCGGGCGGCATTGCGCTGGAAAAGATGAAGCCGGTGCCGTAGCTGCGGATGAAATCGCACAGCGCCGCGGAGCCGGCGATATAGCCGCCAACCACGCCGAACGCCTTGGCGAGCGTCCCTTGGATCACCGTCAGCCGGTGCATCTGCCGGTCGCGCTCAGCGACGCCACCGCCGCGGCGGCCGTACATGCCGACCGCGTGCACCTCGTCGAGGAAGGTCATTGCGCCGTAGCGCTCGGCGAGGTCGCACATTTCCGCGATCGGTGCGATGTCGCCGTCCATCGAGTAGACGGACTCGAAGGCCACCAGCTTCGGCCGTCCGTGCTCGACGGCCGCCAGCCGGCGTTCGAGGTCGGCGACGTCGTTGTGGCGGAAGATGCGCTTTTCCGCACGCGAGTGGATGATCCCCTCGATCATCGAGTTGTGGTTGGCGCTGTCGGACAGGACGAGGCAATCGGGCAGGCTGTGGCCGAGCGTCGTCAGCGTCGTCATGTTGGCGATCCAGCCGGACTGGAACAACAGCGCGCTCTCGGTCCCGTGCAGATCGGCCAGCTCTTGCTCTAAAAGAACGTGGTAGTGATTGGTGCCGGAGATGTTGCGGGTACCGCCGGCGCCGGCGCCGCATCGCGCGATCGCCTCATTCATTGCCGCCAAAACTTCCGGATGCTGGCCCATGCCGAGGTAGTCATTCGAGCACCAGACGGTGACCTCGCGCACGCCGTTGCGGCTGTGCCAAAGCGCACGCGGAAAAAGGCCGGCGCGACGCTCCAGGTCGGCGAAAACACGATAGCGGCCTTCGGCCCGCAGTGCCGCGACCTTGTCCTCGAAAAACCTCTGGTAGTTCATAGGCAAGCCTGCTAGCGGTTTTGTTGCACCCGATTCTGCCCCGATCGGGTTTCGTCGCACTTATCCACCGCCGCCGTCAAGCGTCTCGCCACCGTTTCGCCGATTTTCCTGCCGCGGCGCACAAGTGGGCAGACCATGGCGTCGCGGCAGCGCTTTGCAGGTGGGCCGGGCGGGCGCTACACTTCTCGCCTGACGACTGAGGCCAGAGAGACGATTGAGGCCAGCGAAGGGAGACCGGCGATGCCGCTCAAGGATTGCCTGGTGCATATCGATGTGAACCAGCAGAGCCGCGCCCGAATGGAGGCGGCGGCCGCGCTTGCTGTGCGCCACAGTGCGCATCTGACCGGCGTCTGCGTCATGACCCCGCCGCAGATCCCGGGCTACCTGAGGGCTGAAATTGGCGGCGATGTCTTCAAGCGCCAGGCGGAGCACGCGCGCGCGCAAGCCAAGCTGGCGGAAACCGCTTTCAACGACTGCGCCGGGCGGGCCGGTATCACGTCCGAGTGGCGCTGCGTCGAAGGGCTGTCACTGGCGGCGTTGTGCCTGCACGGCCGCTATGCCGACATCGTTGTTGCCGGCCAGCGCGATCCGAGCGGAACGGAAGGGGCGGACGATCCTGCGATCCCGGACCAGCTCGTGCTTGCCGTCGGCCGGCCAGTCCTCGTGATCCCCTCCGTCGGCGAGTATCCGGTCATCGGTGAGCGGGTGATGGTGGCCTGGGATGCGAGCCGGCTCTCGGCGCGCGCGGTCAACGATGCCCTGCCCCTGCTCACCATGGCCCGCCACGTGGTCGTCGTCGCCGTCAATCCACAAGGCGGTGCCAGCGGCCACGGCGAGATCCCGTGTGCCGATATCTGCCTTCACCTCGCCCGCCACGGCGTCAAGGCGGAGGCGCAGCACCTCTATGCCGAGGACATTGATGCCGGCGACATGCTGTTGTCCCGCGCAGCGGACGCGGCGATTGACCTCATCGTCATGGGAGCCTATGGCCATGCCCGCTGGCGGGAGGTCGTCCTGGGCGGCGTCACCCAGCACATGCTCCGCCACATGACCGTCCCCGTTCTGATGAGTCACTGAGCGATCTTCGGCTGGGCGGCCGGCCCCCTCTGCCCAGGGGGCCGGCGTACTCAAAGGATCAGCGTACTCAGGGGATCGACGTGGCGTGGGGTTACTGGGCCGGCTGGGTCGCCTGCGGCGGCGTGCCCATCGGCATCCCCGTTCCCGGCCCCTGCGGGCCGCCGCCGCGCGGGCCCATCTGCTGCCGCATCGCCTGCATCTCGTCGGGGGTGATGAACCCGTCACCGTTGGCATCGATGCTCTCGAAGCGCTTCTCGGAAGTTGCGTCCGATTCCGACCGGCTGATGGCGCCGTCGCCATCCGTATCGCCGGCCTTGAACATCTTCTGCATGCGTGCCGCCTTGCGGTTCTCACGGCTTTTCTGCAGTTCCTCCACGGTCACCTTGCCGTCGCCGTTGAGGTCCTGGCTGGCGAAACGGGCGCTGTGCGCGCTCGCATGCTCCTCGCGGCTGACGCGGCCATCGCCGTCCGCGTCCATTCCGTGAAACCACGGCATCGGCCGCCCGTCGCCTTGCGCCGAGCCCGGACCCGTGCCTGGCCCCGTACCGGGACACGGGCCCATCCCGCCGCCGGGGCCGGGTCCCTGGGCGACGCCTAGGGAAGGGGCTGCGGCCGCAAGGCCAAGCGCCAGCGCGAATGCCGTCGCCGAAATCATGAAAGTCCTACGCATTGTGTGTTCTCCTCTCGTGAAAAACTTTGATCGCGTCAAAGCGATCGAACAAGCGGGATGCTACCTGGCCCTTGTTGCAGGGCGATGTCGGAAGACGGCGGTTCGTGTAACGGAATGTTGCAGGCACGGCCGCGGCAACAAACGGTGACGAGAAAGCAGTGCCGGCTGGATCGGCCAGGGTCCTATACTCCGCAGCACCATGCAGGCCGAACCGCACATCCTGGTTGTTGATGACGACCGCGAGATCCGGACCCTCTTGTCCAGGTTTCTCGCCAAGGAGGGCTTTCGTGTCAGCGCTGCCGCCGACGGCCGCGAGATGCGCAAGATGCTGGCCGAGTGGGCCATCGATCTGGTCGTGCTCGATCTGATGCTGCCGGGCGAGGATGGCCTCGCGCTGTGCCGCTCCTTGCGGGCCGGCTCCGACATCCCGGTGATCATGTTGACTGCCAAGGGCGATGATGTCGACCGCATCGTTGGCCTCGAAATGGGCGCCGACGACTACGTGCCGAAGCCGTTTCACCCGCGCGAGCTGGTCGCCCGCATCAAGGCCGTGCTGCGCCGCTCGCGTGCGCCGCACGGCGGCTTTTCCGGCGGCCGGGTGCCAGACTCAGATGCCCAGCGCTTTCTTTTCGAAGGCTGGCAGCTGGACACCGCGCGGCGCGAGCTGATCGCGCCTGGCGGCGTCCTGGTGCCGCTCAGCAGCGGCGAATACGGGCTCCTGCTGGCCTTCGTGTCGCAGCCGCAGCGCGTGCTGAGCCGCGATCAGCTGCTCGACCTCGCCCGTGGCCGCGATGCGCAAGCGTTCGACCGCGCGATCGACGTTCAGGTCAGCCGTCTGCGGCGCAAGATCGAGGCCGATCCGCGCAATCCGCAGCTGATCAAGACCGTTCGCGGCGGCGGCTACCTGCTCGCGGCTACGGTCGAGCAGGGCTGATGCGCCTCTGGCCGCGCTCGCTGGTCGCACAGACGACCGTAGCCCTGGTCGCGGCCGTCGTTGTGTCCAATCTCCTTGGCTTTGCCCTCTATTCCGGCGAACGCCCCAACGCGCTGGTGAGTGGGCGCGGCCAGGAGCTGGCTCGTCACGTCGCAGTCGCAGCACGGTTGGTCGAGGAGGCGCCGCTGCAGCACCGCCGCCGGCTGGCCTTTTCCCTGCGCCAGCCGGATCTGCGGCTGTTCTGGGCACAAACACCGCTTCTGCCGCGGCAGGACGAGCACTGGCGGTTGCGGGCAATGGCTCGCGTCTTTCGCGACGCCCTGGAAGGTCGCGCGGATGATGATCTCCGTCTCGCCGAACGCGAGCGGGTCGGCGCGTTCCCGCTCCCGCCCCCGCTCAGCGACGACGAGGCCGCAGCACATCCGGTGCGCCCGCCGCGGCGGGAGGCTTGGGCCGGTGTGGGGCACGAGGATCACGTCATGGCCTTCGGCCGGCTGCAGGCCGGCCCGGTCCTCGTCGGCGCGCTCAAGCTGGCCGACGGCAGCTGGCTCAACTTCGCTGCCGCCGCCGCTCCCTTTCAGCCATTCTGGACCACGCGGCCATTCCTGATCGTCATCGCCGGTACGACACTGGTACTGCTGGTGGCGTTGTGGGCGGTGCGCCGCGCAACCCGGCCGCTCGCTGCCTTTGCCCAGGCAGCGGAGCGCTTGGGCCTCGACATTACCGCCGAGAGGGTCGCTGAGGCCGGTCCCCTCGAAGTGCGCAGCGCCGCGGCAGCGCTCAACCGCATGCAAGAGCGGCTGCGTCGCTTCGTCGACGACCGGACGCAGATGCTGGCGGCGATCTCGCATGACCTGCGCACGCCGATCACGCGCCTGCGCTTGCGCGCCGAGCTGATCGAGGATGCGGAGCTTGAGCGCAAGACGCTGGCCGATCTCGACGAGATGCAAGCGATGCTCGAAGAAGCACTGGCCTTCGCCCGCCACGAGGACGCCGCCGAGAAGCCGCTCCGCTTCGATCTTGCCGTTCTGCTGCAGACCGCGTGCGAGGAATGGGAGGACATGGGGGCCGCCGCGACCTACGAAGGCCCGCCGCACCTCGTTTTCCTTGGCCGGCCGGGCAGCCTGAAGCGAGCGTTTACCAACCTGATCAGCAATGCCGTCCGCTACGGCGGCAACGCGACGGTCGGGCTTGCCGTTGCCACGAAGGCGATCGTGGCGAGCGTGAGCGACACCGGCCCCGGGATCCCGGACGCCGAACTCGAGCGGGTGTTCCAGCCGTTTTATCGCCTGGAGACGTCGCGCAGCCGCGAAACCGGCGGTGTCGGCCTTGGGCTTGCGGTGGTGCGCTCCGTCGTGGCCTTGCACGGCGGCAGTGTGCGGTTGGAGAACCGCCCCGAGGGCGGGTTGCGGGCGATTGTGACCCTACCCGTACCGGTCGAGAAGGGCTGAGCGCGAATGGGAACCACCAATGGCATCAAGGCGGCGGTTTTGGCTTGCCAAAGGTGCGGCTGGACAGGCAGAAATTGCGTGCCTGGGCAGGAAGGGAATGAACGGCCGTGAGCCCGCAGATGCCGATGCCGCCGGAAGCGGGTGCCGCACTCGGCGCGCCGCCTGAGACGGAGAGCATGCGAACGGTTGCAGTGCAGGCCGACTGGCCGGCCCTGTTCTGGGCCCTCGTCGTCATGGTCTGCCTGACCCCGCTGCCGTTGGGCTCGATCTATCCCTGGAGCTGGGGACTGCTTGCAAGCGGCGTCGGCGTGTTGCTCGCCTTGTGGTCGATCCGGGTTGCGCGCGGTTTGCAGGACGTCTCCGTCGGCGTCGGCAGCGTCTGGTTCCTGGTCGTTCCGTTCTTCAGTGTCGCCGCCTGGGTTGCCATCCAATCGTCATCGATCACGCCCGCATCCTGGCACCATCCGTTGTGGAGCAGTGCCGCCGAAAGCCTGGGCGAAGACGTTGTCGGCTCGATCTCGCTCAATCCCTATCTTTCGCTTTCGCACCTGGCCCGGCTGTTGTCTTACGGCGGCGTGTTCTGGTTGAGCCTGCAGCTGTGTCGCAAGTCGCAGCGGGCCCGCCAGGTCCTGTTCGCTATCTGCGTCGCCGCGTTCGTGTGTGCGGTCCTGGGCCTGGTCGCCTATGCGTTCGGCTTCGGCGCCATTCTGTGGATCGACATGCCGATCGATGAGCGTGTGCTCACCGGAACGTTCGGCAGTGCCGACTCGTTCGCGGCCTATGCGGCACTCGGCCTGTTATGTGTCACTGCGGTCGTGCAGATCACGTTCAGCCAGCGGCTGCAAGCGATCTTCGGCGCAATGACGCGCGAAGCGTTCACGGCCGGGGATGACGGCCGGGTCCGCCGTGCCAAGCCGTCCTTGTTTTCCACCGAAGTCTGGCGGCGGCTGGCAGCGAGTGTGAGCTGGACCGATCGCTGGCTGATCCTCGCCTGGGTCTGTGTTCTTGCCGCGGCGGTTGCAACCCACAGCCGCGTTGGGCTCGGGAGCCTGGCGATCGCCTTGCTGGCGCTGGTGCTCGTATTTGCGCTCAGTCGCTCGCTGCGCCGCGGTGGTGCCTCGACTGTGGCGGCCGCGATCGTCCTCTTTCTGGGCGCAGCTTTCCTGGCCGGCGGCGGTCGGCTGGAGAAGATCTTCCTCGATATCGACGCCGATGCCGAACGCCAGCGCGTCTACGATCTCACCGTGTCCGCGATCCAGGATGCGCCGGTCCTCGGTACCGGCTATGGCACCTTCGAGGAGGTGTTCCGCTTCTATCGCACGAGTGACGTCGACGGCTATTACGCGATGGCGCACAGCACCTACCTTGAGAGCGTGCTGGAACTGGGGCTGCCGGCGACGTTGATGCTGTTCGCCGTCTTTGCCGGGCTGTTTTATCTGACGATTTACGGGATCCGCTCGCGCGGCCGCGACGGCATCTACCCTTGCGTCGGTTTCGCCGCCACAATCTTGATCGCGCTGCACGCCGCCGCCGATTTCAGCCTGCAGGTGCCGGCCGTCGCCGCGACCTACGCCATGATCATGGGTGCGGCATGCGCCCAGTGCTGGAGCACGCGGCACGGCACCGAGGTGTAAGCATGGGCCGCGGTGCCGCGGCTGATGCGCTCGATCCGACCCTGATGGAGTAGCGGTCCGACCCTAACTCTCCTGACAACCGGCTCAATGATGATCCGGTACCGTGAGCGGCGTTGACGGGTTGCGTGCGGCCGGGCATACAATGGTTCGGATTAATTCTGCGGGCACGGACTACCGGGGGTAGAGAATCGAATGATAACCCTTCCCAATGTCCCGTTTGCGGTCGGCCATCGCCTGGAGGGACGTTGAGTGCGGTATAATGCCCTGATCGCCGCCGCGTATGCCGCGGTCATGGGTCGGTTTGGCATCAAGCCGGATCTGCGGCGCCGCATCAACAAGGCTTTGCGGCGGCCGATCGAGACCGATTTCACCGTCTTCCGTCATTTTCGAAACCCCGAAGGCGCCATCTATCTTGATGTCGGTGCGCACCGCGGTGCGACCATCGAGGCGGTGCGGCTGTTCCAGAACGACCTGCCGGTGGTCGCGTTCGAACCCAATCCGGGCCGCATCGAGACGCTGCGTGATCGCTTCGCCGATGACCGCGCGGTGGTCATCGCGCCTTGCGGCCTCGGCGATCGGACCGGGACGTTTGAGCTGTTTGTTCCCTACTACAAAGGCGCGCCTTTCGATGGCCTGGCATCGTTTCACCGTGAGGAGGCGGAGAGTGCGCTCAATCCGGAGTGCATCTGGGGCTTCGACCGCGCGCATCTGGAGATCCGCAGGTTCAGCTGCCAAGTCCGCCAGCTCGACGCGTTCGCGCTCAAGCCGGCTTTCATCAAGATCGACGTGCAAGGCGCCGAGGCCGCCGTCATCGAAGGTGGCCGGGAGACGATTGCGGCCTGCAAGCCGGTTATCCTGATGGAGAATAACCGGCCCGAGACCGACGCATCGGCGCTCTTTGAACGGGGCTATGAGGCTTACGCGCTGCAAGGCAACCGCCTTGTGCACGGCCAGTTGGGCAGCCTCAACACCTTCTACATTCATCCCGAGCGCCGTTCGGTGTTCCCGCCCGCGCTTTATGCGTAAGGTCTGGCCGCTGGCTGCGCGGCTGTCGGAGCGATCGAGCATCGTTGAAGCATGTGGCGAGCCGGCGGCGCTCACTCTACGAACGGCGCCCACGCACAAATCGCGACAGGCACCGAGCGGCACCGGCGCCGAACGATCGCGCGCGAATTCGTGGACGTGCTTGATGCCGATCAGGTGAGGAATGGTCGGAGTGAGTGGATTCGAACCACCGGCCCCCGCCTCCCGAAGACGGTGCTCTACCAGGCTGAGCTACACTCCGAAGCCTATGGCGGTCTTATAGCGCCGCGCCGGGGCAAAGGGCAAGCCGGCGCCGCGCTGTGCGCGGTTAATACGCGCGTTCGATGCAGAACTGCACGACCTCGGCCAAGGCGCGGCGTTCCGGGCAGTCCGGGAAGCCGGCGAGTGCCGACGAGGCGCGGGTTGCATAGTCACGCGCGCGCGCGACACTCTCGGCCAGGGTGCCGCGCGCCTCAAGGTAACCGATCGCGGTCTCCAGATCGCCGTCGTGCTGCTCCAGCGCCTCGAGCGTCCGCTCCCAAAAGCTGTGCTCGGCACCCGCACTGCTGGCGACGGCGAGCACGACCGGCAGCGTCATCTTGCCCTCGCGGAAGTCGTCGCCGACCGCCTTGCCGAGCGTCGCCTGCTTGGCGGAATAGTCCAGCACGTCGTCGACGATCTGGAACGCGATACCGAGGTTCATGCCGAAGGCTTCCAGGGCTTGCACCTCAGCCACCGGCCGGTCTGCGACGACACCGCCGATCTTGCACGCGGCGGCGAACAGTTGTGCCGTCTTGGCGCGGATCACATCGAGGTAAGCGGCCTCAGTGGTGGTGATGTCGGAGGTCGTCACCAGCTGCATCACCTCACCCTCGGCGATGACCGACGATGCCTTCGAGAGGATCGCCAACACCTCCAGCGAGCCGTCCTCGACCATCAGCTCGAAGGCGCGGCTGAACAGGAAATCGCCGACTAGCACGCTCGATTTATTGCCCCACAGCGTATTGGCCGAGGCCAGTCCGCGCCGCAAATCGCTCTCGTCGACGACGTCATCGTGCAGGAGGGTCGCCGTGTGGATGAATTCGACGCATGCCGCAAGGCCGACGTGGCGATCGCCTTGGTAGCCGCAGAGCCGGCTTGACGCGAGGGTCAGCATCGGCCGCAAGCGCTTACCGCCGGCGGCAATGACGTGCCCTGCAAGCTGCGGGATCAGGCTGACCGGACTCTGCATCCGCTGCATGATCACCGTGTTGACTGCGCTCAGGTCGCGCGCAACCAGTGCCATTAGCGCATCAATAGATGCTCCACCGGCCGTTGCCTGCCTGCTGGCATCTGCGGCAACGCTCACGCCCATACTCTCCTTTCGCCCCGCTGTCGGTTGACAATCCCCTTTCGGCGAACATAAGGAGCGCGGGCAAGCGCGGTCAAGCCTGCCGGGCCGCGCGACGGCCGGTATGCGCGAATGACTGGTCGACGCACCCACGGCACGGGCGAGGCACGATGTGGTGGATGAGGACGCGGACGATTGGACGGAAAACCGGCTGCTCGGCGGTCGCGTCATGGTTCGGCAGCCGCGCAGGGGCTATCGCGCGGCGATTGACCCCGTGTTGCTCGCCGCTGCCGTCGTTGCCGCACCGGGCGAGCACGTGCTGGATGCCGGCTGCGGCGTCGGTGCGGCCACGCTCTGCCTGGCGCAGCGGGCCGATGGCGTGCGCATCACCGGCATCGATCAGGATCCGGTCTTGATCGCGCAGGCGCACGCGAACGCCGTCGCCAACGCGGTCGAGGGCCGCGTTCAGTTCCTTATCGCCGATCTTCTCGAACCGCACGAGGCCCTGCGGCCCGCCGGGTTCGATCACGTCATTGCCAATCCGCCGCACCTTGCTGCCGATACCGCTCAGCCGGCGCGCGATCCGGGCCGGCGTGCGGCGGCCGTCGAGGGCAGGGCGCAGCTTGCCGACTGGGCCGCATTCTGCATCCGCTCGGTCCGGCCCGGCGGGACCGTGACCTGGCTGCACCGGGCCGATCGGCTGCCGGCGATCGTGAGTGCGCTGAGCCAGGGCCTCGGCAGCCTCGCGGTCTACCCGCTGTGGCCGGGAGGAAGCGCGGCCAAGCCGGCAAAGCGGATCCTGATCACCGGCCGCCGCGGTGCGCGCGGGCCCTTTCGCCTGCTGCCGGGGCTGGTTCTGCACCGCCCGGATGGACAGTTCACGGCCGAGGCGGAGGCCGCGCTGCGCCATGCCGGCGCCATTGCGTGGTAGGCTCGGCTGTTGCGGGCAGGAACAGGATAAGGAACACGAGCCGTCATGAACACGCGCAAGCTCTTATCCTGGCTGCCGTTCGAGCGGTTCCGTAATCCGCCGCCGGTGGTCGCGGTGGTGCCGCTCAAGGGCGTGATCGGCCGCTTAGGCCCGTGGCAACGCGGCCTGACACTGGATTCGATCGCGCCGACGCTCGAACGTGCGTTCAAACTGCCGTCGCTGACGGCGGTCGCACTCGTCGTCAATTCGCCGGGCGGCGCGCCGGTGCAAGCGGCACAGATCACGAGGCGCATCCGCGCGCTGGCGGAAGAGCACCAAATCAAGGTGTTCGCGTTTGCCGAGGATGTTGCGGCTTCGGGCGGCTATTGGCTGCTGACGGCTGGTGATGAGATCTATGCTGACGAAAGCTCGCTGGTCGGCTCGATCGGTGTCGTCTCGGCCGGCTTCGGCTTCCCGGAGTTCTTGAAACGGTTTGGCATCGAGCGCCGGGTCTACGTCTCCGGTGAACACAAGGCAGGCCTCGACCCCTTCCAGCCGGAGCGCGAAGAGGAAGTGGCACACCTGCGCCGTATTCAGGCCGACATCCACGAGGCGTTTCGCGCGCATGTCCGCGCCCATCGCCAGGGCAAGCTCAAGGCCGGCGAGGATGAGCTGTTCAGTGGCCGGTTCTGGAGCGGGCGGGCCGCCCTCGCGCTTGGCCTGATCGACGGCATCGCCGACCTGCGAACCCTGATGCGGGAGCGCTACGGCGCGCGGGTGCGGCTGCTCGTCATCGCCGACGGCCGCCGCTGGTGGCAGCGCCGTCTTGGGCTCAGGAGTCTGGCGCCTGGGCGGCGGGGCCTGGGCCAGGAGACCGCGCAGCCACGCGCGGCTGCGGTTGAGGACATGACAGCCGGCCTGCTGGCGGTGCTCGACGAACACCAGCTCTGGCAGCGCTACCGGCTTTGAGCCGCGCGCGGTCTTGGCCGAGGATCCGGCCCGAGGCTTACGAACCCAGGGCTTAGGCCCTCAAGGCTTAAGCCGGTACCGCGACGCTCGCGCCTTCGGCCGCCATCGCCCGCACCGCCTTGGTCACCCGCTCAAGCGCGCGCGCTTCCAGCTGACGTACCCGCTCACGGCTAATGCCGTAGTGGAGGCCCAGCTCTTCCAGCGTCTTCGGCTCGTCGGCGAGCTGACGCTCGGCCAGAATGTGCCGCTCCCGCTCCGGCAGGGCTTCGAGCGCGCGCGTCAGCAGCGCGTGCCGCTGCGTGCTTTCCTGGCGCCCGGCCGCCTGCACTTCCGGATCCGCCGCCTCATCGACCAGGGTATCCATGAACTCGGCGCCGTCGTCGTCGTCGCGGCTGCGCGGGGCGTTCAAGGACACGTCGGGCGAAGCCAGCCGCCGCTCCATGTCGATGACGTCCTGGGCCGAGACATTGAGCGTCGTCGCGACCGTTTCGGCCTGCTCGTGGTCGAGCCCGGCGTCGGAGATGAGGTTGAGCTCGCGCTTGATCCGGTTCAGGCTGAAAAAGAGCTTCTTCTGCGCTGCCAGGGTGCCGAGCTTGACCATCGACCAGGAACGCAGGACGAACTCGGTGATCGCGGCGCGGATCCACCACATGGCATAGGTCGCAAGGCGGAAACCGCGCTGCGGCTCGAACTTCTTGACCGCCTTCATCAGGCCGATGTTGCCCTCGGCGATCAGATCGGCCATCGGCAAGCCGTAACCGCGGTAGCCGGCAGCAATCTTCGCCACCAGGCGCAGATGGCTTGTCACCAGCCGGTGGGCGGCTTCCGTGTCACCGTGCTCGTGGAAGCGCACGGCCAGCATGAACTCCTCCTCCGGGCTCAGCACCGGATAGGACCAGATCTCCCGGAAGTACCGCGTCAGTCCACGATCGGAATCGAGGGAAGGGACTCTCAATGCACGCATTGTGCTGCTACTCCTCATTCGGGCGCCATCCCGCGCGAGCGCTCTCTCGCTCGCCGCGTCTATGCTCCAGGTTCGCTTGTGCAGGTAACCGGATTACCGCTCTAATGCGGCGACACGCGTTCGAAGTTGCGAACGACGCAGCATTGGATGATCGCCATTGGCCCGATTCTCCTTAACATGAGCAATCTGCCACGCCAGCCACCGCCATCGGTCGGCTGCGGGACGCGGTCCGCTTTTTGGCCCCGCGCACCCTTTCTCCCGCACCCAATATAGCCGTCTGCGGCTGCGAGTCAAACGCCTTTGTAACGAGGTGTTCCCATTTTGCCCCAACGGAGGCTGGACCCGGCCGTCGCCAAGCGACCCTCTCGGGCCGCGCAATGCGGGTTGCGGTCATTGATCCCGCCCGATAGTGTTGCAGCTTGTTTCAATCTCACTGGCTTCAATCCCCGCCATGAAGCGTGTCCTTCAACTCGTCCTCCTCATCATCGCCTGCCACGCGCCGGCACCGGCCGCCCGCAGCGATACGGGGCCTGTCGCCGTCATCGAAGCGTTGCATGCCGTCCTCTTGCAGGTGATGCAGAACGCCGACCAGCTCGGGGTTCAGGGCCGCTACGACACGCTGGAGCCGCGGCTGCGCGAGACCTACGACTTCGAGCGGATGATCGCGATTGCCGCTGGATCGCATTGGGCAAGCGCGGGCGAGGCTGAGCGCGCCCAGCTCCTGGCGGCGTTCATCCGTTACAGTGTCGCCACCTACGCCTCACGCTTCGTCGGTTACAACGGCGAGCAGTTCGCGATTCAAGGGGAGCGCCCCGGCCCGCGCGAGACGGTCCTCGTCGACACCACCATTCAGCCGCGCGACGCGCAGCCGATCCCGATCACCTACGTCATGCGCAAGCGGGACAATGACGACGCCCGCGTGGTCGACGTGCTGCTGGAGAATGCGATCAGCGAACTGGCTGTGCGCCGCTCCGATTACGCCAGCATCCTTCAGGCGGGGGGGGCGCCACACCTGACTCAGGTCCTGAACGAACGATCTGACGCACTTCTGCGCGGCACGCCCTGAGGGCGGGGTGCCGGCGCGCAGATTTCCGGCGCTGAACCCTGTTAGCCCTTCGGCTCGAGAATCTGGCGCCCGCGGTACATGCCGCTCACGAGGTCGATGTGGTGCGGGCGGCGCAGTTCGCCCGAATCCTTATCCTCGGTGTAGGTCGGGGCCTTGAGCGCGTGGTGGGAGCGCCGCTGCCCGCGCTTCATACGCGAGGTTTTTCTCTTTGGAACTGCCATCGTCAGCCCTTTCCATAACGTGTTCCGCGACCGCGCCAGACGATGGCAGAGCACATCCGCTCCGGCAGCAGCTTGCCGCAAGCCAGCGGCCGTGGGATAAGGGAAAACGCCTCCATCGGCAAGAGGAACCTGCTGCGATGATCGATGCCGCGAGCGGTGCCGCGCAAGCGCCGACAGAATTCGCCCCTCGTGTGAGCGTCACTGAAGTCGAGGAAGGAACCGTGCTGGCGCCCAAGTTCGACGCCGACGGGCTGATTCCGGTCGTTACGAGTGACGCCGAGAGTGGCGAGGTCCTGATGCTCGGCTACATGAACGCCGAGGCGCTCAAGGCAACCATCGCCAGCGGCGAAGCCCATTACTGGAGCCGCAGCCGCGCCTGCCTGTGGCACAAGGGGGCGACATCGGGCTTCGTGCAAAAAGTCGTCGAGATGCGTATCGACGACGACCAGGACGCGCTCTGGCTGCGGGTGCGGGTCACCGGCGGTGCCAGCTGCCACGTCGGCTACCGCTCCTGCTTCTACCGTGTCGTCCCGGTCGGGGACGAGGCGGCGGCGCCCGCCAGCGGTCGGCAGCTTAAGTTCGTCGAAACGGAAAAGACGTTCGATCCCGCGCAAGTCTACGGGGACGCGCCGAACCCTACCCGCCTTTAGCGGCGCGGCGCGTCACGGCCTCAAGCGGCGGGTGTTCGGCCCGCGCCCAGGCGGCGGCGCCGACGCTGGTCGCATCCCCGGTCAGTTTTGCGGTCGCGACGCTGAAGGTGCTGCTGAGCGCCGGCATCACCTGGGCTTTCAGCGCCTGCTCGACCTCGCCCTTGAACAGGGCCGGCATGTCCTCGACCAGGCCGCCGCCGAGGACGATGATATCGGGTGCCAGGAGATTGACGACACCCGCCATTGCCCAGCCGATGGTCCCGGCCGCCTGGCGGACGATCCGCTCGATCACCTGGTCGCCCTGGGCGATCGCCTGCGCCAGCACCTGGCTGCGGATCTCGGCGAGATTGGTGCCGGCCAGTTTCATCAGGTTGGGCGCCTCGCCGCGGTAGGCGGCGATCGCGGCTTGAGCGGAAATCGCGAGCCGGCCGGCGGTCGCCTCCAGGCAGCCGCGCCGGCCGCAGCCGCATAAAGCCCCGCCTGTTGCGACCGGGATGTGGCCGATCTCGAAACAGCTGCCGCGGGCGCCGCGCAAGATCTCGCCACGATAGACGGCGCCGCCGCCGATGCCCGTGCCCGCGAACACACCGACGACGCAACGGCCCCCCTGGCCGGCGCCGAAGCGATACTCTGCGTAAACGCCGGCATCGACATCGTTGATCAGCGTCACCGGGCAACCGAAGGCGTCCGTGAGAACCTTGCCGAGACGGACATTCTTCCAGCCGAGGTTCGGCATCTCCAGGATCACGCCGCGGTCAAGATCAAGCGGCCCCGGGCAGCCGACGCCGATTCCTGCCAGCCGTTCCCTGCCGACGCCTGCCTCCGCCAGGAGTTTTTCAATCTGCTCAATGATGCGGCGGAGGCCGGACTCAGCTCCCTCGTGGCCGCGCGTGCGCTTGCGTTCGCGGGCGATCGGGTGCATCGCGTCGTCGAACAGCACCGAGAGCATCTTGGTTCCGCCGAGATCGAAGCCGACCCAGGTTCTGCCGTCTCCCGGTTTCGCCATTGGTCCCCTGCCGTCCTCTTGTTCCCGACCGCTCATGGTTGAGGGCGGCGGCCGGCTCCGTCGCTCGTGGATCGGATCTGACGCTTGCATCCCAAACGTCGGATCGGTCGATCCACTAACCCATTGATCTGGTGATACGATTCAGCCAATGGTTGGGATTCATCCGTCGGCATCGAACCACCAGCGTCCGTGGCAAGGCATTGTAGCGCAGGACGGATCGTGCTTCGAAGCTAAAGATGGGAATGAACCCTCGCCGCGGCGCTGGAGGCGGTACCCAAACTGCCCAAACTGTATCGCGTGCCAGGGTGGTCAAGGGGTTTGCGAGAGCACACTCGCGACCCCATTTATTTTCCGTGTTTTTCTTACCTTTTCCTTGCCGGCATGCCTGCGTATTTTGAGCGGGCTGCGCCAACTGCGGACGAAAGCCTGAACATGGACATTGCTCCCGCGTCGCTTCCCCGTTTTCGCGTCCTTCTTGCCAAGCCCCGCGGCTTCTGTGCCGGTGTCGAGCGCGCCATCGAGATCGTCGAGCGCGCCCTGGACCTCTATGGCCCGCCGGTCTACGTCCGCCACGAGATCGTGCACAACAAGCGGGTCGTTGATACCCTGAAGGCGAAAGGGGCGGTGTTCGTCGAGGAGCTTGACGAAGTACCGGCCGGCGGCGTGACCATCTTCAGCGCCCACGGTGTCGCCACCGGCGTCGAGGACGAGGCCAAGCGGCGCGGCCTGCCGGTCATCGACGCGACCTGCCCGCTCGTCACCAAGGTGCACAAGGAAGGGCGCAATCACGTCCGCAAGGGGCGCGAGGTCATCCTGATCGGCCATGCCGGCCACCCCGAGGTGGTCGGCACCACCGGCCGGGTGCCGGGTGGCGTTCACCTCGTCTCCAGCCCGGCCGACGTCGCCAAGGTTGCGATCGCTGACGATGCGCCGGTCGCCTACGTGACGCAAACGACGCTGAGCGTCGACGACACGCGCGATATCATCGATGCGCTGCGTGCCCGCTTTCCACGCATCGTCGGCCCCGACGTCAAGGATATCTGTTACGCGACCCAGAACCGGCAGCAGGCCGTACGCGACCTGGCCGGCCAGGTCGATATCCTGCTCGTCGTCGGCGCTCGCAACAGCTCCAACTCCAACCGCCTGCGCGAGATCGGCGCCGAGTGGGGCGTTCCCAGCCACTTGATCGATGATGCGAGCGCGCTCGATCCGGCTTGGCTTGAGGGCGTCAAGACCGTCGGCGTCACCGCCGGTGCGTCGGCGCCTGAAGAGCTCGTGCAGGAACTGATGGCGCGGCTGGCCGAGTTCGGCACGGTCGAGCTGGAGGAACTCCACGGCGTCGAGGAAAGCATGCAGTTCAAGCTGCCGCGCCAACTCACCGCTCCGGCCCCGGCGTCCTCGCTCTCGTAAGCGGCGGGCAGCATGGGCATCCCCCTGATCCAGCAGCTCCGGGTCGGCGCCTACATTGTCGGCAAGCGCTTGCGTGGTGTCGACAAGTACCCGCTGGTGCTGATGCTGGAGCCCTTGTTCCGCTGCAATCTCGCCTGCGCGGGCTGCGGCAAGATCGACTACGAAGACGCGATCCTGAACAAGCGGATGAGCGTCGCGGAGTGCCTTGAGGCCGTCGATGAGTGTGGTGCGCCGGTGGTTTCGATCCCCGGCGGCGAGCCGCTCCTGCACAAGGACATCGCCGCCATCGTTGCCGGCATCACGGCGCGCAAGAAGTTCGTCTACCTGTGCACCAATGCGCTTCTGCTTGAGAAGAAGCTGTCCCTGTTCAAGCCGTCGAAGTACCTGACCTTCTCGGTTCACCTCGATGGCCTCGAACAGGAGCACGATCGCGCGGTCAATCAGCCCGGCACCTTCCTTCGTGCCGTCGCCGCGATCCGCGCCGCGCGCACGCAAGGCTTCCGCGTCAACATCAACTGCACGCTCTTCAACGACATGCAGCCGGATCGGGTCGCGGCTTTCTTCGATTTCTGCATGAACGATCTCGACATCGAAGGGATCACCGTCTCGCCCGGCTACGCCTACGAGCGCGCGCCCAACCAGACCCATTTTCTCAACCGCTCCCGGACCAAGGAGCTGTTCCGCAGCCTGTTCCAACGGCAGGGACGCAAGCGCTGGCGGTTCAGCCAGTCGTCCCTGTTCATGGACTTCCTGTGCGGCAACCAGCAGTACCGCTGCACGCCCTGGGGCAACCCGACCCGCAACATCTTCGGCTGGCAGCGGCCCTGCTATCTCCTCGGCGAGGGGTATGCGCCGACCTTCGCCGCCCTGATGGCGGAGACCGATTGGGACCGCTACGGCACCGGCAACTACGAGAAGTGTGCCGACTGCATGGTCCACTGCGGTTACGAGGCGACCGCGGTCAACGATACCGTGGCCAGGCCATGGCGGGCGCTGCGCGTGTTCCTGCACGGGCCGCGAACGGCAGGGCCGCTGGCGCCCGAAATCCCGCTCGACAATCAGCGTTCGGCCGAGTTCGTGTTCGATAAGCTGGTCCGCAATCTAGCGGCCGGGGCTGTCGGGGGCGAACCCGAACGACGGTCCCGCGTCGAGCGCGAGCCGGCGTAGCGCTGCAAGCGCGCGGTTAGAAGCGCGGCCAAGCGCGATCAACGCTACGAGGTCGGACGGGTGGGCGAGGAGGCCGGCGGCAACCACGCTGAACCGCGGCCGTCCCTCGGCGTCGATCACGCCAGCAAGCCAGGCCGGCACGGTGCGCAGGGCGGCATCGGCAATCGCTCGGATGACCAGGAACGGCACACCCAGGCGGGCCGCCGTTTCCGCCACCGCATGGCTTTCCATGTCGACCGCCAGCGCGCCCGTGCTTCGCGCCAGCGCGGCCTTCTCGTCCGGGCTGGCGATGGCGTGGTCGCTGCCAACGATCGGGCCGGCAACGAGGCGGTGACCGCGCGCCAGCCGCGCCGTCAACCGCTCCCGCCAAGCCTGATCGGCGCGAAGTGTGCGCCCGCGGGCGTCGATCACGCGATCGGCGAGGACAATCGTGCCAGCGCCAAGGTCAGGTGCGAGGCCGCCTGCGATACCGAAACTGATCAGGCCCTGGGCGCCGGTGCGGATGAGTTCGCGTGCCGCCGCAGCGGCTCGATCCGCTCTGGCGCCGGCAACGCGAACGGCAGGGCGGTCGGCCGGCGGGAAACAGGCGAGGCAATCACGCTCGGCCGCCAGCCCAGTGACGATACCGATCATCGCCACCGGCTGGGCCTTAATGACCTAAAGGCCGTAGGCCGGCCGCCGGCTGTTGCCGCCCTTGAGCGCGCGGAAGCGGGCGAGCGCCCACAGCGGGAAATAGGCGCTGTAGCCGTGGTAGCTCAAAAAGAACACGCGGGGAAAACCGACGGCATTGTAGTAGGTCTCGTCCCACTTGCCGCCCTCGCGCGGGGCCGCCATCAGATGGCCGATGCCGCGTTCGACGCTGTCCGAATCGACCTCGCCCGCGGCCATCAATCCCAGCAGCGCCCAGGCGGTCTGCGAGGGTGTGCTCGCCTTCGCCCCATCGCGCTGGTTCGGCCAATAGGTGGCACAATCCTCGCCCCAGCCGCCGTCGTCGCGCTGGCGCGCCTTCAGCCACGCGACCGCACGCTGGATGTAAGGCGCAGTCATGTCCTCGCCGACGGCGTTCAGCGCCGCCAGCACCGACCAAGTGCCGTAGATGTAATTGGTGCCCCAGCGGCCGAACCAGGAGCCGTCCGCCTCCTGCTCGCGCTGCAAGAAGGTGAGCGCGCGGGCAATCGCCGGGTGCGTCGCCGGATAGCCGAGCTGCGCCAGGAGACCGATGCAGCGTGCCGTGACATCGGCCGTAGGCGGGTCGAGCAGCGCACCGTGGTCGGCGAACGGGATGTTGTTGAGAAACTCGTGCTGGTTGTCGGCATCGAAGGCGCCCCAGCCGCCATTGGCGCTCTGCATGCCGATGATCCATTCCGCCGCCCGGTCGACCGCATGCCGATAGCGATCGGGATCGGCCCGGTTGAGCGCCATCGCCACAACCGCGGTGTCGTCGACATCGGGGTAGTGGTCGTTGCGGTACTGGAAGGCCCAGCCGCCGGGTCGCACGCCGGCGCGGTTCACTGCCCAGTCCCCCTCTACGTCGAGGATCTGGCGCGCGCACAGCCATTCGCAGGCGCTTGCAACCGCGTCATCATCACCGGGCACGCCCGCTTCCAGGAACGCGTGCAGCATCAGCGCCGTATCCCAGACGGGCGACACGCACGGCTGGCAATAGGCCTCGTCCGCGTGCACGACTAAGAGCTTATTGATCGCGGTCCGTGTCATCAGCCGCGACGGATGGTCGTGCGGATACCCCAGCGCATCCATCGCGATCAGTGCATACATCATCGCCGGGTAGATGCCGCCCAACCCCTCATCGCCGTTGAGCCGCTCCTCGATGAACCGCATGGCCCTGTCGATGGCAATCTTCTGCAGCGGCCGCGGCACGAACGGTTCGGCGAGCCGGGCAACGGCATCCAACACCAGAAGGCCGTTGCCGATGCGGGAGCCGGTCGGATTGGTCTGGTAGCCGCGATGCCGTTCGGGCGGCGTCGTGAACAGCTCGCGAATGTTGACTTTGCGCAGGTTGCGGGCGCGTGGCTTGAAGGCCGATACGACCAGGAGCGGCACCATCACGGTCCGCGACCAATAAGACACCTTGTCGAGGTGGAACGGCGCCCACTTCGGCAGCAGCATCGTTTCAGCCGGCATCCACGGCACGCCGCGCCACGGGATTTGCTCGAACAGCGCCAGCGCGTAGCGGGTGAAGACGTTCACCTTCGCGGCGCCACCTTGAGCCAGGATGGCCTCGCGCGCGCGGCGCATGTGCAGGGCTTCCGGGTCGTCGCCCATGATCTTGAGCGCGAAATAGGCGCGTACGCTCAAGCTCAAGTCGAATTCGCCGCCGTAGTACATCGACCAGCCGCCATGCGCACCCTGGCGGCGGCGCAGGTAGGTGGCGATCTTGCGTTCTAGCGGCTCGTCGATGTCGCCGAGGTAGTGACTGAGCATGATGTAGTCGGCCGGCATCGAGGCGTCGGCTTCGAGCTCGAACACCCAGTGGCCGTCGCTCGCCTGGCGGTCAAACATCCAAGCGAGACCGTCATCAATCGTCCGGTCGAGCACGCTTTCGGTTCGCGCCGCTTCAACCTCAACCTGTGCTACGGCTGCAGCACTCCACCGCATCCACTCACTCCCGTTCGCTCTTGTTCCCGCAAGCCCGCACGCGTCCCGGCGTGCGTCGCCCCGCACCGATCGCGTGCAGCGCGCAAGATCGCTCTAAGTGCTTGTTTGCATAAGATCTGTCAAGCGTCGCGGCGGGTTTGGATGACGGCAGCCGCGGCCGTGTTGCCGGAACGCACACTTCCCTCGATTGTCGCCGGCAGGCCGGTGGCGGTCCAGTCGCCAGCGAGAAAAAGGTTTCGCCAGCGGGTGCGGGTGGCCGGACGGTGCCGGATTTGCGCCGGCGTCTGTGCGAACGTTGCCCGCTTCTCCTTGACGATTCGGTACGGTGGCAGCGCGACCGCGGTGATGCCGAGCGCGGTGGCGACCTCGGGCCACAGGCCGGCCCCGATCGCCTCGGCCGGTTCCTCGGCTAGCCGGTCGGCGGCGCTGACCGTCACCGAGGCGACGTCGCCGCGCACGAACAGCCATTCGCCGATGCCATTGACGAGGCCCATGAATTCGGGCAACGGCCGCACGCTGCCGTTGGCCGCTGGCGGCAGGAGAAAGTGCGCGTTCACGATCGCCCGGCTCCCGCTCGGCACCTTCAGATCGGGCACGAGTGCGGAGGCGTTTGCCGGTGGCACGGCAAGGATCACGCGGTCGGCGGCCGCGAGCGCAACCGTCTCGCCGCCGGCCAGATGCAGGGCGGTCGGGCCATCGATGCCATGCTCCAGCGCTGCCACGCGTGCGTGCAAGCGAAGCGAACCGCCGGCGGCCGCGATCGCGCGCACGGCCGGATCGACGAAGCAGGCGCTCAAGCCTTCGGCAGCAATGCGCGGCCGGCAGGCAGCCTCGCCGCGGCCGAACGTCTCGCGCACCACGGCCCATAGGAGCGATGCCGCTCCCTCCTCGGCGGCGGTGTTCAGCGCCGAGACCGCGAGCGGTTGCCAGAAGCGGCGATAGGCGGCGCTGTCCGGGCCAAGGCAGCCGGCAACCGTGGCATCGGGGCCGGCGAAGGCCAGGCGCAGTGCGCTCAAGTAATCGGCGGCCCGTGTCCCCGGCACCCGCCGCCGGGCATCGAACAACCACCAGGGAATGCGACTGCGGCCGGGCTGCACGGTCCAGCGTTCAGCCGTCGCAAGATCGATGAACGGGAAGGCGGCCTGGGCGGGTCCGGTGAGTCCGTTCTCGGCGCCGATCGCAGCGAGGAATGAATGCGTCGCTTGATTGCCGCTGAGAAGGAGATGATTGCCGTTATCGATCAACCGTCCGAGCCGGTCGTCAACGAACGACCGGCAACGGCCGCCGGCGTGCCCGGCCGCCTCGTAGAGCGTGATGCTGAAGCCGGTGCCGCGCAGCGCGACCGCAGCCGCTAGGCCGGCGAGGCCGGCGCCGATGATGTGAACGTGCGACGGTGCCACGCCTAGATCAGTCCGTAGCGCAGAGCCACCCACAGCTTCACCGCCGGCGAGAGGGCGACCGGCTCCTGCCAGCGGCGCCAGCCGCGCGCCATCAGCGCCTGCAGGGTGCGCCGGTAGACCTCCATCATCATCCGCGCAGGCCGCACCGCCTTGCGGTCGCACTGCGCTGCCGCCCGATCGGCGGCGGCGAAGTATGCGCACGCACGCTGGGCCAAATCCTCGCACACCGCGGTGAGCGCCGGGTTCGAGAGCACGGCGTCGGGCTCGGTCTCCTTGATCCCGTGCGCGCGCAGCCGGTCGCAAGGCAGGTACAGCCGGTCACGCGCTGCATCGTCTTGCAGGTCGCGCAGGATGTTGGTGAGCTGCAGCGCCCGACCTTGCGAATCGGCGAGCTCATCGCCCAGCGGCTGCGGCAGGCCGAAGATCCGAACCGACAGGCGGCCAACGGCGCAGGCCACCCGATCGCAATAGAGGTTGAGTTCGTCCATGTCGCGGATGCGCAAGCGGTCGGCGGCATCCATTTCCATGCCGGCGATAACGGCGAGGAAATCCTCCTTGCGCAGACCGAATTGGGCCGCAGGAGTCCTGAGCGCGCGCGCGACCGCACCTTCCGGTGCTTTGCCGTCATAGACGCGCTCGATGTCGGCCCGCCAGTCGTCGAGGCGGCCAAGCTTGGAGGGCATGGTGCCGGGATCATCGGCGATGTCGTCGACCTCGCGGCAGAAGGCGTAGACCGCGAACATCGCCTGCCGCTTGGCCGGCGGCAGCGCCCGCATGCCCCAGTAGAACGAGGTGCCGGAGCGGGCGACAATCCGCTCGGCGGCCGCCTGATCAGCCGCTTCCGTACTATCGGCAGGCGCCGCTCCTGCCGCCCTCATCTGAGCGCAGCACCGGCGCCGCGGACACAGCACCATGCGTACTCCGCCTTCGACAGCGCGACACGCCCGGCCAGTGGGTCGCCCGCGCGCAACCGCTGCACGAGCAGGCGCGCAATCGCAAGGATCGCCGAGGACTCCATGCCGAGCCGCCGGCTCTTGAGCTCGGCGGGCAGCCGCTGCGCGATTGCCAGCAGGGAGTCGGTTGCATCGAGCATGCGATCGATGACGTGCCGGAGTGCCGGCGTCGTGCGCGGCCGGTCGAGATCCTCGACCGCGGCGCCGGCCTCGGCGAGCCAGTCGCACGGCAGATAAACCCGGTTCAACAGCCGGTAATCCTCCTGGCAATCCTGCAGTTGGTTGATGACCTGAAGCGCGTTGCACAAGGCGTCAGCGGCCGTATAGCCATTGCGTCCGCCACCGTGCAGATCGAGGAGGAAGCGCCCGACCGGTGCAGCCGAGCGGTTGCAATAGTCGATCAGATCCTCCCAGCGGCGATAGCGCACTTGCGTCGCGTCCTGCTTGAAGGCGGAGATGAGGTCGAGGCAGTGGCGTACCGAGATCCCGCTTGCGGCCAAGGTCTGGCGCATTGCGTGCGCCTTGGCGAAGCCGTCGCGCTTTTCCCGGCCCAACAGCGCCGCCTCGAACCCGGTGAGCCGCGCGATCTTCTCTTCGGGTGGCAACTGCGGATCGTCGGCGATGTCGTCGATGGCGCGGGCAAAGGCATAGAACACGGCCACGTGTGGCCGCAATCGCGCCGGCAGAAGCCAGGAGCCGACCGGGAAGTTCTCGTAGGCGACGTCCTTTCCGGACGGCGCTTCGATGCTCGTGACAACCGTTTCCGCCATGGCCAGAACCGAGCGCCGTCCCCCTCGCGACCTAACTCGCCTGTTGCAGGCGCCGGCGCATCTCGGCGAGCAGGCCTGACACTTGGCCGCCATTGTTCTGGATGATCGAGGCGAACTCGGAGCGCTGGGTCTGCCCCATGCTTACGCCCTCGACCGAGACGTCGACGACTTTCATAGAGCCGTCGCGGGTTCGCACCCGCCAGCCGATGTCGATCGGTGAGCCGCCGGGATTGGTGATGTCGGAAAAGACGTTGACGTCGCCGGTCTCGCCCATGCCGACCGATCGCGTGACGCGCAGGCGCTCGCCCGAATAGCGGGTGAACCGGTCGACGTAGGTGACGACAATCAGGTCCTCGAAAAGGCTCAGGTACTCTTGCTGCTCGGCCGGCGTCGCCACCCGCCAATAGCGGCCGAGCACCCACTGAGCGATTGTCGGCACGGCGAAGTTTTCGCGCAGAAGGACCCGTGCGCGCTTTTCGCGTTCCTCGCGCGGCACGCTGGCATTGGTCAGCGCCTGCACAGCCTGATCGGCCAAGCCCTCGATAAACGCCCGTGCTTTCACCTGGGTGTCGTCATCGGCGGCTCGTGCGGGTGCAATGAGAACCGCCAGAACGACCACGACTGCCGCCGCGGCGGCGAAGAACCGTGTCGGCACTCCGTGCTGCACTGCTCGCTCCTCGCTCAGAGGGAATGGAGATGTGTTCCTCAAGCAATAAGACTGCAGTTCCGTACCTCTGAAATCAAGCCTCGCTTGCGAGACGGTGCGCATGCTGTCCGCAGCGCGCCCGTCCGCAAGCGGCGTCGGCCTTACGCGGGATTAAGAGTGCGCTCCAAGCGGGAGAGCGCGAAAGCCAACCCTAACGCAATGGTGAACGCGATGCTGGCGCTCGGGAATTTGCTGTTTGCGAGCAGAACGCCGGCGGCGATGTTGGCAATCGGGACCATCGCCGCGCAGCCGCGGCGGGCAATACGACGGAAAATATCTCTTTCAAATCCCATGAAGACGGGCATAGCAGGCTGCACCTCCAGAAATGAGCAAGGGTCGTCCAAAATGTAGGTCTTTATGCCTATCAGGAGGATTTTTGTCAATATGTCGTTCGTCGTGTGGCAACAAGATTTGCCGGCTGGCGAAGGCCGCCCTAATCTGGGGGGAAGAAGGCAAGTCTGGCCAGCTGGACCGTCCGGCTGACCAGGGCTGCCAGCCACGGAGGAGCAATCATGCGACGGTTCGGAAGGCTCGCGCTGGCGGCGCTGGCTCTCACGGCGATGGCTCTCACGGCGCTGGCGCAGGCGCCGGAGCTGGCCGCGGCCGAGGCGGATCCGCGGACAGCGATCGCCCTGCCGGCCGATCTGCGTCCGGCTTTCCTCGCGCACATGCGCCACCACATGGATGCGCTCGACGACATCATCGCGCGTCTTGCCGCTGCCGACTTCAAGGGTGCCGCCGGGGTCGCCCGCACGGAGTTAGAGCCGGGCTCCGGCGCCGGGTTCGGCCGCTACCTGCCGCTGGAGTTCCGCGAGATGGGGCTCGGCATGCATCGAGCGGCGGCAGAGTTCGCGACTGTCGCCGAGGCCGTCCCGGCGCAGCCCGCAGCCGCCGACTGGCAGAAAGCGATTGCGGCGCTGCAGACGCTTTCCGCCCATTGCCGCGGCTGCCACGGCGCCTTCCGGGTGGAGTAGCCGGAAGGCGACGGTCGGACCAGCAGGGGCGTCTGTTCGAAGGTGACGGCGCACCCGCGGACGAGAGGCCGATGCCCTCATCCGCGGGGTCAGTTGCCGGTCGAAGTCGTGGCCCGGTCCGCCCGTTCAGGCACCGACCTCGGACAGCGCGACACCGAGCGCATCCGCGACTCCCTTGCCGTAGGCCGGATCCGCCTTCAGGCAGTTGCGGATGTGACGAAACTGAATTTCGCGCGGCGCTTCGCCGATCGAACGCGCCGTGTTCTCGAACAGGACGTGTTGTTGCGCCGGGCTCATCAGGCGGAACAGCATGCCGGGCTGGGAGTAGTAGTCCTCATCCTCGCGGTGGTCCCAGTGATCGGCGGCGCCGTCAAGGGCCAGCGGCGGCTCGCGGTAGGCGGGCTGCTGCTGCCATTCGCCGTAGCTGTTGGGCTCGTAACCCAAGGTGCTGCCGTGGTTGCCGTCCACCCGCATCGCGCCATCGCGATGGTAGCTGTGCACCGGGCAGCGCGGAGCGTTCACCGGGATCAGGTGGTGATTGACGCCCAGGCGGTAGCGTTGCGCATCGCCATAGGAGAACAGCCGCCCCTGCAGCATCTTGTCGGGCGAGAAGCCAATGCCCGGTGGAACGTTCGCCGGATTGAAGGCGGACTGCTCAACCTCGGCAAAGAAGTTCTCCGGGTTGCGGTTCAGTTCCATCACGCCGACGTCGATCAGGGGATAATCCTTGTGCGGCCAGATCTTGGTCAGGTCGAACGGGTGATAGGGGACCTTTGCCGCGTCGGCCTCCGGCATGATCTGAACCTTCAGCGTCCAGCGCGGGAAGTCGCCCCGCTCGATGCTCTCGTACAGATCGCGCTGATGGCTCTCGCGATCCTTGCCGATGATCGTCTCCGCCTCGGCGTCGGTCAGATTCCTGATGCCCTGCTCGGACTTGAAGTGAAACTTGACCCAGTAGCGCTCGTTCTGAGCGTTGATGAAGCTGAAGGTATGGCTGCCGAAGCCGTGCATGTGGCGGTAGGTTGCCGGGATGCCGCGATCACTCATGACGATGGTGACCTGGTGCAGCGCTTCCGGCAGCGAGGTCCAGAAGTCCCAGGTGTTCTTGGCGCTGCGCATGTTGGTGCGCGGGTCACGCTTGACCGCGTGATTGAGGTCGGGGAACTTCAGGGGGTCGCGCAAAAAGAACACCGGCGTGTTGTTGCCGACCATGTCCCAGTTGCCCTCTTCGGTATAGAACTTGAGCGCGAAGCCGCGGATATCGCGCTCGGCGTCGGCGGCGCCGCGCTCGCCGGCCACCGTCGTGAAGCGGGCGAACAGCTCGGTCTTCTTGCCGATTTCGGAAAAGATCTTTGCCTTCGTGTAGCGCGTGATGTCATGGGTGACGGTAAACGTGCCGTAGGCACCGGAGCCCTTGGCGTGCATGCGCCGCTCCGGAATCACCTCGCGGTCGAAATGGGCGAGCTTCTCCAGAAACCAGACATCCTGCAGCAGTTGCGGGCCGCGCGGCCCGGCCGTCATCACGTTCTGGTTGTCCGGCACCGGAACGCCGGCATTTGTCGTCAGCTTCTTCTCCTTGCTCATCGCATGTATCCCTTCCCTCTGCTCCTGGTGGTCAGTGCCGTCGGTGCCGATCGATCGTCCACCGATCCCCGGCCGACTGTCACGCAGCGCCGGGGCGCGATGCCGATTCCAAAGGCGTTTGCCCTTCGATCGGCGGAAGAAGTATTCCGCAACCGCCTTGACAAAGGAAACCGATTGTTTTGATTAAAGTGATCGCCACCGCCGATTGCTACTGGCGTTTGCAGCCGGCAGCGCGGTCATCGCTCGGCTCACAAGCGGAGCGGGGGCCACAAAACAAAAGGGCCGGCTGGGGGGCCGGCCCGAGGTGGTGCTCTTGAGGGAAGGGAGAACTCCGGATGAAATGTCCATCCGCCGGCACTATCGCGCGTTGCCGGCCGGCGATAAGTGATCTGGATCACAAAGGCGCCGCGTCACGCGCAATAATGCTGGAGGAGTGTTCGCATGACCGAAACCGCAAGCGCGCCTGAGCGCGCTGTTCGCGCCGATGCCTCAGGCGTCGTGCATACGCCTGCCGGCGCCGCGGCCCGCATCGTCTCGCTCGTTCCCAGCATCACCGAGCTCCTATTCGATCTCGGGCTCGGCGATCAAATCGTTGGCCGTACCGCCTTCTGCGTCCACCCGGTGCCGCAGGTGAAGGCCGTGCGCAGCGTCGGCGGCACCAAGGCGCTCAATTGGGACAAGCTCAATGCGGCGCGTGCCACCCACGTCATCGTCAACATCGATGAGACGCCGAAGGAACTAGCCGATGCCCTCAGCGCGGCCGGCTACACGGTCGTTGTCACGCATCCGGTCGAAGTGACCGACAACATCGCTCTGTTCAGGCTGATGGGGGCACTTTTTGGCCGCGCGGCCGAGGCCGAAGCGCTGGTGGATGCGTTCAACCGCGCATTGGCGGCCCTCAGCGATGCCGCCCACGCCTGGCATTCGCGCTCCGTGCTCTACCTGATCTGGCGCGAGCCGTGGATGACCATCAGCCGCGACACCTACATCGCCCGCATGTTGGCGCTGGTCAACTGGCTGAGCGTGCCGGCCACAACAGGGGTTCGCTATCCCGTCATCGATCTTGACGAGGCGTTGCTGGCGGCGGCCGATCTGGTCCTGTTTTCAAGCGAGCCGTTTCCGTTTGGCGACCGGCATGTGGCGGCGTTCGGCGAGGCGTTTCCACGCCATGCGGCCAAGGCCCGGCTGATCGATGCCGAGATGGTGTCCTGGTACGGCAGCCGGGTGCTGAAAGGCCTGCCGTACCTCGCGGCGTTCGCGACTCCGACCGCTCTTGCGGCCGGCACGGATCGCTGAGGAGAGGCTCGAAATGGCGGCTGAAGTCGTCTAGGATCCCTGGCCGTGCGGTCCGGGCGGAAGGACCGGAAACAGGGGAGGATCCGAGGGTAGCCATGAAAGTCTCGAAGTTTCTCAAGTTGCACGGGATGCTGCTGTTGACCATGCATCCCGACTTCACGCTGGCCGAGGCGGCGCGCCGGTTCGCCCAGCCGGTTGGCTCGCGCAAGTTCTCCCTCGCCGTCGTCACCGACGTCGACGACCATGTGCTTGGGGTTCTGTCGCTGGGCGACATCGCGCACGCACTCGGCAAGTACGAGGAGAAGGCTGCGCACATGCTGGTCCGCGACGTCATGACCACCGCGATCACGAGCTGCGGCGTCGATGACGACCTCGAGGACGTCCTGAAGCGGATGGCCGGCACCGGCATCCGGCATATGCCGGTGCTGGAGGGCGGCAAGCTGTCAGGGCTGGTGGCGCGCCGCGATGCGCTTGAGTTCTTGTACCAGCAGGCCTCGCTCGACGTTGCCCACCTCACCGACTGGCTGTTCCGCTCCGACGCGCGCTACTAAGGCAGCCACCGCAAGCCGGCACTGAAAGGCAGCGACAGGCCCGATCGTGGTCGCTCCGGACGAACGCATCGGGCCTGCGCAAACAGGCGCGCTGCGTTTGCGCCTGTCGCTGTTCTATGCCGGCTTCTTCGCCTTTCTCGGCGTGCAGCAGCCGTTCTGGCCGGTCTGGCTGACATCGCACGGCTTGGGCGCGACCGAGATCGGCGTCATTCTGGCGCTCAGCATCGGCATCAAGATGTTCAGCGCGCCGCTGGCGGCGCACGGGGCCGACCGCTCGGGCCAGCGGCGGCGGTCGATTCTTGTCCTGGTCGCAGGCAGCCTCGCCACCTTCTGCCTTTTCGCCTTCACGAACGGATTCTGGCCCATTCTGCTGATAAGCGTGCTGTTCTACGCGCTGTGGCCGCCGGTGATGTCGCTGACCGAAAGCCTCACGATCATGGCGGTGCAGCGGGCCGGCCTCGATTATGGCCGCACGCGGTTGTGGGGATCGACGAGCTTCATCGTCGTGGCGCTCGTCTCCGGCCAGGTGCTGGTCTGGCTGCCGCCATCGGCGATTCTGTGGTTGTCACTCGCCTGCGTCGCCGCTACGGCGGCGGCCTGTTTCTTTCTGCCCGACATCCGCACGGAACGCTCGCCGCTCCATCGCGGCCTGCCAATCGTGCAAGCGCTGCGCATCCGGGCCCTGAGCCTGAGCCTTGCCGCCTGTGGCCTGATCCAGGGCAGCCACGCGGTCTACTATGCCTTCGGTACCTTGCATTGGCAGGCGAAAGGCTACTCGGAGAACGTCATCGGCGTCCTGTGGGCGGAGGGCGTGCTGGCGGAGATCGTGCTGTTCGCTTACGGCGGCCGGGTCACCCGGCACTTGGGCAGCGTCGGCCTGATCACGCTGGCCGGCATCGCCGCCGTCGTCCGCTGGCTCGGCACCGGCTTGACCGATTCGCTCGCTGCCGTCGTCGTCCTGCAGGCCCTGCACGCGTTCAGCTTCGGCGCTGCGCACTTGGGCGCCATGGCCTGCATCGGCGAGACCGTCCCCGCCAGTCTTTCGGCAACGGCACAGAGCCTCTATTCCGGGCTGGTCTGGGGAGCAGGACTGGGGCTGATGCTGTTGGCGTCGGGCTGGCTGTACCATGGCCTGGGCGGCAGCGCCTACCTCGCCATGGCCGCCGTCGCCCTTGCCGGCACCTTCGTCGCGCTGCGCTTGAGTGCGCTCACGCCGCGGGCGCCGCAGCCCTGAGGCCAGACTCTACGCCATTTGCTGCCAAGCCCCGGTCGCCGATTGCCGCCAGTAGGTGACCGCGTGGCCGTCCTGCTTGCGGGCCTGCCAGCGCGCCCGCGCGGCCGCTACCGCCGCTTCGTCGTTGCCGTCGAACAGGTCGAAGCAGCGCTCGAATGTGGCGATCGCGGTCGAATCGGCGCCTTCGGTCAGGAACAGGAAGGAAGCGCCGTTAGGGTTCTCGTCGTGTTCGGTCAGCCAGACCGGCTGCTGGTCCGCGTCGCCGTCCTCGACCGTACCATGCGGCAGCCAGGAGTCGGGACGGTAGGTCCACAGCACGGTTGCGAGCGCTTCGGCACGCGCGCGCGAGCCCGCGATCACGACCGCCCGCTTGCCGGCGGCGAGCGTCTTTTCCAATAGCCGCGGCAGCACCTGATCGAGCGGTGCCGTCTGCAGGTGATAAAACGCGACCTCGGTCACCGGCGGACCCGCACCCGACTGCCGTCAGCGCGCCTCGTAATTGTCGGCGACGAAGCGGTCCAGCAACCGGACGCCGAAACCGGTCGCCCCCTTGGGCGCCGTCTCGCGGTCGGTTGTGGTCCAGGCGACGCCGGCGATGTCGAGGTGCGCCCAGGGCGTGCCCTCGACGAAGCGTTTGAGGAACTGTGCCGCGGTGATGCTGCCGGCGGAACGGTTGCCGACATTCTTCATATCGGCGATGTCGGACTTGATCTGCTTGTCGTAGGCCTCGCCCAAGGGGAGCCGCCACAAGGGCTCGCCGACCGCAGCACCCGCCGCTGTCAGGCGGTCGGCCAGTTCGTCATCGGTGGCGAACAGGCCCGCGTGCTCGTGGCCCAGAGCGATGATGATGGCGCCTGTGAGCGTCGCCAGATCGACCATCAGCTTCGGCTTGAAGCGGTCCTTCACGTACCAGAGGACATCCGCCAGCACCAGGCGGCCTTCGGCATCGGTGTTGATGACCTCGATCGTCTGCCCGGACAGCGAGGTGACGACGTCACCGGGGCGCTGCGCCTGGCCGGAGGGCATGTTCTCGACCAGGCCGATCGCACCCACCGCATTGACCCGTGCCTTGCGGGCGGCCAGCGCGCGGATGACACCGACCACGGCCGCAGCACCGGCCATGTCCCACTTCATATCCTCCATGTTGGCGGCCGGCTTGATGGATATGCCGCCGGAATCGAAGGTGACGCCCTTGCCGATGAAGGCAAGCGGGCTGTCGGCGCCCGCCTCGCCGTCACCGCCCTTATCGGCCGTGCGCTTGCCCTTCTTGCCCTTCTTGGCGGCGGCGTCCGGTTTGCCGAGCCCGCACCAGCGCAGCACGACCAGTTTCGCTTCGTTGGCGCTGCCCTGAGCGACGCCCAGAAGTGCGTTCATGCCGAGCTTGCGCATCTCCTTCTCGCTCAGCACCTCGACCTCGACGCCGAGGTCGGCCAGCGAGCGGGCCTGTTCCGCCAGCGTTGCAGGATTGATCACATTGCCGGGCTCGGAAACGAGGTCGCGGGTGAAGGCGACCGCGTCTGCGGTTGTCGCCATCGATGCGAACAGGGTTCGCGCGCGCGCCGCTTCGGGCGTGCCGATGACGAGGCTGCCGAGCGCCGGCTTCTCCTCGTCCTTGAGCTTGGTGAAGTACTTATCGAAGCGGTAGGCGCGCAACAGGGCACCCAGGCCAAGGCTGGCGGCAAGCCCCGCGGCATCGACCGGCGTGCCCGCCAGGGCATCGAGGGCGACGTACGCTTCCGCATGGCCATGCGGCGCGAGCGCCGCGTAAATCTGGCTGCCGAGGGCTTCGCTGCGCAGGGCACCCAGCGCGCTCTCCTTGCCGAGGCCGACCAGCAGCAGCGCGTCCAGCCCGCCGCCCGCGGGGCTCAACAGCATCAGGCTCTGGTCCTTCTTGCCGCGGAAGCGCCCGCCTTTGAGCGTGCGGGTGATCAGACCACCCAGCTGGTCGTCAAGGGCCTTGGTGGTGGGTGGCAGCACACCGTCCTCGATCACGCCGGCAACGACGACACCGGTCTTCGGAATGTCGAGCGCGGCAAAGGAGATCTGCATCTACAATCCTTTCTTTCGTCGCTGCATGCCTGGTCGCAAATGCATGCTCTGTATGTACCGCGGTTGCGGTAAAATGAAAGCCTCTCTTGGCCGCCGGCCGTTGCCGGCTCTGCCAACGCGGGCAGGGCATTACCGCAAGCCCCTTGACCGCGGCGGCAAAGCCTTCCCACCCTTGAGGCCGAGGGATGCCGCCGGGCCGTCCGCAGAAGCAGAACAGGGAGCCGCCGTCGTGAGCTGGGAGACGCTTCAGATCGTCCTCGTGCTTGCGCTCATCATGGTCGTCTTCTTTGGCTTCGTGCGTGAGCTGATGTCGCCCGATGTCGTCGCCATGCTGGCCATGGCCGCCCTGCTCGCCGCTGGTGTCCTGCAGGTCGATGACATGCTGAAGGTGTTCAGCAACCCGGCGCCGATCACGGTGGCGTCGCTGCTGGTCATTACGGCGGCACTCGAGCACACCGGCGTGATCGAGCGCCTCGGCCGCGCCGCCGCGCGGGTCAACTGGCACTCGCCGTGGACGGCGCTGATGGCGATGGTCTGCGTGGTGGCGGCGATCTCAGCCTTCATCAACAATACGCCAATTGTCGTCATTTTGACGCCGGTCATGATCGCACTTGCGCACAGCCTCAAGGTCGCGCCGTCGCGCTTTCTGATCCCTTTGTCCTACGCCGCGATCATCGGGGGCACCTGCACGCTCATCGGCACGTCGACCAACATCATCGCCGACGGCGTTGCCCAGCATCACGGCTTGGCAGGCTTCGGCATGTTCGAGATCACGCCGCTGGGCGTCATCATGGCGGTGATCAGCATCGCCTACTTGAGCATCGCCGCGCCATTGCTGCTGCCGGACCGGCAGACGATCGCCGATACGCTGATCGATCTGCCGCAGAAGAAGTACCTGACCGAGGTGCTGGTCGCGCCCGATTCGCCGCTGATCGGACGCACCTTGAACGAAGCCGGCCTGACGCGCACGGATGGACTGCGCGTCGTCGACCTGTTGCGTGACGACGTTTCCTTCAACCCGGAGCACGGCCAGCCCGTGCTGAGCGCCGGCGACCGGGTGGTGATCCGTTCCTCCGCCGGCGATGTCCTCGGCTTGCGCGATAGTAGTGGCTTCACATTTCCGGCGCTGACCCAGGCCGCGTTGTCGCCGATCGCCAACCGCTCGGTGGTGATGATGGAAGGGATCATCGGGCCGAGCTCGCGCTTTGTCGGCCAGCGCGTGAGCGAGCTCAATCTGCGCCGCCTGTACGGAACCTACGTCCTGGCGCTGCACCGGCAGAACGAGGCGCTGCACGGCAATTTCGACCAGTTGCGGCTTGAGTTTGGCGATACGCTCCTGCTCGAAGGGCCGCCGGAGGGCCTCAAGCGGCTGTTCGAGACCCACCAGCTGATCAACCTGAGCGAAGTCAGCGCCGAGCGCCCGCTGCGCCGGGACAAGGCGCCGATCGCGATTGCCGTGTTGGCGGCAATCATGGCCTGCGCGGCGTTCGAGTTTATGCCGATTGCGGGCCTCGCCTTGATCGGCGCCAGTCTCGTCATCGCGCTTGGCTGCATCGAGGCGAATGAGGCCTATCGCGCCATCGACTGGCGGATGCTGATGCTCATCTTCGGCATGCTGGGTCTAGGCCGGGCAATGGAGACCAGTGGCGCAGCCCTCTTCGTCGTCAACACCGTCGTCGCCTGGGTCAGTCATTTCGGGCCGGCCGTGGTGCTGTCGCTGATCTACGCATTCACCTCGGTGATGAACGCGTTCATGAGCAACAACGCCGCAGCGATCCTGTTTACGCCGATCGCGATCGGCTTGGCGCAACAAATGGGGTGCGATCCGCGGCCGTTCGTGATCGCGATCATGTTCGCGTCGAGCGCCGACTTCTCGACGCCGATCGGCTACCAGACGAACACCTTCGTCTATACCGCCGGAGGCTACCGGTTCATGGATTTCGTCAAGATCGGCGTGCCGCTGAACATCATCAACTGGCTCGTCGCCAGCCTGCTCATCCCCTGGTTCTGGCCGCTCAATTAGGCGGCGGCGATCGTAACCAGGTTCTGCCCGGACTTCTCGCCCGCCGCATCGCGGGCTTCTTGATAGCTGTAGAGGAAGTAGAGGAAGCCGAGGATGGCAATGGCGGCAACGATCAGCCGCCACAGGGAGGGCAGCGGTAGGGTCGGCGGTCCTTGATCTTTGTCGGTCATCGTCGGAACGGGTTCTCTTTCACCGAGGCAGCGGCCGCAAACGAAACGAGGGGGCGTGGAAGCCCCCTCGTCCGCAGGCTTAACGGTAATGAGACGACGAAGCGCCGTCTTAAGCCGTTGTCGAGATCGTGCCGGCACCCATCGCCGCATGCGCTGCCGCGAGCCGCGCAATCGGCACACGGTACGGCGAGCACGAGACGTAGTTGAGCCCGACCGCATGACAGAAGTGGACGGAAGCCGGATCGCCGCCGTGTTCACCGCAGATGCCGAGCTTGATGTCAGGCCGGGTCTTGCGGCCGCGTTCGCACGCGGTCTGCACCAGCTGGCCGACGCCCTCGGTGTCGAGCGTGACGAACGGATCGTTCGGGATGACGCCCAGCTCCTGGTAGGGGACCAGGAAGTTGCCGGCGTCGTCACGTGACAGACCGTAGGTCGTCTGCGTCAGGTCGTTGGTGCCGAAGCTGAAGAACTGTGCACCCTCGGCGATCTTGTCGGCGATCAGGGCGGCGCGCGGCAGCTCGATCATGGTGCCGACCATGTAATCGAACTTCGCCCCGGTCTTGGCCATGACTTCGCCTGCCACCCGGTCGACCATGACCTTGAGACGATCGAACTCGCTCTTCACCGCGATCAGCGGCAGCATCACCTCCGGCAGCACCGTCTCACCCTTCATCTTCACCTCGGCAACCGCCTCGAAGATGGCCCGGCACTGCATCTCGTAGATTTCCGGGTAGGTGATCCCGAGCCGGCAGCCGCGGTGGCCCAGCATCGGGTTCGATTCATGCAGCTGTGCTGCCTTCGCCTTCACCGTCGCCACGTCCTTGCCGGCCGCCTTGGCCACTTCGGCCATATCGGCATCGGTGTGCGGCAGGAACTCGTGCAGCGGCGGGTCGAGCAGGCGGATCGTGACCGGCAGGCCGGCCATGATGGTGAACAGCTGGACGAAGTCTTCCCGCTGATAAGGCAGAAGCTTATCGAGCGCGACGCGCCGTTCGGCCTCGTTGCTGGCGACGATCATCTCGCGGACGTGGATGATGCGCTTGGGATCGAAGAACATGTGCTCGGTGCGGCACAGCCCGATGCCTTCGCAGCCGAAGTTCCGCGCGGTCGACGCGTCGAGCGGGGTCTCGGCATTGGCGCGTACCTTGAGCGTGCGGATCCCGTCGACCCACTCCATCAGCTTGCCGAAGTTGCCGGTCAGCTCCGGCTGGATCTTCGGCACCTCGCCCTTCATCACCTGGCCGTTGGAGCCGTCGATGGTGATGACGTCGCCTTCCTTGAGCGTCTTGCCGCCCGCCGTCAGCGTCTTCGTCGCGTAGTCGATACGGAGTTCGCCGGCGCCGGCCACGCATGGCGTGCCCATGCCGCGCGCCACCACCGCCGCGTGGCTGGTCATGCCGCCACGGGTGGTGAGGATGCCCTGCGCCACGTGCATGCCGCCGATGTCCTCGGGGCTGGTCTCGATGCGGACCAGGATGACCTTCTTGCCCGCCTTGGACCAGGCTTCGGCTTCGTCGGCGGAGAAGACGATCTGACCCGAAGCGGCGCCCGGAGAAGCCGGCAGGCCCTTGCCCAGCACTTCCTTTTTCGCTTTCGGATCGATCATCGGATGCAGCAGCTGATCGATCTGCGCCGGGTCGACGCGCTTGACGGCCTCTTTCTTGTCGATCAGGCCTTCCTCGCACATCTCGACGGCGATCCGGAGCGCGGCTTGCGCCGTGCGCTTGCCGTTGCGGGTCTGGAGCATCCAGAGCTTACCCTTCTGGATGGTGAACTCCATGTCCTGCATGTCTTTGTAGTGATCTTCGAGCTTGTTCCGGAAGCCGACCAGCTCGGTGTACAGCGGCGGCAGGATCTCTTCCATCGCCGGCAGATCGGAGCCCATGCTCTTCTTTTCGGCGAGCGACAACGGCTGCGGGGTGCGAATACCGGCAACGACGTCTTCGCCCTGGGCGTTGACGAGATACTCACCGTAGAACAGGTTTTCGCCGGTCGAAGGATTGCGGCTGAAGCAGACGCCCGTCGCCGAGTCGTCGCCCATGTTGCCGAACACCATCGCCTGCACGTTGACCGCCGTGCCCCAGTGGTCCGGCAGGTTGTTGAGCTTGCGATAGGTGATGGCCCGCTTGTTCATCCAGCTGCCGAACACGGCGCCGACGGCGCCCCAGAGCTGCTCGTGCGGGTCTTGCGGGAACGACTTTCCAAGGCGCTTCTGCACTTCGTTCTTGTAGGCAGCGATCAGGACCTTCCAGTCCTCAGCGGTCAGCTCGACGTCAAACTTCTTGCCGACCTTTTCCTTATGCTCCTCCAGCAAGTGCTCGAAGTGCTCGCTCTTGATGTCGAGAACGACGTTCGAGTACATCTGGATGAAGCGCCGGTAGCTGTCGTAGCAGAAACGCTCGTCACCGGTGTTGCGGGCGAGGTTGAGCACCGTCTGGTCGTTGAGACCGAGGTTGAGCACCGTGTCCATCATGCCCGGCATGGACGCCCGTGCGCCCGAGCGGACCGAGACCAGCAGCAGCGGTCCTTCGGTCGCGCCGAACTTGGCGCTCATGATCTTCTCGACTTCCGCCAGAGCGGCCAGCACCTGCTCCTTCATCTCGGGCGGATAAGTCTCTTTGTTCTGGTAATAATAGGTGCAGACCTCGGTCGAAATGGTGAAACCAGCCGGCACCGGAATGCCAAGGCTCGCCATTTCAGCCAGGTTAGCGCCCTTGCCACCCAGAAGATTCTTGTCCTTGGCGCGCCCCTCGGCGCGACCGTCCCCGAACGTGTAGACCCACTTAGCCATTGTCTGTCCTACCCCTCGATCTGTGAGAAATCGGCCACGTCGCCCAGCGCCAAGCGGATCCGCGACAACAACCGCAAGCGGTTGGCACGCATCGCCGCATCAGTGCAGTTGACCGTGACCCGGTCAAAAAAGGCATCCACCGGCGCGCGTAGCTTGGCGAGGATCGACATTGCCTCACCAAACCGCTCGGCCGTCAGTGCCGCCGCGATCCCCTCATGCGCGTTCGTCAGTCTACTGTATAGGTCGGTCTCCTCCGGCTCAGCAAACATGGCCGGATCGACCGCCGCGCCGTAGGAAACGCCCTCCCTGTTTTCTTCGATGCGTACGATGTTGCTTGCGCGTCGATACGCGACCAGCACGTTAGCACCGTCGTCGGTATTGAGAAAGCCTCTTAGTGCCTCGACGCGTGCCAACAGCCGTACCAGGTCGTCCTCGGTTCCAGTGGCGAATACGGCGGCGATCAGGTCGTGGCGCACGCCCTGCTCGCGCAGGTGCACCTTCAGGCGATCGGCGAAGAAGCTGAGGATGTCGTCCGCCAGCGGCGCCGGCTTCGATTGCAGGATGCTGTCGGCATAGCCCGTTGCCGCCTGCAGGAGGGCAGCGCGCAAGCCAAGGCGGACACTATTCTCGACGATCAGGCGGATCACGCCCAAGGCAGCGCGTCGCAACGCATAGGGATCGCCGGAGCCGGTCGGCTTCTCGCCGATCCCAAAGAAGCCCGTAAGCGTATCGAGCTTGTCGGCCAGCGCCACGGTCGCGGCGACCGGTGCGGTCGGGCAGCGGTCGGAGGGGCCAAGCGGCGCATAGTGCTGGGCAATGGCGTTGGCGACGTCCGCCGGCTCGCCATCGTTGAGCGCGTAATAGCGGCCCATGACGCCCTGCAGTTCCGGGAACTCGCCGACCAGGCCGGTGGTCAGGTCTGCCTTGCAGAGCCGGGCGGCGCGGGCGGACAGCTCCGGATCGGCGCCGATAGAGCGGGCGAGATCGCGCGCGAGCTTCTCCAGCCGCTCGGTGCGCGCGAGATCGGAGCCAAGGCGGGCGTGGAACACCCGTTCGGAGAGCTTCTCGACACGGGCTGCAAGCGGACGCTTGCGGTCGTGATCCCAGAAGAACTGCGCATCCGAAAGCCTGGCCCGCAGCACCCGCTCGTTGCCGGCAACCACCGTGCGGCCTGCGTCCGGCGTCTCCATGTTGGCAACGACGATGAAGCGCGGCGCCAGCCGGCCCTCGCCATCGTTGAGCGCGAAGTACTTCTGATGTGCGCGCATCGCCGTCGTCAGCACTTCCGGCGGCAACGTCATGAAGCTTTCGTCGATGCGGCCCATCAGCACCACCGGCCATTCGACGAGACCAGTGACCTCGTCCAGCAAGCCGGGATCGGGTTTGAGCGTGAGACCTTCGGCGGCGGCGATCGCTTCCGCCCGCTCGCTGATCACCTGCCGGCGCGAAGCCGGATCGAGGATCACCTTGGCGCCCGCGAGCTTCGCCTGATAGTCGGCGAAGGAGGCGACCTTGAATGGGTCAGGCGCCAGGAAGCGATGGCCGCGCGTCGCATCGGTGGCGCTGAGCTGCATCGCTCTCTCACCGCTGCCGCCGCAATCAACCGTCCACGGCAGCGGCTGCCCATCGAGGATCGCCAGGATGTTTTGCAGCGGCCGCACCCAGCGCATGCTGCCGGCACCCCAGCGCATCGATTTCGGCCACGGCATCTGCGCGATCGCCTCTGCGAGCACACCCGCGAGCGCATCCAGCGCCGGCTGACCGGCGATCTGCCGGACCGCGAAGTAGAACGAGCCTTTGCCGCTCTCCTGGATCTTTGCTTCCGCGATCGAGGCAAGCCCGGTCGCCTTCAGGAAGCCTTCGATCGCCTTTTCCGGTGCGCCGACGCGCGGGCCCTTGCGCTCCTCTTCGATGTCCGGCTGCCGCTCGGGCAATCCGGCGACGACCAGCACAAGGCGGCGCGGCGTGACGAAGGCCTGCGCCGCGGTGAAGGCGAGCCGGGCCTTGGCCAGGCCTGCGGTGACGAGGCGCTTGAAGTCGTCCGCCGCACGCGCCTGCATCCGCGCCGGGATCTCTTCGGACAGCAGTTCGACCAGGAGTTCGGCCATCCGCGCGCCCTACGCCCCGTGCCCGCGCGAGACGAGCCACGCCTCGCAGCAGGCGCGCGCCAACGCCCGCACCCGGCCGATGTAGGAGGCGCGCTCGGTGACGCTGATCACCCCGCGCGCATCGAGCAGATTGAACAGATGGCTCGCCTTGATGCACTGCTCGTAGGCCGGCAGCGGCAGCGGTTTCGCTAGCGCCAACAACTGCCGGCATTCGCCTTCGGCGTCGCTGAAATGCCTGAGCAGCATGGCGGTATCGGCGTGGTCGAAGTTGTACGCCGAGCCCTCGCGCTCATTCTGCAGAAACACATCGCCGTAGCGGGTGCCGCAGCCGTCCCAGTCGAGGTCGTAGACGTTCTCGACGCCCTGGATGTACATCGCGAGCCGCTCCAGCCCGTAGGTCAGCTCGACCGCGACCGGATGGCACTCGATGCCGCCCACCTGCTGGAAATAGGTGAACTGGGTGACCTCCATGCCGTCGCACCAGACCTCCCAGCCCAAGCCCCAGGCGCCCAGGGTCGGGCTCTCCCAGTCGTCCTCGACGAAGCGGATATCGTGCAGCGCCGGATCGATGCCGAGCACGCGCAGGCTGTCGAGATAAAGCTCTTGCGAGTCGGGTGGCGACGGCTTCAAGAGCACCTGGAACTGGTAGTAATGCTGCAGCCGGTTGGGGTTCTCGCCGTAGCGGCCGTCGGTCGGCCGCCGCGAGGGCTGCACGTAGGCGCACCGCCATGGTTCCGGCCCGAGTGCGCGCAGCGTGGTCGCCGGATGGAAGGTGCCGGCGCCGACCTCCATGTCAAAGGGCTGCAGAATGACGCATGCACGCTCGGCCCAATACGCCTGCAAGGACAAGATGAGCGACTGGAACGGACGGGCTTTTGCTGACATGCCGCGATGGAGGCGGGGCGGGCCGATGGGTGAATGCGCGTCCTGGCGCGTGCCGGCCCCGCGCTGATGGCCCGGGACCATACTGCCGGCCTTCCTTCGGGTCAACCCGCGGCAGCCGGAATGCGGCCCAGGCGCCTCTGATGGCACCCCTCGTTGCGGCGATGGGTTGTTTCTGCCATGATGCGGTTCAAGCGCAACAAGGCGCAGTTTTCAGGCGGGTGCAAGCGGGTTCAGGATGGGTTCTTTTAGCATCTGGCACTGGCTGATCGTTCTGGTCGTGGTTCTGATCCTGTTCGGCGGTCGCGGCAAGGTCTCCCAGTTGATGGGCGATGTCGGCAAAGGACTGAAAGCGTTCAGGAAAAGCCTGAAGGACGACGAGCCGTTCGAGGAGCCGGAGGCGGGCCGGGAGGCTCCGAAGGCGCTCAATCAAGACGCGCCACGAGTCGCTGAGCGGGCGCGCGAGGCCGACCGCGCCGCCAAGCCTTAAGAACGCACAAGCGGTCCTCAAGGCTTGGTCCGGCTGTAGGCGCCGGCCGGCTGCGGCGCAGGCAAGGCAATGCTCGACATCGGCTGGCAGGAACTGTTTCTGATCTGCGTCGTCGCCCTCGTCGTTCTGGGTCCCAAGGATCTGCCGACGGCGATGCGGGCTGTTGCGCGCGTGGTCGTCAAGGTGCGGGGCTTGAGCCGCGAGTTCCAGAGTGGCGTCGCCGACATGCTGCGCGAGGCGGAACTCGACGACCTGAAGCGCAAGGTCAGCGAGGGTGGGCGCGTCGATCTCGGCAAGGCGGTCAAGGATGCGGTCGATCCGACCGGCACCCTGACCGAGGACTTCGATCCCGCCGATTTCGCCCGCCGCCTGAAACAGGAGGTCGAGGGCGGCCCGCCGACCGGACCGCGCGCCGCCGCGCAATCTCCCCAAGCGGATGGCCCCCAACCGGCTGCCCCCGAACCGGCCGCTCCCCAACCGCCATCTTCTGAAGCGACCGCTCCCGAACTGCCCACCGCCACGCCAGCGCCGCAACCGGCAGCGGCTTCGGTTGGCCCGTCGGCTGCCGCCGGCGCGACCCACGAATGATCCCTTCGCCTGCGCCGTGCCCCGCCCGTTGTTGATCACCGATGCCGACCACCGACGAAACACCTGACGACGTCGAAGCCTACCGGATGCCGCTGTTCGATCATCTGATCGAGCTGCGCCGCCGGCTGCTTTACTGCCTCGTCGGCCTGATCGTGTTGTTCCTCGCCTGCTATTCCGTCTCCGGCCATATCTACGGCTTTCTCGTCCAGCCGCTGGCCGACATCCTTGCTGGGCGCGGCGGCGAGCGGCGGATGATCTTCACCGCCCTGCACGAGGCGTTCTTCACCTACATCAAGGTGTCGTTCTTCGCGGCGATGTTTCTCGCCTTCCCGCTGATCGCGATCCAGGTGTGGAAATTCGTCGCCCCGGGTCTGTACCAGAACGAGAAGCGCGCCTTTCTGCCATTCCTGATCGCGACGCCTGTCCTGTTCTTTTTCGGCGGCGCGCTCGCCTACTACGTCATCTTTCCGCTGGCGTGGCGGTTCTTCCTCGGCTTCGAGGTGGCCTCACCCGCCGAAGGGTTGCCGATCCAGCTTGAGGCGAAGGTCGATCAGTACCTCTCGCTGGTCATGCAGCTCATCTTCGCTTTCGGGCTCTGCTTCCAGATGCCGGTGGTGCTGTCGCTCTTGGCGCAGGCCGGGATGGTGACGGCGGCCGGGCTGAAGGCGAAGCGCCGGTACGCGATCGTGCTTGCCTTCGTTGCTGCGGCCATCCTGACACCGCCCGATGTCATCAGCCAGATCGGCCTCGCGATCCCGATCATGCTCCTCTACGAAGTGTCGGTCTTTGCCGCCGGGCTGATCGAAAAGCGCCGCGCGGCCCGCGCCGAGGCCGATACCGATGCCGATAGCGAGGCCCAACCGGCGGCCGACCCGGAAGGCGATTAACGGCAACAGAGCTCCGAACGCCGCCACCCGCCAGGGCCGGTCCTTGACCGCTGCCGCCCCATCCGTTAGGCGAGTGCAGCGACCACCGGTCAAGGCTTGAGGCTCGGATGCTCGACATCAAGTGGATCCGCGATGCCCCCGCGGCATTCGATGCAGCCCTCGGCCGGCGCGGCCTTGGTCCGGCGTCGGCGCGGCTCCTGACGCTCGATCAGAACCGCCGGCAGATCCTGACCCGCGTCCAAGAGGTCCAGGCGCAGCGCAACACGCTCGCCAAGGCGATCGGCCGCGGCAAGGCCAAGGGCGAGGATGTCTCGTCGCTCCTGGACGAGGTCGGCCGCTCCAAGGAGCTTGAGGCGGCACTCGAGATCGAGGCGCGTGACGCCGAGGCTGCCCTGAACGATGCGTTGGCGGAGTTGCCGAATGTTCCGGCGGCTGACGTCCCCGATGGTCCGGACGAGCAGGCGAACCAGGAGTTGCGCCGCTGGGGCACGCCGCCTTCGTTCGCTTTCCCAGCGAAGGAGCACGACGAGATCGGCGCCGGCCTCAAGATGATGGATTTCGATGCCGCGGGCCGCATCGCCGGATCGCGCTTCGTCGTCCTGAGCGGCCCTCTGGCGCGGCTGGAGCGCGCGCTCGCCGCCTTCATGCTGGATCTGCACACGCGCGAATTCGGCTACCGTGAGGTGAGCCCGCCTGCGCTCGTCCGCGACGAGGCGGTGTTCGGCACCGGCCAGCTGCCGAAGTTCGCCGAGGACCTGTTCCGCACCACCGACGGCCGCTGGCTGATCCCGACCGCGGAAGTGCCGCTGACCAACCTTGCCGCCGGCACGATCCAGGACGAGGCTGCCCTGCCGCTCCGCTTCACGGCGATGACGTGGTGCTTTCGCGCCGAGGCCGGCGCGGCCGGCAAGGATACCCGCGGCATGATCCGCCAGCACCAGTTCACCAAGGTGGAACTCGTCAGCCTTACCTCGCCGGAGCAATCGGCGACCGAGCACGAACGGATGACCGGGTGCGCCGAAGCGGTCCTGCAGCGGCTCGGCCTGCCCTATCGCGTCGTCGTGCTGAGCACCGGCGACATGGGTTTCTCCGCCACCAAGACCTACGACATCGAGGTCTGGCTGCCCGGCCAGGGCCGCTATCGCGAGATTTCCAGCTGTTCGAACTGCGGAGACTTCCAGGCCCGGCGCATGGGTGCGCGCTACCGGCCCGCCGGCAGCAAGCAGACCGCGTTCGTCCATACCCTCAACGGTTCGGGCCTGGCCGTCGGCCGCACCCTGATCGCGGTCCTGGAGAACTATCAGCAGGCCGACGGCAGCGTCGCCGTGCCGGCCGCGCTCAAGCCCTACATGGGCGGTCTTGAGGTGCTTGCGCCCGATGCCGCCTGAACCCCTCGTCCAGCCCCTCGTTCTCGCGCAAGCGCGCGTTCTCTTAAGCAACGACGACGGCATCGATGCCAACGGCTTGACCGTGCTGGAAACAGTCGTGCGCCGGCTGGTCAAGGAGGTGTGGGTCGTCGCTCCCGAAACCGAACAGAGCGCCGCCAGCCACTCGCTCACCATGCGCCGGCCGCTGTTCGCCCGCCGCTTGGGCCGCCGGCGCTTCGCCGTTGATGGCACACCTACCGATTGTGTCCTGCTCGCAGTCCACCGTCTGCTCGGCAACCGCTTGCCCGACCTGGTGCTGTCCGGCGTCAACCAGGGCGCCAACCTGGGCGAGGACGTCAGCTATTCCGGCACCGTCGCGGCGGCCAAGGAGGGCGCGCTGTTGGGCATCCCGTCCGTTGCCTTCAGCCAGCTCTACACCGATGGCGAGCCCGTGCATTGGGCGACGGCAGCGGCCTGGATCGGGCCGGTCCTGGAGCGGCTGGTACGGCTCCCCCGGCGGCCGGGGCTGCTGATGAACGTTAATTTTCCCGATCGGCCGCCGTCTTCGGTGACCGGCATCGAGATCACGCGGCAGGGCCGGCACAAGATCGGCGGCGATTTGGTCGACGGAACGGACCCGCGCGGCCGCCCCTACTACTGGATCGGCCGCGGCCGCGACGAGGACCGCAGCCGCACCGGCACCGACTTGGAAGCCGTGCATCGCGGCGCCGTCTCGATCAGCCCGCTCAGTCTCGATCAAACCGACGAGGCGATGCTCGAAGCGTTGCGCCAGGCCGGTTCGTGAGCTCGGACAGCCGCAAGATCCGCTTGATCATGGAACTGCGCCGCGCCGGCGTCACCGATACCCGCGTGCTCGGTGCGATCGAGCGCCTGCCGCGCCAGATATTCGTGCCGGAGGCTTTTCGCGACAAGGTCTACGAGAACACGGCGCTGCCGATCGGCTGTGCGCAGACGCTCACGGCGCCGGTGGCGGTCGGCCTGATGACGCAGGCGCTTGAGATCGGTGAGCGCATGCGGGTGCTGGAGATCGGCACCGGCTCCGGCTACACGGCGGCCGTGCTGGCGCGGCTGTGCCGGCGGGTCTACACGGTCGAGCGCTACCGCGAACTGCTGGTCGAGGCGGAGGAGCGCTTCAAGCGCCTGGGCCTCAGCAACATCACCACCCGGACCGGCGACGGCACGCTCGGCTGGCCCGAGCAAGCCCCGTTCGAGCGAATCATTGTCACTGCCGCAGCGCATGACGTGCCGCCGGTGCTGGCCGAACAGCTCGCCGTCGGCGGCGTGATGGTGGTGCCGGTCGACCACGGCCCCGGTGATCAGCGGCTGTTACGCGTTCGCAGGCTTGCGGACGGCCTGGAAACGGCCGATCTGGGTGAAATGCGCTTCGTGCCGCTGGTCGCCCAGGCGCCGTCGCGGCGACTGCCGGGCGGGAATTGAACGCTGCGGCCGTTCCGGCGACAATGCGCCATGGTCATCACGGTCGCGCTGGCCCGTCTGTGCCGCATCGCTGGCGTGCTGGGGATACTACTGCTCGCGGGCTGCGGCTGGGTCGAGATCGGAACGCCGGAAACGGGAGCGGACGCCGGGCCGCGCGCTACACGGCCGCGATTGCCGGCGCCGGAGCCGCGCCCGGACGCTGCCCATCTGCCGCCGGTCCCGGTGGAGCCGAAGCGGATCCGTGTCCAGCCGGGCGATACCATCGAGAGCCTCGCCTTCAAGCACGGCGTCTCGGTTCAGGCGATGATCGAGGCCAACGCACTCGGTGCCGCACCAGCCCTGACGCCGGGGCAGACGCTGCTCGTGCCCGCCGAGCCCGAGCATGTCGTCCGCCAGGGGGAGACGCTGCCCGCCATCGCCCGCCGCTACCGCATCGATCCGGCGGTGCTTGCGGCCGAGAACGGCCTCACTCAACCCTACGCCGTCCATAAAGGCCAGCGTCTGCGGGTCCCGGCTGCGGCGGCCTCGCCCGGCGGGGCTGCAGCCACTGCCAGCACGGCCGCCACCGGCCCCACCGCCATCGCCGCTCCCGGCCCAGCGGTCAAGCGTGTGCCGGCGGTTGCCACGGCCAAGCCCGCCGATGTGGACGGTGCGAACGAAACCGAAGCCCAAACCTCGGAAGCGCAGGAGACTGCCGCCCTGCCGAGCGTTCAAGCGGTTCCCGCCGCACCGGCTGGGTCCGGTAAAGGCTTCATCTGGCCGGTCAAGGGGAAGGTCATCTCCGCCTTCGGGCCAAAGGGCGCGGGCCTGCACAACGACGGCATCAACATCGCCGCGCGCAAGGGTGCGGCGGTCCGCGCGGTCGAGAACGGCGTCGTCGCCTATGTCGGCAACGAACTGCGCGCCTTCGGCAACCTGGTCCTGATCAAGCACTCCGACGGCTGGGTGTCCACCTACGCCCATGCCGAGGAGATCTTGGTGGCGCGCGGTGATCGGGTGCGGAAGGGGCAGGTGATCGCGCGCGTCGGCAGCTCCGGCAACGCCCGCGAGCCGCAGCTGCATTTCGAGCTGCGCCGCGGGAAGAATGCCGTCGATCCGCTTGAGTATTTGCCGCGCGGCAAGGCGTAAAGATTACGCGTAGCGCAGTCATTCTGCCCGCCAATCCTTAAAGTAACACATCGAAACAACGTTTGACTTGTCGGTTGCGGCGGCGGCTGCCATCAAGGTAGTCGTAACAACTTGCGTCCCTGCCTGCGGGTTCACCTTGTGAGTCGTACCAGCGGGCGTCACCGACAGCTTGCGGGAACTGCGCCATGGAAATGACGATCGCCCCCTCCTCGACCCGGCCGCTTGCGCCTGTATTCGACCTGGCGCCGCTCTCGGCTGCACTTGGTGCCGAGGTGGTCGGGCTCGATCTGTCCCGCCCGCCGTCGGAGGCGATCGTGACGGCGCTGCGCAGCGCTTTGGATCGTTTCGGTGTGCTGCTGTTCCGCGGCCAGCATCTCGATCCGGACCAGCACATCGCTTTCAGCCGCGCGCTGGGGCCGCTGCAGGAGGTTGCGCAGAAGCAGTACCAGTTGGCGAACAATCCTTTCATCTACGTCATCGGCAACGTCCAAGAGGGCGGCCGGCAGGTGGGCGATCCCAGTGTCGGCCGGCTCTGGCATTCGGATCAGTCGTTCCTGCCATCGCCGGCCTACGGTTCGGTCCTGTTCGGCGTGCAGTGCCCGCCGGAAGGGGCCGCCACGCTGTTTGCCAACATGTACGCTGCCTACGAGGCGCTGCCGGCCGATGTCCGCGAGCGGATCGGGGATCTGCATGCGGTGCACAGTTTCCGCGAATATTACGAACTCCTGCGCCATCGCGATCCGACCCAGCCGGAGCTGACGGACGCGCGCCGCAACGCCTTTCCCGACGTCGTGCACCCTCTCGCGCGCCGCAATCCGCGTACGGGCCGCCTCGCGCTGTTCATCAACCCGGGCTATGCGATCGGCATCAAGGAGCTGCCCGGCGCCGAGGGCGAGGAGCTGCTCGCGTTCTTGTGCGCGCATGCGTGCAAGCCGGAGTTCGTCTATGCGCATCAGTGGCGCAACGGCGACGTCCTGATCTGGGACAACCTCGCCGTCAATCACAAGGGGACCGAGTTCGACACCGCCCGCTACGTCCGCCGGATGCATCGCACGACCATCGCCTCGACCCCGGATGCCTACGCGGCAACCCTCATTCACTGAGGAGCGCTGCAGGAACTTCCCTGCCCGAACTGGATCGCATAGGTCAAGGCAATGCCGTAGGAGCGCGTAAGGGAGACATAGGGCGTATCGACCGTGCCGCGGGCGATATGCTTGATCAACTGGTCCTTGGACGCCGTCTGCCCCGGTCGCCTCGCGACAAAGCCATCGCGGCGGGCGTCCCGCTGATGCCAACACGTGCCGACGCCAGCACCGCGATAGAAGAAGGGCATCGCCGTCTGCGCCCCCGGCCTTTCGCCCGCATCATCCGCAACAGATCACTCATTTTCCGTATCATGAAGTTCCTGTCCTGTCATGGTGCTGCGCATCACGGCCGACCACGGGGCGGGTCCGGCGGCGAGAGCGGGCGAAGGGGCCTCCGCCAAGGGTTGCACCTGGCGCCCATGTGCCTGGTGCAGCGACCCAATCGGGCGATTCACGCCCGCGGGAGGTTGTCGCTGCACAACATTTTCAATCGCGTGCACTTTCGGCACAAACAGGATGTACGCTCTGTTTGTGCCAGTGCACTAGTTGACCACGGGGCGGCGGTCGGCGAAGTCGTGCCAGGCCTTGACCATTGTCTCGTCGAGGAGCTCGCAGGCATCGAGCGCGGCCTCTTTGCCGTGCAGGAGTTCGAGCCCGTACAGGACCCGGGCGAGCGAGATGCCGATCGCGAGCAGCGCATCATAGGCAGAAAGTCCGCTATCGGCGATGAATTGTGACAGGTGGCATTCGAAATCACTGACGGCGAGAAACGAACTGTCTGTTCCGTCCACGGCGCTTTTTCCTTCGTTCCGGGGCATGTTCTGGGTGCGTTCTTAGCATGCTCCGAAGGCGCCGGCAATGGCTAAATAGGTTCACTATCCTATCAACAGATTCCTGGCCTAATTCACGATGGCGGCAGCCGCTGGCCTCGTGCTTGCGGTCGCGGGCGGCGGGGAGGGGGTAGCGCTTGGCCTTTCCCGTCCCCGCCGCCTCGATCGGCCGGCACTCCGAGGTGCCGGGCTAGAGGAGGAAGTCGCTGGCAGACAGGTTCGAAACGTTGTCCAGCGTGATCTCCATTTCGATGGCCGAGTCACCGTCCGTGTTCACCAAGACCCAGTAGGTGCCGGCACTGTTGTGGCCGATGCCGACCTGCCAGGAGCCGACGGTGCCGCCATTTGCGTCGTACGACACGTTGAAGGCGCTCAGGTCGATCTTGTCGACACCGCTCTGGAAATCCTTGATCACGTCGCCCACGCCATCGTACGGGCTGTCGGAGATCGCTGCGTACTTGAACACGTCGCCGCCTGAGCCGCCCCACAGCGTATCGCCACCGCCCTTGCCGACCAGCGTGTCGTTGCCCTGGTCGCCCTTGAGCACGTTCGCGCTGGTGCCGCCCTCAATGTAATCGTTGCCGGCACCGCCCTTGATCTCCTGGTAGTCGCCGACCACGTGGTCGTTGTTGCGCGAAGCCTGGATCTTCTCGATCGAGATCAGGTCATCGACATCCGAACCCGAGTACGCCTTGCCGTTGCCGATGACGACGGCGGTCGTGAAGGAAGCGGTATCGATCCCGTCGCCGCCCGACAGCATGTCGGAGCCATTGTCGCCGCGCAGGGTGTCGTCGCCAGAGCCGCCGTAGAGGGTGTCGTTGCCGCTGCCGCCCATCAGGTAGTCGTTATCAGCCTCGCCCCACAGCACGTCGTGGCCATTGTCGCCACCCAGCACGTCGCTGCCCTGGCCGCCGTATAGCGTGTCCTGATCGACACCGCCGTAAAGGTAGTCGTTGCCGGAAAAGCCATACAGCTCGTCGTTGCCCTCGGCGCCATAGACCGTGTCGTTGCCGCCCATGGCGAAGACGGTGTCGTTGCCCTGGAAGACGTAGATCAGATCGGCGTTGTTGGTCCCGTCCTTGTGCTCGCTCGACGAATTTCCGTAGATCGTCATTGCCCTGGTCCTTTCCTTGTCTCCGCGGCTGATCGCCGCTCCCGATGGCCGGAAAGGTAGCGCCCGAATGTTTCAATCTTCGGCCGGAAAGGCGGAAAAAGTGTTTCAGTTGTGGCAGCGGCGCGCGGGGACGAGCGGCCTTACGCGCCTGAGGCTGCGTCGAGAAGCACCTGCACGCGCTCACGCAGCGCGGACGGGTCGAGCGGCTTCTCCAGCACCGGCAGGCCGCTTTCCTTGATCAGTGCCACGGCTGAGGCGCTCAATACGTCGCCGGTGAGAAACACGATCCGTTGGGCAAGCGCGGGGGATGTCCGCACAAGGTGCCGGTAGAGCGCCTCGCCGTCGGTATCCGGCATCCTGAGATCACTCAAGATCAGATCGAACGGTTGAGCACCGAGGAGGGCGATCGCCGCGCGCCCGCTCGAAGCCTCCTGCACGGCGTGGCCGTCCGCCGCGAGCGTCTCGGCCACGAAGGCGCGGATGTCGGCCTCGTCATCGACGATCAGCACCCGGGCGGGGTTGCGCATGCGCGCGTCCTTCGTTCGGCTCACCCCCTCGGCAAGCGCGGGCGCGGCCGGCAGCTCGATGCGGAACAGCGCGCCGCCGCCCGGCCGCGGCTGGTAGGTCAGGGTCCCGTCATGCGCAGCGATGATCCCGCGCGAGACCGAAAGCCCGAGGCCGGTGCCGGCGCCAACTTCCTTGGTGGTAAAGAAGGGATCGAAGATGCGGGCGCGGATGGCCTCGGGCACGCCGGGGCCGTTGTCGGCGATCTCGATCCGCACGCTGTCGGCGGCCGTGCTGGTCGCGATCTGCAGCCGTCGCGGCACCGGGCCTGAGCGCAGCGCGGCCTGGGCATTGACGATGAGGTTGATGAACACCTGCGCCAGCTGATCGCCGTCGCCCCACAGCCGCGGCAGGTCCGGCGCCAGATCGCGGATCACCTCGATGTCGGAGGTCTGCAGCTGGTAGCCCAGCATCTCGATCGTGCCGGCAAGGACCGCGTTGACATCGACGGCAGCCTTGTTTTGCGGCTTCCGCCGCGCGAGTGCGAGGAAGGTCTTGACGATGCGCGCACAGCGGTCGGCGGCGGCACAGACCCGCTCCGCCCGCGCGCGGGTCCCTTCGTCGGCGGCGAGATCGCGCAACAGTGCCGCATAACCGATCACGACCGTCAGAGGGTTGTTCAGCTCGTGGGCGACGCCGGCCAGGAGCGAGCCGAGCGCCGCCAGCTTCTCGTTCTGGTGCAGTGCCTCACGCTGGCGCGCAATTTCCGCCTCGGCGCTCTTGAGCCGGGTCAGATCGGAGATGGCGAACAGCAATGCCGGCGCGCCGCCGTAAATCAGCTTGCGGACCGAGATCAGTGCCGGGAACGGCGTGCCGTCGGCGCGGCGGAGTTCGGTCTCGTAGCCGTCGACGCGCTCGCCGCGCTCTACCCGCGCAATCAACTGCGCCCGCGCAGCCAAATCCGACCACAGCCGTGGGATGGCGCCCCTGTCGTCGGTCGCGACCGGGCCGAACAGTTCGCGCGCGAGCGAGTTTGCATAGACCATGCGTGGCGGTTCGTCCTGGGCGATCGTCACCGCGACCGGTGCGCCCTCGGCAATCGCCCGGAACCGCTCCTCGCTCTCCATCAGCGCCCGGTCGCGCGCGTGTCGTTCGCTGACGTCGGCGGTCAGCAGCACCCGGCCGCCGTCCGGCATCCGGCTCTCGCGAATGCGCACCCATCGGCCGTCGACCAGCTGGTGCTCGTGGTCGGCAAACTCGCTGTGGCGCAGTGCGAAGCGCCGCGCAGGGAAGTCGGCGCCCATGTCCTTATGGTAGATCGGGCCCATCGCGAGCCCCTCGCGGACCCAGCGCTCGAACGGTTTGCCGAGCGCGATAACGGCGCGCAGGTTGGCGGCCAAGTGCTCCGGATAGGCCTCGTTGTAATAGACCAGCCGATCGCCGGCATCGAAGATCGCAAGCCCGTCGCGCAGGCTGCGGGCCGCAGTCTCGAACCGCTGCTCGCTCTGCTGCAGCTGCCAGTTCCGCTCCTGGAGGGCTGCGAACAGTTCGTGCAGGGAACGGCGCATCTCCTCCATGCTGGCGCCAAGCCGTCCGACCTCGTCGAGCCGGTCCCAGACGCTCGCGTGCCCCAGCTCGCCGGCTGCAATCCGCTTCGACTGCGCCAACAGTTGCCGCAACGGCTGCACCACCTTGTGACGCAGCAGCACCATGATGATGGCAATGCTGGCGATGAGCTGCAGGCCGAGCACGACGGCGGCGCGGCTGGTATCGCGCGCCAGTTCGGCGTCGAGCTGCGCCGTCGCCATTTCGAGCCGGACCTCGCCGATCACTTGCGTTCCGCGCCGGACCGGTGCCGCCAGCGCCAGCAGTTCGCCGTGCGGCACCGTCGTCGCACTTGCCTTGAGGAAGTCCGCATCGAACGGTGTCGTGACATGGATGGAGACGACGCGCGGGTCGCTCAAGACCGCCGCCAGGAGCGGCTGGCCTGAATCGGGGTCGAGGTTCCACACCGGCGCGGTCAGGCCTTGCGCCAACACTTCGACCAGCTTGCGGTGATCCTCGGCCAAGCTGGCGCGCAGGTTGGCGCGGCGGAACTGCCAGTCGAGCAGGGTCGAGAGCGCCAGCGGAATGACGAGGCCGGCGATGAGCGCACCGACGATGACTGTCTGCAGGGAAAGGTTTTCGTAGGCCGCCTTGAGCCGCAGCAGCAGGCCGGCCACGCTCATGGCTCCCAGTCGGCCAGGTCGTAGCGGGCCAGGATTCGGGTAAGCTCGCCGGAGGTTCGGGCCTGCGCAAGACCGTCGTTGAAGAGCCGCACCAGCGTTTCCGAGCGCGCGTTCGCCGGCGAAAAGCCCATCATCAGCGGCTGCACCTCATTCGGAACCAGATGGATCTCGACCTTGTCGGCCACACCCATCCGCATCAGCCTGTAGGTGAGGACCGGACCGCTGTCGGCAATCACATCGACGCGGCCTGCGAGGAGCTTGCGCACGTTCATGGTGTAGGGTTCGTCACCGCCGGAGAAGTCGACCCGGTCCGGGTTGTCGCGGTTGGCGGCGATGTACCCGCTGACCTCGCTGCCCCAGGATTCGATGCCAATCACCGCGCCTAAGCGAAGCGGTTCAAGCGACTCCGGCCCGTGCCAGACGAAGCCGCTGCCCTTGCGGGTTGCGAGCACGGTCGGGCTCAACCCCACCACATCGGAAAAGATGAATCCGGGCGTGTCTTCGACCGCCACTGCGGCAACGGCGTCGAACGCGCCATGCCTGGTCGCCTCGATCGCGCGCGCATACGGGATGACCTGGTAATCGACGTGATAGCCGTGGTGCGCAAACGCAGCGCGGGTCAGTTCGATCACGTAGCCGGGCCTGTCGCTCTCCGCCTCGCAGACAAAGGGACAGAAGATGTCAGAGCGGACGGTGACGACGGGTGCGCTCTCGGCCGCTGGCTGGCCGCGCACGGCAGCCGGCATGGCGACGAAACCGGCCGCCACCGCCAGCACCAAAGGCACCTGCACAAGCATGCTCAAAGCCCGCAACGGATTGCCCCGCCTGCCGTTTGAGCGCTAGAGCGGTTTCTGAGCGGTGGGAATCGTTGGGGATTCACAAGGGGGTACGAATCTGATTCAAGATGCTGGCTGGGC
>UXAT02000007.1 GCA_900609035.2 Candidatus Defluviicoccus seviourii | reverse complement strand
CCACCGCCCCAACCTCCACCACAGAAGCGGTCAATTCATGCGCTACAAAAACCGGTCAACTTGACGCGCTCGCTACAGCCCGCATGTTTCGAGCGGAGCGGCATCCAAACGGCCGGGACGAGGAAACACGGCAGGCCTCGTGCTAGCGGACGGCGAGCGCCGCCACCAGCGGCTCGGAGCCGGGATTGACGTACTTGCCCTCTTTCAGGATCGACCGCGCCGAAACCGTCTGCGAGCCGTAGTAGGCGGCGTTAAGACTGTCCAACCGTTCGATCACGGCTCCCCCGAGCGACATGCCGAAGAACACCCCTTGCGCTTGGGCAAACGCGGTAATGTCGGCGCCGATGTTGGTGGTGGTCGCAGCACCGAGGCCTGAACCCCAGTTGCCGAGCGTCATCTGCACTTCACCGCCGATAGCACCGGGGTGCGTCAACAGCGCATCGAGGGCTTGCGGCGAACGGATCAGCAGCACGACCTGCGCCGACTGCCCGCCGAACTGCAGCCCGAAACTCCCCCCTGTGAGACGGGCGAAGGCCGGATCGCTCCAGCTGCCATCCGGCCGCCGCGCCAGGATGACGCCCTGACCGCCGGCAGCGCCGACGAAGAATGCACCCTTGGTGACGGTGGGAAACACGGCAATTGCATGCGCCGTCTTAAGCCTTTGACGGAACAGCACGTTGGCGTCGTCCTGGCGGGTCTGGAAGTGTTCCACCGTCCAGCGTGCGCGGGTGACGAGCGTTTCGGCTTCCGTGCGGCTATCGACACCGCTGGCGCAACCGGCGATCCAGATGCCGACGAGTGCGGCGAGAACCGCGAACCGCGATGCGCGCAAATACTTGGCCATAATCGATCCCTCCCAAACAATGGGGAGGGGATCACGCGTCGGCCAAGCGTGCAAGACCCTAATACTCGATACCGGCCTGGGCCTTGACGCCTGCGCGGAAGGGGTGCTTGACAAGCGCCATCTCGGTGACGAGGTCCGCCGCTTCTATCAATTCTTCCCGTGCATTACGGCCAGTGACCACAACATGCAGTGCCTGCGGCCTGTTTTTCAAGGCGGCCAGGACCGTATCGAAATCGAGGTAAGCGTAGCGGAGGACGATGTTGATTTCGTCCAGAATCACCATCCGAAACGACGAATCGGCCATCATCGCCTGCGCCGCCTGCCAGGCTCCAGCCGCCAGCACCATATCCCGCGCGCGGTCCTGCGTCTCCCAGGTGAAGCCTTCACCACTCGCTTCGACGACGCAGAGGTCAGGAAAACGCGCGAACACGGCGCGCTCGCCGGTCGCCCGCGCACCTTTGACGAACTGGACGATGCCGACCTTCATGCCGTGGCCGATGCAGCGCAACGCCATGCCCATGGCGGCCGTCGTCTTGCCCTTGCCCTTGCCGGTATGGACGATGAGAAGGCCGCGCTCTTCGGTCTTGTCAGCGAGGATCTTGTCGCGGACCGCCTTCTTCTTCGCCATCTTGGCCGCGTGGTGGCGGTTGATATCGCTTTCGTCGTCGGTCATCACATCGTCTCCGCGCCGAGTTCGTTCAGGGTATCGCGCGCGCTGTTGCGTTTCGGCCGCCACAGCCCGCGGTCCTGGGCTTCCAGCAACCGCTGGCTCATCTCCTTCAGCGCTGCCGGGTTGTTGTCCTCAAGAAAGGCGCGCACCGTGTCGTCCTCAATGTAGGCATCAAAGACCGCATCAAACTGGTGGTCGGCGACGCAATGGGCGGTCGCGGCAAAGGCGAACAGGTAATCGACGGTCGCCGCCATCTCGCAGCCGCCCTTGTAGCCGTGCCGCATTGCGCCCGCGATCCATTTCGGGTTGACCACACGGGCGCGCACGACGCGGGCAAGTTCTTCGGTCAGCGTGCGGATCTTGGGCGTTTCGGGCCGGGCATGATCGGCGTGATAGACGGAGGGCTGCCGGCCCGAAAGGACGCGGACGGCCGCCGTCATCCCACCCTCGAACTGGTAATAGTCGTCAGAATCGAGGACATCGTGTTCGCGGTTGTCCTGATTCTGCACGACTGCCTGCACCGCCTCCAAGCGCCGTGCGAACAGGGCCTCCGCAGGCCGGCCCTTGAGGCCGCCGCCGTAGGCGTAGCCGCCCCAGACCAGGTAGGCGCGCGCAAGGTCGGCATCGCTCTGCCAACCCTTCTCGTCGATCAGCGCCTGCAGGCCCGCACCGTACGCCCCTGGTTTCGATCCGAACACACGCGCCCCGGCAAGCTGTCCGGCTGCATCGTCGGCGAGCCCTTCCGCCGCAAGAGTGGCGCGATCAGCGGCGACGCGGGCTGCGATCGGGTTGTGCTGGGCCGGCTCATCGAGGGCAGCGACAGCGCGCACGGCCGAGTCGAACAGATCGATCAAGCCGGGAAAGGCATCGCGGAAGAAGCCGGAGATCCGCAAGGTAACGTCGACGCGCGGCCGGTCGAGCACGCTCAAAGGCAGGACCTCGAAGCCGTTGACCCGGCGCGAGCCGGCATCCCAGGTCGGCCGAACACCGAGCAGCGCCAGCGCCTGGGCGATATCGTCGCCGCCAGTGCGCATGTTGCTGGTGCCCCAGGCCGAGATCGCGAGTCGCTGCGGCCAGTCGCCGTTGTCCTGCACATAGCGCTCGATCAGGAGCGCGGCCGACTTCCACCCGAGCGTCCAGGCGGCTGGCGTCGGTACCGTGCGCGTATCGACGGAATAGAAGTTGCGCCCCGTCGGCAGCACGTCGGGCCGGCCGCGCGTCGGCGCACCGGACGGCCCCGGCGGCACGAAGCGGCCATCGAGACCGGTCAAGAGGCCCGCAAGCTCACGCCCCGAGCAGGCGTCCACGGCGGGGCGGATGCGGGTTTCGATCTCAGCGAGCACGGAAGCCGTCGCCGTCCAGCCGGCAGGCACCTCCACGTCGCCCGCAACCAGCTTCACCGCCAGCGCTTCGAGCCGCTCCACCGTATCGCCTACCGTTCGCCAGGCATCCGAACCGCCGAGCGCCACTGGTCGCGGTCCCTCCCAAACGCGCGCGAGATCGGCATCGAGCGGATCGAAGCCCAAGCCGAGATCGGCGGCGAGCGCCCGCAGGAGCGAGGCATCACCGCCAGCGCCACTGCCGCGCGGGACACGGGCAAGCGCCACCAGCAGGTCGGCCAGCATCGGCCCCGTCGGCGAGACGCCGAATACATGCAGTCCGTCGCGGATCTGCAGCTCTTTGAGCTCGCACAGGTAGCGATCGAGCTTGGCGAGCGCGTCATCGGTGCCGTCGACTGGGGCGATGCCGCACTCGCGATCGAGGCCGATCGACTGGCTCAGCGACAAGATCTCGTCCGCCAGCACCTTCAGCCGGCGGGGATCGGTGCCGGAAGCCTCGTAATACTCATCGACAAGCTGCTCCAGATTGCGCAACGGGCCGTAGCTTTCCGCCCGCGTCAAAGGCGGCGTCAGGTGATCGATGATGACCGCCTGCGCGCGCCGTTTCGCCTGCGTCCCCTCGCCGGGATCGTTGACGATGAAGGGGTAAAGGTTCGGCAGCGGCCCCAGCACGGCTTCCGGGAAGCAGCGTTCCGATAGCGCGACCGCCTTGCCCGGCAGCCATTCGAGATTGCCGTGCTTGCCAAGGTGGACCACCGCATGCGCCCCGAACTGGCGGCGAATCCAGGCGTAGAATGCGAAGTAGTTGTGCGGCGGCACCAGGTCGGGATCGTGGTAGCTCGCCTGCGGATCGATGTTGTAGCCGCGCGCCGGCTGCAGGCCCAGCGCAACCGACCCGAAGCGGACAACGGCCAGCGCGAAGCCACCTTCGGCACCGACAGACGTGCCCGCAATGAAGAACGGATCGTTCTCAGGCGCGCCCCAGCGCTCGTTGACGCGCGCCTGTACATCCGAAGGCAGCCCGGCGAAGAAGGCGCGGTAGTCCGAAAGCGACAGCGTCTCGCGGATGGTCCGCTCACCGAGCCTTCGCCAGTCGTTGGTCGGCCCGGCGCTCAAACGCTCAACCAGCGCATTGCCGTCCGCCGGTACGTCCGCGACGGCATAGCCGGCCGCGCGCAACGCATTGAGGATGACCACGGCGCTCGCAGGCGTATCGAGGCCGACGCCGTTGCCAAGCCGGCCATCGCGGTTCGGGTAATTGGCAAGCACGAGCGCGATCCGGCGCTCAGCCGCCTGCGTGGTCTTGAGCACGACCCAGGCCGCCGCCAGCCGGGCGACGAAGGCGATACGGTCCGCGACCGGCTCGTAGCCGACGATCGTCGTCTCGGTCGCGCGGTCGTGGCGGGCCGCACCTTTGAACGAGACGGCGCGGCTGATCACCCGGCCGTCGACCTCGGGCAAGGCGACGTTCATGGCGATATCGCGGGCACTTAAGCCTTGGCTGCCGTCGCGCCACTGCGCCTCGTCGGAGCCCGCGAAGATCACCTGCAGGACGACCCCGTCGCAGCCCGGAAACACCGGCGCCGGCGCGCCGGCCGACGGAGTGGAGACGGCGAAACCGGTGCCGTTGAGGACGATCGCCGGCTGCGCCTCGCTGAACAGGCGCTCGATCGTCGCCGCCGCGACCGCATCCTTGAGGCTTGACGCGAACACCGGCAGCGGGTTCAGGCCCTCTGCCATGAGTGCCGTGATCAGGGCATCGATGGCCTTGAGGTTGCCGGACTGAACCAGCGCCCGATAGAACACCACCGCCGCCACCGGCCGCGCCGGCTCGGGCCACGCGCTGCGGATGTCGGCCAGCGTCGCCTGTTCGCGGCCTGGCCAGTAGAGGCCGGCGCGCAGCAAGGGGCGCGGCTCCAACCAAGCGCCGCCGTGCCCCGTCAAGGTCGCGGCGTAGCGGAGGAACTCGACCGCGTTGCCAATGCCGCCATGGACGAGGTACTGCCACAGCCGATGGCAGGCCTCCGTGGGCAGCGTCGAGAAGCTTGCGAGTTCCGGATCCGGCTGGTCGTCGCCCGCCAGCACGGCAAGGCCGATCCCCCGCTCTGCGCACGCCCGCGCCACCTGCTCGATGCCGTACGACCAGTAGGGATAGCCGCCGAGCACGCGCACGACGATCAGCCGTGCCTGGCTCAGCGTCTTTTCGAGATAGAGATCGACCGACAGTGGATGGCCAAGCGCCAACAGGCTCGCAAGCCTCAAGCTTGGGAAGCCTGCCTCGGTGATCCGTGCGTGCGCCGCGGCGACGCAGGCAAGCTCGCTGTCTGCGGCCGAAAGCACGACGATATCGGCCGGGCTCTGCTTGAGGTCGACCGCTTGGCCGCCGTCCGCAATAGCCCCCGGCTTGGCGGCAAGGAGGTGCATGGATGCCCGCTAGCGGCCTTCGGCGTCCGCTGCGCAGCCGAGGTCGGCAAGCACGGCTGCCCGGTCGACATCGCTCGCGGCGATGATGACAAGGCGGCTCGCGCGCGTCTCGCTCGGCCGCCACGGCCGGTCATAGTAGCGGTCCATCCGGCTGCCGACGGCCTGCAGCACACAGCGCATCGGCCGCTCCGGCACGTCGAGAAAGCCCTTCACGCGCAGGACATCGTGGCGCGCGATCACCGCCGCCAGCGTTGCCGCAAAGGCCTCGGGGTCTGCGACCGGTCCGGCCTCGACGATGAAGCTGGTGAAGTCGTCATGATCGTGCTCCGCCCCTTCAGCGTCGTGGTTGGAACGGCGGCCGGCGAGATCCGCTTCGGCTGCCGCACCGAGACCCAGCGCCACCCCAGGGTCAAGGGCACCGAACGCCGTCGCGATCACCTTGGTCGCAGGCCGCGCCACGGCTTCGACGCTGGCGCGCACTGCCGCAAGCGCTTCAGCCGTAATGCCGTCGGTCTTGTTGAGGACGACCAGATCGGCGCACATGAGCTGATCTTCGAACAGCTCCTTCAACGGTGCGTCGTGAACGATGGCCGGATCGGCATCGGCCTCGGCTGCGATCGCCTCGGCGTCATCGGCGAAGCGGCCTTCCGCCACCGCGTGCGCGTCGATCACCGCCAGCACGCCGTCGACCGTCACCTTGGAGCGGATGTCCGGCCACTGGAAGGCCTTCACCAGCGGCTTCGGCAGCGCCAAGCCGGAAGTCTCGATGACGATATGATCCGGCGGGTCGGCCCGCTCGATGAGCCGCGCCATGGTCGGCAGGAACTCGTCCGCAACCGTGCAGCACAGGCAGCCGTTGGCAAGTTCGACGATCTCGCTGTCGCCGCAGCCGGTGATCCCGCATCCCTCCAGGATGTCGCGATCGATGCCGAGCGTGCCGAACTCGTTGATGACAAGCGCCAAGCGAGCGCCATTGGCGTTGGCGAGCAGGTGGCGGATGAGGGTGGTCTTGCCGGCACCGAGGAAGCCGGTAATGACTGTGGCGGGGATCTTCATGAGACGTGTGCAGCCGTATCCTTGAGCACCAGCGGCAGTGCCGCGACGACGAAAACAACCCGGTCCGCGACGGTCGCCACCACCTGGTTCAGCCGCCCGGCGTGGTCGCGGAAATCGCGGCCCAGCGGTGTGCCGGGAACAATGCCGAGGCCGACCTCATTCGCGACCAGCACGACCGGCCCGGCCAGAGCCGGCAGGCTTTCGACCAGGCACGCGGTTTCCTCAGCGACGTCGCGGCCGGCGGCCATCAGATTGCTGAGCCAGAGCGTCAGGCAATCGACCACGACCGGCCGATCGGGCCGCGCGTGCTGCTTCAGCGCCGGCACGAGCGCGATTGGCTCTTCCACCGTCACCCAGCGCGGCCCGCGCCGCTCGCGATGGCGGCGGATGCGCTCGGCCATCTCGGCATCGTGCGCTTCCGCCGTCGCGAGGTAGAGCGCCGATGACGAACCTGCAACCAGAGCTTCCGCGTAGGCGCTCTTGCCGGAGCGGGCACCGCCCAGGACAAGCGTCACGGCAGGTCGCAGCACAGGCGGCAGCTCGGTCAGCATGATCCCGGTCGCGTTCGTGTTGTTGAAAAGCGCAAGGAGCGCCCTTGCGCGGACCCTAGCACGCCGGTCTCGCCGATGACCAGTCGGCAAGGCAGCGGCCGGGCTGGTTGACGGTCCGCACCCGCCAGCTACCGCCGTGGCTGTGCAACAAGCCATCCTCGACGAACTCAAGCCGGGTGATCGAGAGGTTGTCGATCACGAGCGCGAGTGCCGTCTCCGGCGTCAGGTTCAGCGCCAGCGCGACGGCACTGCGGATCGTCCCGGCATGGGCGACGCAGACAAGGTCGGTCTCCGCGGTTGTCGCAGACAGCCGGGTGATGGCGCGCTCAGTGCGGCGCATCTGGGCGAGAAAGCTCTCGCCCCCCGGTGGCGCGGTGCGGGTCGGATTGCGCCAGAATGCCTCGTAGAGGGCGGGATCGGCGGCCTGCATTTCCGGCCAGCTCCGCCCCTGCCAGCGGCCGAAGTGCTGCTCCGCGAAGGCAGGTTCGATACGCGCCGTCGGCACGGGCAAAGCGCGCTGCGCACCGATCGCGGCCAGCGTCTGCTGCGTGCGCCGCAAGGGGCTGACGAACCAAGCCGCCTCCCGTGGCAGTCCGGCAGCGAGTGCACGAAAGGCATCGCCATCGCCGGTCTCGCAGGCTACGTCCAACTGGCCATAGAGGCGCCCGTCGGCGCCCGCGACGGGGGCGTGGCGCACCCACCACCAGCGCTTCGGCACGACCGTCATTCAGCGGCCGCGATCGCCGCCAGGATCAAGACCTCAGACACTTGCTGGGCAGCGCCCAGCACATCGCCGGTATGTCCACCCAGCCGTTTGCGGGCGATCAAGGCGACCACCGCAGCACCGGCCGCTCCTGCCAGAAGCGCCGCCACGGCACCGACGATCGAGAACGTCAGGAACAACGCGACCAGCGTGAGCGCGAGCGCGATCGTGAGCTCGGTCGGCTGCGGCCGGCCGGCGCCAAACGCGAACCCGTCGCTGCGGGCGGGCGGCGTCCAGCGCATCACGGCTGGAATAACGGCGCGCGACGCCAGCGCTGCGACAATCACCGCCGCCACCGCGAGCTGGAGCGAGGCCAGCTGGCTGATGAAGGTCGCCCTGAGTTCGACATCGATGATGAGTGCCAGCGTTCCGAAGGCGCCGATGCGACTGTCGCGCATGATGTTCAGGCGCTCTTCTACCCGCGTGCCGCCACCCAGGCCGTCGACAAAATCGGCGAGGCCGTCCTCGTGCAGGCCGCCGGTCAGGATCGCCATGGCGGCAACGGCGAGGAGTGCGGATGCGATCGGATGCAGGCCGATCGCATGCGTGATGGCAAGGACAAGTGCGCCGACCGCACCGATCACGAAGCCTACCACCGGGAACATCGCTGTCGCACCCGCCAGATAGTCAGCCGGCTTGTCCGCCTGCTCGCCTGCCACCGTGTCGTCGTTGGCCGGCAACAGCGGCGGCTGCACCGGGAGCCGGGTGAGGAAGGCAGTCGCGACGCGCAAATCACGCCAGCAGCGGTCGATCAGATGCGAGGCGCCGGTAAAATCGATGTGCATCTCAGCTCGCTCGCGGCAGTATGCTCGAAGGGACGGTGAGGCTTGCAGCCCTCACCGCCGCATGTGCATACAGGACAAGCCGCAGGGGACGCAATCTTGGCCTACGATCCGACCCGTGAGCAACCGCTGCCGCGATCGCTTGATGACGTCCGCGCGCTCCTGGCCAGTTTGCCGGCAGCGGACGAGGCGGCCGCTGCGGCCGTTGCCGCCCGCGAAGCCGTCCTGACCAAACCGACCGGCGCACTCGGGCGGCTGGAGGACCTGACCGCCTGGCTCGCCCGCTGGCAGGGCCGGCCGCGCCCGTCCCTCGATCGCGTGTGCGCGCTCGTCTTCGCCGGCAATCACGGCATCGCTGCGGCCGGCGTTTCCGCCTATCCGGCCGCCGTGACAAAGCAGATGGTTGCCAACTTCTCTGCCGGTGGTGCGGCCGTTAACCAGCTTTGTGCGCGCTTCGGCGTCGAGCTGACGGTGCGGCCGATCGCCCTCGATCAGCCGACCCGCGATTTTACCGCCGCCGCGGCGATGGACGAGGACGCTTTCGTCGAGGCACTGCAGATTGGCATGGCCGCGGTTGAGGGGGGCTGCGATCTCATTTGCCTCGGCGAGATGGGCATCGGCAACACCACCGCCGCCGCCGCCCTGGCGCTGGCGCTGTTCGGCGGTGTGGCTGCGGCATGGACCGGGCGCGGAACCGGCGTCGACGGTGCAGCCCTGGAGCGCAAGCGTGCCGTGGTTGCCCGCGCCGTCCGCCGGCACGGCGACCAGGCGACTGACGGGCTTGATCTCCTGCGCCGGCTGGGCGGCCGTGAGCTGGCGGCACTTGCCGGCGCGGTGCTGGCGGCGCGGCTCAAGCGGGTGCCGGTGCTTCTGGATGGCTACGTCGTCGGTGCGGCCGCAGCCACACTTGCCGCGGTGCGCGCCGACGCGCTTGCCCACTGCCAGGCCGCGCACGTCTCGGCGGAGCCGGGGCACCGCCTCCTGTTGGCGCGTCTCAAGCTCACACCGCTGCTCGACCTTGATCTACGGCTGGGCGAGGCAAGTGGTGCAGTGCTCGCGGTCGGGTTGGTACGGGCTGCGCTCGCGTGCCATACCGGCATGGCGAGCTTCAGCGAAGCCGGCGTCTCGGGACACAGCCCCGGCGCGTAACCTTCAAGCAGGAAGCGTGAGCAACACGCGGAGAAACGCCGCTGCCTCCTCATGGATGCCGGGCGCGCTGCTCTCCCGTGGCCCGGCGACGTTCAAGACCCGAACCCGCCGTTCGCGCAGCCAGGCCTGCACCGTTGACGGAGAGGCATCCGCGGCGAGATCGGCGACGAGGCACGGCCGGCCCAGCTCTTCGGCGGTGCGAAGGGTGAGTGCAGTGCCGCCGGTCGGGCTGCCGCGAGTGAGGATCAGCGTTGCGTCGGAGTCGCGGACGTTGCGGACCGTGCGCTGGGCATAACCACGGCTTGGGATCTCGCGCACCGGGTAGCGATGCGGTACGCGGCCGTCCTCTGCCAGCCGGCCACGCGGGACCCAACCTCCGCAGGCAAACCCGAGGTCGAGAGCGACATCAAGGGCGGCCCGGTCGACCCCGGTCTGGGCGCCGGAAACGATCTTCAGGACTGGCATTGCCGGGCGGGCACTCAGACTTCGATGCGATCGACAAGAGCGCCGCTTGCATCAAAGGCGCCGGCGACAAGCTGGCCGCCGAAGCCGCAGCCGCCGTCCAGCGTTACCGCGACCGGCGTTTCGTTGACGCCGCGATGGCTGCCGTCGAACCCGCGGACGACCCGCGCGAAGCCGGCGTAGGGAGAATCGAGCCTGGAGAAGCCGGCATCATTCCACCAGAAGTTATCGTCCTGGCTGGCCGGCGGCAGGTTCGGGTCGAGCCCGGCGCTCACGAACAAGAGGCCGTTGTCGGCCGTGTAGGCGGCCCGCTTGAGCGCGCTCAGAAGCTGCCGATGGCCGTCATGCGCCTGCATTGCGACGCGCAAACGGCTGACATAGCGGGACAGCGCCAGCGAGCCGCCGTTGGCGGCGACCACCGCTTCGGGCACCCGCCCGCCGTAGGCCTCCAGCGTTGCGCCAACGCCTTGGGCCAGCATCCAGTCCAGCACCTCACGCGGCCGGGCAGCAAGATGCAGCTGCAGCAGCTTGAGCCACATGTGCTCCTGGCTGCCGCGCACGAACGCGATCGCGCCGGCGTCGTCGCCGCAGCGGTCCGCCAGCAGCCGGCACCGGAACAAGAGCAGTTCGCGCAGCGTCCCAAGGACGTCGCGGCCGCCGCCCAGGATGTTGCCGAGGTAGACGAGGTTATCGGCCGGCGCGATCCGATCGGCGAGCCGGGTCTGAAGCGCGGCAAGGCGGGGGCGGTCGGCGAAAACAGCACCGACCGCCCATGTCATGCGTCCGGTTGGCAGGCGGGCGAACAAGGCATCGTCAAGATCCGCGCCCTGTACCCCCGCCCCCGCAACCATAGTCAGCGCCAACGGCCGGCCATTCAGCTTCCCGTCACTCTCAGGCCGCCGTCAGCATCTCCTCGAGTTTCTCCGTCGCCGACTGCTTGTCGATACTTTCAAGCGCGGCAAACTCGCACGCCAGCCGGTCGAACGCCGCCTCGTAGATCTGCCGCTCGCTAAACGACTGATCGGGCTGGCCGACGTTGGGGTGAAGATCGCGCACGACCTCGGCAATGGAGACCGGATCGCCGGAATTGATCTTCGCTTCGTACTCCTGAGCGCGCCGGCTCCACATCGTTTTCTTGATCCGCGCGCGGCCCTTCAGCTTAACAAGGGCGGTTTCCATCACTTTGCGCGTGCTGAGCCGACGCAGCCCAGCATGGCCTGCCTTCCCGACCGGCACCCTCAGCGTCATGCGATCGCGGTCAAAGCTGATAACGAACAGTTCGAGCTCCTGACCGGCAATCTCGCGCATCTCGACGCCGATGACCTTCCCGACGCCGTGGGTCGGATAGACGACATAATCACCCGTTCCGAAGACTTGCTCTTCCCGCATTTATCTTTTTCTCTCTCCGCTCGCTCAAGTCAAACGCCTCTCTGCCCGTAAACACAGCACTCCTCCTTCCCTTCAGCGCGGTGACGAAGCAGGTTGACGAGACGACTGACTCTCAACGTGATAAGGTTGTATTCCCCACTCGGTGCTGGCGCGGCTTCGCCCCTCCTGACGAGGACCGCGGGGGAGATCCATAGATCAGCATTCCGAACTATAACATCAATGACGGCGTTCGTACACGTCCCATTCGTGCTATAGGGCCATGATCAAAAGCGCGCACGCGCGCGCCCGCGGCCCTCTTGCAGGCCGCACGCGGCAAACGGCGGGCGGCAAGGCCGATCACTGACCGCCAGGGTTGCGGCTCAACAGTCCTTCCTTATCCGGCTTGCCGTTCCATTCGTCGGCGTCTGCAGGCGGCGTGCCCTTGCGCGTGATGTTGGGCCAGATCTTGGCCAGATCCGTGTTGAGGGTGAGCCACTTCTCCAGGTTCGGCTCGGTATCGGGAACGATGGCCTCGGCCGGGCACTCCGGTTCGCACACACCGCAGTCGATGCACTCGTCGGGGTGGATCACCAGCATGTTCTCGCCTTCATAGAAACAGTCGACGGGACACACCTCAACGCAGTCCATGTACTTGCACTTGATGCAATTTTCCGTGACGATGTAAGTCATCGATCCTCTCCGTAAGCAGAACGGGTGACCCGGCGGTAGTTTTCTAGTCGGGAGCGGGCGGATTCGCCCGCCGACGCTCAAGCACCCTGCGGCGCGCGGCGCCGCTATCGTGATCGCTCACATGTAATAGTCCAGCGACGCGCCGGACCAGGTTCGCCTCATAGTCGTGCAGCGTGCCGTCGGCGTAGGCGACCTCCCACAGCATTTCGACGATCGCGGCGCGATCCTCGAACGCCACTTCAGCGGTGATATCCCGGGTCAGGCCAAACAGGTCGGTCGAGGCTGCAGCAGCAGCTCCCGCCTCCGCAACGAGTCGTTCGGCATCGGCGCGCGGCAGGTCGTACTTGCTGCTGAGAATCCCCAGCACGGTTTCCCGTTCCTGATATCCGAATTGGCCGTCGAGTTCCGCTGCGAGGACCATCAACGCTGCTGCCGACCGCTGCACTGCCTGCGCACCGCTCACCTCCGGCTGCGGCGGCCGGAGATCGCCAAACAGGGCAAGCAAACGATCGAGCATTCTCTCCAGCTCCTAGCACACCCTGCGGCCGGCGCTCAACCCCGGCCGTTTTCGGCCGTTGCGGGAACGGCTTCAACGGCAAGGTCGGTGTAGAGCTTTCTCGCCTCGGCGGCGCCCACGCGGCGCGGTGCCCAGGCGACAATTTCGATCGAGCGGACGCCGGAAGGGTGCGCAAAAACGAGCACGTCGCCCGGCCTGACCGGAGCGTGCGGCTTGGTGGTCGGCCGGCCGTTGATGCGCACCCGGCCTTCCGTGCACAGCGCGCTCGCGAGGGTGCGGCTCTTGGCGAAGCGGGCGACCCACAGCCACTTGTCGAGCCGCATGCCGGCTTCGCTCACTGCGCTGCGACCATCTGCTTGAGCCGGGCGAACGGGGAATCGGGGGCGATCGGCTCGCCTTCGGGCTTTGGCTGCGTCCGTTTGCGGTTGCCCCGCCGCGGCATCAACAGGTGCATGCCACCGGCGCGGTGCTCGATGCGGCAGCCCAGCGCGGCCAGGACGGCCGGCAGCTCATGGGCGGTGCAGCCGGCAAGGGCGCTGAGCGTGCCTGGTGCGAACGCAGCTTCCGTCCGCGCCAGCGCACGCGCCTTCATGAACAGCCGCTCGCAGATGTCGATCCGGATGGCGCGCGGCCCGAGCCGCAGGTAGCCGAGGGCTTCAGCGAGCGGCCAGTCGTCCAGGCTGGTGACCGGCACCGAGGTCCGCTCCGGTGTCACCGGCGGCGGCCGGCCGACGAACGCCGACCATGCGAGCGCCCGCACCGTGAGTGCGCGCGCCTTCATCAGCGCCGGAAAGAAGACGCAGACACCGCCGATCCGCAGCCCGAGCGCCTCGAGCGCCTGGCGGTCGGTGCCGGAGAGCGCGCGCAGCTGCGTCGCGACCGCGCGTTTCGGGATCGAGCCCAGGCTCTCGCTGACCTGATAGAGGAGCCCGCGCACCGCCGCCGAGTGCGCTTCCGGCCGCGCCGCGAACAGGGGCGCGAGCGCGTGGCTAAACCGGTTGCCGACGAAATCATCGAGGCGGCGGCGCAGGCGCTCGCGCTCGGCCGGCTCCAAGAGCTCGCTCGCCAGCGGCAGTGCACGCGGCCGGAGGATTTCGGCACCCGCCACCAGGCGGCCGACCGCCGCGTCCTGCCAGTGGATCACGCCGTTGCCATCGAGCGCGAACGCCTCATCATCGGCCTCTTCGAGGCGGCGGACGCGCGCGGCAACTTCGGAGCGCAGCGCCTTCAGCGCGGCCGCATTGACGACGCGCTGAGCGTTGCCAGCCGCTCCGCCCACGCTCGCATCGGCAGCGAAGCGAAAGCCCGCAAGCGTGCCGACGAAATGCCCCTCGACCAGCACATCGTCCGCCGCCGTCACGCTCGCCACCAGCTGCTGCCGGTCCTTGAGCCGGCCGTAAAGGGAGGCCGTGCGGCGATCGACGAACCGCTGCACCAGGCGCTCGTGCAGGGCGTCGGACAGGCCGTCCTCGATGGCGCGCGTCCGCTCCTGCCAATGGGCGGCGTCGGCGAGCCAGTCCGGCCGCTGCGCGACGTAGGTCCAGATGCGGATGTTGGCGATCCGTTGCATCAGGGTCTCGAGATCGCCATCCGTGCGGTTGATCCGCTCGACCTGGCGGGCGACCCAGTCGGTCGGCAGCCGGCCCGGCGGTGCGGCGAGTGAGCGGTAGATCCGGCCGACCAGCCGCGCGTGCGCATCGCTCGCGACCTTGCCGAAGTCGGGGATCTGGCAGACCTCCCACAACAGCCGCACGGCCTGCTCACCGTGGGCAAGGGCGCAGATCTCGGGGTCGCGCGCGAGTGCCGCCAGCACGAACTCGTCATCGGCGGTGCGCGCGCGGACCAGGCCCGGCCGCTGCGGCGGCTGTGCCAGGCTCGCCTTCAGAGCCGCAAGTGAGCGGAACGACAGCGCGCTCGACCGCCAGGAAAGCGCCGGCAGCGGCTCGAAGCGGTGGTTCTCGATCCGCTCGGTCGTTTCGGCGTCGAGCGCTCCGATGCCGCCGGTGGTGCCAAACGTCCCGTCGCGGGTATAGCGGCCGGCGCGGCCGGCGATCTGCGCGAGTTCGGCCGCCGTGAGCGCGCGCGCCGTGCGACCGTCGAACTTGCGGGTCGCCGCGAAGGCGATGTGATCAATCAGCATATTGAGGCCCATGCCGATCGCATCCGTCGCAACCAGGTAGTCGACATCGCCGGCCTGATAGAGCGCGACCTGGGCATTGCGCGTACGCGGGCTCAAGGCACCGAGCACGATCGCGGTGCCGCCCCGCTCGCGGCGGATCAGCTCGGCAATCGCGTAAACATCGGCGGCACTGAAAGCGACGATCGCCGAGCGCGGCGGCAGCCGCGAGAGCTTCGCCGTGCCGGCCGCAGCGAGGCGAGAGAAGCGCGGCCGCTCGACGATCTCGATCTCCGGCAGCAGCCGGCGCAGGAGCGGGCGGATCGTCTCCGCGCCCATGAACATCGTCTCCTCGCTGCCGCGGGCATGCAGCAGGCGATCGGTGAAGATGTGACCACGCTCCGGATCGGCGCACATCTGGATCTCGTCGACGGCAAGGAAAGCGACCTCGCGCGAGAGCGGCATCGATTCAACGGTGCACAGGAAATAGCGCGCGGCGGGAGGGCAGATCTTCTCCTCGCCGGTGATGAGCGCGACCGCCTCTTGGCCCTTGATCGCCACGGCGCGGTCGTAGTTTTCGCGCGCCAGCAGGCGCAAGGGAAAGCCGATCATTCCGGAGCGGAAGCCCAGCATCCGCTCCATGGCGAGGTAGGTCTTGCCGGTATTGGTCGGCCCGAGCACGGCGATCACGCGTCCGGACGGGCGCGGCGGCGGTGCAAACGGCTTGCTGATGGGCAGGTGCATGGTCGCGCGCTCAGGTTCTCGCTGCGAAGGCGTCAGTTCGGCCGGATCATCGGCACGAACGCGACCGGCAGCTTCTCCTCCATCGCCAGCGTGCCGTCGGCACGCTTGACGCAGCGGTAAAGCGTTTGCGTGTCGTAACGGGGACCGATCGGGATGACGAGGCGGCCACCCGGCTTCAACTGCTTCACCAGTTCGGCCGGCACCTCGGTCGGTGCCGCGGTGACGATGACGGCATCGAATGGCGCCGCCTCCGGCCAGCCGCGCCAGCCATCGCCGGCCCGCGTCTCGACGTTCTCGTAGCCGAGCTGGGCGAGGCGGAGCCGCGCCGCGGCGGCAAGCTCGGGCACGACCTCGACCGTGTAGACCCGCGCCGCCAACAGCGCCAGCACCGCCGCCTGATAGCCGCAGCCGGTGCCGATTTCGAGCACGCGGTCATCCACCGTCAAATCGAGCAGATCCGTCATCAAGGCGACGATATAGGGCTGGGAGATCGTCTGGCCATGGCCGATGCCGAGCGGCCGGTTTTCGTAGGCGAACGGCCATTCGGCGGGCAAGACGAACGCATCGCGCCGGACCTTGGCCAGCGCCGCCATCACCGGTGCGGAAAAGTGCTGCCGGCCGGTCCAGCTCGCGGTCGCCGCCGCTTCGGCCGCGATCTCATCGAGCAGGCGCTGATGCGCCCGTTGCCGCTCCGGCGTATCGGGCATCAGCTCGGCAGCATCGGCGGTGGTCATTCCGGCGCCCCTTCTTCGCGCAGCAGCTTGCGAAGGCGGCGCCGGTTGGTCAAGCTTGGAATGGGGGCTATCCCGGCCGCAGATCGGGACAAGGCGCGCAACGAAGGAAGGAGGACGCGATGACGCTGACGTTAACCAGCCCGGCATTCCAGCACGGCGAACGGATCCCGGTGTTCTACACCTGCGAGGGCAAGGACCTTTCGCCGCCGCTGAAGTGGTCGGGCGCACCGGCCGGCACCCGCAGCTTCGCGCTCATCTGCAGCGATCCCGATGCGCCCGTCGGCACCTGGTATCACTGGGCGATCTTCGATCTTCCGGCCGAGACGACGCATCTGGACGCGGGCTATCCGCGTAACGCCCGCACCGGTATGGTCCGCCAGGCGATCAGCGACTTCAACCGCGCCGGCTACGGCGGCCCGTGCCCGCCCAAGGGGCACGGCGCGCACCATTACCACTTCCGCCTCTTTGCGCTGGGCGTCGCCAGCCTGAAGCTCGCCGACATCCCGCACTGCCGCGACGTCGAGCGCGTCTGCGCACAGCAGGTGCTCGCCGAGGCGACGCTGACCGGGCTTTACGAGCGCTGAAGCGTAGCGCCCGCTGGCGGACGACCTTTGCTTGACAGAGTTTGGCAAAGATTGCCAAATGAGTACAGGAGGTGCAGCCATGGCGACGATGAACATCTCGCTGCCCGATGCGATGAAGGATTGGGTGGAAACGCAGGCGCGAACCGGACGCTACAGCAATGCGAGCGACTATGTGCGCGATCTCATCCGGCGCGATCAGGAGCGCGCGGACACACTCGCCGAGCTGCAAGCGCTCCTGACGAAGGGGCTGGAAAGCGGCGTCAGTGAGCGGACCATCGACGATCTGCTCAAGGCCGCGCGGCAGAAGGCAAAAGCCGCGCGGGTTTCGTGAAGTACAGGACAACCCTTCAGGCCGACCAGGACATCATCGACATTTACGTGCAAGGCGCGGCGGCGTTCGGCATCGACCAGGCGGAGCGCTATCACGAGGGTCTGGTCAAGGCTTTCGAACTCCTGGCTGAAAACCCGCTGCTGGCCCGCGAGCGCAAGGAGTTCGACCCGCCGGTGCGGCTGCATCCCTGCCAAGCGCACATGATTGCCTACATCACCCGGCCTGATGGAATCTTGATTGTCCGCGTCCTCCACGGCCGGCGGTCGTGAGAGCGGCATCTCACATGAAAATGCAGCCCGCGTCAGGCGAATGCTGCACTTGAGAAGCGGACGGCAACCTCCTTGTATTTCGAAAGCCTTTGGGTCATCCTTACCCACGCGGGAAAGCCAACGATGAGAGATCTCGGGTCAAATTTATCCACCGCGTGTCGGAATGTCTGGATTTTCGATACTCCGGTTAGCCCGAGTTCCATTGCACCGCAAGCTTCTTACGGTGTGCGAACCCTGCTGACAGCAGAAGTGAAATCGGATGAACTGCACAGCGCGCAGTTGTCTTAGCCAAGACGATGCGGTCACCTAAGGTGCACGGGGGTGCTATGTTCTGGGTAATTTTATTAACTACCACCGCGTATTCCCTTGTTATCGCGCCGATGCTTTATGCGGCAACATTTGTTCACACTAAGAATTTCTTGGCTCTTTACGGTTACGCTCCACAGCAGTTTGTGTTCTTGGTGTTGCCGTTTTTGATTGCAGCGTATGCGTCATTCTTGTGCTTTCGACAAGTTCTTATTGTAATAAGAAGTAAGGCTTTTGATAGTGAATTTATTACATGGATTTCGAATAACTGGGTTGTGACAATACTTTTCGGTGTCGCTCTTGTTAGCATCGTAACTATTGCAGATTACTTGTCGTCAGCAAAAGTATTTCCAACTATGAAGCCCATTTATGCGGAGAGATCACTGCAAGCAGCTCGCGCTCTTCGAAACGATATTGAATCTGTTGTTGATGCTAACGATAGAGAAAAACAACGTCACGCGCTTAGTATGCGCGCGACAAAGAACATAGAGAGGATAGATCTAGGCGCACCCCTAGACGAAAGACAATTGTTAGGCTTGGACAATGCTACCTATATTAGACTTGCGATGACGTCTTCAATTCAGAGAAATTGGGGACTTCTTGATGAGACAATGAGTACACTCACGACCCTTCAGCTTTTTGTCGCATTAATTGTCGCGTATGTTTTGCTGTTGTCAACAATGCTTTGTGTCATAATTCTCAAGACCTCGCCAAGCGAATCTATTGATCGGCCAATAGAATTAATTAAGTATGGCGTTGCCGCATTCGCGCTTTATCCACTGTGTTATAGGTATTTCGTCGCCGAAATGCAGTTGATAACTGACTTTTTATCTACTACACGAGGAGATGTATTAGCATCAATTTTGATAGTCGGAGTAGTATTTCTAGTCGTTAGTATTGACCCAAAGGGAAAGGATTTATTTAATTTGCTGATGCGCAGCTTTCCCCTTATTGTTGTTGCAGGATCTAGTGTTTACCTGACGCTTTCGGGACCCTTAGCGCTTAGACCGTTTATTGGTATTGAAGCAAATATCGGGACAAGAGTAATTCTTGTCATTATTATGCTGGTGTTTTTCTTGTTCATAATCATTGGAACTTGGCCACGCAGCGGTACATATACTGGCAATTCATCGTCTCGTTCAGCGCCATAGGGGTAGGTTTTGGGAAGGACGTTGCATACTCGTATTCGTAAGTATTTGTAGGAAACGATGCTCGTTCTCGAACTCGACCGAGTGCGCAGCTAGAGCAGCAACCATTAAGGTTGAGCCTGCCGTTCGGTCCAAGGGGCGCCGAGGGCGACAATGGTGTTCGCGACGATCAAGCGCTTGCGGGCGCAGACTACCAGCACGAAGTAGCTCCGATTAGCGTAGCGTAATCCGGCGGATGATTCTCGCCGTCAGTTGCGCTTACCGGCAGCCTGCTTCAGGCGGACGAGGCCACCGCCCGTATCCACCCTCAGCACTACGCCGGTTGGTAGCGCTTGACGTTAACCTGGCTTTCCCGCTGCCGCATGAGGTGGGTGTGATAGAAGGCCTGCATGCGCAGCAGGGTCTCCATGGACACGCCGAAAGCCTTTTCGATCCTGAGCGCCATTTCCGGCGACAGGGCCGTTTTCTCGTGCACGAGATCGGACAGGGTGGCGCGGCGCACGCCAAGAATCTCCGCGGCGCGGGAAACGGTGAGGCCGAGCTCGTCCAGAATCTCGGCGCGGATGAACCCGCCCGGATGGCAAGGCTTCATACCGACCTTCTCGATCGCTTCGCTCATCAGTGGTAGTCCTCCAAATTCAAGCTGCAGATTTCGCCGTTTACCAGATCGAACGTGATGCGACAGTTGCCGGAAACTGAAATGCTCCATCTACCGGCGCGGTCGCCCGTAAGCTGGTGAATGCGCCAACCGGGCGGCCCTTCCACGCCTTCCATGTTCTCGGCGCTGAGCAAGGCGGTCAGGATACGCCTAACCCTATTCACCTGATCGGCGCGGATTTCACGCGTGTCGTCGTCTTCGATCAGGCGTTTTAGGGTCCAGACTCGTTCAGAGCCAGAATGCCACTGCGGCAGCGAGGCTTACGGCTGACAGGAAATTTCTGGCGAGCTTGTCGTAACGGGTGGCGATGCGGCGAAAGTCCTTCAGGCGACAGAACATGGCCTCGACCCGCCAGCGATCCTTGTAGCGGCGTTCGTCATACTGGATCGGGCGCTTTCGATTGCGACGACCGGGGATCACCGGTATCGTGCCCTGCTCACGCAATGTCGCCCTTATGCGGTTCGCATCGTAGCCCCGGTCGGCGATCACCCGCTTCATGCCGATAGTCTCGCCAATCAGCAGGTCTGCGCCCTTCACATCCGACGTGTTGCCGGGGGTCAGGACGAGGCGGAGTGGTCGCCCAAGAACATCGACGAGCGCGTGGACCTTCGTTGTCCTGCCGCCACGCGAAATGCCAATGGCATTGGCCCGCGCCCCCCTTTTGCGCCACCGGCAGAGCGGTGAGCCTTGATATAGCTGCTATCGATCTGGCCGGTCTCAGCGATCCAGCCTTCTTCGGTCAGCGCCGCCAGGATGCACGTCCAGATGCCCCGACGGCTCCACCGGTTCCAGCGATTGTAGACCGTCGTCGAAGGGCCGTATTCGGGTGGGCAGTCGGCCCAGCGGCCACCGCACTTGAGCATGTGAATGATCCCAGAGATCACTCGCCGGTCATCGACGCGCCGCGCTCCGGGCTGGTTCTTCGGCAAGTGCGGCTCGATCGCCACCCATGCTTCATCCGACAACCAGAACAGCGCCATGCCAACCTCCATGATTCACACCGCATGTGAATCAGGAAAACTGTCCCGCCTCAATGGGTGATCAGGCCACCGTCAAAAATACGGTTCGTCCGTCAGCCGTTGCGACACCCACCAAATGTTGCCGGCTGGGTCTCTGACGCCGCCCTGCCTATCGCCGTAGGGCATGTCGCCAACGTCCATGATCTTCTCGGCACCGGCCTGCACGGCTTTCGCCATGGCCTCATCGGCATCCGCGACATACAGGTAATGCGCTGCGCGCGTCGCAGGAAACTGCTCCGACGCCTCGCTGATCATGATTGTAGTCACTTGGAACTGAAGCTGGCAGTTCGCGATGCGACCATTCGGAGCCGTGCTGCGGCCGACCTCATGTGCATCGAACGCTGCCTCGAGAAAACGCACATATTCTTCGGCCCCATCAGCAAAAATGTAGGGTGTTACTACGCCAAAGCCTTCAGGCACATTCATCGACCGTCTCCAACCAGCGCCAGACTCTGGCGACATCAGTACCGTTGTCAATCACCTGATTGAGTTTGGACCCTAGGCCCCTGTGGCTCACGGTCCGTATTTTCACTTCCTGAAGTGTACGGCGCCACCGTACGGCCGTCAAGAAATGGCATACTTCAGCCCACGTGGGGTCGACCTGAAGCTAGAGCGAAGCGTGATCCGGCGGATGGGATCCGGGGTACCGACACATGCGGCGGGTCAGGCTTTTCCTGGAGCCAGCCCTCGGCATTTAAACCGACCATCTCCTGCATTCTCTGCGAAGGAGAATGAACCGGCAGCACTCCGCGTCAGGGTGCGCGCGGCGCGCCCCGTGGGCGGCGCCGGTCCGGAACCGGCTCCGTTGCCGGTTCTTCGTACGCGGCAGCGTGTCGGTCCGCGCGGCGGCCAAAAAAAAGTGGCCGCGACGGCACGACGGGTTGAGCGCCTGTCGCCGCGGCCAAAGTGCCTACGGGGCAAAATCGTGGACTGCTTGGAGCCGCGCGGGTGGCGCTCGCCATGTCCCCCGGCGAGGCGCGGCTGGTGCAGCGACCCGATCGGGCGATTCTCGCCCGAGCAAGGTTGTCGCTGCACACCATATTGAATCGCGTGCACTTTCGGCACAAACAGGATCTACGCTCTGTTTGTGCCAGTGCACGAGCGGCCTCGGTGCAGGCCTCAGTGCAGGGCAGAGGAACGCGGCGATATCCGCAGGAGGTTTGCCAAAGTCGCCGCGCGGCCTTCGCAAAGCTTTGCAAAGCCGTCGCATTTCAGCGCCTTGCCGCGCGCCTGCCGGGCTTCGGCCAGGCTCTCGAGAAGACCGCGCGAATCCGCTTTGGCGCGCGCCATACGCGCCGCATGGACGTGCAGACGCGCTTCTTTCCAATGTTGATCGGCCAGTGCGCGCAGATTGATGGCGCTGCGGAGCAGGGTCGGCAGCCGCCGCTGCGGATCCCAGGGTTTGCCGGATGTGGGCGCCAGCGAGTCTGCCAGCGCCATCTGCTCGCCAAGGTCGTCCGCGGGGAGGGCCAGATCGTAGCCGTCTGCAGTCCGTCGGACCTTCGGATCGCCGTTTCGCCAGCCGTTCATCATGTCCTCCGTCCGAGAGAGCCGTTGTCGTCGCAACACGAGGCAGATGCTAGCCGCTCGCAGCGGGACCAACCTACCTGCCGAATCGGGTAGGTTTTCGGTTCGCGAGGGCGGGCGCCAAGCGCCGCCGCTGCCGGCCTTGCCCACGAAGGCACGGCAGGCCACGCGTGGCGAGGCGGGCCGAACGTGGCCCGCCTCCCATGGCAGCGCGAAAGTGCACGCAGCGTCAGGCGATGTGGACGAAGGCGGCAGGGTCGTGCGTTGGGACGAGTTCCTGGGCCAGCGTGCCTTCGCTGGTCGTTGCAGTCGTCGCTTCGGCCACCGTCTCCGCAGCCGGGCGGGCCGCGTTCGCATCATCAGCTGCCGGCGCCTGCGCGTTTTCGGCGGCTTCGGCCGCAAGGAGCGCGGCCTGCAGGGCTGCCTCGCTGCCCGCCGCCGCTTCTTGTTGCTGCCCGTCGGCCGCGGCGTCGGTCGTGGCTTCGGCCGGTGCCGCCGCAACGTCCTCGGTCTCGGCCGCCTGAGCAGCGACGGTCGTGGCGTCGGTCGTGGTGTCGGTCGTGGCGTCGGTCTTGGCTGCTGTCGCTGCCGCTTCGGTAGCCGCGGTCGCGCTCATGTAGTCAGGCGTGCTTTGCGCATCCGCAGTCACGATGAGAGGCGGATCCGTGGCATCGTCCGGATCAGATTTGTCGTGCAAGGCGGCCTCGCCGAACGCTGCCTTGGCGCTATCGACATCCGTCGTGGGGTGGTCCGCCGAGGCTACCGCCTCGTCACCGGTCGGCGGGTCGTCGTAGATCCGCATGTTCTTGATGTAGAAGGATTCGGTCTTGGCCGAGACATACTTGTCGCCGGCACCGCCCCACATCCAGGTGCCCATGAAACCGTGCAGCTTCCAGCCATAGCGGGCGCCGCCGAGATCGAGGTTGTTCAGCTCGGCGATCAGTTGGCCATCCTGATACAGGCGCGCGATGCCGTTGTGGCCGTTGGTGTCTATCTGGGCATAGCCCTCAAGCCGCACCCACTTGCCCTTCGGGATGGCAATTTTCGAGTCGATCTTGGTTTCCAAGCCGACCGCAGTCCGGTTGAAATCAGTCGTGCCGATGTTAAAGCGCAGATTGTTGCCGCCGTAGCCGTCATTTCCGAAAACGGCATTCTGCTTGAAGCCGAACTCGACCCAGGTCGCATTCTGGCTGCTCGTCGATGGCTGCAGCAGCGTGCCGCCGGGCTTTCCGACGCCTTTCGCCGAGGCATAGAGCCCGAACATGTTCTTGGCGTCGATCGGCGCGCCGGGCTGGGTCAGGCTTTCCATCTTGTATGAGGTCGGAAAGTAGAAATCGGCCGCCACCGACATCTTGTCGTAGCCGGTGTCGAAGTAGCTGGATGCATTCGAGAACGCGTTGTAGCCGCCCTCAACGCCCCTATTTACGGTGAGCGCCATCGCGGCGTATTTGCCCATGTTCGGCCGGTCGGCGGCGTCAGAGGTCCAGACCAAGTTCTTGGACGTGGCGTTGGATTCGCCGCTGTTGCGGCTATCCCAGTTGTTGTTGCCGGGAACGGGGTCGAAGTAGCCGCTCTTATCAAGGTCGCCGCGCGCCAGCTTGCCGGCCCAATCATCCTGCCAGATTTTGAGCATGTTGTTGCGGGCGGAGATCGAGTTGTCGCCGCTGGATGACGATACAGTCCCGCCCGAGCTGGTGCTGCTGCCAGTACTACTGCCGCTGCCAAGGTTGATGAAATCGGCCGTTGTCACCTGGCTCGGCGTGATGTTCTTCAACCCCAGTATGCGATCCCCGTTGGAGTCGGAAATCCAGGTGTACTTCCACGTCGAATCATAGGAGAACCCGAGCCGGTTGAAGGCTATCCCCTGGGCGTCGATTTTGTCGATCCCGTCCTGGAAATCCCACCATTTGACGGGGTCCTGGCCTGTCGCAATCTTGATGACATCGGCACCTGCAGTCCCATAAACAAAGCCGTTACTGCCGGTTGGCGCGCTGGCTGAAGAGCTGGATCCGGACGTCGTTGTACCCGTACTTCCGCTGCTGCTGCCGGTACTGCCGCTGCTGCCGCTCCCAAGGTTGATGAAATCGGCCGTCGTCACCTGGCTCGGCGTGATGTATTTCAGCCCCAGTATGCGATCCCCGTTGGAGTCGGAAATCCAGGTGTACTTCCACGTCGAATCATAGGAGAACCCGAGCTGGCTGAAGGCCATCCCTTGGGCGTCGATCTTGTCGATCCCGTCCTGGAAATCCCACCATTTGACGGGGTCCTGGCCTGTCGCAATCTTGATGACATCGGCACCTGCAGTCCCATAGACAAAGCCGTTACTGCCGGTTGGCGCGCTGGCCGAAGCGGTGGATCCGGACGTGGTCGCACCCGTACTGCCGGTTGAGCCGCTGCTACTGCCGCTGCCAAGGTTGATAAAATCGGCCGTCGTCACCTTATCCGGCGTGACGTTCTTGAGACCGACCGTCCGGGCGCCGTTCGCCAATATCCAGGTGTACTTCCACGTCGAATCATACACGAAACTAAGCTGGTTGAAGGCAAGCCCTTGGGCGTCGATCTTGTCGATCCCGTCCTCGAAATCGTACAACTTGGCGGAGTCTTTGCCGGGTTCAAGCTTGATGACGTCAGCGCCGGCGCCCCCCCAGAAGAAGTCGTCGCCGTAACCGCCTGCGAAAGTGTCGTTGCCGGCCAAGCCATAAAAATTGTCGATGGAGCTCGTGCCAACCAGGTTATCGTTGCCGTTTGTGCCGTACCGATCGGCCATGGTTGTTCTCCCTTCCAACGCGGCCGACTCCCCCACGCCAGCGCACAATGAACAGTCTCGGGTCGCGCCCTTCCGCTACGGCTCAATCAACCCACGAGCCACAAGCAGATGAAAGGCACGTCACCCGCCGGAAAGGGTTAGAAAGCCGGGAAATGTGGCGAAAAGATGGACCAATTCGCAGCATCTCACAGCGTTATCGCCAACATGGACTTTCATTGATAGGCGATCGTCTTTCTATCACGCTTATCTAATCTATGGAATTTAGCCGTGTTTGAATTACCTCCTTCGGTTTATCAGCGGGATCCTTTTCCCGCTTGTCGCGCGTTGGCCGCAGCTCGACGTTGACGGAAAGACCGAGTAAAATGCTCTGGCTTTCTTGGCCTTGCGGCTCGCCCCCGACGGCGAGCGGCCTCTCACGCGGGAGCGGCGGATGGCGGGGTGGACGAACGACGTCGATGGCGGCGGGATCGGCAAGGCGGCGATCCTGGAGCTCACGCTTGATGCGATGGAACAGGGCATCAGCGTCGTTGACGCCGATCTCAACGTCGTCGTCTTTAATCGCCGCTTCCTTGAGATTCTCGGCCTGCCGGCCGACCGGTTTCGGCCGGGCGACCCGTTTGAAGCGTTCGTCCGCTTTAACGCCGAGCGTGGGGACTACGGCCCCGGCGTGATCGAGGAACAGGTGCAAAGCCGGCTCGCCCTCGCCCGCTCGCCCGCACCGCACTGTTTCGAGCGCACCCGGTCGGACGGGACAGTGATCGAGATCCGCGGAACGCCGATCCCGGGCGGCGGCTTCCTCACCACCTACACCGACGTGACGGAGCGCCGGCAGACCGAGAAGAAGGCGCTTAAGGAAGCGCTCGATGCTGCCCAGGCGCAGTTGCACGCGACGCTCGAATCCGTCTCCGCCGGCATCGGCCTTTTCGATCGCGACGATCGCCTGGTGCTGTTCAACAGCCACTATCGGGAAGTCTACCCCGGCCTCGCCGATGTGATCGAGCGCGGTGCCACGTTCGAACAGATCCTGCGGACCGCCGCCGATCGCGGCATCGTCGCCGAAGCGGCCGGCCGGCGTGAGCGCTGGTACCAGGAGCGTGTCCAGCGCCACCGCCATCCGAGCGGTCCGTTCCAGCAGAAGCAGGCGGACGGCCGCTGGGTCCAGATCGACGAACGGCGGACAGCGGACGGCGGCATCGTCGCGGTCTTCACCGACGTCTCGGAACTGAAGCGGCGCGAAGAGGAGTTGGCGGCGGCACTCCGCGACAAGGACGCCCTCTTGGCCGAGTTCAACACCGTCTTGGACACCATCGAATACGGTGTCTTGTTCCTGGGGCCAGACCTGCGCATGCGCCTCGCCAATCGCGCCTTCAGTGAGATGTGGCACTTTCCCCATGAACTCGTTTCCGGCCACGCGGAAATGCGCGAGTTGATGCGGTTCGTTGCGTCTCAGGGCATGTATCCGCTGCCCGCGGGCGAACTCGAAACCTATTTTGAGCAGCGGCTGGCAGCACTGCGCCAGGGAGACGTTCCGCCGACGGATCTGCGCGTAACAGACGGTCGGGTGTTCGAATATCAATGCAAGAGCCTGCCGGACGGCGGCCGCATGGTGACCTATTTCGACATCAGCGCTTACCGGCGCGTCGAAGAGGCTTTGAAGGAAAGCGAGCAGCGCTTTCGGGATTTCGCATCCTCTTCGTCGGACTGGGTCTGGGAGATGGGGCCCGACCTGCGCTTTACATTTGCGTCTGAGCGCATGCTGTCGGTGTTTCACATTGCGCCGCAGGACGTCATCGGCAAGACCCGCGAGGAGGTCGGCCGTGGCAGCCTCGACAAGGAGACGTGGGATCGCCACCTGGACGATCTGAGAGCGCGCCGGCCGTTCAAGAATTTTCGCTATGTCATCACCTCCGGTAGCGGTGAGCAGCGCTGGATCACCACCAGCGGCCTGCCGCTGTTTGCCGACGATGGAACGTTCCGCGGATACCGTGGAACCTCATCGGACATCACCGAGGAGATGCGGCGCGAATACGAGCTGAAGGCGGCAAAGGATCGGGCCGAGCGGGCGCTCGCCGAGCTCAAGCAGGCGCAAACCAACCTGGTTCACGCAGAGAAACTGGCGCTGCTTGGCCAGCTCGTTGCCGGCATCGCCCATGAGATCAAGAATCCGCTGAACTTCGTCAACAATTTCGCGGGCCTCTCGATCGAGCTGTTGGACGAGATGCGCGTCGAACTCGCGGGCTGGCTCGCCGGCCGTGATCCCGATCAGCGCGCCCTGATCGAGGACCTGTTCGCAACGCTCGCAAGTAATCTTGGCAAGATCCGCGAGCATGGCAGCCGCGCCGATGGCATCGTCAAGAGCATGTTGGCGCACTCGCGCGAGGGCCCGGGCGAAAAGCGGCCGATCGACATCAATGCCCTCGTCGAGGAGAGCCTCAGCCTTGCCTACCACGGCGCCCGCGCACAGGACTCCTCCTTCAACGCGACGCTGGAGCGCAATCTCGATCCCGAAGCCGGGATGATCGACGTCGTTCCGCAGGACTTGAGCCGCGTGCTGCTCAACCTTTTTGCCAACGGCTTCTATGCGATGCAGGAACGGATGCAACGCGATGCCGGCCCCGGCTACCGGCCGACCTTGCTCGTTGCGACCCGGCGCCTTGACGGCGCGGTCGAGATCCGCGTCCGCGACAATGGCATCGGCATCGCCGCGCCCGTGCTGGAGAAGATCTTCACCCCCTTCTACACCACCAAGCCGGCTGGCCAGGGAACGGGGCTTGGCCTGTCGCTCAGCTACGACATCGTCGTGCACCAGCACGGCGGGGCTTTCGAGGTCGACACGCGTGCCGGCGAATACGCGGAGTTCGTGATCCGGCTGCCCTGCCGCACGCGCGATCAACTTGCCGCGGCGGATTCCCGATGACGTACCGGCTCCTGGTCGTTGACGACGAGCCGGACCTCGAACTGCTGATCCGGCAGAAGTTCCGCCGGCAGATCGGCGCCGGTGACTACGTCTTCGTGTTTGCGCGCGACGGCGAGGAGGCGCTGGCACGGATTGCCGCCGATCCCGGCATCGATCTGGTGTTGTCCGACATCAACATGCCGGGCATGGACGGCCTGACGCTTCTCACGCGTTTGAAGGAGATGCCGGGACATATGCGGGCGGTGATCATCTCCGCATATGGCGACATGAAGAATATTCGCACGGCCATGAACCGCGGCGCCTTCGACTTCATCACCAAGCCGATCGATTTCGACGATCTGGCGCTGACGATCGCCCGCACCCTTGCCGATCTGCAGGCGATGCGCGCCGCGGAGCGGCAGCGGGCGAGCGCCGAGCGCGCCCGCACCAACCTTGCCCGCTATTTCTCGCCCAATCTCGCCCATCATCTGGCGGAGCACCCGGATGTCCTTGCGCTCGGCGGCGAGCGGCGGGACCTCAGTTTCCTCTTCACCGATCTCGCCGGCTTTACGCCGCTCGCGGAAGCGCTCGATGCGGCTGTCATCGTCAAGCTGATGAACGACTACATCGGCGGCATTGCGGGCGCGGTGTTCGAGCACGGCGGCACCGTGCACACCGTCGTCGGCGATGCTGTCTATGCATTGTTCGGCGCCCCGCTCGCGCAGACGGATCATGCTGAACGCGCGGTTGCCTGCGCACTTGCGATCGATGCGTTCGCCCAGGCCTTCGCCCGCGCCAGGAGCGCCGAGGGTATTGCCGTCGGCGTCACCCGTATCGGCGTCAACTCCGGCCCGGCCATTGTCGGCAATGTCGGCGGTGAGCGCTTTTTCCACTACACCGCCTACGGCGACGCCATCAACACCGCCGCGCGGCTGGAAAGCGCCAACAAAGTGCTGGGAACGCGCATCTGCATCAGCGGCGAAACCGTGCGCAGGATAGCCGATTTCGCGGGCCGGCCGATCGGCACGCTGGTGCTCAAGGGCAAGGACGTCGGGATCGACACCTATGAACCCCTGAACAGCATCGGCTGCAGCACGCGCTGTGCCACCTCCTACCGGCGCGCCTTCAAAAAGCTCGCCGCCGGTGATCCGCAGGCCGTCAGTGCCTTTGCCGCGCACGTCGGCCGATACCAAGACGATGCGCTCGCCGCCTTTCACCTAAAGCGCCTGCTCGCCGGCGAGGCCGGAACCCGCATCGCCCTCACCCATGCACCGGCCTGAGCGCCGCCGCAATGCGCCGCTTGTATTGCCGGCCCGCGCATGAAATTCTCCTGTGCCACGAGACCGTTAACGGGAGGCGGCGGCGATGAACCTGGAGAAAGTCGTTTTCGGCTTCTTCATCATCCTGGCGATGACGCTGAACTTCAGCTTCGTCTATGGAGCGGTCGATGATCCCCGTCATCACAGCCTGATCGAGTTCTTTGTCGTCGTGGTCGTCAACGTCATCGCGACCACCCTCAAACTCGGCGACCGCACCCAGATCGGCGCGCTATTGCTGGCGACCAGCCTGGTTGCCGATCTGCAGCTGATCGCCGGGGCGCTGATCTGGACCCATGGCGCACACATTGCCGAGGGCGGCCTCAGTTACCATGCCTTCGTCCTCGTCATCTCGCTGTCGGCGGGCGCTCTGCTCGCCAACGTCGTCTCGGTGATCATCGTTGTCAGCGAGACGCTGATGTTGCGGCGCTAGAGCTTCGGGCGTGGGCAGCGGCGGGCAGCGGGTCACCTTCATCGTTCTCCGCTTCATGCGGGGGCCGCTCCTGGTGCTGACCGCCGTCTACGCCGTCTCGATGCTGGGCTGGGCCATGATCCCGGGAGCGGCAACGGACGATGGCACCGAGCCGCCGCTCAGCCTGTTCCATGCCTTCTACTTTCTCGCCTACACAGCGACCACGACCGGCTTCGGCGAACTGCCGCACCCGTTTACCGAGGCGCAGCGGATGTGGGCGACGGCATCGCTTTATGCCGGCGTCATCGCCTGGCTGTATGCGATTGGCGCCATCGTACGGCTGGTCCAGAACCCGCATTTCCAGAGCGTCCTGGCCGAACGGCGGTTCACCGGGGCGGTGCTGCGCCTGCCTGGCAGCTTCGTTATCGTCTGCGGCTTCGGCAACACCGGCAGCTTGCTGACGCGCGGCCTGAGCGATGCCGGCATCGACACCGTCATTCTTGACCGCGACCCCGACCGGATCGCCGCGGTGATGCTGCGCGATTACCGGGTGGCGACGCCGGCGCTGTGCGCCGATGCCCGCATTCCCGATCACCTGATCGGGGCCGGCCTGATGCGACCGAACTGCCGGGCCATTGTCGCGCTCACGAGCGAGGAGGAGGTCAACGTCAAGGTCGCGATCGCCGCACGGCTGCTCAATCCGGCTGTGCAGGTCATCACCCAGGCCACCCGGCCCGAGTTCGTCGAGATCCTGACGACGTTCGGCCCGGACGTACGCGTCATCGATCCGTTCCAGACCTTCGCCCGCTATCTCGGCACCGCCGTTCACGGCCCCGTCATCCACATGCTGAACGAGTGGCTTGTCGGCGCACCGCAGGCCAACCTGGCGATGTACCCGGAAGTGCCGCAGGGGCGGTGGATCATCTGCGGCTTCGGCCGCATGGGTCGCTGCCTGCGCGATGCTTTCGCGGCGCTCGGCATTCGCACCGTCGTCATCGATCCCACGATCAGTGAAACGGAGGCCAAGGCCCCCGACATGGTGCGCGGCCGCGCCAATCAGACGACGTTGCAGCAGGCAGGCATCGAACACGCGGCAGGGATCGTCGCCGGCACCAACTCGGACCCCGAAAACCTCGGCATTGTCCTCAATGCGCGCGCGGTCAACCCCGACATCTTTCTCGTCGTGCGCCAGAACCGCTACCGCAACCAGGTTCTTTTTAACGCCGCCGCCGCCGACCTGATCATGCAGCCCAATCTGGTCAGCGCGCGCCGGATTCACCTGCTCCTCATCGCGCCGCAGCTGCGGACGTTCTTCCGCCACGTTCGAGGCTACCAGCTTCGCGGCGAGCGCGAGGCGCTGGATGCGATCGTGACCCTCCTGCACGACCGCATTGGCACCGCGGTGCCGCGACTGTGGACCGTGGTGCTCGACGCCGGACGCGCGCGCAGTGCCGTCGAGCTGCTGCAACGGGGCCTGCCGGTCACCCTGGGTGACATCTTGCGCGATCCATCCGACCGGTCGGGCACGCTGGCTTGTGCCGCGCTGGTTCTGCGCTCAGGCGCGGAGGTCGTGGCGGTACCGCCGGAGCAGCGGCGGCTGGCTGAGGGTGACGAGATTCTCTTTTGCGGTTCGGTCTCGGCTCATCGGCTCCTCGATGCCACGCTTAACAACCCCTACACGCTCCGCTTCCTCGTCACCGGCGCCGACCGGCCGCGCGGGACCGTAATGCGCTGGCTGATGGCGCGCAGCCGCAGGCATACGCGGCGCTCCTCCGCTGCCTGTCAGTAATCCTTTGCCAACAAACAACACTTAGGCTCGCGCACACAGATCCTCGAACGTCTGAGCAATAACGAGACGAGCTGAGCGCACGACCAAGACCAAGCACCAATAGCCCCAAATGGAGGACGTTACTCAAGATCGCCTTGCCTGCGTTTGTCCTGCGTTCGCCCATTCAGCCCCTTTTGGGGCTGTCGTTTTTTCCGCCAATGCCGAGGATGACGGCCGATTGTGGTTCGGACGGAAGTGGCTTCCGGCCTCGCCGCGAATCAGGTGCGACGCAACGCACCACGCGGACAATAACGGGGAGCGATCGATGGACGGCTGGGGTACCCCATCTCTGGACGTGTCCGCGCGCCTTGACCGACCGCTGCGCCGCGACGCGCCACTGAACAAGCTGATCGTGTGCGGCTCGGTGCTCGCCGGCGATGCGCTCGCACTCGCTGTCGCCGCCAAGGCCGCCTTTTGGGGCCGCTTCATCGGCGAAAACCCGCCGCTTGAGCCGTACCTGATGACGTTTGGCGGCGCAGCCCTCTTGCTGTTCCTCGCCTTTCGCCGCGCCGGCCTCTACCGGTTTGAGGTGGTTGCGTCCTGGCCGCGATGGACCGGGCGGCTCCTAGCCATGGTCGGCGCCGCGGCAGTGCTGTTGATCGCTTCGCTCTATCTGATGAAGCGCGGCGAGGATGTCTCGCGCGTATGGCTGCTGACGACCTTTGCCGGCACGGCGGCGCTGATGCTCCTGCAGCGGGGGCTCTTGGCATTGTTTGTAGCGCGGCGGGTGCAGCGCGGCACCTTCACGCGTTCGGTCGCAGTCGTCGGTGCCGGTGTGCAGGGCCGCCAGTTCCTCGAGCATCTACAAACCCAAGGCACCTTGTGGAAGCGCGTCGTCGGCGTGTTCGACGACCGCCGCACGCGGCTCGAGGCGGCGCGTGGCACGCCCTTCCGCGGCGATCTCGGCGTCCTTGAAGACGATGTTCGGGCCGGCCGCATTGACGAGGTGATCATCACGCTGCCATGGAGCGCGCGCAGCCGCATTGTCGCCATCGTCAACCGCCTGCGCGATCTGCCGGTCGATATCTACCTCGGGTCCGATCTGATCGCCTATGCGTTGCCGGCGCACCAGCCGGGCCTGATCGCCGGCGTGCCGACCTTTCACATGGTGCGGGTACCGCTGTCCGGCCTGCGCCTCGCGATCAAGTGGTTCGAAGACAAGGTCCTTGCCTTCCTTCTGTTGATGCTGGTGTCGCCAGTTCTGCTGGCAATCGCGGTCGCAATCCGGATCGACAGCCCAGGCCCGATCCTGTTTCGCCAGAAGCGCTACGGCTTCAACAACGGTCCGATCACCGTGCTCAAGTTCCGCTCCATGCGGCACGAGGGCAAGGGGGCCCGCTTTCGCCAGGCGACTCGCGACGATGACCGGGTGACACGGATCGGCCGGTTCTTGCGCCAGTCGAGCCTGGATGAATTGCCGCAGCTCCTCAATGTGCTGAACGGATCGATGTCGCTGGTCGGCCCGCGGCCGCATCCGGTCGAGTTGAACGAGCAATTCGCCGCCCTGATCGACGGCTACAACGGCCGTCACCGCGTCAAGCCAGGAATCACCGGCTGGGCCCAGGTCAACGGCTTCCGCGGCGAAACCGACACCATCGAAAAGATGCAGGCGCGGATCGAACACGACGTCTGGTACATCGAGAACTGGTCGCTGTGGCTCGACCTGCGCATCCTCTTGATGACCGTCGCCAAGGGTCTCGTCCACCCGCACGCGTACTGAGCCAATGACCGAATCTGCCGCGATCCCGGTCCGTCCTGGCGACGACATCCAAGCCATTGTCGAAGCGCATCCTGCCGGCACGACGTACAGTCTGGCGCCGGGAGTGTACCGCAACCAGGCGATCAGCCCGAAAGCGGGCGACGTATTCGAGGGGCCTTCCGGCGCCGACAAGGGCAGCGCCGTCCTCACCGGTGCGGTCGTCCTGACCGAGTTCACCCGCCACGACGGTTGGTGGGTGGCGACGGACCAGACCCAGGACGGCCAGGTACACGGCGAATGCGACCCCGAGCATCCGCGCGCCGCCTACCCGGAGGACGTGTTCTTCGACGACGTTCCGCTCCTGCATGTCGCGGCCAAGGAAGATCTCAAGCCCGGCACGTTCTTCTTCGACTATGAAGCCGACACGATTTACTTCGGCGACGATCCAAACGGCCGCGAGGTCGAAGTGTCGACGACGCGCACGGCCTTCCTGCCGACGGCCGAGAACGTCACCATCCGTAACCTGACGATCGAGAAATACGCCATCCCCGCGCAGATGGGCGCGATCGGCGATCAGTATCCGGCCGCCGGCTGGGTCATCGAGAACAACGAGATCCGCTACAACCATGGCATGGGCGTCGCCTTCGCCTCGAACGCGATCGTTCGCAACAATCACATCCATCACAACGGCCAGTCGGGCATCGGCGGCAACGGCGAGAACGCCCTGATTGAGGGGAACGAGCTTTCCTACAACAATTACGCGGGTTTCTCGCGCGATTGGGAGTGCGGCAACAAGCTGAGCAATCAGATCGGCACGTCCGTGATCGGAAATTACATTCATCACAACGATTGTACGGGCCTGTGGATCGATATTGACAATATTGATATGAAAATTGAGCGTAATATTATTGAATATAACGCCGGCAATGGCATCCAGTACGAGATCAGCTACCGAGGAAGCATTATAGACAACGTCGTACGGTATAATACCGATAATAAAAAAGGCTGGCTGTGGAACTCGCAAATCCTCATTCAGAACTCTCAGGATATAGAAGTCCGCGGCAACACGGTGATTGTCCCGGAAACGGGCGGTAACGCGATCGGGCTGATCGAACAGGAGCGCGGCAGCGGACTGTTCGGCGAATACATCGTCAAGAACGTGCAGGTGCACGACAACAAGGTCGCGTTCACGTCTCCTCTCGGCATGGTCGGCGCTGGAGAAGATTCTGGCGACCCTGCCATTTTCACCCGTGAGCGGGGCAACGTTTTTTCGGACAACACCTACGCCGTTTCCGATCGTGATGCGCTGCACTGGTCGTGGGACGATCAGGAACTCTCCCTTGCCGCTCTAGTTTACCTTTACGGCCAGGAAAGTGGGTCTGTGTTCGTTGATACACTTGCCTACTAAAGGAACGAACGCAATGCAGCCCCTAGAGCCGGGCACGCGCGGCGCCGCTCGCGAGGAACAGGAGCGCACCTGCAGCCGCTTGCGGCGGCCGTCAATAACCCATGTGGTCAATGCGCCGCACGGCCGGCCGTGCCACGATCGCATCACGGGGGCGGTTGGCGACTGGGGAACTCCTGCGCCAGAGCACAAGGGCTGGAGCGGGCGCTTCGAGGGTCGCGGGACGCCGGAAACGGCGCTCGCCTCGATGGGGAAATGCAGCCGGCTTCGCTTCGGGACCGCCGATTTCGGTGTCAACAGATAGGGTTGCCGGCATGGGGCAGCACGCAGACGCACTCAACACCGCCACCGCAGCGATCGCCAAGGGAACGCTCACCGACAGGCCGCTCACCGACGGGCCGCCGCCAACCGTCAACGTCCTGGGCGTCGGCGTCAGCGCCATCAACATGGCGATCGCGCTCAGCACGATCGAAGGATGGATCGCGCGCCGGGAACGTCATTACGTCACCATCACTGGTGTCCACGGCATCATGGAATGCCAGGACGACGCCGAGCTCCGTGCCATCCACAATCGCGCCGGACTGGTCACGCCGGACGGCATGCCGCTGGTCTGGTTGAGCTGGCTGAACGGCCGCGCGCATGTCGACCGGGTGTACGGACCGGACCTGATGCTGGCCCTGTGCGAGCGCTCCTGCGAGCGTGGCTACCGGCACTTCTTCTATGGTGGCAATGACGGCGTGGCAGCGGAGCTTCGCGACCGGCTGGTTGCCCGCTATCCCTCCCTCAAGGTCGCAGGCATCTACACGCCGCCATTTCGGCCACTGACGGAGGAGGAGGATGAGGCCGTGATCGCGCGCATCAACGCATCGGGCGCCGATCTGGTCTGGGTCGGCCTCAGCACGCCGAAGCAGGAGCGCTGGATGGCCACGCATTTGGGCCGCTTGCACGCATGCGCAATGATTGGCGTCGGCGCCGCCTTCGACTTTCATGCCGGCCTCAAGCCGCAGGCGCCGCACTGGATGCAGCGGGCAGGGCTTGAGTGGCTGTTCCGCACCGTCTGCGAGCCGCGCCGGCTGGGCGCCCGCTATCTCAAGAACAATCCGCGCTTTCTCGGGCTCATCGCGCTGCAGCTTCTCGGGCTCAAGCGCTATGCCGTAACGCGGTAGGCAGCGTCGTCGGATTGTCCATGCGCGTGCTTCTTGCCCATAATTCCTACCAGCAGAGCGGCGGTGAGGACGCTGTCGTCGCCAACGAGAGGGCGTTATTGGCCAACGGTGGCTGTGACGTCGAGCTGCTGCACATCCACAACGATGAGATCACCAGCTTCTGGCACAAACTCTCGACGACGCTCAATCTGACCGGGAGTGCCCGCGGCAAGAAGCTCATGGCGCACGCAATCGAGCGCTTTCGGCCCGATGTCGTCCATGTGCACAACTTCTTTCCGTTGCTTACTGCGTCCATCTACGACGCCTGCCGCGACGCAGGCGTCCCAGTCGTGCAAACCCTGCACAATTATCGCCTGACCTGTGCGGGCGCGATGCTCTTTCGCGACGGCGGACCGTGCGAGGATTGCGTCCACGGTTCGCCCTACCAGGCGGCGCTGCACGGCTGTTACCGCGGCTCGCGCGCCGGCTCGCTGGCGGTCGCACGGATGATCGAAGTTCACCGGCGCAACAATACCTGGAACACGCGGGTCGACCGCTTCATCGCGCTAACACGCTTCGCCAAGGGGCGCTACGTTGCCGCCGGCATCGAGCCGGCGCGGATCGCGGTCAAACCGAACTTCGTGCCGGACCCGGGCCGGATGCTGCCGGGCGCACACCCGCCACGCTCTGGCGCCCTGTTCGTCGCCAGGCTTGCACCGGAGAAGGGCCTGGGCACGCTGCTGAAGGCCTGGCAAGGACTCGCGGTGCCGCTGACCATCATCGGCGACGGCCCTCTCAAGGACGTCGCGGTTGCCGGCAGCGGCGGGTCGATCACGTATCGCGGCAGACAGCCGGCGCTCGAAGTCCAGGCAGCGATGCGCAGGGCGGCCTTCCTGGTCATGCCGTCGGAATCCTACGAAACCTTTGGCATGGTGAGCGTTGAGGCCTTTGCCAACGGCCTTCCCGTGATCGCGTCCCGTCTCGGCGCGATGGCGGAAATCATCGAGGACGGAAAGAACGGCCTGCTGTTCAGGCCGGGCGACGCCGCTGACCTGGCGGACAAGGTGAAGTTCGTTGCCAGCCGCCCGGACGTTCTCAGGACCTTAAGCGCGGGGGCTCGGGCAACCTACGAAGCCCAGTACACACCGGAGGTCAACCTCCGCGCCCTGCTGGCGATCTACGAAGGCGTCCTCAAGGAGCGCCACGGCCTCAATCCTGCCCACGACCCCGTCGCCACGGCGAGGACTCGGCTTGCCGCGTCCTGAGACCAGCCGCAAGCGCGGCGCCACCACAAGAGCCGCCCGGCTTGCGCCTTCGGCTCATTGGCTGCGGGCGCGAAAACGCAAGCGAACGTAGTCGGCCTGCCAAGTATCGCCGGCCGCATTCAGCGTAGAGCTTGCCAGCACGGCAATACGCGCGCGCAGCCGCAGCGCCTGCGCGACGGGCACGGCGTTGAGGAAGGGGCCGGCGAAGGTATCGAGCCATCCTTCAATGCCGGTTGGCAGCGGCGTCGGACGCGCAAAGAGCACGATCGTGTCGACAACGAAGCCCGCTGCTTCAAGCTTGCAGCGGTACTCTTCCGCGGACGGGAAATACCATGGGTCGAGCGCGGCAGCATCGATGCCCTCCTCGGCCAGTGCCGCCGTGATCGCCGCGCGGACGGCAGCGACGTTGCCCTGCCCGCCCATTTCACCGACGAAGCGGCCACCGCGGCGCAACGCCCGATGGACGCCGACGAGCACGCGATCAGGGTCTCGCATCCAGTGCAGCGCCGCGTTCGAGAACACCGCATCGAACGCGTGCGAAAAATCGAGAGCGTGCCCATCCGCCACGCGCGCGTCCACGCCACGCCGCCGGGCGGCCGCAACCATATCGGCTGACGCATCGACACCGATCACCCGTGCCCCGGCAGCGGCGATTTTCTCGCTCAGCACGCCGTCGCCACAGCCGAGATCGAGGATGTCCTCGCCGGGCTTGGGATCGAGCAACGCCAGAACGTCAGCGCCGAAGGCCGGAACGTAAGCGGCATTTTCGGCGTAGGTATCGGCTGACCACTGCTGTGACATCGAAGCCCCTCTGCGCGATGGCCCGAACGCCGTCACCCCGCCGCTGAGCGCGCCATCGCAAGCCTTAAGAAGTGGCCACGCGCTCCGCAACAGCCCGAACGGCTCGTCAGGGGCGGGCGTCGCCCAGCCAGCGGGCGCGGATCTCCTGATGGTGGAGCTGGAACCACTGCAGGCCGATGAGCGCGGTGGCGTTATTGATCCGCCCCTCCTCCAGCCAGCGAAACGCGTCCGCGCTGGGCACGACGAGGACACGGATGTCCTCGTGCTCGTGCGCCAGGCCGTGCACGCTGCCGCTCGCAGGGGCGCGGACACGCCCGCAGTAAAGCCAGATCGTTTCGCTGCTGACGCCCGGCGTCAGAACGAAGTGGCAGACCGGGATCAGATCGCTGATCTCGCACCCCGCCTCCTCGACCGCTTCCCGCGTCGCCACCTGTTCCGGCGCCTCATCCGTATCGATGATGCCGGCAACGATCTCGATCAGCCACGGATCGATCGCGGTGCTGACTTGGCTCGACTGCCGGGCCGCCAGCGCGCCGACGCGGAACTGCTCGATCAGCACCAGCACATCGCGCTCGGGATCGTAAAGGATCACGGCGACCGCGTGCCCGCGGTCGAACACCTCGCGCATGAACGGCTGGCTCCAGCCACCGCCGAACAGGCGATGGCGGAGCCGGTAGCGGTCGACGCGAAAATAGCCCTGGAACACGGGCACCTGCTCCAGGACCTCGATGTCGCTCTCATTCATGCCCGAAAGGGCATCCGTCATGATCAACTGCCTTTTTCTTTCAGGATATCGCGGATTTCTTCCAGCAGCACTTGTTCGGCCGGCGGCGGTGGTGCGGCTTCAGCCTCGTCGGCACCACCAAATTCCTTCAAGCGGTTGATCCACTTGATGAGCAAGAACACGGCAAAGGCGACGATGGTGAAGTGGATGCAGGCGTTGATGAACACACCGTAGCCGATCACAGGCGCGCCCGCATCCTTTGCCGCCTGCAACGACGCGTAAGGCTCGCCAGTGAGGTTGATGAACAGGCCGGAGAAGTCAACCTTCCCCAGCATCCAGCCGATTGGCGGCATGATGACGTCCTCCACCAGGGACGCAACGATCTTGCCGAAGGCGGCGCCGATGATGATGCCGACCGCCATATCGACGACATTGCCCTTCATGGCAAACTGACGGAACTCGGTCAAGAACCCGGCCATTGCCAGTGCTCCTTGCTGCTGCGATGAAAGCGCTTACCCCTCCGGACAGACCGCAGAGTGGGGCCGCATGCGTGCGCTGCCCGGAAAGCGCACGCTGGGAACGGAAACGCCGAAGCTCTCACAACGCGACTGACGTGCCCGTCGTGGCGGGATGGAAGTCCGCGTCAGGCAGCGCGCATCGTAAGGGCTCCGCGCGCCCTCGTACAAGCGTTCTGCCGCATGCCGCGACCCCCAGGAGGGCTACGATCGCCGCGCTCCCCAAGCGCGCGGTGGTGGGCGTGATCCCGTTGCGGCACGCGTCAAGTCGGTGCAAGATCGCATTCGCTAGCTTGAAAGCCGCTCGCCCGCGGCGCGGGGTCGTTCTGATCTCGGGATTTGTACCGCCCAAATGCGAAAGGCATGACGGAAAAGACCGAAATCTCGGCTGCGAGCCTGCATGAGCCGGGCGGAACGCACGCACCGGAACGACGAGGGCGCGACCAACGATCCAAAGAAGGGGCATCCGACCGCACGGACGCTGGTGGACACCTCTCACGACTGATCTTGTATCGGCCTCTGTGGCTGCCCGTCGCCATTACCGGCGCCTTCCTTGCCGTCGCGCTTGGCGTCCTCCTGGCAATGTCGCGGAGCAACGTCATTCGCCTTCACCCTGTCCATCAGCACATGCAGCAATTGAACCGCCTGCAGCACGCGAGCCTCAGCCTGCAGGAAATGCTGATTGTGCACTTGAACGACAGCGGCCCCATCGATACCGGCAGGCTGGAAGCGCTGCGCCAGGAAGTGGTCGAGATCATCGCCATGGAAAGTGAGCTGGTGCCGGAAAGTCCGGCGCTGCTCCGCCAAGCTCAGGCCACGCTCGGTGATCTCTCCAGCGATCAGCGCGGCGCCTTGATCGCAACCCTCGGCCAGATCCGCAGGGTGTTGGCGCTGGAGACTCAAGCCCATGGCAGTCTGGTGTCGCAGGTCAATCGGGCGACGATCGCTGAATTCAATACGGTCGTCGCTGCCATTATTATCCTGCCTTCCCTTGCCGCCCTCACGTTATTTCTTGTTCGCAAGCGGGTTCTGGTTCCGTTGTCCAACTTGAGCCGGCTCTTGAACCTGCTCGGTCGGGGGGACTACACGCCGGCGCCGATCGAGGATGTTGATCCCCTGCTGAAGCCGTTGATCGGCAGCTATAACAGGTTGGTCGACAGGCTTGCCGATCTGGAGCTGCAGAACGCCAGCCGCCAGGAAACACTCGAGCAGCACGTTCGCATGGCCACGGAAACACTCCTGCAGCAGCAGCGGACGTTGGCGACGGCAGAGCGCTTGGCCGCAGTTGGTGAAGTCGCCGCGGGCATCGCCCACGAGCTGCGCAATCCTCTCGCCGGCATGCAAGTCGCGCTCGGCAATCTCCGCGACGATCTGTCGATCCAGGATCATATCGAACGGCTGGACCTGGTTGTCGCCGAGCTGCGGCGGGTCACGACGCTGCTCAACAGCCTCCTCGATGGGGCCCGTCATACGCCGGAGCCGCTTGTCGATGTCGTGCTTGACCAAACGGTGACGGAGCTTCTGGCTCTGGCCCGCTATCAGATCGCGCGGGACATTCTGGTCGACCACAACGTTCCGGCCGGTCTGATATGGCGCTTGCCGAGGGATCGCTTCAAGCAGGCGCTGTTGAACCTCGTCGTCAACGCCGCCGATGCGCTGGACGGGCGGAAGGGTCACATCCTCGTTTCTGCGCAAAGGGTTGGTGATGCGCTCCTGCTCGCCGTCAGCGACGACGGCCCCGGTTTCCTGCCGCATGTGAAGGAGGAAGCCGGACGGCCGTTCGCGAGTGGACGCAGTGGCGGGACAGGGCTCGGCCTTGCCATGGTCCACCGCCTGGCGAGAGACCTCGGTGGTGATTTGAAGCTTTCGAACATCGAGCCGCACGGGGCCTGCGTGGAACTGAGGCTGCCTGGTCGGGTGCGCAATGAGTGAGGCTCTTCTTCTGATCGAGGACGAAGCACTGCTCGGCTCCGAGCTGCAGCGGCACTACCGTCGCAACGGCTGGGAGGTCACGTGGGCGAAGAACCTGAAGCAGGCCAAAGAAATCCTGGTCGACCAGAATGCCGGTCCTCTGGTCATCTTGTCAGACATGAACCTGCCTGACGGCAATGCCCTCGACCTCCTGGAGAACACGAGAGCAAAAGGCATTGGCGGCGAATGGGTGTTCCTCACCGGCTATGGCGAGGTTCCGGACTCCGTCAAGGCACTGCGCCTTGGTGCCTATGACTTCCTCACCAAGCCCTGCCAGCAGGAACGGCTCGATCTGGTGGTTGCCGGCGCGGCGCGCAGCGCCCGGGCGCAAAGGCGCCTGAACGACGAAGCGGGGCAGCGCACACGAAGGTACACGATCGAATCCTTTGTCGGGCACAGCGACGCGGCGCGTTCGATCCGCAATATTCTGGCAAAACTGGCAGATGTCCCCTTCAGCGCCCTCGTCATCACCGGCGAAACGGGCACCGGAAAGGGGATGGCTGCACGCATCCTGCATCACTCCGGAGCACGCGGAGCAGGGCCGCTGGTCGAACTCAATTGCGCGGCACTGCCGCGAGAACTTCTTGAATCTGAGTTATTCGGTCACGAGGCAGGCGCGTTCACCGGCGCCAAAGGGCGCAGGCGCGGACTGATGGAGCAGGCGCACGGCGGCACGCTCTTCCTCGACGAAATCGGCGAGATGGACATCGATCTGCAGTCAAAGCTGCTCAAGGCGATCGAGGACCGGCAGCTGAGACGCCTCGGTGGCGACCAGGTCATAACCGTCGATGTGCAGGTCATCGCTGCCACCAATCAGGACCTGCGCGAACGCGTCGAGGCCGGGCGCTTCCGCGCCGACCTCTATCATCGCCTTAACGTCTTTCGCCTGCATCTGCCGCCGCTGGCAGACCGCAAGGAGGACCTGCGCGACCTCGTTCCCCTCTACGTCGCCGAATACAACGTCAAGGCCGGCAAGGCGGTGAAGGTCATTTCGGAGGATGTCTGGCGGCTGCTCGAGGCGCACGACTGGCCTGGCAATGTGCGCGAGTTGCGCAACGTCGTCGAACGCTGCGTGTTGTTCGCCGACGGCCCCCTCTTCCCCAGCCAGTGGCTGCAACTCGCGCAAACGGACGGATCGGACCTGGCGGCGGCTTCAGCAGCCATCGAGCAGGACCGAGTGGTCTTGCCGATGGATGGCAGCATGGCTCTCGACGACATGGATCGTTTCATCATCCAGACAGCCTTGCAGCGCCACAATTTCAATGTCGCAGCGACAGCCCGGGCGCTGGGTACGACGCGGGAGACCATGCGCTACCGCATTCAAAAGTACGCTCTGATGAAGGACGAAGAAGGAAAACAAATTTCCCGCAATGAAACATCGTAGATTGTTTGATGCTCTGTCCGCGGCCGGACCGAAACGAGAGCAGTAAAGGCATCCTCCCGGTCACGATCGTCTTTTCGGAATTGTTTGCCGTTCCTTTGCCCGGCAAGTCGCTCATCGTTGCGATCTCCCTCCTCGTCGGCAGCGGAACGATGAACCTTGGGCTGCTGGCGGTAAGGGCGGCAGCTACAAGCCGGCCCTTCATTTTCAGGCCTGTTCAGGCCTGCGCTTCCATAAAGCCGGGAATAACCTCGGGTGCGATGAAAAAAAGGCGGGCCGGATAACGGTCCGGCCCGGAGTTGGACGCATCGCCTGGGGAGGGATCAGCTTTTGGAGGAGGGGTTAGGCGCCTTGACGGGGGCAACCATCGAGATCGTGTGGTACTGAAGGCCATCTGCCGCCGCTTTGAGCGCCAGGTTGGCATCGTGATACTTGCCGTCGTTGAGAAGGCCGATGGCGGTATCGACGTGCTGCTTTGTCGCCGTCAGCGGCATGTCAATCCGTTCAAACACGACTCCGGTGTCGACAAGCTTTAACTCACTAATGGCGGCCTGTGTGTCTCCTTTCTTGAGGTGCTCGTGAGCCTTGGCGATGTGCTCACTCTTCTCCGGGTTCGCCGAGAAATCCTCGACGATCCTGTACTGACTGGAGATCGGCACGAGGTCGACCTGAACATGTTCCTTGGTCGTAGAAACGACCTTGTCGCCGACCTTGACGTCCTCCTTGACGTCGACCGACGGGTTGTCCATGCGGACTTGGCCAAGCGCGTCGCTCGCAGCTTTGAGGTTTTGCTTCGCCGCATCATAGTCGCCATCGTTGAGCGCGACGCGCGCCATGTAGACCGAGCGCATGGCGGTGAGGCCCTCTTTGGAGACCTTGCTGAGGTCGTAAGCCAGAGGATCCCCTTTGGCCTCGGTCTTTTCTGCAAGTCGAGGGGCGCCGTCCGCGTATGCCCGCCAGGCGATCGGCGAGGCAACCAGCAAAGCGGCTGCCATTCCCGTGGCAATCAAGGTCGTTCTTCTCATCTTCGCTCTCCTGCTTGGAACCGTCGCGATCCGAGATCAGCGGGTTCGATCATGTCTGTCCTTGACCTATATGCATGCTCGATGCCAAACTCTTAATATATTGATATATATCGATATTACCCCAAGAAGCGGGCCGGTACCTGGTGGCTTTCAGCCGTTGCTTTCACGCGCAGCGGTTGATATGCCCCACTGCCCCAGGTAATGCGGGTCCGTCTTCACCGAAGGCGGCAGCAATCGTCGTCATTTCCGGGGTGAGGGCCTTCGTCGGCAAACATCGGCGCCAACACCCGGCCACCCCGCGCCAGACGCGGAGTCGCTCTGCAACCGCCACGGAACGGTGTTGGCGAGGGGGCAGGAAACCGCTAGTGTCCGCCGGCCCCTGACAGGGGGGAACGGCGCCGGGTCGGCAGGGGAACGAACCGACTAAGGAGATCGCGCGATGGCGAAGTGGGTACGGCTGCTCCTCGGTCTTGCCTTGGTGATGGTGCTGGCGTCACCCCTGTTCGCAAAAGAGCAGGTGGTGAGGGTCTACAATTGGTCCGACTACATTGATGAGACCGTTCTCGACGACTTCACGCGCGAGACTGGCATCAAGGTCGTCTACGACGTCTACGACTCCAATGAGATCCTCGAGACCAAGCTGCTGACGGGAAAATCCGGCTACGATGTCGTCTTCCCGAGCGGCAACTTCCTCAGCCGCCAGATCAAGGCCGGCGTGTTCCAGAAGCTGGACCGAGCCCAGCTGCCGAACTGGAAAAACCTCGATCCGCAGATCATGAAACGGGTCGAAGGCTATGATCCGGGGAACCTTTACGGCGTCGTCTACATGTGGGGCACGACCGGGATCGCGTATAATGACAAGCTCGTCAAGGCGCGCATGGCCGACGCACCGGTCAATTCCTGGTCGCTCGTTTTCGATCCTGCGATCATCAAGACCTTCGCCGACTGCGGCATCTTCATGCTCGATGCGCCCGACGAGATGGTGCCCGCCGTCCTCAACATCCTCGGCGAAAACCCGGATTCCAAGGACCCGAAGGTGCTCGCCAAGGCCGAGCCGGTGTTGATGGGAGTCCGGCCGTACGTGCGCAAGTTCCATTCATCGGAAACGATCAACGCGATCGCCAACGGCGACATCTGCCTCGCAGTCATGTGGTCCGGCGATGCCGGGATCGCCGCCAGCCGGGCCGAAGAAGCCGGTAAGGATTTCAAGGTGCATTTCTCGATCCCGAAGGAGGGGGCGCAGATGTGGTTCGACCTGATGGCGATCCCGAAGGACGCGCCGAACTCACAGGCTGCGCATGCCTTCATCAACTTCCTGATGCGCCCGGAGATCATCGCCCGCGCCAGCAACGTGGTCACCTACGCGAACGCGAACGCCGCCGCCAAGCCGTTCATGAATAAGGAAATCGTCGACAACCCGGTGGTCTACCCGCCCCCGGACGTGCAGGCGAAGCTGTTCGTCATCACGCCTTTCGATCAGGCGTCGCAGCGGACGCTGACGCGGCTGTGGCAGAAAGTGAAGTCCGGCCGGTGAGCCGCGATCGCTGCCTCGGGCAAGCGGTCGGCACCACGTCAAGCGAACCTGGGGCTTGAGCCATGACCGCCCCCGATCTGCCGGCCGCACTCGCTCCTGATGCTCGGCTGCCGGCCGAGCCCTGGAACGATCCGAAGGCGACGCCGCTCATCAAGATCCGCAATGTGATCAAGCGGTTCGACGGCTTCGTCGCCGTCGATGACGTCTGGCTCGACATCTACAAGGGCGAGTTTTTCTCCCTCCTCGGGCCGTCCGGGTGCGGCAAGACGACGCTGTTGCGGCTGCTGGCCGGTTTCGAGCAACCGACCTCCGGCACGATCGAAATCGACGGTGTCGACATGGCCGACGTGCCGCCGCACCGGCGGCCTGTAAACATGATGTTCCAATCCTACGCCCTGTTCCCGCACATGACGGTCGAGCAGAACGTCGGCTTCGGGCTGAAGCAGGAGCACGTACCCCGGCGCGAGATCAGCCGCCGGGTCGGCGAGATGCTGGAGCTCGTCCAGCTCGCCGATCTCGGCCGCAGGCGGCCGCATCAGCTCTCCGGTGGCCAGAAGCAGCGCGTCGCCCTTGCCCGCGCACTCATTAAGCGGCCGAAGCTGCTGTTGTTGGACGAGCCGCTCGGAGCGCTCGACCGTCGCCTGCGCGAGCAGACGCAGTTCGAACTCGTCAACATCCAAGAGACCCTGGGCCTCACCTTCATTATCGTCACCCACGACCAGGACGAGGCGATGACCGTCTCGACCCGGATCGCCATCATGGACCGCGGCCGCACGGTTCAGGTCGGCACGCCGGGCGAGATCTACGAATACCCGAACAGCCTCTACGTGGCCGGCTTCGTCGGCGACGTGAACGTGTTCGAGGGCCGGGTCGTCGAGGCCGGCAAGGATCACGTGACCGTGCGCTCGCCCGAGAGCGGCTGCGACATCTACACCGACCGCGGCATCGATGCCGTCCCCGGCCAGGAGGCGTATGCCGCAATCCGGCCGGAGAAGATCGAGATCGGCAAGGCCCCGCCGGCCGACGCCCGCTTCAACTGTGTCACCGGCCGCGTGTTCGACATCGCCTACCTCGGCAGCCTCTCCACCTACCACGTCCGGCTTGCCACCGGTGAAGTGGTCAAGGTGTCGGCAGCCAACCGCTCGCGCCTGGTCGAACGGCCGATCACCTGGGAGGACCAGGTTTGGCTGTGGTGGCCGCCTTCGGCCAGCGTGGTCCTGCTGTCATGAGCGGACACCTCCCGGCATGAGCGGACAGCCGGCCCAGACGCCTGCGCCTTACGTCTCGCCGGGGCCGCAAACGACGGCGTTCGAGGTGCTGGAGCGGACGACTTCTGCCTTCTCCTTCTATGGAGTGCTGGCGCGCTTCGTTCAGTGGCTGGAGCGTTCGGGCCGCACCCTCGTGATCGCGCTGCCCTTTTTGTGGCTCGGCCTCTTTTTCCTGGCGCCGTTCCTGATCGTTCTCAAGCTCAGCTTCTCGGAGACGGTGCTCGCGGTTCCGCCCTATGCACCGCTCGTCGCATGGCTGGAGGAGAACGGCCTCAGCTATCTCACGGTTCGCCTCAATCTCTCGAATTACCTCTTGCTGTTCGAGGACTCGCTCTACGTCCGCGCCTTCCTCAATTCGCTCAGAATCTCTGCGGTCGCGACGTTCCTGACCTTGTGCGTGGCGCTGCCGCTCGCCAACGCCATGAGCCGGGCGCCGGAGCGGTGGCGGGCACTCTTGTTGATGATGGTGATCCTGCCGTTCTGGACCTCGTTTCTGATCCGCGTCTACGCCTGGATCGGGATCTTGAAGCCGGAAGGCATTCTCAACGCTGTCCTGATCGGCTTAGGCGTGATCTCCGAGCCGCTCACCATCCTCAACACCGACATCGCAGTCTACATCGGCATCGTTTACTCGTACCTGCCGTTCATGGTGCTGCCGATCTACGCCAGCTTCGAGAAGATGGATCCGAGCCTGATCGAGGCCGCGGTCGATCTCGGCAGTCCTCCCATCAAGGCTTTCTGGACCATCACGGTGCGGATCGCGCTGCCCGGCATCATCGCCGGCTGCCTGTTGGTGTTCATCCCGGCCGCGGGCGAGTTCGTGATCCCGGACCTGCTCGGCGGTTCGGAGACGCTGATGATCGGCCGGACGCTGTGGCTTGAGTTCTTCAACAACCGCGACTGGCCGCTCGCGAGCGCGGTCGCGATCGTGCTGTTGGCGGCGCTCACGGTGCCGATCGTGCTGTTTCAGCGCCATCAGGCCCGCCGCGGCGGCACGGACGGCGCATCATGAAGGCCGGCTTCACACCAGCGACGGTGCTGGCTCTCACCTGCGGCTTCGCCTTCCTCTATTTGCCGATCCTGCTGCTGGTCGCCTTCTCCTTCAACGAGTCACGCCTGGTCACCGTCTGGGGCGGCTTTTCGCTGAAATGGTACGGCGAGATGCTGCGCAATCGGCAACTGATGGACGCTGCCTGGGTCACGGTGCGGATCGGGCTGGTATCGGCGAGCCTGGCTCTCGTGCTGGGAACGCTGGCAGGTGTCACGCTCGCCCGCTTCACCCGCTTTCCCGGCCGGACGGTCTTCTCCGGCCTGGTCTTTGCCCCGCTGGTGATGCCGGAAGTCATCACCGGGCTGTCGCTGCTGCTCTTGTTCGTGAGCCTCGACTGGGCGCGCGGGTTCTGGACCGTGGCCGTTGCGCACACGACGTTTGCCAGCGCCTACGTCGCGGTCATCGTGCAGTCGCGGCTGTTGACCTTCGACATCATCCTTGAGGAAGCGGCGATGGACTTAGGCGCCTCACCGCTCAAGACCTTCTTCGTCATCACGCTGCCGGTGATCGCTCCCGCACTCGTCTCGGGCTGGCTCCTCGCGTTCACGCTGTCGCTGGACGACCTCGTGGTTGCAAGCTTCACCACCGGGCCGGGCGCGACGACGCTGCCGATGCGCATCTACAGCCAGGTTCGCCTCGGCGTGACGCCGGAGATCAATGCCGTCTCGACCGTCCTGATCGGCTTCGTCACGCTCGGCGTCATCACCGCAACGCTGATCCAGAAGCGGCGCTTCGCCGACGGCCAAAAGCGCAAGGCTTAAGCGCCGGACCAGCGCGCGATCAGCTGATGCTCGATGCCGAGGTGATCGAGCGCCCGTCCGACCGTCTGCTGGACGATTTCCCCGATCGTCTGCGGCCGCGTGTAGAACGCCGGCAACGGCGGCATGATGACCGCCCCCATCTCCGTCGCCCGCAGCATCAGCCGCAGATGCCCGGCATGCAGCGGCGTCTCGCGAAACAGGAGCACGAGCGGCCGGCGTTCCTTCAGCGTCACGTCGGCGGCCCGGATCATGAGGTTGACGGAAAAGCTGTTGGCGATGCCGGACAGCGTCTTCACCGAGCATGGTGCTACGACCATTCCGGCGGTGCGGAAGGAGCCGCCGGAAACAGCGGCCGCCAAATCCTTGTTGCTGTAGGTCACGTCGGCAAGGCCGCGCAGGTCGTCCAGGCTCAGATCGGTTTCAATCGCAAGCGTGCGCGCGCCCATCTCCGAGACGATCAGATGGACCGGTTGTCCGAGCTGTTTCAGCGCCCGCAGCAGTTCGACAGCGTAGATCACGCCGGTCGCGCCGCTGATGCCGACAAGCACGGGAAGAGGCATGGGGCCGAGGTTCCTTGTTCTGCGCCGGGCCGGCCGCAGGCTGCATCGTCATAGTGCGGGTGTGTGAACGCGGAAACAAGCGCGGTGGCGCGAGCGGGTGTTTACCGCTAGAACCTGGGGCCGCGATGACACGAAGCACCCGACGTTGCCTTGCCCTGTTCCTCATCCTCACCGCTGGCCTTCAAGGCTGCGGGGCGATGGATCCTTACGTCTACACGGCGGACGAGTTCAATCGGAACGCCCCGACCTTCCGCAAAGTGCCGGCGGACCTCAACCAGGTGACCATCTGCTTCAGCGGCTTGGCCGCGAGCAAGGCCGGGGTCGAGGCGTTGGCCGCGGCAGCGTGCGAAAAGTATGGCAAGGAAGCGCGCAACCGCCGGGACAGCATCGGCAGCTGCCCGCTGTTGACGCCGTGGGAGGCGCATTTCGACTGCGTTGCCGCCGCACCGGGCGGCTAGTGCGCTGGCACAAACAGGGCTTACATCCTGTTTGTGCCGAAAGTGCACGCGATTCAATATGTTGTGCAGCGACAACCTTGCTCGGGCGTGAATCGCCCGATTGGGTCGCTGCACGAGCCCCTATTCGAAGGCGTCGGAGGCAGCCGGTGGGCCGTATAGCCAGTGGCCGGATCAGGCCTTTTTCGGCAGCTTGATTTCCAGAAGCATGAACGCCGGTACGTGATCGCCCATGCCGGTCACAGGAGGCTCAGGTTCCCGCTGCGGCCTCGGCCTCGCGGTGCCGCGCCTGGCTTCCCCCTTGGCGGGCGCCACGCCCTTCCCCGGCTGCGGCTGAGAGCGCTGCTCCTCGGATCGCTTTTCCTCGGGGCGTCTCGCCTCGGGTTTTTTCTCTTCGGGCCGCTTCGCTTCTGTCTGTTTCGCCTCGAGCCGCTTCGCTTCGGGCCGTTTCGGTTCCGACTTGGCCTTGCCCTGGCGCCGCCTGCGGCTGGATGGCGCCGCCAGATCGGCTGCTTCCAATCCCTCGACCGAAAGGCGCGGTATGGTATTGCCGATCATCTTCTCGATCAGCGCCACGTACTTGCCGTCTTCGGGCAGCGCGATGGTGAGTGCGCGGCCGGAACGGCCGGCCCGTGCGGTGCGACCGATGCGGTGGATGTAGTCGTCCGGACTGGTCGGGACATCGAAATTGAAGACATGGCTCAAGTCCTCGATGTCGAGACCGCGGGCGGCAACATCGCTGCACACGAGGAGCCGAATATCGCCGCGGCGAAAGCGTTCGAGCACCTCGGTGCGGGCCGCTTGCGCCATATCCCCGTGCAGCATGGCAGCATCGAAGCCGTGCCGCTGCAGCGAGCGGCAGACAACCCCCACCTCGCGCTTGCGATTGCAGAAGATCAGCGCGGTGCGAACGTCCTCTTGCTTGATGAGCACGCGCAAGGCCTCGCGCTTCTCCTTGAGGCCGCCATGGCCGCTGCCGTCGGTGCTGTGAACGACGATCAGCCCCTGGGTGACGTTCGCGGCCGGTGTTGCCGGCGGCGCGACCGAAATCTCCTTCGGATTGGTAAGGAACGCATCGGCAAGGCGGCGGATCGGCGGTGGCATGGTCGCCGAGAACAGCAGCGTCTGCCGCATGCGGGAAACGATGGTGCTGATCTTTTCGACATCGGGGATGAAGCCCATGTCGAGCATGCGGTCGGCCTCGTCGATGACGAGGATCTTGACGTCGTTGAGCAGCAGGTAACCGCGCTCAAAAACGTCAAGCAGCCGGCCCGGCGTGGCGATAAGAACATCGGCGCCACGATCGAGGACGCGGATCTGGTCGGCCATCGACTCGCCGCCGATCAAGAGCGCCTTCGACAGCCGGCAGTGTTTGCCGTAGAGGTCGAAGGCTTCAGCGACCTGTGCCGCCAGTTCCCGCGTCGGCTCAAGGATCAGCGAGCGCGGCATGCGGGCTTTGGCGCGGCCGGCGGCGAGAATATCGATCATCGGCAGCGTAAACGACGCTGTCTTGCCGGTCCCGGTCTGGGCACAGCCGAGCACGTCGCGGCCCCTCAGCACAAACGGGATGGCTTGTTCCTGAATCGGCGTCGGCGTGGTGTACCCCAAGTCCGCGATCGCGCGCAGGACCGGCTCACTCAACTGTAAATCGGAGAAATCCATTAAGCCCCGAGGCCGCATCCCGACGGACGAAGGCCCCTATCACCAGGAAGGTTTAAAGTCACGCGCCCGGATGATAGGTGTTGGCGGATCGGAGTCAATGTCCACGCCGAGGGAAGGGAAAAAAACCCGCTCCGGTGTGACCAAATGTGGCCTGCATAACCTGATTGAGCGCATTGTTCAGGACAGTTACCGATGTTGATCGATCCCGACACCTCCAGCCTTCTGATCGTTGATATCCAAGCCCGCCTGCTGCCGAAAATGTCGGCCGCCGAGGCAGTTGTCGCCAACGCGTCCGTCCTCTTGAAGGCAGCGGCTCGCCTCGATGTCCCCGTCCTCGTTTCCGAGCAGTACCGCAAGGGGCTGGGACCGACCGTGGCCGAACTCGAACCGCTGCTGCCAGCGGGCTCCGTCATCGAGAAGATGGCCTTTTCCTGCATGGCGGAGCGGGATTTTGCGGCCCGCTTTCGGGCCTTGGGCCGGGCGCAGGCCGTGATCGCCGGCATCGAGGCCCATGTCTGCGTGCTGCAGACGGCGGAACAGTTGCTCGAAGATGGCGTGCGCGTGTTCGTTGTCGCCGATGCGACGTCGTCACGCGTCCCTTTAAGCCACAAGCACGCCATGCAGCGGCTGCGCACGGCAGGTGCGGTGATCGTCACCACGGAAATGGTGGTGTTCGAGTGGCTGCGCCGCGCCGGGACACCGGAATTCAAGGAAGTCTCCGCCCTCATCAAGTAGCTCTGGCCGGAAAAGGCGAGCATCCATGGTTGCCAGCAGGCCGCCCCTGATCCTTCTGCCCGGCCTGTTGTGCGATGGCGTGCTCTGGCAGCACCAGAGCCAGGCACTCGCCGACATCGCCGATGTGAGTGTCGCCGATCTCACCAGCCAGGAGACAATCGGCGCAATGGCCAGCCAGGTTCTGGCCGAAGCACCCGAGCAGTTCGCACTCGCCGGGCTGTCGATGGGCGGCTACGTCGCGCTCGAAATCATCCGCCAGGCACCGGAGCGCGTTGCCCGCCTCGCCCTCCTTGACACCAATGCCCGCGCCGACAGCCCGCAGCAGAGCGCCGACCGCTGGGCGCTGATTGGCCTCGCGCGCTCCGGCGAATTCAAGGGCGTGACCCGACGGCTGCTGCCGCTCCTGGTTCACCGCGAGCGGGTCAACGACGAACCGCTTGCCAATGCCATCTTCGCAATGGCGGAGCGGGTCGGCCGCGATGCCTTCATCCGCCAGCAACGGGCGATCATGGGCCGTCCGGACAGCCGGCGCGACTTGGGCCTGATCCACTGTCCCACCGTCGTCCTGTGCGGCCGCCAGGACCTGTTGACGCCCCTTGCCATGGCCACCGAAATGGCAGAGAAAATCCCGCGCGCGGTCTTGGTCGCGATTGAGGAATGCGGCCATCTCGCGGCGCTGGAGCAGCCGCAGGCCGTGAGTGCCGTGCTCCGCTACTGGCTGCAAACGTGAAGCGGGACAACAATGGCCGGTATCATCCTTCCCTATCGCGACATCCTGCCCAAGATCGCTCCTTCGGCCTTCATCGCACCGACGGCAACCGTCATCGGCGACGTTGAGATCGGCGAGGACGCCGGCATCTGGTTCGGCTGCATCATCCGCGGCGACGTCAACATCATCCGCATCGGCGCGCGCACCAACATCCAGGACGGCACGATCATCCACGTCTCCAAGGACGGCCAGGGCACCTTCATCGGCGACGAAGTGACCCTCGGCCACATGGTTCTCCTGCACGCCTGCACGCTGCAATCGGGCTGCTTCATTGGCATGCGCGCCACCATCATGGACGATTGCGTGGTCGAGACGGGCGGCATGCTTGCGGCCGGCGCGCTGCTCACGCCTGGCAGGCGGATCGCGACCGGTCAGCTGTGGGCGGGCTCGCCGGCGCGGCTGATGCGCGATGTCGGCGACGCCGAGCGGGCCGTGATCGCCCGCACCATCCCCCGCTACGTGGGCCTGGCGAAAGAGCACCGCGACGCCGTCGCGGCAGGAGAACGCGCGTGAGCAGCCACGCCGGTGCGGAGGCGGCCGCTCTCGCCCTCGTTCGCGATGTGCAGGCTGGCCACCGCAAGAGCATTGCGCGGATGATGTCGGTCGCGGAATCGAGCGGCCGTCGCGGCCGGGCCGCGCTCTCGGCGATCCACCGCCACACCGGCCGCGCGCACGTGGTCGGCATCACCGGCGTTCCCGGCAGCGGCAAGTCGACGATGGTGCGCGCACTGACGCAGAAGCTGCGCGAGATCGACCGCACCGTCGGCATCGTCGCCGTCGACCCGTCGAGCCCGTTCTCCGGCGGCGCCATCCTGGGCGACCGCATCCGCATGCTGGAGCTTTCCGGCGATCCCGGCGTGTTCATCCGCTCGCTGGCGACCCGCGGCGCGCTGGGCGGCCTCGCGCGTGCCAGCCACGATGTCATTGATATCCTCGACGCCGCGGGTTTCGACGTGGTGATCGTCGAGACGGTGGGCGTCGGGCAGGATGAAGTCGACATCGTCCAGTCGGCGCACACGGTCGTGGTCGTCTCGGCGCCCGGCCTCGGTGACGAAATCCAGGCAATCAAGGCCGGCGTGCTGGAGATCGCCGATATCCACATCGTCAGCAAGTGCGACAAGATCGAGGCGGCGGAGACGGTCGCCGATCTAAAGACGATGCTGCGGCTGGGCTCGCTCGCGCGCGAGCAGTCCGCCTGGATGACACCGGTTCTCGCCACCAGCGCGCAGAAGCGCGAGGGCATTGCTGAGCTCGTGGGCGCCATCGACGCCCACCGCACCCATCTGTACGAGAGCGGCGAGATCGCCGATCGCAGGCGCAAGATCCTGGAGATGCGGATCCTCAAGTCGGCCGAGGACATCGTTCGCGAGCGCCTGTTGCGCCAGAGCCGAGAGACGCTGGAACGCCTGCTCGATCGCGGCCTGGAGCGGGCCATCGACCCGTTCGCCGCCGCATGCGCGCTGCTGGGTGTGGATGAGGCGCTCGAGCCGCTTTCCACTGCCACTGCCACTGCCACGGCCGGCGGCCGGCACTGACGAGGGCCGCCCGGCGCGACCGGGCTTCAGGCTCCGTCGCGCACGTAGGACCCAGGCGCATCGCCGAGGACAGCCAAGCCGCCGCCGGGCATGCGCGCCGGCACGGTCTCCGCGTCGGACTGCTTGGTCAGCCAGGCGTTCCAGTGCAGCCACCAGGAGCCACGTTCGCGGTGGGCGCTGCCCAGCCATTCGTCCGGATTGACCGGCGTCTTGGCGTTCACCCAGTGTTGATAGGTGTTGGCCGCCGGCGGATTGATGACGCCGGTGACGTGGCCGCAGTCAGCGAGCGTGAATTGAGGCGTGCCCCCCAGCAATCGCATGCCGGCGTAAACCGATTTCCACGGTGCGATGTGATCTTCGCGGGTGGCAAGAAAATACGTCGGGATCTTGACCTTCTTCAGATCGATGCGCTCGCCGGCGATGCTGATCCCGCCCCGTTCCAGCAGCCGGTTATGCTGGTAGAAATTGCGCAGATAATAGCTGTGCAACGCGTGCGGCAGCCGTGTCGTATCGGCATTCCAGTACAGGAAGTCGAACGGGAACGGGTCCTTGCCGAGCAGGTAGGTATTGACGGTAAAGGTCCAGATCAGATCGCTTTCCCGCAGCATGTTGTAGAGAATGGCGATATCGGGTCCGTCGAGGTAGCCGCGCTGGGCTGATTTCTCCTCCAGGCAGGCGATCGCCGCCTCATCGATCGTGATGCCGAGTTCGCCCGGCATCGAGAAGTCCAGCATCGTCGCCAAGAGGCTCGCGCTCGCGATCCGCTCATCGCCGCGCGCGGCCAGGTACGCAAGCGCCGTTGCGAGCAGCGTGCCGCCGATGCAATAACCGACCGCGTTGATGCGGTTCTCACCGGTGACCGTCTCGATGGAATCAAGCGCCGCGACGATGCCGCGCAGCACGTAATCCTCGAACGACCGGCTCGCCAGCCATTCGTTCGGATTGACCCACGAAATCGCGAACACCGTGTGGCCCTGCTCCAGCGCGAACCGGATCCACGAGTTCTCAGGCCGCAGGTCAAACAGGTAGAACTTGTTGATCCACGGCGGCACCAGCAGAAGCGGCCGCCGATGCACACTGGGGGTCAGCGGCTCGTACTGGATGATCTCCATCATCTCGGTGCGGTTGATCACCTTGCCCGGTGTCGCCGCGACATTCCGGCCAAGGAGGAAGGGCTTACCGGGACCGCCCAAGCCAAAGGCGGCGCTGGCCCAATCGAGGTCAGTGAGAAGGTTCTTGAAGCCGTTGATCAGGTTCTCGCCGCGGGTTTCGAAGGTCGCCCGGATGACTTCCGGATTGGTGAGGGCAAAGTTCGAAGGCGAGAGCGCGTTCACGAACTGACGTGTGTAGTAGTCAGCGTGCTGCAGTGTGGCCGGGTTTACGCCGTCGACACCGCGGATGGTGCGCAACAGCCAGCGCGACGTCAGCAGATACGAATGCTTGATGAAATTGAAGATGTCGCTGTCTTCCCAGGCATCGTCGATAAAGCGCGGATCGGGCTCGGTGCGCGACGTCCCCGGCTGGTAGGGCTCGCCAAGCAGGCGTGCGGTCGTGCTCTGCCAAAGGTCGAGGTAATCCTTCCACAGCGCCACGTGGGCATTCACGATCTTTCTCGGCTGCGTCATCATGCGCGACGTCAACTCGAGAAAGGTGGTGCAGATGTCGAACGGATCGGCAATCGACGACGAGGCAATCGGGTAACCGTTGCGGCCAAGCCAGTCGATGAGCAGCCGACGGCTGCGCGCCGCAACTTCGGCGAGTGTCATCGATCCGTCTTCCCCCTGTTGCTCGGCCACTGGCTCTTCCTTACGATCCCCTCGCGGGGAGTGACCCGCGCGCCGCATAGCCTTTGTCGTGATTTCCGAAAGCCTAGCATGATCTGGCAAGCCTTACAGCGCCAAACGGATTACGGGCAACCGGCGAACCAGCACGCCGCCGCCCTCCACCCGCGCTTCAGCCTCGCCGCTGCCCTCTTGTGCGCGCTCTTGAGCGGGTGCGCCGGTGATGATGCCGACGCGACCGATTCGACCAACAAGCCCTTCCCGAATCTGGCCGATGTACCAGCCCGCCCGGTGACCACGCCAGCCGCCGAACGGCAGCGCCTCATGGGTGAGCTGACCCGCGACCGGGACGCGGCGCAGGCCATTCGCAGCGCGAACTAGCCCCAGAATGCGGCTCTTAATGCGGCTTTTGTGGAAGCGGCGGCACGGATGGAGTATGCAGGGCGGATGCAAGAACGGGCAACCGCTGCCACCCGCCCGCCAGCCTCGACCGAGCCCGATGGGCAAAGCCGGGCGCGGTCGGCGCCCTGAAGCTTGGTCCAGCACGCCGGATGCCCAAGGTGAGAGACATGGAAACAGAGTTCTACAAGATTCGCCGCCTGCCGCCTTACGTGTTTGCCGAAGTCAACGCGATGAAGGCGAAGGCGCGCGCCACCGGCGACGACATCATCGACTTTGGCATGGGCAACCCGGATTTCCCGACGCCTCCGCACATCGTCGATAAGCTGACCGAAACCGTCCGTGACCCGCGCACGCATCGCTATTCGGAATCGCGCGGCATCAAGGGATTGCGGCGGGCGATTGCCGGCTATTACGGCCGCAGGTTCGGCTGCGAGATCGATCCCGAGAGGGAAGCGGTGGTGACCCTCGGCTCGAAGGAAGGCTTGGCCAACCTGGCGCAGGCGATCTCGAGTCCTGGCGACGTCATGATGGTGCCAAACCCGAGCTACCCCATTCACCAGTTCGGTTTCATCATCGCCGGTGCCGCCGTCCGCAACATTCCGGTCCGGACCGACGAGACCTTCATGGCGGCTCTTGAGCGCGCGGTTGTCCACAGCGTGCCGAAGCCGACAGCACTGGTGCTCAACTATCCGAACAACCCGACCACGGAAGTGGCCGATCTCGATTTTTATGGGCAGGTCGTGGAATTCTGCCGCCATCACGGCATCTACATCCTCTCGGATGTCGCCTACGCCGAGATCTACTTCGATGGCAACCCGCCGCCCTCGATGCTGCAGATCCCCGGCGCCCGCGACATCACGGTCGAGTTCACGTCGATGAGCAAGACCTATTCGATGCCGGGCTGGCGGATTGGCTTCGCCTGTGGCAACGCGCGCCTCGTTGCGGCGCTGGGGCGGGTCAAGTCCTATCTCGACTACGGCGCGTTCACGCCGGTGCAGGTCGCTGCCACCGCGGCACTGAACGGCCCGCAGGCGTGCGTCGAGGAGATGCGCCGGCGCTACCGGGAGCGGCGCGACGTCCTCATCTCCGGGCTGGCCACCGCCGGCTGGGAAGTGCCGTCGCCAGCGGCAACGATGTTCGCCTGGGCGCCGATCCCGCCCGCCTTTCGCCACTTAGGCTCGCTGGAGTTCTCGAAGATGCTCCTGCGCGAGGCGAAGGTGGCGGTCTCGCCCGGCGTCGGCTTCGGCGAGCACGGCGACGGTTACGTCCGCTTCGCGCTGGTCGAAAACCGGCACCGCATCCGCCAGGCGGTCAAGAACATCAAGTCCTTTCTTGCCCGCTATCACAACGTGCTGGAACGCGCCGAGGAGCGGCTCGCGGCGGCCAAGTGACGGCCGGGCAGGACGGGAAGGGGCGCGCGGATGGCTTCGCCACTTAAGGTCGCAGTTGCGGGTCTGGGCACGGTCGGCAGCGGCACGATCAAGCTCTTGCAGCAAAATGCCGACCGGCTGACGGAGCGGCTCGGCCGTGCGATCCTCATCACCGCCGTCTGCGACAAAGACCACAGCCCGCGCGACTATCCGGTCGATGGTTATCGCTGGTATGACGATGCCATCCGCATGGTTGCCGAAACCGATGCCGACGTCATCGTCGAACTGATCGGCGGCGCGGAGGGACCGGCGCGCGCCGTGTGCGAGCGGGCGCTGGCGGCGGGCCGCCACGTGGTCACCGCCAACAAGGCACTGATCGCCCATCACGGCATGGCACTGGCAGCCACCGCGGAAGCCAACGGCGTCACGCTTGCCTACGAGGCGGCCGTTGCCGGCGGCATCCCGATCATCAAGACCCTGCGCGAGGGCTTGATCGGCAACGAGCGCCGCCAAGTGTTCGGCATCCTCAACGGCACCTGCAACTACATCCTCACCGGCATGCGCGAGACCGGCCGTGAGTTCGAGGCGGTGCTCGCCGAGGCGCAAGCGCTGGGCTATGCCGAGGCTGACCCCAGCTTCGATGTCGACGGCATCGATACCGCGCACAAGCTCGCTATCCTCGCGACCGTCGCCTTCGGCTGCACCCTCGATTTCAAGGCCGTGCATGTCGAGGGTATCCGTCACGTGTCGCCGGTCGATATCGCCTATGCGGATGAACTCGGCTATCGCATCAAGCTGCTTGGCATCGCGGCCTTGACCGATCGCGGTGTCGAGCGTCGCGTCCATCCGTGCATGGTGCCGGCCGGCGCGCAGATTGCCCATGTCGAGGGAGTCTTCAATGCCCTCGTGGTCGATGGCGATTTCGTCGATACCGTCGTCCAGGTGGGCCGTGGCGCCGGCGAGCGGCCGACCGCTTCCGCCGTGGTGGCCGATATTGCCGATATTGCCCGCGGCACCCGGCAGCCGACGTTCGGCGTATCGGTACGGCACCTGCGCCCACTGCCGGCGGCGCCGATGGCGAGCCATCGCGGCGCCTACTACGTGCGGCTGATGGTGGTTGACCGGCCAGGCGTCTTTGCCGACATCGCCTCGATCCTGCGCGACAACGATGTCTCGATGGAAGCGGTTCTGCAGCGCGGCCGGGCGCCGGGCGAGGCGGTGCCGGTGGTGATGACGATCCACGAGACGGAGGAAGCGGCGATGGTCAAGTCGCTGCAGCAGATCCAGGCGCTGTCCTGGGTGGTCGAGCCGCCGCGGATGATCCGCATCGAGTTGATCTGACATGCAGCCCATGGCCGACGTGCAAACCGCGGACGGCCTCAACGGTACTTCACCCCCCGGCGATTCATCCGCCGACGACACGTCCCCCGGCGAGGCGTTGCCCGGCGAGGCTTTCCTGGGCGTCACCCGCTCGCTGTCGGGACGGCGCTGGCACCTGCGCGCCGCCGATGAGCGGGCGGTCATGGCGCTCGTGCAGCAGTTCGCGCTGCCCGATCCGATCGCCCGCATGTTGGCCGCGCGTGGCATCGGCGTAGGCGACGCCCAGAGCTTCCTCGATCCGAAGCTGCGCCAGCTCCTGCCGGATCCGCACACGCTCAAGGACATGGCGGCCGGCGCGGAGCGGCTGGCGCAGGCGGTCATGGCTGGCGAGGCGGTGACGATCTTTGCCGACTACGACGTCGACGGCGCCACGGCGGCTGCGGTGTTGATCCGCTTTCTCGCCGCCGCCGGCCTCGGATGCCGCTGTTACGTGCCTGACCGGCTGAAGGAAGGGTACGGGCCGAACGCAGCCGCCCTCCTGCGCCTCAAGACCGAGGGTACCTCCCTCGTGGTCACCGTCGATTGCGGCGTCAACGCACATGCGGCGCTGGCAGACGCCGTGGCCGCCGGCCTCGATGTCATCGTTGTCGACCATCACCAGGGACCGCTGAACCTGCCGCCGGCGGTCGCGGTGATCAACCCCAACCGGCTGGATGAGGACGGCCGCTACGGCTTCCTCGCTGCGGTCGGCGTCGCCTTCCTGTTGGCGGTCGCGGTCAACCGGCTCTTGCGGCGCGCCGGCTGGTATGCGAGCCGGCCGGAGCCGGATCTGCTGGCGCTCCTGGATCTGGTGGCGCTCGGCACCGTCTGTGATGTCGTGCCGCTGGTGGGCGTCAATCGCGCCTTCGTCACCCAGGGCCTCAAGATCATGGCGCGGCGCGATAACCTGGGCTTGCGCGCGCTTGCCGATGTGGCGCGCCTTGATGGTGTCCCGACCGCCTTTGACCTCGGGTTCGTGCTCGGACCGCGTGTCAACGCCGGCGGCCGGATCGGCGAACCCGGCCACGGCGCCCGCCTGCTCGCAACCAGCGATGGCGCGGAGGCCGAAGCGCTGGCGCGCAAGCTCGATGCCGTCAACCGCGAGCGGCAGCAGATCGAGCAGGCGGTGATTGCCGAGGTGCTGGCGGCGCAAGCGGCCGAGCATGACGGTTCGCGTCCGCCGCTGATCTGGGCGGCCGGCGCCGACTGGCACCCCGGCGTCGTCGGCATCGTCGCCAGCCGACTGGTCGAGCGCTTTCATTGCCCGGCCTTCGTGCTTGCCGTCGGCCCCGGCCGCGCGACCGGTTCGTGCCGTTCGGTCGCCGGCTTCGACATCGGCGCCGCGATCGCGGCGGCGCTTCAGGCCGGGCTGTTGCTGCGCGGCGGCGGCCATGCGATGGCGGCCGGCTTTTCGCTCGAACCGGACCGGATCGAGGATCTTCGCCGTTTCTTGAGTGAACGCGTGCTGGCGTCCCGCGGCGTCCGACCGGCCGATCCGATCCTGCCGCTCGATGGCGTGCTGACACCGGGCGGTGCGTCGGCAGAGTTGGTGGCAGCGTTGGCGGCGGCGGCGCCGTTCGGCAACGGCAACCCGGAACCGCGATTCGCGCTGGCCGCGGTCGGCATCGACGGCAGCACGCTGATGGGCGGAAATCACATCCGTTGCCGGCTCCGCGAGATCGGCGGCGGCAGCGTCGAGGCGGTGGCCTTCCGCATTATCGGAACGCCGCTCGGCGCGGCACTCCTGCAGCACGACGGCCGGCCCTTCCACATCGCCGGCCGGCTGTCGGCAAAGCCCTGGAACGGCCGCCCGCGGATCCGTTTCCTGATCGACGACGCCGCTGTAGCGCTCACGTGAGCCCTCCGTCCCCGACAGCGCCTTCTCGATCGACAGGCGCAGGAAGGGAGGAGTTTTGCCGCGTTCTTGCCGCCGTTCAGAGAGATTACCCCCCTTCTTAATGCCAGAAGCTTGCCGTAAGGAGACCGCCCAAAGTGCGAACGCGCCAAGTCACACAGCAAGCCATTGAGTTTTTTACGCTTATCCTTTATGAAGCTCGCCGCTGTAGTGACTGCACTAAAAACCCTAAAAACAATCCTCACTTTCGTGAAAGGAAGGGAGAAGATGTCGTCTGAAATCTACGAAAAAATAAGGCGGAATCCCCGCTTTATAGAAATGGTTGCCAAACGCAACCGGTTCGCGTGGACGCTGTCTTTGATCGTACTTGTGCTGTTCTACTCGTTCATCCTGGTTGTTGCGTTTTTCCCGAAGCTCCTTGCTACACCGCTTTGGGAAGGCGCGACTACGTCGGTCGGTATTCCGATTGGTGCTGGCCTGATCGTCTTCTTCTGGTTGCTCACGGGATACTACATTCATCGGGCGAACAAGGAATTCGACAAAGCGAACGTCGAAGCGATCAAGGAGGCAACGCGATGACCGGCGTCATGGCAAGACTCGGCGCGGCTCTGTTCGCGGCGACGTGCGCGCTTCCCGCGTGGGCTGCACCCGCCGTCGAGCAGACGGAGCAGCAAGGGCGGAACTTTCACGCGATAGCGATGTTCGCCGTCTTCGTCTGCGCAACCCTCGGTATTACCTATTGGGCCGCCAACCGCACCAAGACCGCGGCCGACTTCTACGCCGCCGGCGGTGGCATTACCGGCGTGCAGAACGGCTTGGCGATCGCGGGCGACTACATGTCGGCGGCAACCCTGCTGGGTCTTAGCAGTCTCGTCTATACCAAGGGGTATGACGGCTTCATCTACTGCATTTCGTTCTATGCGTGCTGGCCGATCATCATGTTCTTGATGGCGGAGCGGCTGCGCAACCTCGGCAAGTACACCTTCGCCGACATTGCCTCCTATCGGCTGGACCAGAAGCAGGTCCGCACGATGGCGGCGATTGGCACCCTCACCGTCGTCATCTTCTACCTGATCGCGCAGATGGTCGGTGCCGGCCAGCTCATCAAGCTCTTGTTCGGTCTTCCCTATTGGTCAGCGGTCGTGATCGTCGGCGTGCTGATGGTGATTTACGTCACCTTCGGCGGCATGCTTGCCACGACGTGGGTGCAGATCATCAAGGCCTGCCTGCTCCTGGGCGGCGGGACGGCGGTGATGCTGCTGGCCTTTTCGCAGTTCGGGTTCAGCTTCGAGAACCTGTTCAGCCAGGCCGTTGAGGCCCACAAGGACGGCATCAAGATCATGGGGCCGGGCACGCTCCTTGCCGACCCTGTTACCGCGGTTTCGCTGGGCTTGGGACTGATGTTTGGCACCGCCGGCCTGCCGCACATTCTGATGCGGTTCTTTACCGTGCCGAACGCGGTGGAAGCCCGCAAGAGCGTGTTCATCGCCACCTTCTGCGTCGGCTTCTTCTTTTGCGTCGTCTGCCTGATGGGCTTGGCGGCGATGGTCATCGTCGGCAAGAACCCCGCCTACTTCGAAGGCGGCAATATTCTCGGCAAGATGCTGGGCGGCGGCAACATGCCAGCCATGCACCTCGCGCACGCCGTGGGTGGGAACCTGCTGCTGGGCTTCCTCTCGGCCGTCGCGTTCGCCACCATCCTTGCGGTGGTTGCGGGCCTGGCCCTGGCCGGAGCGACGGCGATTTCGCACGACCTCTACGCCAACGTGGTCAAGGGTGGCAAATCGACGGAGAAGGAAGAAGTCCGCGTCTCCAAGATGTCCTCTCTGGTCATCGGTGTGCTCGCCGTCGGTCTCGGCATTCTGTTCGAGAAGATGAACATCGCCTTCCTGGTCGGTCTGACGTTCGGCATTGCTGCGTCGTGTAACTTCCCGATCCTGATCCTTTCGATGTACTGGAAGGGCTTAACGACGAGGGGCGCAGTCTGGGGTGGCATCGTCGGGCTGGTATCGGCGGTCGCGATCGTGGTGTTGTCCAAGTCCGTCTGGGTGACGGTGCTGGGCAATGCTGCGCCCATTTTCCCCTACGAGCAGCCGGCCATCTTCTCCATGCCGCTCGCGTTCTTAACGGCGTGGCTGGTCTCGACGTTGGACCGCAGCCCAAGAGCCGCGAAGGAGAAAGAGGCCTTTGCCGACCAGCTCGTCCGTGCCCAGACCGGGTTCGGAGCCGCTGGTGCCGCGCGTCATTAGGCATGGACACCAGCACAACGGTGTGCGTGACCATCGGTTAGTGCGCTAGAGAAACCGATGGCGCAGACTTGCGGGGGTCGCCGGTTACGGCGGCCCCCGTTTTCATTTGCTGCTGGCAATCGGCAGCATGTCGCAGCCGGCTGCGGGACAGCAGGAAGGCCGCTCCACTCGCCCTTGAGCGTGAGCGCGATGACGTCCCGTCAGGAGCGCAAGTTCGGCTAGGCGGCCCGCTTCAGCCGGGGCCGCGGTGGGACGAGCAGACCGGTCGGCCGCACGAGGCCTGACGCCGCCGTCAACGTGCTCGATCCCAGCTCGGTGGCGAGGAACCGCTCGCGATCGACCGGGCCCGGCAGGCTGATCGCCTGCGTCTTGTCGGCGGCAAAACCGAAGCGGCGGTAATAGGGCTCGTCGCCGACCAAGATCACGGCCCGGTGGCCAAGAGCCTTCGCCTGCTCGAGGCCGTGGTTGATGAGCGCGATGCCGATCCCCTGACCGCGCAGGGCCGGCTCGACCGCCATCGGCCCCAACAGCAGGGCGTCGGCGCTGTGACCGATCCGCACATGCCAGAAGCTGATGGTACCGAGGATGTTGGCGCCGTCATGGGCGATGAAAGCCAAGCCTTCCGCCGGCAGGCGGCCGTCGCGCAGCCGCTGCGCCGTCTTCAGGTGACGGGTCGGACCGAACGCCCGATCGAGCAGGCTTTCGATCCGCGCATCGGCGTCGGGCGGGGCGTGAGTGATCGTGATCATGGCAATCAGATACAATAGCAGCGGAGCGGTTGAAAACCATTAAAAGCGACCGAGGCGTATGTCGCCGTGTACGCCCCGGCCGATCGGATCTGCAGCCGGTCGCCGATCTGCAGGTCCAACGGCAGCCGATACTCCGCCTTCTGGTACAAGATATCGGCGGAATCACAGGTGGGTCCAGCCAGGACAACGGCTTCCCCGCGCCCCTTGCGGCGGCTGCGGATCGGATACTGGATGGCCTCGGCCTCGGTCTCGGCCAGGCCGCCGAAGCGGCCGATATCGAGGTAGACCCAGCGGCGGTCATCGCTGCGGGACTTGCGCGAAATCAGCACCACCTCGGTCTCGATGATCCCCGCCTCGCCCACCATCTGCCGGCCGGGCTCGACGATGACGTCCGGCAGCCGGTTGCCGAAGTGCTTGCGGATCGCCGTCCGGATCACGCGCGCGTAGACCGGCAGACTCGGCACCTTGCGCCGGTAGCGGGCCGGCAGGCCGCCGCCGATGTTGAGCATCTGCAGATCGATGCCGTCCTCGGCCAGCTCGCGGAAGATGCGGGCAGCGGCGCCGACGGCGCATTTCCATTGCCCCGGATTGCGCTGCTGCGAGCCGACATGGAACGACACGCCCCATGGCTGCAGGCCCAGGGCCTTGGCCTCGCGCAACAGGCGGCTGGCGGTCGAAGGCGAACAGCCGAACTTGCGCGACAGCGGCCACTCTGCTCCCTCGCCCGAGGTCAGGATGCGGCAGAACACCTTCGCTCCCGGCGCGGCGGTGGCGATCTTTTCCAGTTCGGCGCGGCTGTCGAAGGCGAACAGCTGCACGCCCAGTGCATGGGCGGCGGCGATGTCGGCCTTCTTCTTGATCGTGTTGCCGTAGGAAATGCGCTCAGGGCTGCCGCCTTCGGCCAGCACCATCTCGATCTCCGGCACGCTCGCCGCATCGAACGCGGAACCGAGCGCCGCCAGCAGGCGCAAGATTTCCGGCGCCGGATTCGCCTTGACCGCATAGTAGATTCCTGCTTCCGGCAAGGCATCGGCAAGCTTGCGGTAGTTCTCGGCCACCACGGCAAGATCAACAACCAGGCAAGGGGTGGCCGGGCGTTCGGTCGTGAGAAAGGCGGAGATCCGTTTGGTCACCTTTGAACCCTCCTTGGTCGCGCGCTACACGACGCGGAAATTGAGGAACTGCCAGGGGCAGTCACGATCGAGCGTTTCGGCAAACAGCGTTTCCCGTTCGGCAAGGGGCGTCCAGTCGCTGTAGGCGCCGACCATGTCGCCCAGGTAGGGGCCGGCGATGGCGAGGATGCGCTCATGGTCGAGCTCGTCCGGCTCGACCACACCGGCATCCGGGTTCTCGATCGCCCACACCATGCCGGCCAGCACCGCCGCCGTGACCTGCAGGCTGGTGGCGTTGTTGTAGGGCACCAGCGCGCGGGCCTGTTCGATCGAAAGCTGCGAGCCGTACCAGTAGGCGCCCCGGCTGTGACCCATCAGCAGCACGCCGAGCTCGTCGATGCCGGTCGTGATCTCGTCCATCATCAGCCGCACGCCGGACTGCAGGGCGTAGTTCTTGCCGGCGAACTCGTGCAGGGAGAGCACGGCATCGTCGCACGGGTGGTAGGCGTAATGGACGGTCGGCCGATAGAGGGCGCCGACGCCGTTGCGGATGGTGTAGTAGTCGGCAATCGAGATCGCTTCATTATGGGTGATGAGGAAACCGTGGAACGGCCCCTCCAAGGGCGTCCACGTCCGCACCCGCGTCGCCGCACCGGGCCGCTGCAGATAGATCGCCGCATCGCAGCCGAAGTCGTGCCGGGCCGCATCGGCGGGCAGATGCTTCTCGTGCGTGCCCCAGCCGAGCTCGGCCGGTTGGCTGCCCTCGCTGACGAAGCCCTCGATCGACCAGGTGTTGACGAACTCGCCGGGACGCTTGGCGACCGGTGCGACCTGCGTATCGCGCTCGGCAATATGGATGACCTTGACACCAAGCGCCCGCGCCAGCGCCGCCCACTCGGCCCGGCTTTGCGGCTTAGACACATCGCTGCCGGTGTCGCGCGCGATATTGAGGAGCGCCTCCTTGACGAAATGGGAAACGAGGCCGGGGTTGGCGCCGTGGGTGATGACCGCCGTTGGCTGCCGTTCACCGGGCCGCTTGAGCGCCAGGGCACTCTCCCTGAGCGCGTAGTTCGAGCGCTCGGACGGGGTGAGCGAGGGATCGGTGTAACCGCCCGGCCAGGGCTCGATGCAGGTATCGAGGTAGAGCGCGCCCTGTGCCTGGGCGAGCGCGATCAGCGCCACCGAGGAGACGTCAACCGAAAGGTTGAGCAGGAAGTCGCCGCGCCCGAGCAAGGGCTTGAGGACAGCCTGGTAGTTCTCGCGTGTCAGCTGCTCGACGATAAAGCGCACGCCATAGCGCTCGGCGACGGCGCGGCCGGCTTCGGCGGCCGTAATGACGACAATTTGCTCCGGCTTGATGTCAATGTGGCGCAAAATCAGCGGCAGCGACCCCTGGCCGATGCTGCCGAAACCGACCATGACCAGCCGGCCGGGAAATGAAACGTGCTTCATTGCTTTCTTGGTCTCCATTCCGAGCGCCATGTTACTTGTGCGGCTGAGGTTGCAGTGCCGCGCGGGCCGGCTGCAGGGCCGGCGTCGTCATCCGTGTGCATTGGTCGTCGCTGCCGGCTGCGAAAAAGGCGTCATCGCGGACCTCGACCAGCTGTGCCCGGTCAAAGCCGTTGAACGCGGTCCGGAGCGCGGCGCCATAAGCACCGAGCTGGCCGATCTCAATCCAATCGCCCTCGCGCACGTCGGCCGGCAGCGCAAACGGCCCCGGCATGAAATCGAGCGAATCGCAGGTCGGGCCGTAGAGCTGGAACGCTTGCTCGGCCGGGCTTGGCAGGCGGTGGTCGTGCGCGATCAGGCGCGTCGGGAACAGGAGGCCGGGCCGGCCGGCATCGGACAGGCTGCCGTAAACGCCGTCGTTGATGTAGAGCACCTCGCCGCGCCGGTGCAGGACCTGGACGACGACCGACACCCCGTCGGCAACCAGCGCCCTGCCGGGCTCGGCCCACAGGCGCGCGCCCTGCAGGTGCGGCTGGCGCGCGATCTCGCCCGTGATCGCGGCGAAGAAGGCCGCAAGCGGCGGCGGCGTGGTGTCGACATAGGCGGCCGGAAAGCCGCCGCCGACATCGATGACCTCGATCGCCACCCCGGCTTGCGCGACGACCTGCGCGGCCGCAGCCAGCGCCTTGGCCCAGGCGGCCGGATCGAGGCACTGCGAGCCGACGTGGAAGCAGACACCCAGCCGGCGCGCGTACGGCCGCGCGGCGGCGAGCAGGGCTGCGGCCTCGGCCGGTGCGGCACCGAACTTGCCCGACAGGTCGTGCAGGGCCCCGTCGTTGGCGACCGCCAGGCGCACCAGGAGCCCGAGATCGGCGGGCGCGCCGCCGCTGCCAGAAGCCCTGCCGGCGCCCGTCTCGGCAAGGATCTTGGCGAGCTCGTCCTGGCTGTCGAAGGAGAAGTCGTGGACGCCCTGGTCCGCCCAGGCCTCGCGAATCGCCGCCCGCGCCTTCACCGGGTGCATGAAGTGGATGTCGGCCGCGGGGAACATGCGCCGGACGAGCGCGACCTCCGCCGCCGACGCACAGTCGAAGTGGCGCACGCCAGCGCCCCAAAGCACACGCAAAACACGTGGATCTGGATTGCACTTCACGGCATACAGCACGTCGCCCGGAAACGAGGCGACAAACGCCGCAGCCGCCTCGGTGATCGTCTGCGGCCGGATGCAGTGCACCGGATCGCCCGGACTGCTCGCGGCGATCACCTCATTGACGGTCGGCAGAACCGAGGGTGGCGCATCAAATCGTCGACGCACCGGCGAAACAGCAGCACGAAAACGCCCTTGAACCATTGGTCAATCCCCGCACATCCAGGCGCAACCATGGGCGCCCGCCATCGGCCGCGCCCGCGGGCCAAATGCCCGGACACGTCGATGGCAACGGAAATGCGCCTCGGCCTTGCTGCCCGATCAGGCCGCAACGCCAAGGCCTCTCTTGCGCCGAGCCTTAGAGCGGCTCAGCCAGCGAGGAGTTTCGGTTTAGAGGTGACTGCTGACGTTGGAAGTCGCACCGCGCCGGGCTCCAACCATATCCACCTCCCTTTTAGACACCGGCCCACTGTCGACCGGCTCGACCAAAAAGGACGCGTTACGTCGTCGCATACCCACTGAGGAGGGGCATAGGCGCGTGCGATTGCGTCTGGGCGCTGATATACGTTTTTTTTCCGCCGACGCAACCTTTTTTCTCGGGTCGCCGGATTTCTCAGGCGACCGGTGCGAATACGTTCCGTCCGCGCTAGCGACCAGCCATCGCCGCGCCCCGTGCCGTTCTCTCGTGGCTTGATCGCACCCCGCGCGCCATCGTCCTTGCTTGAAGCGGTGGCCAACCCTTAAAGATCCGCTAGCGGAACATTGGTGCATCGGGCGCAGGCGCGAAGCGGGAAACGGGACGGGCGAAACAAGGGTTGCGTTACATTTCCACCCGTGGCGGCGCCCAAGCGCTGGCCTTCGATGATACGGTGCTGGCGGGCTTGGCGCCGGACGGCGGGCTTTATCTGCCGGCGACGTGGCCCGTTCTCGACCTGGGCGCGCTCACCAGCCTCGACTACGCGCACCTGACCGCAGCCGTGCTGGCGCCGTTTGCCCAGCCGGTGATCGATGCGGCCACGCTCGAAGCGATCTGCACGGACGCCTACCGCGGCTTTGGCCACCCGGACATCGCACCGCTGCGCCCGCTCAAGCCCGGCCTGTGGCTCCTGGAGCTGTTCCACGGGCCGACGCTGGCGTTCAAGGATTTCGCGCTGCAGGTCCTGGGCCGGCTGTTCGATCATGTTCTCGCCCGCTCAGGCCAGCGCATCACCATCGTCGGCGCGACGTCCGGTGATACCGGTTCGGCAGCGATCGAGGCCTGCCGCGACCGCGATGCGATCGAGATTTTCATCCTGCACCCCGAGGGTCGCGTGTCCGAGGTGCAGCGCCGGCAGATGACGACGGTAGCATCCGCCAACGTCCACAACATCGCCATCGAAGGCACCTTCGATGATTGCCAGGCGCTGGTGAAGGCGATGTTCAACGACAAGGCCTTCCGCGATCGCCATGCGCTTTCGGCCGTCAACTCGATCAACTGGGCCCGCATCGCCGCCCAGATTGCGTATTACGTCTGGGCCACGGTGCGGCTCGGTGCGGCCGCGGATGGTGTCGTCTTTGCGGTGCCGACCGGCAACTTCGGCAATGTTTTTGCCGCCTGGGCCGCCGGTGCGATGGGCCTGCCGATCCGCAGGCTCGTCATCGGCTCCAACCGCAACGACATCCTGACGCGCTTCTTTGCTACAGGCGAGATGAAAACCGGCTCCGTTTTCCCTACGTTAAGTCCCAGCATGGATATTCAGGTTTCGAGCAATTTCGAGCGCTACCTGTTCGAGCTTTACGACCGGGATCCTCAGGCCGTGCGGGCGATGATGACGGAATTCGCGACTGCGGGTTGTTTCCACGTCGACGCAGCGCATTTCGAGCGCTGCCGGCAGACGTTTGCCGCGCTCAGCCTCGACGACGCGGCGACCACTGAGACGATTGCGCGCGTCTATCGCGAGAGCGGCGTTCTCCTCGACCCGCACTCGGCGATCGGTGTCGCTGCGGCGGAAGCGGCGTGCGCAGACGGCAACGGCGTGCCGGTGGTCGCGGTCGCGACCGCGCACCCGGCCAAGTTTGCAGAGGCCGTGCGCGCCGCTACCGGCGTGACACCGGAGTTGCCGGCGCGGCTCGCCGATCTTTTCGCGCGCGAGGAGCGCTGCGCTACCCTGCCGGCCGAACTGCCGGCCGTCGAGCGCCATATCGCCGCCACTCTCGCCGGACGGGGGGCCGCAGCGTGAAGAACGTGCGGGTCACCGATCTCGGCAATGGGCTCAAAGTGGCGAGCGACCACATGGCCTCGGTCGAGACCGTCTCGGTCGGGGTCTGGATCGAGGCCGGAAGCCGCTTCGAGCCGGCTTCGATCAGCGGTGCCTCGCATTTCCTCGAGCACATGGTCTTCAAGGGCACCCGCAAGCGCGACGCCCGCGCGATCGCAGAAGAGATCGAATCGGTCGGCGGCCATCTCAACGCGCACACCTCGCGTGAGTACACGGCCTTCTACGCCAAGGTACTGAAGGGGGACGTGGCGCTGGCGATCGACGTTATCGCCGACATGCTGCAGAACGCGACCCTGGAGACGAACGAGCTCGACCGCGAGCGAACGGTCGTGATCCAGGAGATCCTGCAGTCGCTCGACACGCCGGACGACGTCATCTTCGACCGCTTCCAGGAAACCGCGTTTCCGGACCAGCCGCTCGGCCGCTCGGTGCTGGGTTCGCCGGAGCTGATCGGCAGCATCGACCGCGACGTCCTGTTCGACTACATGCGCCAGCACTACGGTGCCCCACGCATGTTGATCGCTGCTGCTGGCGCCATCGGCCACGACCAACTGATCGCGCTCGCCGAGGCGGCGTTCGCTGCGCTGCCGCCGGCGGTTCCGGCAACACGGACGGCCGGCGCCTATGCCGGCGGTTCCTGGCGCGAGGAGCGCGAGCTGGAGCAGGTGCACTTGGTGCTCGGCTTTCCTTCCGTCGGCTACCGCGATCCCGATTTCCATGCCGTCTCGGTGCTCTCAACGCTGCTGGGCGGCGGCATGTCGTCGCGGCTGTTCCAGGAGGTGCGCGAGAAGCGGGGGCTCGTCTACAGCATCTACTCCTTCCCATCATCGTATTCGGACACCGGCCTGTTCGGCATCTATGCCGGCACCGGCGCTTCGGAAGCGCACGAGATCCTGCCGCTGGTGTGTGCCGAGCTGGTGAAGGTTGGCGAAGGCATCGGCGACGCTGAGCTCGCCCGCGCCCGCTCCCAGCTCAAGGCCGGAATCCTGATGGCGCTCGAGAGCACGTCGGCCCGCTGCGAGCAGCTTGCCCGTCAGATCATGGTGTTCGGCCGGCCGATTCCGGTCGAGGAGACGGTGGCAAAGATCGAGGCGGTCGACCGCGACACCGTGCAGCGCGTCAGCCGGCGTATCTTCAGCCGGCGGCCGACGCTGGCGGCCTTGGGCCCGATCGAGGGCGTGCAGGATTACGAGGCCGTGCGCTCGTTTCTGAGTTAAGCGCAGAGATCGCGCTCAGGCCTGGGTTAAGCGCGGAGATCGCGCTCAGGCGGCCTTGTCGGCGGCGAGCGCACGCGCCAGCGCTTCGGCCAGAGCCTCGACTTCAGCCTCCGTCCGCTCGACCGAAAGTGAGATGCGCAGCCGCGCCGTTCCGGGCGGCACCGTTGGCGGCCGGATGGCGCGCACGTCAAAGCCGGCCGTGCGCAGGGCACCAGCAACCGTGAGCGCGCGCGCTTCGGTGCCGAGGAGGACGGGGATGATCTGCGAGGCCGCCGTGTCCGGTACCACCGCGCCCGGCACCGCCGCCAGCTTCGCCCGCGCCAGGGCCGAAAGCTGCAGCAGGTCGTGGCGGCGCCACGGCTCTTCGGTGATCAACGCGAGCGCGCGCCTGACCGCGAACGCCAGGAACGCCGGCGGCGCGGTCGAATAGATGAAGGGGCGCGCGGCACTGATCAGGTAGTCGATCACCGGGCCGCAAGCACAGACGAGGCCGCCAGCGGCGCCCAAGGCCTTGCCGCAGGTGTGCAGGCTGATGACGCGCGGATCGCCGTGGCGGCCGTCGCCGACGCCGCGGCCCGAAGCGCCAAACACGCCGGTCGCGTGCGCTTCATCAACGATCAGCATCGCGTCCTCGGCGTGCGCGAGCGCGATCAGCGCCTCGACGGGTGCGACATCACCGTCCATGCTGTAGACGCTTTCAACCGCAAGCCAGACCTGCTGCGCACCCGCCTGCTTGGCCCGCTGCACGGCCGCGGCGAAGGCATCAATGTCGTTGTGGCGAACCTTGAAGCGGCGCGCATGCGCGGCGTGGATGCCTTCCTTGGCGCTGGCGTGGATCAGCTCATCGAAGATGATGGCGTCGTGGCGGCCGACGAGCGTCGTGAACAGGGCGTAGTTGGCGAGAAAGCCGGTAGAAAAGTAGAGAGCCTTGTCGCAGCCGAAGAAGGCGGCGGCGAACGTCTCCAGCGCCGCATGGCCGGGCTGGTGGCCGCGCAGGAGCCGGGAACCGGCCGCGCCGACGCTGCCGGTCTCGTCGAGCGCATCCCGCACCGCACTGACGAGTGCGGGATGGCTGCTAAAGCCCAGGTAGTCGTTGGAGGTGAAGTCGATCCCGCGCGGCAGCTCAAGCGAGCGCTGGCGCTGCGTGCGCCTCAGCCGTGCAAATTCCTCCTGAAGGCGCCGCATGGCCGCACGTCTCCTTGGCCGGTTCGCCCACCCGCCGGCTGTACAAGCCGAGCTGGTCGAGCAACTGGCGATCGAAATCGAGCTCCGGATTGGCGGTGGTGAGCAGCTTCTCGCCGGTGAAGATGCTGTTGGCACCGGCGAGGAAGGCAAGCGCCTGCGCCTCGGCCGGAATCTCCAGCCGGCCCGCCGACAACCGCACCTTCGCCTGCGGCATCAAGATGCGCGCAACCGCGATCGCGCGCACCCAGTCGAAGGTATCGACACGGGCGTTCTCGGCCAGCGGCGTCCCCTCGACCGGCACCAGCGCATTGATCGGCACGCTTTCCGGCTGTGGACTGAGGTTCGCCAGTGTGTGCAGGAGCTTGATGCGATCCGCTTGCTCCTCGCCCAGGCCGAGGATGCCGCCGCAGCAGACGGAAATGCCGGCGCGGGCGACATTGCGGATCGTGTTCAGCCGGTCCTGGTAGGTGCGGGTCGTAATGATCGCGGGGTAGAACTCCTCGGACGTGTCGAGGTTGTGGTTATAAGCCGTGAGGCCCGCTTCCTTGAGACGCCGCGCCTGATCTTCGGTCAGCATGCCGAGCGTGCAGCAGGCTTCCATGCCGAGGTCGCGGACGCCCTTGACCATGTCCAGCACACGCTCAAAGGCGCGGCCGTCGGTGACTTCCCGCCACGCGGCGCCCATGCAAAAGCGGGTTGCGCCGGAATCGCGCGCCGCCCGCGCCGCCTCCAGGACCGGCTCGACCTGCATCAGCTTCTGCGCCTCGACCGGTGACTCGAAGTGAGCCGACTGCGGGCAATAGGCACAGTCCTCGGGGCACTTTCCGGTCTTGATCGAAGCAAGCGTGCACAGCTGGACCTCACGCGGGTCGTTGTTGGCCCGGTGCACCTGGGCGGCGCGGAATACGAGATCGAGAAGCGGCTGCTCGTACAGCTCTGCGACAGCTTCGAGCGACCAAGTTTGGGTTGTCTGCATGGCGGTCATCGGTTTTGTCCCGTCCTTCGGTGCGCCTGACCCCTGCGGCGAGGGGCGCACCCTGCGCCTGCCGCTGGAACACTCAAATATGCTCTCGGGTGAGCAACCCCGCTCGCAACACGCCGGGAGCGGCACGGTGCCCGTTCGCATCGTTCCTTCCTGCCCGACGCCGGAAGGCAACACCTCCCCGCGCCCCATAGACAACGCCGCCCGACGCCCAACAAACGAACCGCGGTGCGGTGGCGAACGATGCGGCGTAAACTGGAGCGGGCGAAGGGAATCGAACCCTCGTCTAAAGCTTGGGAAGCTCTCGTTCTACCATTGAACCACGCCCGCGCGGCAGGAAAGCGGCTTATTCTACAAGTGGCGTGGGCGAGAGTGCAAGTCTGTCACCGGCCTGCTCAAAAGCCGCCACAGGCGCGCCAGCCTTGACAGCGCCGAACGACCAGTGCAACAGATGCGCGGTTGCGCCATCGGCAGCGACCCGCGACGTGTGCGCCGGCAATGGAAAATAAAGCGAGACCGGCCAAGGGACGGCGAGCAGGGAACGGCATGGGCGATCTCTCAGGCAGGACTGCGCTGGTGACGGGTGCTTCGGGCGGAATCGGAGCGGCTGTGGCGCGTGCCCTGGTTGCCCAAGGTGCGGTCGTTGCGCTGTCGGGCACCCGCGTCCCGGCCCTCGAAGCGCTGAAGTCCGAGCTCGGCGACCGCTCCCGCGTCGTACCCGCCGATCTGGGCGCCACCGATGGCCCGGAACGGCTGGTCGATGCGTGTCAGCGCGCCTGCGGCGGCATCGATATCCTGGTCTCCAACGCCGGCATGACGCGCGACGGCCTGGTCATGCGGATGACGGACGAGGATTGGGACCGGGTCGTGGCGGTCAACCTTTCCGCCGCCTTTCGCCTCATCCGCGGCAGCCTGCGCGGCATGATGAAGAAGCGCTGGGGGCGTATCATCGCCGTGACGTCGGTTGTGGCTGCGGCCGGCAATCCCGGCCAAGCCAATTATGTTGCCGCCAAAGCCGGCCTGAACGGCCTGATCAAGACGGTCGCCCAGGAAGTCGGCAGCCGCGGCATTACCGCCAACTGCGTTGCGCCGGGCTTCATCGAGACCGAGATGACGGCGCAACTGCCGGACGCCGTCAAGAGCCGGGCGCTCGCCGCCATCCCCGTCGGCCGCGCCGGACAACCCGAAGATGTCGCGGCCTGCGTTGCTTTTCTTGCAAGTAGTGAAGCCGCATACGTGACCGGCCAGACCCTGCATGTGAACGGGGGGATGGCGATGATTTGAGCGGTTTGCTAGAACGACACGTGCGCTTGTCCGCTGGCCAAGGTCGCAGTTTTGTGTTACGACCTTTGGCCCTTATGCTGCAGCGCAGCATGAGCTCGCGACGTTGTCAGGGGGAGCAGCTTGTTTTCGACTGTCCACGCCGTTACGCCAAGCAAGTCGAGGGTCAAATACGATGAGTGATGTTGCAGAGCGGGTCAAAAAAATAATTGTCGAGCACTTGGGCGTCGAGGATGCCAAAGTCACCGAGAATGCGAGCTTTATCGACGACCTGGGGGCCGACAGCCTCGACACGGTCGAGCTCGTGATGGCATTCGAGGAAGAATTCGGGATCGAGATCCCGGATGAGGCGGCCGAAAAGATCACCTCGGTCAAAGATGCCGTCGAATACATCAAGAGCGCGACGGGATAGGCTTGTGGGCGGCATTCCTTACGACTTGCCGGTTCCGGCCCTTCCTTCTTTCAGCCTTCAATCAATGCCGTAGATGGACGACGGAACGCGATGAGACGTGTTGTCGTAACAGGACTAGGCCTCGTTTCGCCGCTGGGTTGCGGCGTCGACGTGACATGGCAGCGCTTGATCAAGGGCGAGTCGGGCATCGGCGCCATCCAAGGCTTCGATGTATCCGACCTGCCAGCCAAGGTTGCGGCCCAGGTTCCCTTGGGCGAAACCAGCTCCGGCGCCTTCAATGCCGACGACTGGGTGTCGCCGAAGGAACAGCGGCGCATGGACACCTTCATCGTCTTTGCGCTCGCGGCCTCCCAGCAGGCGGTCAAGGATGCCGGCTGGGACCAGGCAAGCGAGGAAGAACGGCTGCGCACCGGCGTGATGATCGGCTCCGGCATCGGCGGTCTGCAGGAGATCGCCAAGGGTGCGGTCCTGATCGATAAGGGCCAGGTTCGCAAGCTGAGCCCCTTCTTTATTCCGGCGGCGTTGATCAACCTCGCCAGCGGTCACGTCTCGATCAAGTATGGCTTCAAGGGGCCGAACCATTCGGCGGTCACCGCGTGTGCGACCGGCGCGCACGCGATCGGCGATGCGTCGCGGCTGATCATGCTGGACGATGCCGACGTCATGGTCGCGGGCGGCTCCGAGGCGGCGATCTGCCGGCTGGGCATCGCCGGCTTTTCCGCCGCGCGCGCGCTTTCGACCAAGTTCAACGACACGCCGCAAAAGGCCTCCCGCCCCTGGGATAAGGATCGCGACGGCTTCGTCATGGGCGAGGGCTCGGGTATCGTCGTGCTTGAGGAATTCGAGCACGCCAAGAAGCGCGGCGCCAAGATCTACGCGGAAATCATCGGCTACGGCATGTCCGGCGATGCCTACCACATTACGGCACCGTCGGAGAGTGGGGACGGCGCCTACCGCTGCATGCAATCCGCCTTCCGCCATGCCCGGATCGGCCTCGACGCGATCGATTACGTCAACGCGCACGGCACATCGACGCCGCTTGGTGATGAGATCGAGCTGGCTGCCGTCAAGCGCATGTTCGGTGACGCCGCCTACAAGCTGTCGATGTCCTCGACCAAATCCTCGGTTGGCCACCTTCTCGGTGCCGCCGGCGCGGCCGAGGCCATTTTCAGCATCAAGGCGATCGAGACCGGTATCGTCCCGCCGACGCTCAACCTCGACAACCCGAGCGAGGGGTGCGATCTCGACCTTGTGCCCCATACCGCCAAGGAGCGGCCGGTCAGCACAGCGTTGTCGAACTCGTTCGGCTTCGGCGGCACCAACGCGTCGCTCATCTTTAAGAAGGTGGCATAGGCCCGGGTCCGCTGCATGGCCGGCGCGGCGGCCCGGATCGTCCGCAAGATCGCGCTTTCGGCGCTGGCACTCGCTCTCTGCGCCGCCGGCTATCTCGCCTTCGCTTACCTCGGGCCGGGACCACTCACGCGTGAGGCCGCGGTCGTCATCCCGCGCGGGTCAGGCGTGGCGGCCATCGCAGCCACGCTCGCCGACGCCGGCGTGATCCGCGGCCAGGTGCCGTTTCGCATCGGCATCGCGCTCGAAGGCGCAGGCGGACAGCTCAAGGCCGGCGAATATCTGTTCCCCCCCGAGATCAGCGGCCGCGCGGTCGCATCGGCCCTGCAGCAAGGCGCCGTCCGCATACGCCGGCTGACCGTCCCTGAGGGCCTGACGAGCGCCCAGGTGGTGGCGCTGCTGCGCGCCGCAGACGGGCTCGAAGGTGAGGTTGCAGCGGTGCCCGATGAAGGAACGCTGCTGCCGGAGACCTACCACTACACCTTCGGCGACGACCGGCGCGCGCTCCTGGAACGGATGACGGCCTCGATGCGCAAGGCCGTCGAGGAACTGTGGCCGACGCGGGCGGCCGACCTTCCGCTCACGACGCCGGCCGAGGCGGTGATCCTCGCCTCCATCGTCGAAAAGGAAACGGCGCTGGCAGACGAGCGGACGCGCGTTGCCGCAGTCTTCCTCAACCGCCTGCGTCTCGGCATGCGGCTGCAGGCCGATCCGACCGTTGCCTACGCCGCGAGTGAGGGCGGTCGGCCGCTCGAACGGCCGCTGACGCAGGCCGATCTGCAACGCCCATCCCCCTACAACACCTATCAGGTCGATGGCCTGCCGCCGGGACCGATCGCCAATCCCGGGCGGGCGGCGCTCGCGGCCGTGCTCGCGCCGGCACCGGGCGACGAGCTCTATTTCGTCGCCGATGGCTCGGGCGGCCACGCCTTCGCCCGAACGCTCGATGACCACAACCGCAACGTCGCCCGCTGGCGCTCGGTGCAAAAGCGCGCCGCGCCGTCACCGTAAGACGCGGGCAGATTCGGGGCCTTACGGCGCCCGCGCGCCCTTGTTGCCCCTCCACCGCTTCTCTATAACCGCGAAACCGGGGGCAGGGCGGAGCGGAGCGAAGGAAACACCGGTGGCCATTTCCTCCATGACGGGCTTCGCCCGCGGCGAATCAACAACCGACGGCTGCACCTGGACCTGGGAGGTCCGCAGCGTCAACGCCCGCGGCTTGGAGATGCGCTGCCGCCTGCCGGCCGGCTTTGAGGGCTTGGAGCCACTGGTGCGCAAGCGCGTCGGGACCGCCATCCGCCGCGGCAATTTGCTGATCACGCTCACCTTGTCCTTCGCTGTCGGCAGCGCGAACGTGCGCGTCAACGAGGCGGTGCTGGCCAAGATCCTCGATCTGTTGCCGGATATCGAGCGCCGGCTGCCTGGCGCGGCGCCGGCCACCGCGAGTGCGATCCTGGGCTTGCGCGGCGTCATCGAGACCGACGACGGCCTGCCGAGCGGCGACGCGCGCAGCCGGCTGGAGGCAGAGTTGATGACCCACTTCGAGACCGTGGTCACGCAGCTTGTTGCCACGCGGCAGGCGGAAGGGGCGCGGCTGCAGACCGTGCTGGAGGGGCAGGCCGAACGCATTGCGCACCTGCAGAGCGACGCGGCCGCGCTTACCGCCACCCAACCAGCAGCGATCTTCGCACGGCTCAAGGAGCAGTTGCAGGCGTTGAGCGCTTCCGTGCCGGCTCTGGGCGAGGATCGCCTGGCGCAGGAGGCAGCGATACTCACCGTGAAGGCCGATCCGCGCGAGGAACTTGATCGCCTGAAGGCGCACGTGCTCGCGGCCCGCGCGCTCCTCGCCGCCGATGGCCCGGTCGGCCGGCAGCTCGATTTCCTCTGTCAGGAGCTGAACCGGGAGGCCAACACCCTGTGCGCCAAGTCGGCCGACGTCGAGCTGACGCGGATCGGCATCGATCTCAAGACGGTGATCGATCAGCTGCGCGAGCAGGTACAGAACATTGAGTGAAGCGGCCGCAACGGAAGGATCCGCGATCGCCCGTCGGGGGCTGATGCTCGTGCTGTCCTCGCCGTCGGGCGCCGGCAAGTCCTCCATCGCACACGGCCTGCTGGCCACCGAAGCCGGACTGCAAATGTCCGTCTCGGTCACCACCCGGCCGCCGCGGCCGGGCGAGATCGATGGTCGCCACTATTCGTTCGCGAGTGTTGAGGCGTTCGCCGCACTCGCCGACTCGGGCCGCCTGCTCGAGCACGCGGTCGTGTTCGGCAATCGCTACGGGACCCCGCGTGAGCCGGTTGAAGCGGCACTCGCCGCCGGCAGCGATGTGCTGTTCGATGTCGATTGGCAAGGGGCACAGCAGCTGCGCGCCAGCGCCGGCGATGATGTCGTCAGCGTCTTCATCCTGCCGCCGTCGCAGACCGAGCTGGAGCGGCGCCTGCGCGGCCGCGGACAGGATTCAGACGACGTGGTGCGCGCGCGGATGGCACGTGCGAGCGCCGAGATGAGCCACTGGGGCGAGTACGATTACGTGGTTGTTAACCGGGAGCTTTCGGCCGCGACCGCCGACGTGCGGGCGATTCTGGCTGCCGAGCGCCTGCGGCGGCGGCGCCAGGTCGGGCTTGCCGCCTTCGTCGCCACCGTCAGCGGCACTTAACGCGCCCGGCCGGCTGTCGAGGACAGGTACAGCCCCGCCGCAATCAATGCCCCGCCGACGAAGTGAAATGCCTGCAGCCGCTCATCGAGAAACAGCGTTGCGAGAACGGCCGCGAACACCGGCATCAGGTGGATGAACAGCCCGGCCTTGGCAGCGCCGACCGCCCGCACGCCGCGGTTCCAGCAGGCAAAGGCGATCACCGAGGCGAACACGCCGACGTAAGTGATGGCGGCGAGCGTCGGCCGTTCAACAGCGAAGCCGCGGCCGGCGGCGATGTCGGCGCCATAAAGCGGCGCCGTCAGCACCAAGCCGATGATAATGGTCGCCAACAGGAGGACGAGTGGCGGCACTGACGCCGGCAAGCGACGGACCAGCACCGAATAGAGCGCCCACATCGGCACCGCGAGTGCCATCCAGGCATCACCCGGCGTCAGCCGCCGCGCGGCCAGGAGGGCCAGATCGCCCTGCAGGATGACAATGCCTACCCCCAGCATCGAGAGCGCGATGCCGGCGGCCTGGCGCAGGCGCAACCGCGTGCCGTCGAGCCCGTAGGCGATCGCCGGGATGACGGCCGGAATGGTCGCAATGATGAGGACGCCGTTGATCGCCGTGGTCGTCTGCAGACCGCGATAGACGCAGTACTGAAAGCCGAGGACGCCACTTGCGGCGAGCACCGCCAAGAGCCGCCAGTGGCGCAGCAGCTCCCGCCGTAGCCGCCAAGCGGCCAGTCCGGCCAACGGCAGCAACACTATGGCTGCCACCGCCCAGCGCCAGAAGGTGAGCGCTGCCGGCGGAATATCGGCATGCATCGCTCGGCCGACGACGAAGTTGCCGGCCCAGCACAGGGGCGGAATGATCAGCAGCAGGTAGGGCGAAAGCGAGCCGTGCTCGGGCGGCGAGGGTGGCGCGGCCATCAGGATGTGGCTGCGGTCGCTGCCAGAAGCCGGGCCAGGCGGCAGAATTCCTCGACATCGAGTTCCTCGGCGCGCCGGGTCGGCTCGATGCCGCAGGCGGCCGGATCGAGGCCGAGCGCGCGCAGGCTGGCGCGCAGCATCTTTCGACGCTGGCCGAATGCCGCCGCCGTCACCCGCTCCAGCGTTCCCCATTCGGCTTCCGCCAGTGGCAGCGGTCGCGGCGTCAGCGTGACGACAGCGGACGCGACCTTGGGCGGCGGCGTGAAGGCGCGCGCATCGAGCCCGAACGCGCAGTGAACCTCGCAGCGCCACTGGGCAATCACCGAAAGCCGGCCGTAGGCGGCCGTGCCGGGGCGGGCGACCAGCCGGTCGGCCACCTCCTTCTGGAACATCAAGGTGAGGCTTGCGAAATCGGTGGCGTTGCGCAGCCAGCCGATGAGGAGCGGCGTCGCCACGTTGTAGGGCAGGTTGGCGACGATGCGCCGCGGTGGCGGCGCCAGCGTGCGCACGTCAAGCGCGGTGGCATCGCCCTCGATCACGGTGAGTGCGCCTCCGGCGGCTTCCGTCAGTTCATGGAGCGCCTCGATGCAGCGGCGGTCCTTCTCGATCGCGATCACACACGCGCCGGCTTCCAGCAGGCTGCGCGTCAGGCCGCCCGGGCCGGGGCCGACCTCGATCACCACCCCTTCATGGACGGCGCCGGCAGCGCGGACGATGCGCCGGGTGAGGTTGAGATCGAGCAGAAAGTGCTGGCCTAAGCGCCGGTGTGCCGCGAGATGGTGGCGCGCGATCACCTCGCGCAGGGGCGGCAGATGCGCCAGCGCGAGAGCGGCTGCAGAGGGCTCCGCGGTGGCGGCGGCACAGGTCATCGCTGCTGCCCGGCCCGGCGGCGGTCGGCGATCGCGGCCGCCATCTTGAGGGCTGCGATCAGGCTTGCAGGGCTGGCCAGGCCCTTGCCGGCGATGTCGAACGCGGTGCCGTGATCGGGCGAGGTGCGGACGAAGGGGAGGCCCAGGGTCACGTTGACGGCACGATCGAAGTCGAGCGCCTTCAGCGGGATCAACGCCTGGTCGTGATACATGCAGATGGCCGCGTCGTAGCCGGTGCGGGCGAGCGGGGTGAACAGCGCATCCGGCGGCACCGGGCCGAAGGCTTCGATCCCGGCCGCCTGCAGGACCGCGACCGCCGGTGCGATCAGGTCCTGCTCGTCGGAGCCCATCGCGCCCTCCTCGCCGGCATGCGGATTGAGGCCGGCAATGGCGAGCCGCGGCCGCGCGATGCCGAAATCCTGGGCCAGCGCCTGCGCGGTCGCCTGTCCCGCGGCAACGATGGCGGCGGCCGACAGCCCGGCGATCGCTTGCGCCAGGCTCACGTGCACACTCACCGGCACCACGCGCAAGGATGGACCCGCCAACATCATGACCGCGTGTGCATCACCGCCGGCAAGCGAGGCGAGGAACTCGGTGTGGCCGGGGAACGGAAAGCCGGCCCCCAGCAGGACCTTCTTGTGGATTGGGTTGGTAACAACAGCGGCCGCCTGACCTGCCTGCGTGAGGCGCACCGCCTCCTCGATCGCCTTGACGACCGAAGGTGCGGTGGCCGCCTGCGGGCGCCCCGGCACCGGCATATGCGGCAGCGGCCGATGCAGCACCGGCAAGCCGCGGGCGAACGCCGCGATCGCCGCCGCGGGCTCAGCGATACGGACCAGCGGCACGCCCAAGTCGAGCGCCGCGGCATCGACGGCCAGATGTCCGGCATCGGCGATGATAAAGAAGGGCGGAACGCCGTCATCATCCCGCTTGAGCCACGCCTTGAGCGTGATCTCGGCACCGATTCCGGCCGGCTCGCCCATGCTGAGAGCCAGCGGTAGCGGCGGCGTGCTTGCGGTCACGGGCGGATTTCTATCAGCGCGTCGCGCTTCAGGCCGCGCAGCAGCCGGCGCGACGCGACAGCTAGGCGCTCCTCGCGCAGGAGGCGCCGCACTGCGGTGCGCACCTCATCATCGGCCGCGACCTCATCGCGTTCGCACACCATGAGCACCGCAACACCGTCCGCAGCGCGCATGGGCGGCGTCATCTCGCCGGCCTTGAGCGGCGCCACCACCTCCTGCAGTTCAGGCGGCAGCCGCCGGGTATCAACCTTGCCGAGGCTGGTGGAAACGATCCCGTCGCGCCCGGATCCGCGCTTGGCGAGAGCCTCGCAACTGGCCGCACCGTCGACGAAGCTGCGCACGGCCTCGATGCGCTGGATAGCCTGGAGCTGTGACGCGCCCTGCGGCAGCGGCGCGAATACCTGGTGCAACCCAAGGGAAAGGCTGCCGCCGCCCGGAATCGTAGCGGTGCGCTTGCCAAACAGAACCATCAGATGATAGCCGCGCGGCGAGCGGATCGGGCCCGCGACCTGGCCCGGTTCGAGCGTGCCGACGACACGGTCCAGCTCGGGGTCGAGCTGCCCTTGGCGCAGCCAGCCGAGGTCGCCACCATTGCTCGCCGCCGGTCCGCGCGAAAAGATCCGCGCCAGACCGCTGAAGCTGGCGCCGGCACGGATCTCGTTGATCAGCCGGCCGGCCAAATCACGGACGCTCTGCTCCTCCTGCGGCGTTTCGACCGGGAGAAAGATCTCGGCGACGCGGAACTCCGGCCGGCCGGCGGCGGCCCGGCGCCGCGCCAGCTCCTCGTCGATCTCGTCCTCGCTCACCGCGGCGCTGTCGCCAGCAAGGCGGGTGACCACCTTGACCCACGCCAGTTCGGTCTCGATCTGCTCGCGCAGCGTGCCGATGCTGACGTTCTGCCGGACGAGATAGCGTGGCAGGTCCTCCGGCGGCACCTTGATCTGGCTTGCCACCTGCATCAGCATGCGATCCGTCTCTTCGCTCGGCACGGCGATCTTGAGCCGCCTCGCTTCCTGCCGCTTCAGGCTATCCTCGATCAGCATGGTCAGCACCTCGGGCGCCAGCCGCTGGCGGATCTCCGGGCTGCCGCTCAAGTTGCCGGTGGCAAGGAACAGTGCCATCCGGTTGTCGACGTCACGCTGCGAGACAATGTCGCTGTTGACGACGGCAACGATCGAATGGTCGGCCTCGGCAGCGGCCGGGCTGGCTGCCAGCGGCACGACAAGCATCATCGCAAGCATGACACCGAAGGGGCACACGGCGCGAATGGCGGCAGAGCGAAGTTGGCTGATCAGGGTCGGGATCATGCGGCGCACCATGCAGGGCTTACCGGTTCGAGGGGAGCCTTCAACGGCGGAACGGGCAACGTCATCGCGGCCTTCTGTCCTATCCGCCGTCACGCTGGCGGAGGCCGCCGCCCACAGTTCCAAGCGTCTTGAAGCCGAGGCGGACATAAAAGATGTCTGACGGCTCGATGTCACGATCCTCGATATCGGTACGCTTGTAACCGAAGGTGAACAGGAAGCACTCGTCCTCGTAGGTCAGGCGGATGCCAAGATCGCGTTGCGCGCCGCCGCCCTTGAGATCGCGCACACCGGCGATGCGGGTCCGCCAGTAGCGGTTGAGTTGCGACGACAGGCTGAAGCCCAGTTCCTCGCGGCCCTCGAAGTCAGTGCCGTCGTCGTTCTCTTCATCGAAGCGCACATAGCTGGCGCCGACGCGTAAGAGTTCGCTGCCGAGGACAGCGCCCAGTTCGTGCCGGCGCGCCGCCGCCTCGCCGACGTCGATACGGTTGCGATAGAGCAAGTCGAGATACTTGTTGGGAGCGAGGTCGACGGCGGTCACCACGTCTGAGAAATTGCCGCTGAGGCCCGATGCGGTCGGGATCGCGGCATCCTCGAAGAAGCGGTAGCTCTGGCCGCTGAACACACTCGCCCGCTCGCCGTCGGCGCCGAAATAGGACCACGACAGGCCATAGCTGAAGCGCGGCCCCTCCTCGACCTGATCAAGACCGGCAAAGCGGTTGAGTGCGAACAGGTTAGTGGTGTCGAACTCCATATCCTCGCTGTCCTCGTTGGGGATGCGGCTGGGATTGCCGAAGGTCGGCGCGAGGACACCTTGCACGATCGGCTCGATGATCTGCTGGCTCGTCTCGCCGGCACGCGCGAACGGGAGCCGCCACTCACCGGCCAGTTGCGGGAACAGCCGGCCGCTGAAGCCGGTGTAACGGTTGTCGCTGCCGTCCCGCTCGAGGTCGTTGACGTGATAGGCGTCGCCCCAGAGCGTCGCCGACAGCGTGTAGAGGTCACCGATGGGACCGAGCAGCGGCAGGGTCCAACCCGCCCGCGCCGAAGCCCGGCGGGTATCGGTGCCATCCGTGCGCGTCAGGACGGCAAGGTCGAGGTGGACATCGGTGCGGCCGCCGACCGCGTCGACATCGCCGAAATGATAGTAGTCGAGCTTCGGCGCTACGAATGGAATGGTATCGTTGTCATCGTCGCTCTTCAGGCCCTGAAAGACATAGGAATTGGCGACGAAATAGTCGGTACGGCCGAACGCTTCGCCGTACAGGCGCGAGGTGAGCGTCTGCTGGTCACTGAAGCCATAGCGGCGCAGGTAGGTGCGATCGAGCGTGCGCTCGATATCGAGACCGGAGCGCCATCGCTCGTCGATATCGTACCGGGCTTCACCGAACAGGTGGCCGCGCGTCTTCTGGGTCGAATCACGGGTCAGACTGCCGTCGAACTTCATCTCGCCGCGGGACAGCTCGCGCCGGTATTGCGCTTCCAGCAGTGCGCCCTCCTTGGTGGTGAACCAGGGCGTGAGCGTCAGGTCCGCCTGCGGCGACAGCGCAATGAAAACCGGGATCTCGGCGACCAGGCCGAAATCGGAGGAGTTGCCGAAGGTCGGCACCAGAAGACCGGTCTTGCGTTTGACGGTGGGATCGGGCTGGTAGAAGTACGGCAGATAGAACACCGGCACGCCGCCAACTTCCATCCATGCATCGGAAAACTCGACGATCTTCTCGTTCTGATCGTGGCGGACCTTGGCTGCCTTGATCTGCCATAAGGGCGGCCGCGTCGGTTCTTCGGCGCACAGATCGCACGGCGAATAGACGGTCCTGGTAAGTTCGGTCTCTGTGCCGCCGGTTCGCCGCCCGGACGCCGCCGCCGCGCGGGTGCCATCGGTGAGAATCAGCCGCAGGTCCTCGATCACGCCGCTCTTGAGATCACCGGTGATCTCGGCCTGACTGGCGAAGATGACTTCGCCCGAGGGCTCGGTGAGCGAAACGTTGCCGGTTGCGATCAGAAGGTCACGGGTCTCATCATAGGTGATTTCGTCCGCCTTCAAGGTGCGGTCGCCCTGCACCGCCTCGACGTTGCCATTCGCCTTGATGACCCGCCGCTCCTGATCGTAGCTGAGGGTATCGGCGGTAAAGAGAATCGCTTCGGCCCGGCTCGGCGGCTCGACCGCTGCCGCGGGCAGCGCGCACAGCAGTGGTGCTGCCGTCGCTGCCGCAAGCAGAAGGCCGCAGAGAATCCGTCGGCGGCGCCTGGTGGCGCCGCGCCGGGTGTCACACCTCATGATCCGGATCGATCCCGGCGAGCGCATCGCCGGTCGCCTTCATGCGCGCGAGCAGTGAAGGCGTCTGACTCAAGTTTGTCTCGGCGAAAAAGCGTGCCGAGACCAGCTTGGCGCGGAGGAAGGCGGCGTCGCCGGTGCCTTCGGCAAGGTTGCGTTCGGCAATCAAGGCTCCCTTCGCCAGCAGCCAACCGCCGGTGACGATGCCGGCGAGCGCGAGGTAGTCGCACGCTCCCGCCGCGACCCGCGCCGGCGCGTGCGGGAAGGTTTCCAGGATCCATTCCGTCGCTTCGGCCAGGTCCTGCGTTGCCTGCAACAAGCGCCCGCGGATCGCGCCGATCTGCCCCTTTGCCCCGGTGTCGATCTCGGACAGCGTCGCGCGCATCAGCGCCAACAGCCGGGTCGCCGCGGCGCCGTTGTCGCGCGCCACCTTGCGGCTCACGAGGTCGAGCGCCTGAATGCCGTTGGTACCCTCGTAGATGGGGGCAATGCGGGCATCGCGCAGGTGCTGCGGCGCCCCGCTCTCCTCGACGTAGCCCATGCCGCCCATGACCTGGATGCCGGTGCTGGCAACCTCGACGCCGAGGTCGGTGCTCCACGCCTTGACCATCGGCGTCAACAGCTCGACGAGACCAAGCGCCTGCTGACGCTCTGCCTGGTCAGGATGGTTGTGGGCGATGTCGAGGCAGGCACCTGTGAAGTAGGCGAGCGCCCGCGACGCCTCCGCCAGGCTCTTCATCGACAACAGCATCCGCTGCACATCGGGGTGATGGTCGATACGCACCGAAGCCGCATCGGCCGAGTCGATCGCCCGGCCCTGGACGCGCTCACGGGCGTAGGCGCGGGCGCGCTGGTAGGCACGGTCACAGATGCCTACGCCTTCGAGGCCGACGGCAAGCCGGGAGTTGTTCATCATGGTGAACATCGCCGCAAGGCCCTGATTCTCCTTGCCGACGAGGTAGCCGACCGCTCCGCCGTCGTCGCCGAACGACATCACCGCCGTCGGACTGCCGTTGATGCCGAGCTTGTGCTCGATCGAAACGCAGCGCAGATCGTTGCGCGCGCCCAGGCTGCCGTCGTCGTTGACCATGAACTTCGGCGCCAGGAACAACGAGATGCCGCGCACGCCCGGCGGCGCATCAGGTGTTCGGGCGAGGACCATATGGATTATGTTCTCGGACAAGTCGTGCTCGCCGAAGGTGATGAAGATCTTCTGGCCGCTGATCCGGTAATGGTCGCCTTCCGGGACCGCGCGCGAGCGCACCCGCGCGAGGTCTGAGCCGGCCTGCGGCTCGGTGAGGTTCATGGTGCCGGCCCACTCACCGCTGATCAGCTTCGGCAGGTAGCGCGCTTTCAACTCCGCCGTCGCGTGCGCCTCGATGAGCTCGGCCGCACCTTGGGTCAGCATCGGGCACAGCGAGAAGGCCATGTTGGCTGCGGTCCAAATCTCGCCAACCGCCGTCGCCAGAAGGAACGGCAGGCCTTGCCCGCCGTACTCGGCTGGCAGCCCAATGCCGTTCCAGCCGCCCTCGATGAAGGCTTGGTACGCCTCGATGAAGCCCGAAGGGGTACGCACCACCCCATTATCGAAGGTGCAGCCCTCGTGGTCGCCGCGCGGATTCAAAGGGGCGAGCACCTCGGCGCCGAACTTGCCGGCCTCGTTGAGAATGGCCTCGATCAGGTCATCGGTGACATCGGCAAAAGCGGGCAGCGCGCGTACTTGGTCAATCCCGGCAACATTCCCGATGACGAAGCGCATTTCCGCGAGCGGGGGAGTGTAAAGGGGCATCGGTGCGTTTTCTTTCCTTGTCTTGCCGTGAGAAAGTTGTCCGGCCAGCCGGCATCAAAAAACGGCGCTACGGTAGTCGAGGCGGCCACCGCCGTCAATTTGGCGACGGCCGCTTAAACCGGAGCCGCATCCGTTCCGTCAGCATGAGGCCGAGGACGGCGGCGACGACCAGGCTGCCGCCCAGGAGCGTCGTCGCATCGGGCGTCTCGCCAAGGCCGAGCCATACCCAGATCGGTGCCAGCACGGTCTCAAGCAGCGACAGGAGGCCGAGCTCGGCCGCTTGCAGGCTGCGGCTGCCACGCACGAACAAGAACAGGCCGAGGCCGAGCTGAAAGAAGCCGAGCGTCGCCAGGATGGCAAGTTGAGTGCCGCTGACGCTGACCCCGATCGCCCACGGCGCCGCCACCGCCGCCGCGATGAGCCCGCTTAACAGGGTCGCCGGAACCATGTCGATATGCCGCCAGCGGCGCAGGACGATGATGTTGGCACCGAAACTGAGCGCGGCCAGGAAGGCAAACGCGTCGCCGGCGACGTTGCCGGTGGCGGCGCCGTGGCCGAACATGACCGCAATGCCGACCATTGCCACCCCGATCGCGACAACCGTCCTCCGGTTGAGGACTTCGTGCAAGATCAGGCGCGCCAGTACCGCCGCCACCAACGGCGAGGCGCTCATGAGAATCATCGTGTTGGCGACTTGTGTCCGGGTGATTGACAAGATGTAGCCAAAGAACATGCCGCTCAAGAGAACCCCGGACAACAGGCCCGGCCAGCCGACCGCGGCGATGACGGCTGGGGCTTGGCGTCCATGCCCCGCGATAAGGCCAATCGTCACCGCAAGCGCCATGAACGACGAGCGCCAGAAGAGAATCGCGCCGCCGTCCATATCCACGAGGCGGACCAGAATGCCGCCCGAGCTCCAGCACAGGCAGGCACCCGCGACAAGCAGGGCGCCACGGGCGCGTGCGGAGAGGGCAGACATGGCGGTGGGCGCTCCGATAAGGAGGAGGGATCAATCGGCGGTCGGTGGCAGTCTAGCGAAGCCGGCGCCGGTAGGCGAGGCGGGCGATCTTTGTCGACCGACGCAATTCTGTCACGCCCGCGCCATCGCCTTGTCATGCACCGACGCTACCTTGGGGATAGAATGCTTCAGCAGATGAGGTCAACGCAGCCATGAGCGAACGATCAGACGCGCCAGCCCACGTGCCCGCCGGCGCCGCCGAGGAAGAGACCAGCAATCCACTGACCGCGGCTACGATCGGAGAAGTGATCGGCGCACGCTTCAACCGGCGCGAGGCTCTGCAGGGGCTCACGGCCGTTGCCGCGTTGAGCGTGCTGGCCCCCTTGGCTGGCCTTGCCGGCCATCGCCCGGCTTCGGCCGCAGCCGCGCCGTCATCGCTTGCATTCAAGGAGGTCGCCCACGGCACGACCGAGACCCACGTCGTCGCCGAAGGCTACGAGGCGCAAACGCTGATGCGCTGGGGCGACCCGCTGGAAGCCGGAGCCCCCGCCTTCGATCCGGCCAGCCAGACGGCGGCCGCGCAGGCGAAGCAATGGGGCTATAATAACGACTACGTCGCCTACATGCCGTTGCCGCACGGCTCTGCGGCGTCCGACCATGGCCTCTTGTGCGTGAACTTCGAGTACACCGACGCGCACCTGATGTTCCCCGGCTTGAAGGATGGCGATATCGATGCCGTGAGCCGCGAACAGGCCGACATCGAGATGGCCGCACATGGCCATGGCATCGTCGAGATCCGCCGCGACGCCGCCACCGGCGCCTGGTCGGCGGTCAAGGACAGTCCCTATAACCGCCGCATCAGCATGCTGTTGAGCGAATGCGTCGTTGCCGGCCCGGCCGCCGGCCATGCGCGCCTCAAGACTGCCGCCGACCCGACCGGCAAGAAGGTCATCGGCACGCTCAACAACTGCGCCGGCGGCAAGACGCCGTGGGGCACGATCTTGAGCGCGGAGGAGAACTTCAATCTCTACTTCGCCGCCGATGCGGCAGAATCACCGGAGAGCGCGAATTACAAGCGCGTCGGCATCAAGCCGAAGAGCCGGCATGCCTGGTCGCGCTTCCATGACCGTTTTGATGTCGCCAAGGAGCTGAACGAGCCCAACCGGTTCGGCTGGGTCGTCGAAATCGATCCCTATAACCCGAAGGCGGCGCCGATCAAGCGGACGGCTTTGGGTCGCTTCAAGCACGAAGGCGCCACCTCCGTCGTCAACAAGGACGGCCGCGTCGTCATCTACACCGGCGACGACGAAATGTTCGAGTACGTCTACCGCTTCGTCAGCAAGGGCCGCTTCGATCCGGCCGCAGGCGCTGCGAACAGCGCGTTGCTCGACGAGGGCACACTTTCGGTCGCCCGCTTCGAGACCGACGGCTCGCTCACCTGGCTGCCGCTGGTGTTCGGCCAGGAACCGCTCACGGCCGCCAACGGCTTCGCCTCGCAGGCCGACGTGCTGATCGAGTGCCGGCGCGCGGCGGATCTCCTGGGCGCGACGCCGATGGACCGGCCGGAGGATGTCGAACCGAACCCGGTGAGCGGCATCGTCTATGTGGTGCTGACCAACAACCGCAAGCGCGAAGCGGATAAGGTTGACGCCGTCAACCCGCGCGGCCCCAACCCGGCCGGCCACATTCTAGAGATGATCCCGCCGGGAGCGACGGCGGCGGAGCGTGACCACGCCGCCCAGCGCTTCACGTGGTCCATCTTTCTTCTCGCCGGTGATCCGGCCAGTCCGGAATCAGGAGCGCGCTATCATCCGGATGTTTCCGCCGACGGCTGGCTGGCGGCACCGGACAACATCGCCTTCGATCCCAAGGGGCGGATCTGGATCGCGACCGACGGCGCACCGCAGCTGGGCTTTGCCGATGGTGTCTGGGCAGCAGACACGGAAGGGGCGGCCCGCGCGCTCACGCGGATGTTCTACCGGACGCCGATCGGCGCCGAGATGTGTGGGCCGGAGTTCAACAGCGACGGGACGGCCTTCTTTGTTGCCGTCCAGCACCCGGGCGATTCCAAGGGCTCGACATTCGATCAGCCGTCGACGCGCTGGCCCGATTTCAAGGACGGCATGCCGCCCAGGCCGTCGGTGCAGGTGATCATCCGCAAGGGCGGCGGCATCGTCGGCGTTTGATCTGACGCACCCCCTACAACAGAACGGGCCGCAGCGTGTGCTGCGGCCCGCAACGTTTCGGCCTGGCCGTCTTTGGCAGGGAGGGTGACTTAGAAGTCCATGTCGCCCATGCCGCCCATGCCACCGCCGCCCGGCATTGCCGGCATCGACTTCTTCTCCGGCTTCTCGGCGATCATCGCCTCGGTCGTAACGAGGAGACCCGCCACCGAAGCGGCATCCTGCAGCGCCGTGCGCACGACCTTGGTCGGATCGATGATGCCGGCCTTGAACATGTCGACGTACTTGCCGTTCTGGGCATCGAAGCCGAGGCTGGTATCGCCGCCTTCCAAGAGCTTGCCGACAACGACGGCGCCGTCATCGCCGGCGTTCTCAGCGATCTGACGGCACGGCGCCTGCAGCGCCCGGCGCACGATCTCGACGCCGACGCGCTGGTCGTCGTTGCTCGGCTTCACGCCTTCGAGCGCCTTGCCGGCATAGAGCAGCGCGACGCCGCCACCGGGAACGATGCCTTCCTCGACCGCGGCGCGGGTCGCGTGCATGGCATCCTCGACGCGATCCTTCTTCTCCTTCACCTCGGTCTCGGTGGCGCCGCCGACCCGGATCACCGCCACACCGCCGGCAAGCTTCGCCAGCCGCTCTTGCAGCTTCTCGCGGTCGTAATCCGAGGTCGTCTCCTCGATCTGGGCCCGGATCTGGCTGCAGCGACCCTTGATGTCGTCAGAGTTGCCGGCGCCTTCGATGATCGTCGTCTCTTCCTTGGTGATGACCACCCGCTTCGCGGTGCCCAGCATGTCGAGGTTGACGTTCTCGAGCTTGATGCCGAGGTCTTCGCTGATCACCTGGCCGTTGGTGAGGATGGCGATGTCTTCCATCATCGCCTTGCGCCGATCGCCGAAGCCGGGCGCCTTCACCGCCGCGACCTTGAGACCGCCGCGCAGCTTGTTGACGACGAGCGTCGCGAGCGCCTCACCTTCGACGTCCTCGGCGAGGATCAGCAGCGGCTTGCCCGACTGCACGACCTGCTCCAGCACCGGCAGCAGCGGCTGCAGGCCGGACAGCTTCTTCTCGTGCAAGAGGATGAACGGGCTCTCCAGCTCGCACGTCATCTTCTCGGCATTGGTAATAAAATAGGGCGAGGTGTAGCCGCGGTCGAACTGCATGCCCTCGACCACTTCGAGCTCTGAGGACAGGCTCTTCGCCTCTTCAGCCGTGATCACCCCTTCCTTGCCCACCTTCTCCATCGCGCGCGCGAGCATTTCACCGATCTCGCGGTCGCCGTTGGCGGAAATGGTGCCGATCTGGGCGATTTCTGCGTTCGAAGACACCGCCTTCGAGCGGCTCTTGAGGTCGGCAATGATCGCCTCGACGGCGAGATCGATGCCGCGCTTCAGGTCCATCGGGTTCATCCCGGCGGCAACCGACTTCGCGCCCTCGCGCACGATCGCCTGCGCCAGCACGGTCGCGGTCGTGGTGCCGTCGCCAGCCTCGTCGGAGGTCTTGGAGGCAACCTCGCGCACCATCTGCGCGCCCATGTTCTCAAACTTGTCGGCGAGCTCGACTTCCTTGGCGACGGTCACGCCGTCCTTGGTGATGCGCGGTGCGCCGAAGCTCTTCTCGATCACGACGTTGCGACCCTTCGGCCCCAGCGTCACCTTGACGGCATTGGCGAGCATGTCGACGCCATTCAGCATCCGCTGTCGCGCGTCGGTGGAAAAACGGACTTCCTTAGCGGCCATCTTGTATCTCCCGGATCTGGCTTGAAGCGGCGCTGGTTAGGACTCGATGATGCCTAAAAGGTCGGACTCTTTCATGATCAACAGATCTTCGCCGTCGATCTTGACTTCCGTGCCCGACCACTTGCCGAACAACACCCGATCGCCCGCCTTGACATCAAGCGGCTGGATCTTGCCGTCTTCGCCACGCGCGCCGGGACCTGCGGCCACCACTTGGCCTTCCTGCGGCTTTTCCTTTGCCGTGTCGGGAATGATGATCCCGCCCTTGGTCTTCTCTTCCTGCTCGACGCGTCGAACAACAACGCGGTCATGAAGCGGCCGAAACTTCATCTGGCACCCCTCCGATTTTTCCTCTGTGTTGCGTGCAATCCCGATCGGGCTGTTAGCACTCTCAGCCCGCGAGTGCCACGGACGTAGTTGCCCCCCGTTTCGTTGTCAAGGGCCCAGCGCCGCGGCCGGCACCGGTGAGGCCCCTTCCGGGCCAACCGGCCATGGTGCATGCTGAAGTTTTACCCGATGCTGCAGGAGGCAGGCGGACATGGCGGAAAGCGATCCGACGCGCGCAAGTTCGGCGCTGGCGGCACCCTGGCCGGCCCCTGCGCAGGCGGTGCGGCCGGAATGGATCGATGCCAACGGCCACATGAACGTGGCCTACTACGTCTTGGTGTTCGACCACGCCACCGATGCTTTCCTCGACCTTCTCGACGTCGGCGAGCGTTACCGGACGATGGAGGGCAAGGCGTTCTTCGTCACCGAAGCGCACGTCACCTACGAGCGCGAGCTGCGCGAAGGCGATCAGCTGCAGGTCTTAACGCAGATCCTCGGCTTCGACGGCACCAGGCTCGTCCTCTTTCACCAGATGCGATGCGAGCGCTTGGGCGGGCCGGCGGCTGCGACCAACGAGGTTTTGTGCCTCAACGTCGATCTTGAGACCCGCCGGGCGGTACCGCTGGCAGCCGCCGCACGGGAGCGTTTGCATGCGACCGCAGCGGCGCACGCGCAGTTGCCCCGACCCGCCCGTGCCGGCCGCGCCATCAGCCTTGCCACCCGCCGGCCCGGCTGACGCGCGGATGGTTCATCATGCGTTAACGCCCGGCCCCCTATCATCCTGCCGACGCGGAGCTGGCCTGCCGACAGGCTGGAGGGAAGATGCGCTACGCCCATAGCTTTGAGAAGGCCGTCGCTTACGCCAAGAAGGCGTTTGAGCAAATGCTGGCGCGGGATGTCCCTCCGCATCCGAACAATTTCGTCGTCTGGTACACCTACTGCTCCGGCGAGGATCAAGAGCTGGGCAAGGTCCTCGACATCCTGATCGACAACAATCAGGAGTTCAGCGAGGAGCGCAACGCCGCCGTCTACAACAAGTTCTGCTCCAGTCCCTACGAGGCGGTGCCGATGCACCTGATCGCCGAGCGGATGGAGGCCGAGCTTACGGCTGCCGTGAGCGTGCTGGAGAAGACCGGGCGCGATGTATCGACCTACGGCGACTCGCTGCAGGAGGTCCGCACCAAGGTGCGCGAAGCGCGCTGCGCCCAGGACGTGGTCCAGCTCCTGACCGGAATGCTGACCCAGACCCGGGCGATGGCGAGCCAAAGTCGCGAGGTTGAAGGGCAGCTCAGGCAATCGTGGACGGAAGTGAGCCGGTTGCGCGAAGAGCTCGAAGACGCGCGGCGCGAGGCGATGACCGACGCACTGACCGGGCTTGCCAACCGCAAGATGTTCGATTTCATGCTGCGCGATACGGCAACCGCGGCGATGGAGGCGGGGCTGCCGCTGTCGCTCTTGTTCCTCGACATCGACCATTTCAAGAACTTCAACGACACCTACGGTCACACCGTCGGCGATCACGTGTTGAAGCTGTTGGCGACCGTGCTCCGCGATACCTGCAAGGGCCAGGACACGCCGGCCCGTTATGGCGGCGAGGAGTTCGCAGTCATCCTGCCGCAGACAACGATCCAGCAGGCCGCCGCGCTTGCTGAGAGCATCCGTGGCCGTGTCGCCGCGAAGGGCATCGTCCACCGCAAGACCGGCGAGCAGCTCGGCCGGGTCAACGTCTCGATCGGCGTAGCCGGCTTGATCTACGGTGAATCGATGCGGCAGTTCGTCGAACGCGCGGATCACGCGCTCTACATGGCGAAGCGCACCGGGCGCAATAAGGTCGTCGTGCAGGACGGCAAGCTCGACAAGAAGTCGATAGCCCTGGCCCCGTAAGCCGAGACACCCTACAAAGCAGCACACTTCGAGCTGTGCCGGCGCGCGCGCCGGCCCCAAGGGTGTCACGTCCGCTGATCGGGTGTCCCCATGCCGCCGGGGAGCTTCGCGCCAACCAAGGCCGTTGCCGTTGCCGTCGGGCCGGCGATTGTGCTGCTCGCGCTGCTGGCAGTCTCCGATCTGATGCCGGCCGCTGCCGCCTGCGCCATTGCCGGCGTGCTCATCGGCTCTGCCCTGGTTGCGCGACAAGGGCTCGACCACCGCAACAAGCCCCTTGCCGCCCCCGCCCCCGCTC
>UXAT02000006.1 GCA_900609035.2 Candidatus Defluviicoccus seviourii | reverse complement strand
CGCCCCGGGCCGCGCCGGCCCCACGCTCCCGCGCCCCCTCGCGGCCATGCGCCTCCCGCCCCGCCCCCCCCCCCCCCCCCCCCCCGGGTGCGTGTGGCTGCCTCCCGAACCATGACCGGCGCGATCGGTGTCGGTCGGCGATCGCCGAATAGGTCATGCAAGCGCCGTCAAATTTCGTTAATCTGTCATGGCTTGTTCAGGGAGGTCTGGGGCTGAGGCACGAGTATGGAGACGAAAACAGAAAATTACATCCGTGAGCTCGCCCGTCCATTCTGGGAATCCGCTGTGCAACCCTATGGTATGGCAGTGGATTTCTGGTTGATGGCGGAGCAGATGGTGCGCGAGATGATGGACGCAACGACGCGCCTGACGACCGCGGTCGGCGCCACGCCGCCAGCGTTCGCGCCGCGCTGGCTGCCGGAAGCCGTGCCGGTGGCACGGATCCAGGAACTGGCGGAGTGCATGTGGGATGCGGCCGGTCGTCAGTTCGGCCTGGCGCAGGACTATTGGCTGGCAGCGGAGCGGCACGTTTTATCGCAGCTGCGGGCGATGGCTGCGCTCGATGGCGCGCCCGATGCGCCGGCCTGGGTAAAGGAACTCGCAGGCCTGCCTCCGCATGCCTACCTCGATCGCATCCGGGTGATGGCGTACGAGAGCTGGCAGGGAAATACCAACCCCTTCGGCAACGCGCTCGACCACTGGCTTGAGGCCGAAAAGACAGTGCTGGGCGCAATGGCGGCGCTCACCCGCGGCTTCGAGGCCGGTCAGGCCGAAGTCCGGGCGGCGACGATGAAGGCGCGCGCTTCCGTTCTGAGCTGAGGCGGTACGAGACCGAGACCGGCGCGGGGAGGCGACAGCCCTCTGCCGCGGCGCTTTGGCTCGCGTGTCGCCTCTTGCTCTGGCGAACCGCGATTAGGCTGCGATGGGGCTTTGTTCTGCTCGCTGGTGCGGAACCGCGACTGGGGACGACAGACCCAACCAGCGCCCGACCGGGCCGAGAACCCGCCAGCGGGCCGCGCGCGCGACCTTGGCATAGTGGCGAGCCTCATCCTTGCGTTCGAGTGCGGTGAGGATCCGTGCCATCTGATGCAGATGCTTGGCGGAGCGCGGCATCCGCTTCAAAGCCTCCCGACAGATCTTCTCAGCGCCTTTGGCGTCCTTGGCCGCGAGGAGGCGCCGCGCCTGCTCGTAGCGTGAGAGACCTTCGAGGTTGCATTTGGGCTGATCGGCCCGCGGCGTTTTAGCGGCGGGCTTATTGGCAGAGGCAATTCTCGCGGTCACCTTGTCCGCAACGCTGGTCGATGTCTTGTCCGGCTCGGCAGTGACCTTCGTCAGCTGCGGCAAATCCTTCAGGCGATAGCGATTGAGGGGGGTGAACCGGCCCACCATGAACTGTCCGCAGCTGTCGAGATAGAACGACCGCGGAAATGGCAGGCTTTCCCGGCTGGCGGCCTGCTGCGTGACCATCTGTTCAACAGTGTCGAGGCTGTCGACGAAGGTCGGTGCATTCATCTGCTCCCTGAGCCACGCGGGTTCGGCGGCCGGGATACGATCTTCAATAAGATCATCGAAACTCGCGAGAATGTTGGCGCCGAGGAAATATGAATTGCCGATGTTCTCCTTGACGCCGAAGTCAGTGATGGCGACCGCGCGACGGCCGCGAACGAGGGCTTCGAGGGCTGCGGTGGAGCTGATCGTGACCAAGAGGTCGGCCTCGTTCAGCAACACGTCCATATCCTGGTAGGTAAACAGCAGGTTATCGGGCGAGCCGTATTGGGCTGCTTCCTTGGGAAATATCTCTTCATAAGGGTACTTCTGCGGATGTCCGCTTTTCTCGCCGATCCTGTGTTTCGGCTTGATCAGGACGGTGCGCCGCGGGTGCCTCTGGGCGTATTCGCACAGCCGGCGCGCCACATACGCGCGTTCCTCTTTCGACTTAGGAATGTCCGTCTGGACGGCAAACAGCACGGTCGAGACCCGTCCCTGGGGGCCCGGCTCCACTGGCAACGGCCCTTGCATCAAGATCGGATTCTGACAGGCAAGGATGCGCGTGGCGCCGCCGCCAACCGATCGGAAGGCCGCCTCGACCAGGTGGCGCTCGCGCATGTTGTTCACATACACGATATCGGCACCGTGGCGATAAAGGTAGGTGCCGATGCGAACGTGGTCGAGGACAATCCCGGCCGGTATGGTCGCTAGAAGAGGGCGCCGTCCTCGCGCGCGCCGGGCACAGACATCGCGAAACAGCCAAAGAAATTCAATCGCTTGTGGACCGCCAATGGTGAGAAACAGTACTGACGAGTCGAGCAATCCAGGCGTCTTGAAGAAAGAATTCATGTCTTTACTGGTGTCAATATGCCTGGTCGTTGGTTCCCAGTTCCTGGCCTTTATCTGTGCGGCCAGCGAATTTGCCAGTTTCTCCTGAGAGCCGTATTCGTAAACGATGCAAGCCGTGTTGGTCATCTTGATCGCCTCGTCAATTCAAATGCCGCACCCGGCGCGCGCCGAATTGCCCGGCCGGCCGCGTGCGGCGTTTGCTGTTCCGCTTCTATGACTGCGTCGACAGTATCCGCATGCGCGGCTCTGCCGACTTGCCGCGCGACCATGCCGGATCGCTGCGGCCGGCTTGCGCCTCTGCCGGCGCGACAGGCCCGTCGTCCAACACCTCGACCTCGTAGCCGCCGTCGCCGATGGCGCAGACGCTCAGGCGCTTGTTGTGGCGAGGTTCCGCCCTGCCGATCGCGATGCGTCGTTCAAGTTCATCGAGTGCGCTGTCGACGTTGGTGACATCGATGCCGTCGAGCGACCTCAGGCTGTAGTTCCACCACTTGATCTGCAGGAGGCGCTCGATGGTGCGCTCGTTGAAGCGCTTCTTGATCACGCGCGCCGGCACACCAGCAGCGATCGTGTATGGGGGGATATCGCGCGTGACCACCGAGCCAGCACCGATGATGGCGCCGTCACCGATGGTGACACCGCGCCGGATCACCACGCGAGCCCCGATCCAGACATCATTGCCGATGACGACCGTCTGATCGGCCCGGCCGTCTGCGCGATGTTTCGCCTTGGCGTTCATCACGAGCCGTCTGTTGTGCTCGAAGTAATCCCGTCGCTCGCTTGAGAACGAAGTCGTGCCGCCAACGGCGTAAAAGGCATTGTGCACGCTGAGGAAGTTGGTGGGGTGCTCTGCCTTGCCGACAATGATGTGGCCGGCGATGGCGCAGTAGCTGCCGATGGACTGGACACTCTCAAAATCCGGGCTTTCGCCGATAAACGTGTGAGCACCAATCGAGCAAATTTTTCCTGGCCATGAGAGCAGACTAATGGGCGGATAGATCGTCACTTTGTTGTCAGTATTGGGAAAGTATGACCTTTTTAACGAACTCTCATCTCGCACAATCACTTCGTTCTGGGCGAGTATTTCGTGCAGAACGCCGCGTGTGGCAGCCAGTATAGGTTTCATAGCGCGAACTGCCTCTGTCCGGTCTTGCAGGGCTCGTGGACTCTAGGGGGGCAGAAGGAAACAAACTCTTAACAAGATGCTGCGGCTTTCGTTGCGATTTGTCGCGACCTTGCGCCGATGCGGAAGCCGGTGCGGCAGCGCTGCCGTTGTGCGTTCCCCTCACATGCCACGGCTGCAATGCGCCCGCATGTAACCCTTCTTTAAGGGCGAACACCTAAAAACTTACGCGATTTTTGGTTGTGTTGCGAACGACCCCCGAATCCATTGTTAAGGAGTTCCGACATGAATGCTCCGCTTGTGATCGCCGAGATCGGCTGTAATCACAAGGGTGACATGGCGATTGCGAAGGAATTGATCGCCGTTGCCGCCACCTTCTGCAAAGCTGATGCGGTAAAGTTCCAGAAGCGCTGCCCGCGCGAGCTGCTGACCGCAGAACAATACAGTGCGCCACATCCCAATCCGGCCAACAGCTACGGCCGCACCTATGGCGAGCACCGAGAATTTCTTGAATTTGACGTCAATCAGCACCGCCAGTTGCAGGCATGGTGCCGAGAGTTCGGCATCACGTACTCGACCTCGGTCTGGGACCTGACGTCTGCGCGCGAGATCACCTCACTGAGCCCCGCCTTCATCAAGATCCCGTCCGCCTCGAACCTGAACTTTCCGATGCTGGGCTATCTCTGCGACAACTATGAAGGTGAGATCCACTTCTCCGTCGGCATGACGACCCAGGACGAGGAAGAGCAGATCGTCCGTTTCCTCGAGGAGCGCGGTCGCGCCAAGGATGCCGTCTTGTATTCGTGCACGTCCGGTTATCCGGTTGACTTCAAGGACGTTTGCCTCGGCGAGATCTTGCGTTTGAAGGAGACCTTCGGCGAGCGGGTCAAGGATGTCGGCTTCTCCGGCCATCACCTCGGCATCGCTGTCGACATTGCCGCCGCCACCTTGGGTGCGCGCTGGATCGAGCGCCACTTTACCCTCGATCGGACCTGGAAGGGCACCGACCACGCCGCTTCGCTGGAGCCGGATGGCCTGCGCCGCCTGACCCGCGATCTGCACAACGTCTGGCAGAGCCTTGACTACAAGATGAGCGACGTTCTCGAAGTCGAGAAGGTTCAGCGCGCTAAACTGAAGTGGATCGATCCAGCGGCTGCTGCCAAGGCCGCCTGAGCCATGCGCTCGGATCCAACGACAACCGCGCAGCCGGGATGCATCGCCATCATCCCGGCCCGCGGCGGCTCGAAGGGCGTGCCGCGCAAGAACGTTCGCATGTTGGCGGGCAAACCGCTGATCGCCTACACGATTGCCGCTGCATTGGCGGCCGCGCGCGTCGATCGCGTCATCGTCTCGACCGATGATGACGAGATCGCAGCGGTCGCGGTCGCGGCCGGCGCCGAGGTCATTCGCCGGCCGGCCGCCATCAGCGGCGATACCGCATCGTCCGAGGCGGCGTTGCTGCATGTGCTGGATACGCTCGCTGGGGCGCAAGTGCAGCTGCCGGAAATCGTCGTCTTCTTGCAGTGCACGTCACCCCTGACCACGGCGGCCGATATCGACGGCACGGTCGAAGCTCTCGCCGCCAACCAGGCCGACTGCGCCCTTGCCGTCGCCCCGTTCTATCACTTCCTCTGGCGCGCCGATGCGGGCGGCGCTGCCACCGGGATCAACCACGCGATCCACAATCGCCCGCGCCGGCAGGATATGGAACCCCAGTATCTGGAGACAGGCGCCGTCTATGCCATGCGGACCGAGGGCTTCCGGGCGGCCCGCCACCGCTTTTTCGGCCGCGTTGCCCTGTTCGTCCAAGCGGCGGAGCGGTGCCTGGAGATCGACGAGCCGCTCGATTTCCTGAAGGCGGAAGTGATGGTTCGCGCCTTCGTCCCGCCTTCGATCGAGGCGCACGAAGCGCGGGCGGCGTAGCCACCGGCGTCCGCCGGGGCCCGCCCCGGGATGTGGCCGGAGGAGGAGCATACCGATGCAGCCAGCGCTGCCCGCGGCCTCAGGCCGGATGCCGCGTCCAAGTGAGCCGGCGCCGGGGCGGGCACTGGTGCTCGCCAGCTTCGACTCCTTCCTGAAGGCGGCGAAGCCGATCGGCGAGGCGCTTGCGGCCGCCGGCTGGCAGGTTGACACCCGCCTGGTGCGGGTCCGCGCCCGCCAGCTGTCTCGGCGCCAGCTGACCGCCCTCGGCTATCCCGCACCGCCACCGGCGGCGACGCTGGCCGAAACCATCGCAGCGCCGGACCTCATCGACTACGATGTGATCGTCCTCGGTCTCGACGGCCGGCGCACACGGGCGGTTCTCGGTGGCCTCCGTCGCCTGCCGCTCGCCGCCCGAAAGGCGCGGCCGCTCACGATCGCGCTCTACCCCGGCATAGTCTTTCGCCATCAAGTGCATGGCCTCGCCAACCGCTTCGGTGCCGATCTGATCCTCTTCAACTCACCTGCCGATCACGCGCATTATGAAGCAACCTGCGCGGCGTTGGGTGTGGCGGCCGATCGCGGCGTTTGCTTCGGCTCGACCGTCATCCGCGCCGACGATCGATCCCGCCCAGCGCCGGTCTGGCCGCCGCGGATCATCCTCTACGCCGAACAGCCGGACGTGCCGGCATCGCGGATCGAGCGCCTGTACCTCGTCGACCGCCTGATCGCCTATGCGCGCGCCCATCCAGAGCGCACCGTCATCATCAAGCCGCGGCACGCGCCTGGCGAAACGACGCTCAGGCCGACGATCCACCACTTGGCCGGGATTGTGAGCCGGGCCGAACGCCGCGGGCTCAAGCCGGCCAATCTCCGTCTCGTATATGAACCGATCGAAAATCTGCTCGATACCACCGATCTGTGCCTGACCGTGAGCTCAACCGTGGCGCTGCAAGCCGCGGCGCGCGGCATCCCGTTTGCCATTCTGGGCGACTTCGGCATCTGTGAGGACTACGGCACGAATTTCTTTATCGACAGCGGCTGCCTCACCACCTTCGATGCGTTGCAGGCCGACGACAAGGCAGCCCTGCGGCCGCACTGGCTTGAGCGGCATGTGCTTGCGGCCGAGGCCAACATCCCGGCGCTGGTCGATACGATCGCTCAATGGCGCGACGCCCAGCGCCAGGGGGGCCGTGCTTGCGCGTGGCCGCCCGACCCGTTCGCAGCAATGGGGGAAAGCTTTAATCGCTACCAGGCCGCCGACGGCGCGCGGGCGACGGGGCTGCCCCTACGCGCCACCTGCCGCATTTCCCCGCTGTGGGCGCGCAAGCTGCGGAAGCTCGTCCGTGAGCCCAGGCGCTTTTTCGCCGACATGGCGATGAACTGGCACGTGCGGCTCGCCGCCGCGTGCAGGCGAGCGGGCGCTCGGCAGTCCGCGCTCACGCAGCGAAATTCCTGCCCGTCGGTCAACCAGACGGTCAAGACAGTGACGTGATCTGCGATTCCGCTTGCAGAGTTTGCCGAAGCCTGCGGAATGAGTGTCGTCGCGGGACACTGGCCAGATGTAGGCAACGGCACTAATATGCAGACACTGATAGCGCATATCTGCAGGCAGCCGGTTTTCTTCGAGCCCGACCATGGCCCAGTTGACCGTACGAAACGTAAGCGAGCAAGTGGTTCGCGCCTTGAAGCAGCGGGCTGCCGCGCATGGCCGTTCTGCGGAGGCAGAACACCGCGAGGTCCTGCGGGCGGCCCTACTTGAAGGGGAAGAAACCTTTGCCACGCGGGCCAAAGCCCTGCGCGAGCGTCTGCACTCCAGCACCGATAGCAGCGAACTCATCCGCGCCGACCGCGACCGTGATCACGCTCCATGATCGGCTATGTCGTGGACGCCAGTGTGGCCGTGAAATGGCTCGTGACAGAACCGTTTTCCGACCAAGCTGTCCGTCTCTTGGATGCTGATCTGACCCTCATTGCGCCGGAGCTACTTTTCGCCGAAGCCGCCAATGCGCTTTGGGCGCTCTGTCGGCGTGGCGATATCGACAAAGCGGACTTCGCAGAGGCGATCGAGGTGCTTAAGGCGGCGCCTGTTGCGAGGCCGGCATCCATGCGTCAGCTCACGGCTTCAGCGAGCCGCCTTGCGATCGATCTCGGCCATCCCGTTTATGACTGCTTCTACTTGGCGCTTAGCGTGCAGGAACACTATCCAGTTGTGACAGCAGACCGGCGATTTCATGACCTGGTGCGCGCGCATCCTTATCTTGCGGACCGCATCATTCACCTTCAGGACATCAGGTAACGGCCATCCCTCACTCCCACTCGATGGTGCCGGGCGGCTTCGAGGTCAGGTCGTAGACGACGCGGTTGACGCCCTTCACTTCGTTGACGATCCGGTTCGCCACCCGGGCCAGAAAGGCGTGGTCGAAGGCGAAGGTTTCCGCCGTCATGCCATCGGTCGAGGTCACGGCGCGCAGCGCCACCACCGCGTCATAGGTCCTGGCGTCGCCCATCACGCCCACTGTGCGCACCGGCAGCAGCACCGCGAACGCCTGCCAGATCGCATCGTAAAGGCCGTTCAGGCGGATCTCCTCGATGAAGATGGCATCAGCGCGACGAAGAAGCGCGCAGCGCTCGGCCGTGACGTCGCCCAGGATGCGCACCGCCAAACCGGGACCGGGGAAGGGGTGGCGGCCGACCAGGCTCTCGGGCAGGCCAAGCGTGCGGCCGAGTGCGCGCACCTCGTCCTTGAACAGCGCCCGCAGCGGCTCGACCAGCTTGAGGCGCATCCGTTCCGGCAGGCCGCCGACGTTGTGGTGCGATTTAATGGTCACACTGGGGCCGCCGTGGAACGAGACGCTCTCGATCACATCCGGATAGAGGGTCCCCTGGGCGAGAAAGTCTGCGCCGCCCAGCGCCTTTGCTTCCTCCTCAAAGATGTCAATGAAGGTCGCGCCGATGGTCTTGCGCTTCGCTTCCGGATCGGTAACGCCTGCGAGCTTGCCGAGAAACACGCCTGACGCATCCCGGTGCACGAGCGGGATGTTGTAGTGGCCGCGGAACAGGCTCACCACCTCGTCCGCCTCGCCCTCGCGCAAAAGACCGGTGTCGACGAAGATGCAGGTGAGCTGGTCGCCGAGCGCTTCGTGCAGGAGGACGGCTGCCACCGAAGAATCGACCCCGCCGGACAGCCCACAAATGACCCGCGCCGAGCCCACCTGTTCGCGCACGGCGGCAATCGCGTGGTCCCTGAAGGCGCTCATCGTCCAATCGCCGGAGCAGCCGGCGACGTGGTGGGTGAAATTTCGCAGCAGCGCGGCGCCGTGCGGCGTGTGGGTGACTTCAGGGTGGAACTGGACGCCGTAGAACCGGCGCGCGTCGTCGGCGATCACGGCATAGGGGGCGCCTTCGGAGATGCCGACGGCGCGAAAGCCGGGCGGCAGGGCCGTCACCCGGTCGCCGTGGCTCATCCACACCGGCTCCCGGCTGCCTTTGCGCCAGACGCCGTGGAAGAGCGCGCAATCGTCGGTTACTTCGACGTAGGCGCGGCCGAACTCGCGGGCGAAGCCGGCTTCGACGGTACCACCCAGTTGCGCGACCATCGTCTGTTGGCCATAGCAGATGCCCAGCACCGGCACGCCCTGTGTGAAGACGGCAGGGTCTGCCCGCGGCGCATCGGCTTCCGTCACCGAGGCGGGACCACCGGAGAGGATAATCGCCTTCGGGTCGAACTGCTGAAGGTGCGCACGATCGGCGCGGTTGAACGGCACGATCTCGCAATAGACGCCGGCCTCGCGCACGCGGCGTGCGATCAACTGCGTTACTTGCGAGCCGAAATCGATGATGAGAATGCGTTCGCTCAAGCCCTGGCCCTCCCGCTCAATCCCGCGCCGCCATGGCTGCGCTGCGCAGCGATCGAAACTTGCGCGATTGGGCCGCAAATGCAAGCGCCCCGCCGGTCCCCGGTCGTCTCCGTCTTCAAGCCACCAGCATGCCGCGCCGCCAGACGCTGCGGACGACGGGTACATGCTGGTAGGCCTTGACCCAGACCAGATCGGCAAGCCGGTCGGGCGCGATGATGCCGCGGTCGCTGAGCCCCACCATTGCCGCCGGATGAGCGCTCGCCGTCGCGACCGCGTCGGGCAGCGCGACGCCGAGCAGTTCGTGAAAGAGGAAGCAGGCGTGGATCAGGCTGACTGGCACGTAGTCGGACGCGAGGCCATCGACGAGACCGTCGGCGGCCAGCGCGCGTGCGGAGACGTTGCCGGAGTGGGAGCCGCCGAGGACGACGTTTGGCGCACCCATCACGATCCAGAGCCCGCAGGCGCGTGCTTTCGCCGCCGCTTCCCGTGTAGTCGGAAACTCGGAAATCGAAATCCCTAAGTCGACCGCATCTTGGACATGCTCGACGGTCGCATCGTCGTGGCTGGCAAGCGTGAGCTGGCGCTCCTGGCTGGCGCGCACGATCTGCAGACGGTTGGCGGCAGCGTAGCGCGCTTGCATCTCGCGCGCGGCAGCTAACATCCGCTCGAGCTCCGCTTCGCTCGGTTCGTGACCGGTGAACTTCATCCAATTGTCGACGTTCTGCCACTGGCGCTGGCCAAGCGTGTGGTCCATGACCGAGACCAGCCGTACCAGCGGGTCGTCGACGAGGGCTACGAAGCTGCTCACCACCGTGGGCGACGTCACCTCGCAGCGCAGATGCAGGAAGTGCTCGGCCTTCAGCAGGCCGTCCGCCTGCGCCTGCTCCATCGCCAAGAGCGATTGGATCAGCGCCTTCGACCGGCCGTTGCCGTCGTCGTCGCCGATGCCGACGCAAAGGGAGTCGAATACCGTCGTCACGCCCGCAGTTGCCATCTGCCGGTCGTGGGTCACCAGCGCCGCGATGTTCGGCCACGCAACGCCGGGGCGCGGCTGCAGGTGCCGCTCCAGGTTGTCGGTGTGGATGTCGATCAGGCCGGGGATCAGGAAATCGCCTTCGAGATCGACCGCAGCCGGCAGGCGGCTCACGCCGGTCTCGATGCTCCGAATCACGCCGTCTTGGACGTGCACCGTGCCATGGCAGACGCTGTCGCCGAGAACGACCTGCGCGTTGGTGAGAATGAGTTCCCCCGCCATGAGCAATCCTGGTTCCGGAAGTCCGCGCTGGTCCTGGTCGGCGTGGCACGGAGTGCACTGGCACAAACAGAGCCTACATCCTGTTTGTGCCGAAAGTGCACGCGATTAAATATGTTGTGCAGCGACAACCTTGCTCGGGCGTGGATCGCCCGATTGGGTCGCTGCACGAGGGGCTACCATTCGCGCCAGCCGGCCCCCGGCGAGGGCGGCGGTTGGGCGCCGCGGCGCGCCCCGAAAGCGTTTCGTTCGGCGGACAAGGGAATAGACAAGAATGGAAGACTTGGAAAGCGCTTCGTGCCGGATTACGCGCTTTCTTTATTAAGAATACATGAAATCGCGATCGGTTCGGGCGACAGCGGCGCTTCAGTCGCTTGCCTCTGCCCACGCAGGGTTCCGGACCGGTCGCGCAGCGTCGATATGGAACCCAGTGCATCCTTTGAGCCCCGCGCCCCGTTACGCCATCTACTATGCACCGCCGCCGCAGGGAGCCCTGTGGCAGCTGGCGTCGCGCTGGCTGGGCCGCGATGCCGCAACCGGGCAGCGGATCGAGCAGCCGCTGATCGCCGGTTTCTCGTCCGCGCGCCTTGCCGAAATCACGGCAGATGCCGCCCGTTACGGCTTTCATGCGACGTTGAAGGCGCCGTTCTTCCTGGTATCCGGACGGAGCCCGCGCGAACTCGCATCACGCGCAGCCGCCTTCGCCAAAAGGCGCGCTGCCTTCCTCGCCCCGCGCCTTGTCCCAGGCTCGCTCGGCGGGTTCATTGCCCTTGTTCCGGATCAGCCGTCGGCCGCATTGCAGTCGCTCGCCGATGCCGCGGTCGTGGAGTTTGATGATTTTCGCCAGCCACCGAGCATTGCGGAACTCGAACAGCGCCGCGCCGCCGGGCTGACGCCGCGCCAGGATCAGCTCCTTGGACGCTGGGGCTATCCTTACGTCTTCGATGCGTGGCAATTCCACATGACGCTGACGACCCGGCTCGAAGCCAGCGAGCGCGACCGTCTGCTGACCGCCCTTGAGCAATACCTGGGGCCGGCATTGACCGATGGGCCCTGGGCGGTCGACGCGATCTGCCTGTTCCGCCAGGAGAGCCGCGCCGCCCCGTTCCGCCTCTGCGCGCGGTTCCCCTTCCAGGCTTGACGGCCCGTTGAGGGCGCTGCCGTTGCCGCCAAGCGCCGTCGTTGCTTGCCGGCCGGCGGTAGCGGGATCAGCTCTCGCGGATGCTGTGTTCGACCACCTGCAGGAACGGCTTCAGGACATACTGGAGGAGCGTGCGTTCGGTGGTCGTGATGTAGACCTCGGCCGGCATGCCGGCGACGAGTTCGATCTGCGGATCGAGCCGCGTCAGCTCGTCGCGATCGATCGAGACCTTGACCTTGTAGTGACGCTCGCCGCTGCGCTGATCGGTCAGGACGTCAGCCGACACGGTTTCGACGACCGCCGGCACGCGCATCATCGTTCGCTGCGAGTAGGCCGGAAACACGACATAGCCCCGCATCTTTGGGCGCACTTCGTCGATGTCCTGCGGCTTCAAGACGGCGTCAACGATCAGCTTGTCTTTGGCGGGAACGATGTCGAGAACCGGGTCACCAGGACGAATAACGCCACCCGGCGTCTTGTAGCGGATGTCCAGCACGGTGCCGGCGACGGGGGCGACGATTTGGGTGCGCGTGAGCCGATCCTGACTTTGCTGGATTTGTTGTTCGATCTCGTTGCGCTTGGCGAGGACGTCGGTCAGCTCCTTGTCGACCTCCTCCATGCGCGTGACCCGGATGTTGTTGATTTCCAGCCGGGTCTCACCAATCTGCTCGAGGCTGCGCGCAACGCGGGACTGCAGCTCGCCCTCGGTGCCGAGCAGGCCCGCTTCCGTTCGCTGCAGTTCGAGGAGGCGCGGCTTGCGCTCGTAGCCTTTCTCGAACAGCTCTTTGACCCCTCGCAACTCCTCGCGGATCAGGTCCTTCTGCCGGCGGACGCCGACCAACTGTTGTTCGGCGCCGTCGATCTGCTTCTGCAGCTGGGCAATGCGCTGGGTGAGAATGGACGCTTGCGATTGATCATTGGCGCGGCGCGTCTTGAACTGATGGATCTGCTGCTCGATCGCGGCGCGGACCTCGGGATCCTTGCGGTCGGTGAGCGAGGTGTGGTCGAAATTGATGGTATCACCGTCGAGACGCTCCGCCCGCAGCCGCGCCTCGGTTGCTGCCAGTGCGCGCAGGCGCGTCGTCAGCGTACCCAAGTCCGATTTCGCGCTCACGTCCTGCAGGGTCACGAGCGGCTGCCCCGCTTCGACCTGATCGCCCTCGCGGACGCGGATCTCGCGGATGATGCCGCCTTCGAGATGCTGCACCGTCTGTCGGCTGCTTTCCGGGCTGACGAGGCCACCGGCAATGATGGCGCCCGATAGCGGTGCCGTCGCCGCCCAGCCGCCGCCGATGACGAAAAAGACGATCACGGTGGCAATACCGATCCACGCCGAAGGACGCAGGTCGTGATGCAGCGGCGGCAGCGGCTCCAGCCGGATACCGTCTCTGTGGCTGCGGACGACATCGGGCAGCTTGTTGCTGCCGGCGACTTGAAGTTCTCCAGCCATGCTTGCCTTCCTTTAGTCTCTAACCTGCAGAGCCGCCGCGGCCGACCGAAGGTGCAGATGGTGGCCGATCGGCAATCCGCGGCCGACCATCGGTCGCCGGTCCGACTCGTGTCGGCCGCAGCTTTGCGAAGATCTCGTCGCGCGGGCCGAACATTTCGACGCGGCCATTGCGCAGGAGCAGGATTTTGTCGACGGGACCGAGAATGCGTGGCTGGTGCGCGACCAGAATGACCGTGGCGCCCCATCCCTTGGCGGCGCGGATGGCGCCAATCAGGGATTCCTCGCCCTCGCTGTCCAGGCTCGCATTCGGTTCGTCCAGCACGATCAGGCGCGGTTTGCCGTAGAGTGCTCGCGCCAGCCCGATCCGCTGGCGCTGGCCGCCGGAGAGGTACGACCCGCCCTCGCCGATCTCGGTTTCATAGCCGGCGGGAAAGCGCAGGATCATCTCGTGCACGCCCGCCGTCATGGCCGCTTCCACGACCAACTGCGGATCGCCGTCGGGCGAAAGTCGCGCGATGTTGTCCTTCACGGTGCCGCCGAACAGCTCGACGTCCTGTGGCAGATAGCCGACGTGGGGGCCGAGCTCCTCGGCGCGCCACATGAACAGGTCGGCGCCGTCGAGCCGCGCGTGGCCGCGGGTTGGCGCCCAAGAGCCGACCATGATCTTGCACAAGCTCGATTTGCCGGCAGCAGACGGGCCGACGATGCCGACCGCTTCTCCGGCCTCGATGACGAAGCTGACCCCGTTCAGTACGGCGACGTCGCGCCCGCGCGGGACGTAGAACACGTTTTCCAACGCGAGCCGACCTTTCGGCGCCGGCAGCGGCATCGACTCGAGCGGCGGCGGCAGCCGCTCAAGCAGGCCCTTCAGGCGCTGGTAGGAATCGCGCGCACTGACGAGTGTGCGCCAAGCGCCGATCGCCTGCTCGACCGGCGCCAGCGCCCGGCCCAGCAGGATCGATGCCGCAATCATGCCACCTGGCGTCAGCTGCATCTTCAAGACCAGGTAGGCGCCCACGCCAAGGATGAGCGTCTGCACGAACATGCGCGTGAACTTCGAAAAGCCGATTAGCGCGGCCGAGCGATCGGTCGCCTTCAGCTGCAGCTCGAGAGCGGTATCGTTCTGCCGGTGCCAGTTGACGAGGAAGCCCGGCAGCATGCCCATCGCCTGGAACACGTCGGCATTGCGGATGGCGAGGTCGGCCTGTTGATGGGTGGCGATCGAGAGCTTGGCCGCGCTCTTCAGTGGGTCGCGGCAGGCATACTCGTTGGCGATCGCGATCAGGAACAAGACGATCGCCGATCCGAGCGCCAGCATTCCTAGAACCGGATGCATCACCCAGATGACGGTGATGAAGATGGGCACCCAGGGCGAGTCGAAAATGGCAGTGACGCCGGGGCCGGCAAGGAAGGCGCGGATCTGGCCCAGATCGCGCAAAGACTGCGCTCCCACCGGCAGGCCGAACAACGATCCGCGCAGGCTGGCCCCGATCAGCTCCGGCGACAGCTTCCGCTCGAACCAGCGGCCGATGCGGCCGACCAGGCGACCACGGATGGCATCGAGCAGACCCATAATGAAGAGCGCTAGCGTCGCCAGCAGTGTCAAGAATACCAGTGTCTCGACCCGACCGCTGCCGAGCACGCGATCGTAAATCTGCAGCATGTAGAGCGGCGAGGTCAGGACAAGGATGTTGATGAAGAAGCTGAAGGCGGCCACCATCGGCAGGCCGTTTCGGCATTCCTTCAGCGCGTTTTGCAGCGGATTGCTGTGGAGCTGAGCCATTTGCCGCGCCATATCGCAAGATTAAGACGAAAAAAAGACGACGTCTTCCCAGATGCACACTGAGGCGGGACCGGACGGACCCACTGCACGCCGGCAGCTTCGAGCTACCGTGCGTTCCGCTGTCGGCTGGACTCTCAAGCGCCGCAACTCAAGCAAACTTTCGCCCCAACCATCCTCCGGCGAACGGCGACGCACTCCCGACAACCCGTGCAGCATAAACGAGTTGCCGGCTGCGAACAATCCGCTTCCGTTCCGCTTCGGCGCCGGCGTTCCTAATCTCAGGACTTCGAAACCGTGAATGGAGGACACCTCCAACGTGGGAGCAGTCGCGCCATCTGTGCGTTTTCCGGACCTCATGCGCGCGGATGATTGGCACCGGTCGCGCCCCGACCCCTCTCGCCTGGGCCTGTCTAGTCAACAACAGCGATCATACCGCTCAAGGCCGGGATCGCAGCGGCGGTTCCGTTCCACGTTCCGTTCATCCCCGGCACCGGCAGGACGCGGAGCGAACCGGGGACCGGCAAAGGCACCGTTGCAGGTGTAAGCCCAAAGTTGAACGCCAGCAGCAGGCGTTGCTCGGCGCAGGTGCGCTCGAAGGCGAGCACGGTTTCGGGCGCATCGAGAAAGCGGATGTCGCCTACCTTCAGCGCCGGCTGCCGTTGCCGCCAGGCGAGGAAGTGGCGGGTGAAGTTCAGCACCGAGCCGTCGTCCGCATTCTGCCCATCGACCGCCAAATTCACGTGGGCGCGGTCCACCGGCAGCCACGGCTCGGCGGTGGAGAAGCCAGCGTGCGGCGCATCGGTGCGCCAGGGGAGTGGCGTGCGTGCCCCATCGCGGCCCTTGTGCCGCGGCCAGAACGCCTTGCCTTCCGGATCCTGCAGGCGATCGTAAGGCACGTGCGCCTGCGGCAGGCCCAGTTCCTCGCCCTGATAGAGAAACGCCGTGCCGCGCAGCGTGCTCAAGACCGCGATCAGCAGCCGGGCGCGAGCCTTGCGGTCGGCGTCGTCGGCATAGCGGGAGACCGACCGGACGACATCATGGTTGCTGAACGACCACGACGGCCAGGCGGTGCGGGACGCCGCCAGCATCCGCTCGACCCCGGCGCGGATCGCCCGCGGGTTCGGCGCGTCGTGCAGAAAGGCGAAGCTGTAGGCGGTGTGGTAGCGGTCCGGCCCATCGGTGTAGGCGACCATGGTGCCGATCTGGTCCTCGGCGGCGATTTCCGCGACCGCCATCCGCTCGGCATAGCGATCGATGAGCGCACGGAATCGGGCGACGAAGGCTAGCGTCTCCGGCCGGTTGCGGGTGTAGAGCGGCCGCTGCAGCCAGTAGGGCTTGTCCGGCGCCGGATGGAACGAAGGCGGGTTGTCGCGCAGCATGGCATCGTGGGCGAAGAAGTTGGCGACATCGATGCGAAAGCCGTCGATGCCGCGATCGAGCCAGAACTGCGCCGCAGCCAGGACCGCGTCCTGCACCGCCTGCGTGTGGAAATTGAGATCCGGCTGCTCCTTGAGGAAATTGTGGAAGTAGTACTGGCGCCGGCGCGGCTCCCAATCCCAAGCCGGTCCGCCGAATACGGCGAGCCAATTATTGGGCGGTGTGCCATCCGGCTTCGGATCGGCCCAGACGTACCAGTCCGCCTTCGGATTGTCGCGGCTCTGCCGGCTCTCCTCGAACCAGGGATGCTGGTCCGACGAATGCGAGTAGACCTGATCGAGGATCACCTTGAGGCCCAGCGTGTGCGCACGGGCGACCAGGCGGTCGAGGTCATCGAGCGAGCCGAAAACCGGATCGACAGCGCAATAATCGGCGACGTCGTAGCCGAAGTCCTTCATTGGCGAGAGAAAGATCGGCGATAGCCAGATGCCATCGACACCGAGGGCGGCAATGTAGTCCAGGCCCTCGATGATGCCGGCAAGGTCGCCGATTCCGTCGCCGTTCGTATCGCGGAAGCTGCGCGGGTAGATCTGGTAGATGACGGCGCCTCGCCACCATTCGCTCATTGGCCGCCTCGCCCCTTGTAAAGAACCGGGTGCGCGGCCCTGTCCGCGCTGGCGGTGATAGTAGTCGCTCGCGCTGCATCCGCCCACCCCTCCCAGCGCGGGAGCGCCGGCTTGGCGGCTTGCGGGCGCGTCGGCTTGGCGGCTCGCGGGCGCGGCGGCCTACCTGCTCGCAGGCGTGGCTCCGCCTGCGTGCCGAACAGGCGCGGGGCGATGCCACCACCAAGCCGTTTCGCTTACCGAGAATACGGGCCGGTAGTGGTGCACGGCTCGGGCCTCGATGACGTCGTCATTCAAATTGTCGAGCACCAACGCCTTCCCCGCATGCGACGCGATCAGCACCGCGTGCGCGACATCGCGCCTTTCGTCCGTGACGACGGCAATGCGCAAGTCTTCCGCCGTCCAGCCCGCTTCGCGCAGGGCCAGGTACTTCGCGATCGCGAAGTCCTCGCAGTCGCCGCCGCGGCCGATGAACTCGGCCGGCGTCTGCCAATAGTCACTCACCCCCCAGTTTGCGCGGTCGGTGACATAAGCCGTGGCGTTCAGCGCCGCCGTCACCCGTTGCAGCTGCGCTGTTGGAGCGAGCGGTCTGAGTGCCGCTACCAACTCTGACCAGGCGCGCTCCGGCCAGGCGCGTTCCGGGCAAACAGTACCGGCAGGGCAAGCGCCAGTGCGGTCGGAGGTGTAGCGATCCAGCACCGCCCGCCACTTGGCAACCGGCGTCAGGTCGGCAGAGCGGGTCTCGATGCTGGCGAAGAAACTGGGATCGGCTGCCGTCGGCTGTTCCCAGCTGCGTCCCGCACCTTCGTTCAACGCGGCGACAGGTAGCGGCAGCACGGTCGAGAGGGCAGCGGCAAGCGCTGCCATGGCCGGTCGCCGAAGCAAACCTTGGGCGACGTGCATGGGCCTGCTGCCTCCCGTGCAGAAAACACGTTTACGGAGGCAGTAGTCTTACATGGGTCGTCTTAAGGTTGTTTTTACGGCGCTTCCGGCCGGGGCACTTTGAGAACGGTTTGCAACCTTTCGGCGCTGGGCTACATACTCAAGCGGTTTGACTCCCGAGGCCCGCGTCGCGCCTCGCCCTTCATCTCGCGCAAAGGAGAACCGCCGATGGCAAACGCCGTCTTCACCAAGGTTGAAATCGTCGGCACGTCTCCGACGAGCATTTCGGACGCCATCACCAACGCGATCGGGGCAGCGGCAGCAAGCAGCCCCAATCTCGGTTGGTTCGAGGTGCAGGAAATCCGCGGCAATATTCAGGACGGCAAGGTCAGCCAGTACCAGGTCGTCATCAAGGTCGGTTCGCGGGTGGGGTAGCGCCGGCCTTCGGCCCTCGCGCTCAGTCCTCGATGCCGGCGCGCTGCGGCCAGCGCGGCAGTGCGATGGGAACCTTTGGCAACCACTCTGCAAGCGCGTTCGGATCGACCGGGCGGCTGAACAGGAAGCCTTGCGCCTCCTCGCAGCCGCGCGACAACAGGAAGGCGAGCTGCGCCATGGTTTCGACGCCTTCCGCGACCACCCGCAAGCGCAGATTGTGGGCGAGGGCGATCACCGCCTTGACGATGGCAGCATCGTCGGCGTCGTCGCAAATGTCGCTGACAAACGAGCGATCGATCTTGAGCGCACTCAAGGGAAACCGGCGCAGGTAGTTGAGCGATGAGTAGCCGGTGCCGAAGTCGTCGATGGCGATCATCACGCCGAGTTCGGCCAGCTCGTTGAGCGTCTCTGCGCACGCACTCGTGTTGTCGATCAGCACACTTTCGGTCAGTTCCAGCTCGACTTGGCGTTTGTCGACGCCGGCGCGATCGAGGATGGCGGCGATGTGGGACGCGAATCCGCGCTGGCGGAACTGTGCCGGCGAAACGTTGATCGCCATCCGCAGCTTGGGCAGACCGGCGGCCTGCCACGCCACGGCTTGGCGCGCCGCCTCGTTGAGCACCCAGTCACCGATCGGCAGGATCAAGCCGGTTTCCTCGGCGACTGGAATGAAGTCTGCCGGGGAGACGAAGCCGAGTTCCGCCGTCTGCAGGCGCAGCAGCGCTTCAACACCGGTCACGCGCCGCGCCGCAAGATCGATCTGCGGCTGATACACGAGCTTGAATTCGTCACGATCAATGGCCCGCCGCAGCGCGTTTTCGAGGGTGAAACGCTTGCGGGCGCGCTCATTGAGCGTGGTGGTGAAAAACTTGTAGCTGTTGCGGCCCTGCTCCTTGGCGTCGTACATCGCCGCTTCGGCGCTGCGCAAAAGGTGGTCGGGCGTCTTGCCGTCCACGGGATAGACGCTGATGCCGATGCTGGCGGTGATGCTGACTTCGTGACCGTCAATACCGAACACGGCGTTCAGCGCCGCGGCGGCCCGCTGCGCGGCCTTGGCCGCATCCTCCGGGCGACGGATGTCGTTCAGAAGGATGACGAATTCGTCGCCGCCCGGCCGCGACAAGGACGGGCTGACGAACTCGCTCAAGCTGCAGCCGGAGAGGTCGACATCATCGCGGCAGACGAGATCGCCTGCGCGCAGGCTTGCGGCCAGCCTTTCCGCGATCTCGAGCAGCATTCGGTCGCCGCCCTCGTAGCCGAGCGTGTCGTTGATGCGCTTGAAATGATCGATGTCGAGCAGCAGCAGCGCCGCCAGCCGGCCATGCCGGCTTGCCTCGGCCAGCGTCCGCTCGAGAAGGTCCTTGAACAGGGCACGGTTCGGCAGTCCGGTCAGCACGTCGAAGTAGGCGAGGTGCTGGATGCGGTTCTCGGCGTCGCGGCGCTCGGTCACATCCTGGCAAATGCCGATCAGGCGGGCCTCGCCGCGCTCGTCATCGACGATCTCGTTATCCTGGAATATAACGCGCCGGCTCCCATCGTCGCCGATGATGCGATATTCGAAGCTGACGGGGCGTCCCGCTTCGATGCCGCACTTGATGGTGTTCTTGACGGCCAGACGATCGTCCGGATGGACCAGGCGGAGAAAGGCGGCAAAGCTCAAGGCATCGCAGGTGTGGGCCAAGCCAAACACCTCGCGGATGCCGTTCGAGAGCGTAGCCGTCCGGCTGGTCGCATCCCACGTCCAGTAGCCAAGCTTGGCGATCCGCTGCGCGCGGGCGAGCTGCGATTCCCGCTCGCGCAAGGTATCGCCCAGCTGCTTGGAGCGGACGATGTAGCGCAGCCGATGGGTCAGGTTGAGGGTGTCGATCGGCTTGGTAACAAACGTGGTCGCGCCGGCTTCAAAGGCGCGGCTGATCGAATGCGGGTCCTCAAGACCGGTGAACATGACGACCGGAATGTGATCGCACCGCGGCAGACGCCGCACCGCCGCGCACATCTCGAAACCGTCCATGCGCGGCATGCAGATGTCGAGCAGCACGATATCCGGCTGAAACGTCTGAACGAGGTCGAGACCGGCAACGCCGTCGGCCGCCTCCGCGACCAGGTAGCCGGCGTACTGCAGCGCGCGCCGGACCACACGGCGGGTGACGCCATCGTCTTCGACGATCAGGATCCGCGCCGGTTTCTCGTCCGGCTCGCAGATGATTACGGCTGGGTTCGCTCGCATTCGACTCTGAGCGCACGACAAACGAGGGGATAAATCCGCTCCAGTTGCGCGAGGAGCGGGTCGATATCGTCCATGCCGTTGCCGGAAGCGGCGCATTCAAGCGCCCGGCACACGGCCGAAAGGCTGGCGGCGCCTACATTGCCACTGGACGACCTCAGGCTGTGTGCTGCTGGCATCAGCGCATGCGCGTCGCGGCTAAGCGCGGCCTGGCGAATGGAGCCCACCAAGGCCACGGAGTCTTTCAGGTACAGATCGATCACCTCAACGAAGAAGGTCTCGTCGCCGGGACCCGAAAGGTCGCGCAAGGTCTGCAGCGCATTTGAATCGAGCAGCGGCACAGTGTCGCCAATGGTGGCAGCGCCCGCACTCGTGGCAACGGCGCTCGGCGGCCGGCTGTTGCCGTCTGTCCGGCGCGGACCTTCCGTCCGGCGCGGCACTTGGTCTGATTTCGCCATTGGGGCGCACCGTACCCTGTCGTTGACGTCGCGTGCCTGCGTACGATCATCCGTTCGCGGCGCCGGTTCCGGTCGGTTTTGCAACCGATCGGCGTTCTCGCATGGCTCGTTCCACAACTCCTGCAGACCGATGGATGCGCCCATTCCCTGAACACCGTGGCGGAGGAACCCAGGCGCGGAGAGTGCACTTCAGCGGCTTAAGGCTGGGTTAACGGCTCACACCGCCCCCCATTAAGCGTCCGGCAAGAGGCGAAACGCGGCGGCGGATGGGAGCGGAGGGGAGGGAAGGGCGCCGGCGGAGAGAGGCCGCGTGCGTCAGGCGGTGGCGGCTGTGCTCGAAACGTGCGCAATCTGCAGCAGGGCCGCGACCTGAGCGCGGATTTCGGCCGCGATGGTGCGGTCGAGCCGGCGCATCCATTCGGTCGGTAGGGCCGCAGCTCCCCAGGTTGCGCCAGCCAGCATGCCGACCAGCGCGCCGGAGGTATCGGCGTCGTCGCCCTGGTTCACGGTTGCAATCAAGCACGCCCTGGGGTCGCTTGCTGCGAAATACTGGCACAGCACCATGCGCACGGTATCGACGATGTCGGCCGAGCAGGGGCCGCGATAGTTCTTGAACATGAACACCGGATGTTCGCGGACCAGCGCGTTGGCTTCCGTGCGGGCCGCAGCCATGCCGTGGCCAAGGATCAGCGCGCGGGTCATCCGGGCCAATGTCAGAGCTGCCGCGTCGGCGAGCGGATGATGATGCGAGATGTGGCACTGATCGAGCGTGTATCGATCGAGGAGGTCGGTTCGATCGAGGCAGGCGAGCACGACCGGCAGATTACGGGCGCAGGCGCCGTTGGTCGCGTGGCCCTCGGTTGCGACCGCCTGCACCGTCCCCTCGACGATATAGCGCCGGAAGCCGCGCCGGCAGGCGTGGCCGACATCGATGGGCGCGGACCGCAGCCAGGCAGCCAGTTCATCGCACACGGCGCGCAGGTTCCAACCGCCGGCTTTTGTCAGCGCGCGTCCGACACAGAGCGCCATCTCGGTGTCGTCGGTGACCTGTCCGGGCTTCAAGCCCAGCCAGCCGCCGCCGATCAGCCGGCTGTGGACGCCGAATTCAAGCGCGATCTCGCGTGCCGACAGGTGTGCCACCGTTGCGCCCAGGGAATCGCCGATCGCGAGCCCGAGGTAGGCGCCAAGGGCGCGATCGGCGATTGCCGTCGCTTCGTCCTGTTCGGCTATCACGTTTGCCCGCTGCCGGCGGTTCATTTCTCAACATCATAGGTCGGGGCGGAATGCCAAAAAGGCGAGCAAGACCCGTGCCAGTTTGCGCAGCGGGCACGGCACGGGTCTTTGCGTCCCCTTAATCGTTGGCGGCCTTCACCTCCCCTTGCCGCCACAGCTTGTCGGCACGGTCGAGCCGTGCCTGCATCTGTGCCCAGGTCCGGGCGATCTCTTCATCCGTCAAGCCGGTCGTCTTCATCTCGGTGAGGGCCTCAAGGGCGAGCCGCCCAAGGACGGTGACGGCATTGAGCAGGGCCGCGATTTCAACGGGCGTCATCGGCGATCTCCACCTGGGCCTCGATAAGGAGCAACTGCCGGACACCTTCCTTGACCTGCGGCAGAACGGCAGCGACGGACTCGTCAACGACGGGGGGTGACTCACAGATCGGGTTGAGACCCGAGCGAACGGTGTCAACGGCGTCGATCTGCGGGGCGCTGAGGCGCCCGTGTGCCTTGGCGGCGGCGAGCGCCGTCAGTGTTGACGCGTACCTGTCGCACGTTTGCAGAAGCGCAACGCGCGGGCTGACGGTGGTGCAGGCAGCCGCCGTGGCGACCGCCAGACCGATGGCAATGAGCGACGGGACAAGCTTCGCCATCACATCAGCCTCAACGGCTGGCGGGCTGAGGCGCGGCCGTAAGCTCCGAGAAGAACACCCGCCAATTCAAGGATCTGATAGACCGCGGCGGCAACCGACTGCGTCTCCAGCTCGATCACCCCGGACCCGCTCAGCGCCATCAGCAGCGCGGTCACGAGGGGGCCCAGGAACCCCTTCGAGAAGTACCAGGGCTTCGCTTCATCCTCTAGCATAAATTCCTCCTTAGCAGAGAAAAACACACAAACAGGCACGATATGTCGGCCATCAATCTGTCACAACGGATAACATTCCTATTTATCCGCGTCAAGAGCGACGTTATCGGCTGCGAGGAATGACGATCAGAGGGCGCCTGGGAGATACCGAAACGGGCGCGACAACGTTAGGATCATCGCCGGCAAGTGAGGAGGCTCAGGACCGTGAACGAGGCCACGCGACCGCCGCCGGCGCGCATTCAATACCTGAAGGTGGAAAACTACCGCGCCTTGAATCGAGTTGAGTTTAAGAAGTTGACGCCGATGACGGCTCTGCTCGGGCCGAACGGCAGCGGCAAGTCAACTGTCTTCGACGTATTCGCGTTCCTTTCGGAATGTTTTGAATCGGGCTTGCGTGGAGCTTGGGACCGACGCGGGCGGGCGAAGGAGCTGAAGACACGCGGCAGCGACGGCCCGGTGGTGATCGAGATCCAATACAAGGAGCCGAAGCTTCCGCTGATCACTTATCACCTCGCGGTTGACGAGCGTGAGGGCAGGCCGGTGGTCGTGGAGGAGTGGCTGCAATGGCGCCGGGGAACGAAGGGAAAGCCCTTCCGCTTCCTGGACTACAAGGAGGGGAGAGGCCGGGCGATCAGCGGCGAGGTGCCCGACGAGGCGGACACGCGCAAGGAGATCCCGCTCAAATCGCCCGACCTGATCGCGGTCAATGCGTTGGGGCAGTTCGCGGATCACCCGCGTGTAGCGGCGCTCCGCGATTTCATCACCGGCTGGTACGTCTCCTACTTTTCGGTCGATGACACGCGGGGCCAACCCGAGGCTGGGCCAAAGGAGCGGCTTTCGCGCACCGGCGATAACCTCGCCAACGTGATCCAGTACCTCGCCGAGCAGCATCCCGAGCGCTTGGAGCGCGTATTCGAGGTTCTCCGTGCCCGTGTCCCGCGGGTGGAGCGGGTGCTGGCGGACACGATGCCGGATGGCCGGCTCTTGCTGCAGATCAAGGACGCCCCCTTCCAGCACCCTGTCCTGGCGCGGTTTGCCTCGGACGGCACACTGAAGATGTTGGCTTACCTCGTTCTGCTCCACGACCCCGATCCGCCACCGTTCATCGGCATCGAGGAGCCAGAGAACTTCCTCCACCCGCGGCTCTTGCCCGAACTTGCGGAGGAGTGCCGGAAGGCATCGGAAAACGGCCAGCTTCTAGTAACGACCCATTCGCCATTCTTTATCAACGCGCTAAAGCCTGACGAGGTGCGCGTGCTGTACCGTGGCGAGAAGGGCTATACGCAAGCGGTGCGTGCTGCCGACATCAAGGGCGTGCCCGAGTTCATGCAGGCCGGCGCGCTGCTCGGAGATCTGTGGATGGAGGGGCATTTCGGCATGGGCGATCCCCTCGTCAGCCAAGGCGGACCGTCGCCCGCTCGGAAGGCGAAGGCATGACAGCGGAGCACCTCGAAATCCTGGTTGAGGAACAATCCATGGAGGCCTTCTTGCGGGCCTTGCTACCGCGGCTGCTCGGCGACGCCGCAACCTTCAACGTCTACCCCCACCAAGGGAAGAAGGATCTCCTCCATCGGCTGCCCAACCGTCTAAGAGGCTACACAACGTGGCTTCCGCCGACCTCGCGCATCGTCGTGGTTGTCGATCAGGATGACGACGCGTGCCAACAACTCAAGCAAAGGCTGGAGCGGATGGCTGCCGACGCCGGTTTGCTCACACGGACGGCGGCCGGATCGGCAGTGTGGCAGATTGTCAACCGGATTGCGATCGAGGAGCTGGAGGCTTGGTACTTCGGCGATTGGCAAGCGGTGCGGGCGGTGTATCCAAGGGTACGTGCGGCGGTTCCGCGACAGGCAAGAAATCCGGACGCTGTCGTCGGCGGAACCTGGGAAGCGTTCGAGAGGTTCTTGCAGAAAGCGGGTTATTTCAAGAGTGGCTTGCGCAAGATTGAAGCCGGGCGCGCAATGGGCGCGGTCATCGATCCGGCGCGCAATTCCTCGTGCAGCTTCCAGGTCTTTCGCGCGGCGATTTTGGAAGCTGTGTCCTAAGGTAACAGCCCTCGGCTCAGAAGGCGATCTGGATCTGCGCGCCGAAGAGGTCGATGTGGCTCTCGTAATCGCCGGAGAGGTTGCCGCGAGCCCGATTGCCCGGGTCGTTCGCTGACAGCTTGATCGAGCTGTCCAGCATGAAGAGGTGCGCGTAGCCAAGCGTGAAGGCGACGGTCGCGGTCGGCTGATAGGTGCCGCCGAACGACAGCCAGACGCGGTCGTTATCGGGGATGCGCGGCGTCCGTTTCGAGTTCGGCACCGGGCTTTGATCATAGGCCGTGCCGAGGCGGATTGCCCAACTCTTGGTCGGCCGGTAGGTCGCGCCGACGGCAAAGAACCACGTATCGTGCCATTCCTCGTCGGTCACGCTGTCGGGTTGCGCCGGATTGCCAAAGCGGATGCGCAACTCGTCAAAGCGGCTCCAGCGCGTCCATGCGGCCTCTCCCATTACCGACCATTGTTCGTCGATGTCGTGGTGGGCGCCGAACGAGACCATTTCCGGCAGGTTGAGCTTGGCCCGTGCGCCGGTGGGCGCAAAGGCACCGCTGCCGGCCGCGATCGCGGGGCCGACGGTGGGGTCGAGACGGAAGCGGGCGTCTCCTTTCAGGTTGTGCTTTATGGCCGAGCGATAGCCGACGCCAAAGCGCGTCCCTTGCCAGGGCTCGTACAAGAGCCCGGCAGTGAAGCCGAACGCCCACGCGTCACCCTCGATGCGGCCGCGGCCATCTTGCTGGGTCGGCTGGGCAATCGGTTGCAGGGCGGGAATGACGGTGGCGATGCTGCCAAAATCAATCGCGTTGCTGAGTTCGGCGGTCGCGTACTGCGCCTGCAGACCGACACCGACGGACAAGCGCTCCAGCACTTTGAACGCGATGGCCGGGTTGACATTGACGGTCTTCAGTTTCGATTGCAGGGCATGGTAGCGGCCGATCCAGCCATTCTTGTAGTCGGTTTCGAGCCCGAACGGCGCATTGATGCCGAGCCCGATGCGCAGGCCGTCGACGAAGCGCACCGTCTCGCTCAAGTCGACGACGGCATAGAGCGCCGGCAGGACCGCGCTCTCGGCGCCGTTGCCGCCGCCGTTGCCGCCCTGGATCGGGGTGCCTGCGGCCGTGCTCGCGTCCTTGGCGTCGAACCGGGCGACCGGACGGACGAAGGTGGCGGCGTTGGCCGCTTGGCTGCCCTCGATCCTTGTCATCGCCGCGGGATTGAAGAACAGATAGCTCGCGTCCTCGGCGCCTGCGGTCGCGCCGGCGAAGGCATTGCCCTGCGCCGTCACGCTCTGCTCCTTAAGCGCGAAGCCGCTGGCACATGCGTCCCTCGATGCGGTCGCGGTGGCACCGGCAGCAACGATCGTAAGGAGGAAGACACTGCCTCCGGCAGTGCACTGGACAGACCGCGCCCGTGCCGGCGCTGGCGTGCCGCCTGCCTTCATATCCCGTTCCCCGCAGCGCCCAAGACGCTTTCACTGCTTGGTGTGGGACCCGTGCTGCCCGGATACTGCGATTATCCCGCCGACGATTGCGCGCGTTTGTTCGGATCTGACGCCCAATCCGCCCCAGCCGACAACCGCTTGCCGACATACGTTCCCTTTTGGGGTAGACTACAACCCGCATAAGGCTCGAACAACAGGATTCATGCAACGGTAACTGAGCGCCGCAGTCGTTCGTCGCGCGTGTTGTTCGCGGGGTAATCGCCGATCAGGAACCGCGGGCGGGCTTCGCTCGTGTTGCCGCCGCCGCCTGCAAGCCGTCGGCGATATCGCGGCTCAAGAGCGCCAGCGCTTTGCTCATCGCCGCCGCAATGGTCTCATAGCTGCGGTCGGCTGCGGGCTCAATAATGGTGATCCTACGCGACGAGGCAACCTCGTCCCGGCTGCGCTCGACCAGGTCCCAGCGGGCCGCAAGCACGACCCGGTCCTGATCATCGAGATCGAAGCGGTCAATGGCGATATCGATTTGGTGGGCGAGGCCCGGCAGGCGGCGGCGCGGCGAAAGATAGATCTGATCGCTGCCGAGCAGGACGGACAGGTTCTCCGCAATCACGCGCGGCACCATGTCCTGCAGCGGCTCCGACCAGCGGTCGAACTCGGCGAGGTGGACGGCATAGACGCCCGGCCGGGTGACGACTTGCGGCCGGTCGAGGTAGGCCGGCAGGGTGACCGTGCCGACGGCCACTGCCAAGCCCTGGCCGGCCGGGCGCGGGCTCTCCGGCGCATCCGGCGCGATGCTGGCAAGCGAATAGAAGTGCGTTGCAGGCGTGCTCGAGCATCCGGCGACGGCGAGCGTGAGAGCGGCGAGGATGAGCGAAGCGGGGCTGAGACGGGTCACCGGCGGGGGTCTCCTGGTTTGCCGCGGATCAGCGAATCGGGATGGCGCTCCAGATAGTCGGCGAGGGTCCGCAGGCTTCGTGCCGCCTCCTTGAGCTCACGCAAGAGGTCGGTTATGTCGCGCCTCAGCTGGGAGTCGGCTCCAACCATATTGCTGGTTGACTGCAGCGTTGCCGCGGCGGCATCGGCAGTCTTGCGGGCGCTCTCAATCAACGGTGCCACGCCTTCAAGAGACGTTACCGCGCGCGCGACAGAGGGCGAGTTGATCAGGCTGTTGACCGTATGCACGGTCTCTTTCAGCTCGGCCGCGATCGCGTCAAGCGGCAGGGCGCCGATCTTGCCGATGATGCCTTCGACGGAGCGGGTAATCTTCTCCAGATCGGATGGGATTGTCGGGATTTCCGGATAGAGGCCACCCATCTCCAGTTGCTGCGCCGCTGCCTGCGGATGGAAATCGAGTGCCACGACGAGCTGGCCAGTCACCAGGCTGCCGGATGCGAGCTGCGCCCTCAAGCCGTTTGCGACCATCGCCTCCATCCGACCGTAGGCGGCGCGGCGATCGCCGAAATTGCCCCCCATCACGACCGGGCGCTGCGTGCCGTCAACAATGTCGATCCGCTGCGGCTCAATCTCGATGGTCACCGGGATGCGGACCGCGCGGCTGGCGAGGTCGTACTCAAGCCGCACATCGGTCACGCTGCCGATCTTGATGCCGCGGAACTCAACCGGCGCACCCGTGGACAGGCCCCGCACCGAGCCCTCGAAATGGAGCCGATAGGGGATCTTGACCGTGTACTGTGCTTCCGAAATGCTCGAATAAGAATCGTACAGCGTGAACTCCGTACCTGCCGGACTCGGTTCTACGCCTGGCGCGGCAGCGGGCGAGTCGAAGGCGATCCCGCCGGTCAGGATCGCCTGGAGGGATTCCGTGGTCACCTTGACCCCATCGGCGCCGACGGAGACAGCGATGCCGCTCGCGTTCCAAAATCGGCTGCCGGCGTGGATCAATTGGTCGAACGGCGCGCGGACGAAGATCGGCACGATGATCTCGTCCCAGTTGTCCGCAAACTTGTGGCCAAGGACTTCACCGACCTGAACGCCGCGGAAGGAGACGGGCACGCCGACCCCGAGTGAGCCGAGCTTGGCGGTCGTAAGAATGAACTCCTTGCCCGGCACGTTGGCGGGCACCACCGGCGGCTCTTCTAAGCCCGTGAATTCCCGCGTCTGTGCCCCCTCGCCGAGATCGAAGGCGATGTAGGCGCCCGAAACCAGCGTGCTGAGCCCGGAGACGCCGCTGGCGCTCAGCCGCGGCCGCACCACCCAAAAGCTCGAGCCTTCGGTCAGGTGCCGTTCCATCTCCTTCACCATCTTCGCGGTCACGATCACGTGCTTGAGATCCTCCGCGAACCTGACCGTATCGACGGTGCCGATCTCAACATCCTTGTGCCGGACCTTGGTCTTGCCGGCTTCGAGACCTTCTGCGGTCTCAAAGCTGATACGGATGGTCGGCCCCGCTTCGCTGATGGTCTTGTAGGCGAGCCAGGCACCGATCACGGCGGCCACCACGGGTACCAGCCAAACGAGCGAGATCCGCCGGCGCCGGTCAACCAGCACTGGCTGCGGTTCGGCCCCCAGGGGCTGGTCGGGCGTCATGCCGGTTTCCGTTCCTGTACCGCCGCGTCCCAGATCAGGCGCGGATCAAAGGCCATCGAGGCGAGCATAGTTGTAACCACCACTGCGGCAAAGGATGTTGCGCCGACGCCCGGCTCGATGGTGGCGATCGCGCCGAGTTTGACCAGCGCCACCAGGATCGAGATCATGAAAATGTCGATCATCGACCACCGGCCGACCCCTTCGATGATGCGGTAAAGGCGTGTCCGGTCCCGCCGCCGCCAGGACGAGCGGCGCTGGACCGAGATCAGCAGGAACGACAGTCCCAGAAGCTTGAGCATCGGTACGGTGATGCTGGCGACGAAGACAAGTATCGCCAGCGGCCACATCCCGGCCGCGATCAGTGCCTTCACGCCGCTCAAGATGGTGTCCGGCTCGCCGCTGCCGAACGAGATCACGGTCATCACCGGAAAGAGGTTGGCCGGCACATAGAGGATGACGGCGGTCAGCACCAGGGCCCAGGTGCGGGCAAGGCTGTCCACTTTGCGCACATGCAGGGCCGCGCCGCAGCGCGGGCAGCACGTGTGGCCACTGCTCACCGGGGCGACGAGATCGCATGCATGGCAGCCAACCAGTTGCTGCCCTTGAGCGGGCTGCGGGGGTGGCGGAACCGGTGTTGAAGGCTTGAGGCGCTCCCACACCTCGGCCGGCTCCAGAGCCGAATCGGCCCAACTCATGACCAGGATCAACAGGCAAAACGCGAACAGGCCTGTGTCCAGTTGAAGCGTCGCCATATCGATGAGTTTGACGTAGGCGACGAAAACGCCCAGCAGGTACACCTCCATCATCGCCCACGGGCGCAGCGCTTGCGCAAGGCGGAAGACGCGGCCGCCATGCCGGGGCTGGCGACCGCGATAGAGCGGCAGTAATACCCACATCGAACATGCCATCTTGGCCAGCGGCGCAGCAGTCGTCGCAAAGAAGACGAGGAGCGCCAGCGGCCACAAGCCCTGCCGGTAGAACTCCAGGCAGCCCTGCAGGAGAACCGTGATTTGCTCGCGCCCCTCCATCTTGAGCGTCATGAACGGAAACGTCTGCGCGACCACGAACAAGATCAGCGCCCCAAAGAGGAGGCTCAGGCTGCGCTCGATGCTGTTGGTCCGATGGCGGTAGAGGAACGCGCCGCAGCGGGGGCACTTGGCGGTCGCACCCTCCGGTAGTGGCGAGGCGCGCAAGAGCAGACCGCACTCGTGACAGAAGATCGGCTGCGCGGTGCCGTGCTCGCCCTTGTTCATCGGACCCTTTCGTCTGCTCCCATCATCGCTTGACGAATTCATTCTGGCACTTGCCGCGCAAAAGCGAAAGGTGCGACCGTACCCGCTTTAAGGTGCATGCAAGCGGCCGTGGCGTTAAGCCCGCCCCTTGCTGCCGTCAAGCGCCCACGTTAGACGAGAACAGCAGGCACCGCTGCCGGAAGCCGAGTGTTGAGCGCCAACCGTGAAGTTTATCCACGCCGCCGACATCCACCTCGACTCCCCCTTCGCCGGCCTCACCGATGCGGCTGAAGCGCCGATCGACCGCCTTAAGGGCTGCACGCGCCAGGCGCTGACCAACCTCGTCGACTACGCACTTGAAAACGCGCTCGATTTCGTCGTCATCGCTGGCGATCTCTACGATGGCGACTGGCGCGACTACGCAACCGGCCTGTTCTTCGCCAAGGAGATGGGCCGCCTGGCGCGGGCGCAGATCCCCGTCTACCTCCTTTACGGCAACCACGATGCCGAGAGCCGGATCACCAAGCGGCTCGTGCTGCCGGAGAATGTTTTTCTCTTTCCGGCCAAGGCGCCGCACACGCACCTCATCCGCGATTTGAAGGTGGCGTTGCACGGCCAGAGCTTTGCGACTGCCGCCGTCACCGACAACCTGGCGCGCGCCTATCCGCCGGCCCGGCCAGGCCACTTCAACATCGGCGTCCTGCACACGGCTGCGACCGGCCGCGGCGGCCACGCAGCTTACGCGCCGTGCCAGCCGTCCGAACTCGTCGCCAAAGGCTACGACTACTGGGCCTTGGGCCACGTGCACGCGCGCGAAGTGCTGCATGAAATCCCGCCCGTCGTCTTCGCCGGCAATCTGCAGGGCCGCAACATTCGCGAGACCGGGGCCAAGGGCTTCACCGTCGTGACCGTCGCCGAGCACAAGGTCATCGGCGTCGAGGCGGTCGCGGCCGATGTCGTCCGCTGGGCGCGGCTCGTCGTTGCGGCGGATGCCTGCTCCGATCTCGAAGCGCTCTTGGCCCAGGCGCGCATGGACTTGGCGGAAGCAGTTCGCCAGGCGGACGGCCGGCTTGCGGTCGTGCGCTTAAGCCTGACCGGGCGGACGGCACTGCACGGCTGGCTGAAGGACCATCCGGACACGTTCACGGCCGAGCTGAGGGCGGTCGCGTCTTCCGTGTCCGCGGATCTGTGGATCGAACAGGTGGTCGTCGAGACCGAAACCCGGCACGATCTCGCAGCGGCTGCCCGCCGGCCCGACGCGGTCGGCGCGCTCTTGCAGGCAGCGGATGGTCTGCTGGCCGAACCGGCTGCCACCGCCGCGCTTGAGGCCGAGCTCGCCCAAGTGATCGACAAGCTGCCCGATGACGTTCGTCACCAGGCCTACCCCGGCGGCCGGTTGGCTGCCGATGATCTCGCCGCGCTGATCGGTGAGGCAAAAGTCGTCATTGCCAGCCGCCTGCTTGACGACTTCGGCGAGGCTTGAGAGCCGATGCGGATCGATCGGCTGGTTCTGGAGCGCTACGGCCACTTCACCGATCGCGTGCTCGATTTCAGCGCGCCGGACGTGCGTCTCCACATCGTCTGCGGCAGCAATGAGGCTGGCAAGACAACGGCGCTCAATGCGATCGGTGACCTTCTGTTCGGTATCGATGCCCGCTCCAGTTATGCGTTCCTGCACAGCTATGCGGACATGCGGATCGGCGGCACGATCGTCGCCCGGAGTGGCGCTGCGCTCACCTTCAAGCGGCGCAAAGGGCTTAAGAACACGCTCATTGCCGCCGATGACCGGCCGCTGGCCGATGAGGTGCTACAACCCTTCCTCGGCACGGCTGACCGGGCGCTGTTTACGCGCCTGTTCGGCTTGACCCAGTCCTCGCTCGCAAGCGGGGCAGCGGCGATGCTGGATGCCGGCGGCGACGTCGGCCAGGTGCTGTTCGAGGCCGGCGGCAACATTCGCCGGCTGGTCGCGGTCCTGCGCGGCCTCGACGAGGAGGCAGCAAAGCTTTTCACACCACGCCGATCCGGGGGGCGCGCATTTTACACCGTGCATGATGCTTATTTGCGGGCGCGTGACGACGTCCGGAGACTTTCGACCACATCTGACGACTGGAAGCACATTGCAACCGAACTCGCCGATGCCGAGGCGGCGCTCGCCGCGACCCGGGAGGAGTTGGTCCGGCTGGAGGCCGAGCGCGCCAAGGCGGAGCGCATCCGCCGCTTGCTGCCGCGGTTGAGGGAGCTCGAGGCGCACCAGGGCGCACTTCAGGGCCTCGCCGACGCAGCGGATTTGCCAGCAGATGCCGGCGAGCAGATCGCGCGCGCCGAAGAGGTCATCCGCCTTGCCGATGCGGCAGCCGGGCGCGAGGAGCGGGCGGCGGCCGAGGCTGTGCGGGAGCTTGCGGACCTGCCCCTGTCGCAGGCGCTGTTGGCCCGCGCTATGGACATCCGCCGGCTGTATGAGCGGCGCGGCGCTATCCTCAAGGCTTCGGCCGACCTTCCCAACCGGCAGGCGGAGCGGCATCAGCTCGCGCGCCAGCTGGACCGGCTCGCGCGCGAAATCGGGGCCGGCCTCGACGGCGTGCAAGCCTTCGCCGCCCTGCCGCCGGAAACCACCCGCGCCACCTTGCGCCGGCTGATCACCGATGCGTCGTCGATCGAGAGCGAACGCCGGGCGGCGCGCGCACGGGTGGCAGACGCGGAGGCCGAAGCCGGCCGTCTGCAGGCGCTTGCAGCGGCAGAGGGCGTCGAGCCAGCGCAAGACGCACTCGCCGCGCTCAAGCGCGGGCATGCGGATGTGCTTGCCAAGGGCGATCTGACGGCGGCGCGCACGGCTGCCCATCAGGCAGCCCGGCTGGCGGCAGAGCGCCTCGATCAGGGGCTCAAGAGCCTGCCCGGCTGGCACGGCGAGGCCGCCGCGCTCGCGGGCCTGCCGGTGCCGGAGCAGGCGACGCTCACCCGCTTCGAAGCCGAACTGGCGGCCGCGGCAGAGACGCTGCGGCGGCTGCGCGAGCGCCGCGGCGAGGCCGCCGATGCGGCCCTTGGCCATGAGCGCGAACTGGCAGAGCTCAGCGCTCATGGCGAGCTGCCGACCGCAGATGCGCTGGCGGAAGCGCGCGCGCGGCGGGATCAGGGCTGGCGGCTGATCCGGCGTCGGCATGTCGAAGGGGCGGTGGTCGCCGACGCCGAGGTTCAGGCGTTTGCGGCGGGCGCGGGTCTGGTCGAGGCCTACGAACGCGCCGTCGCCGCCGCCGACCACGTGGCCGATCGCCGTACCAGCGAGGCCGAGCGGCTCGCCCGCCATGTGGCCGCCACTGCCGCGTTCAACGAGGCCAGCGCCCGCAGGGCCCGGTTGGATCAGGAGCTGGCTGAGGTGCAAGCCGAGCAGGCTGCGACGCTTGAACGCTGGACGGCCCTGTGGGACGCGCTCGGTGTGCGTGCGCCCGGCAGCCCGCGGGAGATGGCGGCGTGGCTCGCTGAGCGGAAGAGCATCTTGCGTGCCTTTGAAGCTTGGCAGGAGGCCGCCCGGCACGCCGAGGCCGCCGATGCGGCATGTGCTGCCGCAGGCCAGCTGTTGCGGCAGTTGGCGGCACCGCTGCCGCTTGCGCTCGATGCGGGCGAGGACCTTGCCAGCCTGTCCGTCCGGATGGCAGCCTTCCTCGATGCCGCCGCGCGCCGTGCCGAGGAGCGCCGGCAGCTTGCGGCGCGCACGCGCGACCACCAGGCCGCCCTGGAGCGCGAACGGCAGCACCTCGCCGAGGCGGAGGCACGGGCGGAAAGCTGGGCCGCATCCTGGCGCTCAAGCGTCGCCGCTGCAGGCCTGAGCGGTGACTTTGACGTTGCGGCCGCCGAGAAGGCACTGACGCTGTGGGAGGAGATCCGCAACCTCGGCGTCCGCCTCGCCGATCTCGACGAGCGCATCACCGGCATCGAGGCCGATGCGGTCGCCTTCGCCGCCGACATCCGCCGGACAACCGCAGATGCCGGCCTTGCCCTCGATGGCGGCGACGCAGCGGCGGCTGCGCTCAGTGCCTTCACCCACCTGCAGGACGCGGAGGCAGCACGCACCCGCCACGATCGGCTGGTCAAGGATCGCGCGCTGGCGTTGAAGCGGGCGGCGACCGAGCGCCAGCGGGAGAAAGAGGCCCAAGCGCAGCTACAGAACTTCATCGATCGTGCCGGCTGCGCGGATGCGGACGGGCTTGCCGGGGCCGTGCAGCGCTCCCAGCGCAAGGCCGAATTGCACCGGCGCAGCGAGGAACTGAAGGCTGAAATCCTCGCTAACGCCGACGGCCTCACGCTCGACCAGGCCGCGGCCGAGGCCCAAGGCTGCGATGCGGATACGCTCAAGGGCAGCATCGCGGCCATGCAAGGTGAGCTCGAAGGCCTGATGGCGGCGGCAGAGCAATCGAGTGCCGCGGCACAAAGTTGGCGCAGCCGCCGCGATGAGCTGAGCACCGGCGAGGGTGCAGCGGCCTCCGCCCAGGCCATGGCCGATGCGCGCGCGGATCTTGAGGTCGTCGGGCGGCGCTGGATGCTCCTGCGCACGGCGGCGTTCATCCTGCGCGAAGGCATCGAGCGCTTCCGCGCCCAGCACCAGGGGCCGCTGCTGGATGCCGGCGGCGCCATTTTTCGCACGCTCACCCGCGGCAGCTTCCAGGGCTTCCGCATCACCTATGATGAGCGCGACACGCCGCGGCTGGCCGGCCTGCGTCCGGACGGCAGCGTGGTGGCGATCGAGGCGATGAGCGACGGCACCCGCGATCAGGTGTTCCTGGCGCTGCGCATCGCCGCGGTCGAGAGTTACGCCGGCGCCGCCGAGCCGCTGCCGTTCATCGCCGACGACCTGTTCGTCAACTTCGATGACGCCCGCGCCGCAGCCGGCATCGACGCCCTGATCGGGCTTGGTGCTGGAACGCAGGTGCTCCTGTTCACCCACCACCGGCACTTGGCGGAACTCGCCCGCGGCCGCCCGGGCGTGCGCATCCTCGACCTCGACCGGCCCTGACCATTCTTTGCTCTTCTCTCCCGTGGCGGGCTGCGAACTCCCTGCGCGAAGTGCCGCGCCTACAGCGCGTGTCTTCATTGCCGCGCGCCGCGGCTGCCACCACGCTGCGCGTCAAGGCCCATCGGGCCGGGCAGGTTTGCGACCAGTTCGACAATCTTTGCGATTGCCTTCGCAGCCTCCGGTGTGTCCTTGAATTCACGCAAGGCATCGATGGCGAGGAACGCGGTGATGACGGTTCCGGTGGCGTGTAGGACGCGCGCGTATTCCTCCTCGCCGATGGCCCCGTTGAGATACGCCTCGCACACCCGGTAGCCGATATCGCGCAAGACCTGGATTGCGTTCGAGCGCTTCAGTTCGTGCAGCGTCTCGGTGACGGCCGTGCCGACCTGCAGCTCGCCGCTGGCGGGGGCTGCAGCCTGACCGGCGCCCGCCTTGCCAGTAACGTTGACGGTAACGTTGCGGCCGACGGCGATATCGGGGTTGGGTTCCGCACAGACGATGGTGGCCGTAGGCGCGCTCTCTCCCCTTGTCTTGGTGAGGATGATGCGCTGGTCGGCTTCCAGAACCCGTGAGCGGCCGCTGCCGTCATCAACGCGGTAGGTATCCGCACACGCAACCAGAGAAAGCACCGCGCCGAGCGCGAACGCCAGATTGAAACGTCCCACGGCATCCTCCTTTTCCGGAGGTTGATCTGCGATGGGAAACGATAATGCGCGCGCTGCCGAGGGACAATACCGCAGCCGTTCCAGCCACTGACTCCCTTCTGCTCACCGGCCGCAGTCGTTAAGTGTCGGCAGTTCGCTTCGGCTTCGGTGATTCCGACTTGGCAGGCGGGGGCGTGCCGGGAAGGCCGTTGATCTGCTCGTCCGACAGGTCCGCCAGCCGGCGCACCGCCGAGGCCCATTCATCGGGCGCGTCGAACGTGTGGCCCCAGAGCACGCGTCTCATCTTCGACAGATCCGGCATAGCAAGCAACCTCGCTCCCGTCGATCTTGCTTTTTTCGCCCCGAACCGGGGGCAGATCGGCATGATGCACACCCGTTGTCTGCAGCCAAGGGGGGAAGCCAGAGAATCCTGGGGATAAACCGAGCCTGCTGGCACACCCGGGAGGTTAGGCTTGCTTTCGCGTCAGGTGGCGCGGATGGGTAGAGCGCGACGCGTCAAGGCGAAGAGCCAAGGCGAAGGGCCAAGGCGAGGGGCGAGCGCGCGCGATCATCCACCGCAATGGGGTAAAGGATCCGGGTTGGCGCGCACAATGGGCCAAAGGATCCGGGTTGACGCACAAGCTTAAGAGCGGATAAGTCTCGACACCGCCTGGGACGCGGGACCAAAGCCCGATATTTACGCGAGAACGCAGCATTTAGGGCGGATGATGGGGAAATTAACGATACTGCTTTTCGCTGTCCTGACCATTGGCGCCTACGGTTGGATCACCGTCTATCCGAACGCACGTGAAGTCCAGGATCAGCTGCAAGCCTCTGTTAACGCCGCGCTCAGCCGGCCGGGCATGGAATGGTCCGCTGCCGAAGTGGACGGCCAGACCGCGATCGTCTCCGGCCATGCGCCTTCGGTAGCCGCCCGCGACGAGGCGCTGAACCTGGTGCTGACCGCGGCTGGCGACGGCGGGCCGATCATGGGTGGCGTTGTCGAGGTCGTCGATCGGACCACGGTGGCAGGGTTGCGGCCGCGCGCGCGGGAGCGTTCGCCGGCCGCAGCCGAACCGGTCGTGCCGAAGGGGACCGAGCTCGAGCGCTCGGCGGTGCCGGCTATCCGGACACCGTTCATCTGGCGCGTTTCGTCCTCCGGCAGCGTGGCGGTGCTGGCTGGCTCAGTCCCGAACGAGGCGGCGCGGGCGGCGCTTCTGCAGCAGGCACGGCAACTGTTCACGGTTGTCGACGACGCGATGACCATCGCCGCCGATCCGCCCGCCGGTGACTGGCAGGCCGCAGCGCAACTGGCGCTGGCGCAACTCTCCCAGCTCGAACGGGGAACGGCGGAGCTTGCTGATTCCCGGCTCAGCATTCAAGGCGACGCCGCCGATGCCGGCGCGATGGCAGCCATCGAAGCGGCGCTGTCGAAGTTGCCGGCGGGATACCACGGCACGCAGCAACTGACATACAAGAAGGCTGCGGTCGCCGAACCGGCGCCGGTGCCGCCGCAGAAACCGGCGTTGGAGCCTGCTCCACCCCCCGTTGTGCAAGCGATGGCGCGGGCGCCCGTGCCGAAACCGGGCGCAGCGGCAGCCGAATGCGAGCAGCAGATTGTCGGCGCCATGGGCAAGGCGACGATCCGCTTCGCTATGCAGAGTGCCGAGATCGAAAAGGCCAGTCTTGCCCAGCTCGACCGGGTCGCGAAGGCGCTCAAGCGCTGTGACGATGTTCGCGTACTGATCGGCGGCCACACCGACGCCAAGGGCCGCGAGGCTTACAATCGATCGCTGAGCCTTGATCGTGCTCGCAGCGTCCGCGATTATTTGGCCGGCGCCGGTGTGCCGCGCGAGCGCATGCAGGTCGCGGGTTACGGCTCAAGTCGCCCGATTGCGACCAACGAGACGGAAGACGGTCGCAACCGCAACCGGCGTATTACATTTGAAGCGTCCGAGCCGTAGAGGATTTAACTGTGCTTTATCTGATTCAGCAGATTTGGATCTGGATTGTCGTTGCCGCGCTCATCGGCTTTCTCTTCGGCTGGCTGCTGCGCTGGCGGGTCACCCTAGAGCGGGTTGATCAGCTCGAAGATAACCTGATGCTGGTGCGGGCGGCGCGCGACCGGCTCGAGCAGGACAACAAGCGGCTGGCGGCGCGGCTGGCCACGGTTGAAGGCGCTGAAGCGGCCATGGCGGCGAAGCCGGCGGCAGTCCTGCAGCCTGTGGGCGATGCCATCGGCGGTGGGGTGAAATCGTCCGTCGTTACCGCACCGCGTTCGGCCGGACTCGACGACATCAAGCGCATCAACGGCATCGAGCGCGAGGCGGAGGAACGTCTGCGCTAGCTCGGCAGCCATCACGACGCCAAGATCCCCGGCGGCTCCTCCGAGCGGCAGCCCCGGCTGAGGGGCACGGTTTGAAGGGTCAGGGGCTGCCGGCTTTAGCGGCGGGTGCTGCCGGTGGGGAGACAGCCGGTGCGGAGACAGCCGGCGCCACCATGGTAAAGTGCGCCTTAAGCGGTGAAGTGCGCCTTAAGCTTGGTGTGGTCGCGCATCACATGCATGAGCAGCCAGTCGGCAATGAAGTCGTAGAAGGCGCCAACGTCGAAGCGCTCGGGCCGTTCACGATGCCGCGTCCGGTAGTGCACCAGACGTTCGAAGAATGCTTGGTGCGCCCGGCGCTGCCGGTCCAGGCCAATGGCGCCGGATTTGGCCATCATCGCTTGCTCGACTTGGAGGTGCGCCTCAGCGCACGCGACCAGAGAATCGATGACGGTTGCCCTGGCGACCGCGTCGGCGCCGGCCAAGGAGAGGTAATGCAAGCGATTGAGCAGCACGATCAGGTGTTGGTGGTCGGCGTCGATGCGCGACACACCTACCCGCATGCCCTCCCGCCAGCGGAAGAGCGCCATCCCGTGACATTCCCTATGATTAAGCGCTGGCGCGCCCTCATCGTGGCGTCAGCGCCGAGCTTTCCGGCTATCAGATCACATTCGCGGCGGCCCCGGTATGCCGAATCTGCAAGGCAGCATTGCGCTGGGCGCGGGGCAGCGGGTGCCTGCAACGGTTGTTGCGGGCGCGGACGCAATCGGCGCGGACGCAATCGGCGCGGACTGCGAGGGGGCGGGCCGTGCGGATAGAGGCGACGCCGCTTGCAGCCGCGTCCGGTGTCCGCCACGCGTTCTTCACCCGCTTGGGCGGTGTGAGTGGCGGCCTTTACGCCTCGCTCAATTGCGGGCTGGGGTCGGCCGATGACCCGGCGTGCGTGCACGAAAACCGGACCCGCGCGATGGCGGTGCTGTGCCCGGCTGCGCCCGCACCCTTGATGACCGCCTACCAGGTGCATTCGGCGCATGCGGTTGTCGTCGAGGGGCCGGTCCCGGCAGCAGCGACGCCGCGCGCGGACGGCCTTGCGACGCGGACCCGCGGCTTGGCGCTCGGCATTCTCACCGCCGACTGCGCACCGGTTCTGTTTGCGGATGCGGACGCGGGTGTGATCGGTGCCGCGCATGCCGGCTGGCGTGGTGCCAAGGCGGGGATCGTCGAGGCAACGCTCGCGGCCATGGAGAGCCTGGGCGCTGCCGTGGAGCGGATCGTCGCTGCGGTCGGACCCGCCATCGGCCCGCAATCGTATGAAGTGGGGGCCGAGTTTCACGCCGCTTTCACGGCCGCCGAGCCCGACGCCGCGACGCTGTTTGTCCCCGCGGATCGGCCGCACCACTACCGGTTCGACCTTCCCGCCTACGTTGGGCGAAGACTGGCGGCACGCGGCATCCGTACGGTCGCGACGATCGAGACCGATACCTATGCGGATGACCGGTTTTTCAGCTTTCGCCGCGCCACCCATGCGGGCGACGGCGACTACGGGCGTCAGCTTTCGGCGATCGTTCTCGAACCCTGAAACACGACCGGCATCGGGTGCGATGCGCGCCGATGCCGGGCGGGAGTGTCAGACCATGCCGCACCTTTGGCTGCTGATCGGCTTTTGCCTGATCGTGATGGTGGCGACATGCACCTTGAGCTAGCGGTTCGATGCGGCGACGGCCGAAACCGCTGGCGTGCAGCAAGACGTTTACGGCCTGTCATCAGATTGATACAGTCCGCGCCCGGCTGCCCGATGAGCGGGGGGTTGAATCGGCGGGCGCAAAGCTGCCCCGTTTTGAGTGCAATGGAGCGGACAAAGGCCTCCGATGAAGATCGTTGCCTGCAACAGTAATCGGCCACTGGCCGAGGCCGTCTCGGTGTATCTGGGGATACCGCTCGCCGGTGCCAGCATCCGCCGCTTCTCGGACATGGAAGTGTTCGTCGAGATCCTGGAGAACGTGCGCGGCGAGGATGTCTTCGTCATCCAGTCGACGTGTTATCCAGCGAACGACAACGTGATGGAGCTGCTCGTCACGCTGGACGCCCTTCGTCGTGGCTCGGCGCGGCGCATCACGGCCGTCATCCCGTACTACGGCTATGGCCGCCAAGACCGCAAGTCCGGCCCGCGCACGCCGATTTCGGCCAAGCTGGTGGCGAACCTGATCACCGTCGCCGGTGCCGACCGGGTGCTGACCGTCGATCTGCATGCGGGCCAGATCCAGGGCTTCTTCGATATCCCGCTCGACAATCTCTATTCGGCGCCGGTGTTCTCGAAGGACATCGAGCGGCGGTTCGATGCGCAGGAACTGCTCGTCGTTTCGCCGGACATCGGCGGCGTCTTTCGGGCGCGGCTGATCGCCAAGCGCCTGGGCAGTGACCTGGCGATCGTTGACAAGCGGCGCGAACAGGCGGGCGTATCCGAGGTCATGCACGTGATCGGCGAAGTCCGCAACCGCCGCTGCATCCTGATCGACGATATCATCGACTCTGCCGGAACGCTGTGCAATGCAGCCGTCGCGCTGATGGAGGCTGGCGCCGCTTCCGTGTCGGCGTATGCGACCCACGGCGTGCTCTCCGGCGGTGCCGTTGCGCGGGTGGCGGCAGCGCCGATCGACAAGCTGGTCATCACCGACAGCATCCCGGCGACCGAGGCGGTTCGGGTGTCTCACAACATCGAGCAGCTGACGATCGCGCCCGTGCTGGCTGAAGCGATGCAGCGGATCAGCGACGAAACATCGGTCTCGAGCCTTTTTGATTAGGGCGCGAACCACTACCTCTACGCATGCCACTGAGGAGCAGGATTGAATGAGCGAGCTTATTACTTTTCACGCGGAAGAGCGCGCGCGAAAGGGCAAGGGCGGGGCCAGGGAATGCCGCCGGGCCGGGCAGATCCCGGCTGTCATTTACGGCAGCGATCAGCCGCCGGCGTCGGTTGCGATTGGCGCTGCAGAGCTGCAAAAGGAGCTGCGCCGACCGGGATTCCTGACCCACGTCTATGCGATCGAACTGGCCGGCCGCAGCGAGCGCGTGCTGGCGCGCGAGGTGCAGGTCGACCCCGTCTCCGACAAGCCGATCCATGTCGACTTCATGCGGGTCGCGGCGACGACGCGCGTTCATGTTGACGTGGCGATCGTCTTCGTGAACGAAGCCGGGGCACCGGGCTTGCGCAGCGGCGGCGTTCTCAACGTCGTCCAGCACACCGTCGAACTGGTCTGCACGCCAGATGCCATCCCCGAGCGGCTGGAGGTGGATTTGACCGGCCTCGATATCGGCGATGTGGTGCATGCGGATCAGTTGAAGCTGCCGCAAGGGGTGGAGTTCGCCGCCGGCCAGCGCGTGTCGACGATTGCGACGATTGCGCCGCCGACAACGATCAAGGCGGACGCTGCCGAGGCCGCCGAGACCGCTGCACCGGCCGAAGGCTCCGCACCCGCGTCGTCGTAAGCGCCTTAAGCTGTTTGCCGCTGGCGCGCTGGCCGACGATGGTGGCCCGTCTGCTCCTCGTTGGCTTGGGCAATCCCGGCGACCGCTATGCCGCCAATCGCCACAACATCGGCTTCCGGGCGATCGATGCGATCGCGCGCATGTACGCGTTTGCGCCCTTTCGCAGCCGCTTTCAGGGCGAGATGGCGGCGGGCCGGCTCGACGACCGCGAAATCCTCGCGTTGAAGCCGATGACGTTCATGAACGATTCCGGCCGGCCGGTCGCGGCGGCGGCGCGCTTCTTCAAGATCCCGGTCACCGACATCGTCGTCTTTCACGACGAGATCGATCTGGTGGCCGGCAAGATGCGGGTCAAGCGCGGTGGCGGTGCCGCCGGTCACAACGGCCTGCGCAGCATCGATGCCCATCTCGGCCCCGAATACCGCCGGGTGCGGCTCGGCGTCGGCCATCCGGGCGGCAGGGAGCGGGTCGTTGGCCACGTACTTGCCGATTTCAGCGCGGCCGACGCGGACTGGCTGGAGCCACTCCTTGCCGCCTGCGCGCAGCATCTTCCGCTCCTTCTGGCGGGTGACGAGGGACAATACATGAGCAAGGTTGCGCTCGCACTGCAGCCGCCGAAGGCCCAGGCCAGCGCCGCCGCAAGCGAATCAGAAGCCGTGGCGGACAAGCGCCGTGGGGTTTAACTGCGGCATCGTCGGCCTGCCCAATGTCGGCAAGTCGACGCTGTTCAATGCGCTCACGGCCTCTGCCACGGCCGCCGCGGCGAACTTTCCCTTCTGCACGATCGAACCCAACGTCGGCCGGGTGCCGGTGCCGGACGATCGGTTAGGCACGCTCGCGACGATGTCCCGTTCGGCCAAGATCACGCCGACGCAGCTTGAGTTCGTCGACATTGCCGGCCTGGTCGCGGGCGCCAGCAAGGGCGAAGGGCTGGGCAATCAGTTTCTCGCTCACATCCGCGAGGTGGATGCGATCTGCCAGGTCCTGCGCTGCTTCGAGGACGACGATGTGAGCCACGTCGAAGGCGGCGTCGATCCGCTGCGCGATGCGGAGATCGTCGAGACCGAGTTGATGCTGGCCGATCTGGAGAGCCTGGAGCGACGCATCACCGCGCTCACCAAGCGCGCCCGCGGCGCCGACAAGGAGGCGGCGGAAACCTTGCCGCTGGCCGAGCGGGCCGCCCGCGCGCTGGGCGAGGGCCAGCCGGCGCGCCTGGTGGCGGTTGCCGACGAGGAGCGAAAGCTGTGGAACGGCCTGCAGCTCTTGTCGGCCAAGCCGATGCTCTATGTCTGCAACGTCGAGGAAGCGGCCGCCGCGACCGGCAATGCCTGGACCGAGCGGGTGGCGGTGCACGCTGGCCGGACCGGCACCCCGGTGGTGATCATCTCGGCCGAGATCGAGGCGCAGTTGGCAGCGCTGGCTGAGGACGAGCGCGCGGCCTACCTCGAAAGCTTAGGTCTGACGGAGACCGGGCTTGCCAAGGTCATCCGCGCCGGTTACGGCCTCCTTGAACTCATTACCTTTTTCACCGCCGGGCCGAAAGAGAGCCGGGCCTGGACGGTGCGCCGTGGCACCAAGGCACCGGCGGCGGCAGGTGCCATCCATTCCGATTTCGAGCGCGGCTTCATCCGCGCCGAGACCATCGCATATGCTGATTTCGTCGCCCTGGGCGGTGAGCAGGGCGCGCGCGAGGCCGGCCGGATGCGTTCGGAGGGGCGCGACTACGTGGTTGCCGACGGCGACGTCCTCTTGTTCCGCTTCAACGTCTGAGCCAGATTTATGGTGATGAGGTGAGGGCGGCACATGGGGCGAGATGGCCTGGAAAAAGAAGCCGATTGACAGAGCCCGCGCACTGAGGCGCGCTATGACCGAGGCGGAGCGCAAGCTGTGGGCTAAACTGCGCAGTCGATCTCTCAGTGGTGCAAAGTTCCGCCGTCAAGTACCGATCGGCTCGTTCGTGGCCGATTTCGCGAGCATCGAGGTCGGCCTCGCGATCGAGATTGATGGTGGCCAGCATGCCAGCGCGGCGACGGCCGATGCTGCGCGGAGCGCAGTGCTGGCGGCGGCCGGGTTTCGAGTGCTGCGGTTCTGGAACAATGAGGTGCTGGCAAACACCGACGGCGTGCTGGCGACGATCGCCCGGGTGCTAAATGAATGCCGGGATACCCCTCACCCCGACCCTCTCCCGCGCGCGGGAGAGGGAGGGACCCGCGTCAGCGGGAGGGTGAGGGAGCCAACGGTGAGCGCGGTGCGAGCGCCTCGCTCAGGGTATGGACAAGGGACGATGGAACGGCAGAGGCGCGCATGAGGGCGGTGCGGCTGCTGGCGGTTGCCTCGGTCATCGTTGGCGTGCGCGCGTGCGGTAACGCCAACGAGCCGCCGCCCGGCGAAGATCAGCCGCCGGCCTACAGCGACGGCTATCGCGACGGCTGCGAAAGCGGCCGCAAGGCGGGCGGCGATCCGTTTTCCGTGTTCATCAAGAACACCCAGCGCTATGAGGTCGAGGCGCCGTACCAGAAGGGTTGGGACGAGGGCTTCAATGCCTGCGAGGCGCAGGAATTCGGCCGTCCGGGCCGACCCGGTGGCCCGTTCAGGATGTAGCCGCGCCTTCGTCGATCAGCAGGAAATGCGCGTGCGCGGCAGCGACGGGGCGCTCCGGCGTATCCTGCCACGCCTCGACGCGGACGTTGGCAACCCTTCGGCCCTGGCGGATGACGCGTCCGCGGGCGAAGGTATCGGCGGCCCGGCATGAGCGCAGGTAATCGACCGAAAGGTTGATGATCTTGGGTACGACCTGAACGTCCGTTTCCGCCAACAGGTGCAGGATCGCGGCATGCTCCAGGAGCGCGCCGACGACGCCGCCATGCACGGCGCGCAGCACCGGGTTGCCGATGTTGGTTTCGCGAAACCTGAGCACGGCGACAAGGCCGTCTTCGTCGGTGAATGCCTCCAGGCCGACCAGGCCGGCGTAGGGGATGAGGGTGTTGATCGCCTCAACCCGGCCGGCGCGCTTGAACTCCGCGATCGTCTTCAGCATGGCTGTCCGCCGCTCAAATCGGCTGCCGGCTGCCGTGCCTGTGCGGTTGCAGTGGCGAAGACAAAGGTTCCGATCGCATGTGCAATCGGGGCGGCCTTGTCCTCGTGGAAGGCGACGCCGCGGACGAAGGCGATCGCCCGCGTTACCTTGAAACATTCGGCCGAGGCACGGATGTCGAGGCCCGGCGTGGCGGGGTGCAGATAGTCGATGCGGAGATCGAGCGTCGCCACCTCCTGGCAGTCCGGGATCGTGGCCATCACCACCACGCCGCACATCGTGTCGAGGAGCGCGGTGATGGCGCCGCCATGGACGACGCCGCTGCGCGGATCGCCGATCAGGCGCGGGCTGTAGGGCAGCGTGATCATGCCCCAGCCGGGCATCAGCTCGGTGAGCTGCATGCCGATGTGCTGGCAGTGCGGGATCCCCTCGAAGGCGGCGCGGGCGCGGGCGATTTGCGGTGAATGGGTAGAGTCTGACACGTGCGGCAAGCCTCTCATGCGGCAGAGATCGATTCCCAGCGCATTCTGGGCCATATTGCGGCCGTGGCGCCGCCCTGTCCAGACATGGCCGGCTGAAAAGGGAGGAGAAGGACAAAACCCATGGGCGAAACGATCCGGCTTGAAGCGAGCGACGGCCATGCGCTCAGCGCTTACCGCGCGCGGGCAAAGGGCGTACGCAAAGGCGGTGTGGTGGTGGTGCAGGAGGTGTTCGGCGTCAACAGCCACATCCGCAGCGTCTGCGATCGCTTCGCCGCTGCCGGTTACGAGGCAGTGGCACCGGCCCTGTTCGACCGCCTGCGCTCAGGTGTCGAGCTCGACTACGACGAAACGGGGATTGCCGAAGGCCGCACTCTGGTGAGCGAGCTTGGCTGGGACAATCCGCTCGTGGACATCGCCGCGGCGGCAAAAGCGCTCGACCCCAACGGGGCGGTCGGCGTGGTCGGCTACTGCTGGGGTGGTTCGGTCAGCTTCCTTGCCGCCTGTCAGCTCAATGTCGCGTGCGTCGCCGCCTACTATGGCCGTCACATTGTCGAGTTCCTGGGCGAGACGCCGCACTGCCCGCTGATCCTGCACTTCGGGACCGAGGATCCGCTGATCCCGATCGAGAACGTCGAAAAGATCCGCGTCGCCTTTCCCGATGTTCCGATCTATCTCTACCATGGCGCTGGGCACGGCTTTAACTGCGACCAGCGAAAGGACTACCGGGCCGACGCGGCCAAGATCGCGCTTGATCGCACCTTGAGCCTGTTCGCCCAGCACTTGGCCTGAGCGCGGCCGGCCAAGGGTGGAGGGGTGTGCGCGACAGACCACCCGCCGTTCACGAGGACGCTTGATGACGCTCGATCTCACTAGCCTGATCGCGGCCCGGGCCGACGAAAAGTTCGATCTGTTTGAGAAGCACCTGAACGGCCAGCTGGTGCGGGTGCTGAAGACGATCGGCTTCGACCGCACCTACGCGGGCGCCGAGGGCGCCTACCTGATTGATCGGGACGGCACACGCTACCTTGACCTGTTGAGCGGCTGGGGCGTGTTCGCGCTCGGCCGCAACCATCCGCAGGTCATCGCCGCCTTGAAGCAGGTGCTCGATGGTCAGATGGCCGGCCTCGTACAGATGGATGTCTCGCTCCTGGCCGGGATCCTGGCCGAGCGCCTGATCGCCCACGTGCCGTGGCTCGAAAAGGCGTTCTTCTGCAATTCGGGCGCGGAGGCGATCGAGGCCGCGATCAAGTTTGCCCGTGCCGCCACCGGCCGTAGCAAGATCGTCTACTGCGAGCATGCATTCCACGGCCTCACCTACGGCGCCTTGTCGCTCAACGGTGATGAGCTGTTCCGCAAGGGTTTCGAACCCCTGGTCGGCGACTGCGTGCGGGTTCCCTTCGATGATGCCGGTGCGCTCGAACAAGTCTTGCGGGCGCGTGATGCCGCGGCGTTCATCGTCGAGCCGATCCAGGGCAAGGGCGTCAACATTCCGAGCGACGGTTATCTCGCCGATGTGCAGCGGTTGTGCAGAAAGTACGGCACATTGTTCGTCGCCGACGAGATCCAGGCCGGCATGGGCCGGACGGGGCGCTTTCTCAGCAGCCAGCACTGGGGCGTCGAGCCCGATATCGTCTGCCTCGCCAAAGCGCTCTCTGGCGGCTTCGTGCCGGTCGGGGCGCTTCTCACGAGGCGCTGGATCTTCGAGAAGCTGTTCGACCGCATGGACCGGGCGGTGGTGCACGGCTCGACCTTCGCGAAGAACGATCTCGCCATGGCGGCGGGGCTCGCGACTCTGCAGGTCATGGAGGACGAGCGCTTGATTGAGCGCGCGGCCACGGTCGGTGAGCGCTTGATGAGCGAGCTGCGGAGCCGCCTTGAGGGGCGCGAGTTTTTCCGTGCTGTTCGGGGCAAGGGCATGATGATCGCAATCGAGTTCGGCGCGCCACGGAGCCTCAAGCTTCGGGGTGCCTATGCGATGCTTGATGCCGCCAGCAAAGGCTTGTTCTGTCAGCTTATCCTTATTCCTCTGTTCCAGCGCCACCACATCCTGGCCCAGGTCGCCGGACACAACATGCCCGTGATCAAGCTCTTGCCGCCGCTGATCGTCGGTGACGCGGAGGTTGCGCACCTCTGCGCCGCGTTCGAGGCGGAGGTCCGCGACGCCGAAAGCCTGGGCGGGATCTGGGAATTGGGCCGGACACTGGCGGGCCAGGCGCTGAAGACGCGGGCGCGCGTGGCTTGAGAGCCTCGGTGCGATCGCAAGATCGTGTGGTCATATGTGCGCAGAACCCTAGATGGTGGAAACGATTCGGGCATAAGCCGGCCACCCCAAATGGGTCAATTCGTACAACGGCGCCGCGCCGCCTTTAATTTTTCATATTTCTCCGTACGTTAGAGCGACGCTCTGGAGCCAATCGCGGAGCCGGCGGGAAAGCTGTATTACGCGATCAGCCCGAGATCACAGCTGGGGAAGGGGCGCAGGTGCCCGTACGAGACGAAGCTGTTCCGGAGCAACGCCAAGGGCGGCTGTTGCGGCCGCTGGTCAAGTGGCTTGCGGTGGCCGCGATCTGGGCCGTCATCGCTTTGGGCGGCTTAGTCGCTTGGTACGGCGCCACCCTGCCTGATGTGGACTTGGCGGCCGCGCCGACGCGCCAGCCATCTATTCGCGTGCTGGCAGCCGACGGCCGCGAGTTGGCCACGGTCGGCGAATACTATGGCCAGGCGGTCGCGGTGGCGGACTTGCCGCCGGCGCTGCCGAAGGCGGTGATCGCGACCGAGGATCGACGCTTCTACGACCACTTCGGCTTCGATCTGATCGGCATCGGCCGGGCCCTGGTTGCCAACCTGCGCGCCGGCACGGTGGTCCAGGGCGGCAGCACCATTACCCAGCAGGCGGCGAAGAACCTCTTCCTCACCCCTGAGCGCTCGCTCAAGCGCAAGTTCCAGGAGGTGCTGCTGGCGCTGTGGCTGGAGCAGAAGTTCTCGAAGGATCAGATCCTCGCCATCTACCTCAACCGCGCCTACTTCGGCGCTGGCGCCTACGGTGTCGATGCGGCGGCGCGGAAATTCTTCGACCGGCCGGCCACCAAGGTGACGACCTATCAGGCGGCCATGCTGGCGGGCCTCCTGAAGGCGCCCTCGCGCGACAACCCGATCAGCAACCCTGAGGCGGCGCAGGCGCGAACGCGCGAGGTGATTGCCCGCATGATTGAGGTCGGCTACCTCACGCCGGCTGATGCGAAGGCAGCGCTGGCGCAAGGCGAAGCCGCCAGCAGCATCCGCCGCCAACCGCAGATCGGCCGCTACTTCGTCGACTGGGTGATCGCCCAGATCGGTCAGTACGCGATCGCGCCCGATCGCGACCTGCTGGTACGGACGACGCTCGATCCGAGCCTGCAGACCCTGGCCGAGGAGCGCGTCGACAAGGTCTTGGCGAGTGGACCCGCCGTTGAGTCCGGCGTCGCGCAAGCCGCTGTGGTCGTGCTCGCACCCGATGGCGCGGTGCGGGCGATGGTCGGCGGCCAGGACTACTGGAAATCGCCCTTCAATCGCGCCGCCAGTGCCTACCGCCAGCCCGGCTCGGCCTTCAAGCCGATCGTCTATCTTGCCGGACTGGAGGCGGGCCTCAAACCGGACAGCCGGTTCGAGGATGCGCCGGTGCGGGTCGCCGGCTGGCAGCCGCGCAACTTCACCGGTCGCTACCGCGGCAACGTTACCTTGACGCAGGCCATGGCGGAGTCGATCAACACGGTCGCGGTGCGGGTGGGCGAATATGCCGGCGCCGAGCGGATCGTTGATGTCGCCCGACGCTTAGGCGTGACGGCGGATCTGCGGGTGACACCGAGCCTTTCTCTCGGGACCAGCGAAATCAGCCTGGTCGAGTTGACCGGCGCCTACGCATCGCTCGCCAACGGCGGCTTTGGCGTCTGGCCATACGGGATCGAGAGCATCCATGACGCGAGCGGCCGCGCCCTTTACGTCCGCTCCGGCTCAGGCCTCGGCCGCGTTCTCGCGCCAGCGGATGCGGCGGCGGTCACGGCGATGCTGGTGCAGGCGGTGAAGTCCGGGACCGGCCGCGCCGCCAACTTCGGCCGGCCGATCGCCGGCAAGACCGGAACCAGCCAGAACTTCCGTGATGCCTGGTTCGTTGGCTTTTCGGCGGACCTGGTGGCCGGCGTTTGGGTCGGTAACGATGATGATACGCCGATGAAGAGCGTTACCGGTGGCGGCTTGCCGGCGCAGCTCTGGCGCGGCATCATGGCGGCGGCGCATGCTAAATTGCCGGATCGGCCGCTGCCGAGCCTGACACAGCCGCCGGCAGCCGCACCTCAGCCGGTCGTTGAGGAGCCGCGCGAGGCACGCGCTGGCAAGGCGCACGAACCGAGCCTTTGGGACCGGCTGATGCGCGTGTTCGGCGGTTGAGGAGCCCATACGGTCCGTTCGCATCTCTTGCTGGTGGGATGGACGCTTGTTGCAGGAATGGGCGACGGCCGGCTTGCGTCACAGGAAAGGATGGGGAAAGCAAGCGATGATCGGAACTGCCTTTGCGAACGCGCCGCAACGCCGTGGGCCAGTCCTGGCGTTGATCGGTGCATTGACGCTGTTTCTCACCGGCTGCGGGGTCAATACGATTCCAACGCTCGACGAGCAGGCCAAGGCGGCCTGGTCGCAGGTCCTGAACCAATACCAGCGGCGCGCCGACCTGATCCCGAACCTGGTCGAGACCGTCAAGGGCGCAGCCGACTTCGAGCGCGAAACCCTGGAAGCGGTGATCCAGGCGCGCAGCAAGGTGGCGCAGACGCAAGTCCCCGCCAACATTCTCACCAACGAGGACGCCTTCAAGACCTTCGAGCAGAACCAGGCGGCGCTCGGCTCGGCCTTGAGCCGGCTCCTGGTGGTGGTCGAGCGGTATCCTGACCTCAAGGCCAACCAGAACTTCCTGGCACTGCAATCGCAGCTTGAAGGCACGGAGAACCGGATCGCGGTGGCGCGGCGCGACTACATCGAGGCCGTGCGCCTTTACAACACCGAGCTGAGGACGTTCCCAGGCCGCATCTGGCATTGGATCCTTTACTCCGACTCCCAGCCGATGCAGACGTTTACGATCGCTGAGGAAGCAACCCAGGCGCCGCGGGTCCAGTTCCGATAAGCGCGATGGGTCTGCGCGTCGTCTCATGCCGCTCGGCAGCGGGCGCGCTGGCTGCGGCGGTTGTCCTCGCGTGGGCGGCCGCCGCGCTCGCGCTGGCGTTTCCCGCGCTCACCGGCCGCGTCGTCGATGGTGCGGCGCTGTTGACCGCGGCGGAGCGGGCAAGTCTGGAGCAGGCACTGAAAGCCCACGAAGAGGCGACCACCAACCAGGTCGTGGTGGTCACGCTTGCGAGCCTTGAGGGCGTGCCGATCGAGGAATACGGCTACCAGCTCGGCCGCCACTGGCAGATCGGTCAAAAGGGCAAGAACAACGGCGTGCTCCTGATCGTGGCGCCTTCCGAGCGCAAGGTGCGGATCGAGGTCGGCTATGGCCTGGAAGGCGTGCTGACCGATGCCGTTTCGCGCGTCATCATCGAGACGATCATCCTGCCGGCGTTCCGGTCTGGTCAGATGGGACCCGGCATTGTCGCCGGCACCGGCGCGATCTTGAAGACGCTCACCGGCGACGCACCCGAGGTGCAGGCGGCGGCGAAGCGGATCGAGGAGCGGCAGGACGAGGCAAGCCCGCTTGCGCTGTTCTTGATGCTGGCGCTGATCGTGTTCGTAATCTGGGCCTCACAGCGGGGAATTGTGATCGGTGGCGGCCGGGGGGGCGGTTTTGGCGGTGGCTTCGGCGGTGGCCGGGGTGGCGGTGGCTTTGGTGGCGGCGGTTTCAGCGGTGGCGGCGGCAGCTTCGGCGGCGGCGGCGCCTCAGGCGGCTGGTGAACGATGGCTTTCTTGAGCGCTCAGGATCGCGCCCGGATTGAGGCGGCGGTTACCGCCGCCGAACAACGGACCTCCGGTGAATTCGTGACGGTGATTGCCGCCCGCGCCGACGATTACCGGCATGTGCCGATCCTCGCCGCAGCCGCGCTTGCCTTCCTCTTGTCGGGAGTGTGGCTGCTGCTGCCGGTCGACTTCAGCCACGTCGAGTTCTATGCCGGCCAGGTGGTGCTGTTTATCGGCGCGGCTGCGTTTCTGCACTGGCAGCCGGTGCGGATGGCGCTGGTCCCGCAGCGGGAGAAGGCCCTGCGGGCGCGGCACCTCGCGCACGAACAGTTCCTCGAGCTGGGCTTGTCATCGACGAAGGATCGCACCGGCGTGATGTTGTTCGTCGCCGTTGCCGAGCATTACGTCGAAATCCTCGCCGACCGCGGCGTGCACGCACACGTCGGCGCCGCCGTTTGGGAACGCATCATCGCCGACTTCACCCGCGACATCCGCGCCGGCCGCGTCGCCGATGGCTTTGTTGGGGCGATCGAAGCCTGCGCCCAGGCGATGGCGGGACCCTGCCCCAAACGCGCGGATGATCGCAACGAACTGCCGAACCGGCTGGTCGAGTTGTAGGCCGCGCGCCCGCGGAGCGGGTGCCGGTTCGGCTTAAACCTCACGCAACGGCGGTCAGGGTGCGGTCGAGATACTCGTCGATGGTGCGCACGAGTTCCGGCATGTGGCTGGCAAAGAAGTGATCGGCGCCGTTGATGACGCGGAACTGAACCGAGACCGTGCGCAGGCTGCCCAGTTTCTTCGCCAGTTTCTCCACGGGGTCGAGCGGGACGACGTCGTCGCGGTCGCCGTGCACGATCAATCCGGAAGCTGGACACGGCGCGAGGAAGGTGAAATCGAGCGAACCCGCCGGCGGCGCGATCGATAGGAAGCCGCTGATCTCGGGCCGGCGCATCATCAGCTGCATGCCGATCCAGGCGCCAAACGAGTAGCCGGCGATCCAGCAGCCAGACGCGCCGGGATTGACGCTCTGCATCCAGTCGAGCGCCGCCGCGGCATCGCTCAGCTCGCCGGGGCCGCTGTCGAAGCGCCCCTGCGACCGGCCCACACCGCGAAAGTTGAAGCGCAGGACGGAAAAGCCCCGGCGCTGAAAGGCGTGGAACAGGGCGAAGACGACCCGATTGTTCATCGTTCCGCCCTGCAGCGGATGCGGATGCAGCGCCAGCGCGATCGGGGCGCCTGCCCGGCGGGAGTGGTGGTACCGCCCCTCCAGCCGCCCTTCGGTTCCGTTGAAGATGATCTCCGGCATGAACTCGCTTATCCTGGTCTCGCCATCCGACCGCGGAGGTTTCCTCCTCAGCGTCTATCCAGACTGAACCACGGTGCCGGCTGCGGCGTGCCATGGAGCCGGATAATCTTGATAAAATTAGTAGGACATCTTATATCTCGCGCCGCGTCCCAGTTTACAGTTGCGCATTCTTTGCGTCGGCGGATGGGCGTGTAACATAATGAGAGCCCAATGGTTTTCAAGAGGCTTCACGAGGACCTGAGCGCTTTCGTCGCTCGCGACCCTGCGGCTCGCTCGCGGCTGGAGATTGTTTTGTGCTATCCCGGCTTCCACGCGATCGTTCTGCACCGGGTTGCGCATCGGCTGTGGCTGTGGCGGCGGTACCTGTTTGCGCGCCTGATTTCACAATTCAGCCGCTTGTTGACCGGGATTGAGATCCACCCTGGCGCGACGATTGGCCGCCGCTTCGTGATTGATCATGGCCACGGGGTCGTCATCGGCGAGACGGCGGAGATCGGCGACGACGTCACTCTCTATCAGGGAGTGACGCTGGGCGGCATCGCGCCATCGGTCGACTCCCGCGCCCAGGTCAACGTCAAGCGCCATCCGACGCTGCAGTCGGGTGTGATCCTCGGTTCGGGAGCCCAGGTGTTGGGGCCGATCACCATCGGCGAAGGGGCGCGCGTCGGCGCGAACTCGGTGGTGACGCGCGACGTGCCGCCGGGGCTGACCGCGGTCGGCATCCCGGCGCATGTCATGATGCCGCGCGACCGAGCCGAGACGGCGCGCTTCGCTGCGTATGGAACGCCTGCCGGGTGTCCGGATCCGATCGTCAACTGCATCGATACGTTGCGCGGGCAGGTCGGCGTCCTGATCGACCGCGTGGTTGAACTCGAAGAACGCTTGCAGCGGATCGAAGGGGGCGATGCACTGCCGCCGGCGGAGAGCGAGAGCCGTGTTGCGAGAGCAATCGTGCAGGGCATTGGGGACAAAGCGCGCGCCTGATCGGGCGTCAGCTTCAGTGGAGGAGGTAGCTTGTGAGACTGAGCACCAAGGGACGGTATGCGGTGATGGCGATGGCCGACCTTGTGGTCGCCGATGTTGGCAAACCGGTGCCGCTCGCGGATGTCGCGCAGCGGCAGGAGATTTCGCTGTCCTATCTGGAGCAGTTGTTCGGACGGCTGCGCCGGGCGGGGCTTGTCAGCAGCGTGCGCGGCCCCGGCGGCGGCTATCGCATCGCCCGCGATCCGGCGTCGGTGCGCATCGCCGACATTGTGCTGGCCGTCGACGAACCGCTGGCGGCAACGCGGTGCACGCCAGGCGCCACCAACGGCTGTCACTCGCGTCGCGGCCATTGCCTCACCCACGACTTGTGGGAGGAACTGGGGCGCCAGATCCACGTTTTCCTGAGCGCGGTGACGCTGGCCGACGTCTGTAACAAGCGGGTGCCGCTGGCCAACAGCGGTTTCGTTTCGCGGCCGCAGGCGGAACTCGCGGCGGCCAGCCGCTGATCCGACGCGCACTGCGCTCACCGGAGGGCCCCGCGTGACAGCAGCCGCAAATCCGCGGACGCCGGTCTATCTCGATTATCAGGCGACGACGCCTGCCGACCCTCAGGTGGTCGAGGCGATGCTGCCGTACTTCACCGGCATCTTCGGCAATCCGCATTCGCAGGGACATGGTTTCGGCCGTGCCGCCCGTGACGCGGTGGAGGCGGCGCGCGCCGAGATCGCGGCCCTGATCGGGGCAAGCCCGCGGGAGATCGTCTTTACCTCCGGTGCAACCGAGGCCAACAACCTCGCGATCAAGGGAGCGGCCCGCTTTCACCGGGCCGAGCGCGATCACATCGTCACTTCCGTCACTGAGCATAAGTGCGTCCTCGAAAGCTGCGCCAGCCTCGCCGCTGACGGCTTCACGGTGAGTACGCTGCCGGTGCAGGCCGATGGGCTGATCGACCTCGAACGGTTGGAAGCGGCGATCAGCCCGCGCACCGTGCTTGTCTCGGTGATGGCCGCCAACAACGAGATCGGCGTTGTGGCGCCGCTGGCGGCGATTGGCCGTTTGTGCCGCGCCCGCGGCGTCCTCTTTCATACCGACGCGGCGCAGGCGCTGGGCAAGATCCCGTTGGACGTCGAGGCCATGGGCATCGACCTGATGAGCTTGTCCGCGCACAAGCTCTATGGTCCGAAGGGGATCGGCGCGCTCTACGTCCGCAGGCGCCCGCGTGTTCGCCTCGAACCTCTGCTGAGCGGCGGCGGCCAGGAGCGCGGTCTGCGCTCGGGCACCCTGGCGACGCCGCTGTGCGTCGGCTTCGGTGCCGCCTGCCGCATCGCGCAAACAGAAATGGCGGCGGAGGCGGAACGGATCGGCGCCCTGCGCGACCATCTCTGGCGGCGGCTCAGTCAGGAGCTGCCCGGTGTGCGCCTCAATGGAACGGCGGCGGCGCGCCTGCCCGGCAACCTGAACATCAGTATTCCCGCTATCGGCGATGCCGAGGCGCTGCTGGCGGCGCTGCCGGACGTTGCGATCTCGACAGGATCGGCGTGCACATCGGCTGCGGTCGAGGCGTCCTACGTCTTGCGTGCGCTCGGCATCGGCGAGGCGGCAGCACGCACTGGCGTGCGCATCGGCCTCGGCCGCTTCACCACCCGGGCGGAAATTGATTATGCCTGCGAGCGCATCGTTTCTGCCGTGCAGCGCCTTAGCGCCTGCGCACAGCCGGCATGGAGCAATGCGTTGGAGGCTATTGAAACCGGTCCTGCTGGTTCGCCATGATTCCAATAGACGTGTCTGCAGTGAGGTGAACATGCCCGAACTCGGGACTGGATTGCATCAGCCCATCTCCGTGACGGCGGCTGCGGCTGCGCGTGTCAAGGCGATCCTGGCCGAGAAGGGGCCGGGGGCCGGCCTGCTCCGGATCGGCGTGCGCACCCGCGGCTGTTCGGGAATGGCCTATTCGCTGGAATTCACGGATGCGAAGGGGCCGCTCGACGAGGTCGTGGAAGCACACGGTGTCACCTTCTTGATCGATCCGCAGGCGACGATGTTCATCTTCGGCAGCGAAATGGATTATGTTGAGGGCAAGCTTGAATCGGGGTTCGTGTTCCGCAATCCGAATGAGAAAGGCCGCTGCGGGTGCGGCGAGTCGTTCCACGTCTGAAGCGCGGATGCGCCCGCGGCGGGCTTGCCGCGGCAGGGGACACGCATTCAAGTCGCGGAACAATAAGGGCGGGCCTGCATAATGCCGAAGATGACGTTCATCGCGCCGGACGGGAAGACCCGGATGATGGTCGAGGCGCCGCTGGGGCTTTCGGTGTTGGAGATCGCGCACCGCAACGACATCGACCTGGAAGGCGCGTGCGAAGGCTCGCTCGCGTGCTCCACGTGCCACGTGATTGTCGATGCGGAATGGTACGACCGGCTCGATCCGCCGACCGAGGAGGAGGAAGATATGCTCGATCTGGCGTTCGGGCTGACCCACACCTCGCGCCTCGGCTGTCAGATCCGGATGACGGATGACCTGGACGGCCTCATCGTCAAGCTTCCCGCCGGTGCGCGCAACATGATGGCAGGAAACTGACGAGGCTCTGAACGTCCGTGGTCGCTGCCGGCGACGCCTGCTCCCTGTTCGCGCGCCTGCGCGCCGCCAGCGGGCAAGCGTGGGGCGCCTTCATCGGCCACCCCTTCGTCCAACAGCTCGCCGCCGGCACGCTCGATGAGCGCTGCTTCCGCTGCTACCTGAGCCAGGATTACCTGTTCCTCATCCATTTCGCGCGCGCCTATGGCCTGGCTGCGTTCAAGGCCGAGACGATCGCCGACATCCGTGCCGCCGCTGGCGGCCTGTCCGCGATGATCGATCAGGAGATGAGCCTGCACGTTGACTACTGCCGCGGCTGGGGCTTGAGCGAGGCGGAGATGGCGACGGCTGAGGAGGACGTGGCGACGCTTGCCTACACCCGCTTCGTGCTGGAACGCGGCCTTGCCGGCGACCTCCTCGACCTGCAGGTGGCCCTTGCACCCTGCATCCTCGGATACGCCGAGATCGGCCACGCGCTCTTGGAGGCACCGTCGACCGTGCTGGCCGGCAATCCCTACCGCGCCTGGATCGAGATGTACGCTGGCGCCGACTATCAGGCGGTCGCAACTGCGCACAGCCGGCAGATGGACGAACTTTTCGCTCGCCGCGGTAGTGAGGCGCGCCTGCCGGCGCTCGCGACCACCTTCACCCAAGCAACACGGCTGGAAACTGCGTTCTGGCAGATGGGGCTCACCGCAACAGCGCTTTAGATGGACCCGAGAAACGCCCGCGCAAGTGCCTCAGTGCGCAGGCTTGGCTTGACCCGCCGCCAGCCCGGGCAGGGCACCCAATTCCTCATCATTGAGATCCGCAAGTGCCGCAATCGAGCGTGCCCATTCGTTCACGTCCGTCCAGGCGTGCGAGAAAACGACCCGGCTGATCGTCTGCAGATCGGGATGGGACTGGTTCACGGAGGCATCTCCTCGCCGCGGGTTCCTGGTTGGCGCGAAGACATAAGGTGAACATAGGCAAAGCGCAACAGAATTTTTGCCTTTCGTAGGCTTTTTTTCCGTTCACTTCTTTAAACCCGGCGTTAATCGGACCTCCGCTATCAAGCAAGACGCGAATCGCATTCCGCCCGTCGCGCACAAGGAGTCGTTCCGATGGACAGTGGCCCAGCCTGCCTCGGCCGTGTCGCTTCCGTTGCCGGTGCCAAGGTGACCGGCCGTCTCGACCCCGAAGTCGTCGCCGCGACCACCAAGGGCCGCAACGGTGGCCGAGGGCCGATGGCCGAGTTCGGTCAACTGGTCAAGATCGTCACTCGGGCTTCACTCGTCTTCGGGGTCATTTCGCGTCAGTGGACCGCCGACAGCGAAGCCTCGTTTGAGGCGGCGCCGCGGATGATGGCGATCGACCTGTTGGGCGAAACGGTCGAGCATTCCGACGGCAGGATGGTGTTCTGCCGCGGCGTTTCCGTTTACCCGCGCCTGGGCGCGGAGATCTTCGCCGTGACCCCGGAGGATCTGGCCATCGTCTATGCGCGCCCCGGAGGTGCTTGTGTGCGCGTCGGCAGTGTGACTGGCAGCGGCGGTCTGCCGGCCTACGTCCTCGTCGATGGGTTGCTCGGCAAGCATTTTGCCGTCCTCGGCACCACCGGCTGTGGCAAGTCGTGCGCGGTAGCGACCATCCTGCGCTCGATCCTGACCCATCACACCGCCGGTCACGTCGTCATCCTCGATCCGCACAACGAATATGCGCCTGCCTTCGGCGCTGCGGCGGAGGTCATCAACCCGACCAATCTGCACCTGCCGTACTGGCTCATGAACTTCGACGAGCTGGTAGGCGCGCTGGTCTCGACCCAAGGCGCCGATCGCCAGACCGAAATGACCATTCTCAAGCAGGCGGTGCTGCAGGCGAGGCGGGACTTCCTTGGCGATGAGGAGGAGGCGGCCCACGCTACGGTCGACACGCCGATCCCGTTCCGTGTCGGCGATGTCGAGCGCATCATCAACAATCAGATGGGGCGGCTGAACAAGGCCGAGGGCACGCTGCCTTACCTGCGCTTGTTATCGCGCATCGAGACGCTGCGTTCCGATCGTCGCTTCGAGTTCATGTTCTCCGGCCTCGTCGTGCGCGACACCATGACCGATGTCTTGAGCCGGATTCTGCGCGTTCCGGTCGAGGGCAAGCCGGTCACAGTTTTCGACCTCTCCGGCGTGCCGTCGGAGATTGTCGATGTCGTTGTCTCGCTCTTGTGCCGGATGGTGTTCGACTTTGCCATCTGGAGCGCGGAAGCGCAGGCGGTGCCGGTGCTGCTCGTTTGCGAGGAAGCCCACCGCTATGTTTCGCAGGACGGAGAAACAAACTTCGCGCTCACCCGCAGTGCCATTGCGCGTATCGCCAAGGAAGGCCGCAAATACGGCGTCTCGCTCTGCCTCGTCAGCCAGCGGCCATCGGAGCTGTCGACAACCATTCTCTCCCAGTGCAACACCATCTTCGCGCTCAGAATGTCCAACGAGCACGATCAGGAGTTCGTCCGCCGGGTCCTGCCCGACGGCGCTACCGGACTATTGACGGCACTGCCCGCCCTCTTCAATGGTGAGGCGATCGCCGTCGGTGAAGGCGTAAGCGTACCGATGCGGCTGGGCTTCGAGGAGCTTTCGGCCAACAGCCGTCCGCGCAGCAGCACGGCCGTGTTCTCCAAAGCGTGGAAGCGTGACCTGATCGATCGCGACTTCCTGGACGAGACCATCTACCGCTGGCGCCGGCAGTGCCGCGAGGGCTTGTTCGCCGACGCGGAGTGGGAATAGCTCTAGTGTAGCGACCCAATCGGGCGATTCACGCCCGAGCAAGGTTGTCGCTGCACAACAAATTGAATCGCGTGCACTTTCGGCACAAACAGGATGTACGCTCTGTTTGTGCCAGTGCGCTAGGGCGTCGCCGTCACTGGCGGTGGCGCTCCGGCCACAGTCGGGCCCGCGGCCTTGAGCGGCACCCGCTGCATCACCTCCTCCGGCGCGACCGTCGGCGCCTGCTCCCCACCTGCTTCGGGCACTGTTTCCGGATCCGCCGGTTTCGGCCGCCGCACGGTGGGCCGGAACTCCTTGCGCAGCTCAGCGAGAATGGGAGGGTCGCGCTCGTAGATGTCGTTGCGGAAGTGGACGCTGCCGTCGGCCGGCACTTCGACCGTCCAGTAGAGGAGGAACACCGGCACTGAGGCGGGCAAGCGCGCGGTGACGGTCTTCTTGCCTGCCAGCACCTTGTCGATCCGCGCCGGCGACCACTCCGGTGCGCCGTTCAACAACAGCCGGGCCAGTTCGACCGGCTGGTCGACGCGTATGCAGCCGGAGCTGTAGGTCCGCGCCGCCCGCTGGAACAGGGTGCGGTCGGGCGTGTCGTGCAGGTAGACCTGATACTTGTTGGGAAACATGAACTTGACGCGGCCGAGTGCGTTCTTATTGCCCGGCTGCTGCACGATTTGGTAGGGCAGTGTGCCGGCACGCGCCGTCGACCAGTCGATTGCCGACGCGTCCACCGTTTGCCCGCCCCGATCGACCACCTTGAATGAATTGCGCGTAAGGAACGAGGGGTCACTCTTGACCTTGGGCAGCAGGTCCTTCTTGAGGATCGTCGGCGGCACCGTCCAGGTCGGATTGAAGACGATGTAGGTCATGTCGGAGCGGAACAGGGGAGTCATCCGGTACGGCCGGCCGACGATTGCCCGCGCGGCCCATATCCGCTCGCCGTTGCGGACGAGAACGGCATCGAAGCCGGCAATGTTGACGGCCAGGTAGTCGCGCTCGGCCGTGCGCCCGAGCCAGCGCGTTCGCTCCAGGTTGACACGGATCTGATCGATGCGGGCGTCGACCGGGACATTCAGGGCGGCAAGGGTCGCCAACCCGACGACACCGTCGGCGTCCAGTCCGTGGCGCGTCTGAAAGCGCTTGACTGCCTGGACGACGGACCCATCGAACAGGTTCCGCGCGCCACCGGCGGTCGTGGGCAATTCACCCGTGACCTGAAGCCGCCGCCGCAGCGCCTCGACGCGGGCATCTTCCATCGGTGCTTCGAGCTTCGGTCCCGCTGGGACCGTTCCCCAGCCGCCCCGCGCCTTGATCTCGCGGTAGCGCTTGAGCGCCCGCTTGAGCGCCGCGTAGGTCGGATCTTGCGGCTCCAGGCTGCGCAGAAGTTCGGCGATCGTGCCGGATCGCAGGGCCGATTCGATGGCCGGGACCGCCTCCTCATTCAACAGCGGGCGCTCGAAATTCCAGCCGGCATCGAGCGATTCGGGATCGACCTTGCCGTAAAACAGCTGATAGCCGAGTCGGAGCAGGGCGTCGGTCAACAAGAGATCGAAATCGGCAGCCGCGCCCGGTTTTTGGGGCTTCTCGGTTGCGTTCAGCTCGCGCCGCAGCCGGTTCAGCGGCTGGAGGTGAAAGTCGTCCGGGTCGAGACCGTCCTGGTCGCTCGTCCGGATCGCCGCCAGGAGCGCCTCGATGTCGCTCTCGCGGGTCCACAAGCGATTGAACTCGCTGCGCTCATAAAGCTGCGGCAGGAGGTCGATAGCGCCGATCGATACCCCGGCGACATTGAGCTTGCCGTTCTCCTTGAGCTGCTCGATCCGCTGCCGCAGATCGGATGCTGTCGGGGTGGCGGCCGCCGGCCATGCAAGCATGAGGACAAGGAACACCACCCACACCTGCACGATGGAGGTGATCCGAAAACTGAGCAAAATTAACCGCCCCGAATGGGTGGACAAAGACCTAATCCGCGTCGCCAAGCCTTTGTTTCCGTCTCCCCGAGCCTCCCGCCAGCTCCTGCTTGTAGGCCAGCAATCGTTGGAGGAGAAGAGGCAAATACCGTCACCCGCTGCCGCAGTCCTGATACCGGGCACTCTTCCCGCTCAAGCGCCGGGTGGCCGCAGCCGGCGCACGTTATCAAAGATTCTAAGATAGCGTTCAAGAACAACGCGGTTGCTGAACTGTCGCTCCGCCTTCTCGCGCGCTGCGCGCCCGTGCGCCGCCATCCGCGCCGGTTCCCCGAGATAGCCGGCGAGCGCATCGGCAAGGCCGCTGCCGTCGGCGGGAATGATCGCGCCGTTGACGCCATCATCGATGGCATCGCGCGCGCCGGAGATGTCTGTGTAGATGCAGGGGATGCCGGACGCCATCGCCTCCATGACCACCCCCGGCATGCCCTCATCCTCCGACGGCAGCGCCAGCAGATCGGCCGCGCGCATCAGTTCACTCATCCGGCGGGTAAAGCCGTACCAGACGATGTGCTCGGCGACGCCCAGCCGCTCTGCTTCGGTGCGCATCCGCTGGGCATAGCCCTTGTCGTGCTCCGGTCCCGCGAGCAACAGCTGCAGATCAAGCCCGCGTGCGCGCATTTCCGCCAACGCCGGAACCAGGAGATGCGGCCGCTTGCGGCCTTGGATCGTGCCGGCAAAGAGGCAGGTTGGCCGATCTGCGACACCAAGCTCGGCCCGCAGCGCCGCTCTCGCTTCCAGGTTCGCGATCGGCTGAAACAGTTCGGTATCGACACCGGCGAGTGGCAGGTCGACGATCCTGTCCTCATGCACGCCGGCCTCAAGAAGGCGGCGATGGATGTTGCTGCTGATCGCGACCACAGCGCTGACTGCGCGCAGCTCGGCCATCCGCCTGCGGTATAAGCCGCACAGGCTGGCGAATCGGCTCGGGCGGTTGAGTTCGCCTTCGATCAGCGTTGTCATCACCGTCGGCATGCCCGCCGCATGCGCGCATACGGCCGGTGTCAGCGCGTCGGCGTGAATGCCGATGCCGTGGAAGACATCGTAGCGGTTGGCGTTTTGTTGCAGCCAACCACGGGCGCGGGCAATGAAGTTCGCCTTCGCCGCCACAAGCCGCAGATCGTTGAGCAACGCCGCGTGCGGCGCGCCACCGGCGCCGCTGCCGTTGCGCGCGAAATCGGCCGGCCGCCACAGGCCGGTGACGAAATGCTGCTCATCGAACACTTCCGGGTGCGGCGGCTGCTCCGCCCGACCGTGCGCCAGGGCGAGCCGTGTCGTCGCCGGATCGCGATTCTGGTACAGGCGGAAGGCGGCAATCGGCCCACCACCGTAGAACGCGGTTGACGCCCCCTTCGAGGACCAGAGTAGGATATTGAGCTTGTCCATCGTGCTGCGTTGCGTCCGTCGGTCAGTTAACACTGTCTCGGAAACGACCGGCCGCTGCCGGAGCCAGCCTCAAGCCTGCTCGCGATTCCCGAACCGGCTTTTACACCACCGCCGTCGTTTGGGCTGTGAACAGCATCACGACGGGCGCCATTGCAAAACCTAGACCGCATCGGCGTGGGCGAGGAGTTCGCGCGCCTCCTCGAGTTCCTGCTGGCGCGCCCACATCGTTGCATAGCGACCGCCGCGGGCGAGGAGATCGAGGTGGCGACCGCGCTCCACCACTTCGCCCCGGTCGAGCACCAGGATTTCGTCGGCATCGACGACCGTCGAGAGACGGTGGGCGATCACAATCGTCGTCCGGCCGCTGGACACCATGCGCAGGCTGGCCTGGATCTCCTTCTCGGTGTGGGTGTCGAGTGCCGAGGTTGCCTCGTCGAAGATGAGGATGCGCGGGTTCTTGAGGATGGTCCGCGCGATCGCGACCCGTTGCTTCTCGCCACCCGAGAGTTTGAGCCCGCGTTCGCCGACCTGGGTCTGGTAGCCGTTGGGCAGCGAGGCGATGAAATCGTCGATCCGTGCCAGCCGCGCCGCCTCGACGATCTCGGCCTCGGCCGCGCCCGGCCGGCCGTAGGCGATGTTGTAGTGGATGGTGTCGTTGAAAAGCACGGTGTCTTGCGGCACGACGCCGATGACCTGGTGCAGCGAGGCTTGCGTGATGGCGCGGATGTCCTGTCCGTCGATCAGGATCCGGCCGCCGCTCACGTCGTAGAAGCGATAGAGCAGCCGGGCGATGGTCGACTTGCCGGCGCCGCTTGCGCCCACCACCGCAACCGTGTGGCCGGCCGCGGCCGCGAAACTGACCGAGGTCAGCACAGGCCGGCGCGCGTCGTAGGCGAACGACACCCGATCGAAGACGACGGCGCCGCCGTTCAGCGCGATTGCCGGCGCCCCCGGCGCATCGGCGATTTCTGCCGGCTCACGCATCAGCTGAAACATGTGCTCCATGTCAGTCAACGCCTGGCGGATCTCGCGGTAGACGAAGCCCAGGAAGTTGAGCGGCATGGAGAGCTGGATCAGGTACGTATTGACCATGACGAAATCGCCGATCGTCATCGTACCCTGCTGTACGCCTTGGCCTGCCATCAGCATGAGGATGATCAGGCCGGTGGCGACGATGCCGCCCTGGCCGATGTTCAGCATGCTCAAGCTCACCTTGCTGCGCACGGCGGCCGCCTCGTAGCTGGCAAGCGCGGCGGAAAAGCGGCGCTCCTCGTGCAGCTCGTTGCCGAAATATTTGACGGTCTCGTAGTTCAGCAGCGAGTCGATGGCCTTGGTGTGCGCTTCGGCGTCGGTCTCGTTCATGCGCCGGCGAAACTTGGTCCGCCATTCGGTGACGGCGACGGTGAACAAGATGTAAGCGCCGATGCAGGCGAAAATGACGAGCGCGAAGCCGATACCGAACAGCCACCACAGGATGCCGGCAACGAGGAGAATCTCGACCAGCGTCGGCAGGATGTTGAACAGCATGAAATTGAGAAGGAACTCGATGCCGCGTGAGCCGCGCTCAATCGCCCGGCTGACCGCGCCGGTGCGGCGGTCGAGATGAAAACGCAGACTCAAGCCGTGCAGGTGGGTGAAAGTCTTGGTCCCCGCTTCCCGTACCGCCCGCTGCGCGACCTTGGCGAAGGCGGCATCGCGCAGCTCGCCAAAGGTTTGCGTGAGAACGCGGGCAAGGCCGTAGGCGACGATCAACGCCACCGGCACGACAGCGACTCCGGCCGGCTTGCTTAACGAGTCGACCGCGTACTTGAAGAACACAGGCACCACGACGTTGGTCGCCTTGGCACCGATCAGGAAAACGACGGCGGCGAGGACGCGGGCGCGGATACCGGGCTCGCCCGACGGCCACAGATAGGGCAGGAGTGTCCCGATCGTGGCAAAATCGGCACGCCGGTCGCGCTCGGCCTCGGGCGCAGCAACGTCGAAGGTGCGGCTGGGCAGGCGATGTCTCACCGGCGTGTCCATCCTTTGCATGCGGGTCTCAACATGCCCACATGGTGGCTGAGGCTCAACCGTCAAAGTGGAGGGTGAGGACGATGGGACAAGGGGTCAGCCGCCGGCAATTGGTACACGGACTGGCGGCAGGCGTTCCGCTTGCGGCCGTACTTAGCAGTCCGGCGCTGGCGCAGGCAGTCGCGGCAACGCTCACGACAGTGACGGGGACGACACCTTCCGGCCGCACCGTGCAGGCAAGCCTTGCCGTTCCGGCCAAACTGCCGGCGCCGGCAGTGGTGCTGATTCACGAGTTCTGGGGGTTGAACGACCAGATTCGCGCCGTCGCTGCCGAAGCCGCGCGGGAGGGGATGTTGGCGCTCGCGATCGACCTCTACGGCGGGGCGGTGGCCAGCGAGCGCGAGGCGGCGAAGAAGTTGATGGAGGCGGTCGATCCGGCCGTCGCGACCGAGACCGTTGCCTTCTGGATCCAGTGGCTGAAGGCGCGCAAGGATGTGACCGGCAAGGTCGCAACCCTTGGCTGGTGCTTCGGCGGCGGCTGGTCGCTCAACGCCTCGATCGCTGAGCCGGTGGATGCCACCGTGATCTATTATGGCCGCGTCGACCGACCGGCAGAGCAGCTCGCGCGGCTCAAGGGTCCCGTGCTCGGCCATTTCGCCAGCCGCGACGCCTGGATCAACGCCGAGATGGTGGGCGGCTTTGAAAAGGCGATGGCGACGGCCGGCAAGCCGCTGACCGTCTACTGGTACGACGCCGATCATGCGTTTGCCAACCCGACCGGCGCCCGCTACGACGCCGATGACGCCAAGCTCGCCTGGCAGCGGACGCTTGCATTCCTGAAGGCGACGCTGGGCGCTTAAGCTGCGGCCGGGGGGCGGGCGGGCTGTCCCAGCGTCAGGCTGGCTGCCTCAGGCTGGTTGGCGGACGAGCTCGACGATGCTGTCCGGCAAGCCGGCAAAGGCGACGCCGATGCGCTCCTCCGTCCGCCAGGCAACGTGGCCTTCCAGCCGGCCCAGGCCGAAGAGACGCAGCGTGAAGGGAGAGGAGGGTTGGAGCGCCGGATCGACGTGGACGTGCACGCCCGCGATCGAGATGTTGCGGATCTGGCCGTTGAGAACAAAGCGCTCAAAGGCCGTAGACGTCTGCGCCTGAGCGGCGTCTGCCCCACCGCTGGGAATCCGCTGCTGGCGCCGTTGCCAAAACCACCGTGCCGCTGTCTGCTCGTGCATCGCCCGTGGTCCTTAGAAAGCTGCTGCGCATCATCTGCACAAGCAACCACTGTACCAGCTTCACAGGCAGCAATCGGTGAAGGCGGTCACACAGGTGGCGCACTTATATGTTTATGGGCGCAGGGCCTGTCAGGTGGCGAGGATCGAGCTGACTTTCGGCAGGGCGGCATCGAGCGCGGTCGGCGTGAGCGGCAAGCCCATGGCAACGGCGACCAGAAGCAGCCGCTGTTCGCCGACGGTGAACAGCCGGCACAAGGCTTCCGTGTTTGTCTCGTCGTGCATGACGATCGAGAGCGGTGCCGGCGCATCATTCCGGCTCAAGCGTTCGGCGAACACGACCAGGAGTGAGGAAAGCGCCGCCAAGCGTTCGAGATCGCGCGCACGGGTACTGGCAGCCAGCGGCAGGCCTTCATCGTTGACCAGGACCACGGTCTCGAAGTGGCCGGCATCGGCGATACGGTCGAGAAGGTTGGTGAGCTCGCTACGCTGCCCGACCGGGACCGGCAGGTTGGACAGATCGAAGGCGAGCTGCTCGCGATGTGCGAGCGGCTTCAAGACCTGTTGCACCATCGTGCGCAGGCTTTCGACCTCGGTGTCGCGGTGCAGGAGCGGTTCAACAATCCGCTGCAGCGCGTCGCCCTGGCGCATCAGGGCCTCGCTCATCCGGCCCAGCGCCTCGCGCAGGGCTTTCGATTCGGCGCGATCGTCTTCGCGGGTGACGAGGCTGCGCAGGTTCTGCAGTTCGTAGGTCTGGCGCAGCCCCTGCTCGCGCAACTTTTCGCGCGCGCTGACGCCCCGGTGCGAGCCGAGGAGGTAGCCTGCGCACAGCAACGCTGCCGCAGAACCGAGGCCGATCGATGCGGTCAGTAACATAGTCCCCTGCCTGCCTTATGCGGTGTCACGATGCGGAATTGGTGGTTGAAGGTGCGCATTCGGGGAATCCGTCGATGCGCATGACGACACGGCGGTTGAGCTCGCCCACCGGTGCGCCCGCGACCGCCGGCTGCGGCCCCAGCGCGCGGGTGCTGATGCGCCAGCCGGGGATGCCGCTTTTCACTAACATGTCGGCGACCGCTTTCGCCCGGCGGTGGCTGAATAGGAGATTGAACTCCTCATCGCCGGTCGCATCGGTGTAACCATCGAGGCGGATCTTGGCGTTCGGATGTTTGTTCGACCATTCCTTCAGCCGCGATGCCGGTGCATCAAAGGCGGAAGTCTTGAAGCCGCTGCTGCCGTGGGCGAAGGTGATGCCGAACACCGGCGCGCACTCCTGTGCACCCGGCGCGAGCGCCGGCGGCAGGATCTGCGGCAGGGGTGCGGGCGCCGCCGGTGCGGACGCGTCCTTCCCCTCGAAGCGCCGCCACGCGTCCGCCGCCAACCGGAGATTGCCGCTGCCGTCGGCCGGTGCGGTGCCGCCGGGTACCGTGGTGCCACCATCGCCGGGACCAGATGCCACCGGCACGGACATGCCGAGACTGGCGTGATGGGCCACCTCGGTGACGAAACCGGGCAGTCGGAACGGACTGCCATCATCCGGCGTCGCGATCCTCAACGCCGCTTCAACGCCGCCCGTGATCCCGACCAGTGCCAGCGCGACCGCAAGCCAGACCGGCGTCCGCTCGCCTATCAACCGATGCTTTTTCACCGCCGCCTCCCTTGCTCAAGCCGCCGCGCCGCCATCCGGTGCCGGTGCAGGTGGCTGCGGCAGCCGGAACAGTCCGATGACCTGGTCGATGCCGCATTCGAGTCCGGCGCACCAGTCGATGAAGCGGCTCACCATCTCGCGGCCCTTGAACAGCGCGCCATGCTGGGGAGCAATGATCTCGATGTCGAGATCGCGGACCATCGCCGCCCACGCGCGCATGACCGCGTTGGAAGCCATGTAGCGCCGGTGAAAGCCTTCCATGTACTGGAGGTGAGCGTCGAAATCGGACACGAACGTGTATTCGGCGCCGAGTGAGGCGCCGAGATCACCAGAGTAGAGGATCTTCGCGATCGGATCGTAGACCTGGAAATTGCCGACGCTGTGCAGGAAATGCGCCGGCAGGATCGTCAAAGGGGCGCCGCCCAGATTGATCGCCATCCCCTCGTCGGGGATCGGCTGCAGGCGGTCGGCGACTAGATGGTCGAGGCCGAAGTGCGGCACGAAGCGCTGCCACAGCTTCGAGATGTAGGCGTCGGCATCGGTCGTCATCAGCCAGCCGTTGATCGCGGCGACAATGTCGGGATCCTGATGCGACAAGAAGATGTGTTCCAGATTGCCGCCGCGTAGCACCGCGAATGTCGCCGCCAGCACCTTGCTATAGATTTTGTGGCCACCGGGGTCGAGCAGCATGCCGGCGCCGCCATGGGCGATGATGTGCTGGTTCGACTGAACGGCGAGGCCGCCCAGCCCAAAATCTTCCAAGAGAATGTTCTTGTGTGTCCCGTCGTCGTAGAGAACGGTATTCGGCATTGTCATTATGCTCCCGGCCAGCCTTCTGGTTGCGGCTTCGGGATCCGTGTGGTTGGCGCGCGCCGCGCGGTCATTCGGATCTCTCTATCGCGAAAAACACCCGGATGGCTGTGCCGCTCTTACGCCGCGCAATGAGGGGTCCTGATCGGTCGCACCGCGTTCGTCTGCCGCGTGGCGCTCGCTAAAGGATGCGCTGTCCTAAAGAATGCGTTGGATCGCCCGAACGGTTTCGCGCATATCGAAAAAGATCAGGCCGAGCTTGGCATTCTCGTTGGCGACGACGAGCAGCAGCGTGCCACGGCCGGCGCTGACCATGACCGCATAGCCTTGATCGCCGCGGACGACGACCTCCAGGACTTCGCCGCGGCCCAGCTCAACTGCCGCGCGCGTGCCGAGGTTCAACAGTGTCGCCGTCATGCCGGCTACGCGCGTCTCGTCAAGGTCTTGGCGCAACGCGCTCGCGATCATCAGCCCGTCTTCGGAGATCAACGCGCTCGCTTCGACGTCGGGGGAACCGCTCTGCAACGACCGCAAGACCTTATTAAGGCCGTCTGTCCGGTTCATGTGCAGCACTTTGTCGGCGTTCTCGCGCACCATCTTTGTCCTCCTCATCTTTCCCGCGCCGTCGAGCCGGCCTGAATGCTGCTCGTGCGTCCTCGAAGGTGGCCGCATCAGGGGTTTCTTGGTTAGCGGCGGCGGTTGTTCCTCTTTCTAAACAACGAAATTGCAAATTCAAATACATTCACAGATTGACAACAAGCAGTCAGCAGCGGATCCCTGACTCTGACACGCAAATGTCAAACAAGCACCACCGCTACCGGCCCACACCCCTTCCGGCATTCTATCGCTTGCCCCGCGCTGCGGTTAACATACTGACGTGGCAAAGAAAAATAAAATTGTCGTGATCTTGACAGGAAATGCTTGGAGCAGCGGTGTGATCGCAAATGCGCCATACCCATTTGGGTGTATTCGCGGAAGATGGCCTTTACTCTCTTTCTTCACCACGCCGCCGCGCCACTCGACGGGAACGCCATGCCGTATCCTTGGCCGAGGACAAGACAGCACGGCATGCAGCGGTGCCGGCCGCGCCGGCCCTGGTATCCGGCTCGCCATTCCCGCGCATCTTCCTGCCTTGACGCGGCGGGCAAGGGCGGCGACTCTCTCCCTCTCAACCGAGCGTCATCGGCGCACGGCAGCGACCACGGCAGGGACCACGGCAGGGAGGAAACGAGATGGACACGACGTCGGGCGAGTTCGCCGTCGGTACGGGCGTTGGCGGCACGGGCATTGACGGGAGCATCGTTCGCTTCTTGGACCTTGAGACCCTGCTTGAGTTGGTTGAAAATTCGTGCATCGTCTTCCGTCGTTGGGAGGGCGATGCCGATCGCGCCTTCTCTCGTTTCGTGCGCGAACGGCTGCCGGCGGCACTCCTGCGCTTGTCGGCTGCCGAGAAACCGCATGCACGCGGCAAGCTTCAGCGCTGGTGGGCAGCGCAGGAGCGGGAAAACCAGCTCGCAGACGTCATCGCATCGATCCGCGCCTTGCCGATTCCGCCGGTCGCCTGGATCGATAGCTGGTATGCCGGGGCCGATCAGGATCCGCTCTTGTGGCGCCTGCAAGAGGCGGCCGGCCAGGTGATCGGCATCGGTTCGACGATCGCGGCGTTGAACGCGGCCCTGCAGCCGCGGCCGGCGGAAACGGTGATCGTCGGTGCTGTCGATTATCGACCGGCTGCGGCAACCGCCAGCGGCGCCGGTTCCATTGACACCCGCATGGTGAGTGCGCTCAACGGTGATCCTACGCTCGCCTACGAACGCGAGGTCCGGGCGGTAGTGAGCGTGGGCGAGGCGGAGGCGCCTGCTGCCGACCACGCGGTTGCGGTTGCGCCGGAGCGGCTCGTGCAGAGCGTATGGCTGGCGCCGACAACGACGGATCGCAAGCTTGCCCTGGTGCGCCGGCTCCTCGATCGGGCCGGGTTGCGGGTGCCTTGTCGGCGGATCGCGTTCGGGGAAGCGATGCGCGACGCGGCAGACGCCGAGGTGCCGCTGATCACGCATCAGCCTTCGGTTGCTGAGGGCGCTTGAGGCGAAGCGAACGCTTTACGGCCAAGTTGGCTCGTCGACCGCGCTTGCCTTCTTTCGCTCCGCGGTGCTCCACTCGGCGATGAGGGTGAACGCGATCGCGAGCAGGGTCGGCCCAATGAAAATGCCGAGCAGGCCGAAAGCAAGCACGCCGCCCAGCACGCCACAGAAGACCAGCAGCAGCGGTAGTGTCGTGCCGCGGCTGATGAAGTAGGGCTTGAGGAAGTTGTCGACGCCGCTGACGACGAAGAAGCCCCAAACGGCCATGAAGATCCCCCATTCCATCCGGCCTTGGGACAACAGCCAGATCGTCGCCGGCAGCCAGATCAGCGGTGCGCCGATCATGACGATGCTGAGAAGGAACGTGAAAAAGCCCCACAGCAGCGCACCCGGCACGCCCGCCAACACGAAGCCGAAGGTCGCGAGCAGAGCCTGCGCCAGGCCGGTGCCGAGGATACCGTAGACGACGCTGTTCATCGTTGTCTCGGCGACCGCGATCAACTTTGTCGCCCGCGCCCCGGCGAGCTTGTTGCTGATCGCATGCAGCGTTTCCCCGGCCACCTTGCCGTCGCGATAGAAGAAGAAGGTGGCGATGACGCTGAGCGCCAACTCCAGCACGCCGCCGCCCAGGCGCGCCCCCATCTGCAGCATCCAGTCGGTGCCCAGCCGCACGACCTGATCGACGTTGCCGCCCAGCGTCTTCGGATCGGCGACGATCTCGCGCCAGGTCAGATCGACCCGTTCGCCGACGAGGGGGATTTCGTGCACCCAGTCCGGCGGTTGTGGCAGCCCCCGCTCGATCAGCGCGCGCGCCGTCTCCGGCAGGGCTTTGAGCGGTCCGGTGATGCTCGAGCCGACGAACACGATCGGGCCCAACAATGCCGCTGCGAGCACGAGCGTCATCAGGAGCGCCGCCAGCGAGCGGTGGCCGGCGCACCGCCGCTCGATCCACGCGAAGGCCGGCCAGGTCGAGCAGACCAGGATCACCGCCCACAAGAGTGCGGCGAAAAAGGGCTGAAGCACCACGACGCAGCCGACCACGAGGACGCCCAGGATGGCGATCACCGCAAGCTGCTCGATCCGATCCGTCTCCATCGCCGTGGTCTCTTTCTGAAGACGTCGCCCGCCGTCCGCGCGCCGCCCGCTCATTCTTGTCACAATCACCGTGCCGAGACAAAGGCCGGCTGCGGCTGCCCCCTTCCGCGGCGCCGTTTGGGCCGTAAACACGGAAGCCTGGGCTTGTACAACGGAAGCGGAGGGGGCATAAGGGCACTCCAAAAGCGATCACGGGCAAACGCGGGGAATATCCAGCATGAAGATCGCCATACCGAGGGAACGCATGCCAGGCGAGACGCGGGTCGCCGCGACCCCGGATATCGTCAAGAAGTATGTGGGTCTTGGCTTCGAGGTTATCGTTGAGACCGGCGCCGGCGAAACGTCGGCGATGACGGACGCCGAGTATCAGGCGGCCGGTGCGAGCATTGGCGGCAACGAGCAGGAGACCCTGGGTCAGGCTGACGTTGTCCTCAAGGTGCAGCGCCCCTTGCTCAACGGGGATGCGAACGAACTTGCGCTCTTGAAGCCAGGCACCGTCCTGGTGGCGCAGTTGGCAGCGCTCACCCATCGTGACGAGGTTGAGGCCTACGCCAAGGCGGGCGTCACGGCGTTCGCATTGGAGTTGATGCCGCGCATTTCGCGCGCGCAGTCGATGGACATTCTGTCGAGCCAGAACAACTTGGCCGGCTACAAGGCGGTGATCGACGGTGCGGCCGAATACGGCAGCGCCCTGCCGATGATGATGACGGCCGCCGGAACGGTGCCGCCGGCCAAGGTGTTCATCATGGGCGTCGGCGTCGCCGGTCTGCAGGCGATCGCGACCGCCAAGCGTCTCGGCGCCGTGGTGACCGCCAACGACGTCCGGCCGGCGACCAAGGAGCAGGTCGAAAGCCTGGGCGGCAAGTTCATCATGGTCGACGAGACGGCGATGAAGTCGGCGGAAACCGCCGGCGGCTACGCCAAGGAGATGTCGGACGAGTATAAGAAGAAGGCCGCCGAGGTGGTGGCGGAACATGTCAAGAAGCAGGACATCGTCATCACCACCGCGCTGATCCCCGGCAAGCCGGCACCGAAGCTGATCTCCGAGGAGATGGTGAAGTCGATGAAGCCGGGTTCGGTCATCATCGATCTCGCGGCGGAGACCGGCGGCAACTGTGCGCTGACGGAACCGGGCAAGGTCGTGGTCAAGCACGGTGTGCGCATCGTCGGCCACCTCAATGTTCCCGGCCGGCTGCCCAAGGACGCGAGCGCTCTGTTCGCCCGCAACGTGCTCAATTTCCTGACGCCGCATGTCGACAAGGAGAGCAAGAGCCTGAAGTTCAATTGGGAAGACGAAACCGTGCGGGACACGGTGGTCTGTCGTGACGGCCAGGTCGTCAGCCCGCTGCTCCAAGGGGAGGCAAAATAACCATGGATCCGGCAACGATTGTCGATCAGGCATCGCGGCTGGCGGCGGAAGCAGGCAAGCTCGCGGAAAAGGCTGCCCAACTTGCGACCGATGCCGGCCAAGTGGCGTTGGCGCCAGCGGCAGCCGCCGCTGGGGGGGACGGCGGCTTCCTGTCTCTGTTTACCGTCTTCGTGCTCGCCTGCTTCGTCGGCTTCTACGTCGTTTGGAGCGTGACGCCGGCCCTGCACTCGCCGTTGATGAGCGTTACCAACGCGATTTCGTCCGTCATCATCGTCGGCGGTCTGCTCGCCGCGGGCCCGGCCCAGTTCGATTTCTCGAAGTTCATGGGCTTCTTCGCTGTAGCCTTGGCGTCGGTGAACATCTTCGGCGGCTTCATCGTCACCCAGCGCATGCTGGCGATGTTCAAGAAAAAGAAGTAGGGAGCCGCAACGATGTCAGGACAAGTCTGGGTCGGCTTCGCCTACCTGATTTCCGCCGTGCTGTTCATCATGGCACTGCGGGGCTTGAGCTCGCCGGTAACTGCCCGCAACGGCAACCTGTTCGGCATGATCGGCATGGCGATCGCGGTGATCACCACGCTGTTGAAGCCGGATGTGGTTGGCTACGGCACAATCCTTCTCGGCATGCTGATCGGCGGCGGCGCCGGCACGTTCATCGCGCTGCGCATTCAGATGACGGCACTGCCGCAGCTGGTCGCCGCATTCCACTCCCTTGTCGGTCTGGCCGCGGTCTTCGTCGGCACGGCCGCGCTCTACCACCCGGAAGCGTATAGTATCGGGACCGTCGGCCATATTCACGCCGGCAGCCTGATCGAGATGGCGCTTGGCACCGCGATTGGTGCGATCACCTTCTCCGGCTCGATCATCGCGTTCTTGAAGCTGCAGGGACTGATGAGCGGCAACCCGATCGTGTTTCCGTTCCAGCACCCGCTGAATGCGGTCATCGGCGCCGCGATCGTCACCTTCATCGTCGTCTTCTGCCTGAGCGAGTCGTATTCGGTCTACTGGTTGATCGTGCTCCTCGCGTTCGCGATCGGCTTCCTCCTCATCGTGCCGATCGGCGGCGCCGACATGCCGGTCGTGGTTTCGATGCTGAACTCGTACTCCGGCTGGGCAGCGTGCGGCATCGGCTTCACCTTGCGCAATCCGGCACTTGTCATCACCGGCGCACTGGTCGGCTCCTCGGGCGCGATCCTCAGCTACGTCATGTGCAAGGGGATGAACCGCTCGATCTTCAACGTGCTCCTGGGCGGCTTCGGCGGCGAAGGGGCGTTGCCTGCCGCTGGTGCGGGTGGTCCCCGTGGCGCGGTCAAGGCGGGATCGGCGGAGGATGCGGCCTTCATCATGAAGAACGCGTCCAAGGTCATCGTTGTCCCGGGCTACGGCATGGCCGTCGCGCAGGCGCAGCACGCGGTGCGTGAAATGGCGGACAAGCTGAAGGCGGAAGGTGTGGAGGTCAAGTACGCCATCCACCCGGTCGCCGGCCGCATGCCCGGCCACATGAACGTGCTGCTGGCCGAGGCCAACGTGCCGTACGAGGACGTCTTCGAGCTCGAAGAAATCAACCACGAGTTCTCGACCTGCGACGTCGCGTATGTCATCGGCGCCAACGACACCACCAACCCGTCGGCGCGCACCGACAAGTCGAGCCCGATCTACGGCATGCCGATCCTGGATGTCGACAAGGCGGGCACGACCCTGTTCGTCAAGCGCTCGATGGCATCCGGCTATGCCGGCGTCGAGAATCCGCTGTTCTTCGCTGATAAGACGATGATGCTGTTTGGCGACGCCAAGAAGATGACCGAAGAAATCGTCCAGGCGCTCGGTTAAGCACCGTTTTCGAGGCGAAGGGACTGCCGCGGGGCCTCAAGGGCCCCGCTTTTCTTTTGTCCAGAGCGCGGACGGCGGAACCGAAGCCACTCCCAGCCGGCGTCCCGGAACGCGCCTCTGCCGAAGCATGCCTCGTGCACGGGCACAAACAGAGCGTCCATCCTGTTTGTGCCGAAAGTGCACGCGATTCAATATGTTGTGCAGCGACAACCTTGCTCGGGCGTGAATCGCCTGATTGGGTCGCTGCACTAGCCTAGGCAACCGGCGTGGAATCCGTTACCATCAAGAAAAATACTCGGGAGGGGACGCGGGAGTACTGTGGCCTCACAGGACAAGCGGACCGTTGCCGTCACGACACCGCTCGGGAAGGACGTGCTCCTGTTCCGGCGTCTGGTGGCGGCCGAGCAGCTGAGCTGCCTGTTCAGCATCGATCTTGAGCTCTTGAGCGCGGAGGCCGCGCTATCGCCCAAAGCGCTGCTGGGTCAGGCGTGCTCCGTGCGCATCGATCTGCCGACCGGCGATCAGCGCCATCTACACGGATTGGCGAGCCAGTTCGCCTACCAGGGCACGTTGGGACGATATTCGAGCTATCGCTGCCGGCTGTCGCCGTGGCTGTGGTTTCTCACCCGCACGTCCAACTGCCGCATCTTCCAGAACATGACGGTGCCGGCCATTCTGCGCCACGTGTTCGAGGGGCGCGGTTTCAGCGCGTTCGATCTCTCCAAGCTGACAGGAAGTTACCGCACGCGCGTGTACTGCGTTCAGTATCGCGAGACCGATTTCAACTTCGTCAGCCGCCTGATGGAAGAAGAGGGGATCTACTACTACTTCCGGCACGATAAGAGCAAACACACCCTGATGCTGGTCGATGACAACGCCAGCCTCGAAAAGCTGCCCGGTTATGAGACGATCCCGTTCTATCCGCCCGACGAGGCCGCCTTTCGCGAGCGCGACCATCTTTCGTCGTGGCTGAGCGGCCAAGAGGTGCAGCCGGGCGTGGCGGTCCTGCGCGACTTCGACTTCGAGAAGCCAAGCGCGAGCCTGGAGAGCCGCCTGATCAGCCCGAACAAGCACGAGCTCGCACGGTTCGAGATTTACGATTATCCGGGCTCCTATACCACCAAGGCCGATGGCGATCAGCTGAGCCGCCTGCGCCTGGAGGAGAAGCACGCTGCGTTCGAGCGCATCGAGGCCGAAGGCGATGTCGCCGGCTTGGCTCCGGGTGCCGTGTTTACGCTCGAGAAGCATCCGCGCGGCGATCAAAATCGTGACTACGCGGTTGTCGGGACGGCGCTGGAGGTGGTGGCGGAGGCATACGAATCCGGCATTGAGCCCGGCATCGAACCAGGCGGCGCGCTGGGCAGCTGTCGCGTGAAGCTGACGGCGATCGACCACAGCCGGACCTTTCGGCCGCCCAAGGTTGCCGTCAAACCAAGCGTACAGGGGCCGCAGACGGCGATCGTCACCGGCCCGGCCGGCGAGGAGATCTGGACCGACAAGTACGGCCGGGTGAAGGTGCAGTTCCACTGGGATCGGGACGGTCAGAACGACGAGAACAGCTCATGCTGGGTGCGCGTCTCCCATCCCTGGGCCGGCAAGAGTTGGGGCGCGGTGGCGATCCCGCGCATCGGCCAGGAGGTGATCGTCGATTTCCTGGAGGGCGATCCGGACCAGCCGATCATCACCGGCCGCGTTTACAACGCCGAGAGCATGCCGCCCTATGGACTGCCGGGCGCGGCCGTGATCAGCGGCGTGAAGTCGGACTCGACCAAGGGCGGCGGTGGCTACAACGAGTACGTCCTCGACGACACCAAGGGCAACGAACTGATCCGCGAGCACGGCCAATACGATAAAGACTCGACCATCGAGCACGACCTGCGCGAGCACGTGCTCAACAGCCGTTTCCGCGACGTCGCCGTCGACGAGACGATCAAGATCGGCCACGACCAGACCTACACCATCAACAACAACCAGACCGGCACGGTCGGTGTCGACAAAACGCTCACCATCGGCTCCAGCCACACCGAAACGGTCGGCACCAGCATGACGATCACGATCGGCACAATGCTGACCGAAACCGTCGGCATCAATTACGCCGAGACGGTGGGCGCGCTGATGGAACTGACGGTCGGCACGGCGATGGTGGAGACGATCGGCGCCAGCAAAACGCAGACGATCGGGACGTCGAAGACGCAGACCATCGGCACCTCCAAATCGGAGACCATCGGTACCAACAAGAGCGTCGACGTCGGCGGCAATCAGTCTCTCAAAGTCGGCGGCAACAAGACCGAGGATGTCAGCGGGAATAAATCCGTCAAGGTCGGCAAGGACTTGAGCGAAAGCATCAGCGGCAAGCATGCCGAAACGGTGACGAAAGAGTATTCGCTGACGGCGAAGAAAGTGACGATTACGGCCGACGATATGATCACCATCAACACAGGAAGTGCCAGCATCCAGATGAAAAAGAATGGTGACATTACGATCGAGGGAAAGACGATTAATATCAAGGGTTCTGGAAATGTCATCATTAAGGGACAAAAGATCCTCGAGAATTGAGGACCCGCTTGCATCGGCAACTCCCGCTGTCCGCTTGGCGGGACGCGGTCAAGAGGTTGTCATCGGCACGATTACGAGCGTCGCGGCGAACGGCGATGTGAAGGTAAATTTCGCCGGCACCGCCGCCGGGCTTCCCGTTGCGGCTCTCACGACAGCCGTGATCGGAGCCGACGATATCGGCCGGCGCGCCGCACTGTTTTTCATCGAGGGCGATCCGGCGCGGCCGCTGGTGCTGGGTCTGATCCGAGAGGAGACGACCGTGGTCACGGCTGCCGGTTCAGACACACAGCGCGCGGAGCGAGGCGCCGCCCTTCTCGATGGCGAGCGGGTCGTGCTGACCGCACAAAGCGAGATCGAGCTAAAATGTGGAAAGGCCAGCATCACCTTGACCCGCGCCGGCAAGATCCTCATTCGCGGCGCCTACGTGCTCAGCCGCTCCTCGGGCGCCAACCGGATCCAGGGAGGCTCGGTCGAGATCAACTGAGTGCGTATCGAAAACCGCACGCCCTTCGTCGCTGAGGCGACCATCACGATCGATCCGGATGGCCGCGAGAGCTATCTGCTGGTCGTCAAAGGGACCTACGACTTAGGGCCGCCTGGCCAGCCGCCGGTTGTTGCTGAGGAACAGCGCTCGCTCGTCTATGCCGATGCCTACCACGGCGATCCGGCCAGCTCGAGCATCCTGGAGGCGTACGACTTCGCCCCCAGCAAGCCGATGACCGACATCGTGGTCGTGGGGGCGGCATACGCCCCGCGTGAAAGAGCGGTGACCCGAACCACCGTTCGCTTGGTCGTTGCCGGCCTGATCGACAAGAGCATCGATGTCACCGGCGAACGGCTGTGGGAACGGACGCTTGCGGGCAGAGTGCAGCCAGGAGAACCGCGGCCGTTCACCCGAATGCCGTTGACATACGAGCGCGCATTCGGCGGCCAGGATACAACTTTCTCCGACGCCAGCCGGCACCGTTTCCACCGCGATAACCTGGTCGGCTGCGGCCTGCACGCAAATCCAGACCTCGACACGATCCTCGGGACCAGGGTGCCCAACCTGGCGTTTGCCGGCCACGAGCAGCGGCACTGGAACGAGATCGTGCCGACGGCGGGGTTTGCCTTCGTCTGTCCGCACTGGACGCCGCGCATCGGTTATGCCGGCACCTATGATCAGGCATGGATGGACCAGCGCTATCCGTTCCTGCCAGATGATTTCGACGAACGCTATCACCAGGCCGCACCGGGCGATCAAATCGTGGCCGAGATCAAGGGCGGGGAGGGGGTCCTGCTGCAGAATATGCATCCCGATGGGATGCAGCGGTTCACGCTCCCCAAGGCCGATCTGCCCGTTCGCTTCTTGTTTGTCGACCGGTCCGATATGGTTGTTACGCCAAAGCTCGATACCGTGGTCATTTGGGCGGATGAGATGAAATTGAGCCTGGTCTGGCGCGCGCGCGTGCCTGTGAAAGGTAAACTCTACGCGCTACGTGCGATTGTCATCGGCCACTGCTCCCAGTACTGGCTTAGCTTGCAGCGATCGTGGAAGCCGTACTTCAAGGGCGTTTCGAAGTACGTCGAGTGGAAGAGCGTACGCTAGTGCGGATTGTCAGCACTGGGATGGTGACGGCAGTCGGTGCCACTGCGCCCGCCTCATGTGCCGCCATCGCAGCCGGTATCGCGGGCTTCGTCGAGATCCCGGCAACGGATGGCGGCGGCTTCCCGATCACCGGTGCGCTCGCCCGCCACGCTGTCCCGCGCAAGCTTGGGTTTCCGCTGTTGCTCGGCCTCCTCGCCCTCACTGTCGAGGAAGCCCTCGGGGATGCGCGGGCAGACGGCATTCCGGTGCTGGCGGCCCTGTCACCACCGGATCAGGCTGGACGGCCGCTTGGGCTCGATGAGGCCATTCTGTTCGCCCTGGCGGAGCGGTTGCGGATGCAACTGCACGGTGACAGCCGCGTTTTCGCGGCCGGCAGCACCGGCGCGCTGCGGGCCCTCGCACATGCACGATCCCTCCTAGCCGCGGGCCGGGCACGCGCATGCCTCGTTGCTGGCGTCGACTCGCTGACGGGCATGGATTGTCTCGACCAGCTCGATGCGGATGAAAGGCTGAAAACGACCGGCAATCCCGATGGCCTGATCCCAGGCGAAGCGGCGGCCTGCCTGATGGTCGCCGCCGCCGGTCCGCGCCCGCCGCCGGACGCGGTCCTTATCCGCGGGATCGGCTTCGCGCATGAGCCGGTTGGCATCAAGGACGAACGACCCATTCTTGGCGTTGGCCTCGCAGCAGCAATCAATGCGGCGCTCGCTGATGCCGGACTGACCATGGCCGACGTCGACTACCGGATCGCCGATGTCACCGGCGAGCGCTACGGCATGAACGAAGCCAACTATGCGCTGGGCCGAACACTCAAGATGCGCAAGCTGCACTTCGACTTCTTGCACCTTGGCGACTGTATCGGTGCGATCGGTGCCGCTTCCGGGGCGGCAATGCTCGGGTATCTTAAGTACTTGTTTGACAGGGGGCGCTCGCCGCACCCTGGCGCGCTTTGCCATTGCAGTTCCGATACGGGCGACCGGGCAGCCGCTATCGTAACCGGCCCGATGAAAGAGTGAGCAGAGATGGCCAATGACGTCTTTGCTAACGGAATGGAAATCGCCTGCAAGTCCGGCGATGCGAAGGTTATTGCCGCCTTCCCCGATGTGTGCCTGAGCCCGCCTTCGCCGCCGGCAGGGCCAATCCCGGTCCCCTATCCGATCACTTCGCAGGCTTCGGACACGACCGACGGCAGCAAGACCGTTAAGATCTCCGGCAAGGAGATCATGCTCAAGAATTCTTCGTCCTATAAGAAGTGCATGGGGAATGACCCGGCGACCAAGACATTGGGAATGGGGGTCGTTACGCACTGCATTCAGGGTAAGACCTATTTTGTAATGTGGTCGTTCGACGTTAAAGCCGAGGGCGAAAACGTCGACCGTCACTTTGACACGACCAACTCCAATGGAATGAGCACAGGCAATCAGGTTGGCTGGGTCAATTTTGACTCAGGGACCTTCGATAGCCTCAAAGATTGCGAAAACGTCAGCGAAGAATACCGACTTGTCCCGTACAAGACTGGTGACACTTACACCTGCGGCGGTACGGATACGCCGACGGGCCACCACTTGGTTCCTGGGCGGCTCATGGGCAAGGCCAAAGGGACCGGTAATGTTTATCCCCATGGCAACGGCAAGTGTACACACAGTGGCGCCCCCGTGATCTGCGCAAAGGGCAGGAACCAGTACGCCGATACCCATGGCGACATGCACGCGTTCCAGGACCCGATCGAATACAATACCGTTATGGACACAGGCGTTTACACGCGAGACCAGGCAACGACAACAGGCGCCAAGGCGGCCGGTGTCGGAACGAATGGCAAAGCGCTGAGTCCGCGTTCGAAGGCATTCAAGTGCGTCAAGGCGCAGCTCGACTCATATTATGAGAAGTGCGGATTGGGGCCGAACGATCCCATGAAAGCGACCCCGACAGAAGCGGGCAAGAATCTGTCACTCAACTAGATCTTCTGAGGGAGGGAAGTATCGTGGCACGGCCACCTGAACAGATGAACATCATCGATGTCGCATGTCTCGGTGCAGATCATGCGTGCCTTGCTGGCTTTCTATTCGCATGGGACCCGGAAGAGCCGAGAGGCCGGTTGGCACTGTACGAACGCGGAACCTGGTCGCGATTGGGTGACACGCCAGAGTTCATCCGCGGACTTGCTGTCCTTGATGAGACCGACGGGGCCGCGCTTTATGTCTTGCTGCGCAACGGCGTGATTCATCGTTTCGCCGGCAGCGAACATTCGGCCGAAGTCATCGAGGATCAGCGCAACCTGGGTTTCCGCGGCATCGACGTCGTCGGCCGGCACCTTTACGCCTACGGAATGGGCCATCAGGTGTTTCGCCGTGAGGATGGCCGCTGGCTCGCGATCGACGAAGGTCTGTTCGACGGCGAACCGTTCTCGATGCTGAACAGCATTCACGGCCACTCGGAGCGCGATATTTACGCAGGCGGGACGGGAGGCAGCATCTTTCATTTTGACGGGCGTCGTTGGCAGCGGCTCGAATCGCCTACGACCTATGGCATCGAGAAGATCCTGTGCGTTGGTGGCGAGACCTATGCGTGCGGATTCAACGGTACACTGTTCCGCGGCGATCGGGACGGGTGGGAAACGCTGGCCGTCCGCCATGGCGAAGCGCGGATGAAGGACATGGCGTTCTGCTTTGACCGCCTTTACGTCGCTTCGGCTGATGCGCTGTACACCCTTGAGGGCGATCAACTGGAGACGGTTTCGGTCCGACCGACCGACGTCGATGTCTTTGGCTTCCTCAGCTACCGCGATGGACAACTCTGGTCGGGCGGCGGCGAACGGTTGATCCGCTTCGATGGCGAGACTTGGACGGAGGTCCTCTATCCGCCGAACCAGCCGGTCTAACCTTTGGGCGGACGAGAGCGGTGCGAACCTTTGTGCGCGACGACATTGTAGGCCAGCACGCCGAGGAGGCCGCTTTTCTTTGGCTGTTGCGGGCGGCCGCGGTGCGGGCACCCCACTATCGGTTGAAGGACCTGGCCAAGCTCGACAAGCGGGTTGAGGCGCATGTCGATGGCTTAAGGGTTGCAGGCGAGGCGGGGTGGGAGCTCGCCATCGAACAGCTGAAGTTCGAGGAGGCGGGCGAGCTGTTCGCAGCCTCGGTGCTGGCGCTGGAGAGCCGCGCCTGGGCGCGCATCGATCTTGTGATCGACCTTGCCGCGCGGGTCCCGGATACGGCGCCCGGACTCTTCTCTGCGCTGGGCTGGGTCGAGCGGGCGCAGCTGCACGGCACGGTAAAGGAATTGCTCGACTCGGACGATCCGTTCCGCCGCCGCCTCGGGCTTACCGCCTGCGCGCAGCACCGGGTCGACCCTGGCGCGCGCCTGAAGGCAGCGATCGATGATCCGGAGCAGGCTTTAAGCGCCCGGGCGCTCAAAGCCGCCGGCGCGCTCGGCCGCAACGACCTGCGCGAAGTGGTGCATGAGCACCTCACCGACGACGATCCCGGCTGCCGGTTCTCGGCGGCGTGGGCCGCGGTGCTGCTGGGCGATCGCGGCCAAGGGCTGGCGCAGTTGTTCACAATTGCCGCCGACCTGGCCTCGCCCTGGCAGGCGCCGGCACTCCAACTTGCTGCGCGCCTGCTCACATCGCCGGCCGCGCAGGCTTGGTTCAGGGATCTGAGTGCCGCACCCGCCTGGCTGCGGCTCTTGATCACCGCGATCGGCGTCCACGGCGATGCCTCCTACGTCCCGTGGCTGATCGAGCGGATGCAGACGCCCGAGCTTGCGCGCCTTGCCGGTGAGGCGTTCTCCATGATCACCGGCGCCGATCTCGCCTATGACGACCTAGAGACCGATCGACCGGAAGGCTTCGAATCCGGCCCGAGCGAGAATGCGCAGGATGAGGACGTCGCGCTTGACCCGGATGTCGACCTGTCCTGGCCAGCGCCGGAGCTGATCGCGCGCTGGTGGCAGGCGCACGCCGCCCGCTTTGCCGATCCGCAGCGCTACCTGTGTGGCCAGCCGGTGACGGAAGCGCACTGCCGCGACGTCCTCAGCGCCGGATTCCAACGCCAGCGTCGAGCAGCGGCGCTGGAGCTGGCGCTGATGCGCGCGGATCGGCCGCTGTTCGAATACCGGGCGCCGGCGTTCCGCCAGCAGGTCGCGCTCAAGGCCGGTAGTGGCCTCGGCCTCGCCTGAACCCTGCCCGCGCAGGCCGCAGCTTCGTTATCCAACACCGATGAAGCGGATCGCCTCTCCGGCCGGCGGACCGATCAGTTGGCCTTCGTGCATGACGATACGGCCGCCGATCAGCGTGGCGATCGGCCATCCCTGCACGGTCAAGCCGTCGAACGGCGTCCACCCGCAGCGGCTGACGATCCAGCGATGGGTGATCATCCGTTTCGCGTTGAGATCGACGATGGTGAAATCGGCACGGTAGCCAAGGGCGATGCGGCCGCGTCCGGCCAAGCCGAAGATGCGCGCCGGGCCGGCACTGGTGAGATCGACCAGGCGCTCGAGGCTGAGTCGGCCCTTCGCCACATGGTCCAGTATCAGCGGTACCAGCGTTTGCACGCCCGGCATGCCGGACGGGCTGTCGGGGTAAGGCTTCTTCTTTTCCTCGCGCGTGTGCGGCGCGTGGTCGGAACCGATGCAATCGACCAGACCGTTGTTCACCGCCTGCCACAGCGCGTCACGATGGCGGGCTTCGCGGATCGGTGGGTTCATCTGCGCGAACGCATCGAGCGCTTCGTAGCAGCCGGGTGCTGCGAGCGTCAGATGCTGCGGCGTCACTTCGACGGTGGCGATGTCGCGGTGGTCCTTGAGGATATCGAGTTCCTCTGCTGTCGAGACATGCAAGATGTGCACGGGCCGGCCGACACCTTCTGCCAGCGCGAGGACGCGGCGGGTGGCATTGACGGCAGTCTCGACATCGCGCCATGCCGGGTGCAGGCCGACATCGGCGCCGCCGGCGACGATCGTGAAGCGGCTGCGCAGGCGCTCTTCGTCCTCGGCGTGGATGGCGACGCGGCGCAGACCGTTGGCAAGCACGGCGGCGATGGCGCTGTCGTCGGCCACCAGAAGCGTTCCGGTCGAGCTGCCCATGAACAGCTTGATGCCGGCGCACCCGGGCAGCCGTTCGAGCACGGCCAGATCGCCCGCATTGTCCGGTGTCGCGCCGACATAGAAGGCCATGTCGACCCAGGCGCGGTCCTTGGCGCGCCGGCACTTATCTGCCAGATCGGCCGCAGTGACGGTTGCGGGCTTGGTGTTCGGCATCTCGAAGACGGCCGTGACGCCGCCCATCGCCGCCGCGGCCGTGCCGGTGGCGATATCCTCCTTGTGCTCGATCCCCGGCTCGCGGAAGTGAACCTGGGTATCGATGACGCCCGGTAGCACGTGCAGGCCAGAGCAATCGAGCCTGGTAGCCGCCGGCGCCGCGCCGAGATCGCCCAGCGCCGCGATCCGCCCGCCGGTAATGCCGACGTCGGCCTCGACACGGCCCGACGGCGTGCACAGCGTTCCGCGGGCAAGAATCAGATCGTAGGCATCGCTCACGGCTGGGACGCGCCTTCGGCCCTGCTGGCTGATTCGCGGGCGGCGAGCGCGCGCGCCACGCGTGAGGCCGGTTCGCGGCCAAGCGCCTGGCAGATATAAGTCCCCGCTTCGAGGAGCGGCGCCATGGCAACGCCCGTTTCGACGCCAAGTCCGTCCAGCATGTACAGCACATCCTCCGTCGCGACGTTGCCGGTTGCCCCCTTCGCATAGGGGCAGCCGCCAAGGCCAGCCACCGCACTGTCGACAACCGCGACGCCGAGATCGAGCACGGCTACCAAGTTGGCGAGCGCCTGACCATAGGTGTCGTGGAAATGGACGGCAAGCCGATCGATCGGGACGACGGCCGCCACCGCCTCGACCATTGCGCGGGCCTGCGAAGGCGTGCCGACGCCGATCGTATCGCCTAGCGAAATCTCGTAACAGCCGATACGATAGAGCCGCGAGGCGACGTCGGCGACCCGTGCCGCGGGTACCTTCCCTTCGTAAGGGCAGCCGAGCGCGCACGAGACGTAGCCGCGCACGGGCACGCCTGCGGCAGCGGCGGCCGTGCAGACTTCGCTCAAGCGATCCAGGCTTACGTCGATGCCGCAATTGATGTTGCGCTGCGAGAAACTCTCGGAGGCTGCCGCGAACACGCTTACCTCATCTGCGCCGGATACGCGTGCTTCGGCAAAGCCTTGCCGGTTGGGCGTCAACACCGCGTAGCGGGCGTCCGGCTTGCGCGCGATGCCGGACAGCACAGCGGCAGTATCGGCCATTTGCGGAACCCAGCGCTTCGAGACGAAGCTGCCAACCTCGATAAAACGCAGTCCTGCCGCGGCGAGGCGGTCGATCAGGCCGATTTTCACCGCTGTCGCCACCGGTTGCGGCTCGTTCTGCAGGCCATCGCGCGGGCCGACTTCGACCAGCTTCACTTTGGCAGGGACATACACGGTGCGCTCCCTGGGGGTCGGAAGGCGACATCGCCCTGATGATAGTGCGGATCATAACCCGCCGCACGTTCAACCGCTACGCAGTAATCTGTTGCACTTTGTTATAACCGCTCTAGGATGTTGCACGTGCGAAATCCGGAGCATTCATCATGCGGGCAATCGTTGAATCACTCGAAAAAAAGCGAGCCTTGGCGCGGCTGGGCGGCGGGCAGCGGCGTATTGATGCACAGCACAAGCGCGGCAAACTGACCGCGCGCGAGCGGATCGAGGTGCTATTTGATCCTGGCTCCTTCGAGGAGTGGGACACCTTCGTCGAGCACCGATGCATCGATTTCGGGATGGAGTCCACCAGCACGCCGGGCGACGGCGTGGTCACCGGCTACGGCACCGTGAACGGCCGGCCGGTGTTCGCCTTCAGCCAGGACTTCACCGTTTTTGGCGGCAGCCTGTCTGAGGCACACGCCGAGAAGATCTGCAAGATCATGGACCAGGCGATGAGGATCGGCGCTCCGGTGGTCGGCCTCAACGATTCCGGCGGCGCCCGCATCCAGGAGGGGGTCGCCTCCCTGGCCGGTTACGCCGAGGTGTTCGTTCGCAATGTCGATGCGTCGGGCGTCATTCCGCAGATCTCTGTGATCATGGGACCGTGTGCTGGCGGTGCGGTCTATTCGCCAGCGCTGACCGATTTCATTTTCATGGTTAAAGACAACTCTCACATGTATGTGACCGGCCCGGACGTGGTGAAAACGGTCACCCATGAGGAGATCGATCACGAAGGCCTGGGCGGGGCCAGCGTGCACACGAGCATCTCGGGCGTCGCCGACAATTCGTTCGAGAACGATGTCGAGGCGATGCTGTATGTCCGCCGCCTGATCAATTTCCTGCCGTCCTCGAACCGCCAGCAACCTCCGGTCCGGCCGACCTTCGACAGCATCGACCGCATCGAACCGTCGCTCAACACCCTGGTTCCGGACAATCCCAATGTCCCATACGACATGAAGGAATTGATCGAGAAGGTGGTTGACGAGGAAAACTTCTTCGAGATCAAGCCCGATTATGCGCCGAACATCATCGTCGGTTTTGGGCGCATCAACGGCTCGACGGTCGGCATTGTTGCCAACCAGCCAACCGTTCTTGCCGGTTGTTTGAACATCGATGCCTCGATCAAGGGCGCGCGGTTCGTGCGCTTTTGCGACTGCTTCAACATCCCGATCGTTACCTTCGTCGATGTTCCGGGCTTCCTGCCTGGCGTCAACCAGGAGCACACCGGCATTATCCGCCACGGTGCCAAGCTGCTGTTCGCCTACAGCGAGGCAAGCGTGCCGAAGGTGACGCTGATCACGCGCAAGGCCTACGGCGGTGCCTACGACGTCATGGGCTCGAAGCACTTGAGGGCCGACATCAACTTCGCGTGGCCGACGGCGGAGATTGCCGTCATGGGTGCCAAGGGGGCGGTCGAGATCATCTTCCGCGAGGAGATCGGCGATCCGGAACGGATCGCGGCGCGCACTGAGGACTACAAAAGAAAGTTCGCCAATCCCTTCTCGGCAGCCAGGCGCGGGTTCATCGATGACGTCATCATGCCGCAGGAAACCCGTACGCGGTTGTGCAAGGCGCTGACGCTATTGCGTGAAAAGCGCAGCGAAGCGCCGTGGAAAAAACACGCGAACATTCCCCTCTAGGACAGCGAGCGATCTCCATGTTCAAGAAAATTCTGATCGCAAACCGTGGCGAGATCGCCGCGCGCATCCACCGTACGGCGCACCGGATGGGAATCACGACGGTCGCCGTTTACTCCGACGCGGACAAATACAGCCGCCATGTGCAGGTCTGTGATGAGGCGGTGCACATTGGCGCCTCGCCGCCGAAGGAGAGCTACCTCGTCATCGACAAGATCATCGCCGCTTGCAAGCAGACCGGTGCTGAGGCCGTACATCCTGGCTACGGGTTCCTCTCCGAACGGTCCAACTTCTGCCAGGCGCTGGCGGAGAACGGCATCACCTTCATCGGTCCGGAAACGGACGTGATCAAGCTGATGGGCGACAAGATTCTTGCTAACCGCAAGGCGTCCGAGGCCGGTGTTCCCACAGTGCCGGGTTACTGGGACACCATCCCCGATGCCGACAAGGCGGCCGAGATCGCGGCTGGCATCGGTTATCCGGTGATGCTGAAGGCCGCTGCCGGCGGCGGCGGCAAGGGTATCCGCATCGCCAGGGACGAGGCAGAACTACGTGATGCCTTCCGGCTGGCGTCAAGCGAAGCCCTGTCGGCGTTCGGCGATGGCCGGGTGTTCATCGAGAAGTTCATCGTCAACCCGCGCCATATCGAGATCCAGGTGTTGGGCGACAGGTTCGGGAACGTCCTCTACCTCGGCGAACGCGAATGTTCGATCCAGCGCCGCCATCAGAAGGTGATCGAAGAGGCGCCGTCTCCGATCGTCGATGAGGCCTTGCGCCGTGAGATGGGCGAGCGGTCGGTCGGACTGTGCAAGGCGGTCGGCTATTCGTCGGCTGGGACCATCGAATTCATCATGGACCAGCAGCGCAATTACTACTTCCTGGAGATGAACACGCGGCTGCAGGTTGAGCATTCGGTGACAGAGTTTTGCACCGGTCTCGACCTGGTCGAGTGGATGATCCGGATCGCTGCCGGCGAAGAGTTGAGCATCCGGCAGGAGAACGTGCAGATGAGCGGCTGGGCGGTCGAGGCGCGCATCTATGCGGAAGACCCGAATCGCCGCTTCATGCCATCGATCGGTCGGCTGGTCCGTTACCGGACGCCGGAGGAGGGACCGCAGGTCCGCGTCGATAACGGCGTCTACGAGGGCGGCGAAATCTCGATGTTCTACGATCCGATGATCGCCAAGGTTACCACCTGGGATCGTGACCGGCCATCGGCGGTAGGACTGATGCGGCGTGCGCTTGATGAGTTTTACATCAAGGGCGTGCAACACAACATCGCCTTCCTGACGGCGCTGATGGCGAATCCGCGGTTCCTTGAGGGTCGGCTCAGCACCGACTTCATCGCCGACGAATATCCGGAGGGGTTCTCGCCGGCACCACTTCTAGAAAAGGACGTCAACGCGATCATCGCTGCCGCCTTTTTGATGTACGTGCGGCACATTTACCGGTCCTCGCGCGTCAGCGCCCAGATGCCTGGCTATCAGCGCAAGTTTTCCCGTGACTGGGAGGCTTCCGTCAACGGTAAGTCCTACCCGATCACACTCGAGAGCTTGGCAGAAGGGGGCGCGGAAGAGGGCTTCGAGATCATGATCGAGGACTCGCTGATTGCGATCCGCAGCGATTGGCAGGTTGGTGATCACGTCCTGCGGTGCGAAGTCAACGCGGTACCGCAGCGCTTCAAGGTCGAGCCAAGCGGCCTCGGCTTCAAGCTGTTCCACTTGGGCGCCGAAGTCGAAGTCGTTATTCACCGCAAGAGCGTGGCCGACCTGATCAAGCTGATGCCCGCGCGCAAGCCAAAGGACATGTCGAAGTACTTGGTCTCGCCGATGCCGGGGCTGCTGCGCTCGATCTCGGCGGAAGTTGGCGACAAGGTCGAGCCGGGCGTCGAGCTTGCCGTTATCGAGGCGATGAAGATGGAGAATATCCTCCGGTCCGCGCGCACCGGCCGGATTACCAAGGTGCATGCGAAGGCCGGCGATACGCTGGCGGTCGGCCAGATCATCGTCGAGTTCGAATAGAGCGGGTTGCCGAACGCGCTGGTGGTGCCGAACCGGGCCACCAGCGCTTCTGGCAAGCGCAGTTGACGGCCGCTCAGCGCTGCATGGCGAGCGGCACCTGCGCCGGCAGCGGTCGCTCCGTGTCCGTGCGCCAGGGCGGATCCGGCGCCTCACTGAAAACCCGCTTCAGGCCTTCGCCCCAATGCCGGCGCAACGCCTTGAAGTAGGGGTCATCTTCTTCGATGCGCTGGCGGGACGTGATGCAAAATCCGTCGCGCCGGTAGATGGCGAGATCGATCGGCGGCGCCACCGAGATGTTGGCGCGGATGGTCGAATCGAACGAAACGAGCGCGCATTTGGCGGCGTCGCTCAAGCTCACATGCGGTGTCAGCACCCGCTCCAGGATCGGCTTGCCGTACTTCGTTTCGCCAAGCTGGAAATAGGGTGTTTCCTCACCGGCTTCGATGAAATTGCCGGTCGAGTAGATCAGGAACAGGCGCGGGCGCTCACCCTTGATCTGACCCCCCAGAATCATGGAGGCATTGAAATCCGTCGCGTGCGCCCGGAAATACTCGCCGTCACGGTTAAAGACGGTGCGCAGGAAGCCGCTAATGACTCTGGCCGCGTGGAACATCGTTTCAGCCTGAAAGATGCTGCGTTCCACATCGTCGGTGTACAGTGATCGCTCGACCATGCCGACGATTTCCTGCGTGATAGCGAGATTGCCGGCAGTCAACAGCACGAACACCCGCTCGCCCTGCTGATCGAACACGAATAATTTGCGGAACGTGGCGACGCTGTCGACTCCCGCGTTGGTGCGCGAGTCGCTGGCGAACACGAGTCCTTCCTCAAGCATCATCCCGAGGCAGTAGGTCACCTCTGTTGACTCCTGCTTCTTGTTCTTGTGCCGTGGCGTAAGAGCGGCCGCTTGTTCTCGCGCCGTGGCGTGAGAGCTACTGCGCCTCGCCGACCTTGACCGTCACCGTCAGCTCTTCGTCGCCGCCACCTTTGCGGACGCCGCGGATAGGCGCCGCGGTGGAATAATCGAAGCCGATGGCGAGCCGAACATAAGCATCCGTCGCCGATTGGCAGTTGGTGGCATCGAAGGAGACCCAGCCAAGGTCACCGACGTAGGCTTCCGCCCAGGCGTGGCTCGCAAGCGTTCCCCGTTCCCCGGACCGTGCAAACAGATAGCCGGAGACGTAGCGGGCAGGAATATCCAAGTGCCGGCAACAAGCGATGAACAGGTGCGCGTGATCCTGGCAGACACCAAAGCCATGCGCGAGCGCTTCAGCAGCCGTGCTTTCGACGCCGGTCACGCCGGACCGATGCTCGACCGTCGTGTGCAGGGCGTACATCATGCCGTGCAGGGCGGCGATGATGCCCTCGTCCGCCAGGCGTTCGCGATAGGGCTCGGCCAGGGCTACGATCGCATCGTCCATTGCCGTATAGCGGGTCGCGCGCAAGAACATCTGCGGCGGCAGACCGTCGTCGGCCGGTAGCACGCCGTGCGTCTCTATGGTTTCGATTTCGCCGCGGACGATGACAGGCACCTCGTCGTGCCGGCCGTTCTGTACCGAGACGTAGACCGTGTTGCCAAAGCCATCGATCCAGCGCTTCATCCGGCCTGGCGTCGACACCTGCCAGGCGATCGTCTCCTGCGAGGTGTCGTTGCGCGGCACCAGGCGCAGATACTGGATGCTGTGATTGGCCGGCTCTTCGAAGCGGTAATGTGTTTCGTGGGCGATGCTCAGTCTCATAGCACCAACATGAACTCCCGGCCGATCATCGCATGCAACTCATTGTTGCGGGCAACGAAGGTGTTGAGGAACTGCGGCAGGCCCGAGCGCAGGATGCCATCGATCCGGTGCCGTTCCAACCGCTCATGGATCTGGCCGCAAACGCGGGTGCACATGGCCTGCGACCGAAGGCCGCGCAGGACGCCGGCGACCTCGAGCGTGCACGCCACCAGCGAGCGCGGCATGTCCCGGCGCAGGACCAGGAGTTCGGCCACCCGGCGCGGCTCAATGATCGTCGAATAGACTTCCCGGTAGGCCTTCAGGGCGCTGAAAGCACGAAGAAGCGCGCCCCAGCGATAGTAGTCCACGGCGCCGAGCGGCCGACCGCTCGGGGTCAGCATGTCCCACTTGATGGAAAGGAAGCGCGCCGTGTTGTCCGCCCGTTCGATGAAGGTGCCGAGCCGGGTGAAGGCGAAGCATTCGGCGCGACGCAGCGTGCCATAGCAGGCGCCGCGAAAGGTGTGCGAGCGCTCCTTGATCCAGTCAAAGAACTCCTGAAAGCCGTCGTCGAGCATCTGCGGGTAGGACATGCCTTCAAGTTCGATGTAGGTCTGGTTGATGCCCTCCCAGACTTCGGTTGTGAGCCCGGTCCGTGTCGCCCGCGCGTTCTCGCGTGCAACCCTGATGCAGCTTCGGATGCTCGACGTGTTGTCGAGATCGAGCGCCATGTAGTTGAGCACGTTGCCAGGGGTAACCTCACCATAGCGGCTGAGGAAATCCTCGCGACCGCCGACAAGGCGTAAAGGTGCTTCCCAGTTCGCCGTATCCTCACCGCTCGCAGCCGGCATCAGCGACATGTGATAGGTGGTGGCAAGCAGACGCGCCAGGTTCTCCGCCCGCTCGATATAGCGGGCCATCCAGTAGACGTTGTTGGCCATGCGTCCGAGCATACCCGTCAGCCCTCCAACACCCAGGTATCCTTGGTGCCGCCACCCTGGGATGAGTTGACGACGAGCGAGCCTTCACGCAGCGCGACCCGCGTCAGGCCGCCCGGCACGACCGAGGTCGTTTCTCCGGTGAGGACATAGGGACGAAGGTCGACGTGACGTGGCACCAGCTTGCCATCGACCAGCGTCGGGCAGGTCGAGAGGCTGAGCGTCGGCTGGGCGATGAACCGCTCCGGATGGGCGAGAATGGACGCCTTGAAGGCATAGCGCTGCTCGGCGGTGCTGGTCGGTCCAACCAGCATCCCGTAACCGCCGGAGCCAGCCACTTCCTTTACCACCAGTTCCTCCAGGTGCTCGATCACGTAGGCCCGATCGTCAGCGATGGCGCAGCGATAGGTCGGTACGTTGTTGAGGATCGGTTTTTCACCGAGGTAGAATTCGATCATCTCGGGGACGAAGCAGTAGATCGCCTTATCATCCGCCACGCCGGTGCCGATCGCGTTTGCGAGCGTCACCCGGCCGTTGCGGACCACCGACAGCAGACCGGGAACACCCAGCTGCGAGGAGGGGTCGAAGGCGAGCGGATCGATATAGTCGTCATCGATGCGGCGGTAGATGACGTCGACACGGCGCGGTCCGTCGGTCGTCCGCATGAAAACGGTATCGTCCTCGACGAACATGTCCTGTCCCTCGACCAGTTCGACGCCCATCTGGGTGGCGAGGAACGCATGCTCGAAGTAGGCGCTGTTGAAATGGCCTGGTGTCAGGACCACAACGGTCGGATCGACGACGCCAGGCGCCGCCGCCGAGCGCAGGGTCCGCAACAGCATTTCCGGATAGTGGTTGACCGGTGCGACTGCGTGCAGCGGAAACAGCTCCGGGAACAGGCGCATCATGGTCTCCCGGTCTTCCAGCATGTACGAGACACCGGAAGGCACGCGGGCATTGTCTTCAAGGACATAGAACTCGCCTGGTCCGACGCGCACGACGTCGATCCCGGCGACATGGACATAGACCCCGCGCGGCAGGTCGAGGCCCAGGACTTCGGGCCGGAAGGCCGGATTGTTCAGAACCAGTTCGGCCGGAATGCGCCCGGCACGCAGGATGTTCTGGCCATGGTAGATGTCATCCAGATACGCGTTGATGGCACGCACGCGCTGACAGACACCGGTGGAGACGATCCGCCATTCCTCGGCATCGAGAATGCGCGGCACGACGTCAAACGGGATCAGGCGCTCGACGCCTTCCTCGCTGCCGTAAACCGAAAACGTGATTCCGAGGCGGCGAAAGATCAGATCGGCCTGCTGGTGCTTCTCGACCAGGCGCTCGATGTGAGTCGTCTTCAGCCATGCGTCGTAGGCCTGATAGGCTTTGCGCAGCCCATCGTCGAAGCCATGCATTTCGTCGAACGCGCGCTTCAGCATTCCGGTTTTCTTTCTTGTCACCGCCGAACCGTCCTCCTGCAACGCCACAGAAGCAATCCTTATGCCAAACGGCCATCTTGGTGCTGTTGGGAATGAATCGCACTGCTAGGGGGGCGTGCGGCTCGTATAGGGGTGAGCACGACCGCACCTGCCGAAGGTACCGCTGAATCGTGCCACGACGCCAGCAATCGTTCTGCCCAATCGCCCATTCGATGGGCAGTAGCACAGCCGGAGCGCATCTGTCGCGCGGCGATGCCTAACGACAGGGCGACTCAACGGTTTCGCTCAACTGTCCCGGTGGCCGCGGCAGCGGAAAGGGACAGGCTGTGTTGTTGCATTGCGATCAGAATTGCGCAGTGCAGCGACGATTCCGCCGCGATGGCGGCGGTCGTTTTTCTCGGGACGCGAGTGACGCCGAGCGCGCCTCGTAACTGCACCCAGTAACACATTAATGCGGTTTCTGTATGTATTAGCAGGAAAAAAAGGAGCTCACCTGCAATCACCTGCTGGTTAGAGCAACCCCAATTCACTGATACACTGATCGATGCGCCGCGCGTGCTGCATGTGCGAAATGGCAATTGTGGTTTTCTCGTGTCAAGAATATTTTTTTTACCCCAATCAGGAAAAAACCCGGCCCTTTGTTCGGCGCGGCGTTTGACTCGTGCCTTGATACCTTGCTAGATGCCCATACCCGGAGGCTAACAAGGGGTTCACGTGACCCCATGGGAGGAAGGATCGATGCACGACCATGAACAGCGGCTGCATGCGATCTCGGCACATCGTTGGCGTATCGCCTTCGTGCTGAGCGCGATCATGCTCGCCGCCTACTACGGCTTTATCCTGCTGGTTGCCGCAGATGTTGGTGTGATCCAAGAGATGGTAAGGGCTGGGAAGGCAATACCGGCCGCCGGTCTTGGCGGTCAGATCACACTTGGGATGCGGTTGAGCGACGGTTTGTCGGTCGGCGTGCTGCTGGGTGCGCTGGTCATCGTTTTCGCCTGGGTGTTGACCATTATCTACACCAAGTGGGCGAACGGCGTATATGACCGCGAGATCGAAGAACTCAGCCATCTCGCGAGGTAAGAAAAGATGCCACAAACAAGCACAACATCAATTCTGTTTTTCTTTGTTTTCGTTTCGGCGACGCTCGTCATTACATATTGGGCGGCGAAGCGGACAAAGACAACGGAACACTTCTACGCCGCCGGACGGTCCATAACGGGCTTCCAGAACGGCCTCGCACTCGCCGGCGACTATATGAGCGCGGCGAGCTTCCTCGGCATCGCCGGGCTCGTTGCGCTGAACGGCTTCGATGGGCTGATCTACTCAACCGGTTGGCTGGTCGGCTGGCCGATCATCCTGTTCCTGATTGCCGAGCCGCTGCGGAATTTGGGCAAGTACACGTTCACCGACGTCGTTGCCTATCGCCTGCAGCAAAAGCCGGTGCGCATCGCGGCTGCGATCGGCACAATGGCGGTGGTGCTGACCTACCTCATCGCGCAGATGGTCGGTTCCGGCACCTTGATCAAACTCCTGTTCGGCATCCCGTACGTCTGGGCGGAAATCATCGTCGGCGGCGTGATGATCATGTACGTGCTGTTCGGCGGCATGATTGCGACCACCTGGGTGCAGATCATCAAGGCGTGCCTGCTTCTGGGCGGTGCCGTCGCGATGGCGCTGATCGTGTTGTCGAAGTTCGGCTTCAACCCCATCAACCTGTTTGCTCAGGCGGCCAAAGAGGGCTGCGACCCGGCAGCTGCGGCTGGCTCGCAGATGTTCTGCTACGGCGGCAAGGTGCTCGAACCGGGAATCAAAGTCGTCACCGGCGCGTGGGACGCGGTTTCGCTCGGCTTGGCGTTGATGTTCGGTACAGCAGGTCTGCCGCACATCCTGATGCGGTTCTACACCGTGCCGAACGCCAAAGCGGCGCGCGTCTCGGTCATGTGGGCAACCATCTGGATCGGCGGTTTCTACCTGATCACCTTCATCCTCGGCTTCGGTTCGATGGTGCTGGTCGGGCAGAAGAACATCCTGGCTGCTGGTGGCGGTGGCAACATGGCAGCCCCGCTGCTCGCCAACGTGATTGCCGGTGAGGTGTTCTTCGGCTTCATCTGCGCCGTCGCGTTCGCGACCATCCTCGCGGTGGTGGCGGGTCTGACGCTGGCCGGTGCCGGTGCGCTCTCGCATGACCTGTGGGTCAACGTTGTCCGCGGTGGTCACGCCCCGCAGCACGAACAGATGATCGCCGCGCGCGCCGCGTCGCTCATTCTAGGTATCTGCGCCGTGTTGCTCGGCATCGTTTTCCAGGGCCAGAACGTCGCCTACATGGTGGGGCTTACGTTCTCGATTGCGGCGTCGGCGAACTTCCCAGCACTGGTGCTGTCGGTGTTTTGGCGCAAGTTCACCACCTGGGGTGCGGTCTGCAGCATCCTGTTCGGGGCGATCGGCACGTTGGTGCTCATCTACTGCGGGCCGACGATCCAGTTCGACCTGTTGGGCCCGAAGGCGGCAGCCGCCGGATCGCCCAAGGAAGTGGTCGACGCTGCTAATGCCGCGATCGCCGCTTACAAGGCCGACATCATGGCGAAGTGGTGGTACTTCCCGCTGAAGAACCCCTGCATCTACACGATGACCGGATCCTTCCTGATCGGCATCGTTATCTCCCTGCTGGCGCCCGAGCGCGCGGCGCAGGAAGGCTTCAATGAAGTTGAACGGCGCGCGGTGCTGGGCGAGCCGAAGGGTGCGGCTGCCGAGTAGTCGCTCGCGTACCCATAGCAAGACACTCACGACAACCAGGGCCGGAGGGGCTTCCCCCCCGGCCCATTCTTTTTTGTGTGCCGCCCCAGGTCTCTACTTGCTGCCCCCGGCTCCTCAGCCGGAATGAAGGCCGGCCGCTGCCAGCTATGGCTTCCCTCTATCCCGTACCGCCCCGCTCGTGTATGACCGCAGAAGGGAACGGGTCAAAATGGCCGCCATCCGAACGCCCAGCCCATGGGTGCGGTGCCGGCGGCTTGGACCAGCGGGAGGGAACGGTTTGCCTGCGGTCAGCGCAATCACCGATCCTGGCGATTGGTTACGCACGATCGTGCCGTTCGATCGCCTCAATGCGGCCGAACAGGCGGAGGCGGCGGGTGTCGTGCAGACCGCCCACTACGGCGCCGGGGAAATGGTGCTGCCGCGCTGGCGGGTTCCCGGGCGCCTGTTTGTTGTCGCCGATGGATTGATCGAAGAACACGACGCGATCGGCATCGTCGACCGCTTCGGTCCGGGCCAGGCATTTGATTATCGCGCAATCGTCCAGGGCCGGACCGAATCAACCTTCATCGCGCGGCAAACAACCACCTGCGTGACGCTGCCGACGGCCGTCATTCAGGCCCTCATCCGCGGCAACTCGGCGCTCCAGAGCTTCTGGGATGAGGAACTCATCCGCAAGGCCGATGCGCTGATCGCGTTGCAGCAGCAGCGCGAAGCGGGCTCCTTGCTGCTGATCCGGCTTGGCGATGCGTCGTTGCATCCGCCGCTGTTCGTCGGTGCGGCAACGACGCTGCAGAGTGCGGTCGAGCAGATGAAGCAGCACGGAACGTCCTACGTCCTGGTTCGCCGCGACGACGGGAGGGTCGGCATCTTCACTGGCCGCGATGTCCGCGAGAAGTCGGTTCTGATGGGGCTCGACAGCAGTACGCCGATTGCAGGCATCGCCAGCTACGACCTTGCCAGTCTGGATCGTGAGGATTTCCTGTTCAACGCGCTCGTGATGATGACCGAGCGCGCGATCCGCCATGTGGTCGTCACCGACGGCCGTGACATCGTGGGTGTGTTCGAGCAGGCAGACCTGTTGCGCTATGTCGGCGACAGTTCGTTTGCCATCGCCAACCGGGTCGAACGGGCCTCGACCGTCGCCGAGCTTGAACAGGCCGGTCGTGCGATTCCGCGCCTGATCGCTGCCCTGCACGGCCGTGGCGTCAAGCCGCGCTATATCGCCCGTGTTGTTACCGATCTCAACCGGCGCATCTTTCGGCGTCTGTTCGAGCAGGTCGTTCCGGCCGACATCCGCGCCGAGGCATGCCTGATGGTGATGGGCAGCGAGGGCAGGGCGGAGCAGCTGCTGCCGACCGATCAGGACAATGCCGTTATTTTTGGCAGTCCGCCCGACCGCGCGCGCACCGATGCGCCGTTGCAGGCGTTCTCGCAGGCGCTGTGCAAGATGGGCTATCCGCCTTGTCCGGGCAACGTCATGGTCTCCAATCCGGCGTGGGCACGCGAGCAGGCGGCCTATCGGCGCGATCTCGCCCACTGGCTGTTCGATGGCAAGCCTGAGGGGCTGCTCAACCTCGCCATCTTCTATGATGCCGCTGCGGTGGCCGGCGACGAGAAGCTGCTCAAGGGCCTCAAGGAGGATCTCTTCGACCTGCTCCAGCGGGAGGGCACTCACGTCGGCTATTTCGCCAAGGCAACCCTGCAGTTCCCGCTTCCGCTGGGCTTTCTTGGCCGGTTCGTGGTCGAGAAGGCACCGCCGCATGCGGGCCAGCTCGACATCAAGAAGGGCGGGCTGTTCCCGATCGTGCACGGCGTCCGCTCACTCGCGCTTGAACACGCGATCAGGGAAACCAACACGATCAGCCGCATCCAGACCCTTGCGAGCGAGGGCAGCTTCACCGACAGCTTCGCCGCCGACCTGATCGAGGCGTTCGATTTCATGAGCATGCTGCGGCTGCGCGCCCAGTTGGAGCGGCCGCAGACCGGCACCGCGACCGACAACTACATTGCGCCCGCGAGCTTGAGCAAGCTTGAGCGCGGGCTCCTGCTCGCCTCGCTCAAGGTGGTGGATGAACTGCGAAAGTCGCTCCGCTACCACTTCAAGATGGAGCTGATCACTTAAGTCCGCTCGCGCGGAGTCACCGGCTCAAGGCGCGCATCGCGGCATCGAGGCCGTCCAGGGTGAGCGGGTACATGCGGCCTGCGAACAGCTGGCGGATCATCCGCACCGAACCTGTGTACTCCCACCACTCCGGCGGCAGTGGATTGAGCCACGCGCATTTCGGATAGACGGTCAGCACCCGCTTCAGCCAGGTTGCGCCGTCCTCCTCGTTCCAGTGCTCGACCGAGCCGCCCGGTTGCAGGATCTCGTAGGGCGACATCGAGGCGTCGCCGACGAAAATGACCTTGTAGTCGTGCGGGTAGGTGTGAAGGACGTCTAAGGTCGAGGTCGGCGCATCAAAGCGGCGGCGGTTGTCGCGCCAGACCCGCTCGTAGAGACAGTTGTGAAAATAGAAGTATTCGAGATGCTTGAACTCCGTACGGGCGGCGGAGAACAGCTCCTCGCACACCTCGACAAACGGATCCATGGACCCGCCGACGTCGAAGAACAACAGCACCTTCACCGCATTGTGCCGTTCCGGCACCATGGCGAGGTCGAGGTAGCCCTTCTTCGCCGTTGAGCGGATGGTGCCCTGCAGATCGAGCTGATCGGCCGCGCCCTCGCGGGCGAAACGGCGCAAGCGGCGGAGCGCGACCTTGATGTTGCGGGTGCCGAGTTCGACGTCGGAGTCGAGGTTGCGGAACTCGCGCTTGTCCCAAACCTTGACCGCGCGGAAGTTGCGGTTCTCGTCCTGGCCGATGCGCACCCCTTCCGGATTGTAGCCCCAGGCGCCGAAGGGGGAGGTGCCGCCGGTGCCGATCCACTTCGAGCCGCCCGCGTGCCGGCCCTTCTGCTCCTTCAAGCGTTCCTTGAGCGTCTCCATCAGCTTGTCCCAGCCGCCAAGCGCCTTGATCTGCTCCTTTTCCTCCTCCGTCAGCAGGCGTTCGGCGATCTTCTTCAGCCAGTCCTCGGGAATTTCCGCCACCTCGCCCTCGGCCGGCGTCAAGCCCTTGAAGACTTGGCTGAACACGCGGTCGAACTTATCCAGGTTGGTCTCGTCCTTCACTAGGCAGGCGCGCGCCAGGTAATAGAAATCATCGACCGAGTAGGCGGCCAGGTCTGCGCGCATCGCCTCGATGAACGTCAGGTATTCGCGCAGGCTGACCGGCAGCCGGCCCTGGCGCAGTTCGAGGAAGAAGTTGATGAACATGGCGTGTTCCTACTCGCTGTCCATCAGATCACGACGACCACTTCGCCTGCATTGGACAGCTCCGATGCGCGGAACAAGTCCATGTCCGCGCGTGACGAAAGGGAATGTGCGGCTCTTCCGCCGCCACCCTACCGTCCCTCGCGGCGGTTGAGGAAAGCCAGGCGCTCGAACAGATGCACGTCCTGCTCGTTCTTGAGCAAGGCGCCGTAGAGCGGCGGGATCAGCTTGCGCGCATCCGCCGTGCGCAGCGTCTCCGGCGGGATGTCCTCGACCATCAAGAGCTTGATCCAGTCGAGTAGTTCCGACGTCGAGGGCTTCTTCTTCAGCCCCGGCACTTCGCGCACCTCGAAGAATACGGTCAAGGCATCCTGCACGAGGCGCTTGTGGATGCCTGGATAGTGGACGTCGACGATCCTCTGCATCGTTTCGCGGTCGGGGAAGCGGATGTAATGGAAGAAGCAGCGGCGCAGGAAGGCGTCCGGCAGCTCCTTCTCGTTGTTGGACGTGATGACGACGATCGGCCGCTGGCGGGCGTTGATGGTCTCCTTCGTCTCGTAGACGTGGAACTGCATGCGGTCGAGCTCGAGCAGCAGATCGTTGGGGAACTCGATGTCCGCCTTGTCGATCTCGTCGATCAGCAGCACCGGCCGGGTGTCGCTCGCAAACGCTTCCCACAGCTTGCCGCGGACGATGTAGTTGCCGATCTCGTGGACGCGCGCATCGCCCAGCTGCGAGTCCCGGAGCCGCGCGACCGCGTCATATTCATAGAGGCCCTGCTGCGCCTTGGTCGTCGATTTGATGTGCCATTCGATCAGCGGCGCGTCGATCGCCCCGGCAATCTCGTGGGCGAGGATGGTCTTGCCGGTTCCCGGCTCGCCCTTGATCAGCAGCGGCCGTTCGAGCGCGATGGCGGCGTTGACCGCAACCTTCATGTCCTCGGTCGCGACGTAGGTCTCCGTGCCCGAAAATCGCTTGGTCATGCCGCCTGTATCCCTTCGCACATCGCCGATGCCGTAAGCGTAAGGCGCCAGGCCGGCACCATCAAGGCCAGTCGCCTCCGGCCACCCACCTCACAGTCGTCATGGCCGGCGCAGGCCGGCCATCAACCGTTGGGGACGGCCCCGACAGTTGATGCACGGGTCTTCGCCCGTGCATGACGAAGAAGAGAGGAAGGCAGCAGTGGCGGCGCCGCCGATACGGCCGGCTTTGTTCTTTCGCGCGTGGCCCGCTCGTGCCAAAGTTGCGGTTGAGCGAGAGGAGAGAGGGGGACGCCCTTGGGCGGGCTCTGGGACACGATCTGGAACGGAGTCCAGGACGAAAGCACCCGCACCATCATCGGCTGGTTGGGCGGGGGCGTGGTTGTGGTCATCGGCGGCGCTTGGGCCCTCTTCACCCACTTCCACAACAACGCGAAGAAGACGCCTCCCGCCGCGGTGCCCAACATTACTGCGAGCGACGGCCTCGCCCTCAGCGGTCCGGTCAACGCGCCGATCATCCTCAATACCCCGCCGGAGCAACTGGCGCCCTTGATCAAGTCGGCGACCGAGCCCTGGGAACGGTTGAGCGCGCAGCAACAGGCGACCATTCGTGAGCTCGAACACAAGCTCGGCGTGAGCGAGGGTGCGCTGAAGGCCTTTCTCCACATTCTCGGTGAGGAAGCCGTGCCGGCGGAAAAGTGGGCCGAGAAGCTGGCCGAAATTGCCGAGAATTACAAAGTCGCGCTGAGTCACGCTAGGGCCGCCCCCGGCGATGCGCCGGCGATCGCGCGGCTGAAAGAGCAAGCGCGCGCCGCCCTCGATCAAGGCGATCTGGAGCAAGCGGACCAGCACTTGGCCGAACTGGTTGCGGTCGAGAATGCGGCAATCGATGCCCGCCAGGTGGAGGCAGCGGCGACGCTGGCGCAGCGCGGGCAGATCGCGCTGACCCGCCTGCGCTATCCTGAGGCGGCAGCTCACTTTGCCGCCGCCGCAGCTCGCCTACCGCCCGCGCATGCGGACCGACTCAAGTACCTGGACGCCGAGGCCGATGCGCTTTACCGCCAGGGGGAGGAGAAGGGCGATAACGCGGCGCTCAAGGAAGCAATCGCGCGTTACCGCGAGCTCGTGCGCTTGCGCCCGCGCCAGCAGGTCCCCCTCGACTGGGCCCGGACCCAGAACAACCTCGGCATTGCGCTTGGCATCCTGGGCGAGCGGGAGAGCGGCACGGAGCGGCTGGAAGAGGCGGTCGAGGCCTTCCGCGCGGCGCTGGAGGAGTACACTCGCGAACGCGTGCCGGTCGTCTGGGCCGGGACCCAGAACAACCTCGGCAATGCGCTTCGAGCGCTCGGCGAGCGGGAGAGCGGCACCGAGCGGCTTGGAGAGGCGGTCGAAGCCTACCGCGCGGCGCTGGAGGAGTACACCCGCGAACACGTGCCGCTTCAGTGGGCCATGACCCAGAACAACCTGGGTTTGGCGCTTACGAAACTGGGCGAGCGGAAAAGCGGCACCGAGCGGCTTGAGGAGGCGGTCCAGGCCTACCGCCAGGCGCTCCTAGAGTACACCCGTGCGCGCGTGCCGCTCGACTGGGCCATGACCCAGAACAACCTGGGCATTGCGCTTTTCCGCCTGGGCGAGCGTGAGAGCGGACATGAGCGCCTGGAAGAGGCGGTTGAGGCTTGCCGTGCAGCACTTGCAGAGCGGACCCGCATGCGCGTACCGCTTGGCTGGGCTGCGACCCAGAACAACCTGGGCAATGCCCTCTTGAGGCTGGGCGAGCGGGAGAGTGGCACCGAGCGGTTTGATGAGGCGATCGAGGCCTACCGCCAGGCGCTTAGCGAGTTTACCCTCGCGCGCGTTCCGCTTAAGTGGGCCGGGACCCAGGACAACCTGGGCAGTGCGCTTGCGATGCTGGGGGAGCGGGAGAGCGGTACGGAGCGACTGAAGGATGCGGTTCAGGCCTTCCGTGCGTCGCTGGAGGAGCGAACCCGCGAACGCGTGCCGCTTGAGTGGGCCATGACCCAGAACAACCTGGGATCTGCGCTGTTCACCCTGGGGCAGCGGACCCGCGATTCATCGATGCTTCGTGAGGCGCGAGGCGCCATCCAGGGCGCCTTCGAGGTCAGAATGCAGGCCGGCCACGAACACTTGCGTGCCTATTTCGAGGGCCGCCTCGCCGCGATTGACCAGACGCTCGCCGCTCTGGGCGAACCTAGGCCCTGAGTAGTGCCGTCATCGCGAGCGCGAGCGAAGCGATCCAGGGATTTTGCGGTCTTTACCTCGCTGGATTGCTTCACCCGCTTCAAGCGGGTTCGCAATGACGAGTCGGTCGTGCAGGCGACGAAGGCCTCCGCCATCGACTGCCGGGGGTTAACGCCATCGCAACCGGACCGCCGTCATTGTGAGGCGCGGGCCGGACAGCCCGCCGGCGGACGGAGGATGGCGCGATGAATTCGGTGCTGATGACGCTGCTGGCGCACTTGAGCGCCCAGCGCCGGCTCCTGATCAATGCCTATGTCAGCGGCTTTCTCGAAGAGGATGATCCGCTGGCGGCGGCGAAGCGGCTGCGCTTTTCCTTTGCCGAACGCCCGACGCAAGCACCGGAAGCCGGCACCGACCTTGACCCCGCCGTCTCCGACCTGTTGGCTGCTATGACCGACGAGGCGATCGAGGATTACATGGATCGCGTCATCGGCCAGCTGCAGCAGATCGATGCGGAGGTTCACGGCGCGGGAGCGGAACGACCGATGAGCCCGCTCGCGACCGCGCTCGCCAACCGCCGCCGCGCTTAAGCGGGCTGAGCCAGCGCCTGCTCGATCGCTTCGAGCGCGGCGGAAGCCTTCTCCGGCTCCGGGCCGCCGGCCTGTGCCATGTCCGGCCGGCCACCGCCGCCGGCACCGCCCAGCGCTGCCGCGCCGATCCGCACGAGCGCGACGGCGTTCACCTTCGGCGTCAGGTCCTCGGTCACGCCTACGACCAGCGAAGCCTTGCCCTCGGCGGTGGCAATGAGCGCCACGACGCCGGAGCCCAGTTGTTTCTTCAAGTCATCGGCAAGGCTTTTCAGTTCCTTGGCCGGCAGGCCGGGCAGAACGCGCGATGAGAAGCGAATGCCGTTTACCTGGCGGATCTCGGCGCCAGTGCCGCTGCCGCCACCGGTGGCGAGCGCGCGGCGTGCCTCGCTCAGCTCACGCTCCAGCCGGCGGCGCTCCTCGATCAGCGCCGCAACCCGATCCGGCACGTCCGTAATCGCCGTGTTGAGGATCTGGGCGGTGCTTTTCAGGCAGCGTTCCTCCTCGGCGACGAAGGCCAGCGCCGCAGCGCCGGTCACCGCCTCGATCCGGCGCACGCCGGCCGCGAGTGCCGTCTCGCCGATGATCTTGAACATGCCGATGTCGCCGGTACGCCGGACATGCGTGCCGCCGCACAGCTCCACCGAATAGGCCTGATCGGCGGTGCGCGGGCTGCCCATGGAGACGACGCGCACCTCATCGCCGTACTTCTCGCCGAACAGCGCCATGGCGCCGGCGAGCACTGCAGCCTCCGGATCCATCAGGTGGGTGGCGACGTCGTTGTTGCCGCGGATCTCGGCGTTGACGTCAGCCTCGACGGCCGCGATCTCGTCGGGGCTCATCGGCTTCGGATGGCTGACGTCGAAGCGTAAGCGATCCGGCGCAACGAGGGAGCCCTTCTGCGTCACGTGCTCGCCCAAGCGTGTGCGCAGCGCCGCGTGCAGGAGGTGCGTTGCCGAGTGGTGCGCGCGCAGGGCCGCGCGGCGGTCGTGATCGACCCGCAGCGCGACGTCGTCGCCGACGCCGAGGTTGCCACTGTCGACAATGCCCATGTGGACATGCACATCGCCCGCCTTCTTGTGGGTGTCGCTGACCAACAGCCGGCCACCACCCGGAGCGGCAATGACACCGCAGTCGCCCATCTGGCCGCCGGACTCGCCATAGAACGGCGTCTGGTTGCAGACGACCGCGACCGTTTCACCGGCTTCGGCGCGCTGGACGGAAGCACCATCGCGGACGATGGCGACGATCTTCGCCTCCGCTTCCTCGGTTTCGTAGCCGAGGAACTCGGTGGCGCCGACCTCGTCGCGGACCTGGTACCACAGCGCTTCGGTCGCTGCCTCGCCGGACCCGGCCCAGGCGCGGCGGGCGTCCGCGCGCTGGCGCGCCATCGCCGCCTTGAAACCCTCGGCGTCGACCGTCATCCGGCGCGCCTTGAGCGCGTCCTCGGTCAGATCGAGCGGAAAGCCGTAGGTGTCGTAGAGCTTGAACGCCGTTTCGCCTGCCAGCACGCCGCCAGCGGGCAGCTCCGCGGTCGCCTCTTCGAGGAGCTTCAGGCCGCGGTCGAGCGTGCGGCGGAAGCGGGTCTCCTCAAGCTTCAGGGTTTCGCTGATGAGCGCTTCGGCGCGCACGAGTTCCGGATAGGCCTGGCCCATCTTGGCGGTCAGCGCCGGCACCAGCTTCCACATCACCGGCTCCTCGCATCCCGTCAGGTGCGCATGCCGCATGGCGCGGCGCATGATCCGGCGCAGCACGTAGCCGCGGCCCTCGTTGGAGGGGAGCACGCCGTCGGCGATCAGGAACGACGAGGCGCGCAAGTGATCGGCGATGACACGGTGGGAGACCGCGTGCGGGCCTTCCGGCTCGGTGCCGGTGGCCTCGGCGGCGGCATGGATCAGCGCCTGCAGGAGATCGATGCGGTAGTTGTCGTGCGTGCCCTGCATGACGGCGGCAACGCGCTCCAGGCCCATTCCGGTATCGATCGAAGGCTTCGGCAGGTCGATGCGCTTGTCCGCCGTGACCTGCTCGTACTGCATGAAGACGAGGTTCCAGATCTCGATGAAGCGGTCGCCGTCGGCATCCGCACTGCCGGGCGGGCCGCCTGGGATGTGCGGCCCGTGGTCGTAGAAGATTTCCGAGCAGGGCCCACAGGGTCCGGTCTCACCCATCGACCAGAAATTGTCCGAGCTGGCAATTCGGACGATGCGGTCGTCCGGCAGGCCGGCAATCTTCTTCCACAGAGCATGCGCAACGTCGTCTTCGGCGTAGACGGTGACGAGCAGGCGGTCGGCGGGAAGGCCGAACTCCTTGGTGACCAGCGTCCAGGCCAGCTCGATGGCGAGGTCCTTGAAGTAATCACCGAAGGAGAAGTTGCCCAGCATCTCGAAGAACGTGTGATGCCGCGCGGTGTAGCCGACGTTCTCCAGGTCGTTGTGCTTGCCGCCGGCCCGCACGCATTTCTGCGCTGTTGCCGCGCGCGCGTAATCACGGCGCTCGATGCCGGTAAAGACATTCTTGAACTGGACCATGCCGGCGTTGGTGAACAACAGCGTCGGATCGTTCCGCGGCACGAGCGGGCTCGATGCCACGACGCGGTGGCCATGGCGGGCAAAGAAGTCGAGGAACGCCTTGCGGATGTCGTTGACGGTCTGCATGGCCCTGCGGGTCAGCCTCTCTCAATCACGGCGGGGCCGATGTCTGCCCCAACTTTGCCGCTTTTAGCGCCCGCCGGGGCGGGTGTCCAGGCAAGCAGAACCGCGGCGGAGAGAAGCGGCGGCCCCGATGCGAGCGGGGCCGCGGGCCGTCAGGAGGGGGCAGGGCCAAGTGGCGCCGGGGCGCTCAAGCGCCGTCGGCATCCTCCGCATCCGCATTCGTCGTCAGCAAGGTGGCGGAGACGAGGCCGGCGTTGGCGCGGATCTTCTGTTCGATCTCGGCGGCCAGGTCGGCATGCTGCTTGAGGTAGGTCTTGGCGTTCTCCCGGCCCTGGCCGATCCGCTCCGAACCGTAAGAGAACCAGGATCCGGACTTCTCAACGAGGCCGGCCTTGAGGCCAAGATCCAGCAATTCGCCCATCTTGGAAACGCCTTCGCCGTACATGATGTCGAACTCGACCATCTTGAACGGCGGCGCGAGCTTGTTCTTGACGACCTTGACGCGGGTTTGATTGCCCACGGTCTCGTCGCGGTCCTTGATCGCGCCGATGCGGCGGATTTCCAGGCGCACCGAGGCATAAAACTTGAGTGCGTGGCCGCCGGTGGTCGTCTCCGGGTTGCCGAACATTACGCCGATCTTCATCCGCAGCTGGTTGATGAAGATGACCATCGTCCGCGAACGGGAGACCGAGCCTGTGAGCTTGCGCAGCGCCTGGCTCATCAGCCGCGCCTGCAGGCCTGGTTGCTGGTCGCCCATCTCGCCTTCGAGTTCGGCGCGCGGTACCAGCGCCGCGACGGAATCGATGACGAGGACATCGACGGCACCCGAGCGCACCAGCGTATCGGACACCTCGAGCGCCTGTTCGCCTGTATCCGGCTGCGAGATCAGCAGATCATCGACGTTGACGCCCAGCTTCTGGGCATAGATGGGGTCAAGCGCGTGCTCAGCGTCGATAAAGGCGCAAACGCCGCCCTTTTTCTGCGCTTCAGCGACCACGTGCAGGGCGAGCGTGGTCTTGCCCGAGCTTTCGGGGCCGAAGATCTCGACGATGCGGCCGCGCGGCAAACCGCCGATGCCAAGCGCGACATCAAGCCCGATCGAGCCGGTAGAGACCGACTCGGTTTCGACTGTCTCGCGCTGCCCGAGGCGCATGATCGAGCCTTTGCCGAAAGCCCGCTCGATCTGGCTGACCGCCGCCTCAATCGCCCGCTTCTTATTGTCGCCTGTTTCTCGCTCCACGACACGCATTCTGGCCATTAACATGAGTGTTCCCCTTATTCCACAGGCACTGCCGCACTGCAATGGCGTTGAAGCTAGCCGTCGCTTTCTCCTCGCAAAGCAATTTCTCTAAGCTATTGAAAACGCCACTTCTTATTTGGCCTTTTTGGGGTAATGATGCCCCAGAAATGCCATCTTTTTTTGTTTTTTTTCATTTTATTCCGGCTCGGCGCGCACGGAGCGGATTCTCGCGCGTAGGGATGCTAGAGGCGGTCCCGGTTCCTGAGACCACCGGATGGGGCTGCTTAGGTGGAGGCCGGCACCGTCTCCTCTTTCGATAACATAAGAATGGGTTGCTGTTGTTGTTGCGGCTGTGGGCATGTGGGCAACGCGTCAGCGTTGTCCAAGCGCAGCGGCATGTCCACAGCCGA
>UXAT02000005.1 GCA_900609035.2 Candidatus Defluviicoccus seviourii | reverse complement strand
CACACGACTGCTATCGCACCAGATCAGAGTTTCTCGCTCCCAACCCTTGCATCCAGGGGGCCGTCCACACACGGGCTCGGCGTGCGGTCGCCCAGGCCGCGCCCGGGCCAAGGCTTACCGCTCGCTTTGCGCATCGTTGCCCGCGGCTTCGTCCGCTATACTCATCAGATCATCATCCGCGTGAGGTTAAGCGGGCGATGGCCGAGGTGGCAACGATGACCACGACGCGAGACGAGATTCTCAAGCGCTTGCGCGCCGACAAGGCGAGGCTGGACGCGTTCGGCATCCGGTCGGTAGCGGTGTTCGGATCGTGCGCGCGCGGCGAGGCACGCACCGACAGTGACGTCGACGTTCTCGTCCACTACCGCGCCGACGTCCGTCCCGACCTGTTCGATTTCATCGACCTGCAGGATCATCTGCAAGGCCTGCTCTGTCGGCCGGTCGATCTGGTGACGCTGGCGGCCCTGTCCGAGCGGCTGCGCACGCGCATTCTCGCCGAGGCCATCTATGCCTGAGCGCGATTGGAACTTGCGCATCCGGGACATCGCGGTCGCCATCGACAGCGGTTGCCATCGACAAGATCGAACGCTACACGGCGACGATGACGTTCGCGGACTTCGGGGCGGACGAGCGCACGGTTGACGCTGTTCTCCGCAACTTCGAGATCATCGGCGAAGCGGCGCGCACTCTGCCGGCGGGCTACCCGTCTCTTCGCCTACCATCGCAACCTTCTGTGTCCGCCCCTTCGGACAGCCAGCCCTTGCGCTTCAGCACATCCCAGGCAATGCCGATCTGCGCCGGCGTGAACATCTGCTTGCGCCGGTTCCAGGCATGCGTTGCGGCGATCGTTTGATCGAGTGTCGCCGCGCGCTCGCGCGTCGCCACCCAGTGCACGGTCGCCAGCAGTTCCATGCCGAACGAGGTCTCGAAGCCCTCAACCAGATCGACGACGCGATCAAACCGCTTGGCCGTCGCCGGATAACTATCCAGGAACGTCTGCGCCGCCGTGAGAGCCTCCGGTACCAGCTCGATTTGCTTGTCGGGCGCATCCCCCGCATCGGCATAACCCTGGATGAAGTGCCCTTCGATCTCGCTCAAGACATGCCGCAGATTCTCGGCGTAGGGACCGTAGACGGCCTTGGTGAAACGCAGCCGCAGCGGCTCGCCCTCTTCCTGCATGAAGTACATGAGCTTGTGGATTTCGAGCAGGGAGACGAACGGGTCCATCAGCGCCGCCAGATACCGGTTCATCAGCCCGAGCAGCGCGGCGCGGCCAACCGTCATCCTCGGAGCGACATCCGCCTTCGCCATCTCGGCCGGCATCGGCGCACCGGCCGGCTCATAGAGCAACACCTCGACTTCAGGCAGTTCGCCAAACGCCCGTTCGATCCGCGGCCGCACGTCTGACCACTCGAGGCCGCCGAGACCACACCCCAGCGGCGGGATGGCAATGGAACGGATGCCGAGCCGCCGCACTTCGTCGACGAGGGCGACGAGACCCGCGTCAATGTCCGTTAGGCGGCTCTTGCCCTTCCAGTGGTCTTTGGTCGGGAAATTGATGATGTACCGCGGGTTGGTCAGCTGGCCGGCTTCAAAAACGAACATCCGACCCGGCCGCAGCTCTTTGCGCTCGCAGACCGCCTTGTAGGCCGCGTAGTTCTCGGGGAACGCCTTGCGGAACTGCAGGGCCACGCCACGGCCCATCACGCCGACGCAGTTGACGGTGTTGACTAGCGCTTCGGCGTCTGCCTCCAGGATGTCGCCTCGTGTCCGCTCGATCATGATCGGCCCCTCCTGTCAATAGTACCAATTTGTCTTGACTGTGACAGGGGGAACGTGCGCTGCGTTGGCAAGAACTTCAGTGACCTGGGCCTTCGCCGCAGCGTCGATAACGCCGACGTGCTCGACGAGGCACCACGGAAAGCGCTCGTGAAGGAGGAATTCGGCCTGCTTGCCTTCCTTGATCGGCGGGTCGCGGAAATCCGTGGCGTGAACAGCCTTCCAGTCGATCCGGTCCAGCCGAACGAGCGTGTTGAAGAACTCCGCGTAAGCGGCACCGGCGTTGCTCGTGCTGAACGCCCAACGCTGGCCGTTGACCTCTGCCCAGCTGACAACGGCTAGGAGGTCGGCTTGCAGATGAACGATCGGCCGCTGGCCGGCGGTATACGTGATTTCGGGATGGTTGCCGCAATGCAGGATGTAGAGCATCACCGACCGGGGGCAGAAATAGAACGGCACGAAGTCACCGACCATGGTTTCGGGATGGCAGCGCACCGGCAGGCCGAGGCGGCGCTGCTTGATCGCCGTCATTCCAATATTCGTGTGGTTCTTGGTCTCGGCGATGCGCAGCGCGTCCGAGCAGAGCGCACCATCGGCGATGATCGAGGCAAGGTTGTCCACGTGCGTGATGTGGTAGATCTTTGGGTGGGCCGGCGGTGGGCTCACGGTTTGGCCTCTTGCAGCAGTGTCGCGGCATGTGCCGGCCGGCACGCCGCCCTCACTCCCCGCGCAGGAGGCGGGCGGCGTCGAGCGCAGCGTAGGTCAAGACACCGTCGGCGCCGGCGCGCTTGAACGACAACAGCATTTCCAAGAGCGCGCGCTCGTAATCGAGCCAGCCGTTGAGGCAGGCCGCCTTCAGCATCGCATACTCGCCGCTCACCTGATAGGCGAAGGTCGGCATGCCGAACGCCTCCTTCACCCGCCGCACGACGTCAAGATAGGGCAGGCCGGGCTTGACCATCACCATGTCAGCGCCCTCCGCGATGTCGAGCGCCACCTCGCGCAGGGCCTCAAGGCCGTTGGCGGGATCCATCTGGTAGCTCTTCTTGTCGCCGACCAGGCAGCCGCCGGAGCCGACCGCATCGCGGAACGGGCCGTAGAAGGCAGAGGCGTATTTCGCCGCGTAGGACATGATGAGCACGCGTTCGAAACCTTCGGTATCAAGCGCATCGCGGATGGCACCGATGCGGCCGTCCATCATGTCCGAGGGCGCGATGATGTCGCAGCCCGCGCGCGCCTGCACGATCGCCTGCTGACAGAGGATGGCCACCGTCGCGTCGTTGACAACCTCACCCTCGCAGACGATGCCGTCGTGGCCCAGGCTGTTGAAAGGGTCGAGCGCCGCATCACAGATGACGCCCATCGCCGGAAATGCGGCCTTGATCGCGCGAACCGCCCGGCAGACGAGATTGTCCGGGTTGATGGCTTCGCGCGCATCGGGTGTTTTCAGCGCCGCCTCGACGAAGGGAAAGACGGCGACCGCCGGAACGCCGAGCCCTGCGGCCTCGCCGACCGCCTGAACCAGGAGGTCGCACGAAAGCCGCTCGACGCCGGGCATGGAGAGCACCGACTCACGGCGGTTTTCCCCCTCGACGACAAACACCGGCCAGATGAGGTCATCGACGCAGAGACTGGACTCGGCAACCAAGCGGCGGATCCACGGACTTTGCCGGTTCCTGCGCATGCGGATGCGCGGGTAGCCGCCAAGGGCTGCCGGAACCTGCGGGCGCGCGATTGTCATCACGCCTGCTCGATCGCCTGCGCCAGATCGGCGAGGATGTCGTCGCTATGCTCGATGCCGATCGAGAGGCGGACGTAGCCGTCCGAGACGCCGGTCGCGATGCGGTCCTCTTCCGAGAGTTGCGAATGGGTGGTCGTCGCCGGGTGGATCGCGAGTGTCCGGGCATCGCCGATGTTGGCGACGTGATAGACCAACTGGAGCGCGTCGATGAACCGGCGCCCGGCCTCCCTGCCGCCCTTCAGCTCGAAGCCGACCAGCGCGCCGTAACCGCCGTTTAGGTACTGATCGGCCCGCTTTCGCGCCTCGCCCGCCTGCAGGCCGGGATAGATCACGGCCGTGACCTTGGGATGGGCGGACAGGAAGGCCGCGACATGGGCCGCGTTCTCGCAGTGCGCGCGCATGCGCAGCGCCAAGGTCTCCAGGCCCTGGATGAACATGAAGGCGTTGAACGGGCTCATCGCAGCGCCGATGTCACGCAGGAGAATGACCCGCGCGCGCAGGATGTAGGCGATCGGACCCAACGGCTTCACCGCTTCCGTCCAGACGGCGCCGTGATAGCTGGGGTCCGGCTGGGTCAACAGCGGGAAGCGCTCGGCATGCGCTTCCCAATCGAAGTTGCCGCCGTCGATGATCAGGCCGCCGATCGAGGTGCCGTGGCCGCCGATGTACTTGGTCGTCGAGTACATGACGATCGCTGCACCATGGTCGAGCGGCCGGCAGATGAGCGGTGCGGCCGTGTTATCGACGATCAGCGGCACGCCCAGGGAGCGGCCGATCTCGGCGACCTCGCGGATCGGGAAGACCTGGAGCTTCGGGTTGGGCAGCGTTTCCGCGTAGTAGCAGCGGGTGCGCGCATCGGTGGCGCGCGCGAACGCTTGCGGATCGGCGGGATCGACGAAGCGGACCTCGACCCCCATGCCTTTCAGCGTGTTGGCAAACAGGTTCCAGGTGCCGCCGTAGAGGTCGGTGGAGCTGACGAAATTGTCGCCGCTCTGGCACAGATTCATGACCGCGAAGGTGGATGCCGCCTGGCCCGAGCCGACCGCAAGACCGGCGACGCCGCCCTCAATCGCGGCAAAGCGCCGCTCAAGAACGTCGCAGGTGGGGTTCATGATGCGGCTGTAGATGTTGCCGAGTTCCTTGAGCGCGAACAGGTTTTCGGCGTGCTGGGTACCGCGGAACTGGTACGACGTCGTCTGATAGATCGGGACCGCAACCGCGCCCGTTGCCTCGTCCTGGCGATAGGCAGCGTGCAGGACCATGGTTTCCGGATGCATCCGACGTGTTGTCACCCCTTCCCTCCATTCATTCTGCGTGGCGAGACGCAACGCTCGCGGGGGCGGAGGATACAAGTTTTTGCCTCGCCGACCATCCCTTTTGCCGCAGCGTGACGCCGGTTCACCAAGCGTTCATGGCATTGTGCTTGCATCGTTTCGCGACATGCGGCAAGCACGATTCGAGGACACAGCCGTTGGCAACGCGAGGCGAGGAGAAGGGCACCGTGGCGCTCGGCGATGCCTTGTTCGAATTGCGCCGCATCGGTCCCTCGGTGCGGGTGGCGGCGATCGACCCCAGGACCAACACCGAGGTGGTGGTGGTCGGTGCGGCGGCCGCCGGCGATGCCGCGCTCATGCGTCTGGCGCTGCGCAAGCTCAACACCGTGCTGGCAGGCCGCGGCGGCGGTTAGGGACACGGACGCCGGCGCCAGCCCGGCCCAGCATGGGCTGTTTTTTGTTGACACGGCAGGCGGTAACGACAACACGATTGGCGCCGCGAGGACCACAGCAGGCAGCAAACGAGAAACGGCGGGACAGGTGGCGTTGACGACAGAAGGCTGCAAGGGACGGCAGGAGCGGCATGACGAACCGGCGATGCCGCGGCGGCGCGGCTGAGACTAATTAGCGGGGCCGCGTGGAGTATTTCCTTCAACAACTGATCAACGGCCTCACGCTGGGCGCCATCTATGGGCTGATCGCGATCGGCTACACGATGGTCTACGGCATCATTGGCATGATCAACTTCGCCCACGGCGAAGTGTACATGATCGGGGCCTTCATCTCGCTGATCACTTTTCTTGTCCTCAGCATGCTTGGGGTGGGCTGGCTGCCGCTGGCACTCCTGATCGTTCTCGCCTCGGCGATGTTCTTCACCGCCGTCTACGGCTGGGTGCTGGAGCGCGTGGCCTACCGCCCGTTGCGACAGTCGCCGCGGCTGGCGGCGCTGATTTCTGCCATCGGCATGTCGATCTTCCTGCAGAACTACGTCCAGGTTGCGCAAGGAGCGCGCGTCAAGCCGCTGCCGCCGCTGATCGGCGGCGGGATCAACCTGATGGAGCGGGAAGGCTTCGTCGTCCAGCTCAGCTACCTGCAGATCATCATCATCGTGCTGACGATTGCGCTGATGGTGACATTCTCGCTCCTGATCAACCACACCCGCCTCGGTCGCGCGCAGCGGGCCTGCCAGGAGGACCTGAAGATGGCGGCGCTGGTCGGCATCAACGTCGACCGGACCATCTCGACGACGTTCGTGATTGGCGCCGCGCTGGCGGCGGTCGCGGGGATGATGGTGACCCTTTACTACGGCGTGATCGACTTCTTCATCGGTTTTCTCGCCGGCATCAAGGCGTTTACCGCCGCCGTTCTGGGGGGCATCGGCTCATTGCCGGGAGCGATGCTGGGCGGTGTCCTGATCGGCCTCATCGAGGTCTTCTGGTCCGCCTACTTCACCATTGAATACAAGGATGTGGCGGCATTTTCGATCCTCGTGTTGGTCTTGATCTTCCGGCCCACCGGACTGCTCGGCCGGCCCGAGGTCGAAAAGGTGTGAGCGCGTGAGCGGCGCGCGCCTCTTCGGTCCGGCGTGGCTCACTGAGGGCGTCAAGGAGGCCCTGCTGCAGGCGCTGGTTGCGCTCATCCTCGCGGTGCCGCTGATCGGCCTCAAGACGGTGCAGGAACCAGGCGGGCTCGGGCTGCAGACGCGCTGGCCGGCGGTGGCAATCGCCGTCGCTTGCGTTTTCGTCGGCCGGCTGCTGCTCGTCATCGCACGCCACATCTGGCCGCCGCGGCCAAAGGCGGCACACTCACCCGTGGTTGCGGCGCGCATCCGCCGCTTTGTCCGCCTGCTCGGCCCGGCCACGATCGCGTTCGCACTTCTGCTGCCGTTCCTACCGTTCGCCGACCGCTATGTGCTCGACGTCTCGATCCTCGTTCTCACCTACGTCATGCTCGGCTGGGGCCTCAACATCGTGGTCGGCCTGGCGGGCCTCCTGGATCTCGGCTACGTCGCCTTCTACGCCGTCGGCGCCTACAGCTATGCGCTGTTCGCTGCCAACTTCGGCCTGAGCTTCTGGGCGTGCCTGCCGATCGCGGGCGCACTCGCGGCAACCTTCGGGATTCTCCTGGGCTTCCCGGTGCTGCGGTTGCGCGGCGATTATCTTGCCATCGTCACGCTCGGCTTTGGCGAGATGATCCGCGTGATCCTGATCAACTGGTCGTCGCTGACGAATGGGCCGCGCGGCATTTCCGGCATCCCGCGGCCCGATTTCTTTGGTGTGCCCTTCAACCCCAGCCCGGCACCGGACGCGAGCGCGTTCCACACCCTATTCGGCATCGCCTATTCGCCGATCCAGCGCGTGATCTTCCTCTACTATCTGATCCTGGTGCTGGCGCTGCTGACCAACCTCTTCACCTTGCGCATCCGCAAGCTGCCGGTGGGCCGCGCCTGGGAAGCCTTGCGCGAGGATGAGATCGCCTGCCGCTCGCTCGGCATCAATCCGACCAACACCAAGCTGACGGCATTTGCGATCGGCGCCATGTTTGCCGGCTTTGCCGGCTCCTTCTTCGCGACCCGGCAGGGCTTCATCAGCCCAGAGAGTTTCACCTTCCTTGAATCGGCGATCATCCTTGCGATCGTCGTGCTGGGCGGGATGGGCAGTCAGGTCGGCATCGTCATCGCGGCGATCGTCCTTATCGGTGGTCCGGAATTGGTGCGCGAACTGGAGGAGTACCGGATGCTGGCCTTCGGCGGCTTGATGGTGCTGATCATGGTCTGGCGGCCGCGCGGACTGCTCGCCTTCCGCGAGCCGACGATCCGGCTTGCCGACTTCGATCGGACCGCACGCGCCCGGAGTGAGCCGGCAGCAACGGTGCCGTGATGCCGCCTTTCGCTCCAGCGGCCGGGGGAGGAAATGAGCAGCCAACGGCACTGCTGAAAGTTGAACACCTGACGATGCGGTTCGGCGGCCTCGTTGCCGTCGACGATGTGTCGTTCGAAGCCCCGAATGCCGGCATTACCGCCATCATCGGGCCGAACGGGGCCGGCAAGACGACCGTCTTCAACTGCCTTACGGGGTTCTACAAACCGAGCGTCGGCCGGTTGACGCTCAGCCATCCCCGGCGCGGGCCGCTCTATCTCGAACGGATGGAGGGCTTTCGGATTCCGCAGGTCGCGGGTGTGGCGAGGACATTCCAGAACGTGCGGCTGTTCGGCGGGATGTCGGTTCTGGAGAACCTGATCGTCGCCCAGCACAACGAGCTTATGCACGCCTCGTTTTTTTCGCTCGCCGGGCTGCTCGGCCTTGGCCGTTACCGCCGGGCCGAAGCGAAGGCGGTGGAACGGGCGCGCTACTGGCTCGATCGGGTCGGGCTCACCGCGCGCGCCGACTGGGACGCCGCCAACCTGCCTTACGGCGAACAGCGCCGGCTTGAGATCGCACGGGCGATGTGCAGCCAGCCGGTGCTGTTGTGCCTGGATGAGCCTGCGGCCGGCCTCAATCCGCGTGAGAGCAGCGATCTCAATCGGCTCCTGATCGGCATCCGCGACGAGCAGCGGATCGGCATCCTCCTGATCGAGCACGACATGAGCGTCGTCATGGGGATTTCGGACAAGATCGTCGTCCTCGACCATGGCCGCCAGATCGCAGAAGGGGAGCCGCGCCAAGTGCGCGCCGACCCGGCCGTCATCCGCGCCTACCTCGGCGAGGACGAGAACGAAGATTTGCCGCCGGAGGTGGCGCGCGATCTCGCTCGCGACGGCGGGAGCGCCTGACGATGCTGCGGATCGAGGGACTGCACACCTTCTACGGCAGTATCGAAGCCCTGCGCGGCGTCGACCTGGAGGTCTCGAGTGGCGAAATCGTGGCATTGATCGGCGCCAACGGCGCCGGCAAGTCGACACTCCTGATGACGATCTGCGGCCAGCCGCACGCCGCGCGCGGGCAGGTCCGGTTCGGCGACGACGACATTACACGGTGGCCGACGCACGAGATCATCGCCGCCGGTATCGCCCAGGCGCCGGAGGGACGGCGCATCTTTGCCCGCATGTCGGTGCTGGAAAACCTGTTGATGGGCGCGACCAGCGCCGATCCGCAGCACTTCGAGAGCGATCTCACGCGCGTCTTTACCTTGTTCCCGATCCTCAAGGAGCGGCGCGACCAGCGCGGCGGCACGCTTTCCGGCGGCGAGCAGCAGATGCTGGCGATTGCCCGCGCGCTGATGAGCCGGCCACGGCTGTTGCTGTTGGACGAGCCGTCGCTGGGACTGGCGCCAATGGTGGTCAAACAGATCTTCCGCGTGATTCAGGAGATCAACGAGCAGCAACGGGTCACCGTCTTCCTCGTCGAACAGAACGCCTTTCACGCCCTTCGTCTTGCTCACCGCGGCTACGTTCTCGTCAACGGGCGGGTGACGATGACTGGCACGGGCCGCGAGCTCCTGGCCAACCCGGACATCCGCGCCGCCTACCTCGAGGGCGGGCACTGAAGGAGAGCCTGGTCATGTCGCAGCTGGTCGGCTGCTCGCCGTGGGCGTATCTGGCGATCACGATCGTCCTTCTCGGCTTTGCCGCGTACATGACCGGCCAGGCGCTGGCGGCAACGTGGCGGCCGGTGTGGCAGCTGTTCGTCTACACCGCGCTGTTGGGCCTCGCCTCCCGCTTTCTCATTTATGCGCTTGCCGAGGGGCCCTTGTTGCTCTGGACCGGCTATCTCATTGATGTCGGCGTGCTGCTGATCATTATTTCTTTCGCCTATCGCCTGACCCGCGCCCGGACCATGGTGCGCCAATATCCGTGGCTGTACGAACGTTCCGGTATTCTCGGATGGCGGGCGCGACACTGACGAGATAAGCCCAGTTGTCGGCAGCGGCTCGCCTTCGACGGTTGCGGACCGGCGCGCGTCAGGTTATTGACCGCAGATCAAGTTGTTTTCCTTGGCGGAAGGAGAGGACGCTGATGAGGAAACTGTGTTCAGTCATGCTGGCAGCTGCCGGCATTATGATCGCGGGCACGCAATACAGCCATGCCGACGCCGTGATCGCAACCGTCGGTCCGATGACGGGCTCTGATGCCGCATTTGGTGCCCAGATGCGGGCCGGTTTCGAGCAGGCGGTGGCCGATCTCAACGCTGCCGGCGGCGTTTTGGGTCAGAACCTGGTCGGCGAGGTCGGCGACGACGCTTGCGATTCCAAGCAGGCCGTGGCGGTTGCCAATCAAATGGCGGGCAAAGGAGTGAAGCTGGTTGCCGGACATTTCTGCTCCGGCTCTTCGATTCCGGCCTCGGATGTCTATGCCGAGGAGAAGATGATTCAGATCTCGCCCGGTTCGACCAACCCGAAGCTGACTGAACAGGGGAAAAGCAACGTCTTCCGCGTCTGCGGCCGCGACGATCAGCAAGGTGCTGTCGCTGGTGATTTCATCGCGCAGCATTACAAGGGCAAGAAAATAGCGATCGTCCATGACAAAACCCAGTACGGACAGGGCCTTGCAGACGAAACAAAGAAGCAGTTAAACAAGCTTGGTGTTCAAGAGGTCCTTTTCGAGTCGATCAATCGCGGCGAGAAGGACTTCACAGCCCTCGTCAGTAAGCTTAAGGGAGCCAATGTTGACCTGTTATACTTCGGCGGATACTATGTCGAGGCAGGTCTGATCGTGCGCCAGATGCGGGATCAGGGCATGGATACGATCCTGATGGCCGGCGATGCGCTGGTCACCGACGAGTATTGGGCCATCACCGGCAAACTCGGCGAGGGCACGCTGATGACCTTCAGCCCCGATCCGCGCAAGAACCCGGTCGCGGTGCCGGTGGTGGAGAAGTTCCGCGCCAAAGGGATCGAGCCTGAAGGCTACACGCTCTACACCTACGGTGCGGTTCAGGCGTGGGCGCAGGCCGCCGCTCAGGCAAAATCGCTCGATTCCGACAAGGTCGTTGCCGCGCTGCGTTCAGGAACCTTCGATACGGTGCTCGGCAAGATCGGCTTTGACGCGAAGGGCGACGTAACAGCGCCCGGGTATGTCGTCTACGTCTGGAAGGACGGCAAGTACGACTACGTTGCCAGCAAGTAGTACCCTCGGGCGCCTTGCGGCGCCGGTTGGCAGTGCGTGACAAAAACAACAACCCGGCAAGATGGACATCTTGCCGGGTTGTTTCGTTTTCGGGTAAGGCAGCTGCGCCGCTGAGGCCGCGAGCTGCAGCGGTTAACCCGCTGCGCCCTAGCCGGCCTTGCGACCGAGGCCGATCTTCTTGGCGAAATCCGAGCGCTGCCGGGCGTAATTCGGGGCCACCATCGGATAGTCCGGCGGCAAATTCCACTTCGCGCGGTACTCCTCAGGCGACATGTTGTAGGTCGTCCGCAGGTGGCGCTTCAGCATCTTCAGCTTCTTGCCGTCCTCAAGACAAACGATGTATTCGGGCGTCACGGACTTGCGCACGTTGACCGCTGGCTTCGGTGCCTCGATCGGAACCTCTTCAGGTGGGAGGTCCAGAGTCAGAAGCGAAGTATAAACGCTGTTGATGATATCCGGAAGCTGCCCAGTCGAAACCTGGTTGTTGCCGACATAAGCGGCAACGACGTCCACGGCCATCCTGAGCACATCATCACGGGATACTTTTTCGTTCGCTCTCTCGGTCATCGAGTTCTCGTCCGGAAATACGTTGAATGCAAAGCGCGGTTCTTAAACACCCTGCTGGAACGCCATGTCAATGGAAAAAAAATATAAGCAGCGGTCTTCCTTTGAGTGTGCCTTGGACGCATCAACAGAAGACTTAAGCCCTTCCCGGCCTCATCAGCCGAGAGTGATCGAGGCACAGTTGTTGGAAGTGAATGCAGGAAGCCGGGGCGGCGCCCCAAGACCGCGCGGCACCTGTCACCGGCGCGCGGCCTTCGTGGCCGTGATCGCGATCCTGCTGGCCATTCCTTGGAACCGATCGTTCGCCCGACTTTTTGTGCCGCTCTGGCCAAGGATGGCGAGATGTGGTACACGGCACGCCGGCAAACGGACGACCGCACCACCGACCGGTGGCGAGCGCGACCGGAATTAGCCAGCAAGAGACCCAGCGCGGGTGACCATGACACACGAGCCGATCGCTATCGCCAGCGATCACGCCGGCTACGAGCTGAAAATGCTGCTCAAGCACGAGCTTGAAGCGATCAACCGGCCCGTGGTCGATCTCGGCGCCAACGGCACCGAGCCGATTGACTATCCCGATATTGGTTTTGCGTTGGCCAATGCGCTGCGCGAGGGTCGTGCCAAACGGGGGGTGCTGATCTGCGGCAGCGGGATCGGCGTCAGCATCGCCGCCAACCGCTATGCCGAGATCCGCGCCGCGCTGGTGCACGATGCGCTGGGGGCGCGACTGGCGCGCCAGCACAACGACGCCAATGTCATTTGCTTCGGCGGCCGTATGATCGGCGCCGAAGTCGCGCGGGACTGCCTGCGCGTTTTCCTGGAAACAGAGTTTGAGGGCGGCCGTCACCGCCAGCGGGTGGACAAACTCGCCAAGCCGACGTGAACACCGCAATTCAACAAGCAAGAAAGCAAGTTGCCCATGTCTCGTGCCCTTTCGACCGCGCCTGTGCCGAACGCCTATCGCTTTTTTGAGACCCCGCTTGCCGAGACCGATCCGGCGATCGCGGCGGCCATTCGCGGCGAACTGAAGCGCGAGCAGGAGCACATCGAGCTGATCGCGTCGGAAAACTACGTTTCGCGGGCCGTCCTCGAAGCCCAGGGCTCGGTGATGACCAACAAGTATGCCGAGGGCTATCCGGGACGGCGCTATTACGGCGGCTGCGAGCATGTCGATATCGGCGAGCGGCTGGCGATCGAGCGGGCGTGCGCGTTGTTCGACTGCGGCTACGCGAACGTCCAGCCACACTCCGGTGCGCAGGCCAACGGCGCCGTCTTCATGGCCCTCCTGAAACCGGGCGAAACGCTGATGGGAATGTCCCTGGCGGCCGGCGGGCATCTGACCCACGGCGCGGCGCCGGCGCAAAGCGGCAAGTGGTTTCGCGCTGTTCAGTACGGGGTGCGGCGCCAGGACGGCATCATCGATTACGAGGAAGTCGAGCGGTTGGCGCGCGAGCACATGCCGAAGCTGATCATCGCCGGCGGCTCGGCCTACTCGCGCATCATCGATTTTGCCGCTTTCCGCCGCATTGCCGATGCCGTCGGCGCATACCTGATGGTGGATATGGCGCACTTTGCCGGCCTCGTCGCCGCCGGTGTGCACCCAAGCCCGTTTCCGCATGCGCACGTCGTCACCACCACGACGCACAAGACCCTGCGCGGGCCGCGCGGCGGCATGATCCTCAGTCAGGATGAGGATCTCGGCAAGAAAATCAACTCAGGCGTCTTTCCGGGCTTACAGGGCGGGCCGCTGATGCACGTCGTCGCTGCCAAGGCGGTGGCCTTCGGCGAGGCGCTGCGGCCCGAGTTCCGCGACTATGCCGGCGCCATTGTCGACAACGCCAAGGAGCTGGCGGCGACGCTCAACGGACGCGGGTTCGACATCGTTTCCGGCGGTACCGACACGCACCTGATGCTGGTCGACCTGCGCAGCCAAGAGTTGACCGGTAAGGCCGCAGAGGAAAGCCTGGGCCGCGCCTACCTGACCTGCAACAAGAACGGCATCCCCTTCGACAGCCAGAAGCCGACGATCACGTCAGGGATCCGGCTGGGAACGCCGGCCGGCACGACGCGCGGGTTCGGCACACGGGAATTCCGCCGCGTCGGCGAACTGATTGCCGACGTCCTGGCGGGGCTGGCAAGGCGGCCCGATGACAACACCGAGGCTGAGAATGCGGCGCGCGCGGAGGTGCTCGATCTGTGCCGGCGCTTTCCGATCTATCCAAGCTGATTGGCCGAGCTGTTGGGGAGAGCTGGGACCAGGCGGCACTACTAAACGAGTGGCGAGGAAACAAACGCGATGCGCTGCCCCTTCTGCGGTCACGACGATACCCAGGTCAAGGACTCCCGGCCAACAGATGACCACGCGGCAATTCGCCGTCGCCGCTACTGTCCGGCCTGCGGTGCGCGCTGGACAACCTTCGAGCGGGTCTATCTGCGCGAACTGACGGTGGTAAAGAAGAACGGCGACAAGGCGCCATTCGATCGCGAGAAGCTGTCGCGCTCGCTCAAGATCGCGCTGCGCAAGCGGCCCGTGGACGACGAGCGGATCGAACGCATCGTCAACAGCATCCAGCGCCGGCTGGAGACGCTGGGCGAGGCGGAGATTCCGTCCAAGGTCATCGGCGAGATGGCGATGGAACAGCTGGCACAGCTGGACCAGGTCGCGTATGTGCGGTTCGCGTCGGTCTACCGCAATTTCCGCGAGGCAAAGGACTTCGAGCAGTTTGTGGAAAACCTCGGTGACCGAGGCTCCGCATCCTGAAGCCGCATCTCCAGCTGCCGCGGCCAATCCGGCCGACGATCTGAGCTTCATGGCCCTGGCGCTGCGGCTGGCGCAGCGCGCACTCGGCTCCGTCTGGCCCAATCCTGCGGTCGGCTGCGTACTGGTCCGCGCGGGCGTCATCGTCGGCCGGGGGTGGACGCAGGCCGGCGGAAGGCCGCATGCCGAAACGGTTGCCCTCAGCCGGGCCGGCGCGGCCGCTGCGGGAGCGACGGCGTACGTGAGCCTGGAGCCGTGCGCCCATTTTGGCGTGACGCCGCCATGCGCCGATGCCCTGATTGCGGCCGCTGTCGCCCGTGTCGTCGTCGCGATCGAGGATCCCGACCCGCGTGTTTGCGGGCAGGGGATCCGGCGCCTGCGCGAGGCCGGCATCGCGGTCACGACCGGCGTGCTGGCAGCGGCGGCAGCGCGCCTGAACCGTGGCTTCTTGTTGAAGGTCGAAGCGAACCGGCCGTTGTTCACCCTCAAAGCGGCGACCAGCCTCGACGGCCGGATCGCGACGCGGACGGGTGACAGCCACTGGATCACTGGCGAAGCGGCACGGCGCGCCGGCCATGGCCTGCGGGCCTGCCACGACGGCATCCTGGTCGGCATCAACACGGTGATTGCCGACGATCCGGCGCTGGACTGCCGGCTGCCGGGAATGGCTGGGCGCTCACCGGTCCCGATCATCGCCGATAGCACGCTGCGCCTGCCGGCCGCGGCGCGGGTCGTCGAGCGGGCGCGTGAACAGCCGTGCTGGGTGATGCTGACGGATCGCGCAGCCCTGGACAAACGCCGCCTTCTGGAAGAGAAGGGGGTGCGGCTGATCGAGGTCGAAAGCGACCGCGATGGCAGACCGGCGCCGAACGCCATGGCAGCGGCGCTTGCCGGGCTTGGCCTGACGCGGGTACTGATCGAGGGCGGCGGGACCATTGCGGCTGCCTTCCTTGCCGCCGGTCTGATCGACCAGGTGGCTTGGTTCCACGCGCCGGTCTTGATCGGCGGTGACGGCCGCGCCAGCCTTTCGCCGTTCGGAATTGAGCGGCTTGCGGACGCGCCGCGCTTGCTGCCACGGGAAACGCGGGCGGTGGGAGGCGACCGCTTCAGCTGCTTCGACAGCTCAGGTGACGAGGACAAAGCGTGTTTACCGGAATTGTGAGTGACATCGGCACGGTGCGGGCGCTGGAGCGGCCGGGTGATCTGCGGCTGACCATCGCCACCGCTTACGATCCTGCGTCGATCGCGCTTGGCGCTTCGATCGCCTGCTCCGGCGTCTGCCTGACGGTGATTGCGGTCGCGGCGGATGCGTTTACGGTCTCGGCTTCGGCGGAAACGCTCGCCTGCACCACCCTCGGCGACTGGCGTGTCGGCCAGCGCGTCAACCTCGAGCGCGCGCTCCGCGTCGGCGACGAACTCGGCGGCCATTTCGTGTTCGGCCATGTCGATGCGGTTGCGACTGTCCACGCCATCACGCCGGAGGGTGAGTCGCGAAGGATCGTCTTTGAAGCCCCGGCGGGATTGGCGCGCTATTTCGCGCCGAAAGGCTCGGTCGCGCTTGACGGCGTTTCGCTCACTATTAATGAGGTCGAAGGTACGCGCTTTGGCGTCAATCTCATTCCCCATACGCTCACGGCCACGACCTTCGGCCAAGCGCGGCCGGGGGATCGCGTCAACCTGGAAATCGACATGCTCGCACGGTATGTTGCGCGCCTTTTTGAGAAGCCATGACACCCGAAGGATCCGCCAGTGGGGCAACGGTGACGCGCTCGGAGCAGTTCTCGGCGATCGAAGCGATCATCGAAGATGCACGCAACGGCCGCATGTTCATCCTCGTCGATGACGAGAACCGCGAGAACGAGGGCGATCTCGTCATTCCGGGGCACATGTGCACGCCGGAAGCGATCAACTTCATGGCCCGTTATGGCCGCGGGCTGATCTGCTTGGCACTCAGCCGCGAGCGCGTCAGTCACCTCAAGCTGCCGCTGATGCCGCGCCGGCACGAATCCCGGCACGAAACGGCGTTTACCGTTTCAATTGAAGCGCGCGAGGGGGTCACCACCGGGATTTCGGCCTCGGACCGCGCCCGCACCATCATGGTGGCGATCGATCCGGCCAAAGGCCCGGGCGACATCGTCTCACCCGGTCATGTCTTTCCACTGGAAGCACGCGACGGCGGCGTTCTCGTGCGTACCGGACACACCGAAGCCGCGGTCGACATCGCCCGGCTTGCCGGCCTCAATCCGTCAGGCGTCATCTGCGAGATTATGAACGACGATGGCACCATGGCGCGCACGCCGGACCTCTTGCGCTTCGCCGAACGGCACCGCTTGAGGATCGCAACGATCGCCGATCTGATCGCCTACCGCCTGCGCCACGACCGGATCATCGACCGGATCTTGCACACGCCGTTCATGAGCTCGAATGGCGGGGCATTCGAGCTGTTCATTTACGTCAACCGGGTCGCCTATGCCGAGCATCTTGCGCTCGTCAAAGGTGACATCAGCCGCGACGGCCCCGTGCTCGTGCGCATGCACGCGCTGAACATCCTCGACGATGTCCTCGGTGATACGCACGAAGGCAAGGCCGGCGAACTGCAAAAGGCGATGCAGATCATCGCTGCCGAGGGCCGGGGCGTCATCGTCCTGATCCGCGAGCCGCACCGATCCAGCCTCTCGGAGCGAGTTCGCGCCCGCGTTGAAGGGAACGACGACGGCACACCGCAGCTGCGCGACTATGGTGTCGGTGCGCAGATCCTGTTAGATCTCGGTGTCAAGGAAATGACACTTCTGTCCAACAGCCAGCGGACCATCATCGGTCTGGAAGGTTACGGTTTGGCCATTGCCGGCCGCCGTTCAATCGACTGACGCATGAGCACCTCGCCCACTATCCTGATCGTCGAAGCGCGATTCTACCCGGAGATTGCCGACCAAATGGCTGCCGGCGCCATCGCTGTGCTGGATGCAGCCGGCGTCGCGTGGGTGCGCGAAGCGGTGCCGGGGTGCTTCGAGTTGCCGGCAGCGATCCGGTATGCCGTCACAGGCGCAAGCCGAGCGCAGGCGCCGCGGTTCGCGGGCTTCATCGCGCTTGGATGCGTCATTAAAGGCGAGACGGACCATTACGAGCACATCTGCCGCGAGGCGTGCCGCGGGCTGATGGACCTGAGCGTGCAGCACGAGATCGCCCTCGGCTTTGGCGTACTGACCTGCCAATCCTACGAACAGGCGTGGGTACGCGCGGCCGTCGCGCAGAAGAACAAGGGTGCGGACGCGGCAAACGCATGCGTGCGCATGATGGCGCTGCAACGCCAGTTGCGCGGATCCGCTTGAAGGATAAACGAATGCCACCTCCAGCCGGCCGCCGGCGGACTGCGGCCAGGCTCGCGGCGGTTCAGGCGCTCTACCAGATGGATTTGACCGGCGCGGCGCCGGAAATCGTGATCCGCGATGTTCTGCAGGCGGAGCGAGCCCAGCCGGCCGGCGAGAAAGGCGGACTCCCGGCTCCGGATCCTTCGACCGTCAGCCGGCTCGTCAGCGGTGTCGCGGAAAATCTCGAATTGCTCGATCGGCATCTTGCCACCGCGCTCAGTGGCGATTTGGTGCTCGACCGGCTCGAAGTGCTCTTGCGGGCGATCCTGCGCGCCGGCGCCTACGAACTCCTGCTGCGGCCCGACATTCCCTTGAAGGTGATCATCAACGAATACCTCGATCTCGCCCATGCCTTCTTCGCCGAGCGAGAGCCGCCGCTGGTGAACGCCGTGCTCGATCGTCTGGCTGCGGCGCGGCGACCAGACGACGAGCCGCCTTCGAAGGCCGTCAACGGGGCCTGAGGGTGGACGAGTTCGCCCTCATCGCCCACTTCTTTGCGCCGCTGGCAGCGGCTGAGGCCGGTGCGTTCGGCCTGACCGACGATGCTGCGGTTCTGGCGCTTGGTTCCGATCAGGCGTTGGTGGCGACGATCGACACCTTGGTCGAAGGCGTGCACTTCCGCGCCGAGGATCCGCCAGAGAGCGTCGGCGTCAAGCTGCTGGCGGTCAATCTTTCGGACTTGGCCGCCATGGCCGCCCAACCCCGCGGCTACCTGTTGTCGCTCGCCCTGCCCCAGGCGTGGACAACGGACCGGCGCGAGGCTTGGCTTGGTGGTTTCGTTGCCGGCCTGAGAGCAGCGCAGGCGCAAGCCGGCGTCGATCTGGTCGGCGGTGATACCATCGGCACGCCGGGGCCGCTGACGCTCACGGTAACCGCCCTCGGCACGGTTGCGCATGGCCAGGCCGTGCGCCGGGCAGGGGCGCAAGTGGGCGATGATGTGTACGTATCCGGCAGCATCGGCGATGCCACGCTCGGGCTGATGCTGCTGCAGGGAAGGCTCGCGGGCGCTTCCGCAACGGATGCCACGCTTCTGATCGAGCGCTACCAGCGGCCCACCCCGCGCCTCGGCGTCGGACACGGCCTGCGCGGTCTGGCGCACGCAGCAGCCGACGTTTCCGATGGCTTGATTGCCGATCTCGGCCATATCTGCCAAGCCTCTGGCGTCTGTGCAACGATCGAATCGCAGCGCATTCCGCTGTCCGCACCGGCCTCGACAGCACTCAGGCGCGAGCCGGACGTGTTCATGGATCTGCTGCGTGGCGGTGACGACTACGAACTGGTGTTCACCGCGGCGCCGGAGCGTGCTGGCGATGTCGCCCGGCTGGCCGCCGCGACCGGCGTGCCTCTCACCGCGATCGGGAAGATTGCCGGAACCCATATCACCCAGGGCGCGCATTCGGTACGGGTCACGGATCCCTCGGGGCGAGACCTTGTGGTTGTCGGCTCCGGCGGCTACTGCCACTTTACATAGAACGCGCCGGGATTATCCGGCCCTTCCACCGCCGCTTCATACCCGCAAAACGCATTGCTGCAGCGCAACGCTGAAGGTTGCGTTATTCGGCGGCATCTGTCATTTTTTTCAGGTGGCTTTCTCGGTGGATAGCCGACCAGACGCTCTGCGAGGAGGAGTCGGATCGCACCGCAGCTGCGTCGAACAACCAAGGGGCAATCCGGATGATACACACTTTTGTCATCGCATGTGGGCTGTTGGCTTTGGCCTACGGCATCTATGCCAGCCGGTCCGTGCTGTCCGCCGGAGCCGGTACTCCCAGGATGCAGGAAATCTCGGGTGCCGTGCAGGAGGGGGCGGCAGCCTATCTCAACCGTCAGTACACGACGATCGGCATCGCCGGTATCGTTGTGGCTGTCATTCTGTTCATCGTTCTCGGCTGGAAAGTGGCCCTCGGCTTTGTCCTCGGGGCCGTCCTTTCCGGTGCGGCCGGCTACATCGGCATGAACATCTCGGTCCGCGCCAACGTTCGCGTCGCCGATGCAGCACAGGGCGGCCTCGCCCAGGGGCTCGGGCTTGCGTTCAAGGCCGGGGCGGTCACGGGCATGCTGGTCGCGGGCTTGGCTCTGCTCGCGGTCGCGGTCTATTACGCGATCCTGCTCGGCCTCGGTGCGACTGGCCGTGACCTGATCGATCCTCTCGTCGCACTGGGCTTCGGTGCCTCGCTGATTTCGATCTTCGCCCGGCTTGGCGGCGGCATCTTCACCAAGGGCGCCGATGTCGGTGCCGACCTGGTCGGCAAGGTTGAGGCGGGGATCCCGGAGGATGACCCGCGCAATCCGGCGGTGATCGCAGACAACGTCGGCGACAACGTCGGTGACTGTGCCGGCATGGCGGCGGACCTGTTCGAGACCTACGTCGTGACCGTCGTTGCGACGATGGTGCTGGCGTCGATCTTCTTCCATGACTCGTCGTCGCTCTCTAACCTGATGATCTACCCGCTCGCCATTGGCGGCGCTTGCATCATCGCTTGCGTGGCGGGCACGTTCCTCGTCAAGCTGCCGGCGAGCCAGAATATCATGGGCGCGCTTTATCGCGGTTTCATCGCCAGTGCAGTGATCTCCGCCGTTCTGTTGTTGCCGATCACGGCGATAACGGTTGGCATGGGAACTCAGCTCACCGTCGGCGGCCATGTCTTCAATGGCTGGTCTCTGTTTTTCTGCGGCCTGATCGGGCTGATCACGACCGGCCTTCTGGTCTGGATCACCGAGTACTACACCAGCACCGAGTTTCGCCCGGTTCGCGCGATCGCTTCCTCCTGTCAGACGGGGCATGCGACCAACATCATCCAGGGCCTCGCCATCTCGATGGAAGCGACGGCGATCCCGGCGCTGATCATTTGCGGCGCGATTATCGCCACCTACTTGTTGGCGGGCCTGTTCGGGATCGCGATCGCCGTGAGCTCGATGCTGGCACTGGCCGGCATGGTGGTGGCGCTCGATGCCTACGGACCGGTGACGGATAACGCCGGCGGCATCGCGGAGATGGCCGATCTCCCGGCCGACGTCCGCAAGACGACCGATGCACTGGACGCGGTCGGCAACACCACCAAGGCGGTGACCAAGGGCTACGCCATCGGTTCTGCCGGCCTCGGTGCGCTGGTGCTGTTCGCAGCCTACACCCAGGACATCGCCTTCTTCAGCGCGCGACCCGCAGACTATCCCTACTTCGCTGGCGTCGTCATCGACTTCTCGCTGTCAAACCCATTTGTCGTTGTCGGCTTGTTCGTCGGCGGCTTGTTGCCGTACCTGTTCGGCGCAATGGGGATGATGGCGGTCGGCCGGGCAGCCGGCTCCGTGGTCGTCGAAGTCCGGCGGCAGTTCAAGGAGATCAAGGGCATCATGGAAGGCACGGCCAAGCCAGAGTACGGCCGCTGTGTCGACATGCTGACCCGGGCTGCGATCAAGGAGATGATGATCCCGTCGCTGCTGCCGGTGCTGTCGCCGCTGGTCCTGTACGTCGTCATTCTTGTCATTGCCGGCAAGTCGGCGGCGTTCGCGGCCGTCGGCGCCATGTTGCTGGGCGTCATCGTCACGGGGCTGTTCGTCGCCATCTCGATGACGGCGGGCGGCGGCGCCTGGGATAATGCCAAGAAGTACATCGAGGATGGTCACTACGGCGGCAAGGGCTCGGACGCCCACAAGGCTGCCGTGACCGGCGATACCGTCGGCGATCCCTACAAGGACACCGCCGGCCCAGCCGTCAACCCGATGATCAAGATCACCAATATCGTCGCCCTGCTGCTGCTGGCGATGTTGGCCCACTGACCCGCGCGAACGCTCCAACCGGCGCGACGCCGGCTGGACGTTTTCGCTGTTGAGACCGGAACCCCGCGGGGCGCACAGTTCGCCGCCTCGCGGGGTTTTTCTTTGCGTGGGTGCGTAGGCCCTGCGTCGCCGCTTTGGGGCGTCTCGCTCAGTTGGTGGCCGGTAAGCTGACGGGCACCGCAGCGACCGTGTCGGCCGCCGCCGCATCGACCGGCGCTTCGACACGCGGCGCTGCTTTTTCGATTTCCAACACAAGCATGCCACCCGCTGCCTGCGGCGGCGTCACCGCCGTCGGTCGGCCTGGCTGCGACGGCTCGATAAAGCTGAAACCGAGGCCGGTATTCGTGGCAGCGGATCCGCTCGGCCGGGACGTGCCGCCACGCAAGGTGACCGGCAGCACGAGCGGCTCCGCCGGCGCCGGCAGCACCGGATCGGTGGCGGGATCGTGGACGGCCACGACCTTGGGCAGGGTAAGCGGTGCAGCGCTTGCGCTCGCCAGATTGGCAGCATCGGTGCCGGTGGCAGTGCCTGCGAGTGCAGGTGCAGGCACGTGGACGGCCCTGATGGGCGCAGACACATCGGCCATAGCGGCGGGTGCCGCGGAGCCTTCGCCGTTCTGGACAAGCGTTTCGGCCTCGCCGCGGCTGGCATCGGGCACCAGTATGCCCGGCGCCTGCCCCATCGGCGCCCGCTTGCGGGCCCGCGCGGGTCCCGTATCGCCCGGCGCGAGGCCGGCAAGGTTGGTATTGCTGGCGCCCGAACGGCCGGCGATCCCGAACACGAGCGCTGCCCGCTCCTGCTGCGGCAACTTCGCGAGCGAGCGATAAAGCGCCATGACCTTGCGGAGTTCAGCTTCGCTCAAATCCCGCGATGCCGTGCGTGCAGCGTCGGCAATCTGGCCTTTCATGGCCAACGCGAGGGCAAGGTTCTGCCGCGTGCGCGCGTCGGCGGAAGGCTCTGCCGCGAGCTGAGTCAAGAGGGCGACCGCTTCGTCGTGCTCGCCGGCCAGGGCTTTCGACAGGGCAAAATTGCTGCGGACGCCGGCATCATACGGTGCGAGCGCGAGCGCTCGCGTGTAGGCCTCGCGCGACTCGTCCGGCCGCCCGAGGAGATCGAGGCTGACAGCGATGCCGTTCAGTGCCTTACCGTCACTGGAATCAAGCGCCAGCGCTTCGCGGTAGGCTTCCAGGGCCTGTTCCGGCCTGCCCGACTTGAGCAGGAGGCCGGCATACTTGCGGCGAATGGTGCCGTCGTTGCCGGAGCGGGTTATCGCTTCGCGCCACAGCTCCAGAGCCTTCTCGGTGGCGCCGAGTGCGGTGGCCGTCTCAGCCAGGCCGATCAGAGGTGCCGCCTGCGATGGATCGACTTCGTGCGCACGGCTATAGAAAACGGAAGCCGACGCCAGGTCGCCGCCGGCACGAACGCTGTCGGCCATCCGCATCGCCTGCACATACTTGGTGTCAGCGCTGCCTAGCCTTCCCTTCGCGCCACCAGTCTCGAAAGCGGCGCATCCTCCAAGCAGAAGCGAAAGCGCAACAAGCGCGATGACAGCAGAGGGATGGGCGGTTCGACGATGATGAGATTGCCTCATTTGCGATCTCTCCTCACGCCAGCTTGCGGGAGTCTAGCTCAAGACGTCCAATCCGAATGTGGGCTCGGCCACATTCGTGTCTGGGCGAATAATGCCTGCTCTGCGTTAACAGGAAGTTTGCAATTTTGTGGTGTTTTATGCGCACCGTAGTCCGGGAAGAGGCTCTCCGGGGTGCTAGGCGTGAAAGGCATCGACGCATGAAGAAAGAGTATCTTGAGTTCACGCGGCTGATCGAGCGGCTGCACCGGCGCTTTCTTGATCTCCTGCGCGCCGAGCTGAACCATCTCAGCATTCGTGACATCAATAGTGTTCAGGCGCTGCTGCTTGCCAACATCGGCGAGGAGCAGATCGCTATCCGCGATCTCGTCGAGCGTGGTTACTACCAAGGCTCGAACGTGTCGTATAACATCAAGAAGCTGGCGGAAATGGGCTACCTGGAACAGGAGCGCTCCGCGCATGACCGCCGTTCGGTGAGCATCCGGCTGACAGCCAAGGCCATGAACGTGGTCGAGCGGATCCGCGAGCTGGAGCAGCGGATCGCCGGCGAGCTCGACCAGCAGGACTTCGGCAGCACCGAGATCGAAACCGTCTGCCAAGCGCTGCGGCGGGTCGAGCGGACGTGGACGGACTACGTCCACTACGGGCGTTCATACCGCGGGGGGAGCGACCTTCCCGACGTGGTCGCCGCCGAATAGCGGCAGCCGTGCCAACGCCGTTGCGATTGAGCCGCCTAGGATCACCTCGAACCGGCCGGCGGACTGCTGCTGCAGCGCCGCTTCCTGCTCCGACGGCCGGGATCCAACGCCGGTTGCGACCAACAGCCCGCCGGCGAGGCCGGCACGGGCGGCGGCGATGATGTCGGACGCGCGGTCGCCGATGAGCCAGGACTGCGCGAGCGCGATCGGCAACAGGCCGGCGGCTCGGTGGACAAGGCCGGGGTTCGGCTTGCGGTCCGGATGGTCGGGATGATTGTAGGGGGCACGGCCGCAGCGATGATGCGGGCAGGCCAGGACCGCATCGATGAAAGCACCTGCTTCTGCGAGCTCGGTCAGCATGCGCGCCTGAACGGCGGCGAAATCCGCCCACTCGAACAAAGATCGCGCAATCCCTGACTGGTTGGTGACGATGACGACCGCCACCTCGTTACGGTTGGCGGACGCGATCACCTCGGCGGCGCCGGGAATGAGGCGTACGTCCTCCGCCCGGCTGATGAATCCCACCTCCTCGATGATCGTGCCATCACGATCGAGAAAGAGCGCCGGCCGCGCTACCTGCGATCGCATCGGCCGTAAGATCTCGACCCATGCGCCGTCTGCGTCAACCGGAACCCCGGCTGTCGTAGCGTCACCCACGGGCGGATCCGATGCCATCGCCCGCCCCCCCTCTCAAGCGCCGCCGGCGACACGCTCCGAAAGGTGCAGCCCGACCACACCGATGACGATCAGGGCCAAGAAAAACACCTTGAGCGCGGTGAGTGGCTCGCCGAAATAGAGGATGCCGACGCCGGCAATGATGGCGGTACCGGCGGCCGACCACACCGCATAGGCAACGCTTATGGGGATGATCTTTACCGCCAGCGCGAGAAGGGCAAAACTGATCACGTACGTGGGAAGGATCAGGAGCGACGGCACCAGCCGGCTGAAGCCGTCCGACAGCTTCAGGCAGGTCGTACCCGCGGTCTCGAAGATGATGGCAAGTGCAAGATACACCCACTCCATGGCTTAAGTCCCTCCCCCGCATGGTCGATGCTGTGTTGGGCTTCTGGTTCGACGAGCTGACACCGGCGCACTGGTTCGTCGCCAACGCCGAAGTTGATCGCACGATTACGCAGCGCTTTGGTGACGTGTACGCACGCCTGGCGATGGCGCTGCCCGAGGGGTGGCCGGCCACCCCTCGCGGCCAGCTCGCGGCCGTGATCGCACTTGATCAGTTTCCACGCAACATGTTTCGCGGCACCGCGCAAGCCTTCGCAACCGATGCAAGCGCCCTGCGCATCGCTCAAGCCGCCATCGATGTGGGGTTCGACCGGCAACTGCCGGCCGTGCAACGGCAGTTTCTCTACCTGCCGTTCCAGCACAGCGAGCAGGCCCGGGATCAGGAACGCTCGGTCGCCTTGTACGCGGCCCTCGGTAACGAGCAAGCGCTCGATTTTGCCCTGCGCCACAAGGCAATCATCGATCGCTTTGGCCGCTTTCCGCACCGCAACCGAGCGCTCGGCCGCCCCTCGACGGCCGAGGAGACGGCCTTTCTCGCGACGCCTGGATCCTCGTTCTGAGGCCGCTTACGTTGCGTAGGGGCTCTTGTAGCTCTGCAGCACCTTGATGTAGTTGGCGCGCTCGAAGGCGGACGGGTCGGCGACCTTGAGCTGACTCATCGAGCCCTTCATCTGCGCGATCGAGTCGTAGTTGTGCCGCTCCATCCACTCCCTGGTCTGGTTGAGCAAGGTTTGCAGGTGGCCAACGCCGTTGCGCAGCAGGGCCGAGGTCGTCATCACGGCATCGGCACCGGCCATCACGTACTTGATGACCTCCTTGCCCGTCTCAACGCCGCGCGTCGCCGCCAGTGAGCACTTCAGCCGGCCGTGCAGCACGGCGATCCACAACAACGGCAGACGGATTTCACCAGCCGAGCTGAGTTCGAGATCCGGCACCACCTCAAGCTCTTCTAAGTCGAAGTCCGGCTGGTAGAAGCGGTTGAACAGGACCAAGCCGTCGGCTCCGGCTCCGACGCAGCGCTTCGCCATGTCGCCGAAGGCACTGAAGAACGGGTTCAGCTTGACGGCGACGGGTACTGAGACCGCGGCGCGCACGGCCTGGATGACGTCGACATAGCGCTGTTCGACGTCCCGGCCGGTCGTCTCCAGATCGGCCGGGATGTAATAGACGTTGAGCTCGATAGCCTTGGCGCCGGCTTCGGCCATCAGGCGGGCATATTCCGTCCAACCGGCATTGGTGGTCCCGTTCAGGCTGGCGATGATCGGGACCTGGCAGGCGGCACTCGCCTTGCGGATGAGTTCCAGGTAGGAATCCGGGCCGACGCGGTAATCGGCGACGGCAGGAAAGTAGGAGAGCGACTCTGCAAAGCTCTCGGTTCCAGCCTCCGACAGGAAGTCGAACGACTCGTTCTCGAAGCGGATCTGTTCCTCGAACAGCGAAAACAGGGTAATCGCTGCCGCGCCCGCGTCCTCCATGCGCTTGATGCCGTCAAGCGACCGCGAGATCGGCGACGAGGAAGCGACGATCGGGTGTTTGAGTTTCAGACCCAAATAGGTTGTCTGTAAGTCCATTTCCGTTCCTCCCACAAGGGCCTAGCTCATCGACGCCATTTCTTCGTAAAGCTTCCATTTCCGATCGACCATAGCCTGCGCCATGCTCATCAGCTGGTCGGCGGCCTTCGGGTTGGTGCGATACAGCATTCGATAGCGCAGCTCGTTCTCGACGTACTCCTTGAGCTTCATGGTCGGCCGCGGCGAGTCGAGCACAAACGGGTTCTCGCCCGACTGCCTGACCTCGGGGTTGAAGCGGATCAGCGGCCAGTGCCCGGACTGAACGGCGCGGGTCTGCTGATCGAGCCCCTTCTGCATATTGATGCCATGCGCGATGCAGTGGCTGTAGGAAAGGATCAGGGACGGTCCCGAGTAGGCTTCGGCCTCGCGCAGAGCCAGAAGGGCTTGTTGCGGATTGGCGCCCAAGGCGATGCGTGCGACGTAGATGTTGCCGTACGAGATCGCCTGCAGGGCGATGTCCTTCTTGCCGATCTGCTTGCCGGCATTGGCGAACTTGGCAACGGCCGCGAGCGGCGTCGATTTGGAAGCCTGGCCGCCGGTGTTCGAGTAGACCTCGGTATCCAGCACGAGGATGTTGACGTCGCGGCCGCTCGCCATCACGTGGTCGACGCCGGATGAGCCGATATCGTAAGCCCAGCCGTCACCGCCGATGATCCACACTGAGCGCCGGACCAGGTGATCGGCGACCGACATCAGGGTCTTGGCGTCCTCGGACTTGATGCCGGTGAGCCCCTCTTTCAGGGCCGCCACGCGCGCCCGCTGCTGGCGGATCTGCGACTCAGTCCGCTGCGGGGCGTTGATGAGCTCGTCCACCAGCGTCTCGCCGATCTGACCGGCAAGCCGGACCAGTATCTGCTTGGCGACCGTCATGTGGCGATCGGCGGCCAGACGCATGCCGAGGCCGAACTCCGCATTGTCCTCGAACAAGGAATTGGACCAAGCCGGGCCGCGGCCTTCGCTGTTTACCGACCACGGCGTGGTCGGCAGGTTGCCGCCATAGATCGACGAGCAGCCGGTTGCGTTCGCGACCACCAGCCGGTCGCCGAACAACTGCGAAACCGCCTTGACGTAGGGCGTCTCGCCGCAGCCGGCGCAGGCACCGGAGAACTCGAACAGTGGCTCCAGGAACTGCACGCCGCGCACGGTCGAGAAATCGACCCGCGAGCGGTCGTTGACCGGCAGTGTCTCGAAGAAGTCGACGTCGGCCTTGGCGCTCTCGAGGATCGGATCCTTCCAGCCCATATTGATGGCCTTCTTGCCGGACTCTTCCTTGCTCTTGGCCGGACAGACCTCCACGCACAGGCCGCAGCCGGTGCAATCCTCGACGTAGATCTGCAGCGTGTAGCGGGTTTCGGGGAAGCCACGGGCATCAATCGGTGCGTGCTTGAAGGTTGCCGGGGCGGCTTCGAGCCGATCCTGATGGTACAGCTTGGAGCGAATGACGCCGTGCGGGCAGACAAAGCTGCAGTTGCCGCACTGGATGCAGATTTCCGGTTCCCACGCCGGCACGAACGGGGAGATGTTGCGCTTCTCCCAGCGCGTCGTACCTGAAGGATAGGTGCCGTCAACCGGCAGCGCGCTAACCGGCAACTCATCGCCGCGGCCCGCCATCATCATCGCCGTGACGTTCTGTACGAACTCAGGCGCCTTTGCCGGTACCACCGCCCGCATCTCCTGGGAGCTGGTCACGGCTTCGGGGACCTTGGCTTCGTGCAGATGCGCGAGCGTCACGTCGACCGCCTCGAAGTTCTTGCGGACGATCTCCTCGCCCTTCTTGCCGTAGGTCTTGCGGATCGACTTCTTGATGCGGTCGATCGCTTCCTCGCGCGACAGAACGCCCGAGATGGCGAAGAAGCAGGTCTGCATGATGGTGTTGGTGCGCGTCCCCATGCCGGTTTCGCGCGCGACCTTGAGCGCATCGATGACGTAGAACTTGAGCTTCTTGCTGACCATCTCCTCCTGGATCAGGCGCGGCAGCTTGTTCCAGACCTCGTCCGGGCCGTATGGGCTGTTGAGAAGGAAGGTGGCACCCGGCAGCGCCAGGGCCAGGACGTTGGTCTTCTCGACGAAGTTGAACTGATGGCAGCCGATGAAGTTGGCAGCCTGGATCAGGTAGGCAGACCGGATCGGCTGCGGCCCGAAACGCACGTGTGAGACCGTCTGCGAGCCGGATTTCTTGGAGTCGTAGACGAAATAACCTTGTGCGTGGAGGTCGCCCTCCTCGCCGATGATCTTGATCGTGTTCTTGTTCGCGCCGACCGTGCCATCGGCACCCAAGCCATAGAAAAGCGCGCGGTGCACGGACTCAGGCTCGGTCGAGAAGCTGCGGTCGTAGGCGATGCTGGTATGCGCAACATCGTCGTTGATGCCGATCGTGAAGTGGTTTTTCGGCGTTTCCTTGGCAATCTCGTCAAACACCCCCTTGACCATGGCGGGGTTGAACTCCTTCGACGATAAGCCATACCGGCCGCCGATAATCTTCGGCATCGTCGCCGTCGGCAGCTTGCCGGCCGCAAAGCTCTCGAAGAAGGCCGTTACCACATCGGTGTACAAGGGTTCGCCGGTTCCACCCGGCTCCTTGGTGCGGTCGAGCACGGCGATCGCCTTGGTCGTCGAGGGGATCGCGGCCAGCAGGTGCGACGCCGAGAAGGGACGGAACAGGTGAACCTGGACGAGGCCGATCTTCTCCCCGCGTGCATTCAGGTAATCGACCGTCTCCCGCGTCGTATCGGCCGCAGACCCCATGACGATGACGATCCGCTCGGCGTCCGGGGCACCGAAGTAATCGAACAGCTGGTAGCGCCGACCGACCAGCCCGGCAAACTTGGCCATCGCGTTCTCAACGATGCCGGGGACGCGCTCGTAGAAGATGTTGACGGTTTCGCGGGACTGGAAATAGGTGTCCGGGTTCTGCGCCGTGCCGCGAATGAACGGGTTGTCCGGATTGAGCGCGCGGCGGCGATGGGCGATGACAAGATCCACATCGATCATGGCCCGCATCTGGTCTTCGCTGATAAGCGAAATCTTATTGACCTCGTGCGAGGTGCGGAACCCATCGAAGAAGTGGATGAACGGGATCCGTGATTCCAAGGTGGCGGTCTGGGCGATCAGCGCCATGTCGTGCGCTTCCTGCACCGAGCTTGAGGCGAGCTGCGCGAAGCCGGTGGGCAGCACCGCCATCACGTCCTGGTGATCGCCGAAGATGGAGAGGCCCTGGGTCGCCAGCGAGCGCGCGGCAACATGGATGACGCACGGCGTCAGTTCGCCTGCGATCTTGAACATGTTGGGGATCATGAGCATGAGCCCCTGCGACGCGGTGAAGGTGGTTGTGAGCGCACCACCCTGCAGCGAGCCGTGAACGGTGCCGGCGGCACCGGCCTCGCTCTGCATTTCGACGACTTCCGGGATCGTGCCCCAGATGTTCTTCTTGCCTTCGCTCGCCCATTGATCCGCCAGCTCGGCCATGGTGGACGAGGGGGTGATCGGATAAATGGCGCAGACCTCGTTGACGCGATAGGCGACGTACGCAGCCGCCTCGTTGCCGTCGATTGTTACCACCTGAGCTTCGCCCATCAACTTCCTCCACTACCGCCGGCGCGCGAAGGCCGCTTGCCCGCGACCGGCGTTCTCTTGGTCTGTTCGTGTCGTTCCCTTGGTCCGGCCAGGCCCTTGGTCCGGTCAGGCGCTGTCCGCCACACTCAACTCTGGCCGCCCGGTTCCGGGGTCATGGCAATGGCGTGGCAGGGGCACTGCTCGAAGCAGACCGCACAGCCGGTGCACCGGTCATAGTCGTAGCGGTACCGGTTGCCCGGCCCGAGCTTGATGATCGCATCCTCGGGGCAAGCGCCGTAGCAGCCGTCGCACTCGAAGCAGTTGCCGCACGACAGGCAGCGCTTGGCCTCGAAGGTCGCCTCCTTCTGCGTCAAGCCCTTCACGACCTCCTCGAAGGAGGACTGCCGCTTGCCAATCTCGATATGCCCCTGGGGCCGCTGACCGGCGTCGGTATAGAACCACAGGTGCAGCTTCTCGAAGGATGCGATGTCCTTTTTTGGCGGTTTGGCGTAGCTATCGCCGCGCAGGTAGGCGTCGATGTTGCGCGCCGCCTTCTTGCCGTGGCCGACAGCGATCGTCACTGTCCGTTCCGAGGGCACCATGTCGCCGCCGGCGAACAGGCCCGGGTAGCCCGTCATCATGTTGGGAGCAACATCGACGACGCCGTCACTCTTGAACGTGATGCCCGGGATCTGACGCAGGAAAGAGGTATCCGTGTCCTGGCCAAGCGCCAGGATCAGGTCGTTGGCTTCGACGGTCTCGAACTGACCTGTCGGCTGCGGCCGGCCTTTGTCGTCGACCTCCATCACTTCGACCGTGAAGGTGGTTTCATCAATCGACTTGATGGTCCGCAGCCAGTGAATCTTGATTCCCTCTTCGAGCACCTCATCGGCCTCGAAGTCGTGCGCCGGCATGTGTTCGCGGTCGCGCCGATAGATGATCATCGGCTCGTGGCCCAGGCGCAGGGCGACGCGCGCGGCATCCATGGCGGTGTTGCCGCCGCCGTAGATGGCAACCCGGCGGCCGAGCTTCGGCGCATTGCCGGTTTCGACGTCACGCAGGAAGCTGACCGCGTCCAGGACCTTGCCAGCGTCGCGCGATGGGATCTCGGTCCGCTTGCCGAGATGCGCACCGACCGCAACGAAGATGGCGTCGAAGCGGCCCTCCTTCTGCAGAGCCACGACGTCCTCGACCTTATGATTGAGGACGATCTTGACCCCCATCGCCTCGATCCGCTTGATCTCGCCGTCCAGGACGTCGCGCGGCAGGCGGTAGGCGGGGATGCCGAAGTGCATCATGCCGCCGGCGAGTGGGCCGGCCTCGTGGATCTCAACCTCATGTCCCATCAGCCGCAGATGGTGGGCGCAGGAAAGCCCGCTCGGGCCGGCGCCGATGATGAGGACCCGCTTTCCGCTCGGTGGCGCACTGACGGTGGGCACCCAATTCTCGGCCAGCGCCATGTCACCAAGGAAGCGTTCGACAGCATGGATGCTGACCGTGCCGTCCAGGTTCTTGCGATTGCAGTTGTCCTCGCACGGGTGATAGCAGACGCGCCCGTGCACGGCCGGCATCGGATTATCCTGGACGATGGTCTCCCACGCCTCGCGGAAGCGACCACCTTGGGCGTGTGCCAGCCAGGCCTGGATGTTTTCGCCGGCGGGACAGGCATTGTTGCAGGGGGGCAGCAGGTCGAGATAGAGCGGTCGCTGGGTGCGAAACGGCCCCGTCCGGCGCTCGTGCGTCAGATCAGGTGGACGGGTCAGATCGGCTGGTTGGCTCATCGTTCTCCTCTCCTCCGGTTCGCAACAGGTTCGGGCCGCTGACCCGCCTCTGCACTTAATGGCACGCCACCGGGCCGGCCGGCTCAGCGGCGGCTCAGCGAAAAAAAGGGATGCTCGAACGTCTCCCGGCTATGCCGGCCGGACGGCACGTTGGCAAGACCAGCGCTGCCAGAGCCGCTTGCGAAGCGATTCATCCGGCGGCCGCTGTGACGGGTGAGGCCTCTTGTTCGTGTGTCCGGCCTCGGTTGAAACCGATATGCCTTTCTTGCCCGCCGCGATCGTGCGAGATGGTCATGAAGCTCCCAGGGCGCGACCATAGCGCTGGCGGCGCCGGCAAACAAGATTGCGAACGCATAGCTCGCGTGCATTGTATGCATGGACGTCAGAGGCGGGGGGACCAGGCGTTGGAAAAGGAGATCACGGCATGACCGGTTCGCTGGTTGGGCTCGGCCTCAGCGTGACCGCTTTCGTCGGCAGTCATTTCCTGCTCTCAAGCCGGCGCGTCCGCCATACGTTGGTCGCGTGGGTGGGTGAGATGGCCTTCCTCGGCCTCTACTCCTCGATCGCGCTTGCAACCTTCGTCTGGATGGTCGAGGCATACGCGGATGCCCCTTATCTGGAGCTTTGGGTGCCGCCGACCGCGCTCAAGCACCTGGCTCTTTCCGTCATGCCGTTCGCGTGCATCCTTGTCATTTGCGGTTTGACGACACCGAGCCCGGCCGCGGTCTCGCTCGACCCGCAGGCGCTCGCCCAGCGTGCGCCGGTCGGCATTCAGAAGGTGACCCGACATCCGGTGTTGTGGGGCTTCGCGCTCTGGGGCGTGGTGCACCTGCTCGCGAACGGCGATGCGGCGTCGCTCCTTCTGTTCGGCGGCAATACCGTGCTGGCTCTGCTGGGAGCGCTGCACATCGATGCGCGCAAGCACGTGCTGCTCGGCCACCACTGGCAGCGCTTCGCGGCGGCAACCTCGTTCGTGCCGCTTGCGGCTCTCATCGACGGCCGCGCGCGGCTGAGCGCAAGTGAGATCGGCTGGTGGCGGATCGGCCTCGGAGTCGCCCTTTATGCCCTCTTAATCGTCGCACATCCGTGGCTGTTCGGGATCGCCGTCTGGCCGCTCTAAGCGCGTGCCGCTCGGCGGGCGATCAACTTCAAGCGAGGGTGAAGATCTCCATCGGTTGGCTGATCCCGCGCAGCGCGTGCCGGCCCACCGAGATGAGTCGATCGCCGGCGGCGCCGGTGCGGACCAGGCCGGCGAACGCGGCCGAGAACAGAAGCGGCCGCCCCAACGTTCGGCACAGCCCCTCAATCCGCGCGGCTTCGTTGGTTGCCGAGCCGATGACGGTAAAGGCAAGCCGCTTCGACGTCCCGATGTTGCCGTACATCACGTCGCCCAGATGCAGCGCGATGCCGAAGCCAAGCGATGGCAGACCAGCCGCAGCCCGCTCCATGTTCAGCGCATCGATGCGGCCGATTGCGTCGAGGGCGGCTTCGAGCGCGCGCGCGGCGACCGCTTGATGCTGCGGGCAGTCCTCGCAGGGGCCACGCGCGCCGGCGACGGGGAAAATCGCAAGCGCGCCGTCACCGATGAAGCTCAAGACCTCGCCCTGATGCTCGATGATGGCGCCGGCCATGGCATCGAAGAACGCGTTCAGGATCGCGAGGTAGTCACGGCGCGGCAAGGTCTCCGCCAACACCGTCGATCCGCGCAGGTCGCAGAACCAGATGACGGCGTGGATCTCCTCGCCGTCGCCGCGGCGGATGAGGCCCTTCAGCACCTGCTCCCCGGTCTGCGGACCGAGATAGGTGTCGAGAATCGCCGTCGCCGAGAGGCGCAACGTGTGCAGCTCATAGAGATGGGCGAGTATGGGCAGGGCTTCGTCCAGGCGCTCAAGCTCGGCCGAGCCGAAGCCGCCCGGCTGGACGGACGCGACGGTCAAGGCGCTGATCCGGCCGTCGCTGAAGCGTAGCGGCATGGCGACGTAATCGGTCCCGCCCTGCTCCTTGAGATCGAGCAACACCGGGTAGTCGAGGGCGGCGGCCGGTCCTTCCAAGCGACGACGGATGGCGCCCGCGCCTTCGAACAGCGCCGCGTACGGGCTCTTGATGAAGCGTTCCTCCTGCACGATCGAATGCTGCGGCAAGAGCGTCTCCACTGCATCACTGCCGCGCTGCCACAGGTAGCTCGCGCCCAGGTACTGCGGATGCAAGGTGCGAATGAGAACGCGCAGGCGGAAAAGACGAATGCCGGCCGCGATAAGGCAGTTCCCCAGCCCCGCCGTCAATGCTTCGGGTGTGGCGATCTCCCAGCCCTCGGTCAGCGCCCAGGCGACGACGGGGTTGGGTGAGATGGGCCGCGGCGGACACGTCAGCGGCGGGGCGGCGGGCAGATCCATCGGTGCAGTCGTGACGGACAGACGAGCTGTGCGCACCCAGGGATTAACGGCCCTGGCACAGCGGTTTCGCCACATTATGTAACAGCTGGGAACGGTCTCGGAAAGGGATGCAGCGATGCCGGTGGAAGACGGGATTGCGGCACTGAAGCCCGACATGACGGACTGGCGGCGCTACTTGCATGCCCACGCCGAAACCGCCTTTCAGGAACGTGAGACGGCAGCCTTCGTCGCAGCCCGGTTGCGAGAGTTCGGCATCGAGGTGCATGAAGGTCTGGCCGGGACCGGCGTTGTCGGCACGCTCCGCAATGGCGACGGCCCCGCGATCGGCCTGCGCGCGGATCTCGACGGCTTGCCGATTGCGGAAGAGACCGGGCTCCCCTACGCCTCGAAGCACGCTGGCCGCATGCACGCCTGCGGCCACGACGGCCATACCGCGATGCTGCTGGGCGCCGCACGCCACCTTGCGCAGACGCGCCGCTTTGCGGGCACTGTCCATTTCATCTTTCAGCCGGCGGAGGAAAACGAGGGCGGTGCCCGGGTGATGATCGAACAGGGGTTGTTCGAGCGCTTTCCCGTCCGCCAGGTTTTCGGCATGCACAACTGGCCGGCGATGCCAGCCGGCCATTTCGCGGTGCGGGCCGGGCCGATGATGGCGGCGTGCGACACCTTCGAAATCACGGTCAGCGGTACCGGCTGCCACGGGGCAATGCCGCACTTCGGTTTTGACGCGATCGTGGCGGCGGCTGCCCTCGTCTCCGCCCTGCAGACGATCGTGAGCCGCGCCGTTGATCCACTGGAGGCGGCGGTGGTTTCGGTCACGCAGATCCATGCCGGCGACACCTGGAACGTCCTTCCGGCGCGTGCGGTGCTGAAGGGGACGATCCGCACCTTCCAGCCGGCGGTGCGAGAGCGGATCGAATCCGCCCTGACACGAATTGCCGAAGGAACAGCAGCCGCCCATGGCTGTCGCGCCGACGTGCACTATCTCAGGCATTATCCGGCAACGGTGAACGCCGCCGCCGAAACCGAACTGGCGGCCGCAGCGGCCGAACTCATCGTCGGCGCGGCGCGCGTCATCCGCAATCCGCCGCCGACCACCGGATCAGAAGACTTCGCCTTCATGCTGCAGGCGGCGCCCGGCTGCTACATCTGGATCGGCAGCGGACGGGGAAGAGAGGATCCGTCCCTGCATAGCCCGCACTACGACTTCAATGACGATATTTTGCCCGTAGGAGCCAGCTATTGGGTGAAGCTGGTCGAAACGGGCCTTGCCTGAACCCGGCCTGTTGGGTCCCAATTGGGAGCAGCGTTAGCGCCGGGGCGGGCGCAGCGGACATGGTTTTTCCCCGATGGATTATCGGGTATAGTTGCGGACGAGGGATCAGAGGACGCTGGTCCTGATCTTGCTAAGCACTGGTCAAGAGGAACGAAGAGGCGATGAGCCGACCGGAAAAACGAAGCTCGGATGGGACACCCACAACCAGCGTCGTCACCCGGCCGCGCGCGCGGACCAAGCGGCCCGCGATGTACAGGGTGTTGATGCTCAACGACGATTACACGCCAATGGAGTTCGTCGTTCATGTGTTAGAGCGGTTTTTTGCCAAGAACCACGAGGAAGCCGTCCGCATCATGCTGCACGTCCATCACCGTGGCGTCGGCGTGTGCGGGGTGTTCACTTACGAAGTCGCAGAGACCAAGGTGAACCAGGTGATGGATCTGGCGCGCCAGCGCCAGCATCCGCTGCAATGCACGATCGAAAAAGATGGCGGTGAAAGCGAATAGGTGAGGCCGTGCTGTCAAAGAACCTCGAGCAGACCCTGCACCGTGCGCTCGCGCTCGCAACCGAGCGGCGCCACGAGTACGCCACACTTGAGCACCTGCTGCTCGCCTTGACCGAGGACCCGGAAGCGGTTCCCGTTCTCAAGGCGTGCGGCGTCGACATTGCCCAGCTCGGCCGCGATCTGCTGCATTTCGTCGATGTCGAACTGCGCAGCCTCAAGACCGCGCTTGCCGCCGACCCGAAGCCGACCGCCGGTTTCCAGCGTGTCGTCCAGCGCTCGGTGATCCACGTCCAGTCCTCGGGCCGCGACGAAGTGACGGGCGCCAACGTCCTGGTCGCCCTTTTCTCTGAGAGAGAGTCGCACGCGGTATACTTCCTGCAAGCACAGGAGATGACCCGACTCGATGCGGTCAACTTCATCGCGCACGGGATCGCCAAGGTTGCCGGGGAGTCGCGCAAGCGGCCTGTCCAGGGCGCCGATGAAGAGGCGGGCGCGGAGAAGGTGGTGCGTAAGGGACACGAGGCCTTGGAAACCTACTGCGTTGACCTCAATCGCAAGGCCAAGGACGGACGCATCGACCCGCTGATCGGCCGAGAGCTCGAAATCGAGCGGACGATCCAGATCCTGTGCCGGCGCAACAAGAACAATCCGTTGTTCGTCGGCGACCCGGGCGTCGGCAAGACGGCACTGGCCGAGGGGTTGGCATGGCGCATCGTCCGCGGCGAAGTCCCGGACGTGCTGAAAAATGCGACGATCTATGCTCTCGACATGGGCACGCTCCTGGCCGGCACACGCTACCGTGGCGACTTCGAGGAACGCTTGAAGAACGTCATGTCGGAACTGGAAGCGATCCCCGGCGCGGTCCTGTTCATCGATGAGATCCATACCGTCGTCGGTGCTGGTGCGACCAGCGGCGGATCGATGGACGCTTCCAACATCCTGAAGCCCTCGCTGGCATCGGGAACGCTGCGCTGTATCGGCTCGACGACCTACAAGGAATACCGCAACCACTTCGAGAAGGACCGCGCGCTGGTCCGAAGGTTCCAGAAGATCGACATCTACGAGCCGTCGATCGATGACTCGATCAAGATCCTGCAGGGTTTGAAGGGCTGTTTTGAGGGCCATCACGGCGTCAAGTATACGGCCGAGGCGTTGCGCGCGGCGGTCGAGCTGTCGGCTCGCTACATCAATGACCGCAAGCTGCCGGACAAGGCTATCGACGTCATCGACGAGGTGGGCGCGGCGCGCATGCTGCACCCGCCGCACAAGCGGCGGACGACGGTCACCGTACGCGATGTCGAAGAGGTCGTGGCGAAGATCGCCCGCATCCCGCCGAAAAGCGTTTCGACCGACGACCGCAAGGCCCTGCAGACCCTCGACCGTGACCTGAAGACGGTGGTGTTCGGCCAGGACAACGCGATCGAAGCGCTGGCAAGCGCGATCAAGCTCGCTCGCGCCGGTCTACGCGAGCCGGAAAAGCCGATCGGCTGCTACCTGTTCTCAGGACCGACCGGCGTCGGCAAGACCGAAGTCGCCCGCCAGCTCGCACACGTGCTGGGGATCGAGTTGGTCCGCTTCGACATGTCGGAATACATGGAACGGCACAGCGTCTCGCGCCTGATCGGGGCGCCACCGGGCTATGTCGGCTTCGACCAGGGCGGACTGCTCACCGACGCAATCGACAAGCAGCCGCACGCGGTTCTCCTGCTCGATGAGATCGAGAAGGCGCACCCGGACCTGTTCAACATCCTTCTGCAGGTGATGGATCACGGCAAGCTCACCGACCACAACGGCAAGAGCGTCGACTTCCGCAACGTCATCCTGATCATGACGACCAACGCTGGTGCGTCCGAGCTCGCCAAGCCCGCGATCGGCTTCGAGCGCTCGGAGCGGACCGGTGACGATCAGGAGGCGATCGAGCGCATGTTTACGCCGGAGTTCCGCAACCGCCTGGACTCCGTGATCCCGTTCGCGGCGCTGACCCAGGACGTCGTTCTGCGCGTCGTCGACAAGTTCGTGATGCTGCTCGAAGCCCAGCTGTCCGATCGCCAGGTGACCATCGAGCTCTCCGACGAGGCGCGCAAGTGGTTGGCCGAGCGGGGCTACGACCTGCGCTTCGGCGCCCGTCCGCTGGGCCGGATCATCCAGGAGCACATCAAGAAGGCGCTCGCCGAGGAACTCCTGTTCGGGCGCCTGGCCAAAGGCGGCGTCGTCCGCGTCACGCTCGTCGACGGCAAGCCGGCGTTCGAGTACCCGGAGATCATCCCCCAGCTGCCTCCACCAGGCCGCAAGGGAAAGCCGAAGCAACTGGAGCCGGCCCGCTGACGACGCCCGACCCTGCGGCTTGACGCCGTAAACCGCCACGTTTAACGCTTCCTCTCGTCGCGCCGGACGCGACAATGAGAGGAGGCGATTGTGGCGGGTTTTCTTAAGGGCTTGCGCGTTCTCGACATGAGCCAGTACCTGCCGGGCCCCTATGCCGCACGGATGCTGGCGGATATGGGCGCGGAGGTCGTCAAGGTCGAGCCGCCGGGCGGCGATCCGGTGCGCAACCTCGATGCCGAGGGCAAGCCTGGCGAATCGCCGTTCTACGGCATCGTCAATGCCGGCAAGACCGTCGTCACGATCGACCTCAAGTCGGCTGAGGGGCGAGCGGAGTTTGTGCACCTCGTGCGGCTGGCGGATATCCTGTTGGAATCCTACCGCCCCGGCGCGATGGACCGCTTGGGCTTCGGACCGGCGCGGCTGAAGGAGATCAACCCCGGCCTGATCCACTGCGCCCTTTCCGGCTTCGGCCAGACCGGGCCGGCGCGGCTCGCCTCCGGCCACGACCTCAACTACGAGGCGATGACGGGCGGTCTCAGCATTTGCGGCACGGCCGAGACGCCGGTGATCCCGTTCCCACCGATGGCCGACTATGCAGGCGCCCTGCAGGCGGTGATTGCCGTTCTCGGCGCGCTGGTGGGGCGCGATCACGGCAGCCCCGGCTGTCACCTCGATGTCAGCCTGATGGAATCGCTGTTGGCGTGGCAGGAGCTGGGGATGGCGCTGCCAGCAAAGCGTGCCGGCGGGCTGATCAACGGCGGTGCCGCGGGCTATCAGGTCTATCGCACCGCCGATGGCGGCTTTGTCTCCTTGAGCCCGTTGGAGCCGAAGTTCTGGGCCAACTTCTGTACGACCGTTGGGCGGCCGGACTGGATTGAACGCCGGTTCGAGCCAATGCCGCAGACGGCGCTGATCGGGGAAGTGCAGGCGCTGTTCGCCAGTCAACCACGCGCCTACTGGGAAGCGTTGCTCGACCCGGCGGAATGCTGCTTCCAGGCGATCCTCGAATACGACGAGCTGGAAGACCATCCGCACCACCGCGCCCGCGGCCTGTTGCAGCGGCGCGGTCGCTTCAAGGAGGTGCTGTTTCCGGTGCTGATCGACGAGCAAGCGCCGCAAGCACGCACAGCCGTGCGCGATGCTTCGCTCGCCGACGTGCTGGCGGCGTGGGAAAAGGAGTAAGCGAGCTCGAGCGTTCGCTAAAGAATACGGCGCAGTTCATCCACCGTAATGCCGGCCTCTCTCAAAACGGCCCGCAGCGTGCCTTTTGCGATCTCGGCGTGATCGGGCACGACAAGTCGGCGAAATGGTGCCCTGCCTTGCCGCAGAATGATGTGGCTGCCACGTTGCCGGTCAACGGCATAGCCAAGCCGACCGAGCGCCTTAACAAGTTGGCGACCGGATAAGACTGGAAGCGCGCTCACACGGCGACCTCGACGACCTCCTCCGAGATCGCGGGTGGGATCGGCTCGCCGTGCGCGCGCAGGCTTTCGACATAGCCCGCGATCGCCTCACAAACATTGGCCAGGGCCGCTTCACGCGTCACCCCTTGCGAGATGCAGCCAGGCAACGCCGGCACTTGGGCAACAAACACGCCGTCTTCGTCCTGCTCGATTAACACGCGGTATTTCATGGTGCACAAGCTCTCCCTGTAGCCTGCTGGCAACCTTACGCTGAGGACTTGCCCCCGCGCGGTGCGAAAAGGATGCCCCGAGGCACCCTCATTTGCAATAACTGGCCGACGTGCTAGCGGCGTGGGAAAGGCGCTAGGCCTGCGGCTCGTTGCGGAACGGCGATAGCGTCGCAAGGCGCTCAATCGCTTCGTCCACCGCTGAGCGTTCCCGCGCTAAGAAGCGATCGACCGCGGTGCGCAGGCGGTGATCGGCGATCCAATGCGCACTCCACGTCGGCTGAGGCAGATAGCCGCGCTGGATCTTGTGCTCGCCCTGGGCGCCGGCCTCGATCCGCGCGAGCCCGTTTTGGATCGCGAAGTCGATTGCGCGATAGTAACACATCTCGAAATGAAGCCGGTCGTAAGCGCCGATGGCTCCCCAGTAGCGGCCGTAGAGGGTGTCGTCGCCGACCAGGTGCAGGGCACCCGCGACCGGCAGGCCCTCAGGTGTTTCTGCCATGACCAAGAGCACGCGACGCCCGAGTCCGCGGCCGAGCGCGGAGAAGAAGGCGCGGCTCAAGTATGCGTGCGCGCTCTTCCGCGCCACCGTGTCGCGATAGAAGCCGTAGAAGGCATCCCAGTGCCGCTCCTCGATCGCGCTGCCGGCGAGATCACGGATAACGACATCGTGGCCGGCGGCAGCAGCGCGCTCCTTGCGGATGGCCTTGCGCTTGCGCGACGACAGATCGCTTAAGAAGTCCTCGAAGTTTGTGTAGCCGCGGTTGTGCCAGTGGTACTGGATCCCCGTGCGGAGCAGGAAGCCGTGGCGGGAAAGGAGCCGGCACTCGGCCTCGCTCGCGAATGTGACGTGCAGCGACGAAACGCCGGTCGCTTCAGCGAGCTGAACGAGGCCCGTGGCGAGCGCCTCTGTGGCTCCTGCAGGAGCGTCGGGCGGAGCCAACAGCCGCGGGCCGGTCACGGGCGAGAACGGAACCGCGACCTGCAGCTTGGGATAATAGCGGCCGCCGGCGCGCTCATACGCGTCCGCCCAGCTCCAGTCGAAGACGTACTCCCCGTACGAATGGCTCTTGAGGTAGACCGGCGCGCAGGCGGCGAGCCGCCCGTCGGCGCCGTTGAGTGCCAGATGCTGCGCCTGCCAGCCGGTCGCCGCGACAGCAGACGCAGAGCTCTCCAAAGCCGAGAAGAACGCATGCGCGACGAACGGATTGGCATTGCCGGCACAGGCATCCCACTCCGTGGCCGCGATCTGATCGATCCCGCTTGCGACGGTTAGCGTGAACGGTTCGGCGCCGTCTGGCATGGCTCGCATCATCCGCTTGCGGTTGCGTCCCGCCTCTCATGTTAGAACGCGCAGCGGCGGCTGCCAGCGGCGGGATCAGGCGAGCGCGAACAAGCCCTCGACTTCGACGGCAGCGTCCAAGGGCAGAATCGGGGCGCCGACAGCGGCGCGGGCATGCCGGCCTGCCTCGCCGAACACCTCGACCATCAGCTCCGAGGCGCCGTTGAGGACGGCCGGCTGCTGCGTGAAACCGGCGGCTGAGGCAACGAACCCGCCCAAACGGACGACGCGGGCGACGCGATCGAGATCGCCTGCGCACGCTTCGCGGACTTGCGCAATCAGGTTGAGCGCGCACAGCTTGGCGGCAGCGTAGCCGTCCTCGACCGTGAGGCTGGCGCCGATCGGGCCGCGGTAGCGCATCTCGCCGTTCCACAGCGGCAACTGGCCCGAAACCACGACGAGCGAACCGGCTATGACGAACGGCACATAACTGCCGGCAGGGGCCGCTGCCTTTGGCAGCTCGATACCCAGGTCCTTCAAGCGTTGATCGATCCGTCCGGCCATGGCGGCGTATCCTCTCTCCGTGAGCGTTCCAGTGTTGCGAATAAATACCGACACGTAGGGACTTAAGCTGCGCCTGCCTGTGCCGCGATCGCCTTGGCGAGCGCTTGCTCCATGATCACCAGGTCAGGCTTGCGGCCGGTATAAAGCTCAAACTGGCAGCCCGCCTGATGCAGCTGCATGCGCACGCCTGCGATCGTCCGGCAACCGGCCGCTTCTGCCGCGCGCAGCAGCCGGGTTTGCGGCGGCTGGGCAACGGCGTCGAAGACGACCGTGCCGGGGCGCAAGGCCGAAGGCGGGATCAGCATCGTGCCCGGATCCTGGAAGCCGACCGGCGTCGCGTGCACGAGGAGATCGTAGGCGGGTGCATCATCGAGCGCAGCCGGCGGGCCGGCGTAGCGGGCGCCCAGGCTTTCCGCCAACGCTTGGCCGTTGTCGGCGCTGCGATTGTAGAGCGCCACCGCCGCACCGGCGCGGATGAGCGCGAAGACGATGGCGCGCGCACCGCCGCCGGCCCCGACGACGGCGGCACGGCAGCCCTCGATGCGGAGGCCTTCGCCAAGTGCGTCACGGGCGCCGATCCAGTCGACGTTGTGGCCGGTCAGCCGGCCGTCATCGTTGATGACCGTATTGACGGCACCGATCGCGCGCGCGGTTGGCTCGATCGCGTCCAGGAGGCTCATGATCCGCACCTTGTGCGGCGTGGTGACGCCGAGGCCGCGGATGCCGAGCGCGCGCATCGCCGCGAGCGCGCCCGCGGTGTCCTCTGTTCCGAAGGCGACGTATGTGTAGGCGAGGCCCAACGCCCGGAACAGGGCCGTATGCATGGCGACGCCGAAGCGGCCGGGGCGGCCGGCGATCGAGCCACAGAGGACGGGGAAGCTCGTCGGCATCGCCCTTCGGTCCGATTACTGTTAGAAGGACCCTCAATGCCGCACGGCGAACGGCGTGGCAATGTTGTTGCACCGTTCGACCGGGGCGGTGCCGTGCTTTTTTCCCGCCGATGCTTCAAGGCTGGCCATGCGCTTTCTGTGCATCACGCCCAACACGTCGATCGATCGTACGATGGTCGTGCCCGGTTTCCTCGCCGGCGGCGTTTGGCGCGCCCAGTCCGGCAGCATCGCCTGCGGCGGCAAGGGGGTCAACGTCGCCCGGGCACTCAAGCGGCTGGGTCAGCAGCCTGTTTGCTCCGGTCTCCTCGCCGGTCATACCGGCAAGCTGGCTGCCGAGGTCGCGAACGCGGAAGGCTTGGAGGCGGCGTGGACCTGGGCGAGCGGTGAAACGCGCACGTGCGTCATCGTTGTCGGCGAGCGCGGTGCGACGACGGTGCTCAACGAGCCAGGACCGCCGGCCGCAGCGGACGACTGGAGCCGGTTGGTCCAAGATGTCGGCCGCCTGGCCCGTAGCGCCGGCGGTGCCTGCATCTCCGGCAGCCTGCCGCCCGGCTACCCGGAAAACGGGCTGAAGGCGCTGATTCGTGCTGCATCGATGAACGGCAGGCGGCCGGTCTGGGTCGATACCAGTGGCGCCGCGCTCATCGACGCGGTCGCCGCTGCGCCCTACGGGATCAAGATCAACGCCGACGAAGCGGCGACGCTGTTGGGCTGGCGGGTGCAGTCGGTCCATGATGCGATTCGGGCAGCGCGCGAGATCCGCCGCCGCGGTCCGGAGCGGGTCGCGATCACACTTGCAGCCGATGGCGCGGTGGTTGCGACCGGCCAGGGCGATTGGCATGCACGGCCGCCGGGGGTGCGGGTCGTCAGCGCCGTCGCCAGCGGCGATTGTTTCCTCGCCGGCCTGATGGCCGGCCTGGCCGAAAGAGTTTCGCCGGCGGAAGCGCTACGGCTCGCGACCGCATGCGGCGCTGCCAACGCGATGAGCCGAGACGCCGGAGATTTTGAGCCGCGGCGGCTGACGTCAATCATCGTCAACGTTTCCGTGCGCCTGATGACCGGCTGATCAGCGCGCTCCGCCGCTGCACACGACCGCCGGCAGGCCTTGCATCTGCTGCTGCCGGGCCAGAAGGAACTCACCGCCGAACACAAGCGACCAGCATAGCAGCGACTCGCTGCTCCGGTTGTCGCGCTCCAGATCGGCGGCAAGCGCTGCCAGGCGATAGGCCCGCTCCGCATGCCGCCGCCAGCCGGTGCCGGTGTTGAGGGTTTCGCCGCCGCCCGGGATCGGCAGCTCGACGCCGGTCTGTGCCGTGAGCCAGAAGAAGAAGTCACGCACCAACCAGTCGTAGAAGAGAAAGCCGCGGCGGCGGTATAGCCACGCACTCAAAAACTCGCAGACGAGGAGCTCGATGGCAAACGGCGCGATCGGCGCGCCCGACGTCCGCCGCCAAGCCTTCGCCATCTGGATCAGATGCCGCGCCTTGCCGCCACTGATCGCATCCGCGTGCTCGAGGTGACGCACCTCAAGGCGCGGCTGCATGAGGCGCCACGGCCCACCGCCCAGGGTGCGATTCCGGTCGGCAACCAAATAGCCGCCCGCGCGGCAGGCGAACGCCGGCACCAGTTTCGTTTGCATCCGGCTGTTGGCACATTCGGCGCCAGCGGCGAATTGCGACGCAAGCGCGCGCGCCAGAGCGAGGCCGGCCGGGATGTTGGTGGCGCGGCCGCCAGCTGCCGTGTCACGCCCCGAATCGCGCCCCGAATCGCGCCCCGATTCGCGGCTGTGAGGCGGTAGAATCAGCAAAGCGTCGACCGCGTCGCCATCGCGGATGGCGGTCCCCTTGCCGAAACCGCCGACGACCAGCGGATCGGCCATGGACTCCTTCATCCGGTCGCCATGCGCCTGCAAGCAGCAACGCACGACGTCGGCAATCGCTTTCACCCCGCCAAGGGCCCGCCGCCGCTCCTCGGGCGTGGGCTGCAGCCAAGCCAGGAAAGCCTCGAAGCGCGCCGGAACGTGCCGCCAGTCTACGCTCATCGCAACTTTTGTTCGTTTCTCCGGGAGCTCAGGAGCATCCCGTTGTTGACCCGCAAGTCGTACATTTCAGGCAAGTGCCGTTGCGCACAAGGGTGAAGTTGCCGCACTCGCCGCAGGCGTCACCTTCGTAGCCCTGCAGGCGGGCGACGGTCGCTGCATGGTCCGGCGCACCGGCGAGCACTGCGGCGGCTGCGTGCACCCCGCTGGTCGCGATCGCAGCGAAATCGGCCTGAAAGGCGCCGACAACGTCATGCGTGAGGCGGCCGGTCGCGTCTGCCATGTTTTCCAGCACGTTCTCCGCCGCGGCCGCCGGCGCCTTCGCGCCGGTGTAGACGCGAAAGCGGCTGCGCACGTAGCCGCGGCTGGCAAGGCGAGTGACCGCCGGAATCGGATCGGCCTCTGCGTCACGACCCCCGCCTTCGGCGGCGCCGCGGCCGACCGTATCGGGCTCGGTGTCATGCGGTTCGACGTGCGCCAAGTCGTAGCGGCCGAGGTAGGAGATCGCGAGTTCGCGGAACAGATAGTCGAGAATCGACGTCGCCATCCGGATCGAATCGTTGCCATCGACGATGCCGGCCGGCTCGAAGCGGGTGAAGGTGAACGCCTCGACGTACTCCTCCAGCGGCACGCCGTACTGCAGGCCGATCGAGATCGCGATGGCGAAGTTGTTCATCAAGCTGCGGAAGGCAGCGCCTTCCTTGTGCATGTCGAGGAAGATTTCGCCGAGCCGGCCGTCCTCATACTCGCCCGTGCGCAGATAGACCTTATGACCGCCGACCTTGGCCTTCTGGGTGTACCCCTTGCGCCGGTTGGGCAGGCGCTGGCGCTCCATTCGCGTCACCACCCGTTCGACGATGCGCTCGGCCACCGTTTCGGCCCGCACGGCTGCCGGCAGCGCGATCAGCGCTTCGGCACTGGCCTCGGCCTCGGGCTCGGCGTCCGTTTCATCGAACAGGGCGCTCGAGAGCGGCTGCGACAGCTTGGAGCCGTCGCGATAGAGCGCGGTCGCCTTCAGCCCGAGTTGCCAGCTCAGCATATAGGCGTTCCGGCAATCCGCGATCGATGCCGCAGCCGGCATGTTGATGGTCTTGGAGATGGCGCCGGAGATGAAGGGCTGCGCCGCGGCCATCATGCGGATGTGGCTTTCGACCGAGAGGTGGCGGCGGCCGAGGCGGCCGCACTGGGACGCGCAGTCAAAGACGGCCAAGTGCTCTGGCCGCAGCGCCGGCGCACCCTCGACAGTCATTGCGCCGCAGACATAGAGGTTCGCCGCTTCGATCTCGTCCCGGGAATAGCCAAGTGCGCTCAACAGGCACGACGAAGCGTCGTCCAGCTGCTCGGCGGTCAGCCCCAGGGTCTCGCGGCAGAACGTTTCGCCTAGCGTCCAGCGGTTGAAGACAAACCGGATGTCAAACGCCTCGCCAAGCGCGGCCTCGACCCGTTCCAGCGCTTCGGCCGTGAAGCCGCGCGCCTGCAGGCTCGCCGCATTGATCGCCGGCGCGCCTTGCAGCGTGCCGTGGCCGACGGCGTAGCGAACGATCGCCTCGATCTCGTCCTCGTCATAGCCGAGCCGGCGCAACGCTTGCGGCACCAACCGATTGATGATCTTGAAGTAGCCGCCGCCGGCGAGCTTCTTGAACTTCACCAGCGCGAAGTCCGGCTCGATGCCGGTCGTATCGCAGTCCATGACGAGGCCGATGGTGCCGGTCGGCGCGATCACCGTCGTCTGGGCGTTGCGGTAGCCGTGCCGCTCGCCAAGTCGCAGCGCCTCGTCCCAGGCGGCACGGACGGCCGTGGCGAGATCGGTATCAGCGATCGCGCAGGCATCGAAGGCGACCGGAGGCACCGAGAGGCCCTCGTAGCCATCGGTGGCGCCGTAGGCAGCGCGGCGGTGGTTGCGCATCACCCGCAGCATGGCGGCGCGATTCTCGGTGAAGCGCGGAAAGGCGCCAAGCTCGGCCGCCATCCGCGCCGAGGTGGCATATGCCGTCGCCGTCATCAGCGCGCTGATCGCAGCGCACAGCTGGCGTGCCATCTCGGAGTCGTAGGGGACGCCCTTTGCCATCAGGAAGCCGCCGATATTCGCGAAGCCGAGGCCGAGGGTACGGAACTGATGCGAAAGCAACGCGATCCGGGGAGCCGGGTATTGCGCCATCATCACCGAGATTTCGAGAACGATCGTCCACAGGCTAACCGCGTGGCGAAAGGAGGCGATGTCCAGGCCGCCGTCATCGCTTTGCAAGGCAACGAGGTTGAGCGACGCGAGATTGCAGGCCGTGTCGTCGAGGAACATGTACTCCGAACACGGGTTTGACGCGTTGATGCGACCGCTTTCGGGGCAGGTGTGCCACTCGTTGATGGTGGTATCGAACTGCACGCCGGGGTCGGCGCAGCTCCACGCCGCTGCCGCGATCTGATCCCACAGGCTCCGCGCCGGCAGGCGCTTCGTCGCGGCGCCGTCGGTGCGAGCGGTCAGCTGCCAAGCGCCATCGTCCACCACCTGTTGCAAGAAGTCGTTGCTGACGCGGACGCTGTTGTTTGCGTTCTGCCCCGACACCGTCATGTACGCATCCGAATCCCAGTCGGTGTCGTAAACGGGGAAGGTGAACGGCGTCTCGCCTTGGCGGGCGAGCTCGATCGCGCGCACGATGTAGGATTCCGGCACGTGGGCGGTGCGGGCGGCGCGCACCGCGACTTTCAGCGCCGGATTGTGTCCAGGATCGAACCGCTTCTCGTCGGCCGCTGCGTCCTCGGCATGGCAGGCAGCGACGACAGCATCGAGCGCGCGCCGCACCGCGCGCGAGCCCGCCACCAGGGCCGCGACCTTTTGCTCCTCGCGCACCTTCCAGCCGATGAACGCCTCGACATCGGGATGGTCGATGTCGACGACGACCATCTTGGCGGCGCGCCGCGTCGTGCCGCCCGACTTGATCGCACCGGCGGCGCGGTCGCCGATCTTGAGAAAGCTCATCAGCCCGGAAGAACGGCCGCCGCCGGACAACCGCTCGCCTTCACCACGCACGCGTGAGAAGTTGGTCCCGGAGCCAGAGCCGTACTTGAACAGGCGCGCCTCGCGAACCCAGAGGTCCATGATACCGCCCTCGTTCACGAGATCGTCGGCGATGCCTTGGATGAAGCAGGCGTGCGGCTGCGGCCGCTCGTAGGCCGACGTCGATTCCCGCACCTGGCCCGTTTCCGGGTCGAAGAAGAAGTGCCCTTGCGCCGGACCGTCGATGCCGTAGGCCCAGTAAAGGCCGGTGTTGAACCACTGCGGCGAATTGGGGGCCGCCATCTGGCTCGCCAGCATGAACCGGAGCTCATCGAAGAACGCGCGAGCGTCGCTCTCGTCGTCGAAATAGCCCCCCTTCCATCCCCAGTAGGTCCAGGTGCCGGCGAGGCGGTCGAACACTTGGCGCGCGCTCGTCTCCCCGTTTACGCGCTCGGCTGGCGGCAAGGCAGCAAGCGCCGCCTCATCGGCCTGGCGCCGCCACAGCCACGTCGGCACGCCCTCCTCCGGGACCGCCACCAGGCACGCGGGAATGCCGGCTTTGCGGAAATACTTCTGCGCCAGCACGTCGCACGCGACCTGCGTCCACGCCACCGGCACCTCGATCTGATCCTGGCGGAAGACGATCGAGCCGTCGGGATTGCGGATCTCGCTCGTGCCGGTCCGGAACTGGATGCCGTCGTAGGGCGAGCCCGCAGGATCCGTGAACAGCCGAGCGATGCGCATGATCAGAAGTCCTTTACGATTGAGATGCTTTTCGGACGAGCCACGGGGCAACGGGACGGCGCTGCGGAGTGCAACCGGCGGCCGGGTACATTGGCGTCATTCGTCACGGGCACGATGGACAATATGTTGGGGCAATGCCTACGCCTTGGCTTCGACACATTTCATGGCACTATATCCTGACTCCGAACCCCGCGCAAGATTTGGGTACGCTGCGCGAATCGCCCTACATGATGTTGTGGCGTATGGGTTACAGAGGCGGCGATTCCGGCGCCCAAACAAACGCCCGGGTTGACGAATCGCGCGAACGGCCGCTGCGGCGGCGTTGCACTGGACGAAAGGGGGGAGGCGGTGCCATAGTGCCGGCAAGCATTGCGGCTGGCGATCGCTGGCCGTTCTGGCGTGCTCAAGCTTTAAAGTGATCGGCGATGACCTTGGGAACCCGGATTTTCACCTGGATCTGCGGCCGCTATGTCGGCAGCGATGGATTCGGGAATCGCTACTATCAGAGCCGGCGCATGCGGCGCTACGGTCGGGAGAAGCGCTGGGTCTTGTTCAAGGGAACGCCGGAAGCGAGCAAAATTCCGCCCGAATGGCATGCTTGGCTGCACCACATGACAGAGAAGCCGCTTACCGAACAGGCATCGCGAGCGCCGGCTTGGCAAAGGCCGCACCTTCCGAACCTGTCGGGGACCCCTCTCGCGTATCTGCCGAGTGGCCACGACCTGAAGCGCGGCCAACGCGCGCGCGCGACCGGAGATTACGAGCCGTGGACGCCGGATTGAGGCCGGTCGGGCGGACCGCCGAACCTTGGCAGCGGTCGCAGGCGCAGGCCTGAGCATGTCCGCTGCAGTACAGCAGTCGCCGTCAAAGGAGCGGGTCAAGGCCTCAGAGGCACGCCAGATTCTCGTCGGTATGCTGATGATTGCGGCCCTGATGGCCCTCCTCGCGATCGCTTACGCCAATCAGTTCATCGACGAGTACGTCAACCTCGGTGGTCGCTACCGGCTGGTTGCTGTGTTTAATCGCGTCGATGGTCTCGCCGTTGGCTCGGACGTCACGCTGAGCGGCGTCAAGATCGGCACCATCGAAAGCATGCGCCTTGACGACAAGTATCAGGCGTGGGTGACGCTGCAGATCGACGATGATATCCCACTGCCGGCCGACACGTCGGCGGCGATCCACACCGACGGCCTGCTGGGCGGCAAGACCCTCGTTCTGGAGGCCGGCGGCGACGAAGAGGTCCTGACCGACGGCAGCCGGATCAGTTACACGCAAGATTCGGTCGTCGTCGGCGAACTGCTCGATCTGATCATCGGCGAAGGCAGGGCTCAGCGCCCAGAGGCGACCGGAAAGGGAGATGATGCGGCGCAACCTCATTGAAACCGTGATGGGCGCGGTGGTGCTCCTCGTCGCTGGCCTGTTCGTCTACTTCGCCTACACGACAGCCCAATTCCGGACCGTTAAAGGCTACCCCGTGCTGGCGTCGTTCGCGAAGCTGGGCGGCCTGCCGGTCGGCAGCGACGTGCGCATCAGCGGCATCAAGGTCGGCGTGGTGACGGCGCGCAGCCTCGATCCAGTTTCCTTCAACGCAACGATCAAGATGACGATCGCAGAGACGATCAAGTTGCCGGAGGACACAGTGGCGGTGATTTCGAGCGAGGGTCTCGTCGGCGAGAAGTACGTGCGGCTCGAACCGGGCCGCTCGACGACGCTGATCCCCGCGAATGGGAAGATCCGTGAAACCCGCAACTTCCGCTCGCTCGAGGATCAGGTCGGCGAGATCATCTTTCTTGCGACGAACAGGCCCGGCGCGGCAGCGCCGCCGGACATGTGACGCTGGCGGCGCAGTCTTCAGCCGTGCCTTCTTTCAGGACTCGCCCATCCCGATCTTCCTGGGCAGCGTGGGGCTGCGCTGGCCTGATTGCGGCCGTCTTGGTCCTGATCCCGGCGGCGAGCCCGCGTGCAGATGCCCATGATGTGGCCGTGCTGCGCGTGCTCGACAAGATTACCGCACGGGTATCGATCTTGAACGCGCCGCTGCATCAGGTAATGCAGTTCGGCACGCTCGAAATCGTCGCCCGCGCGTGCGACAAGCGACCGCCGGAGGAGACGCCTGAGTCGGCAGCATTTCTTGAGATTTGGGAGATTCGCCCGGGAAAGCCGGTGAAAAGTGTGTTCACCGGCTGGATGTTCGCGTCAACGCCGGGACTGTCCGCGCTCGAGCACCCGATCTATGACCTCTGGGTGCTGGATTGCGTGAGCAAGTCCGACAGTGCCGCCGATTCCGCGTCCGGTGGCAACGAGCCATAGAAAGTGGCGTCGGCGCGCAGGGCCTCGCCGAGAAGAATGAGATAATCGGCGCTCGGCACCTCGATGGCGCCAAACTGCTGCAGGTGTTCGGTCAGGAACTGGGCGTCGAGGAGCCGGAAGCGGCCCCACCGCAGCCGCGCAGCAAGGTGCACCAGCGCGATCTTGCTCGCGTCCGTCGCATCCGAGAACATGCTCTCGCCGAAGAAGGCACCTCCAAGCGCCAGCCCGTAGAGACCGCCGGCGAGGCGGCCTTCCTGCCAGACCTCCACCGTGTGCGCATAACCGATCGCGTGCAGTTCACAGAAAACGCGCTTGATCGCCGGGTTGATCCACGTTTCCGGATGGCCGGGACGCGGCCGGGCACACGCCTCGATGACGGCCTGGAAGTCTGAATCGCAGCGGATCTCGTAGTGGTGCTGGCGCAGCGTCCGCCGCAACCGCTTGGGCACGTGGAACCGGTCGAGCGGCAGGATGCCCCGCATGGCCGGTGCCACCCAGTGAACCGTGTGACTGCTGCGTGCGGTCGCCATGGGGAAGATGCCGAGCGTGTAGGCGCGCACGATCATCGAGGCGCTCAGCTCGGGCGGAGCGTGCGCCGGCCGTGTCACGCCGTCGCCCCCACCGGCCGCGGGCGGGTCATTGCGGGTGGCTGGGTGGCGGCGCCTCCGCCTCGGCGAGAGCCGACGCCGCTGCCTCCAGGGCCAGTTCGTAGCCCAAGGCGCCGAAGCCGGCGATCACACCGCGGGCGACCGGCGAGATGAAGGAATGGTGCCGAAACGGCTCGCGGGCGTAGACGTTGGAGAGGTGAACCTCGAAGACCGGCACGGTAAGCGCACGCACCGTGTCGTGAAGGGCGATCGAGGTATGGGTATAGGCGGCAGCGTTGAGGATGACGGCAGCGAAGCCGCGACCAGCCTCCTGCAACCAGTCGATAAGCTGGCTCTCGGCGTTGGTCTGGCGAAAATCGACGTGCAGGCCCAAGGCCTTGCCGCGGACGATGCAGCGGGCTTCGATGTCGGCGAGCGTTGTCGCCCCGTAGACGTGCGGCTCGCGCATGCCCAGCAGGTTCAGGTTCGGGCCGTTCAAGATGAGCACGGAAGGGTGCATGGCGCGTCCCGATTTCACCCGGACGGTGACGACTCTCATCTCAAGCTTAGCGCATGACGGCACCCTTGAGGAAGGCTGGCTTTGGCCTATGTTAGCGGGCGTACCTCCGCTACGGGGAGGGTGCACGATTGGAGAGTTGCAATGGATGGTGCGGGAACGGCGATGCAAGTCACGGTCAACGGTGAGGCGAAGGCGGTTGATGGGCCGTTGACGGTCGCGCAGATGCTGACCCGCTTCGGCCTCGACAGCCGTAAGGTAGCGGTCGAGCGCAACCTGGAGATCGTGCCGCGGTCCGGCTACGAACGCGAGCCGGTGCGCGACGGTGACCGCTTTGAAATCGTGCACTTCATTGGCGGCGGCGCGCCTGATGCCGCGCCGGGGGGCGTTGGCGACGCGGCGGATGAGTGCGCCGACCCGCTCGTGGTCGCTGGCCGCAGCTTCCGCTCGCGGCTCCTGGTCGGCACCGGCAAGTACAAAGATTTTCCCGAGACGGCACGCGCCATCGAAGCCTCAGGCGCGGAGATCGTCACCGTCGCAGTGCGCCGGGTCAACGTCAGCGATCCCTCGCAACCAATGCTCGTCGATTACGTTGATCCCAAGAAATACACCTACCTGCCAAACACCGCCGGCTGCTTCAACGCCGCCGATGCGGTGCGTACGCTGAAGCTCGCGCGCGAGGCGGGCGGTTGGGATCTGGTCAAGCTCGAAGTGCTGGGGGATGCCAAGACCCTCTACCCCAACATGCTGGAGACGCTGGCCGCCGCCGAAATCCTGATCAAGGACGGCTTCAAGGTGATGGTTTACTGCACCGACGACCCGATCCTCGCCAAGCGGCTCGAAGAGATGGGCTGCGTCGCCGTCATGCCGCTGGCAGCACCGATCGGCTCCGGGCTCGGCATCCAGAACCCGGTCAACATCCGCCTGATCGTCGAACAGGCGCAGGTGCCGGTGCTGGTCGATGCCGGCGTCGGCACTGCGTCCGACGCCGCGGTGGCAATGGAGCTGGGTTGCGACGGCGTACTGCTGAACACCGCGATCGCCGAGGCCAAGGATCCGATCAAGATGGCATACGCGATGCGCTATGCCGTGCAGGCAGGCCGGCTCGCTTACAAGGCCGGGCGGATGGCAAAGAAGCTCTACGCCGATCCTTCGTCGCCGCTGGCGGGTCTAATCTGAGCGCGGTTAACGGGTTTTTCGCACGGCAGCGATAGAGTGACGCGGCCCATTCGCCGCGAATACGTGTGTCCCGCCATGTCCGCCGCCGCCGTCAACACTGCGTTCGAGATCGCCTTCCGCATCCTGTCGCGCGCGCATCAGGACAGCGTGCACCTGCAGCCGCAGAAGCTGCACTGCCTGCTGCTGCTCGCCCAGGGCTGTTACGCCGCCCGTTACGGTGGACGGCCGCTGATGCCGGCCGTGTTCGTTGCCGATACACGCGGTCCCATCGAACCTAATGTTCATGCCGCCTTTTCGCGGGGCTGCCCGGACCTCGACCTCGATCGCGCGGCGCCCAACGAAGCGGTCGAGTCGCTGCTGGAGGGGCTGTGGCGGCGCTTCGGTCAGCTGCCGGTCGCTGCGCTGGTCGATCTGGTCAAAGATCTCCCCGCCTACCGTGAGGCCGCACGTAATGGCGAGCGCAGCGAGATTCCGCTCTCGGCGCTGGCCCGCGACTGCTGCGACCAGCGCCTCCTTGGCAATGGCATGCTCGCCGGGCGGCGCGTCTTGAGGACACAGTCGGGCCGGCCGGTCTGCGTGGCGCCATGGCAGCCCGGGCGGGGAACCAGCCCTTCGGCGCGGACTCTCCCACCGGAAGGCTGAAGCCGCCCTCGCCGACCTCAGCCCACGCGCCGATCGCGGATCGGGACAGCGTTGCGGCCGGCGCACAGCACGCGCGCTTTGTGAACCTCCGCTATCGACCTCGCGTCGGGAAGACGCCATATCCCGCGGGGAACCCGAGTGCCAACAAGAAGGGCGTCGATCGCGCATGGAGACTGTTCTTCTGTTGGCGGCCGGCCTCGCCCTGCTCGTCGTGGGCGGCGAGGCCGTGGTCCGCGGAGCTGTCGGTGTCGCCCGCCGGCTGGGCGTGTCGGAACTCCTGATCGGGCTTACCCTTGTCGGCTTCGGCACCTCGGCACCGGAGCTGGTAACCAGCATCAAAGCCGCGCTGGCGGGTTCACCGGGCATTTCGATCGGCAATGTGGTTGGCTCCAACATCAGCAATATCCTGCTGATCTTGGCGACTGTCGTGCTCATCAAGCCGATTGCCGTCGACCCAGCCGCGGTTCGCCGCGATGGCGCGTTCATGGCGGCGGCAACGCTCTTGCTGTGCGCGCTCGGCATCGGCATCGGTGAACTGCCGCAGTGGGTGGGAGCATTGCTGGTCGCTGCGCTCGCAACCTATCTGGTCGTGGCGGCCCTGATGGAGCGCCACAACGGTGCTGCGGCCCAGATGCACAAGGCCGAGAGCCACATCCACGACCCCGTCCCGTCACCGTTGTGGATGTCACTTGCCGTCGCGCTCGCAGGGCTCGCCTGCCTGATCTTTGGTGCCGATTTTCTGGTGCAAGGCGCCATCACGCTGGCCCGGCTCGCGGGGGTGTCGGAAACCATCATCGGCTTGACGGTGGTCGCCGTCGGCACCTCACTGCCGGAACTCGTCGCTTCTCTGGCCGCCGCCATCAAGGGCAAAGCCGATGTCGCCTTCGGCAACATCCTCGGCTCGAATATCTACAATATCCTCGGCATCCTGGGCGTGACGGCGCTCATTATCCCACTGCCGTTCCCGCCCGACATGGGGATGCGCGACTGGATCGCCCTTGTCGGGTCTGCAGCACTGCTGATCCTTTACAGCCGCTACCGCGCCCGCCTCGGCCGGCCGGAGGGGGCGGTGATGCTGACGCTGTACGGCGGCTACTGCGTGGCGCTGTTCGCCTAGCGTTGGAGATACGACCGCGCCTCTCGCATATGCGGCGATCAAGAGCGGAAAAGGGCGCCCCGGCGGCCCGGTTGTCTGTCCAGCCAGCGATAACCTTAGGGGTAGAATATAGTATAGCGATGGACATTATTCATTGATCGCCTGGCCAGCGAATTTCCATCTTGACACAGCACTTAACGCCTTCGCATATCGCTCAAAATCAATCAACTTGGTGATCTATGCTGTCGAGCAAGGGCAAGTACGGCATCAAGGCGCTTCTGCACCTCGCGGAGCATGAAGGGTCGGGAGTGATGCTGATTGCCGACATCGCGGCGCAGAACAGCATCCCAAAGAAATTTCTCGACGCGATCCTCCTTGAGTTGAAGAACGCCGGCTTTCTGCACAGCAAGAAAGGGCGTGGTGGTGGTTACGCGCTCGCGCGGCCGGCCGAACGGATCTTCATCGGGGATGTAATCCGCACCCTCGACGGCCCTCTCGCTCCGATTCCGTGCGCGAGCCGCTCGGCCTACCGCCGCTGCGACGATTGCCCCGATGCAGCAGCCTGTCGCATCCGGCTTCTGATGGTCGATGTGCGGGACGCACTCGCCGAGATTCTCGACCGCACCAGCCTTGCCGACCTCCGATCTCGTGGCCTGCCGGCGGAGGTCGTTCTCCTATACGACATTTAGGGTTTTTGCGCTGCGCCGCATGACGCGGTCATGACCCTCTAAATGTGCCACATCGGGGCCGGTGGCGTGGCTGGCTCCGAATAGCGACCCTCGCCCCGGATCGAATGCGTTTCGCCCGGGCTGGGCTCGGCGTCGCGCCGAAATACCCGCGCTTTGCGCGCGCGGATGTGGACGAGGCTGCCGACCTTGAGCGCCAGAGCCCGCAGCATGGGCCGGGCGAGCTCAATCTCGATCAGTCGGCCATCGGCGGCGGCAACCTCGACCTTCGCAAGCGGCCCAGCGGCAGAGATGTAGCTCACCGTCGCCGCCAGCGCCGCAGCCGTGGGGCCGGTGAACACCTCGATGTCGTGTGGCCGGACGTAGGCGATGGCCGGGCCGTCACCTGTGTTGGCATTCTCCGGCACGCTGATCGTACCACCAGCGAACACCGCCTGGCCGTTGCGGATTGCGCATTCGAACCGGTTGACGTTGCCCAGGAACTCATAGGCGAACGCGGATGCCGGATGTTCGTAAACATAGTCAGGGCTGCCGATCTGCTCGATTCGCCCCTGGTTCATGATCACAACCCGGTCGGCGAGTTCCAGCGCCTCCTCCTGGTCGTGGGTTACGAACACGCTGGTAAGCCCCATCTCGTCGTGCAGTCCGCGCAGCCAGCGCCGCAGTTCCTTGCGGACCTTGGCATCAAGGGCCCCGAACGGCTCGTCTAACATCAGCACCCGCGGTCCGATCGCAAGCGCGCGCGCGAGTGCGACCCGTTGGCGCTGGCCGCCGGAAAGCTGCGAGGGGTAGCGGCCACCGAACGGTCCAAGTTGGACGAGATCAAGCAGCCGTCGCACCCGCTTGCCGATCTCGGCCTCAGCCGGCCGTTCGGCGCGCCGCTTGACGCGCAGGCCGAAGGCAACGTTCTCGAACACCGTCATGTGGCGGAACAGAGCATAGTGCTGGAACACGAAGCCGATCTTCCGCTCGCGCAGGCTCTGGCCGACCAAATCGTCCCCGCCAAAGAGGATCGACCCCGAGGTCGGCTGCTCCAAGCCGGCGATGATGCGCAACAGCGTCGTCTTGCCCGAACCGGATGGGCCGAGCAGCGCCAACAGTTCCCCTTGCGCGATCGCGAGGTTGATCTGGTGCAGCGCCACGAAATCGCCGAAGCGCTTCTGGATATCCTTGATTTCAATGTTCATCGCGGCACCCTTGCGGTCAGTGACGCGTCACCGCGAGCTCGTGGCCGAACCGCCATTCGAGCAAGCTTTTCAGCACCAACGTGACCAGCGCCAACAGCGCCAGGAGCGAGGCGACGGCGAACGCGCCCACGAAATTGTACTCGTTGTAGAGAATCTCGACGTGCAGTGGCATCGTGTTGGTCAGTCCGCGAATATGGCCGGAGACAACAGAAACGGCGCCGAACTCCCCCATAGCACGGGCGTTGGAGAGCAACACGCCGTAGAGCAGGCCCCATTTGATGTTCGGCAGCGTTACCCGCCAGAACGTCTGCCAGCCGTTGGCGCCCAGCGACAGGGCCGCCTCCTCCTCCTCGGTGCCCTGCTCCTGCATCAAAGGGATCAGCTCGCGGGCGACGAACGGAAAGGTGACGAAGATAGTCGCCAGCACGATCCCCGGCACGGCGAAGATAATCTGCACATTGTTGGCGACCAGCCACGGGCCGAACCAGCCGTGGGCGCCGAACAGCAGGACGTAGACGAGGCCGGAAATCACGGGCGAGACCGAGAACGGCAGATCGATGAAGGTGATCAATACGCTCCTGCCGGTGAACTCGAACTTCGCGATCGCCCAGGCGGCAATGACGCCAAAGACCAGGTTGCACGGTACCGCGATGGCAGCCACCAGCAACGTCAGCCGGATCGCGGCCAACGTATCCGGGGTGTGGAGGGCAGCGAGGTAGGCACCGATGCCGTTGCTGAGTGCCTCGATAAAGACGGCGACAAGTGGCAGCACCAGGAACAGGCCGATGAAGCCCAGGCCAAGAGCGATCAGGAGGTTGCGGGCCCAGGCGGGCTCGCCGATCGCGGCTGCGGTCGCAGGCGCAGGGCTTGCGGCTGGTGCCTTGGTCTCAGTGGCCACGGTGCCACCGCTGCAAGAGGTTCAGGATCAAGAGCATGACGAAGGAGATCGACAGCATCGCTACCCCAACGGCGGCCGCTCCGGCGTAGTCGTACTGTTCCAGCTTGATGACGATCAGGAGCGGCGCAATCTCCGAGACCAGCGGCATGTTGCCGGCAATGAAGATGACCGAGCCATACTCACCGACGCCGCGCGCGAGTGCCAGCGCGAAGCCGGTCAGCAGCGCTGGCAGGATCGCTGGCAGGATAACGCGGACGATCGTCTGCCAGCGCGAGGCGCCGAGGCTGGCGGCGGCCTCCTCAACCTCGCGGTCGAGATCCTGTAAGACCGGCTGGACCGTGCGCACGACAAACGGCAGGCCGATGAACACAAGCGCTACCACCACACCCAAAGGCGTGAAGGCGACCTCGATCCCCAGTGGCTGCAGCAGGCGGCCGATCCAACCGTTAGGGGCATAGAGCGCGGTGAGCGCGACGCCGGCGACGGCTGTCGGCAGCGCGAACGGCAGATCGACCAGCGCATCGACGAGCCGCTTGCCGGGAAAGCTGTAGCGCACAAGCACCCAGGCGACGATCATCCCGAATACGGCGTTAATGGCGGCTGCGATGAGCGAGGCACCAAAGCTCAAGCGGAGCGCTGCCAGAACGCGCGGCTGAGTGACCACGGCGACGAAACCGGAAAATCCGAGTTCCGCTGGCCGCAGCACGAGTGCGGCGAGCGGCATGAGAACGATGATGCTGAGGTAGGCGAGTGCGAAGCCAAGCGCCGGACCGAAGCCCGGCAACACGCTCGGCGCACGTCGGGGAAGGAAACGTGCAAACACCCTCATCCACCCTTATTTCCCGCCGGGCTGGTAGATCTGATCGAACATGCCACCATCGGCGAAATGCTCGACCTGCGCTTTCTCCCAGCCGCCGAATACCGCGTCAATGGTGAACAACGTAACCGGGGGAAACTGGTCGCCGTGGCGGGCGAGAACGTCCGCGTTGCGTGGACGGAAAAAGTGCTTGGCGACAACCTCCTGGCTCTCTGGGGTATAGAGGAATTTGAGGTAGGCCTCCGCGAGGTCACGGGTCTTGTTGCGATCGACATTGGTATCGACGACGGCAACGGACGGCTCGGCCAGGATGCTGACGGAGGGGATGACAATATCCACTTCCCGAGGGCCCAGCTCCTTGATGGCCAGGAGAGCTTCATTTTCCCATGACAGGAAGACATCGCCGATCCTGCGCTGGACGAAGGTGGTGGTCGCCGCCCGAGCACCAGCATCCAGGACCGGGACGTTGCGGTAGATCTGGCCGACAAAGGCCTTGGCGGTTTCGGGTGTGCCTCCAGGCTGCTTGAGGGCGTAGCCCCAGGCGGCGAGGTAGTTCCAGCGCGCCCCGCCGGAGGTCTTTGGATTGGGCGTGATCACTTGAATGCCATCGCGAACCAGGTCTGGCCAGTCCTTGATGTTCTTCGGATTGCCCTTGCGCACCAGGAAGACGATGGTCGAGGTGTAGGGAGCGCTGTTGTCCGGCAGGCGGGCCTGCCAGCCCGATTTGATCAAGCCGCGCTTGGCCAGCTCCTCGACGTCGCCGGCAAGCGCCAGCGTGGCGACATCAGCCGGCAGGCCATCGATGATCGAGCGCGCCTGCTTGCCGGAGCCGCCGTGCGACATGCGAAAGGTGATCGTCTCGCCGGTCGTGTTCTTCCAGTGCTTCATGAAAACGGCGTTATAGTCTTGGTAGAACTCCCGCGTCGGATCGTAGGAAACATTGAGCAGCACCCGGTCGGCATGCGACTGCGCAGGAGCGAGCGTCACGAGGATGCCGGCGACGGCGAACGCGATTGAGGCGGATCTGAGCACCATAACACTCCCTAAATGTCCTCTCGGCAGGCGAGCGCGGAACAGACGCCCTCGCCCCTGTTCGGTCGAAGAGCTTAACCGATGGGTTGCCCCTCGCCACAACGGTCATCACCGCGCCATTCTTGCATATAAAACTACTTTATCAATAGAATTTTATGATTTTTAGCGCTGGAGAACATTGCGCTATAAATCAATATGCTACCATGATCGATCGATCACGGCGGTGGCAAAATGGCAATGGTTGCTCAATTTCACTAAACTAGAGTGTATTTTTTAGCGCGTTCATTTCCTCTGGCAAGGGAACGCGATCTGCGGTCCCATGGCCATTCACGCGACGCCGTCCAGACGGATCAGCGGGGCCGAGCCGTTAATCGTCGTCGTAGTTGCCCTGCTCGGCGCGGGGATGGCAGGCAAGGCAGTTGCTCTTCGCCTTGATCTCCGGTCGCTGCCAAACGGCTGAGCGGAACCGGTGCTCCTTGGCGAACCACGACTGCTCGGTGATGCGGGTGATCTTGGGATCGCCGCTGCGGCCCGCGTTGGCGGCGAGGTAAGCGCGAATGCTGGCAGTAAGGTCGGCCGGCAGGCTGGCATCCTCGCCGAAATGGTCAGCCAGGCCGTCCATGATCCGCAGCCAGCTCCCTGCGGGCAGGAGCGCCGGCTGGAACGCCATGTGACACTCGCCGCATTCCTTCGCGGTCGCCGGGTGCGCGATTGCGGGCACGCGCTCAAGCCCGCTCGCGGCGGCGCCGGCAGCGCCTCCCGCGGTAATGATCAATGCGACGAGCCAACGACGCATGCTTCCCCTCCTGTTCAGCGGTTGATGAGAAACGTGATGAAGTCGCCCTTCTCCTCAGCGGTGCACGGCCGACCGAGGACGTTCGGACAGTCGCGAGTGAAACGCTTTTCCACGTCCGCGGCGTCCGTGAAGCGCCTGGGGTTGACGGAGACGGCCATTGGCTCGATCGCCCGACCGGTCTTGACGTGACGGCCGGGTGCGCGCGGGTCGAAGGTGTGGCAGGTCGCGCATGCCGGCGTCTCGGTGTTGCCACCAGTGTGTGGGCCCAGATACAACCGTTCGCCGCGCGCGGTCGAAAAGCCATCGAAGGCCTGGTTTTCGTTTTGCGCCTGGCGGCTGTACGCGGCGACAATGGCATCGCGGGCGGGCTCGGCAGCGGCCGCTGCCATGCCAACGCCAACCAGCGCGGTGGCGAGAAGGACGGGACGATTCATTTTCGGGACTCCCTTCAGCATCGTTCGTCGGTGGGACACAAACGGCTGCCGGCCGCTCGACGCCACAGCTTCGGCAGCGCGTTCAGCACGAAGACACTCCCCACGTGTCCGAGCACGATCCACAACGCCAGTTCGCCCAAGGCTTCGTGCAGATGTTCGATGAACGGGAGGAAGTCTGCCGCGGCACCGCTGGCGGCGGTCGCGCCGATGCTGATCAGGAGTGCGGCCGCCATCAGCGCGAAGAACGGACGCCGCGGCAGAGAAGGGGGGCCGCCGATGCGCGCGCGGTTGCCCGCCGCGAGGGCGGCGAGCCATGCCGCGAGTGGCGCCAGCGTCGGGCGGCGGATCCGCAGCGGGCTGCCTTGCGGGGCGAACACCGCAGCGATCACCCGGATGCCGATCGCCGCCAGCACGAGATAGCCCGCGAACTGGTGCATGGCGTAGGTGTCTTCGTCGCCACTGAAGTAGGCGACGATGAAAGCGCCAGAGATGACAGCGTGCCAGCCGTACAAGATGGTGAACTCGATCGCCTTCGGCTTGCGCCGAACGGGCGTCGCGGCTTTCTCAGTCGTCGTCATGAGACACCTGTTGCGTCCTGGTTCCTTTCTCCCCAGCGGTCCCGGCTGCGATTTGCCAGGCGCCAGCGAGGAGCGCGATGACCGCCGCGGCGATCAACGTTCGCAACGCCAATTTCCACAGCATTGATCCGTGGTCTCCGCTTCGGTTTGCTGCGCCATGAATGAAAGCTTAAGCGGTACTGGCTGAACGCAGGCTGAGGCCGCCATTCATCGCCGGTTCAGGCGCGAACAGAAAAACTGGCGCATGCGTCCACGCCGTTGGCTAGCCTTCACTGCGGTTATGGTTCTTTGGGCAACCTTTGGCTCGACCGCGGTCGCGCATGATGACCAAGAGAGAGCGCGCGAAGCGGCCGCGGCCGGACGGATCCTGCCGCTATCGATCATCGTCGAGCGTGCCATCGCACGCTTCGGCGGCAGTGTCCTTGACGTCGAGTATGAGGACGACGACGAGGACGAGCACGGCGGCGATCGCGGACGCCCACGCTACGGGGTCAAGTTGCTGACCGTCGATGGGCGCATCCTCAAGCTGGACTACGACGCCGCGACCGGCGACCTTATCGGCCACCGTCGTCGTGCACGCGACCGACACGTCCGTGGCAAAGGCGAGGACGACTGATCGCCATGCGCGTCCTAATCGTAGAAGACGATCCAAGCTTGCGACGCCAGCTTTGCGATCGGCTGACGGCGGAAGGTTATGCCATCGATACGGCCGCAGACGGTGAAGAGGCCGCCTTCCAAGGCGAAACCGAGCCCTATGACGCCATCATTCTCGACCTCGGACTGCCCCGGCAGGACGGGTTGAGTGTGCTGCGGGGCTGGCGCGAAAGCGGGCTCAACACGCCGGTAATGATCCTCACGGCGCGCGATCACTGGCATGACAAGGTGCTCGGCATCGACGCCGGCGCCGACGACTATCTCGCCAAACCCTTCCACGTCGAAGAATTGCTCGCCCGCCTCAGGGCGTTGATCCGCCGCGCCCAGGGACGGACGAGCGCGGAGTTGCGCGCCGGGCCGGTCGTGCTCGATACGCGCACCGGAACGGTGACCGCGTCGGGTCAACCGGTTGAGCTCACCGCCTACGAATTGCGCGTCCTGTCGTACCTGATGCATCACGTGGGCGAGATCGTCTCCCGCACCGAGCTGACCGAGCACGTCTACACCCAGGATTTCGATCGTGATTCCAACACCATCGAGGTTTTCGTCGGGCGGCTGCGCAAGAAACTCGGCGTTGATCTGATCAAGACGGTGCGCGGCCTCGGCTACCGGTTCGACCCCGCTCCGGACGACAGTCGATGAGGCCACGAGCCCGTTCGTTGAGACTTCGTTTGCTGCTCGGCGCCGCCATCTGGATTGTCGCAGCGCTCCTCGTTGCCGGGTTGATCCTATCAGAGCTATTCGCCCAGCATGTTCACGATCGCTTTCGCATCGAACTTGGCCACCACCTGGACCAACTGGCCGCCGCCCTCGATATCGACGACGGGGCAATCCAACCCCTGATCGTCCGACCGCTGTCCGATCCGCGCTTCGAGCGACCGCTGTCGGGCCTTTACTGGCAGGTCTCGGCTGACGGCGCGGTGGTCTTGCGCTCACGGTCGCTGTGGGATCAGGTACTCGATTTGCCGGCCGACAGCGTCACGGATGGCCAAATCCACGAGCATCGCCTGAAGGGACCGCTGGAACGGCCGATGCGTGTACTCGAACGGTCGCTCTGGCTGCCGGATCGCTCGACGCCGGTGCGAATTGCGGTCAGTGAGGATCAGGACGAAATCCATCGCGCCCTGCGCTCATTCAACCAGACACTGATACTCTCGCTGGTGGCTCTGGCGGCGGTGCTGATCCTCGCCGCTCTCGTGCAGGTGAGCCTGGGGCTGCGGCCGCTCCGCTGGCTGCGGGCGGAGTTGGCGACAATCCGCGCAGGCGGCGGCCGGCGGTTTGTGCGGCCGATGCCGAGCGAGGTGCAGCCTCTGATCGATGACCTCAACGCCTTGCTCGATCATGCCGACGAGGTCGTCGAACGCGCCCGCCTTGAGGCCGGCAACCTCGCGCACAGCCTCAAGACCCATCTTAGCGTGCTCGCCAACGAAGCGGAGCAGTTGGCCTCGTCAAGTCAGCCCAACGAGCTCGCGGCGGTCGGTCAGCAAATTAGAGAACGGGTCGACGCCATGCGCCGCAATCTCGATCACCACATGGCGCGAGCCCGCGCGGCCGCCTCGCGTGGCCTCCCTGGCGCGTCGACAGACGTCGCCGAGTGCGCAGCCGCCCTGGTGCGGGTGATGTCCAAGGTGCATGCCGAGCGTCATCTCACCATCCGATGCGAGGTCCCCCGGGGGGGCCTGTTCGCCGGCGACCGGCAAGACCTTGAGGAGATGCTCGGCAATCTGCTCGACAACGCCTGCAAATGGGCACGGGCAAAGGTCGAGGTGGGGTCAAGCCGTGACCACCCGATGCTGGTGATCACCGTCGATGACGACGGTCCAGGCTTGAGGCCGGAACAGCGGCAGGCGGCCTTGTCGCCGGGCGTTCGCCTGGATGAGACCTTGCCCGGCAGCGGCCTCGGCCTGGCTGTCGTCGGCGACCTGGTCCGCCTGTACGGCGGCGAGCTCAAGCTGGCGCGATCGCCCGCGGGCGGCCTCCGCGCCAGCCTGCGGCTGCCGGCTGTCGCAAACCAGCACCCAGCGTAACCGCGGAGAAACGACCACGCGGCCCGCCCGCCGCGAGCATCTGCGCCGGACTGGCGGGAGCATGGCGGGCCCGTCAGGAACCCAAGCGCCATCCAAATGATCCCGACCCGCACCATGATATTCCCGGTTACGGTGCCAGACTGGTAGCTGAGCGGGGTCATCAGGCTTGTCTCGCGCGCCTAGAGACGCCTGGTCGCTAAGAACTGGTCCCCCCAAGTACCGGCTCCCGCACCTACTTCACGACTTCGGGCAGATGGCCGATTTTCACGTAGAGCAGGCAGCCTTCGAGGCTGAACGGCATGTGCTGGCTGCCCGGCGGATTGCGCAGCCAGGAGCCGGCGGCATATCGCCCTTCCTCATCCTCCACCGCGCCATCAAGGACGAAGATCTCCTCGCCGCCGGGATGCACATGCGGCATGAAGCGGGTGTTTGCCGCCCAGCGAACCAGGGACACCCGCTCGCTGCCGAAGCCGTGTAAGGGCAGCACCGCGATGCCCTTGACGATGCCGGGGAACCATTCCGCCGAGCGGGTGTCCACCACAACACGCTCGCGGTCGTCGGGATGGAACTGGCGGAGCTTGACGAACAGCACACAGCCGGCATCGCTCCACGGCGCATGACCCGATCCCGGCGGATTGCGGACGTAGGTGCCGGCTGGGTATTGCCCCTGTTCGTCCTCGAATGTTCCCTCCAGGACCAGAAACTCCTCGCCCAGCGCATGCTCATGACGCGGAAACCGGCTGCCCGGCCGGTAGCGCACTACACTGGTAGCGCGCGCCACTTCATCACCATCCCGCTCCAGCATTCGCCGCTCAACGCCGGCCATGGGCGACGGTGCCCACTCCGCTTCGTCGGCAAAACTCACTGCCCGTTGGCCGAGATCGGCATTCACCAGCATCAGCGTCACCCCTCCGATCCCTTGCTCTCCCGAAAATCAGGGCAATGGCATCCTCGTGTCCGTTTCCCGTGCCAACCACGTGGTGCGAACCAGAAGGCAAAGCACCAGCGCGTTCAGCAGACGCCATAGAAAGTGGGTTCCAGCTCGATCCGGTTCACGCACGGTCGGCGCAGCAACTCCAGCGCCGGATCGAAGCGGCGGTGCGGCGAAGCCACCGCGAAGCGGCATGGCGTTTCAATGCAGCTCACCTTGCCACGGGGCGTGACAATTGCCGCAGCCGAACAATAGAGGATTGAGGATTGATATCACTAGGCAACGAGTGAGCCGCTGTCCATTGCCGGCGCTGAAGCCCTGCCTTGCCCCGAGCGGACCCGATCGCGCTGATCAATCGACCGCCGGACCAAGTGGTCTGGGCGGGGACAGCTGCGAACAACTGGTGTTCGAGCGCAGCGATCTCCTGCGTCAGGATCGGGTCTTTCGCCCAGCGCGTAAGAGAGCTGATGGTGCCACTCGAAGCCGTCGGCGCAAACCGCGAGAGCCAGAGGAGAAGCGCGCGATAGCTCAGGCGCGCGTCGCCCCGTCCGGCGAAGCGGCGCAACTCGTTGAATGCGAAGGCTTCGGATTGTCGGTAGGCCTCGCGTTGGTGTCGCACGCGGCTGTTCAAGTTTCGCACGATGGGCGGCAGCGCCCAGATCAGCACCGCCAGCGCGACGATTGCCGACAGGACCGCAAGCCAGTGTTCCAGCACGAAGAGAACGACCCTCCGCGGGCTCGAAAGCCCTCCTTGATCGGATGCGCCTCGGGACGCGGGAGGACCGCCGTTCACAGTGAACGATTGAGGATCGGTCCGCGCATGCTCGACGCTGTGATCAGCGGCATTCCACCATGCGATCTCAAGTGCCTGGAAAGTGATGGTACCGGCCGCTTCCAGCATATAGGTCGCGCGATCGGTGCGGACGGCCGAGAGGACGTCCGAGCCCTGATCGAAATGATCGTTTAGCTCGGGCTCGCTCCGATACATCCTCGTGCCGGCGATTGGCGCGAAGGCTGTCGGCGGCAACAGCATCGCCGGCGCCCCCTCGGCCTTGATGGTCACGATGCGTGTCACGGCATCGCCGACTTTCAGCGGTTCCGTCGGATGCTGGATTTCCTGCTGTAAGGTCAGCCGGGTTGCGGAAATGAAAGGATCCAGTCCGCTCGCCGCGCCGGGGACCACCGCCTCGAAACTTGCCGCCGGCACCGCCACCTCCGTCTGGCTCGTATGCGGCGGATTATCCGCGAAGGTGACGGTGATGGTCTGGCCCGACACGGCATAGGCGCCGGCTTCCTGCGGATAGATCAGGAATTCGTACCGGATGCCGGCGTAGTCCACGTCCCCCTGTCGGTCCGATGTGTTAATCGTCGACCCTGCGCGCGTGATCGCATTCGAAAGCTGGAAGTCAGGCATCCCCGGCGGCGCAGTCATGTAGTTCGGCGCAAGCACCTCGACGACCAGCGTGGCCGGTTGTCCGACCACCACCTGCGCAGGCTCGATCGTCGTGCGCACGGCGGGTTGAGGTGCAGTCGGCTCAGCCGTCGCCGGCGCGGCCACCAACAAGAATGCGATGGCTACCAGCGCGCTTCTCATTTCGGCGTGCCCGTTGCTGCCGGCGGTGGACCGGAATTCGCCTGAATAGCGAATTTCAATTTGAGGAAGTCCGCTGGAGTGGTCTGCACCTCCCGCATCCAGACCTCAGCGGCGCCGGGCGTCATCAGGTCCTGCTGCGTCACCTTTATACGCTTGCCGCCCTTCTGCTGCTTGTCGAGCTTCATCCCGTCAGGCGTTTTGTAGGAGGGCTGATCGGGTTCGCCCTGCTCCTCCTTTCTCCGTTTGGCCTCGGCTGCTTCATAGGCCGCGCGCACGATCGCAAGATTGGTTTTCGCTGCGGCGTTGTCCGGCTGCTGCGCGAGAACCTCCTGATAAAGCTTCATCGCCTTTTCGTAGTCGCGATTCTGTGCTTCCGCATTGGCGAGCGCGAAGCGCCCCTCAATGGTGTCAACCTTGCGAAATGAATCCCTGGCAGCGATGAAATCGTAGGCACGGTAGGCGGCGATGCCGCGCCACATCGGATCGGTGAAGAGGTTCGCGGCGCGGTGATAGTTGCCACGATCAAATGCGATCTGGCCCTGCTGGTCCGGTGTCAGCCAGAGGTCCGCAAAAGGCGAAGGCGCGTCGGCCGTCTGGGCCTGTCCGGGCGCCGGCACCAGAAGAACCAGCAGGAACGCCCACTGCACGGCCACGCCGCGCCGGAACCACAGCAGGCTGAGAAGCGCAATCGGCAGCAGCAACCAGTAGCCTTCATCCCGCCAGCGAGCTCCGATCTTCTCCGCTTCGGCACTCTGGAAATGAGTATCGATGCGCCGTGAGATGGCCTGAACATCGCTCGTGTCGATTGTGACCCCAACGCTTTCGATCGGGATATCGCCCTTGCCGGCCGGCAGGATCGAGAGCATCAGCAGTTCGTTGCGGCCGGCCGCACGCCTCAGTTCGGCCGCACCGGCACCGCCCAGATCATCGGACACGATCAGGATGGTGCCGGCAAAGAGTTCGTCGGCCAGCGCCTTGGCGGCGAGTTCGACGGCGGCGACCGGCGCCTTGCCCGGCAGCGGCATCAGGCCTGGATTGAGCGCCGCCAGGAACGGCTCGATCACCCGCCGGTCGTCGGTCAGTGCCATGACCAGATGCGCCGAGCCGGCAAAGGCGATCAGGCCGGTGCGCGCATTGCCCCGTGCCGTCAACAGATCGCGGATCTTCTGCTGGCCTCGCCCGAGGCGCGACGGCGCGATGTCGGTGCCGCCCATCGAGGCCGAGACATCGAGCGCGATCATCAGCGGCGCCTTGTCCTCGACGAAGGGCGGCAGCTCACGCCGCCAACTCGGGCCGGACAATGCCACGATCGCCAGCGCGAGGATGGATGCGACCAGCCAGGCCGGACGAATATGCCAGCGTTGTTCCGGCGTCACTGTCATGTATTTCAGGAGATTGGGGGCGATCGCTCCGGCCCACTGCAATTCGTTTCGCTCACGGCTGAGGAGCACGAACAAGATCAGTGCAACCGGAATAAGTGCAGCAAGCCACCATGGCCGGAGCAGGTGAAAATTGGCGACCGCGTGTTCAAGCATGCCGCACCCGCCTTGCCACCCAACTACGAAGCAACAGTATCAGCCATGCCGCAATGCCGAGGATTGCGGCCACGCCGAGCGGCCACTGGAACAGCGGAAGCTTGGGCCGCCAGGTTTCCGTCTGCAATTTTACCGGCGCGAGCCTGTCGATGTTGGCGTAGATGCCTTCGAGCTGCGCACCGTTTTCCGCCCGGAAGAAGCTGCCGCCGGTTTTCGACGCTACAGTGCGCAGGGTCGCGAAGTCCACGCGGTTCTCGCCGGTCGCGTTCGGATCGCCAACGCCGATTGTGTAGATAACAAGGTCACGTTGATGCGCGATATCGGCGGCCTGCGCCGGCGGCACGCGGCTCGCCGTGTCGTTGCCGTCGGTCAGGAGGATCAGCATCTTCTGCTCGGCTTTGCTCGCCTCAAATGCCTTGATCGACAATCCGACGGCATCGCCGATCGCCGTCTGCTCCCCGGCCATGCCAACCTCGGTCTGATCCAGCAGCGACTGGATGGTGGCAAGGTCCTGCGTGAACGGGCATTGGATGTAGGCCTTGGTGCCGAACAGGATCAGTCCAATACGGTCGCCCTTTCGACGTGCGATAAAGGCATCCACAACCTCCCTTATGCCGGCGAGGCGTTGGATCATCTTTTTGTCGGCGACCTCAAAATCGGTCTGGTCCATCGATCCGGAAATGTCGATCGCCAGCATGATGTCGCGTGCCGAGATGTCGTGACTGAGCGCATCGCCGACCCGTTGCGGCTGCGCCAGCGCCGTCACGACGAGCAGCCAGATGATCGTTGCTGCGATCATTTGCAGTGCCCGCCTGCGGATCACGACAGCGCCTTTTTGGGGGATCTGGCCAGTGGCTTCAGCGACCCGCGCAAAGAACGGGATCTGCACCGAGGAGCGCCGCTCGCGATAAGGTGGCAACAGCCACCATGCGAGCAGCGGCAGAGGGAGCGCGGCGAAAGCCCACGGCCATGCGAATTCGATCATGGCGTACGCTCTCTTCGATGCGCTTTGATCCAGGAGCGAACGGCACTGATAAGTCCACCTGTGTCCATGGCGGGCACCTGCCGATAGGCAGAAGTCTCGAGCGCGCGTCCCGGTCCCTCCGAAAAGGTACGCTTGGCGTCGGTTCGATCGAGAAAGGAAAGCCAGGCAGCGCCCGTTAGCGAAGCGACCTGCTCCCGCGGAAATGCTGCGAGGGCAGTGCGGCGCACGAGTGACGCCAGGGCGGCTGCAAGCTCTGCGGGCGCAGAAGTCGCTGCGCCTGCCTCGATCCGCTTGAGCTCGGATAGCGCCTCACGGCGATAGCGATTGGCGCGCCAGCGATGGACGGTCCACAGCGCACCACAGACCAGGCTGACAACGACGACCGCGAGCAGTACTCGCGACGGCCAAGTCTGCGGCCACAAGCTGACCGGCGACGACAATGGAATGTCAACGAGGTTGGCGAGGGGATCGGTCGGCGGGCTGTCAGCCAAGAGCGCCTCCCGGTGCGGATGGGTTTCCGCTTTGACCATGTCGCGGCGGGATTTGCCCCGTGAGCTTCTGGACTTGCTTTGCGGTGTCCTCGGCCGCGCTCAGCGGCAGCACCGGCACGCCCAATTCCCGCGTCCACGCGAATACACTGCGAAGCCGCGCCTCCGTAACCTCCTGGATATTCTTGCGAACGCTTTCGCGTCCAACTTCCAGGACAATCTGCAACTCACCATCGGTAACGGTCATGCGCGCGCTGGCCGGAAGCTCGCTTTGCAGCGGATCGTGCACCAGCAGCGCGATCACGCTGTTGTGCCTAGCCATATCAGCGACCATGCGCCGCGTGAATTCGTCCGCGCCGTCGAAATCGCTTATGACGATCACTGTCGCGTCATGCAACGCGAGCCGGCGCGCGCGTTCCAGCGCGCGATTGAGCATTGCTGGAGCGGAGACGATGCCGCGGCCGACACCGAGCGCCTGATTCTGCGCGACGATCTGGCCGAGCAGGTTAAGGACCGCGCGGCGAGAGCGTTGCGGACGGACTTCAGCCATATCCGTGTCATTGAAGACGATGCCGCCGATACGATCGCTGACCCCGAGGATACGCCAGGCCCCGATCGCGCCTGCCTCAGCCGCCGTGACTGATTTCATGGCCAAGCTGCTGCCAAAGAACATCGATAGCCGCTGGTCAATCACAAGCAGGCCCTGTCGATCGCGCTCCTCGTTGAATACGCGCACATGTGGCTTCTGCAGCCGCGAAGTCACTTTCCAGTCGATCGAACGCACATCATCGCCGAGGCGGTAGTCGCGAATTTCCTCGAAATTGAGACCGCGTCCGCGCATGCGCGAAGCGTAACGACCGGCAAGCAGGCTATGGACAGGCTGGCGCGGCAGGAAGGAGACGCCCCGGCCCCGCTGCTCCAGCGCGATCAGTTCGTCAAGATCGATGTAGACCCCTGGAACCGCTGTGGCGCTCGCTACGACCATCCCGGCCTCCTCAGACCGGCGCCACCAGTGCGACGATCTTGTCGAGGACCTGGTCGACGCTCACGCCGTCGGCAACCGCCTCGTAGCTTAGGATCACCCGATGCCGCAGACAATCGTGGATCACGGCGCGGACATGGTCGGGCGTCACGAAGGTCTCGCCGTCGAGCCAGGCCCGCACGCGCGAACAACGGTCGAGCGCCAAGCTGCCGCGTGGGCTGGCGCCGACCTGAATCCATTTTCCAAGCGGATCGCCATAGCGGCCCGGGAATCGCGTCGCGAAGATGACGTCGACCATGTATTTTTGTGCGGCGTCCGACACGAAAATGCCGTCGATTTCATTGCGCGCATCGAAAAGGGACTGCTGCGAAATCGGTGCCGGCTCATCCGCCTTGTCCTTGGGCTTCTGCGCATTCTCTTCGCGATTGAGCTTGATGATCTCGCCCTCAACCGCCTCGTCGGGGTAGGTAATGACGACCTGCATCAAGAAGCGGTCGAGCTGCGCTTCCGGCAAAGGATAGGTGCCTTCCTGCTCGATCGGGTTTTCGGTCGCGAGCACCATGAACAGATCGGGCAGCTTGTAGGTCTTGCCGCCGACTGTCACCTGACGCTCTTCCATTGCCTCGAGAAGCGCGGACTGCACCTTGGCGGGGGCACGATTGATCTCGTCGGCCAGGAGCAAATTTGCGAAAATCGGTCCCTTCTGAAAGGTGAATTGCCCACCTTTGTCGGTCTGAACATAGATTTCCGCGCCCGTCACGTCAGAAGGCAGCAGGTCGGGCGTGAACTGTATCCGCGAGAGGTCGGCGGCGAGATTCTTCGCAAGCGATTTGACGGCACGTGTCTTGGCTAGTCCTGGCAGGCTTTCCAGCAGGATATTGCCGTTCGCAAGCAGCCCGACCAGCATGCTCTCGACAAGATGGTCCTGGCCAAGGACCAGTTTACCCATGCGGCTTTTCAGTTCGAGAACAGCGTCACGCGTGTCAGTCATCAGCGAGCCCCTGTAGCAAACCAGCGGTAATAGGGATTGTAACCATCCTCTCGCATCACCCGGGTGATGTTCCGCGTCCAAGACTCCCTTTCACCCCGTTGGGCATTGAGAGCCGCGGCATAGAAAGTCAACAAAAGTTCATTCTCCATTGCAACCGACGACCGAAAGGTCTCGTCAGCACCTTCAAGCGGGGGTGCCGTTCGCAACGCCAACAACTCCGGCAAGACGCGCTGAAACTCACCGGGTCGGGTCCAGCTTGAATATTCGATGCGCGGTCGGTCGTCGGTAACTGCAGGCGCCGTTCCTGCATAGCGTTCCAACCCCTCGCGATCGGTCACCCATGTTGCAAGGAGGGCGGCAGGACTGCCGACGCCGACCTCCGTCAGCGCACTCGCCACGTCTGGGTAATTGAAGCGCTCGATAACTTTCGCAACATCCAGCTTGAGTGGCGCATCTGAACCGATCAGCAGCATTTCGTGAATATCTGTCGTCCAGAGCGACGCATACGCAAAGACGTCCAGAAAGCTCCGCACCAGCGATCGGGTATCCTCATCATTTTGGGTGCTCAGCGGCAGCCACTGAGCCATGATTCCCCGAGGCTGGAGGCGCTCGCGTGCGAGCCGGTAGAAATCGACCGAGTAGAGATTGACCACGCCTGCCGCCGCCGGCGGCGGTGGCTCGAGCGTGATGACATCATATTGTTCTTCGCTTCTCAGCAACTCACGACGCCCGTCACGCAAACGGATATCCAGTCGGGGATCGGAGGGGGCGTCGTAATTTCCTTTGAAATTCGGCGCCGCCCTCAGCACTGCAGGAAGCAGTTCCGCCACGACGCGCTTTTCAAGGTTGGGATAGCGCAGCGCGGCACCTGCGGTGATACCGGTACCGAGCCCAATCACCAGTGTGGAACGGGGCTCTCCCAAATGCAGGATCAACGGGAGCAACGCCTGCAAGCGCATGTACCTTAGCGATGGCATCGCATCGCCCGAGTTCGATACTCCCTGAATGTACAGTCGGCGAAAGGTATTCGCCCCGCCCGTCTGCTCTATGACGGCAACTGTACCTCCCCAGCTCTCCTCGTAGCTCACCAGCGATCCTCTCCGTGATTGCGCCAGAAGATCTCCAAGCTGGCTGGCTGGCGTCCCAATCGCGAGCCCGATCGTCGCCATGGTTATCGCCGCCATCGCAGTCGCGGGCCGTCGCCACCCGATCGCGTGGGAGCGCCGGTTTCCAGCAACCATCGCAACAAGTCCAAGGAGGACGGCTGCGAGGGCCAGTGTCGCCATTGACCTTATCAGGCCCAGGCCAGGCACAAGCAGGAGTCCCGTCACCGCGACGCCGGCGATTCCCCCGATCGTGTTGTAGCCGATCGCGGCCCCGACGTCGCGTCCGATGCGGCTTTCCTGCGCCACAAGTCGCATCGCAACCGGAAACGCGGCACCGAGAAACATGGTTGGCAGGAGAACGACCCAGACCGCAGCGACCACGAAGCGCGCGCCCATTCCTGCGAGAGTGCTGTTCGTCCACTGCAACACAACCGATTCGAGCGCAGTCTGCGCAACTGCGATCCAGCTTCCGAGACAAGACACCGCAGCGAGGCCAGCGAGCCCGGCGCCGGCGATCAACAAGGCAAACGCATTCCACGGGTTGCGAACGCGGTCCGCATAACGGGCAAACAGAAACGCACCCAATGCCAGACCGATCAAATAGGTTGCCAATACAATGGAGAACGCAAATACACGGGTACTTAGGAACTGCACGATCGCCTGCGACCAGACGACCTCATATCCAAGCGCAATGCCACCCGCGATCGCATAGAGGAGCAGTGCCAGGCGTCCGCCCAGGCGCTTCGAAGCGGGCGGCTCCCGCCGAACGTTCGAGGCTGGGCGACGATATTTTTCCAGCCCCAAGGCTCCGAGCGCCGCCGCGATATTGGCAATCGCCGCAACGACGGCCGCGCCTTGCAAGCCGACACTGGGAATGAGGACGAAAGTCACCCCCAACGCACCGAAGATGGCGCCCGCCGTATTGGCCGCGTAGAGACGACCCGTGACCGCCCCGATCTCACTGTCGCCCGGCGCAAGCGCCCGCACGAGAACGGGGAGAGTTCCCCCCATCATGAAGGGAGGAATCGCCACGATCGCCGAGAGCATCAGCCAGGCGACCCAGGCCTGCTGAGCCTCAAGGGCGGCAAACAGCGGAGCGATCTGCGCCAGAGCCCATGTCACGGCGAGGCCACATGCGGCGACGCCCAACTCCAATGCCGCATAAAACCGTACGGGCCGGGTTATGCGATCGGCGAGGCGTCCGATCAGTAGTCCACCGAATCCCAGACCCGCAAAAAATGCGCTGATGGCAATTGTAATCGCATTGATATCGACACCGACAACAAGCGATAGCTGCTTTGCCCAAAGCAGCTGATATACAAGCGCCGCAGCACCGGAAATAAACAGTAGACCAGATGCGATGCTTTTTGCATTCACCAGTGTTGGTGTTTGGTATTCCGTTTTTTGAGCGGTCAGGCCTGTGCGCGAGCAACCGGACATGTGGAGGCCAGACTCTTATTTGGCTTCAATCGCTGGTATTTGGAACGTGTCGCCGGCCGCTCCACTGCGGCCGGCGAGTTCTTATGATAAATGCGACGACGCCTACTTCTTTTCCTGCTGCTTTTGCAGTTCCATCTTGAGCTTCTCGACCGCCTGGTCGATCGAGAATGAAGCCGGCAACTGGCTCGGCGGATATTCAACGAACGTGTTCAGGAATGCCGTCGCTCGTCGAATGCCCTCGAAGATCAGGTAGACGTTATCCACGTTCCAACTGTCGTAGGTCGTGGTGGGACCAATGGGACCGCGCTCGTAGGGGTCCATGCGCAGGTTGAATATCTTGGGTGTGCGCAGGCACGTGAACGGCTCTCGCCAGATCTCGAAGCCTCCGGGCGCGCGCTGCTCGCAGAAGACGATCTTCCAGGCCGTCGGTGCGGTGGCGCCGGGCAAGGTGACGTCGTAGCGCATCGCCACGGGCTCGCCGTCGTCGTCGAAGTAGTAGTACTCCTCTCGCGCAGACTGCTCGGTCTGGCCGGTCAGCAGGGGCAGTTGGTTGTAGCCGTCCAGGTGCACCTTGAAGGTCTTGTTCCCGACCTGAGTGCCCTGCAGCAAGCGGTCCTTGATGGTGGTGTCCCCGGCCGCGGCCATGAGCGTCGGGAACCAGTCGAGGCCCGAGAACATTCCGTTGGTGACCGACCCTGGCTTGATGTGGCCAGGCCAGCGCACAATGGCAGGCACGCGGAATGCGCCTTCCCAGTTCGAGTCCTTCTCGCTGCGGAACGGCGAATTGGCGGCGTCGGGCCAGGTGAAGAAGTTCGGCCCATTGTCGGTGGTGAAGACCACGATAGTGTTATTCGCGATTCCGAGGTCATCCAGGGACTTCAGCAGCTTGCCGACGTTTTGGTCCATCTCCCACATGCCGTCGGCGTATTCGTTACCCCGCGGACCCAGGCCGCCCTTTCCGCGGTACGACTCCCGGACATGGGTGAAGATGTGCATCCGGGTAAAGTTCATCCACGTAAAGAACGGACGTTGCGCTTTAACTTGGCGTGTCATGAAATCGATCGCCGCCGAGGTGGTCTCGTCGTCGATCGTTTGCATACGCTTCGTGTTGAGCGGGCCGGTGTCCTCGATCTTGCCGTCAGCCGACGACTTGATCACGCCACGCGGGTTGTAGGACTTAATGAACGCGGGGTTGTTGCTCATCCAGTACGGACGTTCCGGCTCCTCCTCGGCGTTCAGGTGGTAGAGATTGCCGAAGAACTCGTCGAAGCCGTGGTTCGTTGGCAAGAAGCGGTCCTGGTCGCCCAGGTGGTTCTTGCCAAACTGACCGGTGGCATAGCCGATCGGCTTGAGCGCCTGCGCAATGGTGATGTCACGATCCTGGAGACCGACCGGAGCGCCCGGCACCCCGACCTTCGTCAGGCCGGTCCGGAACGCGGATTGTCCCGTGATGAAGGTTGCGCGGCCCGCGGTACAACTGTTCTCGGCATAGTAGTCGGTGAACATCATGCCTTCTGAGGCAATGCGGTCGATGTTCGGCGTCTTGTAACCGACCAGACCATGCGTATAGGCGCTGAGGTTTGACTGACCGACATCGTCTCCGAAGATGACAAGAATGTTCGGTTTAGCCGCCGACTCCTGCGCTTGCGCCAGTGCAGGGCCGAAGAGCGCCGCGCAGATCAGAGCGATCTTTGCGGCCAGTGCTGTGCCGTACAGAAGTCTCCTTGGCGGATTCGATGGACGATCCGCCGGGGGCGAACTAGCCGTGGAGCGGCTAGTGCCTTGGATGGCAAGCTCGACACTCATGTGACGCTCCTTGTTTTCTTCCACCAGACATGGCGGGCCCGCGAGCCGATGAGGGCGGTTGCGGTCGCGAACCCCCTTGCGACCTCCGGTGCGCAGTTCGCCCTCAAGCACGCATGCTCAGGTGCTGCGATTGCGGCGGCCAACGTCGACCTTGCTCAGGGTATACTGATGATGATCGCTTCGGCAACAGCATTGGCGGTCACCGGAGCGCCTGCGCAGAACAGCACCATTGCCAGGACCATGGGCTTCTATTCGCACCTGCTGCCGAGTATCGACCGCAACGCCGCCGAGCAGGTCGAAAAGGCGTTTGCCCCCGCGATCAAACTGAGTACATAGAGCCGCGAATATGTGTGAACCAAGCTGTGAACCGGCGCCGCTGCTGATTTGCTAACGCGCTGATATCACAAGCCGGATGGGTGGCCGAGCGGTTGAAGGCACCGGTCTTGAAAACCGGCAGGCCCTGTGAGGGGTCTCGTGGGTTCGAATCCCACCCCATCCGCCAATGGATTCCATAACGAAATCAGCGCAAGCGGTTAGGCAGAGATCGCTTTCGCCTGCCCACCAGCCGACCCGCCGTCCTTGGCAGGCGGCGCCTCTTCAAGCTGCAGCCGGTGCGCTTTCGCAAGGATCGATCCGCCAGCGGCTGGCATCCCGCGCAAGGCCGCGACACGCAGCACAGCGTTGCACTGCCGGGGCGTAGCAAGATGGTGCAGAAGCGCCGGCAGGTGGCACAGGGCTGGCGAGGCTTCCTCGAGCCGCGCCATACTTCGCATAACGCCTGGGCATAGAAAAAGGGCGCTGCCAAGGCAGCGCCCTTCCACGACTTAGTCTGTGCGTTGCCTGGGAATTACATGCCCGGCTTCGTCAGAATGATTTCCGCACGGCGGTTCTGCGCCTCGCGCACGCCGTCCTTGGTCGGCACCAGCAAGTCGCGCTCACCACGTGCCTCAGTGGCAATTGAACCTGCCGGAATGGCCTGGCCGACGAGCGTCTTCTTCACCGCATCGGCGCGACGCTGTGAGAGCTTAAGGTTATAATCCGCAGGCCCAGAGGTATCGGTGTGACCGATCACTTTGACCTTGCTGCCGGCGGCCTTCTTTGCAGTGCCAGAGGCCGTACCGATCGTCTCCTTGGCCTTGGCATTGATGTTATACTTGTCCCAATCAAAGAAGACCAAGAACCGATCCGGTGTCGCCATCGGCGGCGTCGGCTTCGCGGCGGCCGGCTTGTCGTCAAGCTTCGCCATCGCGTCCTCGAACCCCTTCTTGCAGGCCTCGATGTCCTTCGGCTGGAAGTTTTCTTCCTGTTGTTCCATCCAGCAGTTGAACATCACTTGCGCTTCGGCGGCCGCCGCCGGGTTCTTCGTCGCCGCACCAGCACCGAGCGCCGCCATCAGCTTGCCGCGCGCGGCGGTGAGGTCGCCGACCTTGTCGGCCGGCAGCTTGCGGGCACCGATCTCGGTCGGCGGCAGCGGCTGCCCCTTCCCCGCGGCCCGCGCACGGTCCGCGAAGAAATCAGAGTCGATATAGTCGCCCTGCTGGAACTCGCTCTTCGACTGAGCCAAGTAGCCCTTCTGCAGGCCCTGGTTGAAAGCACCGCTGGCCGGCGGGTCTTTGGCCACGCTTTGATACTTAAATCCTGAGCAAGCGGTCAGGGCTACGACAGCCGCGCCCGCCACAACAAAACCAATTCTATTCATCTTACCATGCTCCCTACACCCATCCACATCACGAACGGTGACTGCACGCTGTCAGAGCCTTATCGGGCCGATTTCCGTACCGAGTTCGGGTACAGCAAATCTCGAGTAAGTTGCATCGAGAGCCCCACACGACCGTTTCGCCATACCCCTGTATCAAGCGCTGCTCGACGAGCGACTGTGGATTGGAATGCGTCAGACGATCCCTGCCTCAGATTGGAAACCCGCAATGCAATCCGCACTGCCTCCTCGTGACAACCATCACTGCGTTGGCGAACCTGCCCGATTGCGTGCAGCTCTCGACGCCACAAAGTCCTTGGCGAATAGCATGTTTGTCCTTCCTTGGCAAAGCCTTCCTGCCGCCTGCCAGGGCGCCCACTCGCCTATCGCGCACAGATCGATGGTTTGCGCCGCCGGTGTTGCCATAATGTAACGACGTGCGGTATTGGCCTGCAGACCAGCGGCAACGAGCACCGGTCCCGCTCCGGGCAAGAGCCGCTGGCCGCCCCTTCATGAGTGCGCAACACCGGCGAACAGGGAGGTATCGGCGCGCCTCAAAGGGGGCTAAAATGATAGTGGTGGGGCCAGAAAAAGACGTGCACGGCAGTGGGAGTGGTGATGCAAGGACCAAGCGGACATGGCCGGCAGCCGAGCCGGCCCACCGGCACCGAAGCTTCCGGGAACGCAGCGCAACCGGCGGGCAAGGACGTGATCTCCGCTGCCGAGCTTGGCTCGGTGCTGGAGAAGCATCGGACCTGGGTCGCCTCGGGATGGGAAATGGGCAAGCGGGCCGACCTGCACGGCAGCGATCTGCACGGGCGGAACCTTCCGGGCGCGCTCCTGGCTGATGCCGACCTGCATCGCGCCGATCTGCATCGGGTGGCGCTGCCGGCGGCCGAGCTCGACGGCGCCGATCTCCATCGTGCCGACCTGCACCACGCCAATCTGAAGGGTGCCGACCTGCAGTATGCGGACCTGCATGAAGCCGATCTGCACCGGGCCGATCTGCGCGGAGCGGTGCTGCGCGAGGCGGATCTCCACAATGCCGACCTTCACGGCGCCGACATGAAACATGCCGATCTGACGGAAGCCGACCTGCGCGGCGCCAATCTCAAGAACGTCAAAGGCCTGACGCCGGAGCAACTGGCCGGCGCACGCACCGATCGGGCAACCCGCCTGCCCGCCTCGATCAAGCCTTGAGGACAAGCGGCGCTGGCGGCGCGCTTACGCGCCCGCTGGCGTACCGTCCGACGCGGCCACGTCGTCGTCAATGAACCGGCACCATGCAGGTGCGTGATCAGACGGCTTCTCCCAGCCGCGGGGTGTCCGGTCGACACCGCATTCGCCGAGCCGGTCCAGCGCCTGCGGCGACAGCAGCAGGTGATCGATCCGCAGCCCCTCGTCGGCGGCGAAGGCGCCGCGGCGATAGTCCCACCAGGTAAACGGGCCAGTGACACCCGGAGCACGGGCGCGCAAGGCGTCGGTCAGGCCCAAGTAAAGGATCTTGCGCAAGCCGGCACGGGATTCCGGCCGGCACAGGGCGTCGTTCTTCCAGCCCTCGGGGTCGTAGACGTCACTCGCGGCCGGCGCGATGTTGAAGTCGCCGCCGAACACGACCCGGTCATCGCCCGTCAGCACGGTTCGCGCATGCTGATAGAGGCGCTCCAGCCAGCCAAGCTTGTAGGGGAACTTCGCACTTTCAACGGGATTGCCGTTCGGCACGTAGAGGGAGGCAACCCGAAAGCCGGCCGTGAACACTTCCAGGTAGCGGGCCTGCTCATCGCTATCATCGCCGGGCAGCGACCGCGCCAGCACGTCAATCGGCTGACGGGAGAGCACGGCCACGCCGTTGTAGGTCTTTTGACCAGCGGCGGCGACATTATAGCCCGAGTCCTCGATCTCTAAGCGCGGGAAAGCATCGTCGACGACCTTCGTTTCCTGCAGCAGAACGATGTCCGGGCGGAAGCTCGCCAGCCATTGCAAGAGGTGCGGCAGACGGACCTTGATCGAGTTGACGTTCCAACTGGCGATGGTCAACACGGGTTGCGTGCGCCGCCGCTAAACGGAAAACGAGCTGCCGCAGCCACAGGTCGCGGTCGCATTCGGGTTCTTGACCGCGAAGTAGGCGCCGATCAGCTCATCGACATAATCGATCTCGGAACCGCGGATGAGTTCCAGCGACATCTCATCAACGATCACGCGGACACCGCCGTTCTCGAACACGCGGTCATCGTCCCGGCACTGGTCGTCGAGGCTGAAGCCATACTGAAAACCGGAACATCCTCCGCCCGACACCGCGATCCGGAACATGAGCGCCGGGTCGCCCTCGTTCGCAACCAGGGTCGCGATGCGCCCGGCCGCCTTGGCGGAGATCCGAATCTCTCCAGCCGTCTCAGTGCCTGCATCGATCGGCATCGGCCGCTCCTTGTCTCGTTGGGTCACCACTGATGGCTACCAGCGCCATGCAATATTTAGCCCACCACAAGGCGTTGTGAAAGCGTCCGCTGGTTTCTCCGCTACCGGCGGATGGCTGATTGCCGAACGAGCTTGGGGTCGGTACCTTCGCACACTATGAACCGCGACGCGCACTTAGCGCTCTGGGCTTGCCAGCCGTCCTCGAGCCGTGGCCGCCTCTATGCGGAGCCGGAGAGCAAGACGCGGACCTGTTTCCAGCGGGACCGCGATCGCATCATCCACTCGGCCGCCTTTCGCCGCCTCGAGTACAAGACGCAAGTGTTCGTCAATCACGAGGGTGATTTTTTTCGCACCCGGCTGACCCACAGCCTCGAGGTGTCGCAGATCGCGCGCTCGATCTGCCGCGGTCTCGACCTGAATGAGGACCTGGCGGAAGCCCTGGCGCTTGCGCACGATCTCGGTCATCCCCCCTTCGGCCATGCCGGCGAGGATGCGCTGAGTGCGATGATGGCGCCTTACGGTGGGTTCGATCACAATGCCCAGAGCCTGCGCGTGATCACGCGGCTTGAACGCCGCTACGCCGCTTTCGACGGCCTGAACCTGACCTGGGAAACGCTCGAAGGGCTGGTCAAACACAACGGACCGTTGACAGGTGGTGACGCCAATACCCCCCTGCCCTGGGCGATCGCCGAATACGTGCGCACCCACGACCTGGAGCTCGACACCTATCCGAGCGCCGAAGCACAAGTCGCGGCACTGGCGGACGACATCGCCTACAACAACCACGACATCGACGACGGCTTGAGTGCAGGGCTGTTCACGATCGCGGACTTGAAGGATGTCCCGCTCGTCGGCCCCGTATTCGACGAGGTGCACCAGGCTTGGCCGAACATCGAGCGTGGGCGGCTCATTCACGAAGCCGTGCGGCGCCTGATCGGCCACATGGTGCACGACTTGCTGGCAGAGACGCGCACCCGTCTCGCCGCACTCGCACCCGGCTCAGCCGATGCGGTCCGCCGGGCCGGGGCTCCGGTAGTCGGCTTCTCGCCGGAGATGCAGCGCAACGATGCCGCCTTGAAGGCGTTCCTGCGCGCCAACATGTATCGGCATTACAAGCTCAACCGCATGACCAGCAAAGCCCGCCGCCTGGTGCGGGACCTGTTCGAGCTTTTCGTTGCCGAGCCCGGCTGCCTGCCGACCGAATGGCGGCGCCGCGCCGGTGCGCCGGCAACGACCGAAACCGCCCGTGTCGTCGCCGACTACATCGCCGGCATGACCGACCGTTTTGCTGCCGACGAATACCGGCGGCTGTTTGACGTGCAATCGAGAGCGTCGTGAACCTGTACTGTCATCTGCAGACCCGTGTAACCGAGGCCGTGGCCGCTCTTGCCGAAGCCGGCAGGCTGCCGTCCGGTTTCGACATGAGCCGCGTCCTGGTCGAGCCGGCACGCAATCCGGCACATGGTGATGTCACCACCAATGCCGCCATGGTGCTTGCCGGCCAGGCGCGTGTGAAGCCGCGCGAGCTCGCCGCCCTGCTCGGCGAACGCCTCGCTGCCGGCGACGGCATCGATCGAGTCGAGATCGCCGGGCCGGGCTTCATCAACCTCAGGCTCAAGGCCGGCTTCTGGCACCAGAGGCTGATCGACATCCTCCAGGCGGGGTTGAGCTACGGCGACAGCGATGCCGGCGCCGGTGCGATGATCAATGTCGAATACGTCTCCGCCAACCCGACCGGGCCCTTGCATGTCGGCCATGGCCGCGGCGCCGTCGTCGGCGATGCGCTCGCAGCCCTCCTGGAGAAGGCCGGTTACCGGGTCACGCGCGAGTACTACATCAACGATGCCGGCGCGCAGGTGAACGCGCTCGCCCGCTCGCTACGCCTGCGTTACCTGGTCGCGATCGGCGCCGAGGAGGCGGCCGCATTCGAGAAGCTCAAGGCCGAGGGCGCGATCGAATACGGGGGCGATTACCTGCGCGTGGCGGCGGAAGCGCTCGCGGAGCGCGATGGCGACCGCTGGCGCGATACGGCCGAGGCGGACTGGCTGCCGGCGCTGCGCGGATTTGCCATCGACCGCATGATGGAGGGCATCCGTGAGGATCTGGCGGCGGCCGGCATCCGCTTTGACGTCATCACATCCGAACGTGCCCTGACCGAGCAAGGCGCGATCGATGAGGCGGTGGCGCTGCTGACTGAGCGCGGGCTGATCTATACCGGCGTGCTCGAGCCGCCCAAGGGCAAGCTGCTCGACGATTGGGAACCACGGCCGCAGATGCTGTTTCGGGCGACGGCTTTCGGCGATGAGGTCGACCGGCCGTTGCGCAAGTCCGATGGCTCCTGGACCTACTTCGCTGCCGATATCGCCTACCACCTCGATAAGGTGCGGCGCGGATTTCGCACGCTCATCAACGTCTGGGGGGCCGATCACGGCGGCTACGTCAAGCGCATGCAGGCGGCCGTTCAGGCCTTGAGCGAGGGCCAGGCGGCGCTCGACGTCAAGCTGTGCCAACTCGTCAATCTGATGGAGCGCGGCGAGCCGGTGAAGATGTCGAAGCGGACAGGCTCGTTCATCACCTTGCGCGAAGTGATCGATCGCGTCGGCAAGGATGTGTTCCGCTTCATCATGCTGACGCGGCGCAACGATGCTTCGCTCGACTTCGACTTTGAGAAAGTGACCGAACAGACGCGCGACAATCCGGTCTTTTACGTCCAGTACGCGCACGCACGGTGTTGTTCGGTCCTGCGCTTGGCAATTGACGAGCTGGGCGCCGCGGCGATCGCCGATGACCGCTTGGCGCAAGCAGACTTGGCGCGCCTCGCCGACCCGCTGGAGATCGATCTGATCAAGGCACTGGCCGGCTGGCCACAGGTTGTGGCAAGCGCCGCCGAAACGCATGAGCCGCACCGAATCGCCTTTTATTTGCAGGAGGTCGCAGCGCTGTTCCACAACCTCTGGACCAAGGGCAAGGAGGAGGCGCGGCTGCGGTTCCTCCATCCGGATGACCCAGCATTGACCGCGGCACGCCTCGCGCTGGTACGGGCGACGCAAGTCGTCATCGCTTCGGCGCTGCAGGTGATCGGTGTCGAGCCGGTCGAGGAGCTGCGCTGATGGCACGCCTGGATGCCGCCGCCGCGCCGGCTTACGCTGATGCGCACGGAACCGAGAGCGGACACACGCCACTCTCCGTCACGGCCTGGCCGCAGCAACGATTGATCTGGATTGGAGCCGGCGTACTGGCGCTGGCGTTGATCGTGCTGGGTGCGCTCGTCATCGTGTCGTCGTCGCGAGGCCCGGACGCCCCCAAGGATGCGGCGCAGGTGCCGATCATCCACGCCGAGGAGAAACCGTTCAAGGTCCGGCCGGAGAACCCGGGCGGCATGGAAATTCCGCACCAGGATAAGCTGATCTATCAGCGCCTGCGTGGGGAGGAGCGGCCGATCAAGGTCGAGCGACTCCTGTCCGAGCCGGAAAAGCCGCTGCCGCCACCGGAGCCAGCGCCGCCCCCCGAAGCCGCGAACCCCGGCACGGCCCCCATGGCGGCTCCAAGGGCGGGCGATGACAGCGATCCGGCTGCCGCGGATGCGATCGAGCGCAGCATCGTCGAGCGCGGGCTGGTCGAGGCGCCGGGCGCCGAAGCGGGTGACGCGGATGAGGAGGAAGGGATGCTCCCCGACGAGGCGGCTGGTGACGAGGCAGCCACGACCTCGAACATCCCGGTACCACGGCCACGGCCCTCCATGCGGGCAAGCGAAACGGCGGCCCTGGCGCCTTCAACCGCACCGCCATCGGCTGCTCCAGCAGCGGCTCCGGCAACGGCTCCGGCGGCCCCAGGTGCGAGTGGTTCGTTCCGGATCCAGCTCGGCGCCTTCGCCTCGCCGGACAAGGTCGATGCCGAATGGCGCCGCCTGCAGGCGCAGCACCCGGCACTCCTGGGCGCGCTCAAGCCGGAGAGTACTCGCGTCGAGGTGCCCGACCGTGGCATACTCTACCGCCTGCGTGCCGGCCCGGTCGAAGGCGAGGAGCGCGCGCGCACTCTGTGCCAGGATCTGGTGCGCCGCGGCGCCGGCTGCCTGGTGGTACAGCCACGTGGGTAGGCTCGCGGGCGTGCCTCCCCGGGCCGTCATCTTCGGGCTGTCGGGGCTGGAGATGACGCCGGCCGAGCGCCGGCTGTTCGCCACCGCCGACCCCCTGGGCTTCATTCTGTTTGCGCGCAATTGCGAGAGCCCCGAGCAGGTCAGGGCGCTGGTGCGCGATCTCCGCGCGGTGGTGGAGCGCGCCGATGCGCCGGTGCTCATCGACCAGGAAGGCGGCCGTGTGCAGCGGTTGCGGTCGCCGCACTGGCGCGAGGCGCCGGCGGCTGCGAGATTCGGCCAGCTTTCCGATTTGGATGAGGCAGCGGCGCTGCAGGCAACACGGATGAACGCGCGGCTGATCGCGGCCGAGCTCGACGGTCTCGGCATCGACGTCGATTGCGCGCCGGTCATCGATGTGCCGCATGCGGAAGCCGATCCAATCATTGGCAACCGCGCCTTCGCGCCGGAGCCGGCGCGAGTCGCCAAGCTCGGCCGCGCCGCCTGCGCTGGCTTTCTCGAAGGCGGGGTTCTGCCCATCATCAAGCACATCCCCGGCCACGGCCGCGCCACCGCCGACAGCCACCTGCGCTTGCCCGTCGTCGATGCCGAGCGGGCAACGCTGGCGGCGACCGATTGGGTGCCGTTCGCGGCGCTCAACGACATGCCGTGGGCGATGACGGCGCATGTCGTCTTCTCGGCTATCGACCCTGCGGCGCCGGCAACGCTGTCGGCGCGAGTCATCAGCGAAGTTATCCGCGGCGAGATCGGCTTTTCGGGCGTGCTGGTCTCGGACGACATCGGTATGGCAGCCCTCAAGGGACCGATGCACACGCGCGCTCTTGCGGCGCTGGCGGCGGGCTGCGACGTCGCCCTGCACTGCTCCGGCATCCTGCACGAGATGGCGGCGGTGGCATCCGTCTGCCCACGCTTGACTGAAGCGGCGCTCGCCAAGCTCGCGCGCGGGCGCGCCATGTTGCCGCCGACGATCGAGCCGATCGATGTTGCAGAGGCATCCGACCGGCTCGCAATGCTGCTTGCAGAACCGACGGTGCAGGCATGAATGACATCCTCTACCAGATCTCGATCAGCGCACTTCCGGTACTGCTGGCGATCACGGCGCACGAGGCGGCGCACGGCTGGGTCGCCTGGCGCTGCGGCGACGACACCGCGTACCGGCTCGGGCGCGTCACCTTCAATCCGTTCCGCCACATCGACCCGTTCGGCACTATCATTCTGCCCGGCCTCCTGCTGCTGCTCTCCGGTGGACGCTTCATGTTTGGTTTCGCCAAGCCGGTGCCGGTCGATTTCAACCGCCTGCGCGAGCCGCGGCGCGACATGGTGGCCGTCGCTGCCGCCGGTCCGGGCGTCAATCTGATGATGGCGACGGCAGCCGCGGCGCTCTTGCATGTGGTGCCGCTGTTGCCGGCGACGTTCGGCGCCTGGGTCGAGGCCAATCTGGTGGTGGGGGTGTGGATCAACGTCCTGCTCGCGGTCTTCAACATGCTGCCGCTCCCGCCCTTGGATGGGGGCCGCGTCGCCGTCGGCATCCTGCCGCCACCGCTGGCGCTGAAACTGGCGCGGCTTGAACGCTACGGCCTCGTCATCATCCTTGGCCTCGTGTTCGTGCTGCCGGCAGTGGGAAACGCGGTTGGCCTCAACCTCGATGTCTTCCAGTGGCTGGTCATCGTGCCGGCCTCGCACATCAGCGAGGCGATCCTGGCACTGGTCGGCGTGTCATGACGGCGAGCCTCGATCGCGCGGACATCGGCGTCGAAGGCGCGACTGATCGGTCGCCGCCGCCACCGGCCGAAGGCGCAGATCCGTTTATCGTCGCTATCGACGGCTACGAGGGGCCGCTGGACCTGCTGTTGGCCCTTGCGCGCGACCAGAAGGTTGATCTCCTGCAGATCTCGATCCAGGCGCTTGCCGATCAGTACCTCGGCTTCATCCGCAGGGCACAGTTTGCGGAAATCGAGTTTGCGGCCGAGTACCTGGTGATGGCCGCCTGGCTCGCTTACCTCAAGTCCCGCTTGCTGCTGCCGGCGGCGGACCCGACGGAAGCGGCCGATGGCGAGGAGATGGCGGCAGCGCTGCAGGCGCGCCTGGCCCAGCTCGACGTCATGCAGGCCGCAGCCGCGGCGCTCAGGCTGCGGCCACGCTTGGGCGTCCATTTCTTTCCGCGTGGGGCCGCCACGGCACAAGAGCCGCGGCCGGCGCCGGGCCCTGTGCGGGCCGACCTCAGCGGCCTCATCGCCGCCTACGCCGCGGTCCTCAAGGCGCGCGCACAACGACAACCGCTGACGCTGGAAGCGGGCGACTGGGCCTCGATCGAGCAGGCGATCGCCCGCATCCGCCGCAGCTTGGGCGATGCGCCGGGCTGGGAAAGCCTGATGCGCTACCTGCCGGCAGAGACGATGGCGCTGCTGCGCGAAGGCCGCCTCGCGGGCCGCTCGCAGCTGGCGGCGACGCTGGCAGCGACGCTCGAGCTCGCGAAGGAAGGGGTGCTGGCGCTGCGCCAGGCGCGGCCGTTCGGCCCCATCTTCGTCAAGGCGCTGCGGACAGCTCAGGAGCCGGAATGAGCGGGCCGGTGCCGTACGCGCGCCGGCTGCTCGAAGCGCTTCTGTTTGCAGCCGACAGCCCGGTGAGCATGCGCGAACTCGCAAAACACCTCCCGGATGGGACCGATCTCGAAGCGCACCTGGCCGCGCTCGCCGCCGACTATGCGGAGCGCGGCATCCAGTTGGTGCGGTCGGGCGACAGCTGGTCGTTCGTCACCGCGCCCGATCTGGCAGCAGCGCTGGCGGCTGAGGCGGGCGAGCGCAAGCTGTCGCGCGCGGCGATGGAGACGCTCGCGATAATCGCCTATCACCAACCGATCACGCGCGCCGAGATCGAGGACCTGCGCGGCGTCCAGCTCAGCGGCGGCACGCTCGATCTGTTGTTCGCGCAAGGCTGGATCGCCACTCGCGGCCGCCGCGAGACACCGGGCCGGCCGGTGCTGTGGGGCACCACGGACGAGTTCCTGCGCGCCTTCAGCCTGGAGCGCTTGAGCGACCTGCCCAGCCCCGAGGATCTCAAGGCCGCCGGCCTGCTGCAGCCGCAAGCGGCGCCGGAGACCGCGCCCGCCGGCGAGGAGTAGGCGGCGGGGCGGGCGTTGCGAAGCCCCCCACAGCACCGTCATTGCGAGGAGCGATTGCGACGAAGCAATCCAGCAACACTAAGGCGTTACCCAACTCTGGTTTGCTTCCCGCTTCGCTGCACTCGCGGTCGCAATGACGGGTCGTTCGGGGTCACGTTCCGAGAATTCCATCTCCTTCGTCTTTAGGTTTGAAGCCAACCGCTCTACCCGCTGGCGGCCCGTCGTTCTATTGCGACAGTGTCGGCGGGAAGGTACTCCGTGGGGTTGGGAAGGGCCTCGCGGATCGCCGCGGTGAGTGCCGGCACCTGGCCGTTCCGCAGGACCCTGGTCAGCCAGTTCTGGAACTCATCTGGTGTAGTTCTTCCAAAGTGACGTGCTGCGATGGCAAACATGCCTTTATGGTCGCAGTGTTTAAGAAAATTGAGAATATCTTTCTGTGCTGCGGCAGCTTCAATACCTCTCCGCTTTTCCTGCGCAATTACCAAAATATCTATTTGGGAGACAGCCTGCTTGAAGCTCGCGTCCGTCTCTTGGACACTCTTTGTGCCTCCGAGTTCTAGATTTCTTACAATGTGGTCGATGCGACGTTTGCAGTAACGGACGACAATTGCCTCGATTGCATCGGCTGAGCTCACGCTAGCAAGAATAGCGGTCGTTAGCGCATTGAGGCGGTTCTCAAGATCATTACCTGTGTAGCCTTCACTTTCGGCTATAGCCCGGCTGACCTCAGGCAGGAGGATGATGTTTTCGATCTCGGCGACCGGCAGAACGGCAACCCCGAGTCTTTTCAGGCGATCGATCTCATCAGCCTCGCGACCGTCCCCATCCACGATGCCGACGCAGGTGACGCGGGTAAACGACAGATTGCTTCGCATCGTCGCGACCGCGTGGATAACCTCCTCGCAGGAGCCGCGGGCGACGACCGTCCAATCGGGATAGCAGCAGCGATAGATTGCCTGATCGAGACTGTTCTGACTGCCCTCCACGAAGAGAACGTTGCGCCGGCTGCCGAGGATCAGCGTCGTCGTTTCTTCGTCAAAGCCGCTATCCTCGGGAACCTCTTGGATCGTCCATTCCGGCTTCGGGCCATAGTCGTGGAGAACGAATTTCTGTGCGACGCGGGAGGCGGCGAATTCCAGGTCGTGGGTAATGAAAACAAAGGCGCAATCCGGCCGGGCGGCCTCCAGTTCATCCCACAGCTTAGCCATGATCGAGCGATGGACGTGCAGCTCCGGCTCGTCGATGATCAGCAAAGAGTCCGGCTCGGCAACGAGCGCCTGTCCGATTAAGTAAAATATCGCGCGCTCTCCGTCACTCATCTCGGAAGCGCTATACCGAGCCTCGGAGGCTGGCGCAGACACCTCAATGTTGTCGCCAGAAATGTGTAGCTCGCGCTGCGGCAAGAGTTTTTGCCAAATCTCCTCAAGGACCTCGAATTTTGTAGGATCGGCACCATCGCAGAGGCCAACACGACGAACCCTTCGATGCGTCCGAAGAGATGCGTTCGACTGCTCTGCGAAAAGCGCCTGAATAAGGTAGTCATAATCATTTAGAAGAAATACGCTTGGTTTTTGTTGCCATCTATGTCCTATCCTATAATCGACGAGCTCTTTGCGAGTGTAACCTGTCCGAAGCCCGGCGTGCGCTTCGTGCTCGGGTATCTTCGGAACATTAGGGTTGAGAGCTAACGCACGATGTGCCGAAATCCGGTGGGCCTTGAGACCCAGTTTTTCCTCAATATGCACAGCAAGCCGGGTCTTGCCGCCGCCGTTGGCGCCGACGAAGATCACCGAGGATCCCGGCTCGACGGTGATCGGCTTCTCGCCTTCCGGCGTCGGGATGGAGAACGTGAAGGTCACTTCGCTTGATCCCCCAACCAGGGTGCTAGAGGCCTCAGACAATCCACATGTCGTACCTCGCAAAGCAGAACATACCATGGAAAGGGGGCAGCAGCAATCAGTGGCGCTTTTCTTGATGCGCTTCGCGGATACGGGGACGTGATACGCGATGTGTAGCGACTCTTGAAGAAGCCGCGCTTCGTCTTCCACGCCGGCACGCCATGACATTCAAGCTCAAGGGCGCGGGCGATACGTCCAATCGCTGAGGTTCGCCCGGCCCGTGGGCTGTCCGCGCCTTAGATTTGGGCGCGGCTTCAGCGCGCGGGTGCCGGCTGCGGTGCCTCCGCCGTAGCTCCTTGTGTCGCTTCGGCTTCCGCCGCTTGGGCGTCGTTCGCGGCCTGCGGCGGCGTTGGGGGTGCGGCCGGTGCTTCATCGCCTGCCGCCCGCATCAGCCAAGTCCGCGCCGCCGCCAGGTCGCCGTGCTCACCTTCTTCCAGCGCCGCCATCAGGCGGCAGACCCGCGGCACGGCATCCGCGCCGGCGGCTGGTGCGAGTGCCGCACGGGCCTCGCTCCATGCTCGGGCCTCCAGCGCCGCTGCCGCGAGGACGATCCGGCTCTCCAGGTTTTCGGGATTGCGCTTGGCGAGCCGCTTGGCCGCGTCGAGCTTTTTCCCGGCATCGTCGCAGCGGCGTGCGCGCCAGTACAGCTCAGCCAATTCCGGCTCGGGATCATGTTCCCAGGCGCGCTCGACGGTCGAAGCCGCGCGGCCGAAATCGCCCTCGGTCAGCAGCAGCTCGACATAGCGCACGGCAGCCGGCGTATAGCTGGGATCAGCCTTGAACGCCTTGGCGGCAAGGCGGAGCCGCTCGGACCCGTCGCCCATCTCGCTCTGGCCGGCGACGATCTCCGCCCGCTCGCGGGCGATATGGCCTTCGGGGATCAGCTTCAGCTTGACCGCCTCGTCGAACGTCGCCTCCGCGTCGCGCCAGCGGCCGAGCTGCTTTTGCAGGTCGAAGAGAGTCGAGACCACCCATTCGCTCTTCGGGTTAAGCCGATGCGCCTCTTCCGCGAGGCTCAGCGCCTGGCCCCAGTCCTCCCGCTTCATCGCCTGGTTGAGGAGCCCGCGCAGGCCCAGGAACTGGGTCCCTTCCATCGTCCGCAACGTGCCAAAGAAGTCCGCAGCCGCGCGGTCGTCACCTTGCAACTGCGCCGCCTGGGCGGACAGCAGCATCGTCAGCGGCCGGTTGTCGAGCAGCGACGCTGCGCGCCGCGCCTGCTTGCCAGCGGTCGATGCATCGCCGGCAGCGACCGCCACCAAGCCACGGCTCAACGCCTCATAGCCGCGCCGCTGCCGCCGCTCCCGCCCGCCGCCGCTTAACTTCCGGCGCGCCTGCCCGATGATCACGAGCAGCCGGTCGAGGACGAACAGGACGATCACCAGACCGATCAGCGCCAGGATGACGACGCCGGCCGTGGTCTCGACGTGGTAGCCCTGCCACTCGAACGTGACCTGCCCCGGCGCCCGCGCCACCGACGCGCCGACAACCGCCAGCGCCGCAGTGAGGATGAGGAAAACCAGCCAGCGGATCATCGCATCAGCTCCCCGACCCCGCCGGCTGCGCCACGAGGCTCGCCTGCACCGCCACCAGCGCCTCATCGACAGCGAGCCTCGCCTTCGCGGCTTCGATCCAAGGCGCTGCCGCCTCTGCCGCTGCCGGCGTGTCGAGCCCCTCCAGTGCCTTGACGGCGGCGGCGAGATCGCTCTTCGCCAGCACCTGCTCGGCTTCGGCCAGACGGCCGTCAGTGCCGCCGGCGGCAATCGCATCCGGGCCGGTCTTGCGGACCGAGACCAGCTGGGTCAGGCGGTTGAGCGTGCGTTCGGTCCAGGTGTCGCCGCTCAGTGTTACCTTGGTGGCAGCGACGGCACGTGCCACTGCCGGGAAGCGGGCCTTCAACGTCTCCTCGGCCAGGACGCCCGTTGCGGCATAAGGAGCAAGGGTATCGAGTGCCGGCCGCGCGCTCTCGGGTGCCACGGCCTGCAGCGCCTTGAGCTCGGCAGCGAACGGACCACTGCGGTTGACGGCAATCGTGAGCTGGTTGGTCGCCAGCACTGCCAGGTGAACCGAAGTCGCCTCATCGCGCGTGACGACAGCCGTCTCGCGCAGCTCGCGCAGACTGTCGGCGAGCCGCTTCGCCTGCAGGCTGTCCTTCTCCAGGGCATCGACCCGCGGTGCTACGCCTTCCGCATTGCCGAGAGCGCCTAGCACCCGCCCCATCTCCTGGTCCTGCGTCTCCAGCCGCTGCGCCAGCGCGTCGCCACGCTGCTCTGTCGCCTGGGTACGGCGGTCGATGCCGCCGGTGCGCTGTTCCAGCGCATCGATACGGCGAGCGACGCTGTCGACCCGCTGCTCCATTGCGTCCGCCCTTTCCTGGAACAAGGGCAGCGGGTTTGCGGCTGCCGGCGTGGCCGCCTCACCGCCTGCAGGTGCCGGAGCGGCAGCAGCCACCATCTCTTCGTGCTGCGTCATCGCCGCTGCGAACCGCTTCTCGGCTTCGGCCGCTTCGGTCTTGAGTTTGCTCAGCGCAGCTTCAAGGCTCTCGATCCGCGCCCGCAGGTCGCGGTCGAGCTTGTTCAAGTCCGCGAGCGACGCGGCGGGGGCGGCCTCAGGAGGAACCAGGCCCGGGAAGTACTGGGCAAGCAGTGGCCGCCACTGCGGTTGCGTGAACCACGCGACCGCGGCGAGAACGGCGACGACGATCAGTGTCCGCAGGACGGTGCCGACCCCCCCGCCTTTGCGCGGCGCCGGAGCCTCTGCGCTCGGCCGTGCCGGGCTCGATGCCGGCATCGCCGTCGCGGACGAGGTTGCCGCGGCTGTTGCTGCGGCCTCGGCGGTGTCCGCCTGGGATACTTCCGTCTGGGATGCCTCTGCGATGGTCGCAGCTTCCTCAACGCGTGTCGACTCAGGCGCGCCCTCGGGTGAATCCCCCTTGGCCACGGTGCTCATGCGGGCCTGCCCTCCATCCTCGGATTCCCCGGTTGTCCCGGGTTGACGGCGCCGACATTACAGCCATCGGCGCGGGCGTGGGAGACAAAATCGTGCCGGCGTTCAACTGGGCATCATCGGACCGTGCTCCGCGACCTCGGCTGCAGCGCGCGCGACGGCCGCCACGAGCGCTGCTTCGGTCGGCATAGCAGCCGTAACAACGGCCTTCCACGCAAGCTGGTTCACGGCTGCGGCAACGGCGGCGCTGAGGCAAAAGGCATGCTGGTGCACGCATTGCGCAGCCAGCCCGGCGGCCCTCGCCAGCTGCACGAAGGTCGCGGCCGTCCGCGGCGAGTAGAGGAGCACGCCATCGACCAAGCCTTCGCGCAGGGCCGCTGCTGTCTCCTCGCTCAACCCTTCCGCTGTCCGCGCCCGGTACAGAACCTCGCGCCGGCAGGCAAAGCCGGCGATGGCGAGGTCGGTCGCGAGGTCTCCGGCCAGGGCGGTGCCGGCAACATGCAAGAGCGTGCCTTGGGTCGGATCGAGGCGCCTTTTCACGAGCACTGCGAGCGCCTCGACATCGCCGCTTGCGCTCTCGACCGTGATAAAGCCTTGCTCGCGCGCCTCCCGCGCGGTCGCATCGCCGACCGCGAACAGTGGCAGCGCGCGGCACTCGGTGCGCAGGGAGAGCGCCCGCACGCCGTTGGCGCTGGTGGCCAGGATCGCCTGCACACCCGCGAGCGCCAGCGTCGGGCCGGGCGAGAACTCGATCAGCAGCAGCGGTTCGAGCCGGGCGGCGATACCGCGTGCGGCGAGCGCAGCCGCGAGCGGACCGGCGTCGGCAACTGGCCGGGTGATCAGGACCGTGAACGGACGTCTGGTGGCGGCGTTCATCGCCATGACCGTCACCAAGTGAGGAAGCCCGGCCCGGCGCGGGCCTTCAGCTCCTCGCCCAACGCGCGGCCGATCGCGTCGGCTTCCGAGCCGGCACCGCGTTTGCTCCCCGTGATCACCTGGCTGCCGTCGGGTCGCGCCAGCAGTCCCACGAGTTCAAGCGTGCCGGCGGCGTCATGGCGCGCGAAGCCTGCGATCGGCGTCCGGCAGGAGCCGTCGAGTACCGCCAGCATCGCCCGCTCCGCCGCCACCTCCCGCGCGGTGGCAGGGTCGGAGGCCGCCTGCAGCAGTTCGCAGAGTGCCGCATCGTCGGTGCGGCAGGTGATGCCGATGGCGGCCTGGCCGACCGCGGGCAACATCTCTTCCGGCTCCAGGAGCGCCGTTGCCCGGTCAGCGAGGCCCAGGCGGGCAAGGCCTGCAGCCGCCAGCAGGGTGGCATCGAGACCGTCATGACCGACTCGGGCAAGCCTGGTGCTGACATTGCCGCGCAAAGGCACCACCCTCACGTCCGGTCGCCGATGGAGGAGCTGTGCCTGCCGGCGCAGCGATGCGGTACCGATGACGGCACCAGGCGCGAGGTCCGCAAGGCTGGCGGCCCGATGCGCAATCAGGGCATCGCGCGGATCACCGCGCGGCAACAGCGCCGCCAGCACGATGCCGTCGGGCAACCAGGTCGGCAGGTCCTTGACCGAGTGCACGGCAAGATCGATCCGGCCCGCCAGCATGGCGTCGTCGATCTCGCGCGTGAACAGTCCCTTGCCGCCGATCTCCGCCAGCGTCCGGTCCTGGACCGTATCGCCGGTGGTGCGGATGGCGGTGACTGTGATCGCCCCGGGCGCACTCAGCTCGGCACAGACGGCCGCGAGCCATGTGATCGTGGCCTCGGTTTGCGCCAGCGCCAAGGGACTGCCGCGGGTGCCGATGCGGAGCGGGAGGTGAAGCATGCCTATTGCAAACGAAAGTCGTTTCCTACACTCAACTGGAGGCGTCATAATCGGTGACAACGGTCGGGGAAAGGCCTTTGCGGGTACTCGGCATCGAGACGAGCTGCGATGAAACGGCGGCCGCCGTGGTGACCGGCGATCGGCAGATCCATGCCGACTGCGTCCGCTCCCAGCGCGAACAGCATCAGGCCTTCGGCGGCGTCGTCCCGGAAGTGGCGGCGCGCGCCCACCTTCAATACCTTGACAGCCTCATATCCCAAGCGATGACCGATGCCGGAGTTGCGTTCGCGGACTTAGATGGCGTCGCCGCCGCCGCTGGACCCGGCCTGATCGGCGGCGTGATCGTCGGGATGATGACGGCAAAAGCGATCGCGCTCGCGGCCGGGAAGCCGTTTCTCGCCGTCAACCACCTGGAAGCACACGCGCTTACGGCGCGGCTGACCGACGATCTCCCTTTCCCATACCTGTTGCTGCTGGCCTCGGGCGGCCACTGCCAGCTGTTGGTCGTCGCTGGGGTCGGCAGCTACCGCCGGCTCGGCACCACCATCGATGATGCCTTGGGCGAGGCCTTCGACAAGGTCGCACGCATGCTGGGCCTGGGCTATCCCGGCGGCCCGCCGGTGGAGGCTTGCGCGCGCAACGGCGATCCGAGGCGATTTCCGCTGCCGCGTCCGATGAAGGGCCGTCCGGGGTGCGATTTCTCCTTTTCCGGCCTGAAAACAGCTGTCAAGCAGTTGGTCGATGGCCTGAAGCGGGCCGACGGCCCCTTGAGCGAGCAGGACATCGCCGACGTATGCGCGTCGTTTCAGGCCGCCGCCGGCGAAGCGGTGGCTGATCGCGCTGCGCACGCAATCGCGGCCTTCCGCCACATCGTTCCTGCGGGCGGTGCGCTTGTCATCGCCGGCGGCGTCGCAGCGAACAAGGACCTGCGGGCGCGACTAGCGCGATTGGCCGAGGAAACCGACATCCGTATGGTGGCCCCCCCCTTGCGCCTGTGCACGGACAACGGCGCGATGATCGCCTGGGCCGGCATCGAACGCCTGCGCTTGGGCCTCACCGATGCCCTCGACTTCCGGCCGCGGCCACGCTGGCCGCTCGATCCTGAAGCCCCGCCGGCCGCCTTTGCCGGCGTCAAGGCTTGAGTTCGTGCGCGGCCGGAGGCGGAGCATTTGAGCGCAATCGCCCGAATCGGGGTGCTGGGTGCCGGGGCCTGGGGCACGGCGCTGGCACTCACCGCCTGCCGCGCCGGCCGCGCGGCGATCGTATGGGCGCGACGTCCCGCGCTTGCCGAAGCGATCACCCGCGATCACGAGAACAATCACGCGCTTGCAGGGATCACCCTGCCCCCCGCCCTCACCGCAACGACCGCGCTTTCTGCTGCGCTCAGCGCCGACGCGGTTCTGATCTGCGTTCCGGCGCAAGCGGTGCGTACTGTCCTCGCCGAGGCAGCCCGTGACTGGCTGGCGCGGACACCTGCCGTAATCTGTGCCAAGGGCATTGAGCAGGGCTCAGGCGCCCGGATGAGCGAAGTGGTGCGTCAGGTGTTGGGACCGACGGTGCCGCTCGCGGTGCTGTCGGGACCGAGTTTCGCCGCCGAGGTGGCGCGCGAGCTGCCGACGGCAGTCACGCTCGCCTGCGCCGATGCGGACGTTCGGCGCGACCTGCCGGCCGCGATCGGAACGCCGCGCTTTCGCATCTATTCGACCGATGACGTCATCGGCGCCGAACTGGGTGGCGCGGTCAAGAACGTGCTCGCGATCGCCTGCGGCATCGTCGCCGGCCGCGGGCTTGGCGATAACGCACGGGCCGCACTGATCACCCGCGGACTGGCGGAGATGGCCCGGCTCGCTGTCGCGGTGGGAGCCAAGCCTGCAACGCTCACCGGGCTCTCAGGCCTGGGCGACCTGGTGCTCACCTGCAGCGCGCTGCAATCGCGCAACTTCTCGCTCGGTGTTGCCTTGGGCGAGGGAGCGCGGCTGGCGGACGCGCTGACGCGGCGCCAAGGGGTGACGGAGGGCGTCTTCACAGCCGCCGCGGTCGTAGCGCTCGCCGAACGTCACCGCATCTCGATGCCGATCGCAAGCGCCGTCGATGCCGTGCTGAATCGTGGCGCCGATCTCGATGCGACCATTGCGTCCCTGCTCGCGCGCCCATTTCGTGACGAGGATGCGGTGACCGGCCCAGTCGACCGCTGCGGGCCATAGGTTCGCCGATTGCCGCCCGAGCCCTGAGTATCGCCGCCTGCCGTGCGATGTGTTATAGCTCTGCCAACAACGAAGCCCGCGGGGCGCGAACAAGAGGGAGGACTTGCGCGTGTATTTCGTCTTCATGTGCCACGACAAGCCGAACGCGCAGAAGCTGCGCGAGGCGACGCGGGCGGCACACCTTGAATACCTCTATCGCTTTGAAGAGATGATCCTCGCTGCGGGTCCGCTGCAGACCGATGACGGCACGCAAATGACCGGCAGCATGCTGGTCCTGGATTTCCCCGACCGCAAGGCCGCCGAAGACTTCGCCGCCGGCGATCCGTATGAGCACGCCGGCCTGTTCGAGCGCGTCGAGATTCACCGCTGGAAGAAGGTCTTCCCGCCCGGCGTCTGACGCGGCGGGCGACGCTGAACGATGGCGTATTGGCTGGTAAAATCGGAACCCGGCGCCTGGTCCTGGCAGCAACAAGAAGTGGCTGGCACGACATGCTGGGATGGCGTGCGCAACGCACAAGCCAACAATAACCTGAAGGCAATGCAGATCGGCGACCAAGCCTATTTCTATCATTCCGGCGCCGAGCGGGCGATCGTCGGCGTGGTCGAGGTGGTGCGCACCTACTATCCCGATCCAACCGATTCAAGTGGCCGCTACGGCATGGTCGATGTCCGCATGGTTGCCTCGCTGCCGCGGCCGGTGACGCTGGCTTCGATCAAGGCCGAAGAAGGGCTCGCGCATTTGGCGCTGGTGCGCCAGTCCCGGCTTTCGGTGATGCCGGTCGATCCGCAGGCTTGGCAAATCATCGCCAGCATGGGTGGTCTCGCCCGATAAGAGCATTGCCGGCCCGCAGGCTTGTCGAGGAGAGGAGAAGTAGGTTAGAAGGCAGCCCAAACGGCCAAGAGCGGCTGCCACGGCGTGCCCGCCGGCGGCGGGCAATAAACATACGATCGGTCTTGATCCATAGGGAGGCTAACGTCGAGCAATGAGTGAAGAACAGGTTTTTCCCGTTCCGGAAGCGGTAGCGAAAACGGCTTGGTGCGATAACGAAAAATACCTGCAGATGTACAAGCGCTCGGTCGCCGATCCGGAAGGATTTTGGGCCGAGCAGGCAAAACGGATCGACTGGATCAAGCCGTTCACCAAGATTCGGGACGTGAACTTCCAGGCGCCCGATGTCCACATCCGCTGGTTCGCTGATGGAACGCTGAACGTTTCCGCGAATTGCCTTGACCGCCATTTGGCCAAGCGCGGCGATCAGGTTGCGCTGCTGTGGGAAGGGGACGACCCGTCGGTCAGCAAGGCGATGACGTACCGCGAACTGCACCGCGAGGTCTGCAAGTTCGCGAACGTCTTGAAGGGCATCGGCGTCAAGAAGGGCGACCGGGTGACGATCTACCTGCCGATGATCCTTGAACTGCCGATCGCCATGCTGGCGTGCGCGCGCATCGGCGCCGTGCATTCGATCGTGTTTGGCGGTTTCTCCCCGGACTCGCTTGCCGGCCGCATCCAGGATTGCGATTCGACGGTCATCGTCACCGCCGACGAAGGCGTGCGCGGCGGGCGCAAGATCCCCCTAAAGGCGAACACCGACAAGGCGCTCGAGAGCTGCCCCACGGTCGGCAAGTGCGTCGTCGTCCGCCATACCGGTGGCGCGATCGACTGGGCGGACGGCCGCGATATCTGGTGGGACGACGCGATGGCGAAGGCGTCGACCGATTGCCCGCCTGAAGAGATGAACGCCGAGGACCCGCTGTTCATCCTGTACACGTCTGGTTCGACCGGCAAGCCGAAAGGCGTCTTGCACACGACCGGCGGCTACTTGGTCTATACATCGCTGACGCACCAATACGTCTTCGATTACAAGGACGGCGAGATCTATTGGTGCACCGCCGACATCGGTTGGGTGACCGGGCACAGCTACATCGTCTATGGGCCGCTCGCCAACGGCGCCATCAGCGTGATGTTCGAGGGCGTGCCGAACTACCCGGATGCCTCACGCTTCTGGCAGGTGGTGGACAAGCACAAGGTCAATATCTTCTATACGGCGCCGACGGCGATCCGGGCCCTGATGCGCGAGGGCGAGGGGCCGGTCAAGAAAACCAGCCGGAAGAGCATTCGCATTCTCGGCACGGTCGGCGAACCGATCAACCCGGAAGCGTGGCTGTGGTACCATCATGTGGTCGGCGAGGGACGCTGCCCCATCGTCGATACGTGGTGGCAGACCGAGACTGGCGGCATCTTGATCACGCCGCTGCCGGGTGCGACAGCGCTCAAACCCGGTTCGGCGACCCGGCCCTTCTTCGGCGTCGAGCCCTGCATCGTCGATGCCGACGGCAAGGTGCTCGAAGGCGCAACCTCGGGCAACTTGTGCATCACCACTGCTTGGCCGGGCATGATGCGCACCGTGTTCCGCGATCACGACCGCTTCGTGCAGACCTACTTCTCGACCTATCCCGGCAAGTACTTCACCGGTGACGGCTGCCGCCGCGACGCCGACGGCTATTATTGGATTACCGGCCGCGTCGATGACGTCATCAACGTCGCCGGTCACCGACTTGGCACGGCCGAGGTCGAAAGCGCGCTGGTCGCCCACCCGAAGGTAGCTGAGGCCGCCGTTGTCGGCTTCCCGCACGATCTCAAAGGCCAGGGCATCTACGCCTACGTGACGCTGAACGCGGGCGAGGCGCCGTCCGATGTCCTGCGCAAGGAACTGGTGCAGTGGGTACGCCAGGAAATCGGCCCGATCGCGACGCCTGACTTCATCCAGTGGGCACCCGGTCTGCCGAAGACCCGCTCCGGCAAGATCATGCGCCGCATCCTGCGCAAGATCGCCGAGAACGATTTCGGCGCGCTCGGCGATACCTCGACGCTCGCCGATCCGACGGTCGTGAGCGACCTGGTGGACAACCGCATGAACCGCTAGCGCGGCGAGCCAGCGAAACCATCAAAGCCTGCAACCGGCGGGGCCCCAGCGCCCCGCCGTTCTTGTTTTTTTGGCGACGTGAAACGGTCCTGAGCTCCCGGCGATAGCGACCGCTGCAGCAAGGACAGCTTCTCCGAAATCGCCGGCCCCCTCGACAGCCGGGTGCCCCGGGGGCTAGAGTTTCGCTCACGTCGGTCACGGGCGTGGTGCAAAGGCGCGGTGAAGATCCCAGTCATTTTGGCGATGAAGGGCGCGGTCGTTCGCAACGCATTCCTTGCCTTCGCCGTCACGCTCGCGGCTTTGGTGCAGCCGCTGCACAGCGTGGCCGCGTCTGCGCCTGTGCCTACCGAAGCAGCCACTGCGACGCCGGCACTGCAGACCGTGTCGGCTGCGCACAGGCATGACGACTGCGACCCGGCGCCAGAGCCCGCCGCCGCCCTCTGCGCGGTTGCCTGTGCCTCAGCCATCGCCGTGCTGAGCTCACCCATCGCCCTTCTCCGGCCAGAACGTCTCGCAGAGCCTACCGCGCGGCAACCTTCCTTGCGGCGCGGTCGCCACCACCCACCCGACCCGCGGCCGCCTCGGCCTGCCGCCTGACGGCAACTCGCTCCCAATCCTCATCGGTTTATTGGCGCGCCTTCTGGCGGCGGCAGACGCAATTCGGCCGCGCCAGCGTGCGCGCGCGCAATGGAGACGTTTGATGTCAATGACGCATTACATGCAGCTTCTAGCCGAGAATCAGCCATGGAACTTGCTGATTTTCATGGCTGTCCCGATCATCCTGGCAGAGACGGTGGTGGTCACCGAACTCTACATCCTCTACACGCGCAACTTCTCCGGGATCGTCCGCTGGGTTAACAAGTGGGCCGGAATCCTGGTCGGCTTTTACTTTGCGATCGTGTTCGTTTATCTGCTGGTGACAGCTGCCGTCCCCCTGACCAAAGGCGGCGGCTGGCGCGGTTGGATCGATGTCTCCGCCGTCGGGTTCTACCTCTCAGGTGTCATTCCGCTGCTTGGCATCGCGCTGCTCGAGGTCGGCATCATCGCTCGTGACCGCAGCCCGGAGCAGAAGCTCATGATCCACGCTTCCCTGGTCGCCCTGTTCCTTGTCCTCGGCCATGTGGCGATGGTCTTCGGCATGCTCGATCCCGCGCTTGCCGGCGGCACAGTTGCGATGCCGATGCATGGACACTAAGCGGCGGCCACAAGAAAGGTCATTGAAAATCAATAGTGTATAACGCACCGTCGTGGCCGGACTCGTTCCGGCCACCAACGGCTCGCCGCAGACAAAACAGTATGATTCGAACCTAGATGCGCGGACGCGCGCCGGCGTAAGCTACCCTCGATCGTCACTGTCCTTGGGCGGCCTTGGGAGCTGGAAACGCGTGCCAAGCGTGCACATCGTCGCCGATTACGGAACCGACGGCTATCGGCTGGATGCCGATGCGTCCGGCGCGTTCCCGATTAGTGACAGCCTGCGTGCGCGACTTGCGGCCTGGAACGATGCCTTCGAACGTGCCTGCCCGCCCGATGCTTATGAGGACATCACCGGCAAGCGGTTCGATTTCGTCGCCTTCGCCGCGCAGGGGCTGGAGATCGCCAAGGCGGTCAAGCGCGAGCTGCCGCATTGGCGCGTGCTCTACTGGGACGAGGGGCTCGATTGGTTCCTCGCCCGTGATCCGCGCCACCAGGACCGCGCCCGCGCCGAATACGAGATCACGCTGAAAGACGCCTTCGCACCGCCGCGCTAAGCGGTAGCGCCGCCCTCCCCATCACCCCCTCCCGCAAAGGGAGGGGGCGGAGGAAAGGTACGGACTCAGCCCTTGATGTCGAGCGTGGAGCGGTCCCACATCTCGGGCGCCTCGAAGCCAAGGAGGTTCGCCACCGTCGCCGCGACGTTGCTCAAGCCGTAATCGTTGCCGCGGGTCAGGTCGAGCCGGCCCTTAGTCTGGTTGTCGTAAAGGATGAACGGCACCGGATTGAGCGTATGGGCGGTCTTGGCCTTGTACGAACCGTCCGGGTTCTGATCAGGCTTCTTGGTTTTCTTGCTGATTTCGTACATCTCATCAGCGTTACCGTGGTCGGCCGTAATGAGGGCAACACCGCCCAGCCGATCGACCACCTTCAACAACCGCGTCAGCTGCAGATCGACCGTCGCGACCGCAATCAGCGCCGCATCGTAGTTGCCGGTGTGCCCGACCATGTCGCCATTGGCGTAGTTGCAGCGGGCAAAGCGGTACTTGCCGGTCTCAAGACGGCGGATCATCTCATCCGTGATTTCGGCCGCCTTCATCCATGGCCGCTGCTCGAACGGGATGATGTCGGACGGGATCTCAACATAATCTTCCAGCGTGTCGGAGAACTTGCCGGAGCGGTTGCCGTTCCAGAAGTACGTAACGTGGCCGTATTTCTGCGTTTCCGAAATGGCAAGCTGGGTCAGCCCCTCAGCACAGAAGTATTCGCCCATGGTGTGCTGGATGTCCGGCGGCGGGACCAGAAAGTTCGAGGGGATGTGCAGATCGCCATCGTATTCGAGCATGCCGGCGTAGACGACATTTGGATGCCGCACGCGGTCGAACTTGTCGAAGGCCTTATCCTCGAACGCGCGGCTGATCTCGATCGCCCGGTCGCCGCGGAAATTGAAGAAGACCACGCTGTCGCCGTGATTGACCGGGCCTAAAGGTTTGCCGTCCTTGGCGATGACGAAGGGGGGCAGGTCCTGATCGATCGCCTTGGTCTCGGCGCGTAGCGTCTCAATCGCCTCAGCCGCAGAAGCGAATTGGCGGCCTTCGCCCAAGACGTGAATGCGCCAGCCCTTCTCCACCATGCTCCAGTTGGCTTCATAGCGGTCCATGGTGATGTTCATCCGGCCGCCGCCGCTTGCGATCGCGACATCGAAGCCGGGTCCGCGCAGCTCGGCCAGGAAGGCCTCGAACGGATTTACGTAGTCAAGCGCCGAGGTTTCCGGCACGTCGCGGCCATCGAGGAGAATGTGAACGCGCACGCGGCCGACCCCCTCCTCCTTCGCCCGCTTGATCATCGCCATCAAGTGGTTCACGTGCGAATGCACGTTGCCGTCGGAGAACAGTCCCAGGAAGTGCAGGGTCGAACCCTTGTCGCGGACGTTATCGACGATCTTGCGCCAGGTCGGCTGGGCGAACAGCTTGCCCGACGCGATCGCCTGGTTGACCAGGGCCGCGCCCTGCTCGAACACTTGGCCGGAACCGAGCGCATTGTGGCCGACTTCGGAGTTGCCCATGTCCTCATCCGACGGCATGCCGACGGCGGTTCCATGCGCCTTCAGCGTGATGTTCGGATAGGTCTGCATCAGTCGTTTCAGCGTCGGCGTGTGCGCGTTAGCCACCGCATTGCCAACCAGGTTTGGGGTGACGCCGACGCCGTCCATCACGACGACCACCACAGGCCCCTTGATCCCTTCGAAATTGTTCAGTCGCTTTAACATCTGGCCCTTCTCCCGTTGCGGCCGGCGACGCTGCCGAGCCGGCAGCCTAGCACTGAAACGGCTGGCCCCGCGAGTCCGAGCCCGGCGGCGACCGCACTTCCCGACCGCACTGTCGCACAAGGGACCGGCTGCCGTCTCGGATTTTTCCCCCGGTCGCGGCGCCACGCAACACGGCCTGCGGCGCACCGATTTCGGCGGAATGCTTGACAACGGCAGCGGCATGATCCATCTCAACGCGAAGAAGTTATGCTTGCGATCGCGCGAGCGCTGCATCCGGCGGCTGCGCCGGGGGCGCCTCATCGCAGGCCACCCCTGATCTCACATGTCTGCTCCAGGTGCGCGCGGGAGCCGGCGACGCAAGCCGCTCGGGCGTGCCTTCGGTCGATGACCGCGGCATAAGCCCGTCATCCAAAGCCACCTCAAGGAACTCTGCCCCTCGTGACAAGTCCATCTTTTGCCGACCTCGGCGTGTCCGAGCCGCTTCGGCGCGCGCTGCACACTCAGCGCTATATCAACCCCACACCGATCCAAGCCCAGGCCGTCCCGGCGCTGCTCGCCGGCAAGGATCTGCTCGGCGTCGCTCAGACCGGGAGCGGCAAGACAGCAGCCTTCGCGCTGCCGATCCTGCAGCGCCTCGCCGCCCAGCCTCTCAACCCCGGTCCGCGGCGGACACGGGCGCTGATCCTGGCGCCGACCCGCGAGCTCGCGATCCAGATCGGCGACGACTGCAAGACCTACGGCCGGCACCTCAACTTGCGCTACGCGCTGATTTTCGGCGGCGTCGGCCAGGCACCGCAGGTAAAGGCGATGGCAAAAGGCGTCGACATTCTCGTCGCCACACCGGGCCGGCTGCTCGACCTGGTCAGCCAAGACCAAGTCCGCCTCGACAAGGTCAGCATTCTGGTCCTCGATGAGGCCGACCGGATGCTGGACATGGGCTTCATGCCCGACGTTCGCCGGATTGTCAGCACCTTGCCCCGGGAGCGCCAGTCGCTGATGTTCTCGGCGACAATGCCGAGCGATGTAGCCAAGATTGCGGCCGATTTCCTCCACCAGCCGGTGCGGGTCGACGTATCGCCGACCACGGTCACCGTCGATCGCGTTGATCAGCGGGTGTTGTTCGTCGCCGCCCCCGACAAGCGGGCGGTCCTGGTCGACCTGCTGACCGATCCCGCGCTCGCCCGGGTGATCGTCTTTACCCGGACCAAGCACGGCGCCAACCGGCTCACCCAACAGCTCGAAAATGCCGGCGTGACAGCCCGCGCGATCCACGGCAACAAGTCCCAGGGCGCACGCCAGCAGGCGCTGGAGAGTTTCCGCGCCGGCAGCGCCCGTGTCCTCGTGGCGACCGATATCGCGGCGCGCGGCATCGATGTCGACGGCGTGACCCACGTCATCAATTACGAGCTGCCGAACGTTCCAGAAAGCTACGTTCATCGCATCGGACGCACGGCGCGTGCCGGTGCCAGCGGCATCGCGCTATCCCTTTGCGATCCCTCCGAGCGGCCGCTCTTGCGCGAGATCGAAAAGCTGACGTGCAAGGCGGTAGCGATCGACGCCGCTCACCCGCTGGCAAACCGCACCACCCACGGATCGCCTGCAGTGGCCCGTAACCCTCGCCCAGCCGGCAACAGCCGCCGATCCAACACCAAAGCCCAGCGGCGGCCCGCACCCCGTGTAGTGGCAGCCGGCGGACGGCACGCCGGCTGATGCACGAGGCCACCAACCCACTCTCCAGTGTTCCCGCCCTCCTCGCGCCCAACGGGCTGCGCGGAGAGCGTAAACTCATTCATCATTCACCCCTGCCATAGGAAAGGACGCCAACGATGGCCACCGGCACAGTGAAATGGTTCAACGCCCAGAAGGGCTTCGGCTTCATTCAACCCGATGATGGCGGACGCGATGTCTTCCTTCACATCAGCGCCGTGGAGCGGTCCGGAATGGGCAATCCGAACGAGGGTCAAAAGGTCAGCTACGACCTGGAGAGCGATCGCCAAGGTCGGATGTCAGCCACCAACCTGCGCGCAGGTTGAGGCAACAAGGCCGGCTTGCCGGCAGCCGATCTTGCGGCAACACATTGTCAACAAGATCCGGATAAAGTACGGGGTGGGTTTACGCGGGCGTTCACACGTTCTGTTCTTGTGAACAGACCGGTTCGCGTAAAATGCTTTCAGGATGAAGGGCCCGCCCTCATGACCGAGACCCGCGTGCACTGCGCCTTCCCCCTCGCCGCCGCCGCGGCTCCGCTGCAGCGGGCGGTCGAGGCCATCGACACCGCTGCCCGCGCGTTGGCCGGCGGTGTCGAGGCGCCTGCGGACGGCGAGGAGGGCGCCCGAATGCTGGCGTTACGGACGAAGTTGCAGCTGAGCGCGACGACTCATTCGCTGGCAGCCGAATCGCGCAAGAGCGTGCTGGCGCTGCTCGATCCTTCGTCCTGAAAGCACGTTTCCCGCGACAGCGACCGGTTTTATTAGGCGATCAGCAAGATCGAAAGGGTGAACAGGGCGAACAGGGCGGCGCCAAAGGCAGCCCGCGCCACGCCCTTGCCTTGCGTAACCACGTAAGCGTTCGTGAGCCCAATCAGGAACAGACTCAGAGCTACCACCGCCAGCGGCAGGTAGAGCACGTCGTAGGGAAGCGGTACCGGCTGCTGACCGGCCAGGGCAGTCTTCCTCGCCACCTGCGGCAAGGCCGGCCAAGTCAGCGGCAGGAGGTACGCGGTGCAGCGGTAGATCGCCGCCAATATGCCCGGCCCGCCGATGGCGCGCGCCATAAGCCAAGCCAGAAACGTGATGCCGACGTGGACCATGATCGTGACGACAATGCCCGACAGGACATTGCCTCCGAACAGTGCCCAGGCGGGAATGTCGGCAACCCCTATCCCCTGGATCATGCCGGCGGCTGAACGCTGAAGGGCCGCCACCAAGAGGCCGTAGAGGGTGCCCGTCACGACAAGGAACGCGCCGATATAGAGGCCGGCGCGCGGGCTTTCGCACGCATGCCGGTAGGGCGCGAGGCGGAGGAGAAAGATGTCCAGAAGAAGCATCGACCGGGCACCGTGCCGCAAAGAAAAGGGGGCCGCGTGAGGCGGCCCCCTGATCAGCCAAGCATCACAGGCTATTGATGCTGCGCTACGGCGGCAACCGTAATCGTCGGCTGCGCCGGCAGCTCTGCCTTCTTCTTGTAAGCCGGATCCGGCATAGCCGACCAGATCATGAGCAGCAGCGCGATCGCCGCAGTAACGATGGCAAACGTGTTGCTGCTGTAGCGCTTCGGATCGTAATTGCGCCAGCCGTGGATGCGGTCAATTTCACGCAGGACCTTTTCGTCCTTCTCGCCGCCGGTCAGCAGGCTGACCACCACGACGGTGAACCACGCCGCCGACACGGTGAAGATGCCGGTGACGAGGTTGCCAACGGGCCCGGCCTGGATAAGCGGGAAGCCAAAGAAGACGCCCTTTGAGAACCACAACCATCCCGACAGGACGCCGCCGACGACAAGGCCTGCGATCGCTCCCAGCGTGTTCGCCCCTTTCCACCAGATGCCGAGGATCAGCACCGGCGTGAAGGTCGAAGCCGCGACGACGAACGCCCAGATTACGCTGGTCAGCAGGAAGTCCGGCGGGTCGAGCGCCAAGACGATGGTGGCGAGACCGCCCAAGGCCGTGAAGAGGTACCCCATCTTCACTTTCTTCTTGTCATCGGCGTTGGGTGAGATGGTTGAATAGATGTCGTGGCCGATGCCGGTGCCGATAACCATGAGAAGGCCGGCGATGGTCGAGAAACCGGCTGCGAGCGCGCCCGCGATCGGCAAGGCGGCAATCCAGGTCGGCGTGAACGCCTGGCTCATCACCACCAGCAAGAGGTCCGCCTCCTTCGGCTGCACTTGCAGGTTCATCTGCTGGTTGAGCACCTGAACAGTGTAGAGCTTGGCAGCGAAGCCAACGGCGAAGGTGGTGAAGAAGATCAGGCCGACGAAGAACGCACCCCAAAGTGTCGAGATCTTGGCATTGCGGATCGACGGCGCGGTGAAGTAGCGCATCGCAATGTGCGGCAAGCCGATGGTGCCGAACGCGATCGACAGAATGATGCCGATGTGGAACTTGAGGCTCATCGGCACGGTGCCGTTCACGGTCAGGAACGGATCGAAGTAGGAGGGCAGTGCCTTCTCCATTTCCGGCACCAGCGAGCCATAGCCGAACGGCGGGAACACGCTGGCCGGACCGGCACCAATGTTCCACAAGATGATCGCGGTCGGGATGATCAGCGCCAAACCCATAATGATAGCCTGCAGGGTCTGATTGTACGACATGCCATACATGCCGCCGATCGTCACATAGGCGGTGACAACGAGGCCGCCCACGACCATGCCGGTCGTGTAATCCCAGTGGAACATAACCTGGAAGACGTTGCCGGTGCCCTTCATCTGGCCGATCAGGTAAAGCTGCGCCAGGAAGATCATGCACAGCACGGCGACGATCTTGGCGGTGTGGCCGAAGCGTTCACCGATGAACTGCATCGAGGTGTACTTGCCCCAGCGGCGCAGCGCCGGCGCCATCGCGATCGAAATCAACACGAACCCGCCCAGGAAGCTGAGCGTGATCGCGATGAGGTAGTACTGCAAGCGCCACAGGAGCGCCGTGAAGCCGAGGAACGTGGCGAGGCTCATGTAGTTGGAGCTCATCGCCAAGCCGTTCGAAATACCGCCGAAGCTGCGGCCGGCGGCGAAATAGTCGTCGCTGGTCGACACCCGCGACTTGGCGTACCAGCCCACTGCGAGGAAGGCGACCATCATCGCAATGGTGTAGCTGATGCCGAGCGTCGAGAAGGTTGCGCTCGGCTCAAACGTATAATATTGCGGCGCCGCCTGCTGAGCGAAGGCCGAAAACGGAAGGGCGGAAAAGAGCGCTGTAAGGAATAAGCGGATCATCGCGCGCCTCCCGGAGCCTTCGCTGCGCCAGCTGGCTTCTTGCCTTGTTCGGCCTCGAACGCAGCGCCGCTCGTCTCATCGATTTCCTGGTCGATTTTTTCGCTAATCTGGATGTAGAACCAGTAAAAGATCATCGTCCCGATCCACCCTACCACTAGCGTGATGAAGTAATGGGCCGGGAATCCGAAGATATAGCCCTTGGTCAGCTGCGGAATGAAGTAGAAAACCGGGGCAAGGTGCGTGAGAAAAAGCACGATAAGAAAGGAAAGCAGCGCAAAGCGGCACTGTTTCCGGTACGCGTCCTCCATTAGAGTACTCCCACCTATTTTTCGACGCATCGCTTTATCGCGAGCGGGTGAACTCGTGTCTTGCCGGGAGCCGTGAACCCCACGACACCCGACCAAATACACTTACAAGCCGAGCGCCGCTTCCTAGCGACCTCGCATCAGCTTTGCAAGCGCCAATGCGCAAGATCTCCCCAAGCGTGGCACAAAAACACACCGACCAGCACGAAATACGCGTAGTCCAGCGCGCGCCATCGCGATAACGGCGCGTAACGCCGGAACACATTACATCCTATTGGTGATGACTCGCCGTTCCGTGTCTACTCGCAGCGCGAAGTTCCCTCCACGCGTTCATTGCCGCATGTTTGACGCGGCGGCGCGAGGAAGCAGGACGCCCCGTCAGCGGGCCGGCGATGCCTAGCCCGTCTTATTCACGACGCCCCTTGTCGGGGGCTGGCGGATGTAGCGTAAGCGGTTGATGTGGCGTAGGAGTCGGTT
>UXAT02000004.1 GCA_900609035.2 Candidatus Defluviicoccus seviourii | reverse complement strand
AACCGACTCCTACGCCACATCAACCGCTTACGCTACATCCGCCAGCCCCCGACAAGGGGCGTCGTGAATAAGACGGGCTAGCCCGGATATCTCACCAGGGCCGAGGCATCTCTTCGCGTGAGATATCCGGGCTAGCGGCAGTTTTAGCGGCCTTCCCGCCACCAGGCCGCCGCGAGCAGGGCCAAGCCTAAGCCCAAGACCGCGAGCGGGGGCAGGAGCGGTACCTCGGTGACGCCGCGGACAACTTCGGCCCCGGTGCGGCGCAGGCCAATCCAACCCTTGCCGTGCGTGTCGCGGCCGATCGCCGTGCGCCGAACACCCGGCAGGCTGTCAACAAGCCAGCCGAGCCAACCGCCGCTGGCCGCTGCCGTTGCCTGCAGGCGCTCCGCAGTCGCGCGCAGGTCGATCGTCTCATCGGCATTGGTGCGACCGGCAACGGCGATGGCCTCGTGGGTCCCGTCGCTGACGTGATAGAGGCCGGGCTCTTCAGCCACCAGGCTGCCGCGGGCGAGACCGTCCGCACTCTCCGCAAGCGCGAGCGGCAGCCGCCGTTCGTCCGGCAGCGTGACCTCGACCGTGGCAGCGGCGGCGGCGAGGCTGTGGCGTTCGACGACCAGGCGGCCGTCGCTGATGGCCGCGCTCAAGCGCTCCTCTTCCAACGCCGGTTCGCGCATCAGCCAGTGGACAAGCCTACGGGTCAGTTCGGCATGCGGACCGCCGCCCTCGAAGCCGCGCGCCCACAGCCAGATCTGATCGCTCAGCACCTGCGCAATCCGGCCCTCGCCGACCCGCCCGAGCACCAGCAGCGGCGCCGCGTCCGGTCCGGTCATCAGGGTAGCGCCGGCCGGCGCATTTGCTTCGATCAGGCGGAACCAGCGTCCCCAGGCGGGCGCAGGCGCCGGTGCCGTCCCGGCTCCCACTCCCGCCGCTGCAGTTGGGGCGAGGGGCTGGGTTACCGGGTGGCGGCGGCCCGCTTCGCTTATCTGCGGCGTGAACGGACGCTCGACGATCCGGCCGGTGGGGAGTCCCGGCAGGATGTCCTTGAGGCTGGTGTCGGCGAAGCCGTGCGCGTCGGCGAACTCCGGCCCGGCCGCAATCAGCATCGCGCCGCCGTTGCGGACGTATTCTGCCATCGTGTCGAAGTAGGCGGCGGGCAGGAGGTCGCGCTGCCCGAAGCGGTCAAAGACGATCAGATCAAAGTCCTTGAGCCGATCCTCAAACAGTTCCTGGACCGGGAAAGCGATCAGCGCCAACTCCTTCAGCGGCGTGCCCTCATCCTTCTCGGCCGACCGCAGGATCGTGAAGTGGACGAGATCGACCGCCGGGTCCGACTTGAGCAGGTTGCGCCAGGCACGCGCGCCCGGATGCGGCTGGCCGGACACCAGCAGCACCTTGAGCCGCTCGCGCACGGCGTTGACGACGATGGCAGCCCGGTTGTTGCGCAAGGAGACCTCGTCTTCAGCCGCTGTGGCGCTCAGTTCAACCGCAACCGGCCCGGCGTGGTCGAGCGTGATTGGCAGCACCTGGCTTTGGCCCGGCATCACGCTGACGGATCCGGCCGGTACGCCGTCGCTGCGCACGCTTACCGTAACCGGGGCAGCCGCCACCGCTGGTGACCGCGGTCCCAGATCGTCGACGCGAAAGGCGATCTCGACCGTCCGGCCGACCAGCCCATAGGCGGGTGCGTGTTCGAGGACCAAACGGCGGTCGCGCTCGCCGGGCGCTCCGGTCAGCAGCACGTGCACAGGTGCCTGCAGCCAGCGCGGCAGATCCGCCCCCGGCGCATCATGGACCTGACCGTCGGTCAGCAGCACGAGGCCGGCCAAGCGGTGCGCGTCGTCCTGGAGCCCCTCCTTCTCAAGTGCTGCGAACAGCCGCGTCGCCGCCTCGGCCGGCGTGCCGCCGATGGTGATGACGCGGGTTTCGAGATCGGGCAGCGCGGCCAATTTGTCCTGGAGCCGGGCGAGCGCTTCCGCTGTTGCTGCAGTCCGGTTGCCGACGCTCTGGCTGGGCGTTGCATCGACCACCACCACCGCGAGATCGGGCTGTGCCTCGCGTTTCTCGCGGATCAGGTGCGGCTCCAGAAGGGCAGCGAGGAGAACGGCCAACGCCATCGCCCGCAGAAACGCCCCGCGCGAGCGCCGCAGGAGGGCGAATCCGGCAAGCAGCGCCGCGCTCGCCGCCAGTGCTGCGATCACTGGCCAAGCGACGAGCGGTGCCAGCGTGATCGCCTCGCTCACCGTCCCAAGCGCTCCAGGATTGCCGGCAGATGGATTTGGTCCGCCTTGTAACTGCCGGTCAGCACGTACATGACGAGATTGATGCCGAACCGATAGGCCAGCTCGCGCTGGCGCTCGCCGCCGGGAACAACGGGCAGGATCGGCTTCAGCGTCGTCTCGTCGATCGCCCAAGCGCCGGCCCAGCCGTTGCTGCCGGCAACCACCCGGCTGACGCCGTCGTTGACGCGCTCGTCCACGGGCTCGACCCAGACCGTCTCGCCGGTCCAGCGGCCGGGCAGATCGTGCAGCAAATAGTACGCGCGGTGCAGGAGGTGGTCGTCGGCTGCCGGCTCCAGCGGCGGCAGATCAAGGATCTGGGCCAGCCGGCGCAGCTCGCCCTGCGGCACGCCGGGGCCGACATCGAAGACGATCGTGCCGCCGGTCTCGAGGTAGGCCTTGAGGCGCTGCCGCCCCGGCGCCCCTAAGGCACTGCGTCCTGCTTCGAGCGGCCAGTAGAGGAAGGGGTAGAAGGCGAGCTCATCGGTCTCTGGATTGACACCCTCCGGGGCCGCGAGTGCTGCGGCCGTGCGCAGGTTGACGACGCGGGTCAGCCCGATCAGGCCGTCGCGGCTGACCTGATCAGTGCGCGCATCGCCGGTGCGCACGAACGCCAGCCGGGTTTCCAGCGCCGCGGGCGGTACCTCCACTGCGGCGGCGCTCCCCCGCGACAGCATCGCCAGCGCGAGCGCAGCCGTCGTTGCGATCCGTAGCACCCCCATCAGCCGCAAGCTGACGGCAAGATCGACAATTGCGAGGCTTACGGCCGCCAGCAGCAGCCATGGCCGCAGCGCCAGCACCGGCGAAGCGGCGTAGGTGGCACGGCTGACCGCCACGGGCAGGTCGCCGAGCGGCTGCGGATCGCCCAAGCTCGGCGCAAGATTGAACGCCAATCGCCGGCCGCCGCTGCCCCACACGCCCGGCGGATGGCTGGGGCCGGGGGCGAGGTGTTCGAAGGCGTCTGCCGCCATAACCTCGGCGGATGCAGGCGGCGGCCCCAGCCGGCCGAAACCGTCGAGCGTGGCGATCGGGATGAGCGGTGCTGCCAGTTCCGCCGGTCCGGTGCCGCGGCCGAGCTGCACGATCCGCTCCAGCATGGCGACGAACAGTCCCGAAAGCGGCAGGTTGGTCCACTCCGCATTTGCCGTACTGTGCACCAGGATCGTTCGTCCTTGGCCCAACGCACGGGCGGTGACCAACGGCGTACCATCGGTCAGCCGGGCCCAGGTCGCACCCCCGTCAAAGTTCCCGGCAGCCCCGCCGCCGTCGGTTCCCGGCTCGGCCAAAATCTGGCGGCGGATCACGACGTCGTCCGGCACGGCAAGTCCGTAGAACGGACTCTCGGCCTCGAACGGCGCCAGCCGTCCGGCCTGGTCCCACGCCAGCGCACCGCCAATCGCACGCTCGCCGGCGCGCACCGGCACCGGCAGCAGCACATCCCTGCCGCCGGCGCGCGCGAGCGCCGGCCCCGCGAACCGCAGAAGGTGGCCGCCGGCCTCGACCCAAGCCCGCACGGTGGCCTCGGTTGCTGCATCAAGGCTGCCGGCGTCGACCAGGATCATGAGCGTCAATTCGCGCTGCAACAGCGCTTCGATCGTTCCACGCCGGACCTCGGCTACCGGTTCAAGCGCGCGCTCGAGAAAGTAGGCGCCGGCGAGCAACGGTTGATCCGCATCCGCAGGCGCGACGATGCCGACCGGCGGCCGCTGCCAGCGCTGATCGGCGAGCAGGACCGCGCCGGCGTGCCCTTCGCCAGCCACCTCGATCCGGTTGAGCCGGGCCCGCCATTCGGCGGCAAGCCGCGGCTTCTCGCTGACGGACCGTGCATCCGCCGGAAATGCGAGATCGACGCTCGCGAGCAGGCGGCCCTCGTCGTCGACGAGCCGCACGCGCGCTGGGGCCGGTCCCAGAGCCTGCGGCCGGCTCACCGTAAAGGTGTCCGGTCCGCCGTCGCGGGCTGGCACCCTGGCGAGCGTGAGCGGCAGGGCTGCCGGCTCCGGCAGGTAGACCGTGACCGGCCCCAGCCGTTGCAGCTCGGCCAGGAACGCCCGGTCGGCGCTCGCGGTGTCCGCCCGCTTTTGGCCCGGCTCCATTGGCGTTGTGGTCGCCAGGCCATCAGCAAGCCAGATGACCGCGAGTCCCGCCGCCTGGGCTTGGCGCAGCGCTTCTCCTCCCGCAGCCTTCAGCGCAGCGAGCGCGCCCACGCGGTCGACCGTCCACGGTTTCGGCTCCAGACTCTCGGTCAGCGCGCGCAGGCGACCGGCAGGAACAAAGACAGGCGCCGCCGCAGCCCGTTCGGCCGTACCAGCGCGCGCCGCCGTCGGCAGCAGGAGTGCCGGCTGGCCACTGCGCTCTGCTTCGTCGCTCAACCGGGCCAGCGCAGTGCGGACCAGGGGCCAGTTCTTGGCCGAAGCCCAGCCATCGTCGACGACGATCAGGAGCGGACTCTCCAGGTCGCTGTCCTTGCCTTCGCTCAGGAAAGGTTCGGCCGCGGCCAGGATCAACGCGCCAGCGAGCGAGAGGCGCAGCACGATCAGCCACCAGGGTGTACGGACCGCGACCCGGTCCCGATCAGCGAGGCCGGCGAGGATCTGGAGCGGCGGGAAGACGATCCGGCGTGGCTTCGGCGGTGTCGCGCGCAGGAGGTACCACAGCACCGGCAGGGCTCCGAGAGCGACCAGCGCTCCCGGGACCGCGAATGACAATGCTCCCAGCGTCAGCACGGCCGGCCCATGCGCTGCGCGCCGTCGGCAAGCGCAAGGTAGAGCGCGAGCAGCGCCATCTGCGGCGGCTGGTCGGTGCGATGGACGAGGTGCGTCCAGCCGGCGCCACGGGCGAGCGACCGCAAAGCCTCCCGGTGCGCAGCGAAACGGGTCCGGTATGCGGACCGGACCGCCTCGACACGGCCAAACAGCGCTTCCCCGTCCGCCTCGCAACCGGAAAACAGGACCCGGCCGCTGAAGGGCAGCGCTTCCTCCGCCGGATCGATGATCTGGACCAGTGCCCCGCGGACCCCTGAGCGGACGAACGCCTGGACGACTGCCTCGATGCGCTCCGGCGGTGCCAGGAAATCGCCGAACAGGACGAGGCGCGCGTAGCGCGGCAGCGGCTCGGCCGGTGGCAGGCTGGGTGGAGTGAGAGCGGGCGCCGGCGCAGCAGTGGTGTTTGCGCAGCCGCGCGCGTCAAGTGCAAGGGCGAGGCGGGCCAGGGCGGCGCGGCCGCTCGCGGGCTGCAGGCCCTCGCCGAGCAGGGCAACCCGCTCACCGCTGCGGACGAGCAGCGCTGCCAGCGCCAACAGCAATAATCTGGCGGAATCGATCTTCGTCGGCCACGCGGCTGCCGAGCGATAGCACATCGAGGCCGAGCCGTCGCACCACAGCCACACGCTCTGCGCCGCTGCCCACTCGGTTTCGCGGACATAGAGCCGATCTGTTTTCGCCGACTGGCGCCAGTCGATGCGGGCGGCGGCGTCGCCCGGTTGGTAGCGGCGGAACTGCCAGAACGACTCGCCGCTGCCGACCCGCCTGCGGCCATGCACGCCCTGGGCAACGGTCGCCGCCACCCGCTCCGCCGCCACCAGGAGCGGCGGCAGGTTCTGCACCAGCGCTTCCGCCTCCAGAAGGTGGCGGCCGGCCGGGCTGGCCGTGGTCAGCCGATGCGCTGGCACAGCTGCTCGATCACGGCGCCGAGGGTGACGCCCTCGACCCGGGCGGTAAAGGTGAGCGCCATCCGGTGGCGCAGGACCGGCGGCGCCAGTGCCAGGACGTCATCGATCGAAGGCGCCAGCCGCCCCTCGATCACGGCGCGCGCCCTGACCGCTTGCATCAGCGCCTGCGAAGCCCGCGGCCCAGGTCCCCAGGAGACGTGCTCGCGCACGGCCGCCACCGGTGAGCCTTCCGGCCGGCCCGAGCGCACCAGCTCCAGGATTGCTTCCACCACGCTCTCGCCGACCGGGACGTGGCGGATCAGGCGCTGGGCAGCCAGCAGTTCATCGGCGCTTAAAACCCGCGCCGGCTGGGCGTCGCTGGGTCCGGTCGTTGCGAGCAGGATCTCGCGCTCTGCCGCGCGGTCCGGGTAATCGACATCGACCTGCATGAAAAAGCGATCGAGCTGCGCCTCCGGCAGCGGGTAGGTCCCCTCCTGCTCAAGCGGATTCTGCGTCGCCAGGACATGAAACGGCGTCGGCAGGGCGTGATAGTGGCCGGCGATCGAGACCCTGCGCTCCTGCATCGCCTGCAGCAGCGCCGACTGGGTGCGGGGGCTGGCGCGGTTGACCTCGTCCGCCATCAAGAGTTGACAGAACACCGGCCCCTTGATGAAGCGGAACGCGCGTTCGCCGCGCTCGGACTCCTCCAGGACCTCCGAGCCCAGGATGTCGGCCGGCATCAGGTCGGGCGTGAACTGCACCCGCCGCTCATCGAGGCCGAATACGGCGCCAAGCGTTTCGACCAGCCGTGTCTTGCCCAGGCCAGGCACACCAATCAGAAGGAGGTGGCCGCCCGAAAGGAGTGTGATAAGTGTCTCATCGACGACGCGCGTCTGGCCGAAGACGACGCGGGCAATAGCGGCCCGGGCGGCAGAGATTCGCGCGCTCAGTTGATCTATGTTGTCCACAAGCCCACCTTCTGGGAGTGGATCAACGACCCGCTCGGTTGCCTCCGTTACCATTGGCCGTCCCTCACCGCCCGCCCTGCCGGACCATGACAAGAACGCCGCCACCACCACCGCCTGCCGCACATGACGGCGCTGCCGCGTCTGGCCCGGCTTCCGGACCGGCTGGCGTCAGGATCATCGAAGACCTCGACATGCGCATCGATCGCGATGGTCGCTGGTACTATCACGGTTCGCCGATCGACCGCAAAGAGCTGGTCTGCCTGTTTGCGCAGACATTGCGACGCGCCGGCGACGGCAGCTACTGGTTGGTGACGCCGGCGGAGGCCGGGCGCATCGTCGTCGAGGATGCACCGTTCGTCGCCGTTGAAGCCTTTCTCGGCGGCGAGGGACGCAAGCGCACCGTCAGCCTGCGCACCAACATCGATGAGATCATCACGGTCAATGCCGAGCACCCCCTCTATGTGGTAATGGACGCGGCGACTGGCGAGCCTGCGCCATACGTGCAACTCGACGCGGGTCTGATCGCACGGCTCAGCCGGTCGGTGTACTACGAACTTGTCAATGCCGGCGGCGAGGAAGCAGTCGCAGGCAAGCGGCAATATGGAGTGTGGAGTTGCGGCCAGTTCTTCTGTCTCGGCAGCCTGGACGAGGCGACGTAACGGTCGGTCGCGGCCGGGCCTGGCTTGAGTCCCGTTTCAGTGATCGTCGGCAGGTGCTGCCGACGTCGCCGACGGCGGTCGATGTCCACGCTGAGCGCGGCGACCACAGTCTGAATGCCGGCCTCGACCCGCTGCCGCCGCTAAAGCTGGCCGCGGTGCTGGTGCCGTTCGTCGACCGCGACGGGGAGTTGAGCCTGATCTTCACCCAGCGCACCGCCCACCTCGCCCATCATGCCGGCCAGATCAGCTTTCCCGGCGGCCATATCGAGCCCGACGACGGCGGGCCCGTCGAGACCGCGCTGCGCGAGACCGAGGAGGAGATCGGCCTCGATCGCCAGCACATCACGATCATCGGCCGGCTGGAAACCTATGTCACCCGCACGGGCTTCATCGTCACGCCGGTGGCAGGCGTGGTCACACCGCCGTTTGAGCTTGCGCCCGACGAACACGAGGTGGCGGAGGTGTTCGAGGTGCCGCTCAGCCATTTTCTCGATCCCGCCAATCATCACCACTGCTCGGCGGAGTTCGAAGGGGTCGTCCGCTACTTCTATGCGATGCCCTATGAGGATTATTTCATCTGGGGCGCCACCGCCGGAATGCTGATGAACCTGTACGAGATCCTCACCCATCGATGACGCGGATCCTCCTGCAGTACCTGTTGCCGCTGATCCTGCCGACGCTTGTCTATCTGCTCTGGGTCAGGATCGCGGGCCGGGCAAGGACCGCCGAAGGTGTCAACCGGCTTGCCAGCGAAGGGCCGTGGCTGTGGCTGATCGTGGCCGGTGTCGTGCTCATGGGCGCCGTTCTGGCAGTGACGGCGTGGACCGGCGGCAGCGGTCCCACCGGCACCTATGTCGCGCCGCGTTGGGAAGGGGGGCGCGTCGTGCCCGGCCACGTCGTGCCGCAGCCGGGCAAGGGGGCGGACCCGCGGTGAGCGGCGACAAGGAGAAGCCGCCAGCACCGCGCTGGATCGAGACCGAAGCACTGATTCTCAACGTCTCTGGACCGGTCGGCGCGCTGCATCCGCAGCCCTGGATGACGAAGCCGGAGACAACGCGGGTGATCGCGGCGCTTGAGGCAGGCGGCGATGAGGTGCGCTTCATCGGCGGCTGCGTGCGCGATGCGCTGATCAAGCGTCCGGTGCAGGACATCGACATCGCGCTCTCGGCTCCGCCCGACCGGGTGTGCGAACTCTTGACCGCGGCTGGCGTGCGCGTCGTGCCGACCGGCATCGCGCATGGCACCGTCACCGCCGTCATCGGTCATGTCCACTTCGAGATCACGTCGCTGCGGGTCGATGTCGAGACCTTCGGCCGCCATGCCCGGGTCGAATTCACCGACGACTGGAGCCAGGATGCGGCGCGCCGCGATTTCACCATCAATGCCATGTCGTGCACGCCGGACGGGACCATTTACGACTATTTCGGCGGCTTGGACGACCTCGCTGTCGGGCGAGTCCGGTTTGTCGGTGATGCCACCCAGCGCATTGAGGAGGATGCGCTCAGGCTGTTGCGCTTCTTCCGCTTTTACGCCGTCTACGGCGAGCCTCCCGCCGACGAACACGCGCTGGCGGCCTGTCGGGAACGGGCTGCGGACGTGGCACGGCTGTCGGTGGAGCGCGTGCGCGGTGAGCTGCTCCGCCTGCTGATGGCGCCGGATCCGGCGGACGTGCTGCAGTTGATGCGCGACAACGGCGTGCTGGCGCATGTGCTGCCGGAGGCTGGTCGTCTGGAACGCCTGAAGCGCCTGTGCTGGCTTGAAAGCCATGCCCTGGTACGGCCGTCGGTGAAGCCCGACCCGACCCGGCGCCTAGCCGCGCTGTTCGATGCGGACGGCGGCATCGCCCTGCGCCTGGCCAATCGGCTCAAGTTTTCTCTCCGCGAGCGCAAGCGCCTGGTAACGGCGGCGGCGCGACCCTGGCCTGGTGCCTTGGCGGACGATCCGATCGCTCTCGCGAAAGCGCTGCATCATGAAGGCGTGCACGCGGTCCGCGACGTGGCGCTGATCGAGTGGGCCGATGAGCTGATCGGCCAGGCGAAGCTGCCGCGCGCACGCACGGAGGCTTGGTGCCGGGCGCTGGATGCCATTGACAACTGGCGCGAAGTGACATTTCCGCTCAAGGGTCGCGATGCCATTGCGCTGGGCGTGCCGCACGGCCGGAGCATCGGCCGTCTGTTGCGCGGAGTCGAGGATTGGTGGGAAGAGGGCGGCTACGTCGCCGGCCGCGCCGACTGCCTTGAAAGGCTCAAGGCCGTACTGGAGGAGGAAAGCCGATAGGGCCGGGCGGCAAGCCGTTGCAACGACCGTTTTAAGGAAGAGAGGAAGGGGACGATGGACTGGAAGTTTATTTTTCTCTCGTTTCAGGGCCGGCTCAACCGCAAGCCGTACTGGATCGGCACGATCGCGCTCTTGAGCCTCGTCGTCATCGGCGTGTTTGGCGCGATGTTCCTTGGCGGCGGGGGCGGCGGCGTTACCGCGATCGGTGTCATCTACCTGCTCTTGCTTTGGCCGACGCTCGCGATCGGTGTCAAGCGCCTGCACGACCGCAACAAGTCCGCCTGGTGGCTGGTCGTATTCTATGTCGTTCCGACGTTGCTCAACGTCTGGGGCGAGGGCGGGGACGGAGAGGGTGTCGGCGCCATGATCTTCGGCCTTGCCAGCCTCGCGATCAGCATCTGGGCGCTGGTCGAACTCGGCTTCCTGCGCGGCACCGTCGGCGCCAACCGCTACGGTCCTGATCCGCTCGCTTCACCGGCCGGGTGAACAACGAAAGCGACGACGCTGGGCTGCGTCATGCACCTGTGGGCCCAGGCGTAAAACGCCCGGGGTTTGCCGGCGGCCCCTTTTCCGGCAGTGGCGGCCCCCCACATCTCCTCTGGCGGACACCAATCGCGTAAGCGAGGGAGGCAAGCAATGGATGCGAGTTCGGGCTGGGGCGGCCGGGGTGAGGCGGCCCGCAACGTCCTCGGAGAGCCGCTCAAGGTCTGCTGCACGCAGCCAATGACCGGCTACTACCGGACGGGAAGCTGCGAGACGGGGCCGTCGGATACCGGCCTGCACGCGGTCTGTGCCGAGATGACGGCAGAGTTCCTGGCATTCAGCCGCGCCGCCGGCAACGATCTCAGCACACCGCGGCCCGAGTTCGGCTTCCCCGGCCTGAAGCCCGGCGATCGCTGGTGCCTGTGTGCCGCGCGCTGGCGGGAGGCGCTCGACGCCGGCATGGCGCCGCGGGTCGTTCTCGCTGCCACTCACGAACGCGCGCTTGCCGTCGTCACGCTCGACGATCTGAAACGCCACGCGCTCGATCTGACCTGATGGCCTGCGATCGCCGGAAGGAAATCACTTTATGCGCAGCAAATTGGCGGATGGGGAGGGATTCGAACCCTCGATGGACCTTTAGGGCCCATACTCGCTTAGCAGGCGAGTGCCTTCAGCCACTCGGCCACCCATCCGTCTTTGCCGCCGGCTCCAGGCGCAAGGCGCCTCGGCCCGATGACTACAGCGTCGGCATTTGAACGCGAATGCGGGGCGTAAATCAAGGATCCCGCAACGGTCCCGACCGTGCCGGCTGAATTTCCTCGTGGCGTGCGGCATCTATTGGCGGAATAGCGTGCAGGCTCTGGCGTTAAGCGGCGGTCTGGTTGTATTATCCGCACCTCCGGGGGGCCGGGCTTCAGGGAACCGCTGTGCTCGATGCCTACGCCGACGCGGCGTCTGTTCAGGAGCAACTGAGGGAAATCCACCTGACCCTCAGGGGCGAACTGCCAGGAGTCGTCCGGGTCGCCGTCGCGCTTTATGATCGCCGCACGGACGTCATTAAGACCTTCGTTCACAGCACCGAAGGCGCAGCGCAACCGTTCCTGCACTACGAAGCGCGCCTGCACGACGTGCCGTCGCTTGCGGCGTTGGCGGCGCACGGCCAGCCACGTGTTCTCGACGATTTCGCCGCGCACGGCGGAGCCCTATGCGGCCGTCACACCGAAGTCCTCTTGGGTTGCGGCTATCGCTCCAGCTTCACCCTTCCGATCATTGACCAGGGCAAGCTGTTCGGCTTTCTGTTCTTCGATGCGGCGGCGGCGAACTTCTTCACCGGCGCCGCTGTGCAGCATCTGGCCATTTACGGGCGGCTGATCTCGCTCCTCATCATCAACGCGCTGACACCGGCGAACACCTTGCGTTCCCTGGTCGAGGTCACCAAGGCGTTGAGCCACCTCCGCAATGGTGAGACCGGCTTGCACTTGGAGCGGATGGCCCGCTATGCGCGGCTGATCGCCCGCACGCTCGCCGATCGAAGCGGCGATAATGCCATCGACGACGAGTTCGTCGAGTTCGTCTTCCGCTTTGCGCCGTTGCACGACGTCGGCAAGATCGGCATTCCCGATTCCATCTTGCTGAAGCCGGGCCGTCTCAACGAGGCGGAATTCGCGGTGATGAAAACGCACGTCACCAAGGGCGTCGCGCTGATCGAGAAGATCGCCCAATCGTTCGGCGTCGGCCGGCCGCAGCACATCGACGTTCTGCGCAACATCGTCCATTTCCATCACGAAGCCTGCGATGGCAGCGGCTATGCGGAAGGCTTGAAGGGCGATGCCATCCCGCTCGAAGCCCGCGTGGTCGCGGTTGCCGATGTCTTCGATGCGCTGACTTCAAAGCGCTCCTACAAGCCGGCCTGGTCGAATGCAGCGGCTCTTGCCTATCTCAACCGGCACGCCGGCATCATCTTCGACCCGCTGTGCGTGGCGGCATTGGCCGAGAACAAAGAGGCTGTCGCCGCACTGCAACGCCAGTTCCGCTCCGACGACGATTCGCCGGAAGGCTTCCACGAAGCCTATACTCTTGATATTTAAGCAACACTCCGCGCCGAACAACAGCACACTCGCTTTTCGGTTGTTGACCAGTCCGAATCAAGAGACGAAGGTCCAATCGTCTTTCTTGGACCAGGAAACAGACAGCCAAAGACTCATGGTGGGGCAATTTACTGCCGGTTCGGTTTCCCGTAACGCGCGCATTCTTCCGACCCGGTGGGCGATGATTGGCCGCGCGGCTGCGATGAGCGCGCTGTTGGCCGGCTGCACTGCAGTCGGACCGGATTATCAGCCGCCGCAGACAGCCATGCCCGACCAATGGCAGCAGGATTTGGTGCGCGGGCTGCCGGCCGGCCAGGTCGACCTGCGCAGCTGGTGGACGAGCTTCAACGATCCTCTGCTGACGGAACTGATCACAACCGCCAACAGCGACAATCTCGGCGTCAAGGAAGCCGTCGCGCGCATCCTCGAGGCGCGGGCGCGGGTCGGCATCGCCTCGGGCGAGCAACTGCCGGGGGTCGATGCGGGCGGCGAAATCACACGCGACCGGCTGAGCAAGGGCGTTGCCGAGGGGTTTGATCAGTCACGACAGCGGACCAGCACGCTCTACAACACAGGCCTGGATGCCTCGTGGGAGCTTGACCTGTGGGGCCGGATCAGCCGGTCCGTCGAATCGGCGGACGCCAGCTACCAGGCGGTGCTGGAGGACTATCGCGATGTCGTCATCTCGCTCTCGGCGCAGGTGGCGCGCACCTATGTCGAGATCCGCACCCTGCAGGCGCGCATTGCCGCCGCACAGGCCAATGCCGGGACGCAGCGCAAAACCCTGAAGCTGGTCCGCGACCGCAAGGCAACCGGCCTTGCATCCGACCTTGAGGTCGCCCAGGCCGAGCTCAACCTCGCAACGACCGAGTCGCTGGTGCCCGCGCTACAGGCCGCTCTCCAACGCAGCATCCACGCCTTGGGTGTCTTGACGGGGCGCAGGCCACAGGCGCTCTACCCGCGCTTTGCAGCGAGCGCTCCGATCCCGCAGCCGGCTGCCGCCATCACCGCCGGCGCGCCTGCCGACCTGTTGCGGAGGCGGCCCGATATCCGCGCCGCCGAACGCCAGCTCGCGGCGCAGACGGCGCAAATCGGCGTCGCAACCGCCGATCTCTATCCGCGCTTTACGCTCAGCGGCTTCCTTGCCTTGCAGAAGTTCGGCGCCCGCAATTTCTTCGAGAGCGGAAACATCGCCTATCAGTTTGGCCCGTCGATGGTCTGGAACGTCTTTGACGGTGGCCGCATCCGCAGCAATATCAAGGCCCAAGATGCCCTGACTGAGCAGGCTCTGCTGCGCTACGAGCAGGCCGTGCTGAGGGCGCTGCAGGAGGTCGAAGATGCGCTGGTCGATTATGCCCGCGAGATCGAGCGTCGCGACCTGCTGGCGCGCTCGGTGACGGCGGCGCGCCGCTCGGTGCAGCTGGTGCAGAACCTCTACGTCACCGGCTTGACCGACTTCCAGAACGTGCAGGATCAGGAGCGCTCCCTGTTCCAGCAGGAGGACGCGCTGGCACAGAGTGCCGGCCTCGTCACCCAGAACCTGATCCGGATCTACCGCGCGCTCGGCGGTGGCTGGTCGCCCGAGCCGGACAAGAAGCGCCAGCCGAGCAAGCTCCCGCCCTCGTCGCAGACCGTGGTCGCGCGCGCGCCGCTGCCCACCGCGGTGGTGCCACGGCCGGCGCCGGCGCCCCGGCGCAAGCCTTAAGCGACGAGCCCGCCCGGTTGCCCCGGCAGCCCCGGCAAGTTGGCTACAGCAACAGCCACGTACCAAGGCCGAGGAAGGCGAAGAAGCCGATCACATCTGTGAGCGTGGTCAGGAACACACTGGACGCCACGGCCGGGTCGATGCCGCGCCAGTCGAGAATGAGCGGGATGACCACACCGCTCAAGCCAGCAACCAACAGATTGACCACCATCGCCAAGCCGATCACGACGCCAAGGCCCAGATTGTCGAACCACAGCCAGGCCACGGTCCCGGTGATGACGGCAAAGATGATGCCGTTCACAAAGCCGACCATCGTTTCCTTGCTGATGACGCGGAGCGCATTGGTCGGCGTCAACTGCTTGGTGGCGAGCGCGCGCACGGCGACCGTCAGTGTTTGCGTGCCGGCATTGCCGCCCATGGAGGCGACAATCGGCATCAGTACGGCGAGCGCGACCATCTGCTCGATGGTGGCGTCGAACAGGCCGATCACGGCGGAGGCCAGAACAGCGGTCCCGAGGTTGACGAGCAGCCAGGTGAACCGCGCCCGCGCGGTGGCGAACGAGGCGCGGTAGAAGTCATCCTCGCTGACGCCGCCCAAGTGCATGATGTCGTCCTCATGCTCCTCGTCGATGACGTCGACAACGTCATCGATCGTGACGACGCCGACCAGCCGGCCGCCTTCGTCCACCACCGGCGCCGAGGTCAGGTCCCGCTGCCGGAACAAGAAGGCGACGTCCTCCTGATCGGTTGTCGTCCGCAAGACCTTGAGGTCGGTCTGCATGAGGGCGCTGAGCGGCACCTGGCGGCGGGCGCGGATCAGCCGGCTGAGCGAGAGCGAGCCGACCGGGCGATGCTTCGGATCGACCACGAACACATCATAGAAAGCGGTCGGCAGCAGGTCAGCGTCGTGCTCTGCGGTCTGCCGCAGGTGGTCGATCGTTTCGCCTACGGTCCAGAACAGCGGCAACGCGACCAGTTCACGCTGCATCAGCCGGCCGGCACTGTACTCAGGGTAGGCGAGCGCCTGGGCAATCAGCGCCCGGTCGGGTGGCGGCATCGCCGCAAGGACGAGCTTCTGATCCTCGGCATCGAGATCGGAGATGACGAGGAGCGCGTCGTCGGTTTCAAGGTCGGCGACCGCGGCTGCCGTTTCTGCCAGTCCCAGCTCGGCGATGATGTCGTCGCGAACGGTATCGTCGAGCTCAGGCAGGACGGCCGGCAGCAACTCCTTGCTGATGACGCCCAGGAGGAGGCGGCGCTGGTCGTTGTCGAGACCCTGGAGCAGATCGGCCGTATCGGCCGCGTGCAACGGCTCGATCAGCCGGCCGGCAGCCTCCGCATCGCCTGCAGCCAGGGCAGCGACGACCGCCTCGACCAGGGAGGTGTCGAGGCCGACGGCAACCTCCGGCGTTTCCGCCGGCTTGCTCTCGGGCGCGAGATCGGACACCGGGGCCAGCCTCCCGTCTGCAGCCCCACAGCAGGGCCGCACTTGAACCGGCGAACCCCGCCACGGCAATCGGCCGCGGCCGGTCCTGCCGGCACCTGAAAAGGAAAAGAGATCCGTCGGCGCAACCGGCGGACCTCAAGACACTGGTGCGGTCGAGAAGACTCGAACTTCCACGGGGTTTCCCCCACAGCGCCCTCAACGCTGCGCGTCTACCAATTCCGCCACGACCGCGAAAACGCCGTTCGCTCTCAAAAAGAGCAACTGCTATGCTCCGGCCGGAGTTAGCAGAATGAACGCCCCTGATCAAGGCACGCAACAATCGCCGGGCGCAGCCCACACCCATCCGCCCGCCACAAGGCGGACACTAGCGCAGCACCCTGCCGGTGTCGAGTGGATCCGGAGCGCGCAGCCGGTCCCCTATCTTGAGGCGGTCGCCGCAATGGAAGCGCGCGTCGCGGCGATTCGGCAGGGCAGCGTGGCGGAAGCGGTCTGGCTCCTGGAGCATCCTTCGCTGTACACCGGCGGGACGAGTGCCGCCGACGAAGAATTGCTCGATCGATCCGCGCTGCCGGTGTTCCGCACCGGGCGCGGCGGCCGCTTTACCTACCACGGACCCGGCCAACGGGTCGCGTACGTCATGCTGGATCTGAAGCGGCGCGGCATCGACGTCCGGGCTTTCGTCCACGGCGTCGAGGAATGGGTCATCCGCACGCTTGCCGTCTTCGCCATCGCGGCTGAACGACGACAGGGCCGGGTCGGCGTCTGGGTGGCGACCGGTGGTCAGTCTGAAGCCAAGATTGCCGCGATCGGTGTGCGAGTCCGCCAGGGCGTGACGTACCACGGCTGCGCGATCAACCTCGATCCAAACCTGAACTTCTACGCCGGGATCGTTCCGTGTGGCCTGGCCGGCTTCGCGGTGACTTCCATGGCGGCCCAAGGCGTTAATGCCACCATGGCGGACCTTGATGCTGCCTTGGTCGCACATTTCGCGTCAGCCCTGAGTTTAGCGTAATTGGTTCTTTGCGCCGGTAACCGGTTCGTATACGATGGTCCGCGGTTGAATGTTTAGTCACATTTCCCTTTTAAAGTGTGCAAGAACGTATCACTGCGCGGAATATTCGGGTTTGCCCCATGAGGGATTTCTTTACGGCCTTGGGACGACGGCGTTCGCCAGATATTCCCGCCCCTGACATGATCCGACAAGGCGCCTGCGCAGCGCTGCCAGCGATCGCATGGCGTGCCGCATGCCGCGAGGGGCAATAGATGGCGCCGTCGTCGACCAAAGGGGACGGCGTGCGACCTCGCTCCGACCCGGAATGGCACTCCGTCGCCGCGCCTGGAGCGGACCTGCCCGCTGCACTGAGAGGAACCGTCGGGCCTGAACGGGTGCTGCAAGCACTCCAAGACCTGGAGCGGATCAAGAGCCGGCATGCGGGCTGGATGCGCGACGTGCATGTCGATCTGGTGCGGCGCCTGAACCGCGACGCAGGCTCCGGGCAAGCGCCGGAACCATTCGATGAAAGCATGTGGCATCGGGGTGCCCATCTCGACGTCCTCCGGGGCAACCCCCTTGTCGAGCGCATCGGTACCGGCTTGACGACGCTCGCAGCGGCAGCAGCGGATCTCGCCACCAGCGCCGATACGAGCGGCAAATTGCCGACCGAAGCGTTTACCCGCTGCCTTGACGAGGCGGTGGAGATTGCCGCCGGCCTGCAGCAACTGATCAGCGAGACCTGGAACCTCCTGGCCAGCATCGACCCGCTGACCGGGCTCGGCAACCGGCCGGCCATGCTGCGCCGCCTTGCGATCGAGAGCGACCGTCATGCGCGGGAGAACCAGCCATGCTGCGTGGCGATGCTCGATCTCGATCACTTCAAGACGGTCAACGACACGCACGGCCACGTGGTGGGCGACACGGTGCTGAGAAGCGTGGCCTCGCTCCTGGCTGCGAGCGTGCGTCCCTATGATGCCGTGTTTCGCTACGGCGGCGAGGAGTTCTTGCTGTGCTTGCCGAACGCCGATCTGCGCACCGCGTGGGCGATTGCCGAGCGCTTACGCCTCAAGGTTGCCGGCTGGTCGATCCCGATCGCCAAGGGGGCCGAGCTGCGAACCAGCGTCTCCACTGGTATCGCGCCTTTGAGTTCGGCGCAAAGCGTCGAGGCCACGCTTGAGCGTGCCGATGCCGCGCTCTATGCCGCCAAGAGCCGCGGTCGCAATTGCGTGGTGGTCCGCAACGCATGAACCGGCCGAAGGCACGGCCGCGCACCCGGGCAGACGATCCCCGTGGAGATGGCGTGCGCGCTCAGGACCTGCTGAGCGAGCTTGATCTCGCCGTCCAGGAGCACTTTGCCTGGCTCAAGGCATGGCATCGGGCGCTCCTGTGCGGCCCGCCGGAAGGCGTTGTCAGCCTGTCTTCGGCAGCGAGCGATCTTGGCCGCTTCGGCACTTGGTTCCTGCGCAATCAGCATTCCGGCTTGGTGAACCAACCGGCCGTGCGCTCGATTGCTCGCCTGCACGAAGAACTGCGCGAGCGCGCCCGCGCGCTGGCAGCCCGCGCGGTTGATGGCGCAAGCCTGCCGGATGCGGAGTACGACGCGTTCATGGATGCAGCGAGCGGCTTCGTCATGCAGGTTCGCCGGCTCGAGCGCGCGTTTACGGCCGCCTTCTCCGATGTTGATCCGCTGACGGGCGTGCTGAACCGCCACGCCATGTACCGCGAACTGGAACGCGAGCGCGCCCGCGCGGTGCGGATGGGTCGTCCGTGTGCGCTGGCGATTGCAGATCTCGACCATTTCAAGGCGGTCAACGACTGCCATGGCCATGCGGCCGGCGATCGCGTGCTGGCAGCCGCAGCGGAGCTGTTCGCCAGCGGTTTGCGCGCCTACGACTCCGTTTATCGCTATGGCGGCGAGGAGTTCCTGTTCTGCCTGCCGGAGGCGCCGCTCGACGTCGCTCGCCAGATCCTGGAGCGGATCCTCAGCTCGTTGTCGGCGCGCGCGATCCCGCTCGCTGAAGGCGCGGAGCTCACCATCACCTGCTCCTTCGGTGTTGCCGAGATCACGCCTGATGCCACTCTTGAGGAAACGCTCGCTCGCGCCGATCAGGCCCTCTACGCCGCCAAGAGGGAGGGACGCGCGCGGGTGTGCACGTGGCCGATGACCGGCGAACCGCGTACCGCCGCGAGCTGAGCGGTCCGCAACGCGCGCGAGCGCGGATCAGTACGTTGGATGCTCCATGAAATGGGTGCCGCCGGGATCCTCGGCCGGCTTGCGCGTCACCGCCGTCACTCTGGCCGATGGCGGTCCTTTCCAGAACAGCTCCAGCATCGCATCCACGTTCGCTTCCGGGCCGGCGACCAGCGCTTCGACCGATCCATCCGAGCAATTGCGGACCCAACCACGCAAACGGCGCCGGTTCGCCTCGACGACCGTCCAGCCGCGATACCAGACTCCCTGCACCCGTCCCTCGATCCGTGCCAGGACAGCCTTCGTCTTGACCTCGTCGGCCATTCGGTTCTCCGTTCGCCGCTTCTCGTCTTCAGGCCGGCCGCGCCAACGCTACGAACCGCGCGGCAGCCACGAGCTCCGCCCGCAGCCCCGCTGCCCGGGTACTGGCCCAGGCGTCCTCGCCCCAGCGCTCGGCCTGATACTTCTCGTCCAGCATCGCGGCGTTGAAGGCGGCCTCGGCATCAAGGTGGCCCTTGACCAGAGCAAGCCCGATCACGAGCGAGGCGGAGATCTGCACGATACAGCTCAGCGCGGCCAATTCGAACGTGCCAAGGGCAGCGACGGCGCCGCGCAACGCTTCGGTTGCCGCGGCTGGCTGCGGCAGTGGGAAGACGTCGCGGGTTACGCCCAAGCGCGCACCGAGCGCGGTTTCCGCCCATTGTAGGAGCGGTCCCCACTGCGCCTCTTGCCGCGCCGCCAGGTCGGCCGGGTGGTCGCTCCGATAGCACACGAGATCGCTGGCACCGTAGGCGACGAGGGCCTCGATCACAGGCGTACGCTCGGCCTCGATGCGGTCGATCGCGGTTGCCGCCAGCTGGGTGAGCGGCATCGTGTCCGGCTGGACGGTCTCGCCCTGGTCCTGCCATTCGGCAGCGACTGCCTCGGCCAGCGCCGCTGTCGGCAGCACAAGTCCTTGGCCGGCGGGTGTGCGCGCCACTCTGTTGTCGAGCCGGACCGCATGGCCACCACCGGCCGCCGCCGTGGTCGCAACCGAGCGGTAGATCCGTTTACGTCCGCGCACCACCGTCGCGGGTCCCTCGCTCACGGCGTCCACCCCGTCGCCGCCATCCACCGCAACGACCATCGGATGTTAACGACAGACGGCATGGGCATTGCTCCAAGCGAACCCGGCGGCGGATCAGGCCTTGGCGACCACGATCCGTTTGACGGCCGTCGCGTCGGGCACCGCCTTGGCAACCGTGACGGTCAGGATGCCGTTCTTCAGCTTGGCTTCGGCGCTGTCGTCATCGCACGGAACAGGCAACGCAATCACCCGCCTCAGGGCGCCACGCGTCCGCTCGGTGGTGAGATAGCGACGCCCCTTGTCGCTCACTTCTTCCTCACCGCTGCCGCCGCCCTCGCCTCCCGGCTTGTGCTCGGCGATGATCGTCAAGGAGTCGGGAGCGACACCGATCTCGATCTCGTCCTCGATAAAGCCGGGCAGGTCGGCAATCACTTCGATCGCGTTATCGGACTCGATCACGTCGATGCGGGGCTCGATGTTGTCGAACGATACCTTCCAATCCGCCTTGAAGCGGCGGGGAAGCCCCTGCCAAAAGTTCTCGAAGGCGCGATTGATGTCCGACTGCAGCGCTCGCATCGGCTCCTCACCACCTTGCGCCGGTTCGGACGACGGCCATGACCAGGGCATCCAGCGTTTGATATCCACGCGCGTGTTCCCTCCCAGGAAGTTGCTCAACCGTGTTTGACGCCGATCTTCTTGGCCGGCGCCGGCTGAGCCTTTGGCAGCTTTAGATCGAGAATGCCGTCCTCGAACGAGGCTTCGATCCGATCGCCATCGATCGCCTCTGACAAAGTGAACGAGCGCTCGTAATCGCCCTCCCGGTACTCGGCGTGCACCGGCGAAAAGCCAGCCGGCCGCTTCTGCATACTGCGGCCGCGAACCGCGAGCACACGCTTGTCGAGCGTGATGCTGATCGCGTCAGGGTTGGCGCCGGGCATTTCCAAACTTACGAACAAGGCGTCCTTGGTTTCGTAGATATCCGCTTGCGGGATGTAGACCGGCTGTGCACGGGTGCTCTCGGCCGTGCGTTCGGCCGTTCCTTTCCCGGTTCCGCTGACGTCTGTCATGAAACGGCCTCCTCTCGCCGTCAGGACCGTTCAGGCCTTGGAAATCTGGATCTTGCGCGGCCGTTCGGCCTCCGGACGCGGCAGCGTGATGGTCAAAACGCCGTTCTCGGCGCAGGCCTGCACGCGATCGGGATCGACATTGAACGGCAAAGCAATGGTGCGCGCAAAAGACCCAAACGTGCGCTCGCGTCGGTGGAAGCTGACGTCCGGCTCCGTTGCCACCGGCGCGCGCTTGCCTTTGATGGTCAGGGTATTCTGATGCACCGTCAGTTCCATGTCCTCCATGCGGACACCGGGAACCTCGGCGGTCACGAGCACCGCGTCCTCGCCGCGCCAGATGTTGAGTGCCGGGTATTCCGCCGCCGGCGCTTGCGGCTCGTTAAAAGTGCGATTGATCTCGTCCTGGATCCGCCGCAGCGTCGCCAGCGGCTCGCCCCACAGATCGACACCAGGGGTGTAGCGAATCATGAGGTGTTTCTCCTCTCGTCCGCACGCGTTCAAGACGCCCAGCTCGCCCACGCTAGGCGGCTCCCATGCATGGGATGTATTCTGGTTCTCCGCCGTGCTCAAGTCCGGCGTCGCGTGATGCGCGCGCCACGGGCCGGCGGTCTCAACTTCCTTCTTTTTTTGCGCCCATCCCTGCGGGAGATCCGAATGCGATCGCGATGGCGAAGACCTGAAGTGCGGCACCTTAAGCGGGCCGCCGTCGCGGCGATCGTGCTCGCGGCAGCCCTGCCGCTGAACGTTACAAGCCTCGAAGCGGCGGACCTCACGCTCACCGAGATCGGCCGGACGCTCGCCATCGATCCGGCCCAGGTCTCGGTTTCCGGCGTCTCCTCGGGCGGCTTCATGGCGCATCAGTTTCATGTCGCCTACTCTGCCAGCGTCATCGGTGCCGGTGTCGTCGCCGGCGGACCGTACGCTTGCGCCGGCGAGCGGTCCTTCTTGTCCCGGCTCGACCCTACCGGCTTGTTCGCCTCCCTCTTTATCTGTTCGGCACTGAACCCTCTTGGCCTTTTCCTTGGCCCACCGGACGTCAAACAGGCGCTCGATCGCGTACGCAGCGAAGCCGAGGCTGGCTGCATCGATGATCCGGCCCATCTCGCCCGCGCCCGAGCCTACCTCTTCAGCGGCGCCAATGATCGCGGCGTTCCCGGTTCCGTGGTTGGAAGTCTCGAACAATTCTACCGCGCCTTCACGGTACCGGGCGCCGTCTATTTTGAGCAGCATCCAGTCGCAAACCACGCGATGATCACCGAGGACTTTGGTAATCCCTGCGCCTCTTCTGGCCCGCCCTTCGTCAACGACTGCGATTTCAGTGCCGCCGCAGCCTTGTTGCAGCAGATCTATGGCCCGGCGCTGCTGCAGCCACCGGCGAAAGCGACCGAGCCTCTGCGCCGCTTTGACCAGAGCCCGTTTTTCGACCCGAACGATGCCAGCGCCAGCATGCACGCCAGCGGCCATGTGTACGTGCCCGCGGCATGCCAGCAAGGCGCCCGCTGCCGGCTGCATGTCGCCTTCCACGGCTGCCTCCAGAGCGAGGACGAGATCGGCGACGCCTTCTACGGCCGCGGCGGATACAACGCGGTTGCGGAAAGCAACGCGATCGTCGTTCTCTATCCCCAAATCAAGGCCTGGGCGGACAGCTGGCTGTTTCAGTATCGCCAGAATCCGCTCGGCTGTTGGGACTGGTGGGGTTATTCCGGCGCCGACTACGCGCGCAAGTCGGGCAAGCAGATGCGCGCGGTGGCGCAGATGATCGCGGCGCTGACAGGCTCGCAATGACGGCTGCCGAGCGCCGATCGCGAGGGAACGGGACGATGGCAGCCCTGAAGCGCCTTCACTACGGCTGGGTTGTCGTCGTCGCGGGCATGCTCACCGTGTTCGCCTCGATCGGCTTCGGCCGTTTCGCGCTCGGCATGCTGCTGCCGTCGATGGGCGTATCCTTGAACCTGACCTACGCCGAGATGGGGCTGATCAGCACCGGCAATCTGGTCGGCTATCTGGTCGCGGTGTACGGCGTCCGCTTCCTTGTCCGCCGCATTGGTGCACGCTGGACGGTGACCGGTGGGCTGGTCCTGGTCGGCGCGTCGATGATCGTGGTCGGCCGGGCGATCGGTTTTGCCGACAGTCTGGTGCTCTATACGCTGACGGGATTGGGCAGCGGCATCGCCAATGTGCCGGTCATGGGCTTGGTCTCGCTCTGGTTCGCGCGTCAGCAGCGCGGCAAGGCCGCCGGCCTGATGGTGATCGGCAACGGCCTTGCGATTGCCGCAGCCGGCCTCCTGGTGCCGGCGGTGAGCGCCGCACTGGGCGCGGAAGGCTGGCGGGCGAGCTGGCTGATCTTGGCCCTCGCCGTCTTGGCGGTCGCGCTTGTGTGCGGTCTGATCCTGCGCAACCACCCGGCCGAGCTGAACCTGGTACCGGTCGGGACTGCACCGGCGGCCGCTACCCACGGCACTGGCAAATCCGCCGTCGATCAGCACGCACCCCTCGACCGCCGCAAGACCCGCCTGCTGCTGGCCCACCTCGGTACCATCTACGCCCTCTTCGGCGGCTCTTACGTGATCTATGCGACCTTCATCGTCACCAGCCTGGTGGCCGATCACGGCTACACGGAGATGACGGCCGGCACCTTCTGGGTCTGGATCGGCGCCTTGAGCGTTTTCTCCGGCCCCGTCTTCGGCAGCCTGTCGGACCGCATCGGCCGCCGCGCCGGTCTTGCCGTCGTTTTTTCCTTTCAGGCGACATCCTATGCGCTTGCAGCCGCTGCCGGCAGCCCCGCCGCGCTGTGGCTATCGGTGGTCCTGTTCGGCTTCGTTGCCTGGAGCACGCCCTCGATCATGGCGGCCGCCGTCGGCGACTACATGGGCGCGGCGCACGCGGCGGATGCGTTTGGCACGGTGACGGTCATCTTCGGCATCGGCCAGATCATCGGCCCGGCGCTCGCCGGCGTCGCCGCTGATCACTTCGGCGGCTTTGCTGCGAGCTTCTGGCTGGCAAGCGTGCTTGCAATGGCAGCGCTCTGCCTCGCCCTCCTGTTGCGTCCACCGCTGGCCGCCACCCCGGCGGCGTGCTAAGATTCCGAGCAAATGCACCTGCCGGTCGCAGGCAGGGCAAACTTGGCGTCGAGAGGAGGAACCCATGGCCGCCAAGAGGATCCTCATGCTGGTCGGCGACTTCGGCGAGGACTATGAGATCATGGTCCCGTTCCAAGCGCTGCAGATGGTGGGTCACAGCGTGCACGCAGTCTGTCCCGGCAAGAGCGCCGGTGAGAAGATCCGCACCGCGGTGCACGATTTCGAGGGCGATCAAACCTATTCGGAAAAGCCAGGCCACGCGTTTACGTTGAACGCGACCTTCTCCGAAATCGATGCGCAGGATTACAACGCACTGGTCATCCCCGGTGGTCGAGCGCCCGAATACTTGCGTCTTGATGACCGGGTCGTCGAAATCGTGCGCCACTTCGCGAAAGCCGGCAAGCCGATCGCCGCGATCTGCCACGGTGCCCAGCTGCTCGCTGCAGCCGATGTCCTCGCCGGCCGCAGGCTCTCGGCCTATCCGGCGTGCGCGCCAGAAGTGCGCAGTGCCGGCGGCCAGTACGCCGAGATCGATGTCGATCAGGCCTATACGGACGCAAACCTGGTTACGGCGCCGGCATGGCCTGCGCACCCGGCCTGGCTGAGCCAATTCCTGCGCCTTCTCGGCACGCGGATCACGCACGAGGATCTGCTGGTGGCGGCGACCGCAGCCGAATGACGCGCCGCATCGCGCCGACCGATATCCCCGGCCTGCTCCGGCCGGGCATGACGGTATTTGCGCCCGGCGTCGGTGGTGAATCGGCGGCGATTGTGGAGGCGCTGAGCCGGACGCCGGAAGCCTGCCGCGGCGTCCACTTCGCAGGCGTCTGGCTGCCCGGCATCAACCGCGTCGACTACGCCGGCTTGCATGCGGACGCCCGATCAACGGCCTTTTTTGTCGGCCGGGAGCTGCACGCGTCCTTCGCGGCCGGCCGCATCGCGCTGATGCCGCTGTCCTACTTCGAGATCTATCGTTACCTGCGTGACGTGCTGCCGATCGACCTCGCCTTCGTCCAAGTGGCGCCGCCGGACAAGGACGGCCGCTTGAGTTTAGGCATCGCGCATGACTTCACGCCGGCGATAATGAGCAAGGCCAAGTGCACGGTCGTGCACATCAACCCGCGGATGCCGGCCACGTGTGGCACCGCCAGTCTTGCGCTTGAGGACGCCGATTTCATCGTCGAGGCCGAAAGCCCGCTGTTGGCGGACGACCCGATCGTCGATCCCGTGTGGGATGCGATCGCGCGCAATGTCGCCACGCTGGTGCGCGATGGTGACACGCTCGAACTCGGCATCGGTCGCGTGCAGAACGTGTTCAGCGCATTGACCGGGGCAAGGCGGCTCAAGATCCACTCCGGCGCCATCAGCGCACCACTGCTTGCGCTCGTCGAGAACGGTGCGATTGAGAGTGGCCCCGGCGCGATCACGGCCGGGATGGCGCTTGGCGATGCGCGCTTCTATGCGTTTTGCAGCGGCAGCGATGCGGTTCGCTTTGCCGCCGTCGGTGAAACCCATGCGATCGCGACCCTCGCCCGTATTCCCCGCTTCCTCGCCATCAATTCGGTGGTCGAGGTCGATCTCCTTGGCCAGGCGAACGCCGAAATGGTGGGCGCGCGCCAAGTCAGCGGCACCGGCGGTATCGTCGATTTCATGCGTGGCGCGCGACTGTCGCCAGGTGGTCTCGGCATTGTCGCCCTGCCGGCCACGAGCGGTGAAGGCGGTGTCTCGCGCATCGTTGCCGAACTCGCTGCCGGCACGGCCGTCAGCATCACGCGCGCGGATATTGACATCGTGGTCACCGAACATGGCGTTGCCGATCTCAGGCTGAAAGCGATCGATGCACGCGCCAATGCCTTGATCGGTGTCGCCGCCCCTGCCCATCGCGATCAGCTTGCGAATGCGTGGGACGCGCGCCGGCGGCGGATGTAAGGCGGCAGCTCACCCTCTCTTAAGGTGCGCGTGCCCGCAGCCGCTTCAACAGGTCTTCGATCTGGTCGCGGCCCGATGCCGGCGCGGCTGCGGAGAGGTAGGCTTCGAGCGTGCTGATCGCGGTGCTGACATTCCCTAAGCGGCTCAACAGCACCCCTGTCTCCCACCACAGCTCGCTGCGTGCGGGGACCAAAACCCGCAGCGCCTCCAGAATGTCGAGCGCGCGGGGGAGCGTGCCCGCCGCAATCGCCGAAATTTTCAACCCGTTATAAAGGCGAAACAGCGCCTCGCGATCGCTGATCGCCTCGTAGTGGGCGGCGTTGACCTCCGCTGCCTGGCCTTGCAACAGTTTGAGCCGCCTGCGGAGGTCGCCGGCATCGAGCGTCCGGCGGACATCAACGGGATCGATGATCACCCGCTGGCCGCGTGCGGTCAGCCTGACGAGAAAGCTCTGCGGAAAGTTTAGGACCTCGATCGCCGCCCCGTAGGCGCGGGCCGCATGCACATAGAGAATGCCTAACGTTGCTGCCTGGCCTTGGCGCCGATCGATGGTATCGATCAGATCGACATCGCCCCAGGATGCCGGGTCCGCCTCGCCGGCGCTGTAGCCATGCCGGGTCAGCAGCACCCGCTGCAGCGCCATCACCTGGACGCCGACACTGGCCAGCCGTGTCGTCGCGTGCCGCGCGTCATCGGCCAGTGCCGACAGGTGCGTCCTGTAAGGAGCCAGTGCCGTGCCCGGATGGTCAAAGGCGGCAAGCAGCAGCGCCGCTTCGCCGATGTCGAACGAAGCGTCGTCGGTCAGGCTCACCGCCTGCAGCTGCTCCAAGATGACGGCCCGTTTGGATCGCATGGTGTCGTCTAGCAAAGCGGCGCTGCGTTGCGCGTCAGGTCGATGACAAACACGTCACGAAAAGGTGTCGCTTCGCGCGATCAAGCGCAAGAGCTTCTTACGGAACGCGTCTCGCTCGATTTCTTTGCCACGAGGGCGCGAGATTATTGTCTCAAATTACGCCTATCGCGCAACGAAGAGTCGCATTGCGCGTCCGATCAGCCCGGTAGCGACCCGGCGCGGCAGCACCATCGGCGCCAGCGCCGCCTGGCTCAGGCTCCCGGCCACGTGGACGGTTTGGCATCCCAGCGCCGAGAGAGCGCCCCGCGCAACGTTTCTGGGATCAGCAGCGCCGGGAAAGCGGGCTGATCGGTATCCGGCGCGCGGCCCGAACGCGGTCTGCGTTGCACCGGGGCAAAGTGCCAGCACATCGACCGGCTGCCCACGCAGCTCTTCGGCCAAAGCTTCGGCGAAATGCAGATCGAAGCTCTTGCTCGCCGCATAGGTCGCGAAGTACGGCACCGGGGCGAAGGCCGCCGTACTCGAGACGATGATCAGCCCGGCGCGCCGGCCTGCCCGCGCAGCGCGCTCGATCATCCCCGGCAACAACCTTCGTGTCAGCGCGACAACGGCAACCACGTTCAGCTGCACGGTCGCGAGTTCGTCTTCGACGGCGTTGTCGATTACCGCGCCCAGGCGACCGCTGCCGGCGTTGTTGATAAGGAGATCGATCTCGAAGTCGTCGGCCGCTGCGACCAGTCGCTCGATCGCTTCTGCCTGTGTCAGGTCGGCGGCGATGGTCGCGACGGGCCGATCCGGCCGCGCCAACTCTTGCGCCTGCGCACCGAGCCGCGTTTCGTCCCGCCCTGTCAGCAGGAGCCGCGTGTCGCCCGGCAGCTCGGACGCAAAACCGGCGCCGATGCCGCTCGTCGCGCCGGTGATCAGCGCGCGCTGATAGTGCCGCATGACGCTACTCCGTCGCTTGGCCCGCGGGGCCGCCACTCGGTTGACTCCAAGCCCTCGCTCACCACGTAGCGTGTACTGCGGCTCGTTGCGAGCACTGAACCGTGCTGCCTCCCGCGATCGTCCGCTTACGCTGGCGGCCAGCGGCCAAGCAGACGATCGGGCCGGTCCGTGAACACGCTCTCGACGCCGCACGCGAATAAGCGTTCGGCGGTGGCCGGATCGTTGACCGTATAGACCCGCAAGGCCACACCGGCGCCCACGACGGCAGCCGCTGTCTTCTCATCGAGTGGCGTGAGAGCCGCATGCAGCGCGCGGGAGCCGAGGCGGTCCAGGTGCAGGGCCCAGTCCGACGGCACGGCACCGACGATCAGGGCCCGATCGAGGGCCGGCGCCGTCTCGGCCGCCGCAGCCAGCGCATCCGCATCGAAGCTGGAGAGCAGCGGCGCCGGCAGGTCCGCGGGCCACCGGCTGGCGACCGTGGCGGCAATCCGCGCGCCCGCGTGGCCGCCGCGGCCGCTTTCGGCCTTGATCTCGATGTTCGCGGCGAGGCCGAGATCGGCAAGGCACGCGAGCGCCTGCGCCAAAGTCGGCACGGGTTCGCCCGCAAACTCCGGCCCGAACCAGCCGCCGGCATCGACGCCATGGAGTGCGTGGGCGGCCACGCGATCGATCGGTCCGCTCGCATCCGTGGTCCGATCGAGGTTGGGGTCGTGGAGCAGGACCGGAACACCATCGGCGGTCAGGCGGGCATCGAATTCAACCCAGTTGAGCCCCATGCTGGCGGCGGCACGCAAGGAAGCGAGCGTGTTCTCGGGCGCGAGCTTGCCAGCGCCGCGGTGGCCGACGACAGAGGCGAGCCGCATCGGTTGAGGCCCGCCGCGATCGGGGTCGCGTGGCGTCTTGGCGCGCTCAGACAAAGCGCACCGACATGCCGCCGTCGATCACCAACTCGGTACCGGTGACGTATCGCGCCTCGTCTGAAGCCAGGTACAAGGCGGCGTACGCGGTGTCCCAGGCGTCGCCCATGTGTCCCATCGGGCACTGAGAATTCCGCACCTCGATAAGCTTTTCGATATCGCCCTCCTGCCCGTACACCGTCGTCAACGCCTTATGGACGAGCGGCGTATTCATTAGCCCCGGCAGCACGCAGTTGGCGCGGATCCCGCGCGGCGCAAACTGGACTGCGATCGAGCGTGTCATCGAAACCATCGCCCCCTTTGTTGCTGCGTAAAGACCGTAATTGACACCGCACCAGCCGAGCGCTGCGATCGACGCATTGTTGACGATCGCGCCGCTGCCTGCGCCTTCCATAACGGGAAGGACATGCCGGCAGGTGAGGTAGGCGCTCTTGAGGTTGACCCCCATCACGCGATCCCAGGTCGCCTCGTCGAGTTCCTTCGGTCCGCCGACGACGGCAATGCCGACGTTGTTGACGAGGATGTCGATGCGGCCGTGCGCCTGCAGGCAGGCAGCGACGGCTCCTGCAACCGCATCGTCCTTGCTCACGTCGGCGGTGAAGGCTTGGAAGGTGCCGCCTTCGGCCGCGATCAGCCGGCCGGTCTCGGCCGCCGCCGTCGCATCGATATCGATGCCGAAAACAAGCGCCCCTTCGCGCGCGAACAGCACCGCCATCGCCTTGCCGTTGCCCCAGCCAGGGCCGACCGAACCGACACCGGTGATGAGCGCAACCTTGTCTCGCAGTCGATCGGCCATGGTGCCCTCGCTTCAGGTTTCGCTCAGGAGCCGGCGCAGCTCCGTTTTCAGGACCTTGCCGGTGTTGTTTTTCGGCAGCGCGGCGACGAAATGGTACGCCTTGGGTTTCTTGAACCGCGCGAGGTGATCGAGGCACAGCCGCTCCAGCGCGTCCGGCGTGACCGTAGCACCTGGCTGCGTGACGATGAAGGCCACCACCGTCTCCCCCCATTCCGGATCGGGCTGACCGATCACCGAAGCTTCGGCAATGCCCTCATGCTGCAGCAGGATCTCCTCGACCTCGCGCGGGTAGATGTTGGCACCGCCGGAGATGATGACGTCCTTGGAACGATCCTTGAGCGTGAGGAAACCGTCGCCGTCGAGCGCGCCGACGTCGCCGGTGTGCAGCCAGCCGCCGTGCAGCGCCTCCGCCGTGGCGTCCGGGTTGCGCCAGTAGCCGGTCATGACCGTCTCGCCGCGCACCAGTACCTCGCCTGTCTCGCCGCAGGAAAGCGGCTGGTCGTCCGCATCGGCCACCATGGCCTCGACGACCGTGTGCGCCACTCCGACCGACGCCAGCCGCGCCTCATGGCGTGGGTGGTTGCGGTCCGTGTGATGGCGCCTGGAGAGACAGGTGATCGTCATTGGGCTCTCGCCCTGGCCATAGATCTGGACCAGCTTCGGGCCCAACAGCTCCATCGCCCGCTTGCAGTCGGCGACGTACATCGGCCCGCCGCCGTAAACGATCGTCTTCAGGTTGGCGGTATCGGCACGGCCGGCTTCGGGGCTGTCGATCAGGCGGCGGACCATCGTTGGTGCCGCGAAAAAACTCACGCCGCGATGGCACGTGAGCAGCGCAAAAACCTCGTCCGGATCGAAGCCGCGCGACTCCGGCACCACCTGTGCTGCTGCCGCAGCGACGTGCGGCAGGATGTACATGCCGGAGCCGTGCGACATCGGCGCATGGTGGACGATGCAATCGTCAGCCGTGATCGCATCGACATCGGCGAAGTAGCTGAGCGTCATGGCGAGCAGGTTGCGGTGGCTGAGCATCGCGCCCTTCGGCCGGCCGGTGGTGCCGCTGGTGTAGAACAGCCAGGCCGTGTCGTCCGGCCGGCACGGCTCAATGGGCGCCGGGGCGCCATCGGCCATGAGCGCGCCGTATTCTCGACTGTCGACGTCGATGACGGCCTCCAACGCGGGCGCGCTCAGATCCGGCGCCAGATCGGCACTCGCGAAAGCGACCCGTGCCGCAGTATGGTCGAGGATGAAGGTGAGTTCCTTGGGATGCAGCTTGGCATTGATTGGCACGGCAACGAGGCCCGCATGCCAAGTGGCAAACAGCACCTCGACATACTGCCAGCAGTTGGCCATCACCAACGCGACCCGGTCGCCCGGATCGAGGCCGAGGCGCCCCCGCATGTGCCCTGCAAGCGTGGCCACCCGTTCCGCGAGGGCGCCATACGTGGCGCGCAGCGCGGCTCCTTCGTACAATGCGGGGCGATCAGCCGCCGCGCCTCCCGCTCGCACCAGAAGGCGGGCCACGTTCATCCCCCTGCCCCTCCTTTCGTTCAGCCGGCGATTTGCTCATTGCGCGCTTTCCGCCCGCAGTCAAGCGGTTTGGCCCGCGGCGGCGGTCGATCGGGGCTTCCTGGAGCGATGACCCAACACTATTTTCAAAGAGCAGCGAGCGGGCGGCTCGTCAGTGTCCGCCGGCGAGGCGGCAGTACACCATCTCGTTGCCTGCAATAATCGAGGAGACCAGCGGTGACCCAAACGCTCGATGAAACGGCGCTCGATCTGATTTTTCGCGAGGCGCGCACCCACAATGGCTGGCAGGACAAACCGATCAGCCCGGAACTCCTGCGCCAAGTCTGGGAGCTCGCCCGGATGGGGCCGACGAGCGCCAACTGCAGCCCGGCGCGGATCGTCTTTGTCGTCACCGCGGAAGGCAAGGAACGGCTCAAGTCCTGCCTCGCCGAGGGCAACGTGGCGAAAACCATGGCGGCACCGGCCACGGCCGTCATCGGCCACGACATGACTTTCTATGACCGGCTGCCGCAGCTGTTTCCGCATGCGGACGCGCGGGCGTGGTTCATCGGCAACCAGGACCTGATCGAAAAGACGGCGTTTCGCAACGGCACGCTCCAGGGCGCTTACCTGATGCTGGCCGCGCGCGCGCTGGGCCTCGACTGTGGCCCGATGTCCGGCTTCGATAACGCCAAGGTCGATGCCACCTTCTTTGCCGGCACGACTGTGAAGTCGAATTTCCTCTGTAACTTGGGCTACGGCGATCCGGCCAAGCTCTATCCGCGCAACATCCGTCTGTCCTTCGAGGAGGCCTGCCAGATCGTCTGACCCTTCACGGACGGCGCGTCAGGGACGGCGCATGAGGCCCCGCTGCAGGACACTGTCGGAGAGCAGCGGATAGCGGCCGTGTGGCCGGAACAACTGGTAATGCCACCACTCCTGGCGATAGAAGTCGAAGCCGGCGGCCGTCATCAGGCCCAACAGCAGCGCGCGGTTGCGCTGCGCGGCGACGGGGATGCTGGTGTCGGCGTGCCAGGAGGCCGGCCGCATGTCATCGAACCCGGTGCCGAAGTCGAGCGCCGCACCGCTCGCGGCATCGATCAGCGTCACGTCGACGGCAGCGCCCATGCTGTGGGCTGAGCCGCGCCGAGGGTCGGCAATGTATGCGGGATCAGGCAGATGCGACCACAAGAGCCATTGCGCCTCGGCCGGCCGGAAGGCATCGAGGATCTTGATCCGCAGGCCCTGCGCTGCCGCCAGGACGATCGCGCGCCGGAGCAGCGCGGCCGCATCCGCATGCAGATAGCAAGCCGCGCGCTGGTAGATCGGCCGTCCAGTCAGATTGTTGGCCGTGGCATAAACGAGATCGATCGCGCAGCCGTCGCGATCCGCGGTAAGTTCGGCGAGCGGCATGGTGGTCTCCCCAAGACGTGGCGGCCAAAAATGTGGCGGCTGGGCGCATGGTCTGCGCGGACGAACCTGCGGAGAGTGCCCGCGCCGATGCGTGAAACGCAACCATGATCGTTCTTGCCTTTGATACGTCTGGCACCGCCTGCTCGGTCGCTGTTGCGGACGTTGGACACGGCGAGCCTGGTATCGCTCCCGGCATTGCGCAGTCGCGCGAGGTCGTCCGCGGCCACGCCGAAGCACTGATGCCGATGGTGGCCGATGTGATGGCGGAAGCCGGCCTGCGCTTCGATGCGCTCGATCTAATTGCCGTAACAGTCGGCCCAGGTCTGTTTACCGGGCTCCGAGCCGGCATCGCGGCGGCGCGCGGCCTTGCGCTGGCAACTGGGGTGCCGTGCGTCGGCGTCTCTGCGTTTGCAGCGCTCGCAGCAACCTGCCGGCGCGACGGTCCGAGCGCAGATGTCGAAACGCTCGCAGTCTGCATCGATTCACGCCGTGCCGACATCTTTGTGCAGGCTTTCGACCCGGCCGGGACAGCCATCGACGCAGCCGCGGCCGTTCTTCCTTCGGCCCTGGCGCAGCGTCTGCCGGCCGGTCCCGTGGCGGTCGCCGGCAGTGCCGCCGATCCGGCCCAACACGCGCTCATTGCGGCCGGGCGTACGGCGCGCCTGCTGCCCGTGCGCTCGGTCTGTCCGCGGGCACTGATCCGCTTGGCCGCAGCGGCCTGGCAGAACGATTCCGCTCTACCACCGCAACCGCTCTACCTGCGCGAACCGGATACCGGCCCGAGCGCCGATGCGGCGCCCACGTGCCGCCCCCTATGAGTGCGGTGCTGCCCGCCGGAATTGAGGCGGCAGCCGGTCTTGCCCTCATGCATGCCCGCTGTTTCGACGAGGCGTGGGACGCGAAGACGTTCCAGACGCTCTTGCGGATGCCGGGCGCGTTCGCGCATGTCGCGTGGACACACGCGGAGCCAGCCGAGCCGCTCGGCTTCGTCGTCTGGCGGCGGGCTGGTGACGACGCCGAGGTTATCTCCATCGGCGTCCTGCCGGGACAGCGCGGCCGCCGCCTCGGCCGGCGGCTCCTGCGCACCGTGATCCTGGCCGCAACCCGCGAAGGTGCGCGCCGCCTGGTACTGGAGGTCGCCGAAGGCAACGCGCCGGCGCGCACGCTTTACGCTCAGATGCGCTTGACGGAGGTCGGTCGCAGGCGTGGCTATTACCGCAAGGCGCACGGCGCGGCCGAAGATGCCCTGATCATGGCCCGCGATCTTTAAAGCGTGTGCGTGAACCTGGGGTGATCACAAAGCCGTTATGATTCTCAACGCTTGCGGATGCGCAGACGGTGCAGACCGGCCGGTCCTTCGGCTGCGCTTTCCGGCTCAAGCGAGATCACTTCCACTCCCTGGCGGAGCACCGCCTGCGGCACATTGTTGAGTGGTTCCAAACCGGCAAGTCGCACCGTCGCAGTTTCGCCCGGAGACATCTGCTCGATAAGCAGCTTGGTCCGCACGAACGTCATCGGGCAGACGTCTCCAGATATATCGAGAAACAGCGCGTCGCGGAATTCAACCGTTTTTTCGCTTGTATTGAGCATAAGGAGCGCTTGCTTGATGTGGGACTATTCACTATATAGCCGGCAAACCCTAAGCAAGTGCAGGGAAAAAACAGGTCATGAGCGAGAAAGAGAGTTTTACTGAGATGCTGGAGTTGACGACGGAGATCGTCGCTGCCCACGTCGCAAACAACCCGGTTCCGGTGGCGGACCTCCCCAACCTCATCCAGGATGTATACAGGACCCTGACCGCGATCGGCGTACCGGCGGAGGAGCCGGAACGGCCAAAGCCGGCCGTCCCGGTCAAGAAGTCAGTCTTCCCAGACTACATCGTCTGTCTGGAAGACGGAAAGAAGCTGAAGATGCTCAAGCGCCATCTCAAGACAGCCTATAACATGACGCCGGAAGAGTACCGCGAGCGCTGGGGCCTCCAGCCCGACTATCCCATGGTCGCGCCGAACTATGCCGAGCGGCGCAGCCATTTGGCCAAGGAGATCGGCCTCGGGACGCAGCGGCGGAACCGGCGGCGGCAAGCTGGCTGATCCGGGTGCTGGCCATCGATCGGGCGATCTGGCAAGGATAGGGATGACGGAGGCATGCCAGATCGCGTGAGCCGCGCCGGCGCATAGGCAACTCCATGAAGTAGCGAGTAATAATGGCAACACCGTCGCGCATCGAAGAGCTGTGCCTCGAAAAGGGCATGAAGATGACCGGTCAACGCCGGGTGATTGCCCGCGTCCTGTCGGAAGCGCAAGATCACCCCGATGTCGAGGAGGTCTACCGGCGGGCCGTGCAGGTTGACCCCCACATCAGCATCGCCACCGTGTACCGGACGGTGCGGCTGTTGGAGGAAGCGAACATCCTCGAGCGGCATGACTTCGGGGACGGCCGCTCGCGCTACGAAGAAGCAAGCGACGAGCATCACGATCACCTGATCGACATCCAGTCCGGCCGGGTCGTCGAGTTCCGCAGCCCGGAGATCGAAGCTCTGCAGCGCGAGATTGCGGAGCGGTTCGGCTTTCGCTTGATGGGTCATCGTTTAGAGCTTTTCGGTGTGCCGCTCGATCGCCCAAGCAAGGATGAGGGGTAATCGGGGCCGGACCGGCGCCGCCGCCGATCCGGTTCCGGCGCGCACCTGCCCGACGGAGGGGTTCCGTCAAGCGCATAACGACAGTACTTGCGCTTGACAGGTGGGGCGCGCTGATTACCCTCAAGCCGCGTGTGCTGCCAGTGGCGCCCATTCAGGGCGCGCCGAGGAGGGCACACCAGGCCGATCATCAAGCTGACGAAAGGCGCGGTTGTCTAAGAAAGTCTGCATAAAAACCTACGGTTGCCAGATGAATGTTTACGATTCCCAGCGCATGACGGGAATCTTGGCACCGCTGGGGTACGAGTTGACGGCCGAACCGGCGGAAGCCGCGCTGATCATCCTCAACACCTGCCACATCCGCGATAAGGCAGCCGAGAAGGTTTACTCGGAGCTGGGGCGGATCCGCATGCTGAAGAACGACAGCAGCGCAACCAGGCCGTTGATTGCGGTTGCCGGCTGTGTCGCGCAGGCCGAAGGCGAAGAGATCCTGGCACGGGCGCCGGCCGTCGACATTGTGGTCGGTCCGCAGGCGTACCATCGGCTGCCGGAATTGATCGCGCGCGCGACCAAAACCCAGCGCGCTGCCATCGACACCGAGTTTCCCGCGATCGCCAAGTTCGACCAGTTGCCGCAGGCAGATGCCACCCCTTCGCCGGGTGCGGCCTTTCTCACCGTTCAAGAGGGATGCGATCGCTTCTGCACGTTCTGCGTCGTCCCCTACACCCGCGGCCCGGAGTACTCCCGGCCAGTCGCGAGCGTTGTCGCCGAAGCAGAGCGGTTTGCCGCGCTTGGTGCCTGCGAAATCACGCTTCTTGGCCAGAACGTCAATGCGTATCACGGAGCGGATGAAGCGGGCCGGAACATTGGCTTGGGCGCCCTGATCGCCCGTGTGGCCGCGATTGCCGGCATCGAACGCGTGCGCTACACGACATCCCATCCGGCCGACATGACCGCCGAGCTGATCGCGGCGCACGGCGCGATCCCGGCGCTGATGCCGTTCGTCCACCTGCCGGTGCAATCGGGGTCCGATCGCGTGTTGAAAGCGATGAACCGCCGGCACACGGCCGATGACTATCGCCGCATCGTCGAGCGCCTGCGGGGGGCGCGGGCGGACCTGGCGCTGAGTTCGGACTTTATCGTCGGCTTCCCCGGTGAGACCGACGACGACTTCGAAGCGACGTTGGCCCTCGTCGCCGACATTGGCTTTGCCCAGGCGTATTCCTTCAAGTACAGCGCCCGGCCCGGTACGCCGGCTGCCGATCAGCCGCAGGTTGCCGAAGCGGTCAAGAGCGAACGGCTTGCGGCCTTGCAGGGGCTTCTGGATCGCCAGCAGAGCGCGTTCAATGCCGCGAGCGTCGGCAGCACGATCGACGTGCTGTTCGAGCGCGCGGGCCGCCGTCCGGGGCAGGTGATCGGCCGCAGTCCGCACATGCAGGCTGTTCACGTCGATGGACCCGCCACACTGATCGGCCGGATTGCGCGCGTGCGTGTCGTCGAGGGCGGGGCGAACAGCATCGGCGGTCGCTTGCTGGACGAGGTTCCGGCTTGAAAGCGGGCGCACCGCCATCGGCTCGCCGCCGCCGGACGCCGCAGTCACCGCACCGCGCGGGCACGAAAACGGTCGTCATGCATCGCGAGTATGCGGACAACCGCTTGGCCCTGCAGCTCTTCGGCGCTCATCACGGCAACCTCGCCCGCATCGAGCAGGCGCTCGACGTCGCCATCCATGCGCGCGGCAACCAGCTGGCGATCGAAGGCCAGCATCCTGACGCCGAGACGGCCTGCCTCGTACTGGACCGGCTGTATGACCTACTCGAGGCGGGCCGGGTGGTGGAGCCGCGCGACATCGACGACATGCTGCGCCTCACGCATAACGGCGGTGGCACACAGGCGGCGCCCGAGAGCGGGACCAGCTCTCAAGACAGCGCCGACGAGAGACCTCGCCCGCCCGGCCAGGCCGCCATCAACATCCGCCAGCGCCAGGTGCTGACGCGGTCACCAACCCAGCTCGCCTACGTCGATGCGATCGACCGGCACGATCTCGTCTTCGGCTTAGGTCCGGCCGGCACCGGCAAGACCTACCTCGCCGTTGCAAAGGCGGTCGAGCGGCTGGTGAACGGCGAGGTCGACCGCATCATCCTGTCGCGCCCTGCCGTCGAGGCCGGCGAGCAGCTCGGGTTCCTGCCCGGCAACATGCGCGAGAAGGTCGATCCCTACCTGCGGCCGCTCTACGACGCGCTCTATGACATGCTGCCGGCGCCGCAAGTCATCAAACGGCTGGAAAGTGGCGAGATCGAGGTCGCGCCGCTCGCGTTCATGCGTGGCCGAACGCTCGCAAACGCGTTCGTCATCCTTGACGAGGCGCAGAACACCACTGCGGTGCAGATGAAGATGTTCCTCACCCGCCTGGGCGAGAACGCCCGGATGGTGATCACCGGCGATTTGAGCCAGGTCGACCTGCCGAAGGGAACACGCTCCGGCCTGCGTCAAGCACTCGAGATCCTTGAGGACGTACCCGGGATCGCGTTCGTCCAGTTCACCGATGCCGACGTTATCCGCCACCCGCTGGTTTCACATATCGTGCGTGCCTACGATCGGGCGGAAGCAAAATTGCATGTGGGTGCCGAGTATGAAGGTGAACCCACCGAGCGGGACCGTGGCAGCCGATAGACCCAAGACTTCCGTTGCCGCTGCGGAGGGCGCGAAGCTCAAGATCGACGTCATCGTGCGATCGCGACGATGGCGGCAGGGGGTTGCACGGGTGACCCGTCTATGCGCAGAGACGGCGCGCCGTGCCTACGTTGTCGCCGCCGGCGATGACCCGGACGCTCAGAGGCGGGATGCGCAGGTGAGCATCGTCTTGACCTCTGACCGTGCCGTGCAGGCCCTGAACCGTACCTTCCGCGGCCATGACCAGGCGACCAACGTGCTGTCCTTTCCGGTCGCCCAGGCACCAGCGGCAGCGCCAGCGGGCTGCCCGCTGCCGCCCCGGCTGTTGGGCGATGTCGTCATCGCCTTCGGCACCACCGCAGCCGAAGCGGCCGCCGCCGGCAAGGATCTCGGCGATCACCTTCGGCATCTGATCGTCCATGGCATTCTCCACGTTCTCGGCTATGATCATCAGACCGAAGGGGACGCGGCGGCGATGGAGCGGTTGGAGGCAACGATCCTCGCCTGCTTCGGTGTGAGCGATCCTTATGCCTCCGCGGCCGAACACCCGGCATGAACGACCAGGCCCCGGACGCGAAACAGGACACGGCGCACGCCGAGGACACGCTTGCGCTCGATGCTGACGAGCGGACGGCGGACGAGCGCGGTTGGCTCGGCAAGGCATTCAGGCGCTTGAAGCGGGGGCGGCGAAGCGAGAGCCACGCCCCGCTGCCGTTGAGCGAGCTGTTCGACGACACGCAAGAAGCCCCGGCAAGCCTGCGCGAGGATGAGCGTGTGCTGGTTCATAACGTGCTCCGGCTGCGCCACCGCTCGGCCGAGGATGCGATGGTTCCGCGCGCCGATATCGTCGCCATCGAGGCGCAGGCCTCGCTTTCCGACGTCATCGAACGGATGACCGAATGTGGTCATGCCCGCCTGCCCGTTTACCGCGATACGCTCGACGATGTCGTCGGCATGGTGCACATCAAGGACGTGCTGGCGTGGCGAAGCCGGGACAATCTTTTCCAGCTGTCGAAGATCCTGCGCGAGGTGTTGTTCGTGGCGCCGTCGATGGAGGTCCTGCAGCTCTTGCTCGAGATGCGGGTCAAGCGCTCGCACATGGCGCTCGTGGTTGACGAGTACGGCGGCATCGATGGGTTGTTGACGATCGAAGACGTCGTCGAGGAGATCGTGGGCGAGATCGCCGACGAGCATGACCGGGAAGCCGAGCCGGTGGTCACCGTTCGCGCCGACGGCAGCCTCGACGTCGATGCCCGTGCCGAGGTGGAAGTCCTCGATGAGCATTTCGGCGCCGTCTTGAGTGATGATGAACGCGACGACATCGATACCGTCGGCGGCCTCGTCGTCTCCCTCGCCGGCCGCGTGCCGATCCGCGGCGAGCTCCTCGTCCATCCGGCCGGCCTTGAATTCGAGGTGATTGACGCGGATCCTCGGCGGATCAAGCGGCTGCGCGTCTCCCGCAGCGCCGCCGCCGAGAATGATGAGCCGCTGCCGAACGGCCGCGCGGCGGGCTTCCCATGACCCGCGCCGCCACCTTGCGGGTTGGCGGCCTGGGCGATCACCAGCTCTCAGCGTGGCCGGCATTGGCGCCGGTCTGGGCGGCAATCGTGGGCATGAGCGGCGGCTGGCGCCTGCTGGCAGCAGCGGCTCTGGGCGCGGTCGGTGTGCTCGCCATGCCGCCGGTCCATTTCGTTCCGGCGCTGATCCCCTCGCTCGCAGGCTTCCTGTGGCTGCTGCAGGGCGTGCGCGGACGCTGGACGCTGGTCGCAACTGCGCTCGCCTTCGGGATCGGCCATTTCACCGCCGGCCTTTACTGGGTTGCGTACGCACTCCTGACACGGCCGGAGGAGTTCGGCTGGCTGGCGCCGGCAGCGCCGGTCGGGCTTTCGCTCATCCTGGCGCCATTCCTGATCGTGCCGGCCGCCGCCACCAGGCTGGCGCGGCGCGGCAGCATCGGCGAGGTGATCGTCTTCGCTGCGGCCTGGGCCTTTGCCGAATGGCTGCGCAGCTGGGTCGGCACCGGCTTCCCCTGGAATCTGATCGGCACGGTCTGGACCTTCTCGCCGCCGATGCTGCAGATCAGCGCCGTCACCGGCGTCTACGGTCTCAGCCTCATCACCGTCCTCGCGGCGGCGATGCCGGCGGTGCTCGGCGGCCCGTGCCTCGATCGCAGGCGCGCTTGGGCTGCGGTCGGGCTGATGTTTGCGCTTCTCGCGAGCTGCGGCATCGGCGGTGCCGTCCGGCTGGCAGGTGCCGGCGATGGCGATGGCGCCACGGTCGAAGGGGTCAGCCTGCGCCTGGTCCAGCCCAACATCTCACAAGCGATCAAGTGGCGCGCAGATCTCGTTGATCGGCACCTCCTTGATCAGGCCGAACTTGGCGCGCTTGATACCGGCACCGCCCCCACGCACGTCGTGTGGTCGGAGGCCGCCGCGCCGTTGTTGCTGGCCGATGACGCTATCCGCCGCGCGGCGGTGGCGGAACGGACGCCGGTCGACGGCCTGAGCCTGATCGGCACGCTCCGGCGTACCGGGAGCGCCGACGCGCCGGAGATCCGCAACAGCCTGATTGCGATCGACCACACAGGCGCCGTGGTGGCGAGCTACGACAAGGCGCACCTGGTGCCGTTCGGCGAGTATATGCCGCTCGGGCGCGTGCTCGGCCTCTCCGGCGTGGTCGGGCTAGCCGATCTGACGGCGGGACCAGGCGTCCGCACCTTGTCGCTACCCGGCCTGCCGCCGGTAAGCCCGCTCATTTGCTACGAGGTGATCTTTCCGGGCGCGGTCGTCGACCGCTGGGCGCGCCCGGCCTGGCTCCTCAACATCACCAACGACGGCTGGTACGGCCTCTCCGCCGGGCCCTATCAACACCTGGCGGCAGCCCAGATGCGCGCGGTCGAGGAGGGTCTTCCTCTTGTAAGGGTTGCAAACACCGGTATATCCGCAGTTGTCGATCCCTACGGCAGGGTGCTGCGCTCGCTGGCCCTAGGCACTCGCGGTGTTCTTGATACACCACTGCCGATGGCTCTTGCCGCGGCGCCGCCTTTTGCGCGCACAGGAACTATCCCCATACTGGCCATTATTTTGGCACTAATCCCCTTTGGTGCGTATGTTATCCGTCGCACTTAGCCCCTACTTGGGGAAATCTATCACAAAAGAACAGATTAAACGCGAACAAATGTTGCGGAATCGCCCACAGTTTGCATATTATCGTACCCACGAACTCGACGGGAACGAGCACACCGGTCACGTCGAGGGTGTAACCTGACGATCAACGACCCCGAGCAACGTGATCGGTTCATGAGTTGAACACATGGTAGAAACAAAAGTTATGGGGAGACGGCGCGGACGCGCAGGGCTGAATTCCGCCAGGGCCGAACGCCTGCCGCCCGGGACACCCAATCCAATTGATGTACATGTGGGCTCCCGCGTTCGGTTGCGGCGAACCTTGCTGGGGCTGAGTCAGGAAAGGCTCGGCGAAGCCGTCGGGTTGACCTTTCAACAGATCCAGAAGTACGAACGTGGTGCCAACCGGATTGGCGCTTCGCGTCTGTTCGAATTCAGCCGCATCCTCGATGTGCCTGTCTCGTTCTTTTTCGACGACATGAGCGAGAAGTTCCGCGGCATGGAGCCGGTGGCGGCGGGCGGGATGGCTGATCAGCCCCAGGCTACCCTCGAGCCGGACCCGCTGACGCGGCGGGAGACGCTCGAGCTGGTCCGCGCATACTACCGTATCCACGATCCCCACGTCCGCAAGCGTCTGTTTGAGTTGACCAAATCGCTTGGAGCCACGGACGAGGGCGAGCCACGGCGCGACGCGTAAAAGTTTCGGCCGTTGCAATTCGCTTGACGGTCGGGAGCCCGCTTGTCAGAAGGACGAGCTACGAGGCTGTCAGCTGCGAACTTGCCCGAGCTACTCTTTTGACCCCTCGGCCTTGAGAACTGGGCCGCCGGCACCGCTTTTAAGCGGTGTCTGCGCTTGGCTGACAGTCTGGCGCCGTTTTCTCGATATTCTTGCACGAGGTGCTGACCGTGTGGAAAAAAGACTATGTCTTCACCAGTGAATCCGTGTCCGAAGGACATCCCGACAAGGTCTGCGACCGCATTTCCGATGCGGTGGTTGATGCATTCCTGACCGAGGACAATCGGGCGCGGGTTGCGGTTGAGACCCTTTGCACCACCAACTACATCGTCCTCGCGGGTGAAGTGCGGGGCCCGGACCATCTCACCCACGAACGCCTGATCGAAGTCGCTCGCCACTGCGTCCGCGAGATCGGCTACGAGCAGCGCGGGTTCCACTGGAAGGATGCGGACGTCGTTTGCCGCGTGCACTCCCAGTCGGCGGACATCGCCGTCGGCGTCGACGCCCGCGACAACAAGGACGAGGGCGCGGGCGACCAGGGCATCATGTTCGGTTATGCCTGCCGGGAGACGGACGTGTTGATGCCGGCTCCCATCTTTTACGCGCACGGCATCTTGCGTTCGCTCGCCGAGGCCCGTCACTCGGGCGCGGAACCCGGCCTTGGTCCGGATGCAAAGAGCCAGGTCACCTTGCGCTACGTCAACGGCAAGCCGGTCGGGGCGACCGCCATCGTCGTCTCGACGCAGCACGCCGAACACCTCACCGCCGACGACGTCCGAGATATCGTGCGTCCGCACGTCCTCAATGTCCTTCCCGAGGGATGGATGTGCGACGAGAAGCATTTCTACGTCAATCCGACCGGCCGCTTCGTCATCGGTGGCCCCGATGGCGACAGCGGACTGACGGGTCGCAAGATCATCGTCGATACCTACGGTGGTGCGGCCCCCCATGGCGGCGGCGCCTTCTCCGGCAAGGACCCGACCAAGGTCGACCGCTCCGCCGCCTATGCCGCGCGTTACCTGGCGAAAAACGTCGTTGCGGCCAATCTCGCGGAACGGTGCACCATCCAGCTCTCCTACGCGATCGGCGTCTCGCACCCGCTTTCCGTGTACGTCGACACGCACGGCACCGGGGTGGTTGACGAGGAACAGCTTTCCCTCGCCTTGCAGCGGGCGATGGACCTGTCGCCGCGCGGCATCCGCGAGCACCTCCACCTCGACCGGCCGATCTATGCGCGTACGGCTGCCTACGGCCATTTCGGCCGCGAGCCGGAGCCGGACGGCGGCTTCAGCTGGGAAAAGACTGATCTAGTTGACGCGCTCCGGAGTCGATTTGGCGCCGGATGAGGAGACGCGTCTCCAGCCAGAGGATGTGAACCACGAGGGAACGGCAGCAGGCGGCCGCCTGCTGCCGACCTTCGGCCGCCGGCGCGGTCGGCGCTTGAGCGACCACAAGAAGACGCTGCTAACGCGCGTTCTCCCGCGGTTTGCATTGCCGCTGCCGCAGGAAGACGTCTGTTTCAATCCCCGCACCGTGTTTGATCGCTCGGTCGCCGATATCTGGCTCGAGATCGGCTTCGGTGCCGGCGAGCACCTGGCCGGCCAAGCGCTCAAGCACCGCGATATCGGCTTCATCGGCTGCGAGCCCTACATCAACGGCGTTGCCGCGCTGATCGCCCGCATCGAGAGCCTCGAACTCGACAACATCCGCATCTTTGCCGACGATGCCCGCCGCCTGCTGCCGCATCTCCCCGATGCCTGCTTGGGCCGGATCTTTCTTTTGTTTGCCGATCCGTGGCCAAAGCTGCGGCATGCGCACCGGCGTTTCATCGCCCGCCCGACCCTCGATGTGCTGGCGCGCCTCCTGCGCCCCGGCGGCACCTTCTTGTTCGCTTCCGATCATCCGGGGTATGTGCGCTGGACACTGTGGCAGGTCTCGCACCACCCGGCGTTCGCGTGGCAGGCCCGGGGGCCGCAGGATTGGCGGCAGCCGCCGCCGGACTGGATCGAAACCCGCTACGAGGCAAAGGCGAAAGCCGCCGGGACTGTCTGCACCTACCTAGAGTTTGTGCGTACGAATACGGCAGCAGTTGCCGCTTGATCGGGCTGAAAACCTCTTGTGCAGGTGACGAGTGCGGCTATATACGAAGCAAGAGGGTGCGGATCTGCTAGTGAACCCGATGTGACGTCCCGCCTCAGGGCTGGGACAAACGCGGTGGGCCGCGCGCTCACCTTTTTTTTGTTTGTATGCAGCCGCGTGTGCATACGACGGAGAGGATCGGATAAGCAGGTATGGACTTGGCCGGCCGCGTCGCCGACCTGATCCGGCCGACGGTGGAAGGCATGGGCTATTCCTTGGTGCGGGTTCAGGTTCTCGGCCAACAGAGAGTACGTTTGCAAGTGATGGCCGAACGCGCCGATGGCGAACCGATGCAGATTGATGATTGCGCCGATGTGAGCCGGGCCATCTCGGCGGTGCTCGATGTGGAGGACCCGGTTTCGGCGTCGTACACCCTGGAAGTCAGCTCGCCGGGCATTGATCGCCCGTTGGTGCGGCTTGCCGACTACGAGCGCTTCGCCGGTTTCGAGGCGCGTATTGAGCTCCGCCAGATGCTCGCCGGGCGGCGGAAGTATCAGGGCCGGCTGCTCGGCGTGAACGGCGATGCGGTCCGTCTGGCCGCGGCCGGCGGCACGGTCGAGCTGCCATTTGCCGACATTGCCCGGGCAAAGCTGGTTTTGACGGAAGATCTCTTGGCGTTGAGGGGACAGTGAACACCAACAGGAAGCAACGCTGATCCATGGCCCGCACCGCTTCCGAAACGAGCGCCGTGCACGCGCGTCCGGAGTTGCTGCAGGTCGCAGAGACCGTGGCCAGGGACAAGAACATCGATCGCGATGAGGTCCTGGAAGCGATGGAGCAGGCGATCCAGAAGGCTGGCCGCTCCAAGTACGGACACGAGCACGACATCCGCGCGAGCATTGACCGCACCAGCGGGGAGATCATGCTTGCCCGCTACCGGCTGGTCGTCGAAGCGGTCGAGGACGAGGCGACCCAGATCAGCGCGGCTGTGGCGCAGGAACTCGATGATGCGCTCACGGTCGGCGATTTCCTGATCGAGACACTGCCGCCAATCGATTTCGGCCGCATTGCGGCGCAGACGGCGAAACAGGTAATCGTCCACAAGGTGCGTGAGGCGGAGCGCCGGCGCCAGTACGAGGAATTTAAGGACCGCGTCAACGAGGTCGTCAACGGCGTTGTCAAGCGTGTCGAGTTCGGCAACGTGATCGTTGATCTCGGGCGTGCAGAGGCTTTGTTGCGACGGGAAGAGACGATCCCGCGCGAACATTTCAACGTCGGGGACCGTGTGCGCGCCTACATTATGGACGTGCGCGAGGAGGTCCGCGGGCCACAGATCTTCTTGTCCCGTTCGCACCCCCAGTTCATGGCGCGCCTGTTCGCGCAGGAAGTCCCGGAGATCTACGAGGGCATCATCGAGATCAAGTCGGTCGCGCGCGATCCCGGCTCGCGGGCCAAGCTCGCCGTTCATTCGCGCGATACCAGCATCGATCCGGTCGGTCCCTGCATCGGCATGCGCGGCTCGCGGGTGCAGGCGGTGGTCGGCGAACTCCAGGGCGAAAAGATCGACATCATTCAATGGTCGGCGGATCCGGCGACGTTTATCGTCAACGCGCTGGCCCCGGCGGAAGTCTCGAAGGTGGTTCTCGACGAGGAGAGCAACCGCATCGAGGTCGTGGTTCCCGACGATCAGCTGAGCCTCGCGATCGGCCGGCGCGGCCAGAACGTCCGGCTCGCGTCGCAGCTGACTGGCTGGGATATCGACATCCTGACCGAGGACGAGGAGTCGCAGCGCCGCAACGAGGAGGTCACGGCACGCTCAAAGACCTTCATCGATGCGCTCAACGTCGACGACGTGATGGCGCACCTCTTGGTGGCGGAAGGGTTCTCGTCGGTCGAGGATGTCGCGTTCGTTCCGCTCAACGAACTCGCCGAGATCGAGGGGCTTGGTGAAGACGTCGCGGCCGAGCTGGTCCACCGGGCGCAGTCCTACATTGAAGCCCGCGATGCCGAGCACGAACGTCAAAGGCTCGATCTCGGCGTTTCCGACGAGATCGCAGCGATTGAAGGCTTGCGGCCAGCGGTGTTGGCGGCGCTTGGCGAAAAGGGCGTCAAGTCCCTGGATGATTTGGCCGATCTCGCCGCCGACGAACTGCTCGAGATCGCACCGCGCGGCACGCTCACGCTCGATCGCGCGAACGAGATCATCATGGCCGCGCGCGAACACTGGTTCGCGGAGGAAGATGCGGCAGCTTCGGCTGGCAGCGGTGAGACGCAGTAAAAGGACGAATGTGGGAGCGATTGTGGCTGAAGTGGCGCTGGCCGAAAGCGGGTGCGGCGAGAGGGAGGGGCACCGACGTTGTATCGGTACCGGCGTCGTCAAGCCGGTGGCGAAACTTGTCCGCTTCGTCGTCGGTCCGGACGGCACCGTCGTTGCCGATGTCGGCGGCCGGCTGCCGGGGCGCGGCCTGTGGCTCAGTGCCGAACGTGGCGCGGTCGAGACCGCCTGCCGCCGGCGGGCATTCGCGCGGGCTGCGCGGGCTCAGGTCCGCGTGCCGGCCGATCTGACGGAATGTATCGAGCGCCAGCTGGCGCGCCGTTGTCTCGATCTCATCGCGTTGGCGCGGCGGGCTCATCAGGCGGTCAGCGGATGCGAGAAGACGCGATCATGGCTCGCTGACAGTAAGGCGGGTCTGGTCTTGGCCGCTGTTGATGGCGCACCGTCCGAGCTCGCCCGGATGCGCAGCCTCGCGGCCGGGCTGCCGGTCGTGTCCGTCCTGACGGGCGCCGAACTGGGCGCCGTTTTCGCCCGCGCGCGAACGGTACATGCCGCTGTCGCTCCGGGCCGGCTGGCCGGGCGCATTCACGACGAGGCTGAGCGGCTGGCGGGTTTTCGCCTGAGGCCGGTCCAGCCCGACCTTTCACCGATATGCACGAACGACCCCGAGACGAAACACTGATGACGGAAACGGACGAAAAGAACGCGGACGAAGGGCGCCTGAATCGGCCCCGGCGTTTGGAGCTGAAGAAGACCGTCGAGACGGGTCAGGTGCGGCAGAGCTTTGCCCATGGGCGTTCGAAGATGGTGACGGTCGAGGTCCGCAAGAAGCGCACCTTCGCTGCCGACGGACGCGGCGGGCGGGCCGGTGATCAGCGCGGCGAGGGAGGCCGTGGCCGCGGTGACGCGCATGGCCGCGATGCTGCCTCGACCGGCCTGACCACGCAGGAAAAGGCGGCCCGCGCCCGCGCACTCGAAGGGGCGCGGCGGGCGGAAGAGGACCGCGTCGCAACGCCGGCGGCCGAGCTGGAGCCGGTTGCGGCAGAGATCCCTGCCGCCGAGATGGCGCAGCCGGAAGCAGAGGCTGCAGCGCCAGAGCTGGCATCAGCGGAACAGGTAGCGGCGCAGGAAGCCGCGCCGGTCGCAACGGCCGAGACCGCCATTGATGCGGCCGAGTCGCGAGCCGTTGAGCCCGCCGCCGAAACGGAGCTGCCGGTCCAGCCGGGCGGCGGGGAAGGCGCTGAAGCCATCGAAGAAGCGTCTGCCACTGCCGCCGAGGCGGTCGAGCCTGGGCAGGCGGGTGCAGAATTGTCCGTGCCGCTGGCCGCTGCGGGCGAAACCGCGGCCCAGACGGCCGAACCGGCAGCGGAAGCTCCAGCACCGCGCTCACAGGCAGCGACGGTCGCAGCGAGCGAGGCTATTGCACCGCGAGGGCCCGGGGGCAGCGGCGCCGAAAGCAGAGTCCCGGCAGGGCGGCCTGCCGCGCCGGTCGGGCGGAGCGGCGGTGCTCCGGGTGCCAGGCCACCACGGACGGATGAGCGACAGGGCCGGCCCGCTGGTGATCGTGGACCCAGCCGGCCGGACGCCGGCCGCAAGCCGGAAGCGCCCGCTGGCGCCGGTCGCGGCGTTGCGAAACCGCGATCTCCGGCTACACAAGAGGACACCGCCGCTCGCGCTGGTCGCGCCAAGCGCGTCGTCCGCCCCGAAGTGCGGCGGACCGAGGACGCGGGGCTGCGGGCCGATGAAGGCCGGCGTGGCGGTAAGATCAGCGTCACCCACGCGCTTGATGAAGCCGAGCGGGTGCGGTCGCTGGCCTCGGTGCGGCGTGCCCGGCAGAAGGAGCGGATGAAGCAGATCCAGGCTCTCGGGGCGGACAGCCAGAAGATCATCCGCGACGTCATCATTCCGGAAACGATCACCGTTCAGGAACTCGCCAACCGCATGGCCGCCCGCAGCACCGACGTCATCAAGGTGCTGATGCGGATGGGCATGATGGCGACCATCAACCACAGCATCGACGGCGACACCGCCGAACTCGTTGCGACCGAATTTGGACACAACATCAAACGGGTCAGCGAGGCCGATGTCGAGCTTGGCCTGCGCGGCGAACCCGACTCGGCTGACCATTTGCAGTCGCGGCCGCCGGTCGTAACCGTGATGGGGCACGTCGACCACGGCAAGACCTCGCTCCTCGACGCCTTGCGCAAGAGCGATGTCGCGGCGCACGAGGCGGGCGGCATCACCCAGCACATCGGCGCCTATCAGGTCACCCTGGCAGGCGGACAAAAGATTACATTTATCGACACTCCCGGACATGAGGCGTTCACGCAGATGCGGGCCCGCGGCGCGCGCGTGACCGACATCGTCGTCCTCGTGGTCGCCGCCGACGATGGCGTCATGCCGCAGACCGTCGAGGCTATCGCGCACGCGAAGGCGGCCGGTGTCCCGCTCATTGTTGCCGTCAACAAATGCGACCGTCCTGACGCCGACCCGCGCCGGGTCCGTACCGAGCTGATGCAGCACAGTGTTTTCGTCGAAGACATGGGCGGTGATACCTTGTCCGTTGACGTCTCGGCGAAGACCGGCGCCAACCTCGACAAGCTCGCCGAAGCCATTCTGCTGCAGGCGGAAGTGCTTGATCTCAACGCAAATCCTGACCGCTCTGCCGAAGGTGTGGTGATCGAGGCGCGGATGGAGCGCGGCCGCGGAACGGTGGCGACGGTGCTTGTGCAGCGGGGTACGCTCCGTCCGGGCGACGTCTTTGTTGCCGGCAGCGAGTGGGGACGCGTGCGCACGCTGGCCGATGCGAACGGCGCTACGGTTGAGCGAGCCGGCCCCGGCATGCCGGTCGAGATCCTGGGCCTCAACAGCACGCCCGCCGCGGGCGACGACGTGATCGTCGTCGACAGCGAGGCGCGTGCGCGCGAAGTCAGCGAATTCCGCCAGCGCCGCAGCCGCGATGCCCGCACGACGACGACCCGCGGCACGCTCGAGCAGATGCTGAACCGGATCCAGGAGGGCGAGGCGCGCGAGCTGGCGGTGGTCGTCAAGGCTGACGTGCACGGCTCCGTCGAGGCAATCGCAGGCGCTCTGCAAAAGATCGGCGGCGAGCACATCAAGGTCAACGTGCTCCACTCGGGCGTCGGCGGCATCAACGAAACCGATATCGGCCTTGCGCGCGCATCGGGAGCGCTTGTCATCGGCTTCAACGTGCGGGCGAATCCGCAGGCGCGCGAGATGGCCAAGCGGGACGGCGTCGAGATCCGTTACTACTCGATCATCTACGACCTGACTGACGACATTCGCACCGTGCTGACCGGCATGCTGAAGCCGACGGTGAAGGAGAACATTCTCGGTTACGCGCAGATCCGCCAGGTGTTTAACATCTCCAAGGTCGGCAAGGTGGCGGGCTGCATGATTACCGAAGGTGTCGTCCGCCGTGGCGCGAAAGTGCGCCTCCTGCGTGACGATGTCGTCATTCACACCGGCGACCTCGGACAGCTGAAGCGGTTCAAGGAGGACGTCCGCGAGGTCAAGGATGGCTACGATTGCGGCATCTCGCTGCTCAACTACCACGATATCCAGGTCGGCGACACGATCGAGTGCTACGAGCTGGAAGAAGTGGCCCGCGAGCTTTAGCGGTGCATTTTGTCTTCCGATGATCGTGAGCAGCGGCCAGGGATCGCATGACCCGCACGACCTCCAAACCGTTCAGCCAACGCCAGCTCCGTGTCGGCGCCGAGATCCAGCATGCACTGGCGTGGATTCTTGAGCGTGGCGAGGTGCACGATCCGGGCCTCATGGAGCGCAGCGTGACGGTGACTGAGGTGCAGATGTCGCCGGACTTGCGGCACGCGCGCGTCTTTGTCGTGCCCCAGGGCGGTGGCGACTCGCGCGCGGTGATTGCGGCGCTCAACCATGCGCGCACATTCCTGCGCCGGCGGCTGGGCGAGGAGGTACGCCTGCGCTTCAGCCCCGCGCTGGACTTCGCGCCGGACCGTTCGTTCGAAACGGCCGATCGGATTGAACACTTGTTGCGCGAACCGGCAGTGGCGCGCGATCTTGCAATGCAGCAGGAGAAGGCAGACGGACATAACGATGATCGCTAAAGCTGGCCGCCCGGTCCTGCACGGCTGGCTGGTCATCGACAAGCCGGCTGCAATGACGTCTGCGGCCGTCGTTGGAACCGTTCGCCGTGCTACGCGCGGCGTCAAGGCGGGCCACGCCGGCACCCTCGACCCGCTTGCCACCGGGGTGTTGCCGATCGCGCTCGGCGAAGCGACCAAGACCATGAGCTACGCCATGGAAGGCCGCAAGACGTACCGCTTCTGCGTGCGCTGGGGTGAGCAGCGCGATACCGACGACAGCGAAGGCGCGATCGTCGCGACGAGCGCGGTCCGGCCCAGCGCGGACGCGATCGCGGCCGTGCTGCCACAGTTTCAGGGCGACATCGAGCAGGTGCCGCCGACCTACTCGGCGATCAAGGTGGCCGGCCGGCGGGCGTATGCCCTGGCGCGCGCCAACGAGCCGATCACGCTAGCCGCCCGAACAGTCACGGTCGAAGCCATCGAATTGATCTCGATCCCCGATCCCGATCATGCGGTGTTCGCCGTTGTTGCTGGCAAGGGCGTCTACATGCGGGCGCTCGCCCGCGATCTCGCCCAGGTCCTCGGCACGGTCGGGCACATCGCCTGGCTACGCCGGCTGACCGTCGGCCCCTTTACCGAACAGCGGTCGATTCCGCTTGACGGGATCGAGGCGGCGGCGGCGGAGGGCAGACTGGCTGACCTCGTGCTTCCCGTGCAAGCGGCGCTGGCCGACATCCCGGCGCTGCCGCTGACGGAAGTGGAGGCTCGGCAATTGCGGCAAGGCCGGCCGGTTGCCGCCCTGCCGGTTGCCCGGCGCTCTTCCTTCAAGGGAATTGGCCGGGATTCAATGTTGTGCGCCATAGCTGAAGGCAAACTGGTCGCACTTGTCCAAATCAAGGGCGGCGAGATCCGCCCTGTGCGTGTCTTGAACATTTGATGGTCTTTGGGGAGTAACGATGTCGATTACGGCAGAACGTAAACAGGAATTGATCAAGGACTATGCGCTGCACGAGGGTGACACGGGGTCGCCTGAGGTTCAGGTCGCCGTGTTGAGCGAGCGGATCGCCAACCTTACAGAGCACCTGAAAGCCCACAAGAAGGACTTCCACTCGCGCCGTGGTCTTTTGATGATGGTGGGACAGCGGCGGCGTCTTCTTGACTATGTCAAACGCGCCGAGGTGAAGCGCTACGAGCGTCTCGTCGAGCGTCTCGGGCTTCGCCGTTAGTTCCGCAAGAGGGTAGCACGCCGGCAGTAATCCTACGGTGCCGCCTTGAAGGGCAGGCGCTTGCCGGCATGAAAGGGTGATGGATGTTTCAAGAATACAGAAAAAGTCTTGACTGGGGTGGCCGTCCGCTCGTGCTCGAGACTGGCAAAATTGCTCGCCAAGCCGACGGGGCTGTTCTTGCCAGCCTTGGTGAGACGAAGGTTCTTTGCACGGTCGTTTATGAGCGGTCGGCGAAACCAGGCATCGACTTCTTTCCTTTGTCGGTCCATTACCAGGAAAAGGCGTACGCTGCCGGCAAGATCCCGGGCGGATTCTTCAAGCGCGAGGGCCGGCCGTCGGAGCACGAGGTCCTGAGTTCGCGCCTGATCGACCGACCGATCCGCCCCTTGTTCGCGAAGGGGTTCCGCAACGAGACGCAAGTCATCTGCACGGTGTTGAGCCACGATCTGCAGAACGATCCCGACATCGTTGCCATGATCGGGACGTCGGCGGCGCTGACGCTCTCCGGTGTGCCCTTCCTGGGGCCGATTGCCGGCTGCCGGGTCGGCTTCATCTCCGGCGATTATGTGCTCAATCCCCGCCTCGACGAGATGATGAACAGCGATCTCGACCTCGTTGTCGCCGGCACCCGGGACGGTGTGCTGATGGTCGAATCGGAGGCCAACGAACTCTCCGAGGAGGTGATGCTGGGCGCGGTCATGTTCGGCCACCGCAGCATCCAGCCGGTGATCGACGCCATCATCGAACTCGCCGAGGCCTGTGCCAAGGAGCCGATGGAGCTTCAGGGCGCCTCGGACGGCAAGAGCGTTCTCGCGGAGCGCTTGCGCGCCCTCGCCGAGGACGATCTGCGCGACGCCTACACCGAGACCGCAAAGGCCGCCCGCCGGCAGCGGGTTGCGGCCACCAAGGAGTTGGCTGCAGCCAGCCTGGCTGCTGAGGGCAACACGGATGCGGCAGTGCTGGCAGACTCGTTCGATGAGATCTTCCAGGACCTGGAAAAAGACGTCGTCCGCAACCGCATGATCGCGACCCGAACGCGCATCGATGGCCGCGGCCCTGCCGACATCCGGCCGATCGCCGTTGAGGTCGGGCTGTTGCCGCGAGCGCACGGCAGCGCGCTGTTTACGCGCGGCGAAACCCAGGCGCTGGTCGTCGCCACGCTCGGCACCGGCCAGGATGAGCAAATCATCGATGCGCTCGCTGGGGAATCGCGCGAGCACTTCATGTTGCATTACAACTTTCCGCCGTACTCCGTCGGCGAAACGGGGCGGCCCGGTTTTACCGGCCGGCGCGAAATCGGTCACGGCAAGCTGGCGTGGCGGTCCATGCATCCGCTGATGCCGCTCAAGACCGACTTTCCCTACACCATCCGCGTCGTTTCCGAGGTCACCGAGTCGAACGGTTCCTCATCGATGGCGACGGTTTGCGGCTCGTCCCTGGCGTTGATGGATGCCGGTGTGCCGCTGCCGCGCCCGGTGGCCGGCATCGCCATGGGCCTGATCAAGGAACAGGAGTCGTTTGTCGTTCTTTCGGACATCCTGGGCGATGAGGACCATCTGGGCGACATGGACTTCAAGGTCGCTGGAACATCGATCGGCGTGACCGCGTTGCAGATGGACATCAAGATCACGTCCATCACCGAAGCGATCATGCGTCAGGCGCTCGACCAGGCGCGCGACGGCCGTATCCATATCCTGGGCGAGATGGCGCGCGGCATCACGTCGGCGCGCGAGGCGATCAGCAAGATGGCGCCGCGGATCACCGTGCTGAACATCAACAAGGAGAAGATCCGCGAGGTCATCGGGCCGGGTGGCAAGGTCATCCGCGAGATCTGCGAGGTCACCGGCGCCCGCGTCGATATCGAGGACGACGGCACCATCAAGGTGGCTGCGGTCGATCAGCACTCGGCGGATGCGGCGATCGAGTGGATCCGCTCAATCGCGGCCGAGCCGGAGATCGGCGTCATCTATACCGGTAAGGTCGTCAAGGTGGTGGACTTCGGCGCCTTCGTGAACTTCCTCGGCAATCGCGACGGGCTTGTGCACATCAGCGAACTGGCCTCCGCCAGGGTCAACAAGGTCGGTGATGTGGTGCAGGTCGGCGATATGGTGAAGGTCAAGGTGATCGGTATCGACGACCGCGGCAAGATCAAGCTCTCGATGCGTGCGGTTGATCAGGCAACAGGCGAAGACATCGGTGACGGCCGCGGCGCGGCAAAGGCAGCTCCGTGAACAGTGGCTCGGGACCGCTTTCCCGCAGCTGGGCCGCCCGCAGCAAGGCGGGCACGCGAGGCAGCACGCTGTCGCGCGGTCGGGGATGCAAGCCATGGCCCTGCTGACGCCACTGATCATCTCCGGCCGTGAGGTCCTGCCGATCGTCGAAGGCGGCAAGGGGGTTTCAGTCTCGAACGGCCTCAGCGCCGGTGCCTTTGCCGCAGCCGACTGCGTCGGCACGTTCTCTGGTGTCAACGCCGATACGTTCGATGCCCTGGGCCGGGTCATTCCGCAGACCTACCATGGCCGGACCCGGCGCGAGCGCTACGAGGAGCTGGTCGCTTACGCCATCCGCGGCGGCATTACCCAGGCGCAAATCGCCTACGAGAACTCGTCGGGGCGCGGACGCCTGCACATGAACATGCTGTGGGAGGCCGCCGCGACGCAGCGGGTCCTGCAAGGCATTCTCGAGGGCGCGCGCGGACTGATCCACGGCGTGACGTGCGGTGCCGGCATGCCGTATCGGCTGGCCGAGATCGCGGCCCGCTTTCGCGTTCAGTGTTATCCGATCGTGTCCTCGGGGCGGGCCTTCCGCGCGCTGTGGAAGCGCGCCTTCTTTCGGTTCCGGGAAGCCTTGGGCGGCGTCGTCTACGAGGATCCCTGGCTTGCTGGCGGCCACAACGGCATTAGCAACTCCGAAGATCCTGCCGAGCCGCAGGCCCCCCTGCCGCGCGTGATCGCGCTGCGCAAGGAGATGCGGGAATTCGGTCTTGACCAGGTGCCGATCTTCATGGCTGGGGGGGTCTGGCGGCTGGACGAATGGCAGGATTGGATCGACAATCCCGAAGTCGGCCCGATTGCGTTCCAGTTCGGCACGCGCCCCCTCGTCACCGAAGAGAGCCCGATTTCGGCCGAATGGAAGGCGCGCCTGTTGACGCTGAAGAGCGGCGATGTCGCGCTCAACAAGTTCAGTCCGACCGGCTTCTATTCGTCTGCGGTTCGCAACGCCTTTCTCAATGAGCTGATCGAGCGCAATACGCGCGAGATTGCCTACACGCGGGAGCCGCTGGGCGAGCAAAGCGAGCCGTTTGCCGTCGGCAGTCGTGGCCGCCTGGTCTACATGACGCCTGCGGACCGGACGCGTGCCGAATCCTACGTGGCGCAGGGCTTCATCGAGGCGATGCGCACGCCGGACGGAACCCTCGTCTTCGTGACGCCTGAGAGGTCACGCGAGATCCGCATCGACCAGCAGGCGTGCATGGGCTGCCTGAGCGCGTGCCGGTTCAGCAACTGGGCCGAGAACGGCGAGGGGACGACCGGCAAGCTGGCCGATCCGCGCTCCTATTGCATTCAAAAGACGCTGCAATCGATCGCTCACGGTGGCGCCGTTGATGGCAACTTGATGTTCGCCGGCCATAACGCATTCCGCTTCGCCAGCGATCCGTTCTATGCCGGCGGCTTTGTTCCGACGGTGCGGCAGCTGGTCGACCGCATCGTGACCGGTGCATAACGCGGCCGCGATCCGTCCAGAGCATTTTTCTTTGTTTGCCGCTAGCCGCTGTTGTAGGGTCGCACCATCGTGATTATGTGCTGCCGTAATGACAGAAACCCGCCCCTACGCGCGCATTCTTGATCTCCTTCGAGCCGCCGACCTGCGGCCGACGCGGCAACGCCTCGCGCTCGCGCGGCTGCTGTTCGAGAAGGGCGATCGCCACATCACGGCCGAGATGCTGCACGAAGAAGCGATCGCGGCTTCGGTGCGCGTGTCGCTCGCAACCGTTTACAACGCCTTGCATCAGTTCACGGCGGCAGGGTTGTTGCGCGAGATCGTCGTCGACGCGACCCGCTCCTACTTCGATACCAATATCACCGAGCATCACCACTTCTTTTTCGAGCAGGCTGGCCGCGTGGAAGACATTCCCGGCAGTCAGGTCGTTGTTCCCGATCTGCCGCCACCCCCGCACGGAACCGAGATCGATCGCGTCGACGTGATCGTCCGCCTCAAAGATCGCAAATAAAAATCATTTCATTTTAATAGGTTACCGCCCCTCTCTAGAACTGTTAAAAAGAGTTGACTCCCGTTCGGAGGCGATTCATAGTCGGCTCACGGTCAAGGTTACGGGCGTGACCAAGTTGGCCGTTGCTGGTGATTGAACGGGCAGAGGGAGAGTGGGAATGTCCGAACTCCGTGGAAGTAAGACCGAGCAGAATCTCAAGGACGCGTTCTCTGGCGAGTCGCAGGCCAACCGGCGCTATCTTTATTTCGCTCAAAAAGCCGACGTCGAAGGCTACAACGACGTTGCAGCCGTCTTTCGTTCGACGGCGGAAGGCGAGACCGGCCATGCACATGGCCATTTGGAGTTCCTCGAGAAGGTGGGCGACCCCGCAACCGGACTGCCGATCGGCGGAACGCGGGACAACCTGAAGGCTTCGGTCGCCGGGGAAACGCACGAATACACCGACATGTATCCCGGCATGGCAAAGTCGGCGCGCGAGGAAGGCTTCGACGAGATCGCGGACTGGTTCGAGACGCTCGCCAAGGCCGAGAAGTCGCACGCCGGCCGCTTCAAGAAGGCTCTCGATACGCTGGACTAAGCTTCAGCGCCCACGGCTGCTTGCCGGCTGAGCGCCGATAGCGATGCGGGACGGGGGTGCTCCCTCCTGAGCCACCCCCGTTGACGCATCCGTCGCTCGCTGCCGTGGCGAGCACGTGAGCGCGACACTCGCAGTCTTCTCGAAGGGAGTCGCCGGCAATGCGCGAAGGCAGCTTAGAGGCGCCGACCCGCCACCCGTTGGCGTGGCGCGATGAGGAATTCTATGATCCGGACAAGCTCGATCACGAGCTGCGTCGGGTGTTCGACATCTGCCACGGCTGCCGGCGCTGTTTCAACCTCTGTGACAGTTTTCCCCGGCTTTTCGATCTGATCGATGCGACCGAGAGCGGAGAGATCGAGGCCGTCGCCAGTGCCGATTTCGCCGGCGTCGTCGATGCCTGCACGCTCTGCGATATGTGCTTCCTTACCAAGTGCCCGTACGTGCCGCCGCACGAGTTCGGGCTCGACTTTCCGCACCTGATGCTGCGCTATCGCGCGGCCGAGTTTCGTAAGGGCGGCGTCGGCTTCGCCAAACGGCAGCTGTCGGAGACCGATCGCAATGGTCGGCTGGCAGCGCCGGTCGCGCCGCTCGCGAACTGGGCCAGCCGCTGCGGCAACAAGCTCACGCGGCCGCTGATGGAGAAGGCGGCGGGGATCCATCGCGATGCCTATCTGCCGAAATACGTCGGCAAGACCCTGACCGCGTCGGCCAAGGCCGACCCGCCGGCGATCAACCGCGAGGCACCCGCATTCGGCCGCAAGGCCGTCCTCTATGCCACCTGCTTCATGAATTACAACAACCCGGACGTCGGCCGGGCCGCCCGCGCGGTGCTGGCCCAGAACGGCGTCGAAACCGAGGTCGTGTACCCGGCCTGCTGCGGGATGCCGCAGCTGGAGTACGGCGATATCGAGCGGGTCGCCGGGAAGGCACGCACGGTCGCGGCCGAGCTTCGCCCCTGGATCGACAAGGGATACGACATCGTAGGCTTGGTGCCGTCGTGCTCGCTCATGCTCAAATTCGAATGGCCGCTGCTCGAGCCCAACGACGAGAATGTCGCGCGGCTCTCCCGGGCCACCTTCGATGTGACCGAGTACCTCGTCGATATCGCCCGCAAGGAAGGGCTGGCACCCGGCATGATGCCGATCGAGGGCGGCATCACTGTACACATCGCCTGCCATGCGCGGGCGCAGAACATGGGCCAGAAGGCAGCCGACATGCTGCGGCTGTTGCCGGACACCGAGATCAAGACGATCGAGCGCTGTTCCGGGCACGGCGGTTCCTGGGGAATCATGAAGGAAAACTTCGAGGTGGCGCTGAAGGTGGGCCGGCCGGTTGCGCGCGAAGCTACCGCCAACAAGACCCGCTATGTCGTCTCGGAGTGTCCGCTCGCCCGCGAGCACATCATCCAGGGCATGGAACGGCTCAGTGACGGCCGCCCGCCTGCTGTGGAAACCTTGCAGCACCCAATCGAGCTGATTGCTCGCGCGTATTCGTTCTGAGTTGGCTTCGGGAGTGCAGCCGTTGCGACAGATTACCCGCGCCGACATTCTGCCGATGCCCGTCTACGCCATGGAACGGGCCGACCGGCGCCGGCAGATGACCGAACTGAAGCGGAACCGCCGCCTTGCCGTGGGACCGCACGTGATGCTCCTGTTCGAGAGCTTCGAGACGATGCTGCATCAGGTCCACGAGATGCTGTACATCGAGAAAGGCGGCGAAGCCCAGATCGAGGACGAACTCGCGGCCTACAATCCGCTGATCCCGGACGGGCGGTCGCTGGTTGCGACCATGCTGATCGAGATCGAGGATGCCGAGCGCCGGGCGCGTCTCCTTGCCACCTTCGGCGGGATTGAGGAGACGGTCGGCATCAGCTTCAATGGCGACGTGGTGAAGGCATCGCCGGAGCTCGACGTCGAGCGCACGACCCCTGACGGCAAGACCTCATCAGTCCATTTTCTCAAGTTCTTTTTCACGCCGGCACAGATCGAGGTGTTTCGCAAGCCGGGCACGCGGGTTGTGATCGGCGTTCGCCATCCCAATTACGACCACATGGCCGCGCTGCCGGAAGCGGTCCGAAGCGAGCTCGCCCGCGATTTTGCGTGACCCGGACCGCCGTTCCCGGAACCGGACGATGGCCCGCTACTCGATCACCTCGTCAGCATAGACGCCCCACATCCGGGAACGCTCTGCCCAGCCGCGGAAGTCGTCGGCCGCCACTTGGCACCACGCCGAGGCCGGGGGGCATTTCAGGACCATGAGCACAACCATCGGATCCAAGCGCGCCACCGGCCGGGCGTTGCCCGACGGCGAATCGTAAAGGACCGAGGGGCCGGTCAGCATTACCGCCCGCCGCCCGCTCAGCATCCGCTTGTGCATCCAGCCGTCGTTGCCTTGGATGTCGCGCACGCGCCGCCAGTGGTGATGCTCGGCAATCACCTCGAGCGGCAGGCCCGGCCGCTGGTAAACCCACTTGATGGGAAACTTCGTATCCGGGCCGGTTCGCATGTTTGCCTCCGGCGCGCGCAGCGTGACGAAACGCGGCACCGGCAGGCCCTCGACCTGCGCCGGCCGATCGGCCGCCTCGGACGTCTCCGGCGCTTGAGGGTCGTCGGCTTTCGCGCCCCCCTGCTCCGGCACACCGCCGCCGCTGCCGGTCCACAAGCCAAGGCTGCCGCTCACACCGAGACCGGCAACCGTCAACAAACCCAGAAGGAGGAGGAGTCGGCTCCGCCTGATCATTGCCCTCGGCACCGATGGGATATGAACGCTCTCTTTCTTACAACCGAGACCTTCCGGCAGGTCAAGGGGCGAGGCGCGCTGGACAGCGGCGCGATCGCCTGCTATCGCCGAAACTGACAGTGTTGCCCGTATGCCGCAGGAGAGGTGCCAGATGGCGAAGCCAAAGCCGCTCGTCGTCGTTACGCGCAAGCTTCCCGACATCGTCGAGACCCGGATGATGGAGCTGTTCGATGTCCGCCTCAATCTTACCGATCAGCCGCTTGGCAAGCCGGGTCTGCTCGAGGCGGTCAAGGATGCGGACGTCCTGGTGCCGACAGTCACCGACCGGATCACCGCTGCCATCATTGAGGCCGCGGGCGACAGATTGCGCCTGATCGCGAACTACGGTGCCGGCGTTGATCACATCGACCTCAAAGCCGCACGCGCTCGCGGCGTGACCGTGACGAACACGCCCGATGTCCTCACCGAGGATACCGCCGACATGACGATGGCGCTGATCCTCGCCGTGCCACGGCGCCTGACCGAAGGCGAGCGCATCATCCGCGCCGGCAAGTGGGGCGGCTGGTCGCCGACGTGGATGCTGGGGCATCGCGTCTCCGGCAAACGGCTCGGCATCGTCGGCATGGGGCGCATTGGCCAAGCGGTGGCACGCCGCGCCCGCGCGTTCAACATGAGCATTCACTACCACAACCGCCGGCGTGTCGATCCCGATATTGAGGCAGAACTTGAGGCGACCTACCACCAAAGCCTCGACCAGATGCTGGCGCGCATGGACTTCATCACCGTGCATTGTCCGCATACGCCTGCGACCTATCACCTGCTCTCCGCGCGTCGGATGAAACTTCTGCCGCCGCACGCCTACATCGTCAACACGGCACGCGGCGAGATCATCGACGAACTGGCTCTGGTCCGCATGCTAAGGGCGGGAGAGATTGCGGGCGCTGCACTCGATGTGTACGAAAACGAACCGGCCGTGAACCCGAAGCTTCTCGGTCTCGATAACGTTGTCCTGTTGCCGCACATGGGCTCGGCGACCCTGGAGGGGCGAATCGGCATGGGCGAGTGCGTCCTCATCAACATTCGCTCCCACATCGACGGCCACACGCCGCCCAATCGCGTCCTGCCGGAGGATACCGGGTTTTAGCCACCTGCCGGCCACCCGGCCGCCCGCAGCGAGCGAGCCCCTTAGCGGCGATCCTGTGCAGTGCCGCGCCGGCGACGCTCTGGCACGGCGCAGGAGACGATCGACTGCGTCAGCACGGTCGGGGCAATCGGCTTTTCGAGGACAAGGTCAATTCCGGCCTCGTTGCAATCGAGCCGATTCGCGTCGTCGCACCAGGCAGTCAGCAGGACAATCGGTAACTGCGGCTCCCCCATCTGCGCGAATCGCAACAGCTTGACGAAATCAAGGATCTCCTTGTCCGGCTTGTTGGCATTGATCAGAAGGAGATCGAAGTCGAATTCCTCGATCGCGGTCAGCGCATCGTCGACAGACTCGCTCGCGTAGCTCCGATGTCCTGCGACCTCAAGGAGCGAGACAAGCATCGATTGACTCAACGGCGCAGCATCGAGAATGAGGACATCGAGCGACCGCTCGCACTCGGGTTCAGACGGCATCGGGCCAACGCTCCTCCTTCCGACCGAGAAGATGCCACCCGCGACCTCCCAGCTCGCGGTGATATGATAGTGTCTTGCGAAGCTTTCGCGCCAGACCCACAGACCGGACCCACAGGCCAGCCCTTCAGGCCTGACTCTGCGACCCCGGCGAAGTGAACCTGCGGCTACAGGCCACCCAACTTCTTCCCCCGTGGCTATCGGTCACCGGTTACGCCGGTAGAAAACCCGAGTCAGCGTGCCTCACCCGGTTGAAATATTCGCCGACAAATATGACAAGAATTGGGCCGCTGAAACCGGTCTGCCGAGGAAGTACCCCTGCCCACGATCGAACTCCCGCTCGATCACGAAATCGACATGCCGTTGTGTCTCGACACCCTTGGCGACGACGTCAAGGCGCATCGCATGCGCCATCACTGCGATCGCAGCGATCACCGCCGCATGTTCGGGATGGTCGATTCCCTCTTGAATCAGGCCGGCATCGATCTTGACGCCCTGGATCGGCAGCCGTTCCAGATCAAGCAGGGATGAGCACGTGGTGCCGAAGTCGTCGATGCAGAAGCTGACGCCAAGCTCGCGGATGCCCTGAATCACCGCGGCAGCCTGCTCGTAATCGGACAAGAGCGCCAGCTCCGTGATTTCAAGCCAGAGGTAGCGACCGTCAAGACCGGCCTCGTCGAGCACGCGTCGGATCCGTTCCGTCAGCCCTGATTCGAGGAGCTGCCGCGGCGTCAGATTGATCGAGACGAAGAGATCGTTCCAGCCCAGCTGGTGCCATTCCCTGAGCTGACAGCAGGCGGTCCGCAAGACCCATTCCCCAGCCGCTCCGATGAGCCCAGCCTCCTCGATCATCGGCACGAACTCGGCCGGCCCCAGGCCGCGCATCCGCGGGGTGCTCAGCCGCAACAATGCCTCGATACCAACCGTGCGACCCGACTTGAAGTCCACCTGCGGCTGGTAAAGCAGTGCAGTGTCCTGCCTTTCAACGGCGCTCTTCAAGCTGATGACCAGCCTGGCACGATTGATGTCGACCACGTTGGCGTGATCGGCACAGTAATGAACTTTGTTGCCGCCAGCTTGGCGGGCGCGCCGCGCGGCCTGCCCGGCCCGCGTCAGCAAGGGATCCGGCGCCCTGGCGTCGCGCGGAAAGTAGGCGACGCCGATGCTCAGGCTCGTCCAAGCCTTGAACCCCTGGATGACGAACGGCGCGTCGAATGCCTTGCGCAACCGGTGCGCCAGGAAAGTGACCGCATCCAACGTGCGCAAGGTATCGACGATCAGGGCGAAGCTATCGGTATTGACGCGGGCGAGCAGATCTGGCCGGTCGACGACCGCGCACAGGCGTTCGACCGCGCCCTTCAGCAGCAGCTCCGCAGCAGCAGGGCCGAGGTCCTCGCTTACCGTGGAAAACTTGTCCAAGCGCAGTTCGAGGACGGCAACCAGCAGCTCCTCGCGTCGCGCCGCCGACAGCACCCGCCCCAGCCGCTGCAGGAAGGCCTTGCGGTTTTGCAGCTGTGTGATCTGATCCCGACCGGCCTGTTCGGCGATCGCGTTCGCCATGCGGTGCAGGTCGGTAACGTCGGTAAAGACGAGCACCGCCCCCTCGGCCGCGCCGGAAGCGGCGCGAATGACGGCGAGTGAGACCTGGACCTTGCGCTCTTCGCCGCTCTTCGATCGCAACAGCGGGCCACTCAGCATCATGACGCCTTTCGCTGCTGCAGACGCTGCCAGCGCGGCAATGCTGATCCGGGCGCGGCCGATCGCGTCCGAGAGGCAGACGACACCGTCAACCGGTCGACCGATTGCGTCGGCTTCGGGGCTGCCAGTGAGCCGTTGCGCCACCGTGTTCATGTGCCGGATCCGGCCGTCGCCATCCAGGGTCATGACGGCATCGGAGATCGAGCGCAGGGCCGTTCGCGCGATCGCCCGCTCCGAGCGGATTTCTCCCCGCTCCCGGTCGAGATCTACCGCCGTCCAGGCCAAGCCGCAGATGACCAGCGCCAAAAGCGCGGCAGCGGGCGAAAACCAGAGCTGCGCGCCGGCCAGGAGCGCGGCGCTGGTGATCAGTGACAACAGACCGCCCGCCACCAGGACCGGCGCGCGGCGCATGCCGGCTGCATGGACGAGTGCTGGGAGCGAAATCAAACCCAGGGTCAGGGCGATCGCCATCAGCGGTGCCAGCGGCCGAAGCAACAGCCCCCGCCGCAGAGCATCGAAGGCGTTGGCGTTGAATTCGACGCCGGACATCATCGGGTTGCCGGTGATTCCGCCGACCGCGAGGCGGTCGCCGGTCATCACCGCCGTTGCACCGACGAACACCGTCGCATCGCGAAAGACATCGGTCGGGACGCGGCCGTGGATGACGTCGGCAAGGCCAACCCGGCGGAAGTGACCCGGCGGCCCGGCAAAAGCCACCAGAAACGGGTTGCGGCGTACCCAGACGAAGGGATCTCTGGCGCCTTCATCAACGTCGGCCTGTCGCAGCCGCGCGCCCCATCCGCCTGCCGCTGCAGCCGCGATCGGATCCGCAACCTGCAGTGTCGCGAGCGCGAAGGCTGGCCAGACGGGTGCGCCGAGGCCGGCGCTGAGAAACAGCCGCCGGCTGCGACCGCCGCTGTCAAGCTCGACATCGACATGACCGAAGCCGGCTGCGACCGCGGCCAGCGCCGGAAACGGCACCAGCTCGATCAATTGACCGTCCTGGCGCAGGTGCTCGAAAGCGACCGGCATCACGACCCGTCCGCTCTCGGCCGCGTGCGCGACGAGGAGCCGATCGCCTTCGGCATCGAGCGGGTTCGTGTCGGCGAAGATGACATCGATCGCGATCACCTTCGCGCCGGCGCGGTGCAAGACGTCGACCACGGCAGCATAGACACGCCGCGGCAGCGGCCACGCTCCGAGTTCGGGAAGGCTTTCCTCGTCGACGGCAACGATGATGACATCTTCGGGGGCGGGACGGTGGTAAGCGAGCAGGGCAACGTCATAGAGAGCGTGATCGATCGGCCAGAGCCAGTCCCGAGCGACCGCAAGGAGTGCGGCCGCTGCGACAACCCCGGCGACGATGAGCTTCAGCGCTGGAGCCGAGCCGATGACAGTCCGAACCTGTCTGTGCTCGGCGTTCATAGGAGAATCAGCGCAAGGAGAACGCTCAGGATGGGCACTGAGATGAGCCAAAGCGGGTCGGACGGCAACTCGATCCGCTGCGGCGCGCTGAAGGCGCTGGCCTCACCGGCGGCGTCGATCGTCTGTACGCGGATGAAGACGACCCCGCCTTCCGGCCGCTCCAGTTTGATCGACGGCTCGGTCGTCTCCCGGTCGACGACAACATCGGTAAAAGCGTTGTCACGCGCCATCTGGAAGCGGAAACGATCGCCGGCGAGGCCGGCCGGCCAGCGGATCACCATCGCCTCGTCGGACAGGTCCGGCTGCTCCGGCACTGGTCCCGGCTGCGGAACACGCAGCCGCTGTGGGTCGCTAAACGGTCCTTCTTCGCCCCGCTTGTCGATGGTGGCGACCCGCCAGCGATAGGTCCCGGGCGGCAGAGCGTCGGTAACCGCAAAGCGCGCTTCGCTCAAGTGGTCTGCCGCTACCAGCGGAGCGGCAAAATCGTCACCGGCGGCGAGCTGGAAGCGGTAGGCGGCTGCCTCGTCCGGCTCGCTCCAACGGAACTGTGGCAGACCGTCGGGCGCCACGCCGCCCTCGTTCGGTTCGAGCGGGAACGGCGGCTCCGGCCGGGCATTGAGGACGAATTCGCGGGTGGCGTCGAGTCCCTCCTGTCCCAAGGCGTCGATGGCACGCACCCGCAGGAAATAGGGGCCGTCGGCAAGGTCCGGCCCGGTGATCGAAGGTGTCGGCGCAACGCGCTCAGCGACGACCTGCGTAAACGCAGCATCGCGCGCGATCTCCAGGCGATAAGCGGTCGCGCCTTTCACTTCGGCGACCCGGATCCGCACCGGCACTCGTTCGAGGACGGCCGGTACGTCGGTCAGCGCCGGGGCCGGCAACAGGGGCCGCGGCGGCCGCGGCGGTGCGCCCAAATCGACGACAGTGCCGAAGCCGGCCGCGATCGCGACCGTCTTTGCACGCGCACTGACCGCGACCTGGCCCGAGAGCACTTCCGTGCGCATCGCCTCGTTGGCTTCCAGAACGCCGACACGAAAATCGGTTCCCCGAACGGCCGAAAGCGCTGCCGGTGTCCTGATCTCGGTCCGCGAGCCGCTTGTCCGCAACGCCCGCGCCTTCATGGTGGTGGAGCCCTTGAGCAAGCGCAGGCGGGTATCAGCGAAGGCATTCCCGCCGGCGACACTCAAGATATCGAGAACGACGCGGCTTTCGGCCGCGACCCTGAGCGTCGAACCGTCAGCAAACTCGAGACTGACGCTGCTGTCCGCTGCCGTCGTCACTTCGTCGCCCGGCTCGATCTCCATATCCGCGACAGCAGCCGTCTGGTGCTGGCCGTCGGCGGACTGAACGGTCGCCTCACCTTCGACAGCCATAATTCGCGCCGGCGCCGGCTTGATGCGCATCCATTCGACCGGGATCCGCAGGCGCGAACCGGGCGGCAGGTTTTGCGGATCGGCGACCCGGTTCAGCGTCTGCAGACGCTGCCAGTAGCCGATGTCAATCAGATAGGTTTCGCTCACATCCCACAGCGTATCGCCCGGACGTACGGTGTAGAGCCACTCGGTGGCCAACGCCTGCGGCGCGCGCGCGAGCACAACGACGCATCCGAGAGCGAGGAGCCAGCGCCCGATGCGCCTCATCGTCAACCTGGTGTCCGTCGATCGCATGGTTAGGAATATCGCTCCCCCCGCCCCGCACGCGAGGATTTGGCACAAGACTAAACGACTTCCTGCCGCCCCGGCAACTAAACACCGGTCACCGGCCGCCGAAATAGGCACCCCGCTTGGGGCCGCAGCGGCGATACCGCGAATCGCTTGCCCTCTTGCGCAACCTGATTACATTGAGTGGTCGGTAGCGGCGTCGTGCGCGCGGCAGCCTGCGCTTGATCTTCTTCGAGGAACCCCGACATTCGGATGACGGCAATGATCGTCATGGACGGCTTGAGCAAGCACTTCGGCCCGGTGCGGGCCGTCGACGGCCTGACGCTTGCGGTTGACAAGGGCGAAGTGCTGGGCTTCCTCGGTCCCAATGGCGCCGGCAAGACGACGACCATGCGCATGCTGGCGGGCTTCCTTGAGCCGTCGCGCGGGCGGGCGGCCATCTGCGGCTTCGATGTCGCGACCGAATCGATCGCAGCCAAGCGCCGGCTTGGCTATCTGCCCGAGGGCGCGCCGCTTTATGGGGACATGACCTGCGCCGCCTTTCTCTCCTTCGTGGCCGAAATTCGCGGCTACCGCGGCGCGGCAAGGCGGCAGCGGCTGGCGGAGATCGTCGACACCGTTGCTCTGGGCGATGTCCTCGAACGGCCAATCGACACGCTGTCGAAGGGCTATAAGCGCCGAGTCGGCCTGGCGCAGGCGATGCTGCACGATCCACCGGTGTTGATCCTGGATGAACCGACCGACGGCCTTGATCCCAACCAAAAGCATCACGTCCGCGAGCTGATCCGTGGCATGGGCAAGGAGAAGGCCATCATTGTCTCGACCCATATTCTGGAGGAGGTCGAGTCGGTCTGCACGCGCGCGGTCGTGATCGCACAAGGCCGCATTGCCGCCGATGGCACAGCGGAAAGTCTCCTTGCGCGACTGCCCCGGCACAACGCGGTTCGCCTGGTGGTTCCTGCCGGTGCGGCGGATGCGGCGGCAATGGTGTTGAGGGACGTTGCCACCCCGCAGGCAGTCGAGCGACTCCCGGCCGCCGATGGCCTTGTCACCTTTTACGTGCTGGCCCACGAAGGTGCGGCACCGCTTGCGGCCGTAGCGCATGGACTGCATGCCCACAGCATCGAAGTCGACTCGCTCGGCGTCGAGCGCGGTCGCCTTGACGACGTTTTCCGTGCGCTGACCGCCCCCGAGGGAGCAAGACCGGAGGGAACAAGTCCGGAAGAAGCAAGGCCGGGGAGAGCAGGTTCCGGCCATGCGTAGCGTCGCCGCTATCGCCAAGCGGGAGCTTGTCGCCTACTTCGCGACGCCGGTGGCGTACGTGTTCATCATCATCTTTCTTGCCGTCAGCGCCGCCCTGACCTTCTATGTCGGCGGATTCTTCGAGCGCAGGCAGGCGGCGCTCGATACTTTCTTCACGTTCCACCCGTGGCTGTTCTTGTTTCTGATCCCTGCCGTCGGCATGCGGCTGTGGGCGGAGGAGCGCAAGACCGGAACGATCGAGCTGCTCACCACCATGCCGGTGACGACGACCGCGGCCGTCATCGGCAAGTTCCTCGCCGCGTGGGCGTTCATTGCCGCCGCGCTCGCGCTCACGGCGCCGATGTGGCTCACGGTCAATATACTTGGTGAGCCCGATAACGGCGTCATCCTAGCTTCCTACGTCGGCAGCCTGTTGATGGCAGGCGCCTTCCTCGCCATCACCTCGTGCATGTCGGCCCTGACCCGCAACCAGGTTGTCGCCTTCATCCTTGGCGCCACGGTGTGTTTCCTCTTTACGATGAGCGGTGTCGAGCTGGTCCTGGAGACGGTGCGCGCGATCGCCCCTGCGGCGGTGGTCGATGCGGTGGCGTCGCTCAGCTTCCTTTCGCATTTTTCGACCATCACCAAGGGCGTGATCGATCTCCGCGACCTGGTTTTCTTCGTCTCGATGATCGTCTTCTGGCTGTTCGCGACGACCATCATCGTCAACGCCAGAAAGGGGCTGTGAGGGGCGGCAATGACGGGGCTGCTGAAGCGCCTGGAAGGCTCCCGCCTCGGTCTCGCCGGCCTTGCTGTCGGCGCCGTCTTGTTTCTTGCCGTCAACCTGTTTGCGGATGTGGCCCTGCGCGGCTATCAGCTCGACCTGACCGAGGGGCGCCTTTACACCGTCTCGGAAGGAACGAAACGGACGCTTGCCGCGATCGACGAGCCGATCAGCCTGCGCCTCTACTTCTCCCGCAACCTGGCCGAAGCCGCGCCCCGGTACGCGGCCCACTACGCGCGCGTTCGGGAACTCCTGCAGCGGTACGCCGGCCTCGCCGGTGGCCGTGTCAGCTTGCAGCTGCTTGACCCTGAGCCCTTCTCCGATGCGGAGGACCGCGCCGTCGCCGATGGCATCCAAGGGGTTCCGGTTACCGCCGCAGGCGACCTCGGCTACTTTGGGCTTGCGGCGGCGAACACGACCGATGGCCGCGCCACGATCCCGTTTTTCAACCTCGAGCGCGAACCGTTCCTCGAGTACGACCTTACCAAGCTCCTTTACACGCTGGTCAAACCGAACCTGCCGAAGCTCGGCCTGATCGGCAGCGCGGCCCTGGCAAGCGCCCCCGCCGGTCTTTCAGCCAATGCCGGTGAACCGTTGATCCTCGGCCAGCTCAACGACTTCTTCGAGATTGAGCGGCTTGATGGCGATCTCGCGGCGGTGCCTGAAGGCATCGACGTGCTGATGGTGATCGCGCCGCAACAGCTGGGCGAAGACGCGCTGAAGGCGATCGACGCCTTTGTTCGCGGCGGTAGTCGGGCGATGGTGTTCCTCGATCCCCTGGTCGAGTCCGCGCAAGGGGCGCCCCCGCCCGAGGCCGAGGCTGGCGCGCTTGCGGCACAGATCCTCGCCGGGTGGGGCGTGAAGATGGTGCCGGACAAGGTGGCGGGCGATCTCGATGCCGCGCGGCGGGTCAGTACGGGAGCCCGCGGTGCGGTTCTTGGCGATTACGTTGCCTGGTTGACTTTGGGCACGCAGGGCTTTGATCGCGAGGATCCGATTTTTGCCAATGTCGAGCGGCTCAATCTCGCGACCGCCGGCATCCTGGAGCCGATCGAGGGGGCAAAGACCAGCTTCACACCCGTGCTCACGACCGGGCCGCGCTCAATGGCGATCGACCTCGCGGACGTGCGCTTCATGCCCGATGTCGCCCGCCTCCTGCGCGCCTTCGTTCCTTCCGGAAAACCGCTCACGCTCGCGGCCCGGCTCACCGGCGGGCCTGCGCCAGCACCGGCAGCGGAAAGGACAGGTGCTGAGCCGAGCGCAGCCGGAGAACCGGCGAAGCCGATCGATGTCATCGTCATTGCCGACATCGATATGCTTTACGATCGGTTCTGGGTTTCGGCCGGCGAGTTCTTCGGCGAGCAGGTGTTGGTGCCGTCTGCCAACAACGCTGACTTCATCGCCAACGCGCTGGAAAACCTAAGCGGCAGCGAAGCCCTGATCGGCCTGCGCGGGCGCGGTACGTCCTATCGCCCATTCACCCTGATCGAGGCGTTCCGCCGCGATGCCGAGCTGCAGTACCGCGCCAAGGAAGAGCAGCTGCAAGCACGCTTGAGCGAGCTGCAGGGCAAGCTCAAGAGCTTGAACCGGGGGGGAGAGCGGGGTAGTGGCGAGTTTCTGCTGACGGCTGACGACAAGGCCGCGATCGACCGCTTCCGCGGCGAGATCCTCACCGTCCGCCGCGAGCTGCGCAACGTCCAGCATGCGCTTCGCAGCGATATCGAAGGACTTGAGTCGACCATCAAGGCCGCCAACATCGCAGTCGTGCCAGCGTTCGTTTGCCTTGTCGCCGTCGTCGTGGCGGCCCTGCGCCGGGCCCGCCGCCAGCGTGGGCGGCAGCCGGGTGGCATCTCCTGACGCGGGCGAGAGAGGGAGCGACGGATGGCGGTACGATCGTTTCTCATCCTGTGCGTGGTCTCACTCGCGATGCTCGCCGCGGCCATCGCGGCCGTTGTCCGCCAGGACCGCCCGGAGTCGGTTGCCGGCAGCGGTGAGCCGATGCTGCCGCACCTGTTGGAGCGCCTCGATGGATTGTCGGCCATTCAGGTGGTCAGTGCGTCTGGCACGCTGACCGCCGAGCTGACCGAGGGCGGCTGGGGCTTGAAGGAGCGTGGCCACTACCCGGTCCCGTTCGAAACCGTGCGCGAGAAGGTGCTGCGGCTCGCCGCCCTGGAAAAGGTCGAACCGAAAACCACGCGCGCCGATCGCTACCCGCGCCTAGGCGTCGAGGATCCCACCGGCGCCGGCGCCAAGTCGCGCGAGCTGCGGCTCCTGAACGCGAACGACGAGGTATTGGCGGCGCTGATCATCGGTAAGCCCGCGTTCGGCATCGGTGGCGAGGGCGCGCTTTACGTGCGTCTGCCAGGCGAGGAACGGGCTTGGGCGGTTCGCGGCAGTGTGGATGCCGGCACCGAGGCGCGCGAGTGGGTCGACCGCACGCTTACCGACATTGCGGCCGAGAGTCTGGCCAGCATCACCCTCACGCACCCGGGTGGCGAAACACTGACCCTTGTTCCCGATCCGGCGACCGAGGGGGGATGGCGGATCAAGGAGCTGCCGGCAGGCGCGCAGCTGAAGAGCGCCGAGGAACTCGGCGCGATGGCGCGGGCGCTGTCCGGCCTCACGCTCGACGATCTGCGCAGCGCCACGGAGACACCATTTGCTGCCGGCGAAGCAACGCGCGCCCGCTTCGTTACCCGTGACGGCCTGGCCGTTACCCTTGAAGTCGAGACGCGCGACGAAGAGCGCTGGGTGCGGCTGGAAGCCGCTGTCGCACCAGGACCGGACAGCGGCACCGATTCCTCTGCTGCGACCGCGGCTGCGGAGCGCATTAACCAGCGCACGCGCGGCTGGATCTACCGCGTGCCGACATGGAAGGTCGCAACGCTTGAGCGGCGATTATCCGATCTGATAGCCCCGTAGGCGGAGCCTGAACCTTCCCCGGCCCAGCCACTTTCCTTCTTCAGGGTATTAGTTGACCGGTGCGCGTGCTTCCGCAAATACTGGCACGACTATTCGTCACAATCGCACCCGATCGGGTGCATCTTCTTGCGGGGACTGGCGGCAACACAGTGTGCAGCACCGGCAGCGAAAGACGAGAAGACGCGTTTTTGGCGTTGACTTGATCGGTATGCGCGGTGACAGTGTATTCCATCGATGGGTCTTATTACAAAATAGATTACGCCGATGCGTAACGCCGTGTTTGTCCTTGCCGTTGCGCTGATCCTGGTCGGCCTCGTCGCGCGTTTCACAACGGATCAGGCACCTGAGTCGCCTCCTGCCGTGGCAAAGCTTGGCTACGTCGTTCTGGAGAGTCGCAGCGTACTGCAGCCGCAAGTGACGGTTCAGGCCGAGCCAGCCGTGGCTAACCAGGGGCAACAGAAGCCAAGCGTAGCAGAGGCAGCGTTGGCGATCGCAAGCCCACCCATCGAAACGGCCCCAGGCAAGCGCGAAGGTGCGACACCGCGCCGGCACGCAAAAAGCGAAGCCGCGCTCGCTCCATCGGTTTCCGCGAAGGCTCCTGCAGATGGCACGCACGTGCCGCCCGCGCCGGATTCGGCTCAAGAGGTGTTGTTGGCGCGGCCGCTTGAACCTGTCGCCGATCCGGATTCAGCGCTGCCGCCCACGGCGGCTGGCGCAAGAACTCCGCCATTGAAGCAGCCGCTCGCGTCAGCGGGCCCGGCCGCCCCAGCCGTAGCCGCAAACGCAAGCCCGCCCTTAACACGCCCGTCGGCGGAGGTGCGGGAAGCCCAGGCGCTGCTGGCACGGCTCGGCTACGACGCCGGTGCACCCGATGGCATCGCGGGACCACGGACACAGTCGGCCGTGCTTGCGTATCAGGCGGCCAACATCTTGCCCGCCGATGGCGTCGTCTCGGCAGCGTTGCTGGCACGCCTGCGCCAGGAGGAGACCGCGTTGCGGACGCTTCCGCCGCCGCCGCCTGAGCCGGAACAAGCCGCGGAAAGCACATGGTCGGCGCTCGTCAACGACCTCAGCTACCGCATCGACCGGCTGTTCGGCCGCGAGCTCGATAGCGTAAAGCGGCCCGACCAACTACGTGCCCACTGCCGCGCCAATCGTGATGCCTGGGCCTACGACAGCGGCCGTGACAAGCTCATCTTTTGCGGCAGCGAGGACGGCACCTATGCCGAGCGGACGGATCCGCAGCCGCTTGGCCGCTGAAAGGCGGACAAACGAAGTCGGCAACGGGCTCAGCGGCCGGTGTAGGCGTCATATTCCTTGGCAAGCCGCTCTTCCTCGCGCTTGAGTTCGGCCAGCCGCGCGGCTTTGGTATCATCCGTTTTCTTTAGCCGCGCAACGTCGGCCTCATTCTGGCGGATGTCGGCTTCGAGCTTTTTCGCCTCACCCTGCAGGGTACGGTTGCGCTGCTGGCCGGCGCCGAGTTTGCGTCGGACGTCCGCCAGCTGCTTTTCGGCTTTCGCCCGCTCGGCCTGCTTCGCTTCCAGCGTGCGCGCAACCTCGCGCCGCTCAGCCTCGATGGCGTCGCGTTCCTGCGTCAATTCGGCATTGCGCTTTGTCAGCGCCGCCTGCTCTTCCTGACGCGCGGCGATGCGGCGGTCATAGCCGCCCGAGGCATCGCAGCTGATGCCGCCGAACAACCCGCCGCGGGCGGGATCGCAGTCCCCGCCGGCACTGGCGCAGCCGCCGAGGGCGAGAACGGCGAGCAGCGAAAAAGCGATCGCAGCGTTCTTGTGCATCGAGATTGCCCCTTCCCCTGGTGCACTGGCACAAACAGAGCGTACATCCTGTTTGTGCCGAAAGTGCACGTGATTCAAACTGTTGTGCAGCGACAACCTTGCTCGGGCGTGAATCGCCCGATTGGGTCGCTGCACGAGCCTCAGCCAACCACCGAGGCGCGCCTGCGCGTCGTCAGCTGGTCAAGCTCGCGCTGCAACCGGCTCACTTGCGTTTCGAGCGTGCTGATCTCGCGCTCCATCTCCGCCACTTTCGTGCTGGCGCCGGCATCCCTGCGCGCCTCATCCGCCGTCCGCCGCCATTCGTCGCGGCGCTCCTTCAGACCGGCAATGGTCTTTTCGAGGACCGCGCGGTTGTCGTCGACGGCAGCCAAACGCCGGCGTGCCTGGGCGACGGAAATGCGTCTGGCGGCCAAGTCCTGCTCGGCCTGGTCGATTGCCGCATTGTCAGCGGTGATCATGGTGCGCGCATCGGCGGCGAGGGTTTCGAGCTTCTTATTGTCGGCGCGCATGTCGGCGAGGATGGCGTCCAGCCGCTCTTCCTCGTTGAAGTAGCGCTCCTTCTTGTTGGCGTAGTAGTAGCCGCCGGCACCCCCAGCGACAGCGCCGGCGCCCGCGCCGGCCACCACGTTCTGCCACTTGCCGCCGCCCGCGGCAGCACCGATCGCCGCACCCAACAGCGCGCCCAAAACCGCTCCCTCGCCCACGGTACGGTTGAAATCGTTCGCCTGGTCGCGCACCCGCTGCTCGGCCGGGGTCAGCGGCCGCTCCAGGTGCTGCGGTGTCGTCGCACAGCCGGCCAGAACCACGCTGAGCGCGAGCCCGGCCACACCGACCCGCATCGCAGCTCTCTTGATTACCATCGTCGTTCCTGTTCCCAGGGTCTGCTCCCCGGCGCGCAATTCCTAGTGCACTGGCACAAACAGAGTGTACATCCTGTTTGTGCCGAAAGTGCACGCGATTCAATATGTTGTGCAGCGACAACCTCGCTCGAGCGTGAATCGCCCGATTGGGTCGCTGCACCAGTGCACTGGCACAAACAGAGTGTACATCCTGTTTGTGCCGAAAGTGCACGCGATTCAATATGTTGTGCAGCGACAACCTCGCTCGAGCGTGAATCGCCCGATTGGGTCGCTGCACCAGTGCACTGGCACAAACAGAGTGTACATCCTGTTTGTGCCGAAAGTGCACGCGATTCAATATGTTGTGCAGCGACAACCTCGCTCGAGCGTGAATCGCCCGATTGGGTCGCTGCACCAGTGCACTGGCACAAACAGAGTGTACATCCTGTTTGTGCCGAAAGTGCACGCGATTCAATATGTTGTGCAGCGACAACCTCGCTCGAGCGTGAATCGCCCGATTGGGTCGCTGCACTAGTCGGCCTTACACTGGGCCAGCCAAGCCTGTCGCTCGATCGACTTCGTGCGCCGGAATGCGAGCGCATGCCGATAATAAAGATCGGTAACGGGAAGCAGCCCTTGCAAGCCCCGCGCGCCCAATTCACTCTTCAAAATAACAAGCTGACGGCCGAGCACCGCATCATCGTAATCCTCGACCAGGGTGACGAGCGTATCGGCATAGTAGCGCAGGTTTTCCCACAGTTTGGCCTCCTCAGCCTCGATCATGGCGGCCTGACCACGGCAGCGCTCGTGCTGCTCACCACGATCCTGCACGCAGGCGCGATGCACATCCCTGAGCTTGTCGATCGGCAGCGCGTCATCTTTCAGCTTCTGGCACAGAAAGGTGCCGAGACGGAGGCGAGCCTTGGCGGCGCGGTCGCGCTGGTCGTCGCGGGCCTGAAAGCCTGCTCGCACGGCCACTTGCAGTAGCTTCAGGCGCTGCTTGGCGGCGGTATCGTCGACGCCTTGCGCGATCGTTTCGATTTCATCGAGTGGATCGGCACGCGGCGGCCCGTCGAGCGGTGACGGCTTCGCCGGTTCGGGCGTGGCGGAAGCTGCCGGCGCGGGAGTGGCTGGCTTTGAAGGCGCTTCCGTTTCAGGTGCCGTCCCGAGCGCTGCCCACGCGGCATCGATCGCCTGCAGCCGCGCGCGCGAGGTGATCACCCGGCCGACGACGGCCAGGCGAAAACCGGTTGTCGTGGCGCGCCGCGTCTCCTTGCCTTGATAGAACGGGATTTCCTGGCGGTAGGCGGTGCGGATGTCGTTCTTCGCCGTCGCATAGTTACCGCCGCGAACGACGAAGCCGCCGGCTTGGCCGTGCAGGCGATCGAGCCGGTTGAGGCGGAACGGCTCCAGCATGATCTCATCGACATTGCCGAGCACGTCGTGCAGCCCCAGCGGGTTCGGCTTGAGGAGGCCGATCCGCTGCGCCTTGCCGTTGGCGGACTCCGGGCCTCCGAACCAGACGTAGCTGCCGATCCCATCCGGCATCGGGAACACGCGGTCGGTGAACTCCGATTCCGACATCCGAATGCCGCCGCGGGCGGCGAACTCCCACTCCGCTTCCGTCGGCAGGCGCACGAAGCCCGGTTCGCCGTCGTCCTTGGGCAGTGCCGCGATCGCGTTCTGGCGCAGCCACAGGCTGTAACGATCGGCATAGGCGACCGCATCAGCCCAGCCGATCTCGGCCTGCGGCAAGCGCAGATCGTCCGCCGGCTTCGGGCATGGCTGTGCAAGCGCCTGGTACTGCAGCCGGCTGACCTCGTACTTGCCGAGAAGGTAGGTGCGCTGGCCGCCGGCATCGGCGAAACTGCCGGCGATCTGCGCGGCGTGGGAGCCTTCGAGCGCACCACGGCCGCTGTCGGTAGCGCCCAAATAGATCGTGCGGTCGCTCAGGGGACCTTCCGACGGGATGGCGACAGGGCGGAAGGCCATTGCACCGCCGCACGGCATCGGCAGGATGACGTCCCCTTCGGCGGGCTTGGGATTGACATGCTCGTCCGGCCATCCCGCTGCGTCCGCAGCGCCGCCCTGAAGGGCCAGCGCAAGCGTTAGCACGCAGGCAAAAACGCGCGTCGGGCTAGAGCTCCCGTAACCGTTCAGCCGGATCAATTCGCGTTGCACGGTATCCTCCGACAACAGCCGCGGCGATGGCAAGCACGACAGTCAACAGCGCCGCCGCGAGGGCATCGCCAACAAACAGCCGGCAGACGAACTCACGCTCGGCCAACTCCGCCGCAAAGAGCCGATTGAACGCCGTCGCCACGATCAGGTAAAGCACGCCCGAGACAATAATCCCCCCCGTCGCGACCAGCAGCGCCTGGACGACCGGAAAACCGATCAGCGGGCCGCTGCGCAGGCCGATCAGGCGCAACAGCGCGATCTCCTTGCGCTTGCGCTCGACAGTGGCCCAGACGCTGGCGGCGAGCGACAGGAGGTAGCCGCCGGCGGCAATCGCGGCGAGAACGGCGAAGATGAGCGTGAGCACGCGGCCGATCGCCTGCACGCTCGCGATCTCCTTGGCACGAGTCACGACGTCCAAGCCGTCACCGCGCAGCTGCAGGGCGAGCGGAGCGACATCACTGAGGCCGCGTGCATACAGGCGGACGTTGGCGAAGCGGCGCTCGCGCGGCCGTTCCCCGATCCCGGTATCAGCGCCCAGCTCCGGCACCCGTGCGCCGTCGCGATAGTCCTCGGTCGCGAACAACAGCGCCGTCGAGGCGAACACGGCATCCCCGCTGATCACCGTCTCCGGCAGCACAGCCACCACGGTGAGCGGCACCCGCACGGCTTCGGCACGCGTGTCGATGCGCCGGGTGATCAGGCCATCGACGCGGCTGCCGGGACCGACACCCAACTTGGCGCCGGCAGTATGCGTCACCAGAACGTCGTGCAGGCCTGCGGGTGTTGGTGCACCGGCCAACAGCGGATCTCCCGCCGCCGTCGGAATCAGATCGATGTCGTGCAGGAAGCGGCCGTCGGCCTCCAGCGTCAGGGTTGCGGCAAGGGTGCGCGTGCGTGGCACGGCGAAACCGACATCGGCGCGGGCGGCGAGCGTGTCGAGCCAGCGCTGGTCGAAACGGTGGTTGCCGCGGATGACAAGCTCAAGGTTGCGCGGATCGGCCTGCAATCGTTCGGTCATGGTGGTGACGATGCCGGTGCGCAGGCCGAACAGCACCAGGAGCGGTGCCAGCACCGCCGACAGCGCAAAGACGAGGCAAAGCGACACCCGCCATTCGTGGACAAAGTCCCGCCACGCGAGGATCGCCGTCTCTCTCCACTGCCGCCCGATGCCCTTCGTTGCCATGCGTCTCGTTCTCGCTCGCCCGTGGTGCCGGTCAACAGGCGAAGCGGGTCGCGGCGCCTTCTGCCGCCGGCAGCGGAACCGCCTTGACCTCGCGCAGGCCCAGCGAGCGCACCAGATCCCAGTCGTGGCTGACGATGATCGCGGTCAGCCGCATCGCGCGGACCAGCGCCAGCATCACCTCCATCACCCGGACCGCCTGCTCGGGGTCAAGCGCTGCCGTCGGCTCATCGGCGAGCAAGAGCGGTGGCCGATGCGCCAATGCGCGCGCGATCGCGACTCTCTGCCGTTCGCCGATGGAAAGTGCTTGCGGCTTCTTTGTCATGAGATGACCGATCCGCAGCGCCGCAACGAGGTGCTCGATCAGGCCGTCACCGTCCGCGATGCCGAGAAGCGAGCGTGAAAGGGTGATGTTGTCGCGCGCGGTCAGGAACGGCAACAGGCCGCCGGTCTGCAGCACATAGCCGATGTGCGCGGCACGAACGGCTGCGAGCGCATCGCGCTGCCCGCCCGCCCACAGGGCAGCGACGTCAATCGTCTCTCCCTCGCCGAACGTCAGCCGGAAGACGTCGGCCCGGTCCGGCCGCAGGACCAGGCCCAACAGATCCAGCATCGTGCTCTTGCCGCAGCCGCTGGGGCCGGTGAGGGCGACACACTCGCCGCGCGCAACCCGGAACGCCGGCACCTCAAGACGAAAGCCGGCTGCCGCATCCCCCAACTGGCGCGTCGTACCGGCGAGGTCCAGGACCAGGCCGGCATCGCTCATGGCAGCGCCTCGAGTGGCACCGGATAGACGCGCTCGCCAGCATCCGCATTGGGCGCCAGGCTGACCCACCGATCGACGTCGTCGTGATAAAGCTGGTAGAGCCGGAGCTTGCGACGCAGCTTATCGAGCAGTTCCTCCTGCTCGGAAATGCTCCACGACGCCCAGATGTCGCGCGTGAGCGCCATCACGTCGCTCTTGTACGGCAGGCCATCGAGGTATTCCGACAACAGGCCCAGTTCCCCCAGCTTCGTTGCGCTGGGATTGTTGAGGGCAGCCGGATCGCGGGCGATCTGTGCCGCCGCCGAGCGGATCAGGTCGAAGAAATCAGCGGTCGAGGTCGCTTGCGACTTCTCGCCGGCGTCGAGAATGGTGCCCACGACCTGGGCCAGGTCGCTCAACTGGCTCTTGGTCAGGAGCACGCGCACTTCCGTCGTCGGCCGCTCCAGCTTGGCGTAATCACGATCGCTCAGCCAGGCGCGGAACAACGGCGGCGCGGTCGTCCCCTGCACCCGGCCGAGGTAGGCGAGCTGCATCGCCCGGCCCAGCAGCTCGGTCTCGGCGTCGAGCTTGGCCAGCACCGGATCGGCTTTGGCTTCGGTGCCGCTGGTCAGGGCGCCACGGGCGCTGCCGGCGACCAGCTCCCCCTTCGCGGCGGCACGGGTGCTGTCGACGATGGCACCGCTCAAGCGGTCGACGATGCGGCCGAACTGATCGACCGAGCCGGCCTCGACCGGATAGTAGAGCGCGCTGTTGGTGATCGGGTTGCGCGAGAGGTCCTCGTACTGGGCCTGAGCGGACGGGTGATTGGCCTTCCCCTGTGGTGTCTTCAAGTGCAGGGCGTAGAGCGCGATGCCCAGCCGCTGCAGCTCCAAGCGGACCTCCGATGCGCCGAGGCCGGTCGAGGACAAGGGATCATCGCCGCCGATGGCGCCGGCATCGGTGATCAGGACCAGGTAGCGGCCACCGAAATTGCCCCACTTGATCCCCCGCACCGCCGCCATCACGCCGGCATAGGGATCTTCATCGAAGTGGGGGCTCGATACCGTCGCCGGCTTGAGCGCCGCGACGCGGGCCAGAAAATCCTTGCCGTCGCGCACCTCGGAGGGGTCGGCATACATTTTCGCCGCGTATTCCAGCTGCGGGACCGCTTTGACGCTGGAGCGGAAGGCGATCAGGCCGAAGCGGACCTGTTTTGCGAGGCCTGCTTTTTCAACCGCGTCGTAGATCCTCCGCACCGCATCGCGGGTGCGATCGATGTAGGGACCCATCGAGATGGTGGAATCGATCACAAACACGATGGCGGCCGAGAAGCTGCGCAAGGCGGCGGGCTGCGGCGGCTGCGCGGGCTTGCTGGCGTCGGCGGGTGACGCACCGCCCTTCTTTGCCGTCACCGAGGCGATCTCCAGCACGCGGGCGCGGAAGCCGGTGCCGGTGTCGATCTCGGCCGCCTGCAGGATTGGCAGCAGGTAGAACTGCTTGTCGATGTCGATGTACGTCTCCGGCTCGATCGAGACGACGCGCGGGTCGCTCTTCCCGGCGGCAACGGCGGTGCGGATCGGCGCCACCGCTGCTCCGGGGTCCTTGGCCTTCAAGAGCTGCAGCACGGTGTCCTTTTCGTTGAAGAGGAGCGCCCGCTCGCGGCCCGCCGGATTGGTGAAGGCCAGCGCCAGCTGCTGCTCCCACGGCAGTACCGCACTGCCGGCGATCCAGCCGTCGACCTTGCCGCGGCTGCCGCTGCCGACCTCGACCCATTCCTCGCCGGCTTGGGCACGCCGCTGGTAGACGTAGAACTGGGAGAGTGCTGGCACCGCGGTGCCGCCCGCTTCCCCAGGCGCCTTCACCATCATCGCGCCGGGGCGCGTCAGGACACGTTGGAACAGCGTCTTCTTGCCCTGCATGAGCAAGGGTGCCCGCGCCGCTGCGGCTGGGACCGGCAGCGTCTGTCCGGCGGGCTGCGCCAGGACGGCACTGCTGGTCGCCAACAACAAGGCGAAAAGGAATGCCGCAACCGACCGTCCGATCCTGGAACTCACGCTCACGACCCCTTCGCCTCGCACGCCGGGATCAACGCTTTGGCCTCGGCGACGCCCTTCGTTTCCGCCTCACGCAGGTACTTGAGGCCCTGGCGGCGCTCGATATCGCTCTTGGCTTCGCGGCAGAGCAGGCGCCCGGCGCCCAGGAGGCCCGCCCCGTCACCTGCGCGCGCGGCAGTCTCGTACCAGTAGACCGCCGTTTCCCAGTCGGCAGCGGGTGCCGGACTTGCGGCAGCGGACCATGTCTCCGGATCGTACATGCGACCAAGGGCGACTGCGGCCTGCGCGCCACCCAGTTGCACCGCCTGCTGGAACAGCTGCCGCGCCGGCTCCAGGCGCTTCTCGGAAAGCGCCGTTTCCGCCAGGCGGATGCATTCGTCGGCACCGAGGCCCGCGCAACTGCTCGGGCTGGCCACCGCGGCCGGCGCTTCCGCCGAGGGCTGCGCGGTTTCCGCTGCACTCTCTGCGGTGCAACGCGCCGGAACGAGGCCAGGAATAGGGATCAGGCAAGCATACCAGCTTCCCGCCACGGCCGCCACGCTGAGCACGAGCACGGCCGGTATGAGGGCGAGCATCCAGCGCCGCCGCTGAGGTTCCGGTTCGAATACTGGCGCGATGGGCTCGGCTGCCTGGCGTTGCGCGGCCAGCACCGTTGCTTCTTCCTGCTCTCGCCGCAGGCGCTCTGCTTCATCCAGACGGGCGCGCTCCGCTTCCTCCTGCCGCAACCGCTCGGCTTCGCGCTCCTGCCGTTCACGTTCTTCGGCCTCACGCTGCAGCCGTTCGCGCTCGGCCTGGTCGTCGGCGGCGGCGCCGGATCCGAGCAGCCGATGGACGGTCAACGTCGCGCCTTGCTTTTGGACACCGGTGGCAACCGTGAGGTAGTAGGCAACGCGGCTTGGCTGAGCCACGATCGCATCGACGATTTCCGGGCCGACCGGGATCAGGAGGTCGTCGCCCTCTGCGGTCATCGCGGTAACGGAGTGCCACGTTTCCGTCGCCTGCCACCTGCCGCCGGTGCCCAAGAACGGCGCGGTGACTTGGTTGCACTTCAATGACAGATCGACGGTTCCGCCGGCCGTCCCCAGCCCCGCGATCCGCAGCAGGCCAAACCCTGGCCCGCGGTCCTTATCGGCGCTCAGCTCAGCGCGGATGGCCACCCTTCACCTCCCCGTTACGAAGCCGCTGCAGCGCCGGGGCCGTCGCGGAACACCTTCAGGATCTCACCTAAGCGCATGTTCTGCTCCGGCGTGATCTCGCGGCCCGCCGAGTGGCCGGCATTGCCGATTGCGAGTGCCCGGAACGCATCCATCCAGTCGACCGCGTAGGTGCCGGTATAAAGGATCTCTTCGGCCGGTAGTTGCGGCAGCGTTCCGGCCGGGATCGCCGCCGGTGGCTCGAAAATGCGGCGGCCATCAACCTGCGACAGGGGCCGTTCCGCCATCGGCACCGCGGCAAACCCGAGTGTATCCACGAACTCGTTGACGACACCGCGGGCAAGGAAGACCTGCTGATCGACGATGCCGGTGCGCGTCGTCGAGCGCTTCTCCTCAAGCGGCCGCAGAGCCTCGATCAACTCGCCCTCAAGGCGCAGCCGGTCGGACGCACTTACCAGCTCGTCGGTAATCGCCCGCAAGGTTTCGGCGGAAAGTCCGAGAAAGCGCTGCAGCTCGGCGCTGTCCGGCAGGCCCTTCAACTGGCGGATCCACTCGCTCATGACCGCCTTGGCAAAGGCTGCCGCACGGCTGGCGATGACCGGCTGGGCGCGTGCGGTCGGCAGCCGGACCACGGTCGGCCGCCGTGGCCGCTCAGGCGCCCCGGCCTGCTGCTCCGATGTCGCGCCGCCGCCCACAGCGGCAGTGTCGGCGCGCAAATAAAGCCGGCGCAAGGGTTCCGCCGCGGGCTGCAGGCAGAACAGCAGTTCCCCGAAGGCGTCGAGAACCTCTTCCAGCGCGGCCTTCACCTGGTCGGCGAGCTTGCGTTTGCGCTCAACCTCATCGGCCCCTTCCGAGAAGAAGTACTGGCCGAGCCGGTGGCCGACGATCTCTTCGGTCAGCCGGTCGAGCTGGGACGCAATCCGCGCCAGTTTGGTCTCCGGCCGCGCGGCCCCGGCCAGCGCGTGGCCCAGCCGCTCCATGCCGCCGTCGTTGAGCTTCAGCACGGCATCCCAGGCGGCGGCGCCATCAGCAATGTGGCGGCCGACGTTCTCGCTGTTGAGGAACAGGGCTTGCTGTTCGGCCAGGCGCTCGGCCTCGCCTGGCAGCAGTTCAAGCTCCTCGCCGTCGGCCGTGGTCTTGATCGAGGCATCGAGGAAGCCCGGTTTGCGCACCAGGTACACGTTCTGGAACGGCCGCGCCGGCGTCCATTCCTGCAGCCACTCGCACTGAGAGAAGCGCTCCAGCAGGGTGATGTGGACCATGTTGTTCCACTCCTGCTGCTGCTGGGACGCCGTTTGGCCGCGCTTCGGCTTCAGCCGGTGGTCGAGCTGTGTGAGCACCCACAACAGCCCGCACGGCCGCTCCGCCCGGTCCTGTGGCGTCTCGCCTTGCGTCGAGTGGACCCAGGCGTTGAGCACCGGCGTCAGTGTCGTGATTTCGATCTGGCTGTCGCAGCGCGTGCACATGATCAGGACGTTCATCTCCTGGTCATCGGTATAGCGCTCGAACAAATAAGCCACCTTGCCGCGCAACAGGAGCTGAGCGACCGGGTCAACGTCGTCACGCTTCACCTGCCGCCGAACGTCATCGAGGTCGCCGACCTGCAGCCGCCCGCGGTAGCCGGGGAAGTCGAGCAGATCGACTTGTTCCAGGAGGTTCGCCACCGGCGGTTCGGCGAGTTCGAACCGCATCTCGGCGGTAAGCGCCGTCAGCAACGAGCGCGGCACGGCCACGGCAGCGCCAGTGCCGCCCGCCGTGGCCGGGAGGACCTCGATCGTCTGGGCAGCATCCTTGCCAAGCCGGTTGAGGACATCGACGTTGATGATCGAGTTTTCCGACCACTCGAAGCCGTCGCCCTTGCGGACCACCAGCGCATCGAGCGGGGCATAGACCGTGCGCGCGCCGTTCAAGCGGGCGAGCCCATCAGCCAGGCTCACATAGGCTTCCGTCAGCGCGCCGATTCCGCCCCAAAGCACAGAGAGCAGGCGCGCCCGTTCCGGGCGCTGCAGATACGGCGCCAGCTCGATCGCCGTCGGCCAATAATCGGCCTTTAAGGGTTCCATCGATTGCTGGAACCGGCGATCGAAGTAGTCGAACACGTCGACCATGTCGTCGGCATCGATGCCGCCGGTCGGGTTTGGCCGGCGCGCCCTTTCAAGACCCGCCAGCAGCTGTTGGATTCGCTCGGGCTCGGTATCGAACTTGACCCGCTCGCGGTCGAAGTCATGGAAGAAGCTGTTGCCGAGGATCTTGACGAGATCGGCTTCGGTGAACAGCGTCAGCGCGACCGGATAGCCCTTGGGCGTCGCCGTCGTCTGGCGGGTGAAACGTGTCACCAGCCCGGTCGCTTCCTTGCCGCCGCCGGGCGGATTGATATGGCCGATGAAGTCGAGAGGCTGGCCCTCTAGGACGGTCCTCAAGTCGCCGTCCGCACCCCGCGCAAGTGTCGAGATCAGGTACGACTTGCCGGCCTGGGACATGCCGAACACGCCGATGGAAAGCTGGCGGCCGGCGGCGGCACCCAGCCTGCGGCTCAAGTTGCGCGAGCGGCGGAGCTTCTCGATCAGGCCGTCGGCATCGCGGTCGAGCCGCGGCGCCTTCGGGCGGACGTCCTGCACCCACTCGATGGCCGCACCGGCACCGGCAAGGATGTTCTCGCAGCGTTGCGCCAGCCCCTCAGGCGTCGCGCCGCCACCGCCAACGGGGGTCATCGGATCACGCTCCCGGTGTCGAGCCAGTAGCTCGTCTCGCCAATGCCGATGGTGGTCAAGGTATTGAGCCTGATCTCGAGATCGGAGCCGCTGAACCCTGCACCCTGCTCACAGCTTGCATTGGCGACCTTGAAGCCCTCGGCGCCGACCTTGGTCTCCTTGGTCAGCTGGACCTTGAGAATGGGCGGTTCGCTGCGGTCGCTCCGTGCAAGCCGCTCCTTGGCCTTGTCCTTGAAGTCGAGCACGTAGAGCGGGCTGCCGCCCCAGCGTGCGTTGTCGAGCTGGCGGAACCCCAGCACCATCCGGCCGCGCATTTCAAACGGCGTGTCGGGCAGCACGTAGTCCGGCGCGTCGAGACGAACGTCGTGGTAATACACATCCTCGTCCTTGATGATCATGTTCTGATCCATCAGGCCGATGTTGCGGACCGTCGAGTAGGCGGTGAAAGCGTTCGAAAGGAAGTTGAAGTTCGGGATCTTCCGCTCGCCGCCGACCTTGCAGATCATGGCGCCCACAGCGGCCGTCGACTTCGGATCATCGATGCGGCCGTCCTTGTGGAAGGGATACCAGGTGCCCGTCCGGTAGCCATGCAGCGCGATAATGCGATCGGGCGGCAACGGCAGCAGCATCCTGAACAGGGCCTGCACACCGGGCAGGCGCGACGGCCGGCCGCTCAACAAAAGGACATCGCAGTTATAGAGGTAGACGATCTCGCTCAAGGCCTGGATCGTCTTGCACAACTCCAGCTGGTCGCTTAGGAAATACCAATGCAGGCCGTTGAGATCGATGGTCACCGGAACGCTTAGCAGGTTGAACGGCTCCGCATCAGCGCCGGCTTCGCGGCGGACACCATTGGCGAAATACGCTTTGACCGCATCGGAAGACGGCTCGCGCCCTTCCAGCCATTCACCCAGCGAGCGGGTAATCACATCCGCGCGGCGTATGGGGATGTACTGCTCGTAATCCTTCAAGATCCGCAGGCCCATCGGGTAGAGGATCTGCAGCGCCAGTTGCTGGCGCAGCGCCATGTCGTGGACCGACATCGACTCCGAGCCGATCAGGCGCGACAACAGCGGCCCGGGATCATTGACCCCCGCCGTGCGGAGTGCGTCTTCGATCGCCGGCACGACCAGCTTCTGCACAACCTCCAGCACCAGGTCGTCGCCGGCGTTCTTGAAGCCGTCGCGAAAGCGCTGCTCGGGGCGGATATAGACGTTGGCGCCGCTACCCTCGTCGAGGCCGTAGTCGGTCACGACCAGATCCGAGGTGCCGCCGCCGATGTCGATCGAAGCCACGGTAATCCGCTTCTGGGTGTCCCCTTCCCGCTTGCGCCTGAGCGCGCGGAAGAAGTCCTCCGGTCGGCCGCCGAAGTGCTCCTGGCTCTCGCTGAAAAGATAGACCACCTGGGCGCAACTCGCCTCATCCCACTGCATGTGCAGCGCCGGGAAGGGGGGCCACGCTTTCGCGCGTCCGTCAGGATCCATTCCCTCGTCCTCGCCATGCCAGCCGAGCGCCTTCCACACCAGCGCCATCGCCTGCTCCATCCGCTTAGCGAAGATGTCGCGCTCCGGCTTCGGCATCGAGGGCGGCACGGTCAGGATGACCGTCCGCAGGTGCCTCGCCTTTTCCGGATCGCCCTGCTTCAAGCGCTGGGCGGGGCTGTTGATCTGCACCAGCGCCTGGGTCAGGATCTCGCTCAGCATGAAGGTCATCAAGGCGCTGCGCGAATAGTGCGGCATGAAGACCGGCATCCGCTCGTCCGGGTCGACGCTGTAGAGCGCATCGCCCAACTCGTTGACGAGGTTGCTGAACGGAGCCCCCGTCGCATGCGGTTCGATCTCGGTGCGGCTGACCGAGACATTGAAGCGCCAGCCGGGAACGTAGCGTTCCACATTCCACAGGTAGCGCTTCGGGCTCGAAAGACCAGTCGAGCCCTCGGTGCCACGGCGGTTGTTGGCAAGCCGTGCCGCTTCCGGACCGATGCGGGCGATCGTCGGCCAGACGAACGCATCGTTGCGGCCGCTCTGGCAGGCGTGCTGCTCCTTGCCGAGCACGACCTGCGCGAACTCGATCCGGCTTTCGAACGGTTCGACGCAGACGTGCTGCGGTTGCGTTAGGTCCCTCAAGCCCAGTTCATAGCGGTTCTTGAGGCCATGCCCCTGCTGCGGATGATCCTCGATCAGGATGCCGCAGGTGCGCGAATTGCCGACATCGAGCACCATATCGACCGGAATCGCCTTCTCGACATCATCGCGTGCGTTCGAACGGACCACGACCGCCGGCAGTTTCGCCCGCTCGCCGATGACGGTGAGCCAGTTGAGGTAGTGGGCGTGGTGACTAAGCTGCTTTTCCTCCGCCTGGATGTCCTCCGGCTGCAGCCGCAACCGAGCCTGCGCTTGGTCCTCATAGACTTCCTGCAGCCAGGCCGCGATCCACGGCGTCTCGGTGAACCAGCCCATTTCGTTGGCGCGGAAGCCAAGCTTGAAGGTCGAGCCGGACTGGACGTCGGCTTTGGTTGGCGCGAGGTAGGCGCTGTCCTCGGAGCCCTCGAACACCGTCGTATCAAAGGCGATGGTGAGACGGTGCGTGGCACCGCTCAAGTCCTCGCCAGACCTGAGCGCGACCACACGCCCGCGCGCCCATGTCGTCGGCCCGCTCGCGAACTGCTGCTGCTGGCTTCCGACCCTGAGGTAAGGGAGCGGCAGCCAGCATTCGTTCATCACGTTGAACGAGACATCGACCGGCACGTCGAGTGTCGATCTGACCGCAACGCCTTGATTGCCAGGGAAATACAACCGGTCGGTCTTGGTGTCACGCTGCAGGCGGGCGAGCGAGCCGCCGCTGCGCTGAACGGCGAATTCTCCCGGTGCTTCCCGGCGCAGATCCAAGGTCAACGCGAAATCCAGGAACTGGATTCCTGAGCCCATGATCAGGGAGACTTTTTCCGAGAATTGGACCAGTTCGGCGAGCATGGTGGCGAAAGGTTCCTCCCCCGAGGTGCTGCTTGCAACAGGCTATTGCACGATATTGACGTCGTAGTCCGTGCCGTCGGCGTTGGCACCGCGACAGACCGCTTTGCCGCTGGCGCCGACCGTGCACTTTACCTGCGAGTCAAGGAACTGTGTTCCATCCGGACAGCGGATGCCGGTCTGGGTGATGACCAGCTGGCCATTCTTCAGGCTTGACCCCGCCTGGCCGGTGCAGGCCTGCTTCTGGCCGCCGCGCGCCTGATTGAGCGTCACCGTGCCTTGGCCCTTGTCGAAGCTGTAATTGAGTTCGACCGGCGCGCCGGAGCGGTCCTGCAGTCCGGTGATTGAGCGCCAGTTGCCATTGAGGAAGGCGGTCGAGCCCTGTTTGACGGCACTCGGCGGAATGGTGAGCGGTTTGCCCTGCTGCCCGGTTCCAGCCGGAACCGGTGCACCGGGTGGCGGCTGCGGCGTCACTTGAGGCTGCGGTGGCACGGGCTGCTTCCCGTCGGCGGCGGGCGGCTGTTCCGGTTTCTCCGCCTGATCTGCCGGCGGCTTCTCGCCATCCTTCGCACCTTCCGGCTTTGGCTCGGCACCGGCGGGCGGCTCGGTCGGCCGTTCGGGTGTTTCGGTTCCGGTGGGCTGTGGGGGCTGTGCGGAATCCGGCGACGCACCGGGCGGGACTCCCTCTTGCGCCGGCGCGGCACCCGGCTGATCGGCCGTGCCCGGGACCGGCGCGCCTGGAACCGCTCCCTCCGTGCCCGGCACCACCGTTGACGTACCGTCACGCTGGATCACCGTGCCCTCGCGGGTGATGCGGACATCGCCGCGCTCATCGACCACGGCTGGCACCGGCGGTGTCGTCCCATCAATGACCGGCACACTGGCATTTTCCTCAAACGGGATCGGCAGCCATGCCGGCAACGGGACCTCGATGCCGCAGCGGCGCAGGCCCAGTAGCAGGAGCAACAACAAGAGAAGCAACAGCAGCAGCGCCAGCAGTGACCACCACCACGGCCGCCGAGCCACGACCGCCGTCTCTGCCACCGTCTCAGCCGCTGCCGGTGCGCCCGCTTCGGCCGATGTCGCCGCCGCTGCCTCGGCCACCACCGCCGGCGCTGGTGGCGCTGCTGACGCCGCGGCGGGATCGAGCGTTCCAATCACGTCGAGCCCCGGCTGCGCGTGCAACGGGTGGAAACCCCAGAAAGTGAGAACCGGCTTGCCGTCGACCAGATAAATGTGGTCGTCGCCGGGGATCATGGTCGCCAGTGCCAGCAGGCGGCCGAACACCTGACGCTCCCGATCCTCACGCAGCTTGCCGTCCTCAATCAGAGCCTGGCTCTTCTCCGCCAGCCGCGCGCGGGCCGCCTTCACTTCCGCAAGTGCCTGCTGGCGCTCCTCAAGCGTCGCCGCCGACCAGGGCACGACCACGCCGGGATAAGGGGCGTACCAATCGATGACGTCGCCCTGCTCGCTGGTGCGCGGGATTGCGAACAGGTTGGCGACCTCTTCGCTGATCTGCCGGCGCATGGCTGCGCGCAACTGACTGGCCGCGCTGTAAACCGGGCTGCCGACGGCGCCCAAGGCCTGGTAGTCGTGCAATTCCCCGGATCGCAGCAACGCTCCAGCCATCGTGATCACCAACCTCCGTCGCGGCCGCCCGACATTACGGACAGTGTGGGGGCTTCAACGCCTCTGTGGTTGCCTTTCTTATCGTCTTTTCGAAGGCAAGACCATCTTCCGGCGTCAAGATCTGGCCGCCCGTAACCTGGGCAACGCAACGTGCCGCGTTGCTGCCGACGATATCGACGACATTGATGGTGACCTTCGGCTTTGCCGCTTTCAGTGCCCGCGCTGCCTGGCATGGATCGCCGCCGCAGCTGTCCTCGCCGTCGGAAATAACGACGATGACGCCTGGCGCCTTGACCCCGTCCACCATTTCACCGGCCTGCGCGATCCCTTGCGCCAACGGCGTGCCCTGCATCGGCCGCAGGCTATCAACCTGGCGCGTCAAAGCACCGCGCTGCGAGGGCGAGAAGAAGCCCAGGTTGTCGGCCATCGGGCACCGTTTCAGCACCACCAAGCCGGCGTCGACGTCCTGTGGCAGCGAGCGGACGACGTTGTTGATGCCCTTCTTCGCTTCTTCGAGCCGTGACGGTCCGCTCTGGCGCGGCATCACCATGCCCGCCGCGGGGCCGAACACGCCTTGCATGATCTGCCGCGCGATCTCGGAGCGGACGTCCGTGTTCGTCATCGAGGCGGGAAACCCCATACTGCCCGAGGAATCGAGGACAATCGCGACATCCGGTGCCTCCTCGGGAGGCCGCTCGCCGGGACACGGCGGCAGGCCTTTCGCAGCCGACGGCGTGCGAGGCTGGTCGACTGGGGGCTTTGCCGCCTGCCGCTTCGCCTCTTCCTCCGCCTGCCGTGCCGCCCGCTCGGCCTCGCGCCGTTCCGCCTCGGCGCGACGCTGTTCGTCTCGTTCCTTCTTGCGTGCAAGCTCGGCCTTGCGCTTGCACGAAGCGATGGCCTTGGCAAGTTTGCTCTGGACAGAGTCAAGCGAGCGTGTCAGCGCCGCCCCTTCGTCCCTGGCCGCCCGTAGCTGTTCCTTGAGTGGACAGAGTTCGCGGTCGGCCGCGAGCTGGGCGTTAAGCGCGTCCACCTGCTGGCGCAGCGGCTCCTCGTCCGCGCGGGCAGCCGCCAGCCGAGCCTGCAAAGCGCACAGCGCGAGGGCGTCGCGCACGTTAGCCTCCAGTTCTGCCATGCGGGACCGCAGCGTCTGCTCCTCATCCTTTGCCGTTCGCAGCAAGGCCTGGTAGTCCGGCCCCCAGGGCGGCCAGCGCATGAGATCGAAGGCGACCAGACCGTAGCCAGCAAGGCCTAAGAGTGCCAGCAGTGCGAGCAAGCCAAGCGGCCACAGCCGCCGCGGACCGGCTGCCGTCGTTGCCGCTGCCACTGCCGCGGGCGGCACGACAGCCGCTCCGTCCGCGATGGGTTCAGCCGCAGCGACCGACGATACGGGCCCAGGCGGCGGCACCGCCCCTTGCCGCTGATGCCCCCAGAACACGATGACCGGCTGGCCGCCGATAACGTAGACCGACTCCTCGCCGGGATAGGTGAGCGCCTGGCGCAGGGGACCCGCGAGATCCGCCGCTGACGGATCGATACGCGGCAGTCGATCGGCGAGCGCGGCGAGAGACTTGAGGCGCTCGTTAAGGACGGCGCGCGCCTTCTCGTACGCCTGCGAGGTAAGGGCGGTCAGCGGCACCGGCTGGCCGGCGAGATCGGAGTACCACTCGATCATCCGGCCGTCGGCGGCGGGCGCCGGCTCGGCAAACAGCGACGCGGTGACCTCCGGCAGGTGCCGGCGGATCAGCGCATCGAGCCGTTGGTGCAGATCCGCACTCGCTGCCCCGTCGCCCAGCGTGGGCACGAAGCCGCTGGCATCGAGGCGTGCGATCCGCAGTTGCCTGACCATTCCTCCCCCTTGCCCGCGTTTCCTGTTGCGCCGTTACAGCCTCATTAGCAAACAGCGAGCGGTTGAGCGTCAAGTGTTTCCGACCGGGCGCGGGCCGCCGGCATGACGCCAACGGCCCGGACGATGCGCATGAGGACCTAATGCTTGTGGTGCATCGGCTCCATCGGCATGGAGGCAGCCTCCACGTCAACCTGCACCGTTACCGTCCCCGCCTTCTCGAAGGTGAGCGTCAGCGGGAACTGGCCGCCCTGCTTCAGCGGCTCCTTAAGGCCGATCAGCATCACGTGCAGCCCGCCCGGCCGCAGCACCGCCGGTTCGCCGACGTTGACGGTGATGCCGCTCACCGGCCGCATCCGCATGACGTCGCCATCCAGAATGTGCGTATGCAGCTCGACTTTACCGGCGACCGGCGAGTCCGCCTTGACGAGCTGATCGGCCGTCGTGCCGGTCGTGGCGATGGTCATGTAGGCTGCACCGTTGGCAGCCGCGCCAGCAGAAGCACGGGCCCATGGGTGCTCGATCTTGAGCTCGCCCAGCGTGTAGTCGTGAGCGAGGGCGGCAGTCGCGAAGGCACAGACGGCGAGGACAGTGCTGAGTGCGAGAATACGGTTTCGCATGGCTGTTTGACTCCTGATCACTTGGTTTTGCGAGGTTCAATAGGACAGCACCTGGGTCGCCGGGTTCATCTGGATCGCGATGGTCTCCGCCCCGCCGGCGACGGTTCCCTCGATCCACTGCTCCTGGCTCAACCCGGCCCGCTTGGTGCACATGCCGCAGACGTGAACCTTGGCGCCCTTTGCCATCAGCGCCTTCAGAGCGTCCTGGGCCGGTTTGAGTTGGGTCGGGACGTCCTTGACCGCAAAGCGTACGGCCCGGACGTTCATGAACACGACCACGGGATGGCCGGCATCGAGGACTTTCTCGGCATAGAACAGGCCCATTTCGTTGGTCCAGGCATCGTCGGTTGTGAGATTGACGAACAAGGTGTTGGGCGCGTCGGCCGCGCGCGGTTGCGCCGTCGGGGTGGCAAGAACGAAGACGGCCAGCATCAGCGCCGTAATCATCGATTTCATCTGAGGTGTTCCTCTTGTGATCCGCGTATGCAGGCAGACCGGCTGGTCACGCGCCTGCACCTTCATTGCGAGCATTCGATTTGATTGTCCGCTGGCCGACGGCCCCGCGGACTTGCGCATCCATCAACCGATTGGCGGCGCCCGTGGCCGCGCGCTGCCGCTGCGATCGCCAAAGCGGACCTGACGGACCGGCGACCGCGGCACGACGGCACTCAGCAACGCGGCGGGTTCGGCCGCAATCAACGCAGGCACTGAAGCCGCGGCTGCCGACGCGACATGGCGGCAGATCGGGCAGTCCTGCGGCTTCGGCCGCGACCGCTGCGGGTCCTGGCTCGACGGACCGGCAGTGCAATGGGCGGCCACCTCAAACCCGGCCAGCCGCGGCTGCACCATGTGCGGACCGAAGAGCACAGGGACGAGGACATGGACGAACAGGGCGAGCGCGGCGAGGACGGTGCCGGCAGCCGCGTGCTGCCAGCCTCGGCCGCGTCGGTTCGCGCCAGAGTGGATGATCCCTCGTCCCGTCATCGCCAGCATCTTGGCCGCTTGGGCGCCGGCGTTCAATCGTCGCGAAGGGAAGGCGGTTGCACGTCCTCGATTTGTCGCGGCAACTCGCGGCGCAGGAGCTTGCCGTTGCGGGTGCGCGGAAGGTGATCGACGAACACCACCATGCGCGGCTGCTTGTAGGTCGCGAGGTGATCCTTGGACCAGTCGAGCAGTTGGCGCTCGTCGCCCGCGCCGTGCGGGACGACGAAGGCGGCAAGAATGTGCACGCCTTCGCCCGCGGCCAGTTCGCCAACAGCGACCTCGTGGACCATCGGGTGATGAGCGAGAACGCCCTCGATCTCGAGCGGCGAGAGCCGGTAGCCCATGGGATTGAGAATGTCGTCGTGACGGCCGTGGAACCAGACGTAACCGTCGGCATCGATCGAGGCCAAATCACCGCCGCAGAACCACTCGCCGCGGTAGACCAGCGCCTCTTCCTCCGGCCGGCGCCAGTAACCCAGCATCAGGCCGGGATCGGAGCGATGGACGGCAAGGAGGCCGATCGCGCAGGCCGGGAGTTCTCGCACGGGCTGCATGACCGCTGCGGGAGCCTCGTCCGCCTCGTCATCGTCCGCGTCACCGGGATCGAGGATCGCCACCCGCCGGCCGGGCTGCGGCCTCCCGGGGCTGCCCGGCTTGGCCTCCATGCCAGGCCCGGTCGAGATGTAGGTCGAGATCTCGCTCATGCCGAGGGCTTCGTAGAGAGGGGTTCCGGTCGCTGCCTGCCATGCCTCAAGGACCGCCGGCGGCAGCGCTTCGCCCGCCGTCAGCCCGTGGCGGAGCGTCTTGAGGCTGTCGCGGTGAAAACTCGCGTACTTGAGAATGCGCCGATAAAGGCTCGGCACGGTCGCGAAGATGGTGACGCCGAAGCGCTCAATGAGCTGCGGCCAGACCGCGGGATCGGCCGGGCCGTTGTACAGCACGGCCGTGGCCCCGTTGGCCCAGGGATCGATCAGGCCGACGCCCAGCGTATAGGTCCAGTTGAAGGCACCGGCGTGCAGCACGACGTCGTCGCCAGTGATGCCGTACCAGCCCTGATACATCGGCCGCCGCCCCCAGGCGACCCGATGGCCGTGCAGCACGCCCTTCGGCCGGCCGACCGTTCCCGACGTGTAGATCAGAAAGGCCGGGTCGTCGGCTAGGGTGTCGGCGTAATCGGCAGGCTCGGCGTTCGCAGCGAGGCGCTTGATCTCCTCTTCGGTCAATACCTGCACGGAAGCCGGCGGCGAATGCGTCAACGCCAGATCGTCCGAGAGCGCGATCGCTGCGGCTTCGGAGTCGGCGAGCAGGAACTCCGCCTCCTCGCTGGTCAGCGCGGCGGCCGATGGTAATGGCACGAGGCCGGCAGCAAGCGCGGCGAAGAATGTCAGAATGTACGGCACGTCGTTGTCCATGCGGACCATCAGCCGCGCGCCGTGCGGCAGACCGAGCCTGCGCAGCCCGCCCGCGAGCCGGCGCACCGCCAGGTCAAGGGCGCCATAGCTCAGTCGCTGCGGTGCGCCCGAGCCGGCCACGATCAGCGCCGTCTTGTCCGGATGCGCCGCGGCTTGGGCGGCGATGCAGTAGCGGGCGATGTTGAGCCGTGGCGGTGGCGGCGGCAGCAGCGTTTGAGTGTTCACGACAGATCCCGGCGGCTGGTTTTTTTCGTTGTCTCCTTCTAGCACAGTCTGTCACGCAGGGCGCCAGGGCAGGCCGGAACGTGGTCCTTGACGCGATCTTCCGGCGGTGCTTATCCTCTGGTCGACGGTTCCTCGAAGGGTGACAAAGCCCGAGGATTAAAAGGGAACACGGTGTGGGTCGACCCGACGGGGACCCGCTGCCGTGGCTGCCCCCGCAACTGTGCGCAGGGTAGCTCTCGCCCCCTTATGAAAGGGTCGGCCACTGGGAAACCGGGAAGGCCGGGTGAGAGCGGGGACCTGCGAGCCAGGAGACCTGCCGTCAGGACGAAGACGCGACGCTTCCGGGCGGGGTGCACCGGGGCAGGCGGTGAGCGCATGCGCAGCTCAAAGCCCTCCTCCGTTCGCGCTGTCCGGGCGTCTGGTTTGTTCGGTTCGCATGCGACCTCGGGAGGAGGGACAATGCATATCATGGAAGGTTACCTGCCGGTTGCGCACGCCGTTGGGTGGACGGCCGTGTCGGCGCCGATCGTGGCCTGGGGAGGGATGCGGCTGGTCCGCACCGTTCGTGCCCATCCGGAAACAAAGATGCTGCTCGCCGCTTCCGGCGCATTTTGTTTTGTCTTGTCAGCGCTGAAAATTCCCTCCGTCACCGGCAGTTGCTCGCACCCGACTGGCACCGGGCTCGGCGCGGTCCTGTTCGGTCCTTCGGTCATGACGGTGCTCGGCAGCCTTGTCTTGTTGTTTCAGGCGCTCCTGCTCGCCCACGGCGGACTGACGACACTGGGCGCGAACGTGTTTTCGATGGCGATCGTCGGCCCCTTCGTCGCCTGGGGAGTGTTCCGCCTCGGCCAAGCGATCGGTGCCTCGGCAGTGGTCGCGGTTTTCATGGCCGCTGCCCTCGCCGACCTCTCGACGTACATCGTCACCTCGGCCCAGTTGGCGGTCGCGTTTCCTGATCCGGTGAGCGGCTTTGCCGGCTCGTTCGTTAAGTTCGCCACCGTCTTTGCGCTGACCCAGGTGCCGCTCGCGATCATCGAGGGCCTCGTCACGGTGGTGGTCTTCACTATTCTGACGAACTACAGCCGCGACGAACTCCGCCAGCTGCCGCATCTCGCCGGGGAGGTCCGCTGATGGCCCGTCGCAACGCCGTCCTGCTCCTGATCGCGGCTGCACTTGCGATCGTGCCACTGCTGATGGGCTTCCAGGGTGAAGAGGTGTTCGGCGGCGCCGACGGCGCGGCCCAGACCTTGATCACCGAGATCCAGCCGGCTTACGAGCCATGGTTTGGGCCGCTCTGGGAGCCGCCGAGCGGCGAAGTCGCAAGCCTGCTGTTCACGCTCCAGGCCGCTCTGGGTGCAGGTTTCCTCGGCTACTACCTCGGCCTGCGCCGGGGCCAGGTGCGGGTCCGTGGCAGCGGCGGCGATGGATCTCATTGACCGGATCGCCCAGACCAACCGCTGGAGCCGGCGCCACCCGGCCGAGAAACTGATGCTGGGCGGCGGGCTCCTGCTGTTGAGTCTGATCCTGCCAGCCATTCCAGCGGCACCGCTGATCCTTCTCGCGGCGGCGGCGGCGGTGCTGGTCGGCGCACGGGTGAGCGGGCGCGATTACCTGGCCATCCTTGCCGCACCGCTGGCCTTTCTCGCCTTGGGCGCCGTCGTGCTGGCGGTTTCGGTCCAGCCGGATGCCGGCGCGCCGTGGCTCACGGTGTCAACAGACTCAATAGCGACGGCCGCAACGGTCACGCTGCGGGCGCTGGCGGCGGTGGCGTCGCTGCTCCTGATCGTGCTGACGGTCCCGCTCACGGCGCTCCTTCGGCAGGCGCATCGTTTGCGCGTGCCGGCGCCGATCATCGAAATCGCGGTCATGATGTATCGCTTCACTATGCTTGCCTTCGGCATGGCCGTACGCGGGCGGCAGGCGCAGGCAAACCGCCTCGGCTACCGGAACCTTCGCCGCGCGATCCACTCAAGCGGCCTCCTCGCCGCAACGCTGCTGCCGCGCCTGCTTGACCGCGGCCGGCGGATGGAAATCGGCCTCGCGACGCGCGCCTGCACCGGTGAATTGCGCACATTGGCGCCCGCGGTGACCCTGTCGCCAGCATTCCTCAGCGGCGCCGTTGCGCTGCACGCGAGCATTGCCGCCGTCACGGTCGCCTGGGTCACGCTGGTTCCTTCGGCGGCATGACGGTGGCGGCCCCAGAAGCTCTGATCGAGGCGCACGATCTGCACTACACCTTTGCCGGCGGCATCCCCGCGCTGAGCGGCGTTGATTTCGCGGTGCGTTCCGGCGCCAGAGTGGCGCTTCTCGGCGCCAACGGTGCCGGCAAGACGACCGTGCTCTTGCACCTGAACGGCTCACTGAAGCCATCGCGCGGCACGCTTCGCCTGGGCGGCGAGATGGCGGGCTATGACCGCGCGGCCTTGATGCGGTGGCGAACACGGGTTGGCCTCGTCCTGCAGGACCCCGATGACCAACTGTTCGCCGGCACCGTCTATGAAGACGTCTCCTTCGGGCCGCTCAACCTCGGCCTGCCGGAGCCGGATGTGCGTGCGCGCGTCACCTTCGCGCTTGAGGCCCTCGGCATCGCGGATCTGGCAGCGCGTCCGGCGCACATGTTGAGTTTCGGGCAGAAGCGCCGGGCGGCGATCGCCGGCATCGTCGCCATGCGTCCGCAAGTCCTGCTCCTCGACGAGCCGACCGCCGGTCTGGATCCGCACGGGGTTGGCCAGCTGCTGGCGACGCTGGACGCTTTGGCTGCAGCCGGCACGGCGCTGGTGCTGTCAACGCATGACGTCGATCTCGCCTACGGCTGGGCAGAGACGGTGGCGCTGATGGAGCGCGGCCGCATCATCGCCGAGGGGCCGCCGGAAACGGTCCTAGCCGACGACGCGGTGCTTGCCCGTGCGAGGCTGCGCCGACCGCTCTTGATCGAACTCGCATTCCAGGCTCGCGCGGCCGGCCTGATAAGTGCGCAGCCGTTTCCCCGGCGCGCCGCCGATCTCGCGGCCTGGCTGCGCTCTGCGCAGATCGTTGGCGCTTGAAGCGTGCACGACCGCTCCTCGCATGCGGTGAACTACGGCTTGCGCGCATAGACGCGGACATGATCGATGAGCGCGGTATCGGGGAGCTTGGCCGCGTGGTCCAAAATATTCTCGTCGAGGCCCCAGGCGTCACCTGGGCCCTGATCGTATTCGATGGAGAGCATCAGTGCGTGCTCGTCGCTGGTTGAAACGCCATTGCGCGTTTCCCAGACGGGTTGATGATCGAGGTAATAGATCAGCCGATCGGCCTGCCAGGCCACGCCGAAGCTGTGGAAACCACCGTCGCGCAGATTGACGCCGTGCGCTGAAGCGTCGATCAGCTTCGTTCCCGATTGTCCCGCTTCTTTGCCCCAATGATTGGCAACGTGGAAGTGGTTCAAGGTTCCCTGCGGCAGGTTCTTCGTCCATGACGTCGGCTTGCCGGCCGAGACGAGATACTCGACGATATCGATCTCGCTGCCGGTTGCAGGGTTGCCATCGTAGGCATCGCTCGGGTCGAACAGCCAGAACGCAAACCACAGCCCACCCGCTTCGAGGCCGGCCACGTTGATGCGTGCCTCGATGTATTTGCCCGAACCGGGGCCGAACGTCGTCCACTGCTGCTGCGGCACCTTCCAATCGTAGGTCTGCAGGAACGAAGTCTTGAGCACGCCTCCGTCAAGGCGTGCCCGCAAGGCGAGATGGCCCTTCCCGTCGAGGCTTGCGTCTTCCTGCGTATACACGGCATCACGCCACTTGCCCTTGCCCCAGCCATCGAAGAAGAACCAGTGCGGACGTGGTCGCGCGGCTGCCGGACCGTCGAACTCATCGGCCCAGACGAGCCGGTAGCCGCTCAGATCAAGCAGCGGTGGTGCTGCGTGCGCGAAAGTGCGAGCGGCGACGAAAGCACCAAGGGCCAGCGTGGCGGCGCCGGCAAGCCGCACCATGGTCATTCGCGTCGCGCGCATCGGCGCTCAGCTCGTGAGCACCGGCGTCCTGTGCAAGTAGGTGTCGTCGCTGATCTGCTTGACGAGAAAATCGGCGACATCGGCGCGCGTGATGAAGCCGCAGCGCCAATCGCGCGGATCAACGAGCACCCGATACTTGCCCGTAAACGGGCCGCTGGTGAGGATGACGGGGCGCGCAATCACCCAGTCAAGTCCGCTCTCCTGAATGATGCGTTCCTGCACATCCTTGTCGCTGTAGACACGGCCAAGGAACAGGCGAAATGCCGAATTGAAGAGGAAGCTGCCGTGGTTGCGGCTGTCGCCGGCGCCAAAACCGGTAAGGCAGATCAGCCGCTTCACACCGCATTCTTCCATTGCCGCAACGAGGATCCGCGTCGCGTCGGAGAACAGCCGCGTCGAATTGAAGACCATCTCGGGGCTGGGCGATACGCCCAAGGTCTGGATCACGGCATCGACGCCTTGAAGGGCCGCGCGAACCGTTGCCGGATCGAGCGCGTCACCCGTGAATTTCTCAAGGTTGGGATCGGTAACAGGGATACCGGCGGCAGAGCGGGCAAGCGCCCGCACCGCGTGCCCCGCCTTCAGCGCTGCTTTCAGTGTCGCCAGACCAATGCCGCGGCTGGCGCCGATGATCAGGATTGTGGCCATCGCGTAATGCCTCCCTCACGCCCCTCTACTGATTTAATCGCGCGTGCTTGTCCCGCCAGGATCGCGGCGGCTCGCTTGAAGATGGGGCCCGCCTCTAGCGAAGGATTTGACTCAACCGCGCCGTTGCGTATAGTCCCGGCTTTCCGTTGCGCCCGTTAGCGGCGGCAGGCGGCAGGTTCGCTTGTGCCTCTCACCCGTGGCGCCGACATCGGCCGAGGGACGGCAGAATCCGAACATGACGAAGCGACAGAACGCTAAGTACAAGATCAACCGGCGCTTAGGCGTCAACCTGTGGGGCCGCGCCAAGAGCCCGATCAACGCCCGCGACTACGGCCCCGGCGAGCATGGTCAACGGAAGCGCAAGCCGACCGACTATGGCTTGCAGTTGATGGCCAAGCAGAAGCTCAAGGGCTATTACGGCAATGTCAGCGAGAGCCAGTTCTATCGCTACTACGAGGAGGCCGTGCGGCGGCGTGGTGACACGTCGGAGAATCTGATCGGCCTTCTGGAGCGCCGCCTCGACGCCGTCGTCTACCGCGCTAAGTTTGCGCCAACCGTGTTCGCCGCCCGGCAATTCGTCAACCACGGGCTGATCACCGTCAACGGCCGCCGGGTCACCATCCCGTCCTACCTGGTGAAGGAAGGCGACGTGATCGAGCCGACCGACCGGGCCAAACAGTTTGCGGTCATCTTGGAGGCAAACCAGCAAGCGGAGCGGGACGTGCCGGATTATATCGGTGTCGACGGCGACAAGCTGCGCGTCACCCTCGTGCGCACGCCTAAGCTCGCCGACGTGCCCTATCCGGTGCAGATGGAGCCCAACCTCGTCGTCGAATACTACTCGCGCTAGGCCGCATGGCTCATGGCGCCGGCTGGAAGGCTGGCTATTGAAGCGCCCCTCGGAGCCCGCCCCGGAGCGGAAGCTTGGGTTGTTTACAGGCGCCAAGCTTGCGAGAAGCGTTGACAACCTGAAGCTCCATTGGTGAGACAAGCGGTTCTAGCGCGTGCCAACCCAGCGAACGCCAGTCTCCGAGGTTCCGTCGCCCTGCATCGGCGTCTGCCGCATCGTGCCAGCGAGCGGACTGTGCGAGGGCTGCCTGCGAACGCGCCATGAGATTGCCCGCTGGCGCGATGCCAACGCACGTGAAAAGCGGCGCATCCTGCAGGACCTCGCCCGCCGCCGCGCGACCGAGCCCCAGTCCGCCTGAAAACCGCCGCTGCGCCGTACCGCTTGGCCTTACGGCTTGGCCTTTGCGCGGCTGCTGGTCTTGCGCGGCGCCGGCTTGGTGGCTTGCGGTTTCGCAGGTTCCGGTTTTGCAGCTTGTGGCTTCGCGGTTTCCGGTTTGGCAGTTTCCGGTTTCGCAATCTCCGGTTTCGCAGTCTCCGGTTTAACTGCCGGCGCCGGGGCTGCCGCAACCGGCTCTGCGAGTGGCTGGGCGACCGGTGCTGCCGGCTTCGGTTTTTCCTTTGCCTCGCTCGGCATCAGGCGCTCGGCGGCGGCCTGCATCGTTTTCAGCACGTCGGTCTCCGCCGCGAGCCAATATTCCATAGCCATGCCATGTTGCCGGCCCGCCGATTCCCACATCATATAGGCGACTTGCCTGATCCGCTCTTGGATGTTCTCGGCAATCTCCTTAAAACTCTTGCCCATGGCGCGCGACCTCTTGGCAAATCTGTCAAGTGCAGAATCCGATTTTAGTCGCAGGTTGCGCCAGGTGCACGAAAAAACAAGGCTTACGGTTCCCCTCGGCCGGCGTGTCGCGGCCAGGACGCTACCTGCGAACGCAGTCCGCAGCAGCGCCTATGCCCCGAGTTGCTTTGACGCTTGATGTTGGGCGCCGCCAATGCGACCTTTTGCCTTGGAGCCCCGCTGCAGTGGCGTTGAGCGCGGCTGCGGTCGCAAATGGCGGGAGAATCGGCAGACGGCATGCGTGGACCGCCACCCGAATCGGGAGACGGCACGACGGCGGTGATCTGGCGCCAAAGCGACGGTGCACCGGTCTCGTGCGAGGAGAAGCTCAGCGTACTGCAAGAGAATCTCGACGAGGTGCGCCAAGTCTGCCAGGACGCCTTTGAGGATGCGATCCTGATGGGGGTCGACGAACAGCAGATCCGCGATGTCCTTGCAGCGCTGGTCAAGACCCTGAAGACGCCGCGGGACAGTCGCTGAGCGAGGTGTCCGCGCGGCCGGACGGTGCGGCGGGGGCGCTGACGCGTGGCGACCATGCACGTGCCCAGGCGATGAACTCATCGGCCGGGAGCGGGACGCTAAAATAGTTCCCCTGCACACAGTCGCAGTGCCGCTGCGCGAGGAAGCTGAGCTGCGCCCCGTTCTCGACCCCCTCGGCGACGACGCGAATGCCAAGGCTGTGTGCCATCGCGATGATGGCCTCGACGATACTTGCATCGCCGGGGTTGTCAGACGCGTTCTTGATGAACGACTTGTCGATTTTGGCGGTATCGACCGGCAACATCTTGAGGTGGCTCAAGCAGGAGAATCCGGTCCCGAAATCGTCGAGACCGAGACGCACGCCGAGGCCGTGCAGGGCCTGCAGCTGCCGGCCGACCTGGGTGATATCGTGCATCAGGCAGCCTTCGGTAATCTCAAGCTCGATCCGCGCCGCTGGTGTGCCGTGGCGCTTAAGGACATCTGCGACCGTGCCGATCAATTCCACCCCCCGCAGCTGGCGCAGTGACACGTTGACCGAGACACACAGATGGGGAAGGCCGGTGTTATGGAAGCGACGCAGTTCCTTACAGGCCTGATCGAGAACCCACTGGCCGATCGGCACGATCAGACCGGTGTCCTCTGCCACCGGCACAAAGACTTCCGGATCGAGCGAGCCAAGCTCGGCATTGTGCCAACGCAACAGGGCTTCGGCGCCGAACAAGAGGCCGCTGGCGAGGTCGATGATCGGCTGATAGTGCAGCACGAACTCATTGCGGCTGACCGCGTGCAAGAGCTGGCCCTCAATCCGCATCCGCTCGATCGCGTGCTCGTTCACCTGTGGCGTGAAGTAGTGGAAGGTGTTCCGCCCCTTCTGCTTGGCAAGGTACATCGCCGCATCGGCGTTCTGGATCAGGCTCGCCGGCTCATCGCTGTCATCCGGGAAGATGGCAACACCGATGCTCGAAGTGACGAACACCTGATGCCGGTCCAAGACGAAGGGCTCGGAGAAGGCAGTTAGGATCTTGCGGATGACGGGTGCTGCGTGCGACGCGTCGGGGATATCAGGCAAGATGATAATGAATTCGTCGCCGCCCAGGCGGGCGACAGTGTCCTCGGCGCGGACGCATTCGCGCAGCCGGCCGGCGGCTAGGCGCAACAGCTCGTCACCGATCGCATGCCCCCAGGTGTCGTTAACCTTCTTGAAGTGATCAAGGTCGATGAACAGCACGCCCCCCTTGTGGCGGTGGCGCACCGCGCCGACCACGGCGCGGCGCAAGCGGTCGAGAGCGAGGGTGCGGTTTGGCAGTGCCGTCACCTCGTCGATGTTCGCCTGCCGGTGCAGCCGCTCCTCGTAGGCCTTGCGCAGGCTGATATCGGCAACGGTCGAGAGGTATGCGGGCGCTCCCCGCCAGCGCACCTCCTGGGTCAGAAGTTCGACCCAGATCAGGCTGCCTTCGTCCTTGCGCAACCCCTGGAACTCGCGCGGCTCGGCTGGCGTGTGACTCCACACGCCTGAACGCTTGAGCCTTCGGATCCGTCGCCCCTCGTTCGGCGCGAACAAGGATTCGAAGCTCTTCAGCGCAAGGATGCCGTCCGGCTCCAGGTAGCCAAAGATGCGGGCGGCCGTGCTGTTCGCGAAGACCGGCGCGTCGCCTTGTTCGATAACGATGCCCAGAACCGATCCCTCGACCAGACTGCGGAAACGATTCTCGCTCTCGCGCACTTGGCGCTCGACCCGTTTGCGATTCGTGATGTCGAGCGAGACGGTGACAATCTCACCGATATCCCCTTCGCCGAGGCGCAAGGGGGCCTTTGTCGTCAACAGAACGCGTTCTCGGCCGTTGCGGTCGTGAACGGTTTCCTCGATGCCGACAACCATGGCGCCGGTCTTGAGCACCTCGTCGTCGAGCTGGCGGTCCTTGCGTGCATAGTCCTCGCCGAGCAGAGCCTCCCGCGTCGCACCGCGGTCAGCGCCGCCATCGAGGTCGAAATACTTTTGGTGGCAGCTGTTGATCAGCACCATGCGGCCGGCAGGATCACAGGATCGGATCAGCGCCGGTACCGTGTTCACGACGCGGCGCAGATGCTCTTCGCGCAGGCGGATCTCCTCCGCATGCTGGCGGAGCGCGCTTGCGAGCTCGCTCTCCAGGGTGTTCGCGCGCTGGCGCAGCATCTGCCGGTGCCGCCACAAGGACAACAGGTTGCGCGCCCGCGTGCAGAACTCCTGGCCATCGACAGGGCTCAACAGGAAGTCGCTGGCGCCGGCTTCGAGCGCCCGGTAGCGATATTCACGGTCCTCGAAGGCGGTGACGACGATGATCGGCAACTCGTCGTCGCGGGTCAGCTGGCGGCAGCGGCGGATGAACTCGGCGCCGTTGAGGCCGGGCATGACGTAGTCGCTTACGATCAGGTCGATGTTGCCCTGACCAACAGCCGTCAACGCCTGCGCGGGATCGCCGAAGGCTTTTACGTCGATGCCAGATTCGAGCGACTGCGCAAAGCGGCAGAGGATCTTCAGATTGACGGCTTGGTCATCAACGATCACCACGGACGTCATACGCGCTCTCTGCCCCACCTTCGCCCCATCCGCGAAACGCAACCGCTCAGTGACCCACCGGCCGCGCCCGCTTTGGCAATGATTATAGCAAGTTGCTGGCATGGCGCACAACGCGATGCGAAGCCGGCAACATTTGCCTTTCTCCAATGACGCTAGGCAATTAGCAACGATACGAAGCAAAAATCGGCGAAATTGTCCGCTATAATTGAATCGCTTGTCTTGTAGCTCTCCTAAGAAGAAGCCCTGTCGCTATTCAAACCATTTTGAGTAAAATATGCCGTCAATGCCTCTATCTTTGGGGGAACTACGGCGACTGCCGCAAGGTAAAGGAGAAAGAATATGTCAAATATGCTGGCCCACCAGATCATTCCCAGCCTCGTTGAAGATGTTAAGAAGATACCAACCGTTGGCTGCGACGTCACGCGAATTGCACAAAACACGTCGCTTGCCGATGTCATCGGCCGCCGGACGACACGGAATTCGGCAGTTCCGTGCCCGACCCTGCCGCGCCTGGATGAGCTTGACGTTCAACACGAAGCGGAGACCAGAACCCTTTGGCAGTTCATGAAACCGACCGGTCGGCCCAGTTTCACGCCGGGTCTGTTGCGCGACATGACGGCAGCGCTCGACTTGGTAGAGCACTCGCATCGTGGTGCTGGCGCCGACGCAGATGAGGCCATCCGCTACTTGGTTCTGGCATCGAAGATGCCTGGCATCTTCAACCTCGGCGGCGACCTGCCGCACTTCATCGAGCTGATTGCAGCCGGCGACCGGGCGCGGTTGCAGTGGTACGCCCGCGTTTGCGCCGCGGGCCAGCATCGGCGAGCCGTCAGCCTGGAGTTGCCGATCTGCACGATTGCGGTCGTCCAGGGCGATGCACTTGGCGGCGGCTTCGAGGCGGCGTTGGCGCACGACGTCATCATCGCCGAACGGGGTGCCAGCTTCGGGCTGCCAGAAGTGCTGTTTGGCATGTTCCCGGGGATGGGGGCCTACAGTTTCCTCGCCCGCCGGCTCGATCCGATTCGTGCCGAACGCATCATCCTCAGCGGCAGGATTTACAAGGCCGAGGAACTGCACGCGATGGGCGTCGTCGATGAACTGACCGAGGACGGACAGGGCCTGCAGGCGGCGCGCGATTTCATCCGCAAGTTTGATCGGGCGCGTGGCTCCCGGCAGGCGCTGTTGCAGGCACGCAAGATGCTGCAGCCGGTGACGCTCAAGGAACTCGTCGACATCGCCGATCTGTGGGTTGATGCGGCGTTGCAGTTGAGCGGGTCCGAGTTGCGCAAAATGAGTCACCTCGCCAAGGCGCAAGATCGCCGCTGGCAACGGGTGGCCGCTGCCAGCACCGGAACCGGAAGCCGCATGAGCGAGGCTTCGTGAGCAATCGTGACGCCGTGACTGCGGATCGGCGCATAAACCCTCCCCCAGCATCGGAGTAAGCGAGAGATGGTTGAGGCCGAGCGCGGATGTCTCTCTTCCTGCCTGCCGCCTTGATCTGGCGTCAGCCCTAACCGCCCGCGTTCCTATTAGGGGTTAACAGGGGCTTCTTAAGAGGGGGTTCCGAGAGAGGGGCTGCTTTGCTGGCGTGCAGTGGTGGCGCCGGCGTGCTCCTGGCGGAAGCGGATTAGTTCGTGCTGGAGCCGAGTGCTGAACTCGCCGCCTTCCTCGCGCAGCCGCTCGAGGGTCATGCCGCTGACGCTGCGACAAAGCCGCCACAGCGCTTCAGCCCCGACGTTCCCCGACGTGCCGCGCAGCGCGTGTACCTGATCGCGGAACGAAACGACGTCGCATTGCAGTGCGGCTTCCTGGATCGCACTGATGAGCGCATCCGCATTGCTGAGATACTCGGCGACTGTCTCAGCGACGAACTGCTCGCCGCCGAACTGTTTCAAACTCCCGACGACAGACCAATTGACGGCAGGGTAGGCCTCACCTCGGTAGCGCGGATGGGCGGAGATCGGCATCACCCGGTTCCGGTCGGTCGCATCGGTGTCGTTGGCGTCGATCGCTTCTCTGGTGCCCTCGTCTCCGGCGCGCGGGCACGCTGGCGCCTCCGCGGTCGCCAGGCGGGTGATCGCATCCAGAAGGCGCCGTGGCTCGACCGGTTTGGTCAGGTAGGCATCGGCCCCCGCCTCAGTGCATGCGCGCGCAGTCTCCGGCATGGCGTCGGCACTGAGCACGATGACAGGCGTGCGGCGCTCGCCCAGCGTCGCCATACGGTGCAGCTTGATGACCTCGAGGCCACTAACCTTCGGCATGTTGAGGTCGACGATGACAAGATCGAACTGCTCCTCTTGCAGCTTGTCCAGGGCTGCTTCGCCGTCGGCCACCACCGTGACGGTGTGTCCGGCGTATTCGAGGATGCGCCGCGTGACCTTCTGGTTGACGGGGTTGTCTTCGGCGATGAGGACCGAGAGCGGCGGGCTTGCAGGGCTCCCTCCAGCCGCCGTCACACCGGCCAACGAGGCGTCGGCTGCGCCTGCGTCGGGAGTCAGGGCGTCGGCAAAGTGGAGAACGCGCGCCAGCGCTTGTCGATCGCACGGCAGGCGCAGGGAGGCGCAGAAACCGATCGGCGTAGCCGCCCCATCTTCGCCACTGACAATACGCACGGTTGGCGCACGGCCGATCGGGCAGAACGAACCCGTCGCTTCGTGGCTGCCGTCAGTGTCGGCCGCATCGAGCAGAACGACGCCCTCGACTGCGCCGGCGTCGTCGGGCGCTGCGGCGACGCGGATGCCGAGTTCAGCCGCCATGCGTTCGAGGCTCTCCCGAACAGATGCGCTGGCCGAGCGGATCACAACGGCGTTCGGCAGTGAAACGGTCTGCCCCGCGGCGGCGGCCTCCACGACTCGCAGCGGCACCTCGACGGCGAATGTGCTGCCGCAGCCGGGCGCGCTCACCAGCGAGAGCGATCCGTTCAGGAGCTCAACAAGATTACGGGTGATCGCGAGGCCCAGCCCTGAGCCGCCATAGCGCCGGTTGATGCCCTCCTCGGCCTGCGTGAAGCGATCGAAAATACGCGCCTGTTGGGCTTGATCGATGCCGATGCCGGTATCACAGACCTCGAAGCGGACCATCGCGACGCCGACGGCCGGGCTCGGCACAGTCGAGACACTGACGAAAACATGGCCCGCGTCGGTGAACTTGAGCGCGTTTGCCATCAGATTGATGAGGACTTGGCGCAGCCGCCGGCCGTCACCATGCACGGCAATCGGCACATCGGATGCGATGTGAATGCCCCAGCGAAGTCGCTTGCGTTCGGCCTGCGGCCGGAACAGGACGGCGAGATCCGCGAGTTCCCGGTGCAGATCGAACTCGACCGCGATGATCGGCAGCTTGCTGGCCTCAATGCGCGACAGATCGAGAATGTCGTCGATCAGCGCCAGGAGCTGGCTGCCCGACGCACGCACGGTCTTTGTCATCTCGCGCTGGTCGGTGTCGAGACGCGTGCGCTGCAACAGATCGCTCATGCCGATGATGGCGTTGAGCGGCGTGCGCAACTCGTGGCTCATATTGGCGAGGAACTGGCTTTTCGCTGTGTTTGCCGCCTCCGCCTGCGCCTTCGCTTCCGTCAGCTTGCGGATCAGGCTCGCCGAATAGGCGGGAATGAGGATGAGCGCGATCAGAAGGCCGATACCGAGCGCCTGCTGCTCCTGCCAGAAGGGGCTGCTGAGGATCACCATAAAGAAGCCGGTGACCGCCGCGGACACGGACGCCGCGAGATACGGCAGGCCGAAGCGGAAGCCGTTGCCGAGCGCGACCCAGAGGTAGATCGGATAGAATGGCGCCGCTGCCTTGCCGCCAAAGTACATGAAGGCGGATGTCAGCGCGAAGTCGGTGACCATGGCAGTAAGCCGCCGACCCGGCGACTCCTGCGGCATGACAATGATCAGCACCAGGTATCCGATCGAAACCGCGAGATACCCGCCCGAAAGCATGGCGCCGAGTTCGACCTCGCGGGAGTGGGCTTCTGCCATCAAGCCGACAAAGGCCAGGTAGGCGAACAGGGTGCCGACGATTGCTATCCGGATTGCGGCTTGCTCGTGCTCGCTGTCGGAGCGCTCCTTCAGGCGCCGGGCGATCCACTCCGGCTGCAGCCACTGGCGCCATGTCGAAGCAGAATTCTCACGTTCCTCCGCTGGTCGAGCTTCATTCGTTGGCATTGGCCGTCCGTCGAAAAAGACCCTTTCAAGCGTCGGGATTGTAAACCTCACGGCGGCCGATTGCACTTGCTAAACCGCATGCGTCACAGCGGGTGCGGCAAGCGATCCTCCGTGCGCGCGGGCGTTGCTCCGCGGGAAGCGAACGTTCCGTCCATATCTTGGTGCATTGGCCGGAAGAATACTCTACATTCGGAGAAGCGTCGGCCAGACGCTGCGGCGCTGCCGCCGGCATGAGATTGCCGCGGTCGCATTCATTATTATTTCGTTGAGTGGGACGCCCGAGGTCATGAGACGATTTGCCCGAACCCTGCCGGCGATGGTGTGCGTCTTGTTCCTTGCCGCCTGTGCAGCCTATCAGACCACGCCGCGGCCGGAGATCACCTATGCGCACAAGTCGCCGATTTCGCTGAACGTGCGTTCGCTTGTCGTCCAATCAAGCTACCAGGCGCCGGGGCAGCCGCCGAACGTCGAGCATCGTTTCGCGATACCGCCCGCAACGATCGTCGAGCGCTGGGCGCACGAGCGCCTGCGCACCATCGGCACTTCCGGCACAGCCCTGTTCACGGTGCTGAGCGCGCCGGTCACGGCGCAGCCGATGCCCGTTACCAAGGGCTTCGTCGGCGCCTTCCGCATCGAGTCCGAGGAGAAGCTGACCATCACGCTTGAGGCGCAGCTGGAGATCCTGGACGAAAGCGGCAAGCGCGTCCGCCTCGCCTCGACGCGGGTAACCAAGTCGCGGGAAATGGAGGAGGGACTCACCGCAGACGAGAAGCAGCTCTTCTGGGCAGAGCTGACCAAGCTGGCGATGGACAGCTTCGATACCGAGATGGAGCGCGCGATCCAGCAGTATCTGTCCGAGTGGGTGCTGTAGGGCGCACACGATTTTCAGTGGTCGTCCGTGCGAGGCTTACGTCGGGTCGCGGTACTGGCGGCTGTCGTCGTCGTTGGGTTGGCAGCGGCGGCCTGTTTGCCTTCGCGCCTGCAGGAATCGGTCCGCGTTCTCGCCGACATCGAAGCCGGCGATGGCCCGAGCCGGCTGAAGGCGGCAACGCCCGCGCCGCAGCGGACCGCGATCACCTACGCTGCCAACGACAACACCTGGCAGGCGGATCTCTACCAGCCCGGTGAGCCGGCGCAGGGTGGCATCGTCCTGGTGCCGGGGTTGACGCCCAAGGGGCGCGACGACGCGCGGCTGGTTGCATTTGCGATGACACTTGCACGGGCGCGCTTCACCGTTCTGGTGCCGGAGCTTGAGCGCATGCGGGCGCTCACCGTCACGGCCGACGATGCGCGGCCGATCGCCGACGCGATCGTCCACTTGACGGCGCTGCGTGACGGCAAGCCCGTCGGCATCGCCGCCGTCTCGTTCGGGGTCGGCCCCGCCGTTCTCGCGCTGCAGGACCCCGAGACGGAAGGTCATGTCCGCTTCGCCATGACCATAGGCGGCTACTACGATCTCGCCGATCTCGTCACCTTCGTCACCACGGGTGCCTACCGCGATGCCGAGGGGACCGGCTGGCGACGCCGGCCACCGAAGCACTACGGCAAGTGGATCTTCATCCTCTCGAATGCCCCGCGCGTGGCCGACATCAACGATCGCGTGCTTCTGACCGAAATGGCGCGGCGGCGGCTCGAGGACGCCACGGCGCCGGTCGACGATCTGGCGGCGGGCCTCGGCGCCGAAGGCCAAGCGGTCTACCGGCTGTTGATCAACGACGATCCGGAGCGGGCACCGGCGCTCTTGGCCGCGCTGCCGCCGGCGATGACTTCCGAGATCGACCGCCTCGATCTGAAGCGGCACGACCTCAGCCGACTGGCGGTCGATTTCGTCATCGTGCACGACCGCAACGACCGCATCATCCCGGAGACGCACGCGCTTGCATTGGCCGCCGCACTACCCCCGGGCCGGGCGCGCGTCTTGCTGATCGATAGCCTGGATCACGCCCAGCCGAAGCCGACCGATCTCTTCGACGGTCTCAAGCTGCTGGAAGCGATCTATACGGTCTTGGGGATGCGGGAATGAGGGTGCGTGCCGCCCGCGTCAGCGGGTCGCCGCGCTCGTGTTGGTATCCGCGCTGACGACCGAGTTGGCGGCAACGTCGGCGAACGGCGTGAACAATTCAGGCAGTGGATGGCTGAGCGCCAGCACCGAGGCGATCAAGCCGGCGGCGATCAAGCCGATGATAATACCGTGCTCGATACCGGTTGACCGGCAATCAAGCGCGAAGACCTTGTTAAGACACTTGGCGAGCATGATCCAATCCTGTTCCGCCGGCCGCGCGCACCGCTGTTGCGGTCCCCTTGACGCTGACGGACGATTAGCGGGAGGCTGCGGCGCCGTCAAAGAATTCGTTGGGCTTCATGGAAGATAACGGAAGCGTGAAGCATGGTTAACACACTGGACGCTGAAGAACAGTACATGAATGAGGTTAAATTGTGGTAAAGGCAGCCGGGCGGCCGCGAATTTTGGCCGCTGTGCCTGCAATTTGCCACATCATGGCCGCAAACGCGGGCTGTCGGCGAGCCCGCGGCCGCGGCGCCTTGGTCAATGCAGCATCGCCTGCGCGTAGGGGCTGTCGAGCGAGAAGGCGGGGATGTCGACGTCGAACGCTTCGCCCGATTCGGTCACCATGTGATAGAAGCCGACCATGATGCCGGACGGAGTCGTCAACGGGGCGGCGCTCGTGTACTCGAACACGCCGCCCGGCGTGAGCACCGGTTGCTTGCCGATGACGCCGTCACCGTGCACGTCCTGGACGCGGCCGGTGCTGTCGGTGATCTGCCAGGTGCGCTTCAAGAGTTGCACGGTCTCGCCGCCGGTGTTCTCGATCCGCACGTGGTAGGCCCAGACGTAACGGTGTGAAGCCGGCGCCGACTCGTCTTCGAGGAAGAGCGGCTGCACGCTCACCGTAATCGAGCGCGTCGTCCGTGAATAGGCGTTGTCGGAAAGGGGGATGGGGCCGCTCACGCGTCGTTCCTGCTTCATCATCGGTCGCCGGAGACCAGACGCGAGTTCACTCTCCCGCCGCCGGCCTCCTCCTTCGCCCACCATACGCACGCCCCTGCGATCCTGCAAGGCAGGCCGCGGCGGCGCCAGCGTCGGGCGCGACCGCAATCGGCACTGGGGTGGGGGGGGCAATCGGCGGGCAAACTTAGGAGCTAATAACAACATCGGTAATGTGCTGTTAAGGCACCAGAACCGCCGCGGATTGCGAAAGCATGCCAGCTATGGTAGAGTTGCGAAAAATCATCTTGCTTCAAGAATGGCACATCATGGGAGGCGATCGTGACTTTCAGTGCTTCAACGTATGCCAATTTTGTTTCCGGCACCGGCGCAGCGCAGCAACGGTTGTTCCTGGAGTACATCAGTCCGCGCAACGATTTCGATATTATCATCGTTGGTTCTGGCGTCGGCGGTGGTGTCCTTGCTGATGACTTGGCTGACCGGCGCGGCAACGATAAACGCATTCTCGTCGTCGAGGCTGGGTCTTTCCTCTATCCGACACACGTTTATAATTTTTGCCGCTTTTCCAATGCCAGTGTCGCCAAGCATAGAAGTGGTCTCGGATTTTGAGACCACGGGCTTGAGTGGAAGCTGATACCGTTTCGTCGTGGCAGACGGAGCGGACG
>UXAT02000003.1 GCA_900609035.2 Candidatus Defluviicoccus seviourii | reverse complement strand
AGTCGAACGACAACGGGAAAAAACCCGAAAGGCCAGGCTCGTCCCATCAGCCAGCTCGCATCGAAAACCCAGCGCCCAGCCGGCGTCATGAATAAGACGGGTTAGCGGAGCGTAATCCGACGGATGATGCTATCGGCCGGGTTCGCCAGCGTCCACGTCCGCTACCCATCGCCGCCCCAAGTCTCCGGGTACAACCCGCGTGCGACGCACGCCTTGAAGGTCGAGCACGGCCAATCCGCCGCCGCCGCGGCCAGGCCGTGCATCACGGGGTTGAAGTGGACATAATCCATGTGGGCAGCATAATCCGCGTCGTCGCGGATGGCGTGCTCCCGAAAAGCGGCGTTGCCAGATGCCACGCCCGTGATCCGCGCGGCGGACGTGCGAGGGCCGCTCCAGGAGGTTGACGGTGAAGAAGAAGCAGCCGCCCGGCACGCGCAATCGACGGAAATCCGGCATGGCTCAGGGATCACCTCGGGGACGGTAATCGGCGCCCACAGCCGTCGGATGACGCCTGAGGGCTCATCCGACCTCCGAGTCTTGGTCGCTTTGGATACGATAGCAGAAACATCCGTCGGATTACGCAAGGCTAATCCGACCTACACGACTACACGGCTTCGAGGCGTCCGATTGGTCCTCGGATCGACACTTCTTCGCGTGCTTGCTGGCATTCAACGGGACAGCAGGGACAGGCATCGCGAGCAGCGAAAAAAACGTCGATTTGCTCTTGACTTAGAGTGCGCTCAAACTCGTAGACCTATTCGCGTCGTGAGAAGAGCGAGCGCAATGAAGATCGGGGAACTGGCGAGACGCGCGGAGATTTCGGCCCACACCATCCGATACTATGAGCGGATCGGGCTGCTGCCCCGAGCCGATCGCGATGGCGGTGGCAGGCGCGACTACGACGCCTCGACCCTCGTCTGGCTCGAATTTCTCGGCCGTCTCAAGACGACCGGAATGCCGATCCGCGACATGTTGCGCTATGCCGCGATGCGAGCGGCGGGTCCTGCCACCGAGCGGGAACGCCACGACCTGCTGGTTGCGCATCGTGACCGCGTCCGCGCCCATGTCGCCGCGCTGCAAAGCTGCCTCGCCGTGCTCGACACCAAGATCACTGGCTACGCCAGCAACCTGACCAACGAGGCGAAAGATGACGACACACTCCCGAACCAGCTCCGAAAGCCGCTTCGATAAGGGCACGCGCGCGCTCGCGGAGATCGACGGCCAAGCCGGCCAGAACGTGATCGACGCGCTGGCTGACATCGCGCCCGACTTCGCGCGGCTTCTGATCGAATTTCCCTTCGGAGACATCTACACCCGGCCCGGCCTCGGCCTGCGCGAGCGTGAAATCGCAACGATTGCGGCGCTGACCGCGTTGGGGCATTGCGCGCCGCAGCTCAAGGTGCATATCCACGCCGGGCTGAACGTCGGCCTGAGCCGGGCGGAAATCACCGAAATCATCATGCAGATGGCGATCTATTCCGGATTTCCGACAGCGCTGAACGGACTTTTTGCGGCCAAGGAGGTTTTCGCTGCACACGGTTCCGCGCGCTGAGCGGTGACGGGCGGGCCGACAAAGGCAAGTTCGGGCGGCATCGGGTTCTGGGCACATCCGGTCCTGGGCACATCGGGTTCTGGGCACATCCGGTTCCGGGAAAACGATACCGATCTCCTTCGGCACGGTGAAGGGGCGCGGACGACAGGGACACGATCCTGGCGCCCGGTTTCGCCGGTTAAGGCTTTGTTTACGGCTTGGCGGAATAATCGCGGGTGCAGCTGGCCCGGAGAGAAACAATGCCGACGGAATTTCGTAAAATTACTTTTTCAACGGACGAGATCAGGACGATCATGACGGATTACGATCGTCGCGGGAAAAAGATGCTTGCCGGCAAAGAGATCGTTTCCATCAATAGCGAAACAGTCTCGACTGGCGTTGTCGAAATCGCCTGCAGCGAGCGCGGCGCCAATGTCTTGCAAGTCATAAATGTCGAGGTCGAATATCTCGGCGCTGCCCTTATTCGCTATTGCATCAATCGCCACATTCCGATTCCGAAAGCGGCCGCGCGGACCATCCTTTCGGCTCGCAACGGCATCTCCTTGTGCTTCTATCTTGATGAGCCGGTCAAGCCGGCCGACGTTCGTCTGCCCGATTACTTCGATTACGACTTCTTCGGCTGACTTCGGCTGAGCCGCGCCCCGGCTGGCTGCACGCCAACGACGCCCGCCGGCCGACGACGCCTGCCCACACCTGACGACACGGACCGCTGCCGGCCTCGGTCTCCTGGAATTCCAGGACCTTGGCCGGACGACACGGCCGCGCGATGATGCGGCGCCGCGCGTGAACTGGGGCGAACGTCGTCATTCCCGCCGCTGGCCGCGCGCCGAGGGGGCAAACCCCGGCAGCGGCCCGAGGCCCGGCCCTGCAATCGCGAACGCCTTGAACAACAGGCCCATCCGGCCCGGATGCAGGAGCCTGCGGACGGCGCCGACGATCGCTTGCGCCTGCGCCGGGTCGGTTGCGGCTTTGGCCAGGGCTTCGGCGCGCTCCCCGGCACCAAGCCGGCCCAGGAACAGCCCTTGCGGGATCGGCCCGTGCGTGGTTACCCCTGCCGCTTGGGGCCCCGCGCCTTGCGCCGCCGCCGCGAGCGCCTGGAAGTCGACGTGGTGGCTCAAGTCCGTCTCCCCCGGCCGCTCCAGCACCGTGGCGAACCGGTGCCCGCGCACCGCCTGCAGGGTGTCACCCGGCGCCGCACGGGCGTGGCCGTAGTCGATGACGAGCGCTGCACCGCCGGCCGCAGCCAGGCGTGAAGCCAGCGCCGCCGCCAGTTCCTCACCGGCCGGGCAGGTCTCGACGATCTCGTCTTCGGCCGCCCCTTCAGCCGCATCCGCAAGCCCTGCCGGCAGCTCCGCGAGCGGACCGGCGACGAACACGAGCGCCTGGCCGTCTGCCGCCAGCCCGACCCGCCGCTCGTGCCAGTTGTCGCCCACGCGGACAAACTGGCGGATCGGCAGGGCGTCGAAGAACTCGTTCGCGAGCGCGATCATCGGCCCGTCCGGGACGCCGTCGAGGCGCTCGTGCCAGACCGGCGGCGCGGCGAGCGCGATGTCCGCCAGTGCCCGGCGCTGCATCGCCGCGAGCAGCGGACTGGTCTCGATCAGGTGCAGCCGCAGGGCGGCAGCGAGGTCCGGCTGGAGCCGGCTGAGCGTCCGCAGCGCATCGGCGAGCAAGGTGCCGCGGCCGGGGCCGAACTCGACCAGCTGCACCGGATCGGGGGCTGCTAGCGCCCGCCAGGTGGCGGCGATCCACGCACCCACCGCCTCGCCGAACACCTGGCTCACCTCCGGCGCGGTGATGAAGTCTGAGGCCGCGCCGATCGCTCCTTGCGTGCGGTAGTAGCCGTGATCGCGGTCGTAGAGCGCCGCTTCCACGAACGCCTCGACGCTGATCGGCCCGCCGGCCCGGATCCGGGCGACGAGGCTTGCGTGAAGCGGGTTCACCGCGGGCTGGTGCCTGCCGGCGGGCGCCGGAGCGCGCGATAGATCAGGAACAGCCCGGCCGCGATCATCGGCAGGCTCAACAGCTGGCCCAGCGTCAGGCTCGGCCCCAGGATGCCGATCCAGGCGTCCATCTCGCGGAACCGCTCGGCAATGGTGCGGAAGGTGCCGTAACCGAGAAGGAAGATCCCGGACAGGAGGCCCAGGCGCCGGCGCACAGGTTCGTTGAGCGCGAGCACGAACAGGAGGACGAACAGGACCACGCCCTCCATGCCGGCCTCGTAGAGCTGGCTCGGATGGCGCGGGTGCGGTCCCCAGCCCGGGTAGACGATCGCCCACGGCACCGTGGCGACCCGGCCGACCAGCTCGTTGTTGATGAAGTTGGCGATCCGGCCCAACCCGAGGCCGATCGGCGCCGCGCACGCCAAGATGTCGGCGAAGGCGAAAAACGGCAGCCGGAACCGGCGGCAGAAGATCAGCCCGGCGACGATCACGCCCATAAGGCCGCCGTGGAAGGACATCCCGCCCTGCCAGATCTTGAGCGCCGCCAGCGGGTTGTCGAAAAAATAGCCCGGCCGGACGAAAAGCACGAAGCCGAGCCGGCCACCCAGCACGACCCCCAGCGTCGCCCAGGTCAGGAAGTCATCGATGTGAAGCGGCGTCACCAGCGCCGGCGGCCGCCGGCACAGCCAGCGGGCGTACAGCCAGCCGCCGATCAGGCCGGTGAGATAGGCGAGCGCATACCAGCGGATCGCGATCGGCCCGATCTGCACAGCCACCGGGTCGATGACCGGGTAAGGGATGACAAGCATCGTTCAGGGCATCCGCTCTCGGCTGGGGAACGCCTTTGGTCCGCGCGGGCTGTAGCCGCTGCGAGCGCCGGAATGGCAGCGCCGCGCCCTTATAGGCTCGCCATCGAGGCTGAGCAAGCGGACGCGGGTTGCGGGTCGGGCGCGGATGGCCTTAAAAGGGGTGTGCGGGCGTGCGGGCGCTCACTAAGGACGGCGCCGCGTGGTGGTAGGCCGGCGTGCCGGTGGCCCGCAGCGGAGGAGGCATGCAGACAAGCAACCGTTTTTTCGACGACCTCGCCAAGATGGCAGGCGGCGCGGCATCGGCCCTGGTTGGTATCAAGCAGGAGCTCGACGCCATGATCCGGCAGCAGCTCGAGCGCGCCGTCGCCAGCCTCGATCTCGTCACCCGGGACGAATTCGAGGCGGTGCGCGCACTCGCCACCAACGCCCGCGCGGCGCAGGAAAGCCTGGAACAGCGGGTCGCAGCGCTTGAGGCCCGACTGGGCGCGACCGGCGGGGAGGCAGCGGCGAAACCGGCCGCCGACGACCTCGCGGGCGGAACCGATGTCCCATCCAGCCCCGGCTGAACTATCCCCGGCCGAGACGGCCCCGGCTGAGTTGGCGCGGCCAGGGAACCGCGGCCGGCACTTGTCCACAGCTGACGCAAGGGGCCGGCCAATTCGCGGCTTGCGGCCGGCGTTGCAATCTGGCAACCTAGGCTTAGTACGTGCTTCCCCTATGGTCTCTATATATCGCCCCTCACCGGGCAGGGAAATGCACATGGATCGCTCCCACGCCATATTGATACGGATTCTGAGACGAGGCGAGGCATGACAAGCTTCCGCGCGGCGAGTGTTCGCGACTCAAGCCCTCTCGATGTGGTCGAGCAGATCGTATCGGCGAACGAGTGGCGCTTTGACCGGCCCAACGACCAGGAGATCGCGGTCCAGGTGCCGGGCCGGTGGACCGACTACGATTTCTACTGTGCCTGGAACGAAGACGAGGACGCGATGCACCTGATGCTCGGCCTCGACATCCGGGTGCCGAAGGAGCGCCGCAACGCGGTCCACGAGCTGATGGCGCTGGTCAACGATCGCGTCTGGATGGGCCACTTCGCGATCTGGCAGGACGAAAGCCTGCTCGTCTACCGGCATGGCCTGCCGCTCAAGGGGACGGCGGGGCCGACGCTGGGGCAGATCGAGGATCTGGTGGAAACGGCATTGTCCGAGTGTGACCGCTTCTACCCGGCGTTCCAGCAGGTCATCTGGGGTGGCAGCAGCTCGGCCGATGCGCTGGCGGCGGCGCTGATCGATACCGTCGGCGAAGCTTAAGCGGCAATGCCGGAGCGGTCGTCTGTCCTGTTGGTCGGCTGCGGCCATATGGGCCGGGCGCTGGTGGCCGGCTGGTGCCGAGCCGGTGGCGACCAGCCCGATATCCGCATCGTCGAGCCCGATCCAGCCCAGGCGGCACTAGTGGCGCAGGCCTATCCGGTCACGGTCGGCGCCGACTTGGCCGGTGTCGATGGCGGCCGCGCGGCCGATGTCGTCGTCTTTGCCGTCAAACCGCAGGCGATGCCCGCCGTCGTGCCGCTTTATGCCCCGCTAGCGACTGAGAATTGTGTGTTTCTCTCGATTGCTGCCGGACGCACGATTTCCTTTTTCGAACAATTGCTCGGCCCGGCAGCGGCTATCGTCCGCGCGATGCCCAACATGCCGGCGCAACTGCATCGCGGGATCACCGTGGCTTGCACGAACGCCCGGGTGAGCGAACGCCAGCGGACGCTGGCGCACACGCTGCTGGCTGCGGTCGGCGCGGTCGAGTGGGTCGCGGACGAGGCCCTGCTCGATCCGGTGACGGCAGTCTCCGGCTCCGGGCCGGCGTACGTCTTCTTGCTCGCCGAGTGCCTGGCGGAAGCTGGCGTCAAGGCCGGGCTGCCGCCAGCGCTTGCCGAACGGCTTGCCCGGGAGACGGTTGCCGGCGCCGGCGCGCTGTTGGAGCGGTCAGCCGAGCCGGCGGCGCGGTTGCGCGCACAGGTGACCAGTCCGGGCGGTACCACCGCGGCGGCGCTTGCCGTCCTCGACGGCCCCGGTGGCCTGCGGACGCTCATGGCCGATGCGGTCGAGGCGGCGGCGGCCCGCTCGCGGCAGCTGGCATGAGCGGCGGCGCCAGGACCGCCCGACCCAAGACTGTCCGACCCAGGGCTGCCCGACAGCGAGCCGCCCGACAGCGAGGCGCCGGACCAGGAGAGGAACGAAAGGCGTGGTTGGACTGGAAACGGATGCGGAGCGCCTGACCGAGGCCGCGCTCGGCCTCGCCGCGGAAAGCGGCTGGCAGCAGGTGTCTCTTGCCGCTGTCGCACAGCGCGCGGGCGTCAGCCTGGTTTCGGCCTATGAGGCGTTCCCCGATAAGCGCGCGCTCTTCGACGGTATCATCGGCCGGATCGACCGCAGGGTCCTGTTCGATGGTCCGGCAGCGGCCGAAGACTCCCCGCGCGACCGGCTGTTCGAGATCCTGATGCGCCGCTTCGATGCCCTGCAGGCCGATCGCGCCGGCGTGGTCGCGATCCTGCGTGGCCTGCCCCTGGACCCGCTAGCCGCGCTCGCCGCAGCCCCGGCCCTGGCCCGCTCGGTGGCCTGGATTCTTGAAGCGGCCGGCCTTTCAGCGCAAGGGATCGTCGGCTTCGTGCGCGTCAAAGCGATCGCGCTCGTCTACCTCGCCGCGCTCAGGGTCTGGCTCAACGACGACAGCCCGGACATGGCACGAACCATGGCCATGGTCGACCGCGGCCTGCGCGAGGCGGAGGGGTTCGCACGCCGGTGTCCCTTCCTGGCACACACCCCAGGCGATGCCGGCGTGACCGAATCGCCGGGGGCGGCTCTCCCGCCGAACGGCGCTGCGGCCGACAGCATCGCGGGTGGCGCGAGCTGACCCGGACCGGCTCCGGTCCCAGCCTCGGCCCACGACTTACGTCACGAAAACAGCGCTGCGAACGGTCTTATCGACCGCTGCGATCATTGTTTGCCGGCGTCGGCACCCTCCGAGCGCCCCCGATGTTGCGTGGCCACATAGCCATGCTGCACCTCCGAAGGTCTTTTTTGTGCGCCGCACAAAAAGCCTTGACGCCGGTATCAGCCTGACGAATAATAGGGTCATCTTTAATCCCGAGGGACGGCGCGTTCGCGGACTGGGGAAGGAACTACAATGGCTAATGGAATCCAGAATTTGTTCGACGTTACGAAGTACCTGAAGGACTTCAATCCGACCAAGATGGTCGAAGAGTTCAGTAATGCGATGAAGCAATACCGCCTTCCGGGTGTCAACATCGAGGCGGTGGTCGAGAGCCAGAAGAAGAACCTCGAGGCTCTGACGAGCGCCAATCGCGTTGCTTTCGAAGGCTTGCAGGCCGTTGCCAAGCGGCAGGCCGAGATCCTGCAGGAGACGATGAACGAGGCCTCCAAGGCCGTCGATTCCGTCGCCAAGGCTGGCTCACCGCCGGAAATGGCTGCCAAGCAGCTGGAGATCGCGAAGCAGGCGTTCGACAAGGCGATCGGCAACATGCGCGAGCTCGCCGAGATGGTCGCGAAGGCGAACGAGGCTGCCGCCAGCACGGTCAACACCCGGATCTCCGCCACGCTCGACGAGATCAAGGAACTGGCGCTGAACTACAAGCAGAGCTGACTTCTGCCCTCATCCTCTGCTGACTTTGGATGCGGCCACCCGACCTGGGCGGCCGCTTCTGTTTTTGAGACGCTGCGTTTCTGTCGGCGTTCTTCGAGCAAACGCAAATCTGGTGCTTAGAGCGGCAGCCGCAGCCGCGCGCGCAGGCCGCCAGCGGACGAGTCCTCAAGGAAGATCTCTCCGCCATGACTACGGGCGACGTCGCGCGCGATCGTCAGGCCCAGGCCGACGCCGCCGGTGTTGGGGTTGCGTGAGCCTTCGATACGGAAGAACGGCTTGAACACCCCTTCGCGCTGATCGGCCGGAATGCCGGGGCCGTCGTCATCGATCACCACCTCGACGGCCTTGCCGCGCCTCAGTGCCTGCACCGTGACTTTGGTTCCACAGCGCGTTGCGTTGTCGAGAAGATTGGTGACGCAGCGTGTCACCGCACCGGGGCGCAGCGGGAGCACAAGGCCGTCTTCGACGCTGAGCACGATGCTGCCGCCCTTGCGCCGAGCTTGGCGGACCACCTCGGTGACGAGCGCACCCAAATCGCTCACCACCGGCTGTTCGGCGCCTTCGCCGCGGGCGAAGGCCAGATAGGCCTCCAGCATACGCTCCATCTCGGCGACGTCTTCCTTCAGCTCGCGCACCGCTTGGCCCGACTTCATCATTTCGAGCTGCAGCTTCATGCGCGTCAGCGGCGTGCGCAGGTCGTGCGAAACGCCGGCCAGCATCGCCGTGCGCTGGTTGATCTGGCGCTGGATGCGATTGCGCATGGCAACGAAGGAGAGCCCGGCTTGGCGGACCTCGCGCGCGCCTTCCGGCCGGAACTCGGGAACGTCGCGGCCCTTACCGAAGGCCTCCGCCACCCGCGCCAGGCGGCGCACCGGGCGGATCTGGTTGCGCATGAAAATGGCGGCGACGCCGACCAGCAGGAGCGAGGTTCCGGCCATCCAGAGGACGAAGATTGAGGTCGTCTTGCTGATCAGGCGTGTGCGCGGCGCTTCGATCCGCAGAATGCCATCGGCCATCTGCACCGCCAGCACGACGCTATCCGGATCGGAGCGGGCATCGATCCGGAACGGCTTGGTCACGTTGTGGTACAACAGCGCGCGCCGCACCTCGCCCTCGATCGGCAGCTGATGCTCCTGCACATTCGGCAGGATGCCACCGGGTTCAATCGAGGGAACAAGTTCCATCATCGGCGCGGCGACATCGAGCAGCCATGCCCGGCTGGCCGGATCGGGCAGTGTCTGCACGCCATCGACCAGCACCGCCGCCTCGCCCGCCAGCGCACGGGCGAGCAGCTTGCTGATCTGATCCCAGTGACTTTCGAAAAAGACGTAGGCGGCGAGGATCTGGGTCGTGATCAAAGGCGCGACAACGATCAGGAGCGCGCGGCTAAGCAGGCTGCGCGGCAGGAAATACTTGAACATGGCTGAGCTCGCCGTTCAGTCCGGTTTCAGAACGTAGCCGCGCCCGCGCACGGTCTGCAGATAGCGCGGCTCGCGCGGGTCGGGTTCGATCTTGCGGCGCAGCCGGGTCACCTGCACATCGACTGCGCGGTCGCCGCCGGCACCGCCGGTCAGCTCGTTCAGATGCTCGCGGCTCAGCGCAGAGCCGGCACGCACGGCGAGAGCCTTAAGAAGCGCCTTTTCGACCGAAGTCAGGCGCACGATCTGATCGCCCTGACGCAGCTCCTCGCGGTCGAGGTCGAACACCACCCCGCCCATCCGCACCTCCGCCGGCTGCCCTTCCGTCCGCGGCAGGCGGCGCAGGATGTTGGCGATCCGCAACAATAGCTCGCGCGGCTCGAACGGTTTGACGAGATAGTCCTCGGCACCGTGCTCGAGGCCGGCGATACGATCCTCCGGCTCTCCCATCGCCGTCAACATCAAGATCGGCACGTCGCTGCGGCGGCGGAACTCGGAGGCGAAATCGAGGCCGCTCTCGCCCGGCATCATCAGATCGAGGATGATCAGATCGAACGCCAACGTCGCGAGCTTGGCCCGTGCGTCCGCCGCCGTCGCCGCAGCCGCCACCACGTAGCCGTGTTCGCTCAAATAGCGGGCGAGCAACTTGCGCAGCTTGTCGTCATCATCGACGACCAGGATATGCGGTTGATCAGAGCCCATCGGCGGGGACCGGCTCGGTGGGCATCTCGAAAAGGTTGCGGTCGTCGGGATGGGTCATCGCCTGCAGGACCGCGCGGAAGCCGCGCGCCGCCTCAGGCCCCGTGGTGGCGAAGACGGCGGCTAGATGCTCCGCTTGCCGTTCGCTCAACAGCTGGGCCAATGCCGCCGCCTCCGGCGTCGTGTACAGCCGCCGCCGCCTGCGGTCGGCCGGATCGGCCCGCTGCTGGATGAAGCCCTCGCGCATCATTTGTGCCAGCACCGGCGCGAGGCTCTGCTTGGTGATGCGCAAGATGCCGAGCAGGTCGCTTACCGTGATGCCCGGATGGCGGCCGACGAAATGGAGGACGCGGTGATGGGCGCGGCCGAAGCCGTAGCGGGCCAGCATGGCATCGGCCTCGGCGGTGAAGTCGCGGTACGCAAAGAACAGAAGCTCGATGACCGTCTCGACCTCGCGCGGGCTGAACGCCGACGGGCGCCGGGCGCCGCCATCGGCCTGCGCGGACTTGGGTATGCTTGCCTCGTGCAACGCCTGCTCGCTCACCCGCAGCACCCTAAAGAGCCGGCCACCGCGAACCCGCCGATTTAAGTCAGCCACGTTGACATATATGCCGGGCGGTGCTACGGGAGCAAACCTAATCAGCGCCCTCAAACGGCTTTTTAATGTCTCCGGTGCATGCGTGGGGAAACGGCAGATGGCAACCCAGGCCTATGACGATCGTGATGGTGTGATCTGGCAGGACGGCACGCTTGTGCCCTGGCGGGAGGCCAAGCTGCACGTCCTCAGCCATGGCTTGCACTATGCCTCGGCGGTGTTCGAAGGCGAGCGCGCCTACGGCGGCACGATCTTCAAGCTGACCGAACATTCAGAACGCCTGGTCGCGTCCGGCCGCATGCTGGGCTTCGAGATCCCTTGGAGCGTCGACGCCATCAACCGCGCCTGCGAGGAGGTGTGCCGGGCAAACGGCATTGAGGACGGCTATATCCGGCCGATCGCCTGGCGCGGCAGCGAGATGATGGGCGTGTCGGCGCAGAAGAGCCGCATTCACCTTGCCATCGCCGCCTGGCGCTGGGGCAGCTATTTCGACGAGCAGGCGTTTGCCAAGGGCATCCGCATGAAGACGTCGACCTGGCGGCGGCCGCCGCCGGAGTGTGCGCCCGTGCATGCCAAGGCGACCGGCCTCTATATGATCTGCACGCTCTCTAAGCACGCCATGGAGGCGCAAGGCTACCACGACGCCCTGATGCTGGACTGGCGCGGCCACGTGGCCGAGGCGACCGGGGCCAACATCTTCCTCCTCATGCGCGACGGCCGCCTGCACACGCCGACGCCCGATTGCTTCCTCGACGGCATCACCCGGCGCACCGTCATCGGCCTGGCGCGCAACCGCGGCATCGAGGTCATCGAACGGGCGATCCGGCTGGAGGAGCTGGCGGGCGCGACCGAGGTGTTCCTGACCGGAACGGCTGCCGAGGTGACCCCGGTGGGCGAGATCGATGACTACCGCTTTGTTCCCGGCGAGCTCACCCGCACCTTGATGCAGGACTACCGCGCCGCGACCGGCCAGACCGTCAGCAAGGCTGCGGCCACAGCAGCTTGAGTGGGACGGCGGCTTAAGCAGGGCGAGAGCGGCGCGGCCGCGGGTTAGAGCGATAATTCCGTCAGATCGGCGATGACCGCGGTCCCGGCCGGGAACGGGCTGGCCGTGCCCGGCGCCACGCGGCCGATGAAGCGCAGCCCGGTTTCGGCCGCCGCCTCGTAATCCGTCCGCGCATCGCCGACGAACAGCACATTGGCAGCAGCAAGGCCGTGCCGGCGCAGGATGGCGCGGATGGTCGGCGGCTTCTCCGGCGGCGAGCCGAACACGGCTGTGAAATAGGGCGTGAGGCGGCGCCGATCGACGATCCGCATCAGTTCCTCATGCGGCGTCCCGGACACGACGAACAGCGGCAGGCGCCGGTGATGCGCGGCGAGAAAGCTTTCCGCGCCCGCGACCGCGGCACAATCGACGACCGCTGACTCGACGAGGCGCGAAAACCGCTGGCACAGCGCTTCGAGCCCATCCTCGTTCAAACCGATTCCTAAGTGCTCGCGGTGGATGTGGCGGATCTTCTTGCGCCGGGAGATGCCGCCGTTCGCCTGATGGTGGGCGACGGCTGCCTCCACGGCCTGGGCGCCGTGCTCCTTGTAGAGGGCGATGAAGGCTTCAGTCTTGATGTCGGCCGACTCGACGATGACGCCGTCGAAGTCGAAGATGACGGCCTCGGTCGTTGGGGCGTCCCCGTTCAGGCCTGCGACCGCCGGCTGCGGCACACCGTTCACGATCCGCCCTCCGCGGCGCCATCCTGCCAGCCCAGTGTCGCCGCATCGTCGGCAGCGCAGGCATCGACCCAACGACTGCCGGCCGCCGTCTCCTCCGCCTTCCAGAAGGGTGCCGTCGTCTTCAGGCAATCGATCAGGAAGCGGCAGGCATCGAAGGCGGCCTCGCGATGGCCGGCAGCGGTGATGACGAGGACGATTGGCTCGCCGGGCAGCAGCCGGCCGTAGCGGTGGATGATCAGCGTCTTCTCGAGCAGCCAGCGGCGCTGCGCCTCCGCCTCCAGCGCCTGCAGCTGACGCTCCGTCATGCCGGGGTAATGCTCCAGCGTCATCGCCTGCAGGGCGGCACCATGGGCGAATTCGCGAACCCGGCCGATAAACACGCAGACACCACCGGCGGCGGTATCGCCCGCGCACAGGCCAGCGATCTCGGCGCCGACATCGAAGGTCTCGCGCTGAACGCGGATCATGGCGCGCCGCCGGTCACGGGGGGAAAGAACGCGACTTCCTCGTCGCCGGTGAGCGGATGGTCGAAGCGCGCGTGCTCCTGATTAACGGCGACGCGGACGGCCGCGAGGTCGGTGAGCGCTGCCGCCGGCCCGCCGCCGCGCTGCCGCAGCCAGACAACCAGCCCCATCACGTCGCTGACAGCGGCCGGCAGGCGCACCGTCTCCTCGCCGCAGCCTGCCTTCTCCTTCACCGAGGCAAAGTAAAGGATTGTCAGCATCAAGCGCTCTTTCTCGCTGGCATCAGCCGCCAGCGCGCTCAAGCGGTCGCGCCTGGTGCTCTTCTCCGGCCGGCTCCTGGCTGTTCGATGCTGCCACGCCGACAACATGGCGCAGGCTCGCGCGCAGATAATCGTAGCCGGTCATCAGCGTCAGCACCGCCGCCAGCCACAAGCCCCACAGGCCAATATCGGTGGCTGCGAGCGGCCCGAAGCTCGGGGCGGCGTCGCCAACGATGAGGAAGCCGAGCGCTACCATCTGCAGCGTCGTCTTCCACTTGGCGAGCCGCGTCACCGGCATGCCGACGTTCAAGCGCGCCAGATACTCGCGCAGGCCGGAGACGACGATCTCCCGGCAGAGGATGATGAGCGCCGGCAGCATGTCGATGCCCGAGATGCGGCCGATGCCGACCAGCACGAGAAGCAGCGCGCCCACGAGAAGCTTGTCGGCAATTGGATCGAGCATTTCGCCGAACGGCGACTGCTGCTTGCGGCTGCGCGCCAGGTAGCCGTCGAGAAAATCGGTGATGCAGGCGTAGAGGTACGCCGCCAGCGCCAGCCAGTTGCCGAACGCGGTGCCGAGAACGGCAAGCACGCACACTACGGGCGTCGCCAGGATCCGCGACACCGTCAGCGCGTTGGGGAGATTCGCCGGCATCAAGCCTGCCTAGTCCGCCCGTGATGTCGAGAGTTCACCCGCAGTTTAGCCCTGCGGGTGAAACCAATCATAGATTTTCTTTGCGATCGCCCGACTGATCCCCGGCACCGCCTCAAGATCGGGACAGCCGGCCGCAGCGACCGCCTGCGCGGAGCCAAAATGGTGCAAGAGCGCCTTCTTGCGGTGGGCACCGATGCCGGGGATCTCATCCAGCTGCGAGCGGCCGAGGCGGGCTGAACGCCGGGCGCGGTGACTGCCGATCACGAAGCGATGCGCCTCGTCCCGCAGCCGCTGCAGGAAATGCAGCACCGGATCGTTGATCTGCGGCTGCAGCGGCGGCCGGTTGCGGAGGAAGATCCGCTCCCGGCCGGCGTTGCGCTCCGGCCCCTTGGCGATCGCGGCGAGCGTGATTGCATGCAGGCCGAGATCATCGAGCACCTCGCAGGCCGCGTTAAGCTGGCCGGCACCGCCGTCGATCAGCACCAGGTCCGGCCACGGGTTCTGTGTCCGCTCCGGATCCTCCGCCAGCGCGCGGCCGAAGCGGCGGCGCAACACCTCGCGCATCATCGCGTAATCGTCGCCGGGCGTGATGGCTGCGCTGCGGATGGTGAACTTGCGGTAGGCGTTCCTGATCAGCCCGTCGGGGCCGGAGACGATCATCGCGCCGACGGCATCGGTACCGGCGACGTGGCTGTTGTCGTAGACCTCGATCCGTGCCGGCGGAGCATCGAGATCGAAGAGCCCGGCCAGGCCCTCAAGCAGGCGACGATGCGACGCGCTTTCGGCCAGCCTTCGGCTCAGCGCGTCGCGGGCGTTGATCAGCGCCAGATTGATCAAGTGCAGCTTGGTGCCCCGTTGCGGCGCATGCAGCCTGACCGGCCGTGCCGCACGGACCGTGAGCGCTGCCTGGGCCAGATCCGCGTTCGGCAACGGCTGGCTGGTCAGCACCAGCGGTGGCGGCGGATGCCTTGCATAGAACTGGCCGATGAACGCCTCCAGGACGGCCGCCACCTCCTCATCGGCACCATGCTGCGGAAAGTAGACGCGGTTGCCGTAGTTGCAGCCGCCGCGGAAGAAGAAGACCTGGACCGCCGTGGTGCCGGCGACCTGCTCGGCGGCGATGACGTCGGCGTCGCCGATGCCGGAGAGGTTGATGTCCTGCTGCGACTGCACGGCGGTGAGAGCACGAACCCGGTCGCGATAGGTGGCGGCGTCCTCGAAGCGGAGTTCGGCGCTCGCCTCTTCCATCTTGCGCGCCAGATCGCGCTGCACCTCCTGGCTGCCGCCGCTGAGGAAGGCGCGCGCTTGCGCCACGAGAACGGCATAGTCCTCGGCACTGACGCGGCCGACGCAAGGCGCCGAACAGCGCTTGATCTGATGCAACAGGCACGGCCGGGTCCGGGCCTGAAACACCGCATCGGAACACGTGCGCAGGAGAAAGGCGCGCTGCAGGGCGGCCAGTGTCTTGTTGACGGCCCAGCCGGAGGCGAACGGACCGAAGTACTCGCCCTTTCGGCTGTGCGCACCGCGGTGCTTCAAGACCTGCGGAAAGGCATGATCGCCGGTCAGGAGGATGGCCGGAAACGACTTGTCGTCGCGCAGGAGGATGTTGTAGCGGGGCTTGAGGCGCTTGATCAGGTTCGATTCAAGCAGCAGCGCCTCGACCTCGGTATGAGTGGTGACGAACTCCATCGCCACGGTCGCCGCAACCATTCGGTTCAACCGCAGATTGAGGCGATCCGGACTGGTGTAGTTGGCGACGCGCTTCTTGAGATCGCGCGCCTTGCCGACGTAAAGCACGCCGCCCTCGGCGTCGAGCATGCGGTAGACGCCGGGCACGTTGGGAAGCGTCCGCACATAGGCGGCGATTACCGCGGCGCCACGCGGCGCGGGCTGCGCGTCGCCGGGGTCGGCGGCGAGGTTAGCGGTGGGTTCGGCGGCGGCATCTGAAGGGTCAACCATGCCGTCCGTAATCTGGTGCCACCGACCCGGCCGGTCAACGCCAAGGCGCAGGCCGGCGGAGCGCTCCGACCCCTTGATGGCCGGGACAAGCCCGGCCATGACGACGACAATAGGGATGGCGCTCTAGCCTTTAACCCGTCATGCGCGGACTCGTTCCGCGCATCGAGTGGCGGGCACGGGCGCGAGCCGCTTCAGAGCACGCCCAAGCTGCGCAGCGACTGAGCACCGGTGCGGCCGACGATGATGTGGTCGTAGACCGAGATGCCGATGATGTCGCCGGCTTCCTTGATCGTGCGGGTCATGTCGATATCCGCCTGCGATGGCGTTGGGTCGCCGGAGGGGTGGTTGTGGACGAGGATGACCGCCGTCGCCCCCAACTCAAGCGCGCGCTTGACGACCTCGCGCGGATAGACCGGCGTGTGGTCAACCGTGCCGCGCTGCTGCTGCTCATCCGCAATCAAGCGGTTCTTGCGGTTGAGGTAGAGGACGTGAAACCGCTCCGTGGCTTCATCGGCCAGCGTCACCCGGCAGTAGTTGACAAGCGCATCCCAGGACGAGAGGAGCGGCCGGTCCTCGATCTCGGCGCGGCCGAGCCGCCGGCCCGTTTCCTTGAGCGCCTTGAACAGCGCCAGCGTCCGCTCGTTGACGCGCTTGTACTGCAACAGCCGGGCGGGCTCGGCGGCGAGGATGGCACCCAGGGAGCCGAAGTCCCGCAACAGCTCCTTGGCGAGCGGTTTCACGTCGACGCGGTCGATCGCGTAGAACAGCAACAGCTCCAGGAGCTCGTAGTCGGGAAACGCATCGGTATCGGATTTAAGGAAACGCTCGCGCAGCCGCTGGCGGTGATCCGCATGCAGCGGCAGCAGCGCTTTCGCCGCCGCGCTGACGCTATCCGCAACCGACTCTTCGGCCGCACCCTGCGAGCGCCCGGTTACGCCCTTGCGTCCCGCGCTGTCCTTGGTCACGCCCCGTTCGCCCTTTAAGCGTTGTCGAGCGCAGGCTCCCCCTGGCCGGCTAACAAGGTAAAGACCTCGTAGCCGGTCGCCGTGACGCCGATCGAGTGCTCGAACTGCGCCGACAGCGAGCGATCCTTGGTGACCGCCGTCCAGCCGTCATTCAACACTTTGATTTCCCAGCGGCCGGCGTTGATCATCGGCTCGATGGTGAAGAACATGCCCTCGCGCAGGACTGGGCCGTCGCCGGCCTCGCCGAAATGCGGGATGTTGGGCGCATCGTGAAAAATGCGGCCGACCCCATGACCGCAGAAGTCGCGGACGACGGAGAAGCGCTGCGCCTCGACGTAGGTCTGGATGGCGTCGCCGATGTCGCCGACGGTGGCACCCGGACGGACAACGTGGATGCCGCGCCACATGGCCTCGAAGGTGACGTCGATCAGACGCTGCGCCTTTACGCCAATCCGTCCGACGCCGAACATGCGGCTGGTATCGCCGTGCCAGCCACCGACGATCGGAGTGACGTCGATGTTGACGATATCACCTTCCTGCAGCCGCTTCGGCCCGGGAATGCCGTGGCAGACGACGTGGTTGATGGATGTGCAGATCGACTTCGGAAAACCGCGATAGTTGAGAGGAGCCGAAATCGCGCCGTGATCGCGGATGAAGGTCTCGCACAGCCGGTCAAGCTCGTCCGTGCGGACGCCGGGGACGACGTGCGGGGCAATGAAATCGAGCGTCTCCGCCGCCAGTTGGCCGGCCGCACGCATGCCGTCAAAGCTTTCGGCGTCGTGAATCTTGATCGATCGACCGAGGCTGGTCGCATAAGCTCGCCGCACGTCGTTCATTCCTTGTCGACAATCATCCCATAAGTCGTCCTTATCGCCCGCTTCATGGCGACACCGGCCCGCTGCTCATGCCGGCAGCTCGATCGTGACCGGCGCCGTCACCCGGACACCTGCGGGCGAAACATCACAAGAGTAGCACAGCACCTCAACGCCCGCCACAACCGCTTGTTGCAACGCTTGCGCGTAGCGCGGATCGATATCGGCGGCGACACGGAAGGACGGCGCGTCGCTGCGCTGAGCAATGAACAGCATCACCGACCGCTGGCCAGCCTGCGCGACCGCCATGAGCTCGTGAAGGTGCTTCAAGCCGCGCTCCGTCACTGAATCCGGAAACTCGACAGGTTGCGTCGCCCCCGCTCCTCGCCTCAAGGTGACATTCTTGATTTCAACAAAGCATGTGGGTCGTTGGCCATCTTCCAGCAAGAGATCAATGCGGCTGCCCGTCCCGTAGCGGACCTCGCGCCGCAGTCGCTCGTAGCCGGCAAGCGCCGGAATCGCGCCGTCCTGCACGGCTTCGACCGCCAGGCGGTTGGGAAGGTTGGTGTTGACGCCGACGAGGGTGTCGCCGACCTCGATCAGTTCCCAGGTGTATTTCAGCGTCCGCGCCGGATTGGTGGCTTCCGACAGCCAGACCACCGATCCGGGCGTGTTGACGCTCAACATCGAGCCGGGGTTGGGGCAGTGCGCCGTCACCACCGAGCCATCTGCGAGCGCAACCTCGGCGAAAAAGCGCTTGTAGCGCTTGACGAGGGTGCCACGGAGCAAGGGTTGGCTGAACTGCATGGGTTCTCCGGCGGACGTGCCTGCGCCTTGATGGGGTTCTTAAGGTGCGCCACGGTCGGCGTTTGGCGCCGGCGGTGCAAGGGTGGATTCAAGGGCATCCGCCAGCCGCGCGCGGGCCGAGCCCGGCTTGAGCGCCCGCTGCTGATCCGGATGCGGCGCCCAGCCGATGAGGAAGATGACCTGAAACGTTGCCGGGATGCGGCCATCGGCGCCGGCGAACGCGCGTCGATAGTGATCGAGTGCCGCCAACAGCATCGCCCGCCGGCTGCATTGAAGACGCCGGCCGCGCACCGCGTTGGTCTCGCCCATGCCGCGCAGATCCTTGATCAAGGCCAAGGGGTCGGCATAGGAGACGGTCACGGTCTCCGCATCCGCCACCGCGAGCGCAAAGCCGGCGCGCTGCAGGAGATTGCCGGCATCGCGGGCATCGGCAAACGGCGAGACGCGCGGGCTCAGGCCGCCCTCACCCTCGATCTCCGCCGCATGCAAGGCTTGGCGCAACTCCGTGAGGGTCGTTCCGCCCAGCATCGCTCCGAGAAACAGGCCGTCCGGCTTGAGGCAGCGGCGGATCTGCATCAGCGTGCCCGGCAGGTCGTTGACCCAGTGCAGGCTCATCAGGCTCATGACCAGATCGAAGCTGGCGGCAGCGAAAGGCAGTGCCTCCTCATCGGCGGCGACCCGGAGCCCTTCGGTCCGGCGCACCATCGCTGGTGCCAGATCCGTCTGCACCAGCGTCTCGATACCGCCGCGGCCGGCCAGCACCTGCGCCAGTTGGCCGGAGTGACAGCCGAGATCGAGCGCAAGTGGGAAGGTGCGGCGCACGTCGCTGAGCCGGTCGGCCAGCCGTTCGCCGACCTCGCGCAACAGAAAGTCGTGCCGATTGAGGCCGGCCGCCGCGCGTTCACGGTGCTGACGCACCGCGCGGCGGTCGAACACGTGCATGCGCCTCATGCGATCGTCGTCGCCGCTGTCCTGCATCCTCAGCCCCTTGGATCGGCACGTCGTGCTATCGTATATGGGAGCAGAGGGCGCCTGCGCGCGCAACCCGTGTCTGAATCCATCACCGAGGGCAGGAGGCCTCACGCTGCGAGCATGCTGGCAACGGCAATCACGAGCAAGCTGAGCTGGATCGGACGCAGCCTGATCGATCTCGTGCTGCCGCCGCAATGCTTAAGTTGCGGCAGCGTGGTCGACGATCCGCACACGCTGTGCGCGGCGTGCTGGGGGCGGCTTCGCTTCATCGAGCACCCCCTGTGCAGCGCCTGCGGACGGCCGTTTGACGTCGAGGAGAGCGATGGCGCCCTGTGTGGCCGCTGTGTCCGCAGGCCGCATGTTTATGCCCGGGCACGCTCAAGCCTTGCATACGACGACGCAAGTCGGCACATGATCTTGATGTTCAAGTACGCCGACCGCACCGACGCGGCACCCTTGTTTGCAAGCTGGATGGGCCACGCCGGCCGCGACCTGCTCGCTGACGCCGACCTGATTGCGCCGGTACCGCTGCATTGGACACGCCTTTTGCGCCGCCGCTACAACCAGGCAGCGCTGTTGGCGCAAGCGATCGGCCGCGCCGCCGGGCTCGAAGTGGAAGTCGACCTGCTGCGCCGGCAGCGGCGGACGGCGCGCCTCGCGGGGATGGGCGCGAAGGATCGGGCGCGGACCGTGAAGGGCGCAATCTCCGTCCCTGCGGCCCGCAGCGACCGGATCAAGGATCTGCGGGTCCTGCTGATCGATGACGTTCTAACGACCGGCGCCACCGTTGACGCCTGCGCGCAGGCGCTTCTGGACGCAGGTGCTAGCGCCGTCGACGTGCTGACGCTGGCGCGGGTCGTCCGCCCAGAGAGGGTTTGAGTATTGCGGCTCTAGGCTTTTCGGACTGCCCGCGCCACCCCGACAACCGCTTTGATGCGGCACGGGAAACGCCGATATTGGCTAAGGTAACAAGTGGGACACCGGACATGGCGACTGTCGAGATCTATGCCTCCCCCTACTGCGGCTACTGCCACCGCGCCAAGCGGCTGTTGCAGGACCGCAACATCCCGTTCGAGGAGATCGACGTGGTGATGGATCCAAAGCGGCGCCAGGAGATGGTGCAGCGTGCCGGTGGCGCCCAGACGGTGCCGCAGATCTTCATCAACGGTCGCCACATCGGCGGCTCCGATCAGCTGGCAGAGCTCGACCGGGCCGGCCAGCTGCAGGCGCTGCTCGATGCACCGGAGAATGCGGCTGGAGCGGACCCCGCATGAGCGGGCCCTTTCGCGTCGCCTGCATCCAGACCAACGCCGGCCGGGACTTCGAGCCCAACATCAAGGCCGCGAGCGAGCTCGTTCAGCGCGCCCGCGCGGCCGGCGCGGCCCTGGTGCTGCTGCCGGAAAACGTCAGCATGATGGAGCCGGACACCGCGCTCGCACGGCAGAAGGCGTGTGCCGAGGCGGCGCATCCGGCGCTCGCCGCCTTTCGTGAGCTGGCGCGGGCGGCAGACGTGTGGCTGGTCGTCGGCTCGCTCTCGGTGCTGGTGGAGGCAGGGAAGATCGCCAACCGCTCCTATCTGATCGATGCCAGCGGCGAAATCGCCGCGCGCTACGACAAGATCCACCTGTTCGACGTCGACCTCAGCGCAGGCGAGCGCTACCGCGAGTCGGACACGATCGCGGCCGGTGCGCGCGCGGTGGTGACGCCGACGCCTTGGGGCGCGCTCGGCCTTTCGATCTGCTACGATTTGCGCTTTCCCAAGCTTTACCGCCACCTCGCGCATCAGGGCGCTGACTTCCTCTCCATCCCGGCGGCGTTCACCCGGACCACCGGCCAGGCGCACTGGCATATCCTGATCCGGGCGCGGGCGATCGAGAACGGCTGTTACGTTTTTGCGCCGGCGCAGACCGGCACCCACGCCAAGGGCCGCCAGACCTATGGCCATGCACTGATCGTCGATCCGTGGGGGGAAGTGCTGGCCGATGCCGGCGAGGAGGTGGGCTTCATCGTCGCCGATATCGACCCGGCCAAGGTCGCGGACGCGCGCGCACGCATCCCGGCACTCATGCACGAACGCCCTTTTGCCTGAGCAGGCGCGTCACGTACCAGCGGGCCGTGCGCGCATCAAGTGGCGGCGCGGACGACGGCAGCGATGTAATTGACCATCAGGTCACTGCCGAGCGACCAGCGGTGGAGCAGCGGCTGGTACTGCAGCCCGCGTATCTCCGCCACCTCGAACCCCTGCCGGCGGAGGACACGGGCCAGCTCCGACGGGCGGACGAACTTGCGCCAGTCGTGGGTTCCGGCCGGTAGCCAGCGCAGGATGTACTCTGCCCCGATCTTCGCCAGCGCCAGCGAAGAGAGCGTCCGGTTGAGGGTGGCGACGACCAAGAGGCCGTCCGGGGTGAGGATCTGCCCGACCGCCTCGAAAAACAGATCGAGGCTCTGCACGTGCTCGATGACCTCGAGCGCCAGCACGACGTCGTAGCGAACACCCCAGCCGACGACATCTTCAGGCAGCGCGCACCGATAATCGATCGTGAGCCCTTCGCGCTCGGCATGGGCGCGGGCGACACGGATTGCCACCTGCGAGGCATCGACGCCGGTCACCGTCGCTCCGTGCTTCGCCATCTCCTCGGCGATCAGGCCGCCGCCGCAGCCGAGGTCGAGACAGCGCAAGCCCGTGAACGGAAGAGCGGCAGCGGCATCGACGGCCCGATGGCGGGCAACGGCGCCGCGGATGAAATCGAAGCGGACCGGGTTCAGCTCGTGCAGCGGACGGAACTTCCCCACCGGGTCCCACCACGCTTCCGCCATCGCATCAAAGCGGGCGATCTCGTCATCCGAGGCCGTGCCGCCCCCAGGCACAGCCGACCCCTTGGCAGCGGATGTCATTGCGACTCTCCGATCACGCCGACGTCGATTCGACGTATGGCGGCGCTTGCGTCCCGAAACGCTCCCCAGTATCTAGGAGAGGTGCAGAGGCATGCAACCCGCTCTGGGATCCTGCCCGTTCGTCCCTGAGAAGGTTCGTTGATCGTCAATGACAAGCCTCGTGCGTGGATCTCTCGTAATTCGGGATCAGTGTTGAGGCCCATGCCACGGCTGGTCAAGAAATTTGGCGGCACGTCGGTCGCCGACGTTCAGCGCATCAAAGCCGTTGCCGCGCGCGTCAAGCGGGCGGTCGATGCCGGCCATGAGGTCGCGGTGGTCGTTTCGGCGATGGCTGGCGCCACCAATCAGCTCGTCGACTATGCGAACGCCGTAAACGTGCTGCACGATTCGTCCGAGCATGATGTCGTCGTCGCCAGCGGCGAGCAGGTGACGGCGGGCTTGCTGGCGATGGCGCTTCAGGATTTGGGCGTGCCTGCGCGCTCCTGGCTCGGCTGGCAGATCCCGATCCGGACCGACACTGCGCACAGCCGCGCCCGCATCTTGGACATCGACGCCTCCGACCTCGATCGGGCGATGCATGAGGGCACGGTGCCGGTGATCGCCGGCTTCCAGGGAATAGCCGCTGACGGCCGGGTGACGACGCTCGGGCGCGGTGGCTCTGATACGACGGCGGTTGCCTTGGCGGCAGCGCTCAAAGCCGACCGCTGTGATATCTACACCGACGTCGACGGCGTCTACACGAGCGATCCGCGGGTCGTTTCTCGGGCACGGAAGTTGCGCCAGATCACCTTTGAGGAGATGCTGGAGATGGCGTCCGTGGGCGCCAAGGTGCTGCAGACGCGCTCGGTCGAACTGGCGATGAACCACGGCGTCCGCGTCCAGGTGTTGTCCAGCTTCGAAGACGTGCCCGGAACGATGGTCGTCAGCGAGGAGGAGATCGTGGAGCAGGCCCTGGTCAGCGGCGTCACCTACAGCCGCGACGAAGCGAAGATCACGCTGTTGCGCGTCGCCGACAAGCCGGGAGTCGCTGCCGGCATTTTCGGCCCGCTGGCCGAAGCGAACATCAACGTCGACATGATCGTGCAGAACATCTCGGCCGAGGGCGACACGACCGACCTCACCTTCACGGTCGCCAAGGCCGACTTGGCGCGCGCCGTCGCGCTGTTGGAGGAGTGCCGGAGCAGCATCGGTTACGGCAACGTGCTGTCCGATGCCAATGTGGTCAAGGTCTCGGTGATTGGCGTCGGCATGCGCAGCCATGCCGGCATCGCGGCACAAATGTTCCGCGCCCTTGCCGACAAGGGGATCAACATCCAGGTCATCACGACCTCCGAGATCAAGGTCAGCGTCCTGATCGACGAGGCTTACGCCGAACTCGCGGCACGAACCCTGCACACGACCTATGGACTCGATGCCGCCTGAGAGCGCGAACGCCGGGCGGGTGCTGCAGGGGAAGCGGCGCGAAGCGGCGCGGGCGCGCCTCGATGCGCTGTGGCAGCGCGGCCGGGCGCTGCTCGGCACCCGCTACGCCATCTTAGGCGGCGCCATGTCGTGGGTGTCCGAGCGGCACCTGGTGGCTGCGATCTCCAACGCCGGCGGCTTCGGGGTGCTGGCGTGCGGCTCGCTGCAGCCGGCCCAACTGGCGGCAGAAATCGCGGGCGTGCGCGCCTTGACCGACCAGCCGTTCGGCGTCAATCTGATCGTGATGCATCCGGAGCTGGAGGCGTTGACCCGGCTCTGCCTGGATCAGGGCGTCTCGCACATCGTCTTTGCCGGCGGTCTGCCGTCGGCACCGGTGCTGCGAACGGTGCGGGAGGGCGGCGCAAAGGTGCTGTGTTTTGCCCCCACGCCGACGCTGGCCAAGCGGCTGGTCCGCAACGGCGTCGATGCGTTGATCATCGAGGGCGCCGAGGCCGGTGGCCACATCGGGCCCGTTTCGACCAGCGTGCTGGCGCAGGAGATCCTGCCGCAGGTGCGCGAGGTGCCGGTCTTTGTCGCCGGCGGCATCGGCCGTGGCGAAGCGATGGCGCTCTACCTGTTGATGGGGGCCTCGGGCTGTCAGCTGGGGACACGGTTCGTCTGCGCACACGAGTCGATCGCGCACCCGCGCTTCAAGCGAGCCTTCATCCGTGCCACCGCGCGCGATGCCGTCGTCTCCACTCAGATCGATCCCGATCTGCCTGTCATCCCTGTCCGTGCGCTGGCAAACGCCGGCACGCAGCAGTTCATGGAGGTGCAGCGCGATGTCGCTGCCCGCTACCGCAGGCAGGAGCTGACGCAGCAGGAGGCGCAACTCGAAATCGAACTGTTCTGGGCCGGAGCGCTCAGGCGGGCGGTGATCGAGGGCGACGTCGAGGCCGGCTCGGTCATGGCCGGCCAGAGCGTCGGCATGGTCACGGCGGAGCAGTCGACGGCTGAGATCATCGACGAGCTGGTCGAACAGGCCATTGACGCTCTGGCCGAGCACGATTCGAGCGGACCCGTTTCGCCGTGATGCAGTTTGGCCAGACAGTCCTCGTGCTGCGCCAGTTGCTGGCGCGGATCCGCGACGTCATGGCCGGCGAGGGCGACACCCAGGCACGCCTGGAGCGAATCGTCCAGGTCATCGCCGTCGACATGGGGGCGCAGGTCTGCTCCCTGTACGTTCGCCGCGCCGGCGATGTCCTTGAACTGTTCGCCACCCACGGGCTGCGGCAGACCGCCGTGCACCGGACGCGGCTTGCGATCGGCCAGGGCCTGATCGGCGAGATTGCCGCCAAGGCAAAGCCGCTCGCCCTTGCTGACGCCCAGAGCCATCCGAGCTTCGTCTACCGGCCCGAGACCGGCGAGGAAATCTACCATTCGCTGATGGGGGTGCCGATCCTGCGCGGTGGCCGGGTGGTCGGCGTGCTGGCCATCCAGAGCATCGATCGGCGCCGCTATAGCGATGAGGAAATCGAGGCGCTGCAGACCATCGCCATGGTGCTGGCGGAGATGGTCGCGAGCGGCAACCTGGTCGGGCCCGAGGAACTGGCATCGAGCGAAGCCATCGCCGTGCCGCCGATGCGGCTTGAGGGCGCGCGGCTCAGCCCCGGCTTCGGCCTCGGCGTTGCCGTCCTGCACAAGCACCATCAGGTGGTGCGGCGTCTGGTGGCCGAGGATACGGCGGTCGAGCACGAACGCCTGCGCAAGGCCGTGAGCGACATGCATGGCCAGCTGGATGTCATGCTGCGGGCCAACGGTCTCGCCGGCAGCGAGCATGCGGACGTGCTCGAAGCGTACCGCATGATCGCCGAGGACGTCGGCTGGCTGCGCCGAATCGCCGAGGCGATCAACACGGGCCTCACCGCCGAGGCGGCCGTACAGAAGGTCAACACTGAGATCCACGCCCAGATCGCCCGCGTCTCCGACAGCTATCTGCGCGAACGGATTCAGGATCTCGACGACCTGGCCCAGCGCCTGTTGCAGCATCTGGTGGGCGCCGAAGACCGCGCGCAGCGGCTGCCGCCGGACCACGATTTCGTCGTCGTCGCCCGCAGCCTCGGCCCGGCGCAGCTCCTGGATTACAGCAGCAGCCGCCTCAAGGGCCTGGTCCTGCAGGAAGGCTCGGCCAACGCCCATGTCGCGATCGTGGCCCGCAGCCTCGGCATCCCCGTCGTGGGCCAGATCGAAGACGTCATGGCGCGAATCGAAAGCGGCGATCCGGTGATCGTCGATGCCGATCACGCGCAGGTTCTGCTGCGGCCGAGCGCGGCTTTGCGGCGCATCTATGAGCGCAGCAGCGCCGACCGGGCGCGCCGGCGGGCCGAGTACACGCAACTGCGCGATCTGGAGGCGACGACCCGCGACGGCGTGCGCATCAGCCTCAATGTCAACGCGGGGCTTGCGGTCGACCTGCAGCCGCTCAGCGACTCTGGTGTCGATGGCGTCGGCCTGTACCGGACCGAGGTCCCGTTCATGGTCTACGAACAGCTGCCGACGGTCGAGGTCCAGCGTCAGCTCTACCGCCACGTCCTGGACGTTGCGAAAGCGAAACCGGTGGTGTTCCGCACCTTGGACGTCGGCGGCGACAAGATTCTCCCCTACTGGCCGCACGGCAACGAGGAGAACCCGGCCATGGGCTGGCGGGCGATCCGGGTCTCCTGGGACCGGCCGGCGGTGTTGCGCCAGCAGTTGCGGGCGCTGATCCAAGCGGCGGCCGGTGAGCATCTGCACGTGATGTTCCCGATGATCGCGGAGGTCGAGGAGTTCCGCTTTGCCCGCAGGCTTCTCGATCTGGAGCTGGAGCGGCACACGAGCATAGACCAGCCGCCACCGTTGAGCGTCCGTGCTGGGGCCATGCTCGAAGTGCCGGCGCTTCTCTTTCAGCTCAATGAGCTGGTGCAGGTTGTCGATTTCCTTTCCATCGGCACCAACGACTTGGCGCAGTTCCTGTTTGCGAGCGACCGGGCGAGCCACCGGATGTCGGAGCGTTACGACGTCCTCTCGCCCGCGGTCCTGAGTCTGTTGCGGCAGGTGGCTGAGCGCTGCCGCGCGGGGAATGTGCCATTGAGCCTGTGCGGAGAAATGGCCGGCCGGCCGCTCGACGCGATGGCGCTGATCGGAGTCGGCTTGCGGCAGTTGTCGATGGCGCCGCCCTGCGTCGGGCCGGTGAAGGCGATGATCCGCAGCGCCGACACGGCCGTCCTGGCCGATTTCGTCTCCCACCTCACCACCTTGCGCCAGGCCAGCGTCCGTGCGGACCTGCGCGCATTCGCCCATGATCACGGCATCGCCCTCGCGTGAACAGCGAGCCCTTGTGGGTGTTGCAATCCGGCGCAGTTTGGCGAAAATGCACAAGCGTAGACCCAGACAGCTCTGTGTCCGGACGGAAGGGGATCGCCCGGTGAACGGACCGCAACAAAACGCCAGGCCGGCGATGCCCCGTGACCACGCGAAATTTGAACCCAGCGACGAATGCAAGAGCGCTGGCGCGAATCAATCCGGGTCCGGCGCCGACGCCCCTCCGCCGCGCCGCAGTACCGTCGGTGCGCTGCTGCGCCAAGCCCGCGAAGGGCGCGGAAAAACCGTGCAGGCGGTGGCGCGCGAGTTGTGCATGCGGCCGGGCCACATCGAGGCGATCGAGACCAGCCGGCTGGACGCGCTGCCGGCAATGTCCTATGCGGCCGGCTATGTCCGCGCCTATGCCGCCCATCTCGGCTTCGATGGCGACCGCGTCGCCCAGCGCTTCCGGGCTGAGAACGGCGGCAGCGAGCAGCCGCGCGAGTTGAGCTTTCCCCTCCCGCCGGCACACGGCGAAATGCCGAAGGCAGCGGTCCTGTTGGTCGGCGGCTTCATCGCGCTTGTAGCCTACGGCGGCTGGTACCTCTACGCCTCATCCGGAACCGAGACGGCGAGCCAGGTCCATCCCGTTCCGGAACGCTTCGCGGCAACGTTATGGAAGGAACCGCACGGCTCACCTGCTGCCGTCCACAATGGCGTGGGTGAGGCAGAACCGCTGCCGGCGGCGGGCGCGGCTGCTGGCCCAGCGACTAAGGGGACGGTTGAAGCGCAGCCACAGCCGGCACCAGCACCAGGCGATGGCCCGTCGCCGACGGTGGTGGCGCAGACCGGCGCCAGTGCGCCGGCGCCCGCGGCAGACCCGCGGCGGGCGCCGACCGAAGCGGCTGCCGGGGCCTTTGCGCCCGATCGGCTGGGCACCGGCGATCCAGCCCAAAACGCCCGGATCGTCTTGAAGGCGCGGACTGACTGCTGGATCGAGATCAAAGACACCGATTCGGGCAAGCTCGTCTACGCCCGCCTGTTGCGCGCCGGTGACACCTATCCGGTCGCCGACCGGCCGGGACTAAGACTGCTGGCCGGCAATGCGGGCGGCCTTGATATCATGGTGGACGGCAAGACGCTGCCGCCACTCGGGCGGCCGGGCGCCGTGGTGCGCAACATCGCCCTCGATCCGGCCAGGCTGCCGGAAGGCCAGCCGGCGCAAGAACGTGAGGGATGAGCGGCTGCAGTCGCGTGGACGGCGCGGGCGCATCGCTGCCTTTAACCAGGGACGGTAACGGATGGGATTGTTAGCGCGTCGGACCAGCCTGCCAGTGAAGGTGGGCGATGTCATCGTCGGCGGCACCGCACCGATCGTCGTCCAGTCGATGACCAACACGGATACCGCCGATGTGGCGCGCACGGCGGATCAGGTCGAGGCCCTGGCGGCGGCCGGCTCCGAATTGGTGCGGATCACCGTCGACCGCGAGGATGCAGCCCGGGCGGTTCCCTTCATCCGCGAACGCCTCGATGCCCGCGGCGTCAACGTGCCGCTGGTCGGCGATTTCCACTACATCGGCCACAAACTCCTGAGCCAACACCCGGCATGCGCCGAGGCGCTGGCCAAGTACCGCATCAATCCGGGCAACGTCGGCTTCCGCGAAAAACGCGACCGCCAGTTCTCGACCATGATCGAAGTGGCGCTCAAGCATCAGCGCCCCGTGCGTATCGGCGTCAACTGGGGCAGCCTGGATCAGGACCTGGCCGTTCGCCTGATGGACGAGAACCGGCTGCAGGCGACGCCAAAGTCGGCCCAGGAAGTCACGCAAGAAGCGCTCGTCGTGTCCGCGTTGCAGAGTGCGGCGCGCGCTGAAGAACTCGGCATGGCGGCAGATCAGATCATCTTGTCGTGCAAGGTGAGCGACGTGCAGAGCCTCATCGCCGTGTACGCCAATCTGGCCAGCCGTTGCAGCTACGCGCTGCATCTCGGCCTGACCGAGGCCGGCATGGGCTCGAAGGGTATCGTCGCCTCGACGGCGGCAATGGCGATCCTCCTGCAGCAGGGCATCGGCGATACCATCCGCGTCTCGCTGACGCCGGCGCCGGACGGCGACCGGACCGAAGAGGTGATCGTCGCCCAGCAGATCCTGCAGACGATGGGCCTGCGCTCGTTCGTGCCGCTGGTGACCGCGTGTCCCGGCTGCGGGCGGACGACCTCGACCGTGTTCCAGCGGCTGGCCGAGGAGATCCAGGTCCATATCCGCCGGCAGATGCCGGTCTGGTCGCGCCAGTATGAGGGCGTCGAAGCAATGACGGTCGCCGTGATGGGCTGCATCGTCAATGGCCCCGGCGAGAGCAAGCATGCCAACATCGGCATCAGCCTGCCCGGCACCGGCGAAGAACCGGCGGCACCGGTATTCATTGACGGCGAAAAGACGATCACCTTGCGCGGCACCGGCCTGGCCGAGGAATTCAAGCGCCTCGTCGAGGACTACGTGCGCACCCACTATCCGCCGCGGCCCGCAGCCGAGCCGTCCCGGGACACCGCAGCCGCTTGAGCACCAGCACCGGCATGACGGCGCTGCGGCCAGTCCGCGGTACCAAGGACTTTTTGTCCGACGACAGCCGCAAGCGGCGGTTTGTCGAGGATTGCGCGCACGACGTAGCCGTGCGCGCTGGCTTTGCCGAGATCGCGACGCCCATTTTTGAGTTCACGCACGTGTTCGCGCGGACGCTGGGCGATACGTCGGACATCGTGACCAAGGAGATGTACACCTTCCAGGACCGCAGCGGCGAAAGCCTGACGCTCAGGCCCGAGAACACCGCCGGGATCGTCCGCGCCTTCCTCTCGAACAACCTGACGCAGCAGCTGCCCTTGAAAGTGTTCTACCGGGGGCCGATGTTCCGCTACGAGCGGCCGCAGAAGGGGCGTTTGCGCCAGTTTCACCAGATCGGCGTCGAGTGCCTCGGCGCCGGCACGCCGATCGCCGATGTCGAGGTGATCGCGCTCGCCGCCGACGTGCTTGCGCGCCTGGGCCTCAAGCACACCGTCACGCTCGAGATCAACACGCTGGGTGATACCGAGAGCCGGAGCGCGTACCGCACCGTTCTGGTTGACTACTTGTCCGCGCGCGCGGAGTCGTTGTCCGAGGACAGCCGCGTGCGCCTGCAGCAGAACCCGCTCCGCATCCTCGACTCCAAGGACGCGGGCGACCGGGCGGTGGTCGCCGAAGCACCCTCGCTCGAAGATCACTTGAGCGCGCCCGCGCAGGCGTTCTTTGCCGAGGCGCTGGCGGGCCTCGATGCGCTCGGCATCGGCTACCGCGTCAACCGCCAGCTCGTGCGCGGCCTCGACTACTACTGCCACACGGCGTTCGAGTTCGTCAGCGACGCGCTGGGCGCCCAGGGCACCGTGCTCGCCGGCGGCCGCTATGATGAGCTGGTGCGCCAGATGGGCGGACCGCCGACGCCCGGCATCGGCTGGGCAGCCGGGGTCGAACGCCTGATGATGCTGGCTGAAGGCTGCCCGCCACCGCCGCGGCCGATTGCCGTCCTGCCGCTGGGTGCTGCGGAAGCCTGTACCGCCTTGGCGCTTGCGCGCGAACTCCGCCAGGAGGGTCTGATCGCCGAGTTCAATGCCGCAGGCGGCTTGGGCAAACGCATGAAGTGGGCGAACCGGATCAACGCCCGCGCCGCCGTCATCCTCGGCTCCGACGAGCTGGCGCGCCAGGTCGCGACGGTCCGCGATATGGACTCAGGCACGCAGGAGGACGTTGCGCTGGCTGAGATTGCCGGCCGCCTGAGTCAATCGAGCTGAAGGAACGCCGCCGGTGCTGGAACTGAAGCTCGATCAGGTCGTCGACCGCTACCGCGCCCTGGGTGCGCTGATGGCGGGCGCAGAGGCCCTGTCGCCGGCGGAGTTCGCCCGCTGCTCGAAGGAGTATGCCGACCTGGAACCGATCGTGGCTGCGATCGAGGAACTGAAGCATTGCGAGGCGGAGGCGGCCGGTCTCGAGCAACTTTCGGCCGACGACACCAGTGAGCCCGAGATGCGTCAGCTCGCCCGCGAGGAGCTGACGGAGATCCGAGGGCGCATCCCCGACCTCCAGGCGCGCCTGCAGGTGCTGTTGCTGCCGAAGGATGCGGCGGATGAGAAGAACGTCATCTTGGAAGTCCGCGCCGGCACCGGCGGCGAGGAAGCCTGCCTGTTCGCGGCTGACCTGTTCCGCATGTACCAGCGCTATGCCGATCTGCACGGCTGGGGCTTCGAGCTGATGAGCCTGAACGAGACCGGCATTGGCGGCTACAAGGAAGCGATCGCCACCATTACCGGCCGCGGCGCCTATGCCCGGCTCAAGTTCGAATCGGGCGTGCACCGGGTGCAGCGGGTGCCGGAGACCGAGGCAAGCGGCCGGATCCACACGTCGGCCGCCACGGTGGCGGTGCTGCCGGAAGCGGAAGAGGTCGACATCGCGGTCGACGAGCGGGACCTGCGCATCGACGTCTATCGCTCCAGCGGCCCCGGCGGCCAATCGGTCAACACCACCGACAGCGCCGTGCGCATCACCCATCTGCCGTCCGGCATCGTCGTCACCCAGCAGGACGAGAAATCGCAGCACAAGAACAAGGCAAAGGCGATGAAGATCCTGCGCGCACGGCTGTTCGACCTCGAACGCCGCCGCCAGGAGGCCGACCGCGCCGCCCAGCGCAAGAGCCAGGTCGGCTCCGGCGACCGCTCCGAGCGCATCCGCACCTACAACTTCCCGCAAGGCCGCATCACCGACCACCGCGTCGGCCTCACTCTGCACAAGCTCGACCGCGTGCTCGACGGTGAGCTTGACGAAGTGATCGAGGCACTGACCGCGTCGGACCAGGCGAGCCGGCTGGCGCAGCACGAATGAGGGCGGCTGCCACCATCGGCCAGGCGCTCGCGGCGGCACGCCTCCGCTTGCGCGACGCTGACATCCCCGACGCCGGTCTCGATGCCCGCGTGCTGGTCGGCCACGCGCTCGGTCTGAGCGCCAGCGATCTGATCGGTCATCCAGAACGAGCATTGAAGGACGCGGGCCGGCAGCGCATCGAGACGTTGCTCGACCGCAGGCTGCGGCGCGAGCCGATTGCCTACATCACCGGCCGGCGGGAGTTCTGGAGCCTGCCGCTGAGTGTCACGCCGGCAGCACTGATTCCCCGCCCCGATAGCGAGACCCTGATCGAGGCGGTTCTGGACGACGTCAGTGACCGGTCGGCGCCCTTGCGCGTCGTCGACCTCGGCACCGGCAGCGGTTGCCTCGTGCTGGCGCTGTTGCGTGAGCTTGCAAATGCCACGGCGGTAGCGGTCGATCGTTCCGCCGCAGCGCTCCACCTGGCGCGGATGAACGCGGTGGCGCTGGGCTTGGCCAACCGCTTGCACTTCGTCGCCTCCGATTGGGCTTCGGCACTGGCGGGGCCGTTTGACATCGTGGTCGCCAACCCACCCTATGTTGCCGCCGCCGAGTGGCGAGAGCTGGCGCCGGAAATCCGCCTGTTCGAACCGCAAGCAGCGCTCCTGGGCGGCGATGACGGCCTCAGCGCTTACCGCAGGATTGTTCCCGACCTGCGGCGGATCCTCGCCCCCTCGGGCCGCGCCTACCTCGAGTGCGGCCACGACCAGGGCGAGCCTATCGCAGAACTCCTCCGCGGGCACGGCTTCGGCACCATCACCGTGCAGACCGATCTCGGCGGCCGGGCACGGTGCATCAGCGCTTCGTTGACGCGCCTGCAGAAAAAAGTGCTTGGAATGAAAGCGAGTCCAGACTACTGTCGCAACTATGGCGACGACGCCATAAGTTAGGCGCGTGTGGCAGTGAGGGCACCGAGATGCCCGTTGAGAGGTCAATCTTCTCCATCCTGCCGACTTGTCTAAGCATTTGACTCCACGCTGGTTCGTTTTTCGTATCACATCGTGATCTAGCCACGGACGTGCTCTTGTTGCAAATGAAACACAATCCGAATCCGCGCCGGCCGCGCAACCGGGGAAACGGTAAACGTCATATTCCTGTCAGGAATCAGTCGTTTGAAAGCAACGGCCCCGAGGGAAAGATACGCGGCACCGCTCAGCAGGTGCTCGACAAGTATTTGGCCCTCGGTCGTGACGCGCTTTCTGCCGGCGACCCGATCGCTGCTGAAGGCTTTTATCAGCATGCGGAGCATTACTTCAGGCTCTTGAGCGCCGAAGACGTGCGTGAGAGCGAACGGAACGCCCGCGCCACGCCTCTTGAGATCGAGCCTGCCGGCGACGCCGAGCCGGTGAAGGTCAATGGGCAGGATGCTGCTGGCGGCAGTAACGGCAACGGCAACGGCAACGGTGCCGATCGACTGCCGTTCTAGTCTGGTTCGCTCACTGCCGCATCAAGAGGACGGCACACGCCGTCAGCCGGTGCTGCCGGAATCATCGGCCGTATCAAAAGCTGCCTTATCGCGGCGTGGCGTCGTTCGCGCCTGCGGTCGGTCCCCCAGCCCGGCCAGTTTCGCCTGCAGCTCGATGGCACGCGCCGCTGCCGCAAATTGGTGATCGTCAAGCGCGCGCCGGAATACGGTCTCAAGCTTGCCAAGCAGGATATCGACCTGCCGGCAGTGCTGGTCGGCCATCTGCTCCTGGATTGCCGCAATCCTGGTGACGATGCGCGGGTCACGGAGCAAACGATAACCGGTGTTGCGCGCCGAAGCCGGCAGGTACCCAGCCGCCTTGGCCGCCGCCGAGGCGTTGCCCAACTCGACAAAGCGTTCGCAGAAGCGTTCCTGGCGCGTCGTCAGGCTTTTCATCACGGCTCGCGGCTGTCACTCTTGTTAGGAATACTAGCCTATCACAGCGCGCGATGTCAAGGCCGGCGATCGTCGCCTCAGGCGTGAGCGGGATCGAGCTGCGGCTTCCAGCGACGCAATTGCAGCGAACTGGCAACGACGCTGAGCGAACTCATCGCCATCGCGGCGCCGGCGAGTTCCGGGCTCAGATGACCCGATGCTGCAAGCGGCAGGGCTATCACGTTATACGCGAAGGCCCAGAACAGGTTGTAATGGATGCGCCGCCAGGTCGCGCGCGAAATGTCGAGCGCGGCTGCGACCAGCCACGGGTCGGCGCGCATTAAAGTGATGCCGGCGGTTTCCAACGCCACCGCGGTGCCGCTCCCCATGGCGATGCCGATATCGGCGCCGGCGAGCGCAGGCGCATCGTTGATGCCGTCGCCGACCATGGCGACGGTGCGTCCCTCGTGACGCAGCTCCTCGATGGTCTTGAGTTTCCCATCCGGGGTGACGCCGCCTCGGACCTCGGCGACGCCGAGCGCGGCACCGACCGCGGCAGCGACCCGCGCCACGTCGCCGGACAGCACGAGCGTGCGGAGACCACGCCGGCTGAGCGCCTGAACGGCCGCCAGCGCCTCCGGCCGCGCGCGATCGGCAACAGCGACGACCGCCGCCGGAGCACCGTCGATGGCGATCCGCATCGTTGTCTTCCCTTCGGCCTCAAGCCGCTGGGCGGGGACGACAAGCGCGGCGGCATCGATGCCTTCCGCCTGCATCAGGCCTTCGTTGCCGATCGCCACCCGCCGGCCATCGACGACGCCAACGACGCCGGCACCGGGCACGCTGCGGACGCCGGTTGCGGTCCGCGGCTCAAGCCCGAGGCCGCGGCAGTAATCGGCGATCGCGTGCGCAAGCGGATGCTCGCTGCCCCCTTGAACGGACTGGACGCACGCCAGCACGTCGTCCCGCGCGCCGGCCGTGATGACGACATCGCTGACCTGCGGCCGGCCGAGCGTCAGCGTGCCGGTCTTGTCGAAGACGACCGTGTCGACCTTGTGCGCACGTTCCAGCGCCGCGATGTCCTTGACCAGGATACCGTGCCGGGCGGCAACACCAGTGCCAGCCACCAGCGCCATCGGTGTCGCCAGGCCCAGCGCGCACGGACAGGCCACGACCAGAACCGCGACAGCGGCGATCAGGCCGCGCTCAACGCCGGCGCCGGCCAGGAGCCAACCCGCCAGCGTCGCAGCGGCCGCCAGCACCACGGCCGGCACGAAGACCCGGGTGACGCGATCAACCAAGCGCTGGATGGACGCCTTGCCGCTCTGCGCGTTTTCAACCAGGCGGACGATGCGCGCCAACGTCGATGACGCGCCGACGGCGGTGGCCCGCACGCGCAGCCGGCCGGTGCCATTGATGGCGCCGCCGATGACGGGCTCACCCGGGCCGCGCGCGACCGCCATGCTCTCGCCCGTGATCAGCGCTTCATCGAGTTCGCTCGCGCCCTCCTCAATCACGCCGTCGACCGGCACCCGCTCACCGGGGCGAACCATCACCACGTCACCGGCGCGGACGAGACCGATCGGGACCTGGCGGAACTCCCCCTCGCTCTCCAGCCACGCTTTCTCCGGCTTGAGCGCCATCAACTCCCGGATCGCCGTCGTCGCACTGCGCTTGGCGCCGGTCTCCAGCCACTTGCCAAGCAGCACCAAGGTGATAACGACGACCGCCGCCTCGAAGTAGAGGCCGTGACCGTCGCCAGCGCCTGCCACCACGACGCCAAGGCTGTAGACGTAGGCGGCGGTGGTGCCGAGCGCGACCAGCACATCCATCGTCCCGGTGCCGGTCTTGAGCGCCTTCCAGGCGCCCTTGTAGAAGCGGGCGCCGATCCAGAACTGCACCGGTGCGGCGAGCAACGCCTGCAGGGGACCGGGAAGGTGAAAAGCCAGCCCGAACGGTGCGGCCAGCATCGGCAGCACGATCGGCACGGCGAGAACGGCCGCGATCGTAAGCCGGATCAGCTCGGAGCGTGCCTCGGCCGCGGCTTGCGCATCGTGGTCGGCGGCGGCGCCGGCCTCATCATCGAGGAGCGCCGCCCGGTAGCCCGCCTTCTCGACCGCACTGACCAGAAGGCCAGCGTCAAGGGCAGGATCGACACGCTCGACGTCGGCCCGCTCCAGCGCGAGGTTGACGCGCGGATTGGCGGCGCCGCTGACACGCGCCAGGGCCTTCTCCACCCGCCCCGCGCACGCCGCGCAGGTCATGCCGGCAATCGCGAGGCGGATGTGCGCGCTGCCGCTGGTGCCGGCCGAACCGGCCACCGCCGCTTCGGTCCGAACGGCCAGGTCCACAACTGCCATCTGCTGCCTCCCGCTCTCTCAAGGAGATGGCACGGTCGGGGCGCGATTGCGAGGTGACGAAACCGCAAGCGCCTCGGCTGCCGCCAGCACCCGGTGCAACGGTCCGTCTGGCAGGCCACGGTCATCGAGTGCACTGCAGACATGACGCAGGTAGTCGAGCGAGGAGCCGTAGGGACCGACGCCCTGGGCGACGAGTGCCGCCTGCTCGGCAACGCTCAAGCCCGACATGAACTGCGGATGATCGGGCCGGGCGACAAAGGCCAGCGCCTTGACGCGGCGGCCGTCGGCAAGCCGCACGGCAAGATGGTGCGGCAGGTAGGCGTTGGTCGAGAGTTCACGTTCCTGCAGGTGCGCGAGCGCCGCCTCCGCACCGTCGTCAGCAACGCGCAGGACCTGGCCGACGCAAGACCCGCCCGCTTTCAAGCCGACGACCAGACCGGGGCACTCGGGGGTACCGCGATTGCGGATCGAGAGGATGCACAAGGCGCGATGGTAGCCGGTGAGCCGCGCCACCGCCGTTTCAGCGACGACAAAGCCGGGGTCCCACATCAGCGAGCCGTAGGCGAAAACGTGCAACGGCCCCGCGGCCGCAAGCACGGCGGCGGCATCGGTCAGCGCGCCTGCGGCGCTAGTCGTCGGCACGTTCGATCGTGGCACCACAGGCCGCCAGCTTGTCCTCGAGCCGCTCGTAGCCGCGGTCGAGGTGGTAGACACGGTTGACGATGGTCTCCCCGCGCGCGGCCAAGCCGGCCAGCACCAAGCTGACCGAGGCGCGCAGATCGGTCGCCATCACCGGCGCGCCGGAGAGTGCCGGCACGCCACGGATGATCGCGGATGCACTGTGGACGTTGATGTTGGCCCCCATGCGGCACAGCTCGGGCACGTGCATGAAGCGGTTCTCGAACACGGTCTCGGTGATCATCGCCGCACCGTCGGCAACGGTCATCAAGGCCATGATCTGTGCCTGCATGTCGGTCGGAAAGCCGGGGAAAGGCTCCGTCATGACATCGACGCCGCGCACACCGTTGTCGCGGCGGGCAACGCGGATGCCGTGTGCGGTCGGCTCGATCGCAATGCCGGCCTGCCGCAAGGCGTCGGCGGTGGCGCCGATCAGCTCCAACCGGGTTCCCTGCAGCTCGATACTGCCGCCGGTAATCGCGGCTGCGATCGCGAACGTGCCGGTCTCGATGCGGTCGGGAATAACGGCGTGGCGCGCGCTGCCAAGGCGCTCGACGCCCTGGACCTTGAGCGTATCGGTATCGATGCCGGTGATGTCCGCACCCATGGCGACCAGGCAGCGGGCGAGGTCGCCGATCTCGGGCTCGCGGGCGGCATTGCAGATGCGCGTCTCGCCGCGCGCCAGCACCGCGGCCATGAGCGCATTCTCGGTCCCGGTAACCGAGACCGAGGGAAAGGTGAAGACGGCGCCGGTCAGCCCCTTCGGCGCGCTGACCTCGACATAGCCGGCGTCGAGGCCCACTTCCGCCCCCATCGCTTGCAGCGCTTTCAGGTGCAGATCGATCGGCCGCGTGCCGATCGCGCAGCCGCCCGGCAGCGACACCCGCGCATGGCCAAAGCGGGCGACCAGGGGACCCAGCACGAGGACCGAGGCGCGCATCTTGCGCACGAGGTCATACACGGCCGTCGTGCTGCGGATCGCGGGCGTACTGAGGCGGACGGAGAGACCGAATCCGCTACCGCTGCCGTTGGTGCCGGTGTTGACGTCGGTTTCGACCGTTGCGCCAAGCTCGGCCAGCAGCGCCAGCATGCTCTCGATATCGACGACGTTCGGCACGTTGTCGAGCGTCAGTGTGCCTTCGGTCAGCAGGCCCGCCGCAAGCAGCGGCAGGGCGGCGTTCTTGGCACCGCTGATCGGAATGATCCCGGACAAAGGCGTGCCGCCGCGGATATGAATGCGCTTCATGGACTCTCGATGTGATGGCGACCGAACGGCCGGGACGAACGAATACCCCAACCTTGGGCCGAGACCGGCTGGTTGACGTCAACAGATCCGGGCTTCTTAGGGGACGCTGGCACCGATCACAAGACGCTTCGGCCGGTTCAGCCGGCAGGCTTCACCGATTCGCGCCCATCGGCGCCGCCGGCCGCCGCTTGCGCCTGCTGCCAGGCCTTGCGCTTGCGCAGGTTCTCGCGCAGGGCCGCTGCCAGACGGGCCGCCTTTTGCGCAGCCTTGCGCGCCTGGGGCGACGTTGCGCCGGGCTGTACGGGTTCGACCATGGCGCCATCAAAGCGCAGACGCGACCCACCGGTCAAGGCCGCTTGCCAGGCACGCGGGCGCTGTGGCATCGTGCCGGCTTTAGAGAAGGCGCCGCGGTAGCTCAGGGGCAGAGCACGTCCTTGGTAAGGACGGGGTCGGTGGTTCAATTCCACTCCGCGGCACCAGTGACGACTGAAGCCGGCACGGCCGGCGCTTCGGCCGGCAAAGAACCCTGGCGAAACTTTCAAGAAGGCACGGTGACCACGGATGGTCCCTGGTTGGAAGAGAGCAAGACGCGGCTGGAACGAGCGGCAGGACGAGCCGCCGGTAGCGCCGCGCGCAAAGCCCAAACAATCAACAGCCGTAAGGGGCGGGATCGCGACTTTGAATGGCAGTGTGAAATCTTCACGTTTCCGTACGCGAACTGTCTCGGAGGTTTAGAGAATGCTTGGTTTGCGCTCCTCTGACGAAGTCAGGCTTGGCGATCGCTTCATGCGCGTTGACGATCCGGTCAGCGTCTGGACCGTGCGCCGCTTGGTTGATCTGCCCCGCCTGCCGCTGCATGCCCAACTCGAATGCAGCGGGCCGTTCCACCGCCGGGTGCTGGTTTCCTCGGTTGTCCTGCACGACCGCCGCATCTATCGCGCCGTCAACAAGGCTGAGCTGCAGCCGAAGCCGAGCGCACGCAGCATGGCGGCAGAGCTGGCACGTCCGCGCGGCTGGCGCTCCCTGTTCGGCTGGTAACAGGCGGCCGGCAGCGGGTAGCATGGGGCGGCGGTAGGCAATCAGCCGCCGGTCACAAGGGCGTGGGTCTTAAGTGCGCGGCTCACGCCCCAAGCCTTATGCCTCGCCGGCACGGACGAGCGGAACGCCCAGTCCCGTGAGCTCATCGGCGATGCGATCGGCGATGCCCGTGAGCGCCGCTTGGAGCGACGGCGAGAGATCGAGACTTAAGCTCATGTCGTCCGGCGTGATGCCGATAATGGTGACGGATTCCGGTGCCGTCTCCATCAGTTGGAGATAGGCGAGCACGTCCAACAGCCCGAGCTGATGCGGTGATAGCCGCTGGCGCAGGAACGGGACGATGTCCGCGCCGGCCAACCGGATGATGGAGCCCGGCGCTCCGCCGGCATTCACGGCATCGACGATGATCAGGTGCTTGCGGCCGGCGATCAGGTCGATCAGGCCCATGCCGGCGGTGCCGCCATCCAGGATCTCGACCTCGGCGGGAACGACGTAGCGGCAGCGGAACGCGTCGACCGCCCGCACGCCCACGCCTTCATCCGCCAGCAGGATATTGCCGACGCCCAGGACGAGAACGGAACCGGGCGGCGAGAGGGGATTTTGCCCGCTCCCGCCGCCGCCTCCGCCTCCGCCGATATCGGCCCCCATGGCCTGACGCGCGCGCCCTAAACGGCCTTGACGCGCACGATTTCCCTGTTCACCGGGTCATGCATATGGATTGCGCAGGCCAGGCAGGGATCGAACGAGTGGATGGTGCGCAGCACCTCAAGCGGCTTCTGCGGATCGGCGACCGGATTGCCGAGCAGCGAGGCCTCGTAGGGGCCGAGCGCATCCTTTTCGTCGCGCGGGCCGGCGTTCCAGGTGCTGGGGACGACCGCCTGGTAGTTGGCGATCTTGCCATCGCGGATAACCGTCCAGTGCGACAGAACGCCGCGCGGCGCCTCGTGATAGCCGAAGCCCTGGATCTCGCCACGCGGGAACCGGGGCCGGTTGTAGGTGTCGAAATCGCCCTTGGCGATGTTCTGCATCAAGAGGTTCCACTGCTGGTCGAGCGTTTCGACCAGCACCGCGCAGCGGACCGCACGCGCGGCATGACGGCCGATCGTCGAGTGCAGCGCCGCGAGCGGGATCGGCGCGCCCGCCACCTTGCTCGCAATCTCGATGACACGGGTCAGGTGGCGCTTGGTCGGCTCGTGTCCGAGCGCGTACATCGCGAGGACGTTGGCGAGCGGTCCCACCTGGGCGCGGTCGTCATAGAAGGTCGGCGCCTTGACCCAGGAATACTTGCCCGTGTCCTGGAAGCCCGTGTACTCCGGCTTGGTTTCGCCTTTGTAGGGGTGGAGCGCGCCGGATGTGCTCTGATACCACGAATGCTTGGAGCTTTCCTTGACGCCCTTCTCGAAATACTGATCCTGATAACTGGTGATCGCCTTCATGCCGGCGAGGTCGCCGTTCTTGATGTAGCCGCCCGGCAGCGCGAACTGCGTGCCCTTGGTGTCGAGCGGCATGTCCGGCACCGAGAGATAGTTGAGAACGCCGGATCCGTACTTGGTCCACTCGGCATAAAGGGCGCCGACGGCGGCGACATCGACGGCGTAGACCTGGTTGACGAAATCGCCGAGCTGATCAATCAGGGCCTTGATCTTGTACAGACGCTCGAGCGTCAGCGTCGACTGGCTCTCCGGATTGATCGGGTTCGACACCCCGCCAACGGCGAGGTTCTGGATGTGCGGGGTCTTTGAGCCGAGGATGCCGACGATCTGGTTGGCGCGGCGCTGGTAGTCGAGCGCCTGCAGATAGTGGACGACGCCGAGCAGGTTGACCTCCGGCGGCAGCTTCATCGCCGGATGGCCCCAGTAGCCCGAACCGAACACGCCCAGCTGACCTGAAGCGACGAACCCTTTCAGCTTCTCCTGAACCCGGGTGAATTCCTGGACGCTGTTCATCGGCCAGTTGGACAGGCTTTGCGCCAGGTTCGAGGCCGCCTTCGGGTCCGCCTGCAGTGCCGAGACGATATCGACCCAGTCGAGCGCCGAGAGCTGGTAGAAGTGGACGATGTGATCATGCACGCCGTGGGCGGCGATGATCATGTTGCGGATGTACTGCGCGTTCAGCGGCACCTCGAGGCCGAGTGCATTCTCCACCGCGCGAACCGAGACGATCGCGTGCACGGTGGTGCAAACGCCGCAGATCCGCTGCGTGAACACCCAGGCATCACGCGGATCTCGCCCCTGCAAGATGACCTCGATGCCGCGCCACATCTGGCCGGACGACCACGAGTCGACCACCTTGCCGCCGTCGACTTCGCAGTCGACGCGCAGATGGCCCTCGATGCGGGTAATGGGATCGACCGTGATTCGCATTCTTGTTGCCTCCCGTGGCGTCTCTTTGGCTCTCTTGAGCCCTGGTTTCTTAGTCGCTCGGCCTGTGTTCGATTTCAGGCCTTACGCACGGCATGCAAGACCGGCAGTTGCTTGACGAAGACGAGGTACAGCATGATCTGGATCGCAAAGATGCCGAGCGTGACGATGATCTCGCCGGTCGAGGGGTAGTAGGTCCAGCCGTGGCCGGGATCGTAGCCGATCAGGTAGCAGTTCAGCCGGTACATAAACCCGTTCAACAGCATCGCCGAGGCACCGAGAAAGATGTAGCGGGGATGCATGCGGTTGCGTTCCTGCCACAAGAGTGCGATCGCGGCGATGCCGGAGAGGTACTCCACCCAGAAGCTGATTGCCTGGACGTCCATGCGAAACGCGAGCGGCCAAGCGCCCAGCCGCAATAGGTCGATGAAGCGAATGCCGAGGAAAATGATCAGCACCCACATCATGATGTAGCACAGGCGGCTGAGCAGGCGGGTCTCGAACGGCCGCTTGAGCGCCACCGAGGACAAGGTGGATTCGAAGGCGACGATGGCAAAGCCCATGGTGAAGGCGGTGAACAGGAAGTTGACCGTCAGCAGCTGCGATTGCCACAAGGGCGACAGCTTGTAGCCCAACAAGATCACGACCGTGCCCATCGATGACTGGTGCATCATCGGCAACAGCACGCCAAGCGCGGTGAAGACGAACATCACCCGGTGCAGCCGCCGGCGCGATTCCTTGAAGCCCAAACGCTCAAAGAAGGTCGGCCCGAACTCGACGATCAGCACGATGATGTAAAGGAAGATGCAGAGCGCGGTCTCGAGCAGTACCGAGTTGGTGTTCCACAGCCACGGCAACATGATGTTGTAGCCGAGCCACCAGCGACCGAGGTCAATCATGACCGCGATCGCCCCCATGGTGTAGCCGAACAGGCTGGTCATCAGGGCGGCGCGCGCCAGCGGATGGTACTCGCCTTGATTGACGATATACACGAGAAGCGCCACCACGAGCCCGCCGCAGCCGAGCGCCGTGCCGATGATCAGGTCGATGGCGATCCAGATGCCCCACGGATAGCCGTCGCTCAGGTGGGTGACCCCGCCAAGGCCGAACACAAAGCGCTGCGTCAGGATCACCGCCGCGGCGAAGACGATCACAAACAGAAAGATGAACGGTGCGGTGACCAGCCGGCCGCCGACTGGCATGTGTTCATGCGTTGCCATGGGAGCCTCCCTGGCTATCCTCGGCGTCCTCGTCCGCTTCCGAGTGATGCTTATCGACATTGCGGCGCGCGAGCAGGATGAGACCCGTAAGCGCCGCCGCCGGTGCGATCATCCCGGTGTAGAGGAAGTGCTGGATGCCTTCCGTCTGCGATGCATAACCCGAGGTCGGAATGTCCGGCCCGTAGGGCAGGCCGAGCTTGTCGAAGGAGACGGCCGAGAGGTAGAGCGCCTGGGTGCCGCCCAGCACGGTCTCCCCGTACACCTCCTCCCGGTACGCCGCCGTGATGACCTTTTCGTGCGGTTCGCGGTGCTCGCCGTATTTGCCGCTGATATCGCCGCGCGGATAGGCATAGGTATCGCCGGGCTTGAGCGTGATCCGCCGATGCGCCTCGGTCCTCAAATCGGCGACGCGACCGAACAAGGTCGCTCCGGTCGGGCACGAATCGACGCAGCCAGGCAACTCGCCCTTCGCCAGCCGGTGCCGGCACAATTCGCATTTCGAGATGCGCCCGAACGCCCCTTCGAACTCAAACTTCGGCACCTGGAACGGACAGGCGTAAACGCAGTAGCGGCAACCGATGCAGCGATTGGGATCGTTACTGACGATGCCCGTCACCGGATCCTTCTGCATCGCCGAGACTGGACAGCAGGAAATGCACGACGGATCGACGCAGTGCAGGCACTGCCGCTTGATGAAGGCGAAGCCGTCCGTTTCGGCATCCTTGGCCGCCATGGTACCGTTCTGGTAGACCATGATGATGTTGTAGGTCTTGGCCGAGAGCCCCTTGGCGCTGTCCCAGGTGCCAGCGTTCCAGTCGCTCTGGTCAGCCGATATCTCGGGTGGCTTGCCGTTCGCGCTCTTGCAAGCGGCAACGCACGCCTTGCAGCCGACGCACAGCGTTGAATCGTACAATAGACCCAGCGCTTCCGGCGCGCGGCCCCTCGGTTCACGCTGCAGGGCGGCTGCCGCTTCCTCCGGCGCAGCCGCAACGGCGGCGGCGCTCGCACCAGTAGCGGCAACGCCGCGGAGGAACTGGCGGCGATTGATGGACATCTTGCGCCTCCTCTTCCTCACCGATTCTTGGTGTCGGTCTCGGTGTAATGCGTCGGCTCGAAGGCTTCCTCGGCAACCGGACTTTGTTTGCCCAATCGGCTGGCGAGGACGGCCCCACCGCCGACCAGAGCGCCCACCACCGTGCCGGTCAACGCCGCAGCACCCGCGGTGATGCCTTGACCCTTCTCCTCCGAAACACGCGGGAATGCGGTCGGCGGCGTCACGGTCAACACCTCAGCCATCGCATGGATCGGCTTGGTGAAGCCGACGCCTTTCTCGGTACAGCCGAAGCAGGGATGACCGGTGCCGACCGGCCATGAGCCCTGACCGACATCGCCGAAGCCGATCGCCGGGCAGTTGGCATAGGTCTCCGGCCCCTTGCAGCCGAGCTTGTAAAGGCACCAGCCCTGGCGGTGGCCCATGTCGCCGAACTCGAGGGCGAACCGGCCGGCGTCGAAGTGCGGCCTGCGCTCGCAGTTCTCATGAATCAGACGGCCGTAAGCGAATTTCGGCCGGTTCTTGGTATCGAGTTCGGGTGGCTTGCCGAAGGTGAGAAGATAGAGGACGGTCGAGAGGAAGTTATAGGAGTTGGGCGGGCAGCCCGGAATGTTGATGACCGTCTTGCCCGGCAGCACCTCGTGCACGGAGCGGGCCATGGTCGGGTTCGGATCGCTCGAAGGGATGCCGCCCCACGAAGCGCAAGACCCGATGCCGATGATGGCGGCAGCCCCTTCCGCCGCTTCCTGAACTGTCTTCAGCACGGTCTTGCCGGCGATCATGCAGTAGATGCCGTCGTCCTTGGTCGGGATCGACCCATCGACGACCAGCACGTACTTGCCCCAGTTCCGCTTCATCGACTGGTCGCGGAACTCTTCTGCCTGATGCCCGGCACCGGTCGCCAAGGTCTCGTGATAGTCGAGCGAGATCATGTCGAGGATCAAGGTCTCGACCGTCGGGTGATAGGCGCGGAGCAGCGATTCCGTGCAGCCGGTGCATTCCTGCGCCGAAATCCAGATGACCGGCGGACGCGCCGGGCTGGTGGCCGCATTGGCGATCCGCACGCCGAGCGATGGCGAGAGGCCGAGCGTCGCCGCGACACCAGTGCAGAACTTGAGAAAGGTGCGCCGGTCCAGCCCCCCGAGGGCGCCTTCGTAGCCGTCCAGCGCGCCAAAACCACGCGCGTCAGTGGCGATTGATCCACCGCTCATGCCGTACCTCCCATCGCCACATCTTTCCTCGGCCTCGGGAACGGTCCGGGAGCGTGGCAGTTATATTCGTTCTTGCGCGGCGGAGCATAATAGACATTGAGTAAAAAGCCCAGAGTTCAAAGCAGCCTCGGGCAAAAAAAGTTTATGTATAACGATAATCATTCTCAGTACTCAACAATCCAACCGTTGGGCGGCGCTCCTTGACAAAGCAAGACCGCAATAGTTGCTAACTCTGCTTTCTGTATTTCTCGTCCAGTGACGCGCGGCCGGTCGCTCACCGCAAAGAGTGACGACTCCAGCTCGGATTCATTCATCCGATGGTTGCGAAATTACGCTAACGCAGCCGCTATTGCAGCGACCCAATCGGGCGATTCACGCCCGAGCAAGGTTGTCGCTGCACAACATATTGAATCGCGTGCACCTTCGGCACAAACAGGATGGACGCTCTGTTTGTGCCAGTGCACGAGGCTATCACGCGCCGCCCGTAACCGGCTGCGCTTTCTCGCCAAGCGCTCCCGACCGGCGCGCCTGGCGCCGCCGCAGGTAAGCGACCGACCATAAATAACCGCCCCAGCCGAAGCCAATCGCGTACGGCAGGCAGCCCAGCAGCAGCGGCAGGCCGGTATCGGCCAGCAGGGCTTTGATCACGTGCCCAACCGAGCTCAGGAAATCATCACCGGCGAGGAACGCCGCCTTCAACCCCTCCACAACGTCATGGTAGGCGAAGTCAAGGTGCCAGTCCCCCAGCATCAGCCGGCCGGTGACGTAGAAGACGTAGTAGCATGGCCACATGGTGAGAACGTTGGTCACCCACGTCCACGCCAAGCCAACCAACAGATTGAAACGCCATCGGGTCGGGCGCATACACAGCCACGTGAGGAACACGAGGTGCATCTGGATGCCGACCAGCGGCGTGAACGCCCAGAACAGGCCAATCGCAGTGCCGCGCGCCGTGAATTCCGGAGAATGGCGGCTCCGCTTCAACGGCACGATCAGCCGCAAATGAACCAAGCGACCCAATCGCCGCCAAGCTCCGATGTTCCTCCTCACCGCGGGACCTCTCTGGCACACGGCCGCGGTCGTTATTTCGCCTCAGCCTTGAAAGTCATACTGGCGCTTTCGCAGTCGCTTGAAAAGGCCCCAGGCGCGGTAGGCGCCAAGGAATGGGCGCCGCGATGAGCTATTCCAAGCGAGTCCTGCTCCTGCGCGTGCTGCTGCCGTTCGCCGCCGGCTATTTTCTCTCGTACCTCTATCGCGTCGTCAACGCGGTGATCGCGCCCGATCTGATCGACGCCTTTGGGCTCGATGCCGATCAGCTGGGCCTCCTCACCGGCGCCTATTTCCTTACTTTCTCCGCCGCCCAGCTGCCGCTTGGCATCGCACTCGACCGCTTCGGCGCGCGGCGCACGGAAGCGCTGCTGCTCGTCGCGGCGGCCGCCGGGGCGTTTGTTTTTGCTGCCGCCGACAGCTTCACCGGCCTCCTCGTCGGCCGTGCCCTGATCGGTTTCGGCGTTTCCGCCTGCCTGATGGCCGCTTTCAAGGCGTTCGTCGTCTGGTTCGCCAAAGCCCGGCTGCCGCTCATCAACGGCTGCCAGATGGCGGCTGGCGGCTTAGGCGCCATCGCAGCGACGACGCCGACCGAGGCAGCACTCGCCTTCACCGACTGGCGCGGCGTGTTCTTCGGTCTCGGTGTCCTGACTTTGCTCTGTGCAGGCGCCATCCTGGCGTTCGTTCCGGCCGATGCTGGCGCCGTCAGCAGCCGGGTACCGACGCGGGCATTGATTGCCGGTATCGGCCGTATCTACCGCAGCTCCCTGTTCTGGCGGGTGGCGCCTGTGACCATCCTCTCGCAAGCGAGTTTTCTCGCCATTCAGGGCCTGTGGTCGGGCCGCTGGCTGGCGGCGGTCGAAGGCTTGCCGCGCGCCGAGGTCGCCAATACGCTGTTTCTCATTGCGGCAGCGATGATCGCAGGCTTCCTCTCACTCGGCGGGGCAGCGGAACGCTTGAGCAGGCTCGGCGTCCCGCCGATTGCGCTTGCGATCGCCGGCATGGGCACATTCGCCTTGAGCCAGGCGGTCATCATCAGCGGCTGGTTCGCCGGAAGCCCCTGGCCCTGGATCGCCTTCGGTTTCTTCGGCACCGCCGGCATCGTGCCGTACGCAGCGCTGTCGCAACGCTTTCCGGTCGCGCTCGCCGGCCGGCTCAACACCGCCCTGAACGTGCTCGTTTTTGTCGTGGCCTTCGCGACCCAGTGGGGTATTGGTGTCATCGTGAGCCGCTGGACAGAGGCGTTCGGCGGCGACCCGGCGAGTGGTTACCGGGCTGCCTTCACCCTCATGCTCGGGCTGCAGTTGGCAGCGACGCTCTGGTTTTTCGCCTTCCGGCGCGAACAGGTGCCGCAGCACTGAGAAACCGGCCGGCATTCGGCAAGACGCTTCAAGGGGCCAAGCATGATTCCACGCTACAGCCGCAAGGAGATGGCGGCAATCTGGGAGCCCGCGAGCCGCTTTCAGATCTGGCTTGAAATCGAGGCGCATGCGTGTGACGCGCAGGCGGCACTCGGCGTCATCCCGGCCGCGGCGGCAGCGGCTGTCTGGGAGCGCGGACGCTTCGAAGTCGAGCGCATCGATGCCATCGAGCAGGAAACCAAGCACGACGTCATCGCGTTTCTGACCAACCTCGCCGAGCACGTCGGCCCTGAGGCGCGCTTCGTGCATCAGGGCATGACGTCATCGGATGTACTTGATACCTGCCTTGCGGTGCAACTCACACGCGCGAGCGATCTTCTGCTGGCCGACATCGACCGGGTGCTGGCGGCGCTCAAGCGCCGCGCGATCGAACACAAGGGTACGCCTTGCATCGGCCGCAGCCACGGCATCCATGCCGAGCCGATCACCTTCGGCTTGAAGCTGGCCTCGTTCTACGCCGAATGGCAGCGCAACCGCAGCCGCCTGGCTGCGGCGCGCGCGGAAGTCGCGACGTGCGCGCTTTCCGGAGCCGTCGGCACCTACGCCAACCTGGATCCCGCGGTCGAACGCCATGTCGCCGAAAAGCTCGGCCTCACGATCGAGCCGATCTCGACCCAGGTCATCCCGCGCGACCGGCACGCGATGTTCTTCGCTACCCTGGGCGTGCTCGCAAGCTCGATCGAACGGTTGGCGATCGAGATCCGCCACCTGCAGCGGACGGAGGTCCGCGAGGCCGAGGAGTATTTCTCACCCGGCCAGAAAGGCTCGTCGGCGATGCCGCATAAGCGCAATCCCATCCTCGCGGAGAACCTGACCGGGCTTGCCCGCATGGTGCGCGCGGCCGTGGTTCCGGCGCTCGAAAACGTCGCGCTATGGCATGAGCGCGATATTTCGCACTCCTCGGTCGAGCGCTTCATCGCCCCCGACGCAACGATTACGCTCGATTTCGCGCTGGCCCGGCTGGCCGGTGTCATCGACCATCTGGTCGTCTATCCCGACGCAATGGCTGCCAACCTCCACCGGCTCAAAGGCCTTGTCCATTCGGAGCGGGTACTGCTCGCCCTGACGCAGCACGGCATGAGCCGGGAAGATGCCTATCGCGCGGTTCAGCGCGCGGCAGCGGCCGTGTGGCGAGGGGAGACTGATTTTCGCTCGGCCCTCGCCGCCGATGCCGAGGTCGCGGGCGTATTGACGGACGCGACGATCGCTGCCCTGTTCGACGAGGCGCACTACTTCCGCCACGTCGACTACGTGTTCGAGCGGGTTTTCGCCGATGGCGCTTGAAACTGCAGCGACCGTTTAGCCGCCGATTTGCATGTGATCGGCGTCGAGCGGGTCGGGATAGACGCTGAGCAACTCCTCCAGCGCCTCGGCACGAAAGCGCTCGCAGTGGGCGATGATCTCGCGCTCCCCCACCTGAACGCCGGCGGCGGCAAAATCGCTTTCGATCTTGGCAATGACGGCATGCGGCTCGGGATGGTCGAGATTGTACAGCACGAGGGCCTGCGCGTAGTCGCCGGCCTTGCTGCCGGCCAAGCCCATCCGCTCGGCGGCCCAGGCCCCCAGACGCCGGTTGCAGCGGCTTTGCGCCTTGAACTGCCGCTCCTCGTCGAGCTTAAACTTGGCTTCGTGGCTTTTCTCGATTTCCCGGAACGCGTCGGTCATTCGCTGTCCTCCTGCCTACCCGCCCGAGATTATGGCGATCGCGAAGCGAGAGCAATGACGGGACATACGAACGCGGACAAGTTTTCGCAGGTGCGGCATTCTGCCGCCGCGCGCTGAAGCAGGGGTGAGACAACAACATGTGCTCCGTCGTCATCCTCAGGCGGCCGGGCCATCCATGGCCGGTCCTGATCGCCGCCAATCGCGACGAAATGGCGAACCGGCCGTGGCTGGCGCCCGGCCGGCACTGGCCGGCGCAGACGGACGTGATCGGTGGCCTTGACGTGCTCGCAGGCGGTTCGTGGCTGGCAATCAACGACGCCGGCGTGATCTGCGGCGTCCTCAACCGGATGAATACGCTGGGGCCCGCTCCGAACCTCTCGAGCCGGGGCGACCTGCCGCTTACGGCGCTGCAGCATGCCAACGCCGAGGCCGCCGCGGACGCCCTGGCTGCGCTCGACCCCGGCCGCTTCCGCCCGTTCAATGCCTTCGTCATCGACCGCACGAGCGGCTATTGGCTACGCGCACTGCCCGGCGCCCCCAGCTGCGGCGGAGCGGCAGCGCGCATCGAGCGGACGCCGCTGCCTGACGGGCTGTCGATGCTGACCGCATTCGATCTCAACGACGAAACCTCGCCGCGGATCGGGCGCTTTCTGCCGAGGTTTGCCGCCGCGCCAGCACCGGACCCCGACCGCGATGACTGGCAGGCGTGGCGCACGCTGCTGGCCGACCGCAGCGCCGATCCCGGTGCCGGCCCCGGCGGCGCCATGACGGTGGTCACGCCGACCGGCTTCGGCACCGTATCGTCCTCGCTGCTGGCACAGGGCGACAAGGCGGCTGGCGGGCGCACGACGATTTGGCTGTTCGCTGCCGGCCGGCCGGGCGAAACGGCGTTGACGCGGGTGGTGTAAACGCTGATCAGCGCATTCAATTGTTTTGCTGGGGTTGCCTTGCTATATCAGCATCTCTCCCTGTCCGCCGTCAGGGATGACGGCTTCGGATGAGCGCAAATGGCCCGCCGCAGACAGATTTTTGAAGGCCAAGCCAAAATACTCTTTGAAGGACCTGAGCCAGGGACATTGGTTCAGTACTTCAAGGACGATGTGACGACGCTCAATGTCAAGAGCCGAGGCATCATTACTGGCAAGGGCGTCCTGAATAATCGCATATCTGAGTACTTGTTGACGCGACTTGGTGAGATTGGTGTCTCTACTTACTTCGTTCGCCGCCTGAACATGCGCGAACAACTGGTTCGCGAGGTCGAACCGATACCGATCGAAGTCATCATGCGCAACATCGCTGCCGGGTCTTTCGCACGCCGTTTCGGCATGGCGGAAGGAACCCCCCTGCCGCGCTCGATCGTCGAATATTACTACAAGTCCGACGAACTTGAACATCCGATGATCTCGGAAGAGCATATCACGGCTTTCGGCTGGGCAACGCCGCAGGAAATCGACGAGATGATGTCGCTGGCGCTGCGCATCAATGATTTCCTGAGCGGGCTGTTCCTCGGCATCAGCATGCGGTTGATGGACCTCAAGATCGAATTCGGCCGGCTGTGGGAGGATGAGCAGGTGCGAATCATCCTCGCCGACGAGGTCTGCCCAGATTCGTGCCGGCTGTGGGATCTGCGCACCAACCAGCGCCTCGACCAGAAGCGGCATTCGGGCGACTTCGGCGATCTGGCCGATGCCTATCAGGAGGTTGCGCGCCGGCTCGGCATCCTGCCCGAGAGCGGCCCTTCCGACATCAAGGGCCCGGACACGCTGCAATAGCGCACCTTAAGAGGTTTAACGGTGGAGAGAGGGACACAGCCGGTGATCAAGGCTAGGGTGCACGTCGGGCTGAAGGCGGGAGTCCTCGACCCTCAGGGCAAGGCGGTCGAACACTCCTTGCATGCGCTGGGATTCGCGGGCGTGCACGGCGTGCGCACGGCCAAGTCGTTTGACCTCGTTCTCGATGAGACGGACCCTGGCAAGGCGCGCACGACCGTCGAGGCGATGTGCCAGCAGTTGCTCGCCAACACGGTCATCGAAACCTATCGCATTGACATCGAAGGATGACGGCGGGTGCCATGAACACCGGCGTCATCGTTTTCCCGGGCTCGAACTGCGACCGTGACGTCGCCCTCGCGCTGGCCCGCGCCGCCGGCCGGCCGCCAGTGATGGTCTGGCACAAGGAAACGGCGCTGCCGCCGCTCGACCTCATTGTCGTCCCCGGCGGCTTTTCCTTTGGCGACTACCTGCGCGCCGGTGCGATCGCCGCCCATTCGCCCGTCATCCGCGCCGTCAAGGAGCGTGCCGCCGCTGGCGTGCCGGTGCTCGGCATCTGCAACGGCTTCCAGGTGCTGACCGAATGCGGCCTCCTGCCCGGCGTCTTGATGCGCAACCGGGACCTTCGGTTCATCTGCCGCGATGTGTTCTTGCGCGTCGATAACGCGGCCTGCCGCTTTGCCGCCGGCTATCGCAATGGCCAGGTGGTGCGGATCCCGATCGCGCATAACGAGGGCAACTACTTCGCCGACGATGCGACCCTCGACCGGCTGGAGGCGGAGGGGCAAGTGGTGTTCCGCTATTGCACAGCCGAGGGCGCCGTCACCGAGGCCGGAAATCCCAACGGATCGCGACGCAATATCGCCGGTATCATCAATGCGAGCGGAACCGTGCTCGGGATGATGCCGCACCCGGAGCGGGTGGCGGATCCGCTCCTGGGCGGCACGGACGGCGAAGCGTTCTTCAACGGCCTGATGACGACGCTGCAATGACCCAGATCACCCCCGCACTGATCGCCGAGCACGGCTTGAGCGCGGACGAGTACGCCCGCATCCTTGAAATGCTCGGCCGGCCGCCGAGCCTGACCGAACTTGGCGTGTACTCGGTGATGTGGAGCGAGCACTGCTCGTACAAGTCCTCGAAGCGGTGGCTGAAGCTGCTGCCGACCGAGGCGCCCTGGGTGCTGTGCGGGCCAGGTGAGAACGCAGGCGTGATCGACATCGGCGATGGCCAGGCAATCATCTTCAAGATGGAAAGCCACAACCATCCCTCTTTCATCGAGCCGTATCAGGGAGCCGCGACCGGCGTCGGCGGCATCCTCCGCGATGTCTTCACGATGGGCGCGCGGCCGATCGCGAACCTGAACGCGCTGCGGTTCGGCGCCGCCGACCATCCGAAGACGCGCCATCTGGTGGCGGGCGTCGTCGCCGGCATCGGCGGCTATGGCAACTGCGTCGGCGTGCCGACAGTGGGCGGCGAATGCGCCTTTGATGCCGGCTACAACACCAACATCCTCGTCAACGCGATGACGGTGGGCCTTGCCGATGCCAATCGCATTTTCTTCTCCGCCGCCGCCGGACCGGGCAGCCCGATCGTCTACGTCGGCTCGAAAACCGGCCGCGACGGCATTCACGGCGCAACCATGGCATCGGCCGAGTTCAGCGAGGAAGCCGAGGCGAAGCGGCCGACGGTGCAGATCGGCGATCCCTTCACGGAAAAGCTCCTGATCGAGGCCTGTCTTGAACTGATGGCCACGGACGCGATCGTCGCCATCCAAGACATGGGCGCGGCGGGGCTGACTTCGTCCTCGTTTGAGATGGCGTCCAAGGGCAAGGTCGGCATTATGCTCGATCTCGATCGCGTGCCGACGCGCGAGACCGGCATGACCGCCTACGAGATCATGCTCTCGGAGAGCCAGGAACGGATGCTGATGGTGCTAAAGCCGGAGCGGGAAGCGCTGGCGCGGGCCATCTTCGAGAAATGGGACCTGGATTTCGCCGTCATTGGCGCGATTACGGACGGCGACCGCTACGTCGCGCGGCACCAAGGCGCGGTGGTGATCGATCTGCCCGTCGCACCACTGGCATCAGCAGCGCCCGAGTACGACCGGCCACGGGCGACGCTGCCGGCGCCGGCGATCGTTCCTGCCGCTGCAGTCGCGCCGACGCACGATCCCCTCGCGGCGCTCGAACAGTTGATGGGCAGCCCCGATCTGGCCAGCCGGCGCTGGATCTGGGAGCAGTACGACCACATGGTGATGGCGGACACCGTGCAGAGGCCGGGCGGGGATGCCGCTGTCGTCCGCGTACATGGCACTTCGAAGGGTGTGGCGCTCGCCTGCGACTGCACGCCGCGCTATTGCGAGGCCGAGCCGGTGACCGGTGGCCGGCAGGCGGTGGCTGAGACATGGCGCAACCTGACCGCTGTCGGCGCAAGGCCGCTCGCGATTACCAACTGCCTCAACTTCGGCAACCCGGAAAAGCCGGAGATCATGGCCCAGTTCGCCGGCTGTATCACCGGCATGCGCGATGCGTGCGAGGCCCTCGCCTTCCCCGTCGTCTCCGGCAACGTCTCGCTCTACAACGAGACCAATGGCATCACCATCCCGCCGACGCCTACAATTGGCGGCGTCGGCCTGATCGATGATCTCGCCCACACGGCCACGCTGGCGCTCAAGGCCGCGGGCGAGGCGCTGATCCTGATCGGCAAGCAAAACGGGCCAGGCTGGCTTGGCCAATCGCTCTACGCACGCCAGATCGCTGGCCGCACGGACGGCGCGCCGCCGCCGGTTGACCTCGCGCACGAGCGGATGAGCGGCGATTTCGTCCGCGCGCTGATCAAAGGTGGCCGTGTTGTGACCTGCCATGACATCGCCGACGGCGGGCTCCTCGTCGCGGTGGCGGAAATGGCGATGGCGGGGAACCTGGGGCTGACGCTCACGCTCGAAGGTGTCGCGCCGGAGACGCGCAATGCCTGGCTGTTCGGCGAGGATCAGGGCCGCTACGTGATCGCCTGCCCGGCAGCGGAGGCGGCTGATGTCATCGCCTTGAGCCAGCGCGCAGGCGTTGCCGCCTGCGTGATCGGACGCACGGGCGGAAGTGATTTGACCGTCGAGGGTCAGGGAACCATATCCGTTGCGAGCTTGAGAGACGCCCACGAACGCTGGCTGCCCGGCCTGATGGCCGCTCCCGCAACCGAAGCTTAAGAAAGGGAAGTGACCCGATGCCGATGGATGCCCACGAGATCGAGGACCTGATCCGCCAGGCGCTGCCCGACGCGCAAGTGACGATCGAAGACCTGCGCGGCGATGGCGATCACTACGCGGCGCTGGTCGTCTCGTCGGCGTTCGCGGGCAAGACGCGGGTGCAACAGCACAAGATGGTTTTCGACGCGCTCGGAGGACGGATGGGCGGCACTCTGCATGCCTTGTCCCTGCAGACCGCGGTCCCTTCGTAAACGACACGCTTTCAGTGAGGTTTGACCGATGAGTGACGACGCCGTTTTCACCCGCATCCGCCAGGAGATCGAAGAGACGCCGGTGGTGCTGTTCATGAAGGGAACGCCGATGTTCCCCCAGTGCGGCTTCTCCGCTGCAGTCGTGCAAGTGCTGAGCAATCTCGGCGTGAAGTTCAAGGGGATCGACGTCTTGACCGATCCGTCGCTGCGCGAAGGCATCAAGCGCTTCACTAACTGGCCCACCCTGCCGCAGCTCTACGTCAAAGGCGAATTCATAGGCGGCTGCGACATCGTTCGCGAGATGGCGGCGAATGGCGAGCTCGATCAACTCCTGAAGGACAAGGGGGTCGCGGCCGGCGCGGCTTAACAGCGGCGCCCCCGCAACAAGGGCAGCAGCGGGAGCGGCAGTTTCGTGCAGGACGCGGGCTGCCGGGCGGCAATCCTGCATACGGTTTTGGGGCCCCGCAGGCCGAGCGCGTCTCACTTCTTTATAGGATGGTTCACGGCGGCGCTCCGTAAAGCCTGGCAGACGGAGCGCCAGCGGTCGCTTGCCTTGCCCTGAAAGCAGGCGTGTTAGGGTGTTGGCAACACTTGGCGCGGTATCTTCGACCGTTCGTGCGTTTGCCTTAGCCACACACAGCGCCAGGCGCAGTTCCGCAAGGCCCCATGCCGCCCACACCTGCCCCGCTGGGCTTGCTTTGCCCCCGTGCCGCCCCGAGCAGCGCGGCGGCGATCGTCGTACCGGCAAGGCCGGCGGCGGCCGGGGCTTGGGTTGCGCACGGTTCCGCCTGGCTTCCGACGAACGAAGGCACCACCGCCGCCACCGTCTTGGTGGCCGATGTGCGCGGCTTCACGGGCCTCAGCCGGCGGCTTGGCGCCGCCGCCACGGCCGCGTTCCTCAACCGCCTGTTCGGCGCCATCGTGCCGTGCATCGAAGCCGAAGCCGGCAGCATCGATAAGTTTATTGGTGACGCCGTGCTTGCAGTCTTCGGCCTGCCGATGGCGGAAGGCGACGAGGCGGATCGGGCCGTCCGCGCGGCGATCGCCATTCAGCGCCGAGTCGCCGATCTCAACCGAACCGCGCCGCATGCGGCCGGCACCGCGATCGCCGTCGCGATCGGCATCGACGCCGGCGAGGTGTTCTTCGGCCGCGTCGGCGCCGGGACCTGGGTTGCCCCCACCGTCATCGGTGCCAATGTCAATTCCGCTTTTGCACTGCAACAGGCGTGCAAGCGCTGCCACGCCAGCATCCTGATCAGCGCTTCCGTGCGCCGGCACCTCGCGGATCGCTATTGCCTCAGGCTTCTCGACGCGTCGCACCCGCACGAGCCACCGCTGTACGACTTTGGCGAAACCGCACCTGTTTACGAAGTGCTTGATCATCTTAGCGAGTCGACCTTTCCCGGCCTGCGCGCGGCGCTGCGGCACTACCACCGCGGCCTCGCGGCCAGCCGCGCCGGCCGGTTTGCTGCAGCGGAGCGGGCCTTTGCGGCGGCCATTGCGCTAAACGAACATGATCCTTTGTACCGGCTTCACGCCGAACGCTGCCGGCGCCTGCGAGCTGCCAAGATGACCGATTTGTGCAATGCAACAAAACGCCTTGGTGTTCGGCACCGTGTTCGGTTATGATTTTTTCGAGGCTAAGAGCTCGTCAAGGATCGGCGCTCACCATATTGAGGTTGGGATCGCACCGTCCGCAATCGCAGATGCCGATTTGTGCAACCCTCCTTGCCCGCGCCGGCCACAACCGAGCGCAGGACTTGCGCCGGGCGTGACGGCCAACAGGACCGTAACCGCTAATGCCGCTGCAAAACCTTGAGAAGATGTTCTACCCCCGCTCGGTCGTCGTGGTGGGGGCGACTAATCGTGACGGGGCCGCCGGCAATGTGGTCATGCACAACCTGCTGCATGGCGGCTTCGAGGGGCCGATCATGCCGGTCACCGAGTCCGAGCGGGCGATTGCAGGCGTGCTTGCCTATCCCGAGATCGGCAGGCTGCCGATCACACCCGATCTCGCCGTCGTCTGCGGCCGCCAGCCGGCGCTGCCAGCGCTGATTCGGGAGCTCGGCGAACGCGGAACGCGGGCCGCCATCCTCCTCGCGGAGAACCTCTCGGCGCCACATAACGGCGGCGGCCTCCTCAATGCCACGGTGCAAACCGAGGCCCAGCGCTGCGGCGTGCGCCTGCTCGGCCCCGACTGCCTGGGCGTGATGGTGCCGGGCATCGGCCTCAACGCCACCATTGCGCACGCGGGCGCGCTGCCGGGCGGCGTCGGCTTCGTCTCGCAATCATCGACGATGGGCACCGCCGTACTCGACTGGGCACGCGAGCGGGACATCGGCTTCTCCTATTTTGTCTCGCTCGGCAACGGCACCGACGTCGATATCGCCGACATCGTCGACTACCTCGGCAACGACGCGATGACGCGCGCGATCGTCCTCTACGTCGAGGAGATCAAGTGCGGCCGCACCTTCATGTCGGCCGGCCGTGGCGCCAGCCGCAACAAGCCGGTGCTGGTGGTGAAGTCGGGCCGCACGCCGGAAGGGCGGCGAACCACTTTCGGCGACGAGCGGGCGTCGGGCTCCGATGCCGTTTACGACGCCGCCATCCGCCGCGCCGGCATGCTGCGCGTGCACGGCTTCGGTGAGCTGTTCGCTGCCGTCGAAACGCTCGGCCGGACCAAACCGCTCAAAGCGGAGCGCCTGGCTCTGTTGGCGAACGGCCGCGGTATCGCCGCGCTTGCCGTCGATGCCCTGCTGCTTGACGGCGGCAACTTGGCCACCTTGTCAACAGAGACGGCGGCAGCACTCGCCAACCACCTGCCGAAGGGATGGCCCTGCACCAATCCGGTCGTCCTCGACGGCGAGGCGGCGCCGGAACGTTACGGTGAAGCGGCGAAGGCGCTGTTGTCCGATCCGCAGGTCGATGCGTTGATGGTCGTGCACGCCCCGGTGTTCTCGATGTCGAGCACGGGCGCCGCCCAGGCCATCATCAAGGCCGTCAAGGAGAAGCGCGGCGCGGTGCTAACCAGCTGGATGGGCGGCCAGCGCGTCGCCGAAGCGCGCCGCCTGTTCGCCGACGCCGGCATCCCCACTTACGAAACGCCAACGCTTGCGGTCCAGGCCTTCATGCACATGGTGCGTTTTCGCCGCAATCGGGAAATCCTGATGGAAACGCCAGCGTCGACGCCGGCCGGGTTCACGCCGGCAAGCGAAGCCGCGCGCCTGGTGATCGAGGAGATCCTCGGCCGCGGCGGGCGGTCGCTCAGTCGGCGCGAGACCAAGGCCATCCTTTCCGCCTACGGTATCGCCACCGCCGAAGCGCGCATCGCCAAGGACCCGCCGGAAGCCGCCGCCTTTGCGACCAAGATGGGCTTTCCGGTCGCGCTCAAGATCCAGTCGCCGGAGATCGCCCATCGCGGCGAGGTCGGCGGCGTCGACCTGTTCCTCAATTCGCCCGACAGCGTTCGCCAAGCCGCTGAAAGCATGCTGGAGCGGGTGCGGGATCGCAAACCCGGCGCATTCGTCCAGGGCTTTATCATCGAGCGCATGGTGCTCCGCCCCGGCGCCCAGGAGGTGATGATCCGGATGACCGTCGATCCGGTCTTCGGCCCAGTCATCATCTTCGGCCATGGCGGTCCGGCGAGCGACATCATCAGCGATCGCGCCGTCGCGCTGCCGCCACTCAACATGAGCCTCGCGCGCGAACTGGTGAACCGGACGCGGGTGGCGAAACTGTTGACAGGCTACGGCGACTGCCCACCGGCCGACATCGACGCGTTGTGCCTGGTTCTAGTCCAGGTCAGCCAGATGATCATCGACCTGCCGGAGATCGTCTCGCTCGACATCAATCCGTTGTTTGTCGATGCGAACGGCGTATTCGCCGTCGACGCCGCGATCCAGGTGGCACCGGCAGCCGAGAACGCCGACAGCAGGCTTGCCATCCGTCCGTACCCGAAGGACGTCGAGGAGGTGTTCACGCTTGCCAATGGGCGGGAAGTGCTGTTGCGCCCGATCCGGCCGGAGGATGAGCCTGCGCATTACGAGTTCCTGTCGAAGGTAACGCCGGAGGACATTCGGCTGCGCTTCTTCCACCATGTTCGGCGGATTCCGCACGCTGAAATGGCACGCCTAACCCAGATCGACTACGACCGGGAGATGGCGATCATCGTCACCGCGCCCAGCCCCACCGATCCAGCGACGGCGGAGACGCTGGGCGTCGTCCGCATCGTCGCCGACGGTACCCCTGAAAGTGCCGAGTATGCGATCCTGATCCGCTCCGATCTCAAAGGACAGGGCCTGGGGCGCAAGTTGATGGACAAGATCATCGCCTACTGCGGCGCTCGCGGCTTCAAGCAGATCACCGGGCTCGTCCTGTGCGACAACCGGCGCATGTTGGACATGGTTCACAGTCTGGGCTTCAAGAGCCGCAGAGTCCCTGACGACGACGTCATGGAAGTGACGTACATCTTTCCGCAGAGCGCCGGAGCGGCGGAGCCGCAGGCAGCCTAGGCGGACAATGCCGCAGGCGGGATAACCAGCAAGCAGCGCCGACGCCCTTTGGTTGCTGAAGGCGCGCGCAACGAGCAAACACCGCTGTATTATAGCCCCTGTATGGGTTATACATGCGGCCGATGTCTGGCCGTGGTTCCCATTCCTGGCTGACCGGGTTCCTCAGACCCCTCGCGCCTGCGTTTGCCGAGGTAGTCGTCGTATCCCTGTTCGTGAACCTCCTGGCGCTCGCGGTGCCAGTGTTCGTGCTGCAGGTTTACGACCGGGTCGTATTCCATGCCGGCCTCAACACGCTGGCCGCGCTTGTCGCCGCCATGGTGCTGGTCATGGTGTTCGACTTCATCTTGCGGCAGATGCGGGCACGGGTGCTGCAGACGGTGGCGCTCAAGCTCGACGCGCTCATTGGCCGACTGCTGATGGAGAAAATTGGGACGCTGCCGCTGGTCGTTCTGGAGCGCCAGCCGGCACCCTACTGGCAGGCACTGTTCCGCGACGTCGAGCAGGTTCGCAACGCGCTCTCCGGCGGTTCGGCTGTCCTAATCTGCGATCTGCCGTTCGTGGTCTTGTTCCTGACGCTGACCTTTCTCATCGCCCAGCCCGTCGCCTGGGTCATCCTCGCTGTCCTGCCCGTGTTCGTGTTCATCGCCTGGGGTTCCGGTGCATCGATGACACGTGGCACGGCGAAGGAACGCGACAGCGCAGCGGCGCGGGACAGCCTCGTGGCGGAGATGATCGCCGGCCGCGAAACGGTGAAGGCGCTGGCGCTCGAAGGCGCGCTGGTACCGACCTGGGAGGAGCGGCATGCGCGCGCGATCGGCCACGCGCTTGATCGAGGGGCGCACGCCGACGGCTACGCCAATCTCGCAGCCGCGGTGACGATGGCGACGACCGTCGCCATGACGACCTTCGGTGCGATCGCAATCCTGGAGCAGCGACTCACTATCGGTGCGCTGATTGCCGCCAACATGCTGAGCGGCCGGCTGATCGGGCCGCTCAACCAACTGGTGACCAACTGGCGGACCTATGCCGCGTTCGCCCAGGCCGCGCGTCGGCTCGGCCACGCCTTCGCACTGCCTGGCGAGCGGACCGAGAGCGTGCTTGAGCTCGGGCGCCCGCGCGGGCGGATCACCATCGAGAACGCCTCCTTTGCCTATCCTGGTGCCGCCCATCCGATGCTGCGCGGCATCAGCCTCGATCTGCCGGCCACCGGCCTGCATGGCTTGATGGGGCCGAACGGCAGCGGCAAGAGCACGTTTCTGAAGCTGATCCAGGGCCTCTACGGTTGCGATGCCGGCCGGGTCCTGATCGATGGCGGCGACATTTGCCAGTACACGCGCCGCGAGATCGCCGGCTGGCTCGGCGTGGTGCCGCAGGAGTGTGTGCTGTTCGCGGGCTCGATCCGCACCAACATCGCGCTGCACCAACCTGATGCCGACGACGCAGCCATCGTCCAGGCGGCCGAAGCCGCGGGCATTCACGCCGACATCATCGATCTGCCGGACGGCTACGCGACCGATATCGGCGAGGCCGGGCGGCGCCTGTCCGCCGGTCAGCGGCAGCGGCTGGTGATCGCCCGCGCGCTTCTTGGCCGGCCGGCAGTGTTGCTGTTGGACGAACCGTCAAGCAACCTCGACCATCAGGCGGAGAAAGCGCTCCGGCGCACGCTGATCGATCTCGCCCGCGAAGCGACGGTCGTGATCGCCACCCACAGCCTCGTTCTCTTGTCGGCGTGCGATACGGTGAGCGTGCTGGAGCGCGGAACGCTCACCGCAACTGGACCCGGCGCAGCGATCCTGCGCCGCCTGATCGAGGTCCGCCCGGCAGCAGAAGCACGGCCGAGCCGCGCATGAGCCCGCTCGATGACCTGATCGCGCGCCATCCGCTCCCCACCTGGCGGGCCGCAGCCTGGCCGGTGATGGCGCTCCTGACCGGCCTTGCCGTCTGGAGCGTATTCGCCGAGCTCGACGAGGTTGCCGTTGCGACCGGCGAGGTTGTGCCGCAAGGGCGCGTGAAGGTGATCCAGCACCTCGAAGGCGGCATCGTAGAGAAGATCCACGTTCAGGAGGGAGCGGTGGTCGCGGCCGGCACCCCGCTCGTGCAGCTCAACCTTGCCACCGCCGGCGTCAATCGCAACGAACTGCAGGCGCGGCTCGACGGCGAATTGTTGCGCCGCGCCCGCCTTGGTGCGGAAATCTCGGGCGGGACGCTCAGCCTGCCGAAGGAGATCGCCCGGCAACGGCCCGATCTGGCGGCGGCTGAACGCGACGGGTTCGCCGCACGGCGCAGCGAGCGCGCCTCGACCCTGGGCGTGCTCGACGATCAGATCCGCCAGCGCGTCCTCGAGGTGCAGGAACTTGAAGCGCGCCGGACGGCAGTTGGCAATGGCCTCGCGCTCGCACGGCAGCGGCTCGACATGTCGGGTGCGCTCCTAAAAGATGGTCTGACGCCGCAAATGGAGCACCTGCAGCTGCAGGCGGAGGTCGAAAAGCTCTCAGGTGAACTCAAGGGCCTGACCCAGGCGGTGCCGCGCGCCCGCGCCGCCCAGACCGAGGCGGTGAAACGGCGCCAGGAGGCCGAGATCCGCTTCCGTCGCGAGGCGCAAGAACAGCTGGAAGCGACCGAGCAGTCGCTCGCCCGCCTGCGCGAGCTTCTGGCTGAGGCCACTGACCAGGACGTCCGCGCCGAGATCCGCAGCCCGATCGAGGGCATCGTCAAGCGGCTGCGCTATCACACGATCGGCGGCGTGGTCGCCCCGCGCGAGCCGATCATGGAGATCGTACCCTTAGGCGACGATCTGGTCGTCCGGGCGCGGCTCAACCCGATCGACCGCGGCTACGTCAACGCAGGCCAGCCGGCGCTGGTCAAGATCAGCACCTATGACTTTGTGCAGTATGGCGGGCTCGCCGGCCGGGTCGCCGCGGTGGCGCCGGACACAACCACAGACAGCAGCGGCCAGACCTTCTTCGAGGTAGTCGTTGAAACCGAGAAGACCGCTCTCGAAACCAACGGTGCCAGCATGCCGATCTCTCCCGGCATGCAAGCCGTGGTCGACATTCACACCGGCCGGAAATCGGTCTGGCAGTATCTGATCAAGCCGGTCCTGAAGCTGCGCCACGAGGCCTTCCGCGAGCGCTGATGCGCCTTAAGCCCTTAGCCCGTCCTCAGGGCACCGGATCGTCGAGGCGAATTTCCATCCCCTCGCGGGCTACGAACGCACCGCTCCAGAGCTGAGACGCCTCGACACCGACGGCATCCATGAAGGTGTCGTCGTGATCGGCTTCATGGTGGAAGATCGCAAGCCGCTTGGCACCGGCCATGCGACAGAGCCGCACCGCTTCGTTCCAGGTCGAATGGCCCCAGCCGATATGGGCGGGAAACTCCTCCTCGGTGTAGGTGCTGTCGTAGATGACGAGATCGGCGCCCGCTATCAGGCCTAAGATCTTTTCATCTGGATGGCCGGGGATGTGCTCGGTATCGGTAATGTAGCAGGCCGCCCTGCCGGCGTGCTCGATCCGGTAGCCGGTCGCGCCGTTCGGATGGTTGAGTGGTGCCGTTCGCACTTGAACATCCGGATACAGCGCGAACGCATCGCCGGCATCGAAGTCCTGCCACTCGACGATCGCCTTCATCGCATCGAGCGGGACCGGAAACACCGGCTCCTGCATCTGCCGCGCCAGCACGCTCTCGACCCCTCCGTAGGTCTTGAGGTTGCCGGCGAGCACGCTCAAGCGCCGCTTCGGATCGTAGGCGGGGCGAAAGAATGGAAAGCCGTTGATGTGGTCCCAATGCGTGTGGCTGAGCAGTAGATGGATCGCCCGCACGTCGTTCTCGACCAGCTCCTTGCCGAGCATGCGGATGCCGGTGCCGGCGTCGAGGATGAAACGGTGGTCGCCTGCTTTCACCTCGATGCAGCTCGTATTGCCGCCGTAAGCGACATGGCCGACCGAGCAACAGGCGATGCTTCCCCGCACGCCCCAGAACTTGACACTGAACATGGCCGCTACCGAACCATTGGCGTCACTGCTTCACGCTTTCCTGTGGCCGTCGCCACCCTGATTGTACGCGTGCCTAAACTCAATAAACGTTCGCGGCATGGTCGAAGTGTGATCCGCGTCACACAGCGAGTTCGATCGGCGATCCTGCGGCAAGCGCAAGCAGCTGCGCAGCGCTCCCCTGATTGACAGCGATCTCAAGCAGGCCATTGGCATTCTCGTACCAGAATGGGGCGCCAAGCGGAACATCGGCGAAGGTGCGCGCCCAGCCGAGCCTGTGCTGCTGGACGATGACCCTCGTGCGCCGGTCGATGCCACGCGCGCGCAAGCCGCTCATCGCGTTACCGAACCCATCAATATAAATGATCTCACTGAGATCGTCAGGCCAGTCCGGCCAGCGCGGAGGCGCGGCGATCGCCTGCCCGCCCGGCGGTGCAGCGCCGCGGGCAAGCCGGGCAGCCACGCCTGCGAACCAGTCGCGGCCATGAAACGTCGCGGGTATCGGCTCCACGGGCGCCGGCAGCGGCCACCATTGCGCCCGGCCGGCACGACGGATGATGACCTCGAACAGACCGTTGTCCGGCCCGACGTACCAGCGGCCGTCCGCCCGCAAGGCGCCGGCACCGCGCGCCGTGCCGACGCCGGGATCGACCACACACAAGAACACGCTGCCACGCGGGAATTCCGGCGCATAGGCAGCGAGCAAATATGCGGCCGCCCGCGGATGATACGTCGGTGCGTCCGATATGAGCGCGACGACATCGACATCCGGCGCAGCGCGGCGCAGGACGGCCGTGACCTGGGCGACGTAAGGGCCGCGACGGCCGTAATCGGTGAACAGGAGAATGATGTCTCAGCCCTCGCCCTGCTAAGCGGTGTATGGCAACGCACGACAGACGCGATTGCCGATGATGATTGGCCGGCCCCCGCACGTTTCATAGGAAAGCCTAGTGATCCCCGCATCGCCATTGACAGCGCAGCACAGGCGCCCAAGCTCCGCCCTCGGAGGAAGCAAGTCCGCAGCTGCGCCGGTGGGCAGCGAGCACGCAGCGAAAGAAACGCCACTTAAAAGGGCGGTCGATAGAGCCCGCTCCCCTGATGTGCGTATTAAGCGCCATTCAATGCCGGTGTGGATTTCTTGCATTTGTAACTGAGCATCGCGCCACTTTCTTGGCTATGGTTTGAAGCAAATCTGTTGTCGCTTTTCCAGAAAAATGATAAGGATGTTGCTGGGGCATCGTTCGCAGGCGTCGGGTGACCGGCGAGCGGGGCTCACAAAAAAAGGCGAAACATCGGCCGGCGCGCCTGGCTCAACAGTAGGCGGTGCGCGTTGCTCGCAGGGATGGCGAAACGTTTCAGTTGACTTGGCACAGCGAGCCATAAGGTGAGAGGTCGCGCGTGCTTGTCCAAGATTCTGATCGTTCGACAACCGCGCCGATGCCCCAATGACAGGGAGTACCGCACACGTAAGCATTGATGAAGGGCACCAGAATCCGGGAACAACAAAGCTTGGCGCTTTGCACGGGTAGGCCCGCGAGAAAAAAGGGAGACGCGTCGTGAGTCCAAAAGTTGTATGGCTGTTCGTTTTTGTTGGTCTTTACTGGAGTTACTGCATTTTTTGGGGGATAAAAGGCGCTAGAATGGCGCGGACGGCGAGCGACTATTTTATCGCTGGTCGTCGACTCTCCCTTTGGGTATTCGTTCTTGCCGCAACGGCGACATCCTTCTCGGGATGGACTTTCATGGGCCATCCGGGACTCGTGTATCGTGACGGCTTCCAGTACGCGTACGCCTCCTTCTATACGATCACCATCCCCTTCACCGGCACGATGTTCCTGAAGCGGCAGTGGATGATCGGCAAGCGCTTCGGCTACGTAACGCCGGGCGAAATGTTCGCCGATTATTTCCAGGGCGAAGCCATTCGTTTCCTGACCGTTATCGTCGCCCTTCTCTATTCGATCCCGTATCTCGGCGTGCAGCTTGGTGCGTCGGGCTTCCTGTTCAACGTGCTGACCGATGGCCTGGTCGGCGAGCAGTTCGGCATGTGGATCCTGTCGTTGGTGGTGCTGGTCTACGTCGCCTCGGGCGGTCTGCGCGCGGTGGCGTACGTCGATACGGCCCAGTGCATCCTGCTCGCGCTCGGCATTGTCATCGTCGGCATCATCGCCCTCAATGCGGTGGGCGGCTGGGGCGCCCTCAATGACGCCATGGCCGCACTCGGCAAGCAGCCGACCCTCGGCAAGTGGAAGGCAACGCCCGACGGTTACAACGCCTACCTGGCGGTTCCGGGCGTAATCCAATGGACCGCAGGTCTTGGCAAGGAGACGCCGGTCGGCGGGCTTTGGACCGGCATCATGATCCTGACCTACATGTTCGCGTTGATGGGCATCCAGTCGGCGCCGGCATTCTCGATGTGGTCGTTCGCCAACACCAACCCGGCGCCGTTTGCGCCGCAGCAGGTGTGGGGCTCAGCGTTCATGATCGGCCTGATTTTGTTCTTCTTCACCGCCTTCCAAGGCATGGCCGCCCACTTCCTCGGTGCCCACCCGGCCGTGACCGAGGCCGGTCTTGCGGTCGGGAACGTCATCTCCGATGCGGTCAACAAGAACCCGGACTCGCTGGTTCCCTACTACTTTAATCTGATGGCAGACGCCGCGCCGTGGCTGATCGGCTTCCTTGCGGTGTGCGCGCTGGCCGCGATGCAGTCGACCGGTGCGGCCTATATGTCGACCGCCGGCGGCATCCTGACGCGTGACCTCTACAAGCGCTACCTCAACCCGACTGCAACGCACACGACGCAGAAGCTGTTCGGCCGCATGGGCGTTGCGTTCATCGTCATCAGCGCGCTGCTGGTGGCAACCTTTTCCAAGGACGCGTTGGTTCTCTTGGGCGGATTGGCCGTGGCTTTCGGCTTCCAGATGTGGGTGCCGCTGGTGGCGATCTGCTACGTGCCGTGGATCACCCGCCAGGGTGCGACCTGGGGCTTGGCGGTCGGCCTGATCGCCGTGATCATGACCGACAGCTTCGGGCAGACGATCGGCAGCATGTTCGGCGGCCTGCCGTTCGGCCGCTGGCCGTGGACCATCCATTCCGCCGGCTGGGGTATCCTCTTTAACGTCATCGTCTGTGTCGTGGCATCGATGATGACCCAGAACGAGCATCAGTTGGCGCATCGCATGAAGTTCCACAGCTTCCTGCGCGAACACGCCACCCTGCCGGCAAACAAGAAGTCGCTGGTTCCGCTCGCCTGGGGCGTCACTATTGCTTGGTTCTTCTTCGGCATTGGCCCGGGTTGCGTGATCGGCAACTCGATCTTCGGCGCACCTGATGCGGGCCGGGACGGCTGGACCTTCGGCATCCCGTCGATCTGGGCGTGGCAGATCCTGTTCTGGATCCTCGGTGTCGCGATGATGTGGTTCCTCGCCTACTACATGGAAATGTCGACGGTGCCTTCGAAGGAAGTCGAGGCGCTGATCGAAGATGTCGGCGATACCTCACTGGAGAAGCCGGGCGTTTAACGGGCTGTCGACAGCACGTGCGGGGGAGGGGACAGCCCCTCCCCCTTTTTGTTGCCTTAAGCCGCTCAACAGCTGTAACGCGCGGCCATTGGGGCGGCATTCCCGAATGCGGCGGACATGCAGGACCTGATCGCAAATCCCTGGGTTTGGACGATCGCGCTGGGCGGGCTGTTGTTCTACCCGACCCGGCAGTTGCTGTGGGTGATGTCGGTCCGCCGCCTCGAGCGGCGCCTCGGCAAGCCTGCGAGCGAGGAGGAGCGCGGCGCGCTCAAGCGCCGGACGACCGTCACGGCAGTCTTGCTGTGCTTCGTTTTTTCCGTCGCTTACGTCAACGTCGTCATGGCGCCACTGTTCGCCCGACCATGAGTGCGCGCGCACTGAGCCCGGCGGTCATTCGCCGCTTCGTCATCCTGATGATGGTGGCCACCTTCGTGATGTTCACCGTCTGGGCCGTCGTCCGCGAATATCTGGAGGCCCCGCCGGGCGACTACGAAACCCGCCAGGGTGATATCCTGTTGACCGACAGGAAATATGACGAGGCCATCGCGAAGTTTTCGGAAGCGCTCGACCGTTCCCCCAACCACCGCGGCGCCATGATGGGCCGCGCCATTACCCTGCTGCAAGCCGAGCGCCACGACGAAGCCGAGGCGGAGTTCAGCCACCTGATCGCATTCCTGACCGAGACCGTCGAACCCGACGACGCGACCGGCATTGGCGTGTTGGCGGCCGCTTATGCAAACCGTGGCATTCTTTATGACCGCGAAGGGCGGTTCGAAGCGGCTCTTGCCGACTATCAGGAGGCACTCAAGATCGACGCCGGCGCCGTGGAGGGTCCCGGCCTCATGCATAAGGTCCTGCTGCACGCGCGTCCGTCAACCGTCGCTGACCGCGCCCGCTACCTGCAGGAGCAGCTGGCGCTTCCCGAAAGCGAGCGCGTACTGCACATACCGGAGATCGACGCCAGGCAGCGCATGCACAAGCCGTGAAGGCGGGCTTCAGAAGCGGGTAACCTGCAAAACGTCCTGCAGCAGCACCATGACAAAGAACACGGCGGCGATACAGCCGAACAGCAGGCGGACGAAATCCGTTTTTCCTTCCGCGTCCCGGTGGCGGATGCCGTGCCACGCGACGAAGCCGGTGACGACCAGGAACAAAAGATCGACCAGCGGCTCGGCTTTGCCAGCGAAATCGAACACTGCCCGCACCCCTACCGGCTCTCGTGCGGAGCCTGAGGAACCTCAGCACCACCGTCAACGGTTGTTGACGGTGTGGGCTTGCGGAATTCCTCTCGATCAAAGTAGGGCGGCAGACGCGACATCGGCGATCGCACACCCAGATCGGCGATGATCACGCTCGCGACCAGGCAGAAGGCGAGGATGCTGACGAGGCCGATGAAGCACTGGACGCCTTTCGGTACCGACGTGCGGTAGGCGTGATCGTAGCGGTGGTAGGCGCGGTCGTTTGGATCGAGGCGGCCGCCGTCGGCGCGCGCCAGGATCAGGCGGGCGTAATGCCGCGCCCACGGGGGGACTTCGCTCTCCATCATGTACCTATGGAACAAACGGTCCACCAGCGGCGGCGGCAGATCCTTGCCGAACCATTCGTGATAGGCGAGCTGCAGGAACTGGAACTCCCCGACATCCAAAAGGTTGGCGGCCGAGACCATGATCATCCGGTCGGCCATCTCGAGCTCTTCACGATCCGGCCGCAGCAGCGCACGAAAGAAATTCATCGGACATACCCACAAGCGCACCAGGACGGCGCCCCGCGAACGCGCGCAAGCGGGCACGCGCCTGCCCGCAGCGTTAGTTCAATTTCTTGAGCTCAAGTTTCAAGACAACCGCGTTATCGTTGCGTTCGAATTCCCGGATCACGGCAACGTAATTGACAGGCTGGCCGACCTGCAGCTTGTCGACCGCCGATACCGGGATCTGGAAGGTCACATCGGCCGCTTCCTGCCCCTGGCCCGGCTGGTCCATGTCGACGAAAAGGTAGGCCTCCTCGACGTAGTCATCACCGCGCTGGCGCGAGACTTCGGTGACGCGGCCGGTCCAGTTGACCGTCTGCCCCTTGATGGTCTGAAAATAGGCCGCGAAAGCCTGGGTGTCCTTGTCCATCGCCTCACGAACCGGCGCGAACGGCAGATCGGCCTTTTTCTCCCCGCCGTCACAGGCCATCAACCATGGTGCCGCAACCAGCATTATTGTCAAGGCGACTTGGCGCATGCGTCCCTCACTGATCCCTCGCAGAACCATGCGTGCTTCGCCGGCGCCCTGGCACCCTGATGCCCACCGATCGGCGCCAATGAGCACGCTCCTGCTCGCGCTCCTCGCTCGCAAGAGAACAACCCTAACCCACCTTGGAACGCGATGGAAGGCTCCCCGGTCGCCTGCATATCGCGTTAGGGCTTGGAAATCAGGGCTCGACGCGCGCGCAGCGATCGGTGGAGAGGGGGCCGGACTAGCTGGCGCCGGCAACGAACATGTAGCCGACGCCGCGGACGGTGAGGATCGTCTGCGGGTTAGCCGGATCGGTCTCGATCTTGCGGCGCAGGCGGGTAATACGGATGTCGAGTGAGCGATCAAGCGGGTCCCAGCCGCGATTGTGCGCCAGCTGAGAGAGCTGATCGCGGCTGAGCGCACGGTTGGGACGGGCCGCGAACGCCTGCAGGAGATCGAACTCCATCGCCGTGACGCCGATCTCCTCACCGTCCGGGCCAATGAGCAGGCGCCGGTCGAGATCCAGCAGGCAGCGCCCAAACTGCAGGCGCCCAAACTGCAGGCGCCCCAACGGCAGCCGTTCCCTGGGCGTGGCCGCCGGCTCCGGTGCCTCGGACGCCGCATCCGGACCTGTCTCCGCCATCCGGCGTAGGACGCTGCGAATGCGGGCCAGGAGTTCGCGTGGGTCGAACGGCTTGGTCACATAGTCGTCGGCGCCGGTCTCCAGCCCCGCCAGCCGATCGGCCAGTTCGCCCGCCGCGGTCACCATGATGATGCCGCAGGGGCCGCTTGCGCGGATGTAGCGGGCGAGCGACAGTCCCGTTTCGCCCGGCATGTTGATGTCGAGCAAGACCAGGTCGGCCGGCTCAGACGCCAGCAGCCGCCGCAAGGCCACGCCGGAGTCAGCGCTGCGCACGGCATACCCCTTGCAGGTGAGATACTCCTCCAACATCGCGCGCACGTCCGCTTCGTCATCGACGACGACAAGACGCGCACGATCGATCATCCTCGCTCTCCCGTGCTGGTCCCGGCAGAAACGAACAGGCTGCAAGGCTGGATATAGGAGGATTCCCTCGAACCGGAAACGCCGCGCGTGCTGAGAGCCGAAAGCCTCCTCCCCTGGCGGTTGACCGACGGCAGAGTGGCGGCGGGGTAATGCGTTGTTAAGCCGGCTCGTGCGACAACAGACCGGCGATGCGGCCACCGGCGGCGTTTCAGTCGGCCCCCGGCGGTGCTCGCAAGAGAAAATTTGGATCGGGTAACGCGATCATGCCGCGCGAACGTCGGCAGATCATCTTCTCCGAAATGGAGCTTTACGAGGCTCTGCTCGCTTACAACCGCGTAGCCGAGCAGCCGGCGTTTGAGGGCGAGCCGTTCTCGCTCCTGCTCACGCGCGAGCCCGCGATTACGCTCGTAACCCGGGTCTACGACCGGCGCGAGTGGCGCGAGGAGAAGGTGAAGCTACCGACGCCCTTCATCCTCGAGGCAATGATCCGCTTCTGCATCGCCAACACGATCAGCCTGCCGCGCCGCGCCAACAAGCGCTTTCTGGTCGTCCAGAACGAGGCCTGCTTGTTCGTCTTGTTGGATCCGGTCAAGCCGACCGCCGATCTCCGGCTCGTGGCGACCGTCGGCGCCGATCCGAGCAACAAGGCGTAGACGGCCCGCGATCGAGAACCGATCCGGCGCCAGTCTCAGGCGGCGCCTGAACTGCTGCGGCGGGCAGTGCTCAGATCATCGCGCTCCTTGGCGGCCTCGTCTTCGCGCTTGCGCGCCGCATCCGCCTTCGCACGTTCGTCCAGGAGTTCAGCCCGTTTGAGCTCGCCGTAGGCAGCGCGCAGGACATCTTGCTGCTGCTCGTCCGCGGCTTTGAGCTCTGCCAGCCGCTTCTCGAGATCGGCTCGCTTGACTGCAGCTGCGCGCGTGTAAGCTTGAAGGCTGACGCTCGCTTCGAAGGGTTGTTCGGCGGCAAAGCGCTGTTCGGCTGCAACCTCTTCGGTGAGCGCTTCGAGCGCCGCCTGCAAAGCCTGCTGCTGCTGGCGAAGCTTCGACAACAGACGCTGATGCTCACGCACCTGCCAGTCGTGCAGCCGGCCAAGCGCCGCGAAGGGGGTTTTCATCGCCCCCGCCTCATGCCGTGATCGCCGCCTTGAGCGCGCCGTAAACGTCCTTCAGCGCCCCTTTCTCGTCCTTCGCCTGCCTCAGGAACGCCTCCAGGCGCGGATAGAGCGCGATCGCGCGGTCGATTTCGGGATCGGTGCCGCGCTTGTATGCACCAAGCCGGATCAGCTCCGCCATGTCCTCATAGACCGCCAGCACGCGCCGTGCTTCGGCGACGACCGCATTCTCAGCGGCCGAATTGCAGCCCGGCATTGTGCGCGAGATGCTGCGCAGGATGTTGACGGCGGGATAGCGGCCGCGCTCGGCGATCGCCCGGTCGAGGACGATGTGACCGTCGAGGATGCCGCGCACCGCATCGGCGATCGGCTCGTTGTGATCGTCCCCGTCGACGAGGACGGTGAAGAAGGCGGTGATGCTGCCGTGGCCCCGCTCACCCGGACCGGCCCGTTCCAGGAGTTGCGGCAGCAGGGCGAACACCGATGGCGTGTAGCCCTTGGTCGTTGGCGGCTCGCCGGCGGCAAGGCCGATCTCCCGCTGGGCCATGGCGAAGCGGGTCACGCTATCCATCAGGCACAAAACGTTGGCGCCCTGATCACGAAAGGCTTCGGCCACCGTCATCGTCGCCAATGCGGCCCGGCGGCGCACGCCCGGCGCCTCATCGGACGTCGCGACGACGACGACGCTGTGGGCAAGCCCGGCCTCGCCGAGATCATCCTCGATGAACTCGCGCGCCTCGCGGCCACGCTCGCCGATCAGACCGATCACGACCACGTCGGCCGCCGTATTGCGTGCGATCATCGACAACAAGCTCGATTTGCCGACGCCAGAGCCGGCGAAAATGCCGAGCCGCTGGCCTTCGCAACAGGTGAGAAAGGCATTGAGCGCGCGTACGCCGACGTCGAGCTTGCCGCCGACGCGCCCGCGGGCATGCGCCTGCGGCGGCCGCCGGCGCAGACCGTAGCGGACGGCTCCCGCCCGCAGTGGGCCACCGCCGTCGATCGGCTCGCCGAACGCATTCAGCACCCGGCCGCGCCACGAGGGATCCGGCGACAACGACGCTTGGCCGCCGGCCGGCGCCACCCGGCAGCCAAGGCCGATACCATCGACGGGACCGTGCGGCATGATCAGCACCTTGCCGGGCTTGAGCGCGATCACTTCACCACGGATGCAGGCGCCGTCGCTGGCAGTGAGCGAACATTCCTCGGCGACTGAAATCGTGCCGGCAAATCCGGTCGCCTCGACCGTCAGCCCGACGACGCCGGTCACCCGGCCGTGAATGGCGAAATCCGGGATCCGCGCGATCGCGTCACGCAGGGGAAAGGTCGGCGTCATCGGCCCGGCCTCGGCTTGCCGGCGGCGGAACTGCCGCCCGAACGCCGATTGTCGCGGCTGGCGATTAATGCACCGCTAACGCCCGTCCGTCTGCGGTCCCGTTGCGGGACATACCCGTTACGAGGGTGTTTAGAAAACTGTACACTTTTCTGTTGCGCATGCCTCAAATGTGTACTATTCATAATGGCACGTTAAGAGCGCAGTTCGTTTCTAGATTGTAGCGAGGTTGGTATGCGTATTCTCCTTATCGAGGACGACTCGACCACGGCAATGATCGTCGAGCGCACCCTGAAGATGCATGGGATGGTCGTCGACACCACCGATCTGGGCGAAGACGGGCTGGAACTGGCTAAGCTCTATGACTACGACATCATTCTGCTGGACCTCCTGCTCCCCGATATCGAGGGCATGGAGGTACTGAGGCGGCTGCGCAATGCGCGCGTCGTAACGCCGGTGCTGATCCTGTCTGGCCTGTCGCAGGCCGAAAACAAGGTGCGCGGCCTGGGCTCGGGCGCCGACGACTATCTGACCAAGCCGTTCGACGGCAAGGAGCTGATCGCGCGCATCCAGGCGATCGTGCGCCGCTCCAAAGGTCACTCGCAGTCGGTCATCCAGACCGGCCGGCTGACCGTCAACCTGGCGGCGCGGACGGTCCAGGTCGACGAAAACCCGCTGCACCTGACCAGCAAGGAATACGGCATCATCGAGCTGTTGAGCCTGCGCAAGGGGACGACGCTGACCAAGGAGATGTTCCTCAACCACCTCTACGGCGGCATCGACGAGCCGGAACTGAAGATCGTCGACGTCTTCATCTGCAAGATCCGCAAGAAGCTGGCCGCGGTCGCCGCCGGCGAGAACTACATCGAGACCGTGTGGGGTCGCGGCTACGTCCTGCGTGATCCGGCGGGCCGGTCAACTGCGTCGGTCGCGGCCTGAGCGCGCGACGGCACCCACTGCGACCATGCTTCTTCGCCCTCAGGCAACGGCCGCGCGCGGGCCGCTGCCAACGGGGCGATAGATGCCGGCCGCGCCGGGAACGATCTCAAGCCGGGTTGAGAGGCCTATGATCGTCTCAACCGCACCCAGCAGCAGGACGCCGTCCGGCGCCAACACCTGAGCGATCCGCTCGATGACGCCCTTCTTCGTCGGCTCATCAAAGTAAATAAGCACGTTACGGCAGAACACGATATCAAAGCGGCCCAGGCCCGCGCACTCGCCCAGCATATTATGCTGGCGGAAGCTCACCATCGATCGCAGCCTTGGCGCAATTTCCCAGTTCGTTCCCTTCTGCGTGAAATACTTTAGCAGAAGCCGGATCGGCAGCCCGCGCTGGACCTCGAACTGGGAGTAAACCCCGGCCTTGGCCTTGATAAGCATGCTGGTGGCGATATCGGTTGCGACGATCTCGACCGGCCGGCCGGCGAGGAGCGCTTCTTCCTCCAACAGCGTAATCGCGATCGAGTAGGCCTCCTGGCCGCTGGAGCACGCGGCTGACCAGATGCGGAGCGGCCGTTCCTTCGGGCGCGCGGCAACGATGCGGGGCAAGATAGCGGTGCGCAGCAGCTCGAACGGTTTGCCGTCGCGAAAGAAAAGCGACTCGTTGGTCGTCATCGCCTCGACGACATCACGGATCAGCTGCTCGTCACGCACCGATTTCATCCGTGCAACGAGACCGGCGATGTCGTTCAATCGGCGCTGTGCCGCGAGCGGCCCAAGCCGGTTCTCGAGCAGGTAGGTCTTGTCGCTGGAGAGCGCGATGCCCGAACGTTCCTTGATCAGGGCGCTCAGGAACTGGAAGTCGGCGGCCTGCATTTCAGCTCCCGGTGGCGCGCTTGAGGATCGCAGGCGCCAGATCGGCCAGCGGCAACACCGCCGTGCACAGCCCTGCTGACGCGACTGCACCGGGCATGCCCCAGACGACGCTCGTCGCCTCGTCCTGGGCGAAGAGCGTGCCGCCAGCGGCGACCACCGCCCGGCCGCCTTCAAGCCCATCGCTGCCCATGCCGGTGAGGATGACGGCCAGCGCCCGGCCACCGAAAACCTGGGCGACGCTGCGCAGCATCGGATCGACGGCGGGGCGGCAGAAGTTTTCCGGCGGCTCCTGGTTGCAGCGCACGACAGCACCTTGCGCGCCGCGGCTCTCGACCCGCATGTGCCAGTCGCCGCGGGCGAGCACGATCTGACCCGGGACCAGCGGCGTACCGTCGACCGCCTCGGCGCAGGGGCGCCCGCTCTGCTTTTGCAGGTGTTCAGCAAGGATGGTGGTGAACATCGCCGGCATGTGCTGGGTAATCAAGATCGGCTGCATCAGCGCGCCGGAGCGCAAGCCTGCGAACAGTGTTTGCAGCGCCTGCGGACCGCCGGTTGAACAGCCAATCGCGATCACATCTGGCCTGCTACCGGCTGCCGGCTGCAGCGTGATCGGGAGCCGCGCCGGGCTGGCGGTTCTCCCGCTCGGGCGAACCGGTGAAGCGGCTGGAGGCACGATTCCCCTGGAGCGGCCGGCCTCACGATCGATCTGACGGCGGCGGGCACCCAACGCCTTGACCTTCGCCACGAGTTCGCGCGCGAACTCCTGCGCGCCGCTCAAGCGCTGGGTCGAGGGCTTTGGCACGTAGTCAGCCGCGCCGGCCTGAAGCGCCTTCAGGCTCACCTCGGCGTTGCGCTGGGTCAGGGTCGAGGCCATTACCACCTGCACGCAGGGATCGAGCGCTAACAGCCGCTGCAGAGCCTCAAGACCGTCCATGACCGGCATCTCGATATCGAGGACGATGACATCGATGGCTCGATCACGCTCGAACTGGGCGACCGCGGTAGCTCCATTGCCGACTGATGCCGCGACGGCGATCGACGGATCGCCCTCCAGCATGCGGTTGATTAGGCCGCGGACGATCGCTGAATCATCGACCACCATGACGCGGTAAGGGGCATCGGCAATGACAGCCGCTCGCGAAACGGGTTTCGTGCCTGGCAAGACATTCACAACACGGGCCTGTCGCAGCTAGAGGAGGCCGACTTGAACGAGCTTTGCCTGTAGGACATCGCTCGCAAACGGTTTCATGATGTATTCGTCGGCGCCGGCCTCGATCGCCTGCTGGATATGATTGATGTCGTTCTCGGTGGTGCAGAAAATGACGATCGGCTGGCGCACGCTTGGCAGTTGGCGCAGCGCCCTCAGAAAATCGAGACCATTCATCACCGGCATGTTCCAGTCGAGGAGGACGAAATCGGGGATCTCCTCCTGGCAGGCCGCGAGCGCCGCTTGGCCATCGCCGGCTTCACGAGAGGCGAACTGCAGCTCTTCGAGGATCCGGCGCGCGACCGTGCGGACCACCCGCGAGTCATCAACGATCAGGCAGGTTCTCATGGCCTGGCCCGGGACGGCTCTGAGCGGGCACCCACGCGCCGCACACTGGTTACGATCGAGCGTGTCGCGCTCATTGTTTCAGCACCCCTTTCGGCCGTCAGTTCCGCAAAGGACCGCTCTCGCCTTGCCAAGCGTTTGGCCTGCCGCCCAGCGTCTGCGCCAGGCTCTGGATCAAGCCCTCGCGGTCGAACTTGGCGACGTAATCGGTAAAGCCGACCGCGCGGCCGCGCGCAAAGTCCGCCTCGCTTGCGTACGATGACAGCGCTACCAGCGGAGTCTGGCACCAGCGGTCGTCGCGGCGGACGTTCTCTGCAAACTCAAAGCCGTTCAAACCCGGCATTTCGATGTCGCTGATAATGGCATCGAAGCGCTGGCCGGCATCGCGGATGCGCAACGCCTGGACCGCATCGGAAACGGCGGTCACTACGTAGCCGGCGGCCTCCAGGATCGGCACCACCAGGGAGCGGAAGAAGTCGCTGTCCTCCACCACGAGCAGCTGCTTCTTCGTGCTGGCCGTGCCGAAGGCGTCCCCGGCCTCAGGCCCGAACCAGGTGGGATAGGCCTTGGTTAGGAAGTGGGTGACATCGATGATGTCGGTCGATCGTCCGCCGATGACGGCGCTGCCGATGGTGCCCGCCTTCTCGGCCGCAATCTCGATGGTGAGCGTCTCCTCCAAGACATCGATGATCTCGTCGACGACGAGCCCCATCGAGCGGTCGCGGTCGGAGAAGACAAGGACCGGATGGACCGGCCGGCTTGCCCAATCGAAGGAGTCTGCGAGCGGCACCAGAGGCATCAGGGAATTGCGATACTGGATCACGGCGCGCCCCTGCGAACGCTCGATCTTGGCGGACTCGATCTGCTCCAGGCGCGCAACCAGTTCGAGCGGCACCGCCTTGGGATCGGCATCGCCGGCGCGGAACACCAGCACCCGGGTCGTCTCCTGATCCTTGGCACCGCGCGTATCGCACTCATCCGCCGTCTCAGCCGCCTTGTCGCCGACAGTGGCGGCGATGCCGTTGGGATCGAGGATCATGATGACGCTGCCGTCGCCGAGAATGGTGTTGCCGGCGTAGTACGGGATTGCACGCAGGATCGAGGCAACCGGCTTGACCACGATTTCCTCGGTATCGAACACTTCATCGACGATGATGCCGAAACTGACCGCGCCGACTTGGGTCACGACCACGAACGGCTCGGTCGCAGCGGTCGCAGCAGTCGCGGGGCCTTCGAGCCGCAGCAGGGCACGCAGATCGACCAGCGGCAACAACCGCTCGCGCAGGCGCAGCAGCGGCGCATCGTTGATGCGCTCGATCCGGTTCTCACTGTCGCCCGCGACCCGCACCAACTCGCGGACGCAGATCTGCGGCACAGCGAAGCGCTGGCCGGCGCAGCCGAGGATGAGCGCGGAGACGATCGCCAGCGTGAGCGGGATCTTGATCGTGAACGCCGTCCCCCGACGCGGCAGCGCCTTGAGCGCGATGGTGCCGCCGATCTTCTCAACATTCGTTCGCACCACGTCCATGCCGACGCCGCGGCCCGAAACGTTGGTGACCTTTTCGGCGGTCGAAAAACCGGCGCGGAAGATGAACTGATAGACCTGATCGTCGGTCAGACGCACGAGTTCGCTCGGGCTGGCCAAGCCCTGGGCCAGGATCTTGCGGCGGATGCGATCAACATCAAGGCCGCGGCCGTCGTCGGCCACCTCGATGATGATGTGCCCACCTTCGTGATAGGCCTTGAGCGTGATCGTGCCTGTTTCCGATTTGCCCTGGTCACGCCGTTCCTCGGGCGTCTCGATGCCATGATCGGCCGAGTTGCGTACCATGTGGGTGAGCGGATCCTTGATCAGCTGCAGGACCTGACGGTCGAGCTCGGTGTCGGCGCCGATCATCGTCAGTTCGAGCTTCTTGCCGGTCTCGACCGAGAGATCGCGGACGATGCGCGGCAGCTTGGCCCAGGCGTTGCCGATCGGCTGCATGCGCGTCTTCATCACGCCTTCTTGCAGCTCGGTCGTGAGGTGGCTCAGGCGCTGCAAGGGCGCGGCGAGGCCGGTATCCTCGCGGTTGCGCACCATCTGCAGCAGCTGATTGCGGGTGAGCACCAGCTCGCTCACCAACGTCATCAGCGTTTCAAGCGTATCGACGGCGACCCGGATCGACTGGTTTGCCACGGCCGAGTCACGCTCGCCGGACGCAGCACCCGCCGCCTCGCCGGCGGCCTTAGGCGCGGCAGCCGGTGCCGCCGCCGAAGTCTCGGCCGTGCCCATCACCGCTGCGGCCTCGCGCACCCGCTCGGCGGCGATCGCAGCGGCGATATCGGCGTCGCTGGCGGCATGGACGCCGGAAGCCTCTGCCCGCGCAACCTCTTCCAAGAGCTCCGCCGCAACGGGAAAACCGCCCTCGCCAACCGGGATGGCTTCTGCCGGTGCAGCCGTAGCCCGCTCCGCCTCGGCGGCGGGGGTGGCGGCAGAGGCTGCGGGTGGCGGAGGCGTGCCGGCGGCAATCGCGCCCAGTTCGGCGATGAGTGCAGAGTCATCGCCCACCGGCTCGGCGCCGGACTGCTCCAGCTCGGCGAGGATGCCGCGAATACTGTCGATGCATTTCAGGATCGCGGTCACCGCTGGCGCACTCACGGAGAGCTTGCCGTCGCGGAACAAGCCCAACAACGTCTCGCCCGCATGCGCGATGGCTTCCAAGCGGCCTAGGCCCAGGAATCCGCACGTGCCCTTGATGGTGTGGACCAGGCGAAAGATGTTGCCGAGGATCTTGAGATCACCCGGGTTCTGCTCGAACTGGACCAGTTCGGCGTCGATAACGGCCAGGCTCTCGTTGGTTTCGGTCAGGAACTCGGTCAGAAGTTCGTCCATGGCAGCGGCATGTCCTCAACGCTTCGGGCCGACGCCTGACGGCGCCGCGACGGATGAGGCTAGCGCGGAACGACTTAACGAAATGCTACCCCGCGCTGAGAGCAACTAAGTTTCATGCCGCCCTGAGAACGATCGTGATCGTGTCCGCCGCCGATCGATCGAGCGCCACGCTCAGATCCAGGCCTTCGAGCAGCCTATTGAGGTAGTAGGCGTGGATGCTGCGCACGCCGGGAGTGGAGTTTGCCGCCACGCCCAGCGCCGCTTGGATGTCGTCGGCAACGCGGACGCCGGTGCCCCGCACCGCCACGCGAACCTGGCCCCGGCCACGACGCTCGTGCACATCGATCGCAAGCGTGCCGCCGCGTGGCAGCCACTCGCGCGCCACCAGCACGAGACACAGCAGCAAACGGGAGAGATCGCCGCTGTTGACAAGCGGCACACCCTTTAAGGACTGCTCGCACGTCCGCCACTCCAGCGCGACACGGCTCCCTTTTAGGAACTCTTCGATCAGCGTCCGCGCCTCGGCAAGACTGCTCGCGCGCTCGGCCGAGGCGATCGCAAACGCGGTGCGGAAGAATGCGAGCCTCGAGCGCACTTGGCGTGCGCTGGCAGCGATCAGCTCCAGCGTTTCCTTTGTCTCCGCCTTGTCGTCGCTCAAGAACTCAAGACCGATGTTGATCGCACCGGCCGGGCCCATCAGGTCGTGGCAGAGCCGCGCGCACAACATCTGCGCCAGCTGCACGTCGTCAGGCGCGCCAGCGTCCGCAGGTGTCAGCGCCAGCATCGGAGCGCGTGCAGTGGCGGGCCGGCGGCTCTGCGGTTCTGCGATCGAGGCCATCATCATGGTCGGCACTCCACTCCTGCGAGGCCCACGACAGCGGCGGAAAATACACCCTGAAAGGGTTGTGCTGTCGTCTGAACACGCAAAAGTATATTAATGCCGATTGCATCTGTAAAGAGATTTTTTTCATTTAGTACCCGTTTTGCGGGTTTTCCATCGTCGGCAACGAAGGCGCACAGCGGCGGCTGAGGAAGGCTGGCGGCTGGGCGTTAGCGGTGCTCGCGCCGCGACGGGACACCGAAACAAGCGACGTGCGCCCATGCGGAAACGGACTCAGTCCCGTTCGCGGGAGGGCGGTCGCTCACCCGCGTTGCTGGCCTACCGCAGATTCTGCCAATCCACGTGCATCACGAACGCTTTCGCACCGAACGGGCAACCGGCGGCGCCCGCCACCGCCTTCGGGAGCGAAATACCACCCTGGTGGGGGATGTATTCGGTCGTACCGAATCATACCGTACCCAATCTAGGCCGTTTTCGCACTTAGCCTCCCCTTGGTGTATGGCCGCGAGCGTGCGGAGAGTCAGCCGGCCGAGTAGCCAGGAAGCGTCTGTCAAGGAACGGGGGTCCTGCCGAGAGCGGCAATATTAGGGCGTCGATACCATGAAGACACTACGTGTATTGACCGGATCAAACTACCTTGTCGAACGAGTCGTCGACCTTGGTCAACGTAATGCTCGCTTTACGAAACTCCTATTGACGCCCATAAAACATATATGGCCTAATTCTATTTCGCTCACACTTGCACCGCCCGGATACGACCTGATACACACCGTCAATGCAATTCCATTGCTCGGGAACCAGCCGTATTTTATAAGCGTGGAAACGTTTATGCCGAGAATGTGGCCCGGCAACCGTCTTGAAGAATCTGTTCTTGAGTACTTGGGGACTCAGCTTCTTAGCAAGAAATGCAAGAAACTGCTCGCATTCTCAAAATTTGCAATACGCACAATGCATAATCAAAATTGGAAGAACCATTGGTGGCCAGGCGTTTCAAGAAAAATTGAATTGTTGTATCCGTCAGTCAGTGTGAAAAATGCGTACCCAAAAAAATTATCCGGACATAAAATAAAGCTCTTGGCTGTCGGTCACGATTTCTTGAGAAAAGGATTCCCATCCATTGCGATGGCGCACAGCGCGCTCAAGAAGCTTAACATAGAAATCGAAACGACCATCGTATCTTCGCTCCGATGGTCGGCCTCCGATTTTATTGGTCCACGTTGTAAAGCTCTGTACGCAGCAGAGAAGAAGCGGCTGGAATCATCTGGTGTACGAATCATAAGTTCGTTGCCAAATAAAGATGTATTAAAGCTGATGCAGGAAGCAGATTTTTTTGTTTTTCCTACGCTTCACGATGCTTTTGGTTTTGTGGTCACCGAGTCGCTTTCTGTGGGAACTCCCGTCATAGCGACATCGACGTGCGCTATACCGGAAATCGTTTCTGATGGAGTGAATGGCTTCTTGCTGCCAATCGATACCGATCCCGTCACGCACCGATGGACCTGGTTCGACCAGCTTGACGCGCCCGGATACACCGACGCCTACCTGCACCAGATTGAGAAGTCGTCCCAAAATATCGTCGATGTCATTCAGAAGTTTCTATGCGATACGGATGCATACGAGGAGCTGAGCTACAACGCCCTTGAAACTGCGCGCACCAAATTTCACCGTGAGGTGCAAAGGAAGCGGTTGGAGACTCTTTACGACCAGATTTAGAAAGGCACGGCCGTAACTGCTCCAGCCTTCCCTACCCTAGATACCGCCGTTCCAGGTGCGTCACGAAGGCTTCCGCGTCGAGGGGGCGGCCGGTGGCAGCGATCAGGATCTCGCGCGTACTCTTGGAAGAGCCCTGGCTGTGCACGTGCGTACGCAGCCACGTAATCAGCGGCGCGAATTCACCGGCCGCGATCCCTTCGGTCAATCCCGGCTCGGCCCGGCAGGCGGCGTCGAACAGTTGCGCCGCCGCGATCGCGCCCAACGTGTAGGTCGGAAAGTAGCCGAATGCGCCGTCGTACCAGTGGATGTCCTGAAGGCACCCAGAACGATCGTCGGGCGGGGTGATGCCCAACAGATCGCGCATCCCCTCGGCCCACGCGCCGGGCAGATCCGCGACCTTCAGCGTTCCCGCCAGAAGCGCCTTCTCCAGGCGATAGCGCAGGATCACGTGCGCCGGATAGGTAACCTCGTCGGCATTGACGCGGATCAAGCCCGGCTCGACGCGGGCATAGTGGCGATAGAGTGCCTCCGCCTCCCAGGCCGGCCCGGAGCCGCCGAAGGTGGCGCGGATCAAGGGCGCCGCGAAGGCGAGGAAGGCTCGCGAGCGGCAGACCTGCATCTCGATCAGCAGCGACTGGCTCTCGTGCAGGACCATGCCGCGCGCGTCCGCCACCGGCAGGCCGCGCCATTCTCTTGGCAAACCACGTTCGTAGAGCGCATGACCGGTTTCGTGCAGGACCCCCATCAGCGCCGGGCGGAAGTCCTGCTCGTCGTAGCGCGTCGTGATACGGACATCGTCGGGCGTGCCGCCGCAGAACGGATGCAGGCTGACGTCGAGGCGGCCATGATGGAAATCGAAGCCGAGCCGTTCCATGAACTGCACAGCGAGCCGTCGCTGCGCCTCGATCGGGAACGGCCCGCGAAACTCCGGCGGCGGCCCGGCTTCTGCTTGGCGCTCCAGCACGGCCGTGAGCAGCGGTGGCAGGGCTTCGCCCAAGCGGGCGAAGATGGGGTCGATCTCGGCCGCGCGGCCGCCCGGTTCGTACTCCTCCAGGAGCGCGTCATAGGGATCGAGGCCCAACGCCTTCGCGCGCGCCTCAGCGGTTGCCCGCACCAGCGGCACGAGGGCTTCCAGCGAAGGCCGGACGATCGAGAAGTCGCTCTCGGCCCGCGCATCGCGCCAAGCCGCCTCGCACGCCGAGCTGGCACGCGACAGCGCTTCCACCTCCGGCTGGCCGACGGCAGAGGCCAGCACATGCGCGCGCCGCATCTCCTCCAAGTTGGCGCGCTGCCAGTCATCGAGGCTGACATCGGCACCGGCGGCGTCCAGGAGCTGGGCCACTTCGAGCGAGCACAACAGGCTGTGGCGAAGTGCCTTCAGCACCGCCAGCTGATCGGCCCGGCCGCGCGCACCGCCTTTCGGCATCATCGTCGCCAGATCCCACTGCAGGATGGCGCCGGCGTCGGTCAGTGCGCTGATGCGGCGAAACCACTCTTCGAGGCGTTTGTACGACGCGTGCGGCATGGTGGCTCAGCCATGGCCCATGAAGGCGCGATCAGCCAGCAGCGCCACGAAGATAAGGAACAAATAAAGAATCGAGAACAAGAACAGCGTGCGCGCCGGCTGTGTGCGCGGATCGCCTGCGAGGCGGATGACATGGAGCAACAATACTGCATCGAGGACCAGCGCCACGATCCCGTAAAGCGCGCCAGCCATGCCGATCGCCCACGGCAGCAGCGTCGCCGGGATCAGCAGAAGCGTGTAGGCCAGGATGTAGAGGCGTGTCTTGCGGCCACCGGCGACGACCGGCAGCATCGGCACGCCGGCCTGATCGTAATCCTGGCGCCGGAACAGGGCGAGCGCCCATGAGTGCGGCGGCGTCCACAGGAAAATGATCGCAAACAGGCTCAAGGCCTCGATACCGACAGAGCCGGTTGCGGCCGCCCAGCCGATCACCGGCGGCAGCGCGCCCGACGCACCGCCGATAACGATGTTCTGCGGTGTCCTGCGCTTCAGCCACACAGTATAGATGAACACGTAGTAGGTGATGGTGAGCGCCAACAGCCCCGCCGCCAACAGGTTCACCACCAGCGCCATCGTCACGACCGCAAACGTCGCCAAGCCGGCGCCGAGCCGCAACGCCACCTGCGGCTGCAGCCGGCCGGCCGGCAGCGGCCGGTTCTTGGTCCGCTGCATCACGCGATCGATGTCGCGGTCGTACCACATGTTGATGGCACCGGCCGCGCCAGCGCCAAGTGCAATACAGGCAACGGCGATGATTGCGGTCAGCGATGGCAGCGGCACCGGCGCCATGACCAAGCCGACGAGGCCGGTAAAGACCACCAGCGCCATCACCCGCGGCTTGAGCAGGACCGCATAGTCGCGCAGTTGAAAGCGCACATCAGCCGGCGCCACGGCCGCCGCTGAGCCTGCGCCTTCGTATGGACGAACCATCGCTCCTCTCTCCCTTTGCCGTCACCGCGGGCGACTTCGGGCTGCCGTTGCCGGGTTTGGCGCCCCTTACGTTTCCCGGACTATAGCTGCATTTCCGACCATCAGGGTAGGGCTTTGACGCTGCCGCGGGCAAGCGCCGTCAGCACCAGGACGACAAAGATCACGCCGCCAATTACCGCAATCAGCCCGCCCAATCCGTTCATGCCGAGACCGATGACGGGGATGAGGCCGTCGAGACCTTGGGCAGCGCCGGCAACCTTGCGCGGCGCGCCGTGGCCGCCGGCGGCAAACAGGCCGAGGCAGGCGAATAGCTGGCCCCAGGCGAACAGGTGGATCTGCCGCCGTTGCCAGCGCTCCGGCGGCGGCTGGCAGCCGAGGCGGGGCAGGAAGCTCACATAGAACAAGCCCATAAATGCGAGTGTCACGGCGGCGATGACGCCATGGTAGTGCGCGGGCGTGCGCGTATCGGCCCCATCGACGAACACGCCGAGGAAGCCACCGACGACGAACAACAGGATCGAGAGCGCGAGGCACAGGAACGCCGGCTGCGCCCACGGCCAGGGACGTGGCAGCGCGTGCATCACAGCCCAAGCCGCCAACACCGCCGGCGGACCAAGCGCGTATTGCAGGAGCGTGAAAGCTTCCGTGTGCGCCGCCGAGAACGGCTCGAAAACGAAGTAGAACAGTGGCGCCGGCAGGACGCTGAACAGCAGCAGCGCGAGCGCGACCAACAGCACGATCGTCGACATCGCCCGGCCACCGCGCATAGCCGCCGCGAGCAGGGCCCAGGCGCCAATCAGGAGCGCGGTGTTCATGAACTGCAGGATATGGCCGCCGCCCCAGAACAACTCCTCATTGAAGGCGTGGCTTGGCGCTGCACCGCCTTGGAAGCTCAGCGCCAGACCGAACGTAGCGACGGCGAGCAGCAGCATCATGGCCGCAGCGGCGACGGCCGCGGTCGCCGGCTGTTCGCTCAGCCGCGACCCGCGCACGGCGGCCAGCAACCGCAGCGCTACAGCACCTTGCGCCGCAAACAGGAGCGCAATGCCTGCGTAGTAGAGCGGGTCAATAATGACGGGGATGTAGTTGTTGAGCGTCGCCTCACCGCGATCAAGCAGAGCCGGCACGAACAGGAGCGGCATCGCGACCGCGGTGCCGGCAGCGGCCAGGCTGCCGAGGCCGAAACGCTGCTGCCGACCGGCCTGCGCCGGCACCATCAGCGCGGCAAGTGCGCCGAACACGGCCAAGAACCAGACCACGAACGAGAACACGACGTGGATGACGAGGCCCTTGTGAAAAAAGCCGACGGGCCAGGGGAACACCGCCTCGACACCGGGAATGCGCGAGATCGCCAGCAACAGCGCAAATACACCGGCGAGCCCAAGCGCCGCCGCAGCGACAAGCACCCACGCCTTCAGCTCGCTTGCGGGCGATCCAGCGGCGGCCGCAGTGGGCTGCGGCGCTTCGGGCATCACCGCTGATACTGGCTCAGCCATGGCTCAGGCCCATGGTTTCGGGCGGGAACGGGAACAGATGCACCGCCATGACGTAGACGACGACGCCGGAGACCGCGACATACATCCATAAGGGCCAGGTCCAGCGGGCCAAGCGGCGATGCTGCTCGAAACGGCCGCTGAGCGCGCGCCAGACGGTTATCGGCACCAAGGCCGTGATGACGACCGCGATGAGTACGTGCGCAATCAGGATCGAGAAGTAGATCGGCCGGATGATCCCTTCGCCGCCGAACTTCGCCAGGCCGGAGTTGAAGTGATAGATCAGATAGCTGATCAGAAAGCCTGCCGATGCGGCCAGCGCCGCCATCATTGCCGTGCGATGCCAAGCGCGATTGCCGCCGCGAATGAAAGCGAACCCAGCGGCCAGAAATACGATCGTGACGGCATTGAGGGCTGCGTTGACATGCGGCAGATCGGCGATTTCAATGTTCATGCGGGTCCAACGTCGTGGCAGTGGTTCTGATACCCACGCAACCGCCGAAACCGGTGGTTGCAGTCGGCTCGTCGCGGCAGAATGGGGACGCTATCCGCCACTCACTTTCAAAAAGATCGCGGCATACATCCCGAGTGCGGCGAGCGCCAGCACCACGGCCAGAGCAACGTTCTTCATGGCAGTCGACCCTTTGCTCATCGTCTGTGCCGCGCCCGTGCCGAGCCGCAGGAGCGAGCCCCGATTGTTGCACCGCAACACCCTCCTTAAGGTTACCCCCGCGGCGGGAAAAATCAATGCGTGCGGGAGGTCGCTGCGGCGGTCTCCCGTGCGTCTCTAATGCGAGAGAAAATGCTTTTCATCATCATCCTCTCATGTTAGTCAACCGAACGCTGCTCAATCGCCGGTAGGATGCTGCACAGCGCTGTTTAACCGACTTGAGCCGTGAATGCCGATTGTGGCGCTAGCGCTCGAACGCAAGGCGCGTTAGATTTGAGCGCGGCAAATTCGAGTGCGTTGACGCTTGAGGGACAAAAAGGGCGGGTGGAGAGAATGACCACGCGAATTCTGAGATCGCTGATTGGGGGATCGCTGACCGGAGTGGGTGCCGTAGTCGCCGCAGGTGCTGCCCACGCAAGTGGTATGGCAACGCCATGGCAGATCAACCTACAGGACGCAGCTTCGCCGGTCATGGAGCGCGTGCACGGCTTCCACAATATGTTGCTGGTGATTCAGATCTCCATTGTCGTGCTGGTGCTGGGCGTGCTGGCCTACATCATCGTCCGCTTCAATTCGAAGCGGAACCCGGATCCGTCGCGGACAGCGCACAACACCCTGCTCGAGATCGTGTGGACGGCGGTGCCGATTGTCATTCTCGTCATCATTGCCATCCCATCGCTCAAGCTTCTCTACTACTCGGACCGGGCGCAAGATCCGGACATGACGCTGAAAGTGACGGCGCATCAGTGGTATTGGAGCTACACCTACCCTGATCATGGCGATTTCGCCTTCGACAGCCTGCCTGTTGCGGCGGAAGTGTTGGAGGCTGGGCAGCCGCGGCTGTTGACCGTCGACAATCCGATCGTGCTGCCGATCGATACGACCGTCCAGGTGCTGGTCACGACCGACGACGTCATCCACAACTTCGCCGTGCCGTCGCTGGGCCTGAAGACGGATGCGACCCCGGGGCGGGTCAATGAGACTTGGGTGCGCATCTCCAAGGAAGGCACCTACTACGGCATGTGTTCGGAGCTGTGCGGCGTCAACCACTACTACATGCCGATCCAAGTCAAGGCCGTCTCCAAGGAGCGGTTCGCTGCGTGGACGCAGGAGGCCAAAGAGAAATTCGCCGCGCGGCCGGCGCCGGCAGTCGCCGCCGCGCCTGCGCAGTCAATTCAGTAGCGCATTCGGCAAAGCGCGCTAGCGGTTAGGGAGAAAAACGCGTCATGGCACACGGAGCAGCCGCCGGACACGGCGCCCACGCGCACGGCGAACACGACCATCACCCGACAGGGTGGAAGCGCTGGGTCTATTCGACGAACCACAAGGACATCGGCACGATGTACATCGTGCTGTCGATGATTGCGGCGCTCTTGGGCGGACTGATGTCCTGGTACATCCGTCTCGAACTCGCCGAGCCCGGCATTCAGTTCATCGAGGACACCCAGTTCTACAACGTGCTGGTCACTGCGCACGGTTTCCTGATGGTGTTCTTCGTCGTCATGCCGGCGATGATCGGCGGCTTCGGCAACTGGTTCGTCCCGCTGATGGTCGGTGCGCCGGATATGGCATTTCCGCGCATGAACAACATCAGCTTCTGGCTGACCGCGGCCGGCTTGGTGCTGCTGGTGATGTCCGCTTTTGTCGGCGGCGGACCGGGGACAGGGTGGACGGTGTACCCGCCCCTATCGAGCATCGCCTACCATCCGGATGCCGCGGTCGATTTCGGCATTCTGGCGCTGCATGTCGCCGGCGCCGGCTCGATCCTGGGCGCAATCAACTTCATCGTCACCATCCTCAACATGCGCTCGCCGGGCATGACCATGCACCGGATGCCGCTGTTCGCGTGGTCGATCCTGATCACCGCCTTCCTGCTGCTGCTGGCGCTGCCGGTGCTGGCGGGTGCTCTCACCATGCTGCTGACCGACCGCAACTTCGGCACCCACTTCTACGATCCCGCCGGCGGCGGCGACCCGCTTCTGTGGCAGCACCTGTTCTGGTTCTTCGGCCACCCGGAAGTGTACATCATCATTCTGCCGGCGTTCGGCATCGTCAGCCAGCTCGTCTCGACCTTCTCGCGCAAACCGGTGTTCGGCTACCTCGGCATGGCGTATGCGATGTCGGCGATCGGCGTCGTCGGCTTCATTGTGTGGGCGCACCACATGTATACGACCGGCCTCGGGGTCAACGCGCGCGCCTACTTCACCACCGCGACACTGATCATCGCCGTGCCGACCGGCATCAAGATCTTCAGCTGGCTGGCGACGATGTGGGGCGGCTCGATCGACTTCAAGGCGCCGATGCTGTACGCGATCGGCTTCATCTTCCTGTTTGTCGTCGGCGGGGTGACAGGCGTCGCGCTCGCGAATGCCGGCATCGACTTCGCGCTGCATGACACCTACTACGTGGTTGCCCACTTCCACTACGTGATGGCGATCGCCGCGATTTTCGCGATGTTTGGCGGCTACTATTACTGGGTCGGCAAGATGACCGGCCGCCAGTACAACGAGGGCTTGGCGAAGGCGCAGTTCTGGCTGTTCTTCATTGGCGTCAACCTCCTGTTCTTCCCGCAGCACTTCCTGGGCCTTGCAGGCATGCCACGGCGCATCCCCGACTATCCGGATGTCTATGCCGGCTGGAACATGGTGAGCTCGTTCGGCGCGCTTCTGACCATGCTCGGGACCTTCATGTTCTACTTCATCGTCTTCCACACCATGCGCTCCGGCAAGCCGGCTGAGGCCAATCCGTGGGGCGAAGGGGCGACAACACTGGAGTGGACCGTCCCATCGCCGGCGCCCTTCCACACCCACGAGGTCCAGCCCGTGATCAGTGCCGGCGACCATGGCAACGGCGGCCATGGCCACGGTGCCCATCCGCGGCCGGCCGAGTAGGCGTAAGGCCTTAAGAGGAGCGGCGGAGGTCGGCAATGCCAGGAGCGCAAGCGCGAGGGATCAACCGGACCACGCTGACGGCGGTCGTACTGTTCGCTGTCGTCGTCGCGATGGGCGGCCTCGCCTTCGCCTCCGTGCCACTCTACCGCCTGTTCTGCCAAGTCACTGGCTTTGCTGGTACGCCCAAAACCGGGGCGTACGTCGGTACGGCATCTGCCGGCGCCGGTGCGGCTGGCGAGGTGACGGTGCGCTTCGACGCCAACGTCAACTCGCAGTTGCCGTGGCAGTTCCAGCCGGTCGAGCGCCAAGTCGTCGTGCGCCCGGGCGAGGAAGTGCTGATCCACTACCGTGCGCACAACCTGGCGGATCATCCAATCACCGGCACGGCGACCTTCAACGTCACGCCGTTCAAGGCGGCGCAGTACTTCAACAAGATCGAGTGCTTCTGCTTTACCGAACAGACGCTGAAGCCGGGCGAGGACGTCTCGATGCCGGTCGTGTTCTACGTCGATCCGCAGCTGTTCGAGGATCCGAACACGGCAGAAGTGCGCAATATCACACTCTCCTACACCTTCTTCCCGGTGGAAACGCAGGCTCAACAGCCGTCAGCGGGCGAGAAGGCGCTTTAAGGCTGCTGCCGCCTCGGCGGCGGCGCGTGGCAACGGTTTGGTGTCCGAACGGGGCGTCGATACGCTAACAAGGGGCAGGGACATGGCAGCGGAAACGGTAAAATCACATCCCTATCACATCGTTGACCCAAGCCCGTGGCCGGCAACGGGAACGCTTTCAGCTTTCCTGATTGCCACCGGCGGGATCTGGTTCATGCACGGTGGACCGCCGCTGCTGCTGGCGGCTGGTTTCGCGCTCCTGATTTTCGTCTTCTATGGATGGTGGCGCGATGTCGTTAAGGAGTCGCGCGCCGGCACCAATCATACCGACGAAGTTGCACACGGCCTGCGCGTTGGCTTCCTCCTGTTCATCGCCTCGGAGGTGATGTTCTTTTTCGCCTTCTTCTGGGCCTACTTCCACTCGAGCGTGCCTGCGATCAACCGCGTTGCGCACACCGTCTGGCCGCCGGAAGGGATCATTCCCTTCGACACCTGGGGCCTGCCGTTCCTCAACACGCTGATCCTCTTGACCTCAGGCGCCACCGTGACGATCGCGCATCATGCCGTCGTCGCCGGCGACAAGAAGAAGCTGGTGCTGTGGACGGGCATAACGGCTTTGCTTGGCATCATCTTCCTGATCTGCCAAGCGTTCGAGTACAGCCACGCTGCCTTCGGTTTCACCGACGGTATCTATCCCTCGACGTTCTTCATGGCGACCGGCTTCCACGGCTTCCACGTGTTCGTCGGCACCTGCTTCCTGATCGTCTGCTTCTTCCGCGCCCGGGCCGGTCATTTCACGCCGCAGAAGCACATCGGCTTCGAGGCAGCCGCGTGGTACTGGCACTTCGTCGATGTGGTTTGGCTGTTCTTGTTCGTTGCCGTCTACTGGTGGGGCAGCTCCGGCTACCACGGGCCGATGGGGCACTAATGTTCGCAGCCTCCTCGCCCGGCCGGCCGTGACCGTGAGCATTGAGGCAGCATCGCACCTGCACACGACGGCTGCGATGCTGCTGGCCGGCGCGCGTGGGCGCTGCCCGCGCTGCGGACAGGGGGCTCTGTTCGCGGGCTTTCTGACCGTCACCCGGCGCTGCAACGCCTGCGGGCTGAGCTTCGCCGGCCATGACTCAGGTGACGGGCCGGCCGTATTCGGGATTTTCATCCTGGGCTTTGTCGTCGTCGGACTGGCCGTCTGGCTGGAGGCGGCGATCGAGCCGCCGCTGTGGGTGCATGCGCTAGTATGGATCCCGGTTACCATCGCTGCCTCGGTTGGCCTGTTAAGGCCATTGAAAGGCATGACGATCGCGGCTCAATATCGGTTTCGCTCCGTCGAGGAGCGTGAACGCCCAGGCGCAACGTGAACCGGGCGCGACGTGAGTTAACACCAAGGAGTTAGGACGCATGGCGGCGCTGGAAGGCCGGATCAGCCGGCTGCCGGTCACGATCCGGCGGATCACCGATATCGATCGTTCGGGACGCTGGCTTGCGGCGGGTTGGCGCGATTTCCTGGCTGCGCCCAAGGTCAGCCTGATCTACGGCGCCGGCTTCGTGATTCTCGGCAACCTGTTGACGCTCGGGCTCTGGTTGGCTGGACTGGATTCGCTGATCCTGCCGCTGGCCGGCGGCTTCATCATCCTCGGACCGCTCCTGGTCGTCGGGCTCTACGACGTCAGCCGGCGGTTGGAGGTCAACCAGCCGGTGTCGGTGGCCGATGTGTTTTCCGCCTTCCGCGCCAACCTCAGCCAGCTGTCGGCAATCGGAGTGGTCCTTCTGATCGCCTTTTTGGTTTGGATCGAGGTCGCGCTGTTCCTGTTCATGCTCTTCTTCAGCGATGCGCCACCGCCGCTCGACACCTTCGTTGGCGATGTCCTGTTCTCGCTCAGGGGCGCGCCGCTGCTACTGCTGGGCACGCTGGTCGGCGCGCTGTTTGCTGCCATCGTCTTTAGCGTGACGGCGGTATCGGTGCCGCTGATCTATGACCGGCCGTTCGATGTCGTCACCGCGATCAGCATCAGCCTGTTGTGCGTGCAGCTGAACTACCGCGTCATGTTTGGCTGGGCCGGCCTGATCGCGGTGTTAACGGCGGTCGGCCTCGTTACCGGCTTCCTCGGCCTTCTCGTCGCCATGCCGGTGCTGGCCTTCTCCACCTGGCACGCCTACCGCGACCTCATCGAGCCAGCGCCTGCGATCGAGGAAGAAGCGTTTCCGGCGGCCGCGATCTGAGGCCGCCGGGGCACCGCACCGGTTGATTGGCGCCGGAATCAACCCAACAGGAATTCCCGAACAGGGCCGATCTGGTCCGCGCTCATGATCATAGGCGCGTGACCGACGCCCTCGAACTCGATCAGCTTCGCGTCCGGTTTACGTTTGCGCATCTCGGCCAAGGTCTCCGTCGTCAGCACGTCGGACTCGGTGCCGCGCAGGACGAGGACAGGCTGGCGGACGCCGTCCCATAGCGGCCACAACGCAACCGGCTCGGAGAAGCCGTCCTTAAAGGGTTCGGCGATGCGCGGGTCGTAGTGCTGGTGCCAGAGCCCGGTCGCCGGGTCCTGGCGCGCGCCGTACCTGGCAACGTGCGCCCACTGCGCATCGGTCAAGGGGCCATAGGGTCCGTTAACTTCACGCATGTAGCTCTCCACTGCGCCAAGGTCGGCGAAAGTCGGATCCTTGCCGACATAGCTGGCAATCCGCTCCAAGGCCTCTTTGCCGATGTAACCGCCGACGTCATCGAGGACGAGACGGCGGATCGGGCTCTTTGGCATCATCGCCAGGGTCATGCCAATGATCCCACCGAGCGAGACGCCGATCCAGTCGACCTGATCAACGCCGAGCCTGGCGATCAGGGCCGTCATGTTCTGAACATAGGTGCTCGGTTGATAATCGGTCGCGATCGGCAACCAGTCGCTGATGCCGCGGCCAGGCAGGTCGACGCATACGACGCGGTAGCTATCCTCCAACGCCTGGGCGAGAATGTCGAAATCACGGCCGCGGCGGGTCAAACCATGGACGCAGACCACCACCCGGCTGTTGGCGGGATCGCCCCACTCGAAGTAGGCGACGCGATGGAATCCGTGCGTGCTCAAACCCAAAAAACTCTTTTCCACCATTGGCATCGTGGTCGTCCCCTGTTCATCCCGCAAGCGTGGCCGCGCCTCAATCATCGGCACAATCGTGAGCCGGATCAAGCACCGTTGAAGGCGGAGCACGGGCCCGCGCAGCACGACCGGCAGACGCTGTGCACTCATTTGGGCCGCGGACCCGAAAGTCAATCAAACAGGGGGCCTCTAGCGACAAAGTTGTGAGAGGTGACAGCATCACCGGCAAATACTGCGAAGTCTTGAGGTAAAACCGGGGTGACGACACGCATTGGTTTGCCAAGCTCGCGCTCCCCGCAGCGAAGCCGCGGTGGCAACGTTAGATCGAAACAAGAACACGCCAGGACGTTCGCCCACGGAAACCACAGCAGCCGCCGAAATGGCCGCCGCACCTTGCGGTTGACAAACGCAAGAATCCGAATGTTTCCCCATTAAGGGAAAAGAATGCACCAAAACCCCTGTGCGCCCGGCAAATTTGGCGGTGACGGTGGGGTTCGATTGCTGCACCCGCACAGGCATTGTTCAGTTGTCCACAGCACCCCAACTGGCGGGAATCCTGCCGGCGGTGAAGAAACGCGTGTGTTAGCGTAAGTAATCATTATTGCCACGCAAAAGGTGCGCAGGCGAACACACGGTCAAGCGAAAAAATTGCCTAAGCCCTGGGCAACATAAGGAAGCTGCCCTGTTTTGAGGGGGTTAGGCTGTGAACGGGGCTCCCATGCACAGTTTTATCCACAGGTTCTGTTGACGAACCAGCAGCTCTGGCGCACCGCGCCGCGTCGACGGCATCGACCATAATTTTACCCGAACCAGGCAAATGCTTCCGCGGCAATGGCGCGCGCGCCGCTGCTGCTGCACCTTTCCCAGGCGGTAACCTCATGGCAGACTTTCGCGCATGGCAGATTGGCAGCACGCAGCGCTCCCCACGGACCTAAGGCCAGCGGCGGAAGCGGCAGCGCTCGGCATCTACATCCATTGGCCATTTTGTATCGCCAAATGCCCCTACTGCGATTTCAACAGCACGGCGGCGACGGCGATCGATTTTGCGCGCTGGCAGAGGGCGCTTGAGCGTGATCTCTTGGCATATGTGCCGCTCACGCCCGGCCGCACGGTTGCGAGCGTGTTCTTCGGCGGCGGTACGCCTTCGTTGATGCCGGCGGAAACGGTCGCAACGATCCTGGCGGCCGTGCGCGCGCAGTGGACAGTTGGCGACGATGTCGAGATCACGCTGGAGGCCAATCCGAGCACGGTCGACCGCAGCCGCTTCCGGGATTTGCGCGCGACCGGCGTCAACCGGCTCTCGATCGGTGTCCAGTCGTTCGCTGACGAAGAACTGCGTTTTCTCGGCCGCACCCACTCGGCCGCCGAGGCCAGGACCGCGATCGAGACGGCGCACGCGGTGTTCCCGCGCGTCTCCTTCGATCTGATCTACGGCCTGCCCGGACAAACCGCAGCCGCCTGGGCGCAGACGCTCACCGATGCGCTGAGCTGCGCAGGCGACCACCTCTCGACCTACCAGCTCACGATCACGCCCGGTACGCCGTTCGCCCGCCGCGGCGTCCGCGCGGCCGACGAGGACCTCGGTCTTGCCCTGTTCGCAATGACAGATGAAGTCCTGGCACGGGCCGGGTTTGCCGCCTACGAGATCTCCAACCATGCGCGTGGCTCGGCCGTGTGCAGCCACAACGTCGCCATCTGGCGGGGCGGCGACTACCTCGCCGTCGGGCCCGGCGCGCACGGCCGGCTGGCGGTGCAAGCCGCGGCCAATGCGGCCTGCACGCTGGCACTGCACCAGGTCGAGGAGCCGTCGGCATGGCTCAAGCGGGTGGAGGAAACGGGCAGCGGCCTCAACGCACCGGACATCCTCTCTGCCGACGAGCGGCGCGACGAACTGGTGCTGATGGGTCTGCGGCTTGCAGCCGGCCTGGAGCGGGAGCGCTTCCGCCACCTCACCGGCCGTAATCCAGAGGACGCACTCAACCGCGCAGCCATCGATCGGCTCACGGCCGAGGGCTACCTCGTGTGCGATGCCGCGGGCGTGCGGGTTACCACCAAGGGCCGGCCCTGCCTTGACCACCTCAGCGCAGCGCTATTGTGCTGACCGCTTGCGGCGGCGCGGCCCGCACCTCAGCTGCCGGCGAAGGAGAGCGCGGCCGGGCTCACCACGCGGAAACCGCCCTTCTCCACCACCAGCACAGCCAGGCGGCGCTCAGCAATGCCGCTAGGCGAAAAGCGGAACAAGCCATCGCGGCCGAGGAAACCGTTCGGATCGGCAAGCGTATCGGCAACGGCTATGCCATGGGCGCGGGCGCGCGCCGCCAGCGCCGCGACCGCGGTGGCGTCGTAGGCGAGCGTCGCCAAGCGCGGCGGCAGCTCACCGAAGTGCGCCCGGTAGCGATCCTCGAAGGCAGCGCGGAAGGCCGGCGCGGCTGCCGCGAACCATCCGCCCTGTAGCGCCTCGGCAACGCCAAGCCCCGCTTCGTCCCAAGCGCCGGTGCCCAAGAGCTGCACCGTCTGCGCGCTCAGTCCCTGCGCCGGCAACGCATCTGCGATCGCGCGCAGCCGCGCGCCGCCGTCCGCAATCAGAAGCGCACCGAACGGCAACGGTGCCGGCGGCATCGCCGCCGCTGTCGAACCCGGAAGTGGACTTGCCGCACCGGTCGGCGGTACCGGCTCTGGCCTGGCCGCGGCGCGTCCCCTCGTCGCCGTAAGTCGACGCAGGACGGGCGCGAAATCCTTGGTGTTCGGATCGTAAAGCTGAATGGCCGTGATCTTGGTCCCGCGCGCTGCCGCTGCTGCCTTGGCAGCCGCCACGACCGCCTCCCCGTAACCATCCTTGGGTGCCAACACGCCGAAGGTCGAAGCGCCATTCTCGGCCGCAAAACCGACGATACGCTGGACCTCGCTGTCCGGCACGAAGCCCATGATCTGCACGTCGCCGCCGGCGACCCGGCTGTCATTCGAGAAAGCGACGACAGGAACTGCAGCTTGCGTCGCCAACGGTTGCACTGCGCGCACCGAATTGGCGAGCAGCGGCCCCAACACCACGGCCGCACCTTCCGCCAGCGCCAGCCGGGTGGCACGCTGCGCCCCCTCCGGAGTGCCGAGCGAATCATAGGGCGCGACCTCGAACGCCGGCTCCCCGACGTCGAACAGCGCCATCTGGCTTGCCCGCAGCATGCTGGTGCCGAGGCCGGCAAGCTTGCCACTCAGCGGGACAAGCAGGGCGGCGCGGGTCGTGCCGGGACCAGGCGGCAGCAACGGCGGCGCACCGCGCAGGCGCTGCGCCTCCACCTGCGGCGACTGGAGCGGTGCCAAATCGGTCGCCGTAGCATCCTCGCTCAACGGCGGCGTCGGCGCCTGCGGCAACCGCGGCGGCAGTTGCACCGGTGCCCGCGGAGGGGCTTGCGGCGGGATGCGCGTCGGCGCAAAGGTACAAGACGCAACAATGACGGCTGCCGCGATCAGCAGCGGTGCGGTCCGTGCGGCCTTGCTGCGAGAGGTGAAAAGGATCATCGCCCCGATGGCGCCCGTGGCGCGTTCCAGAAAGCCTGCTCGCCGCCAGCCTAGCGATACTCGCAGCGCGCGTAAACAGCCGCCGTCGGCTGGGGCCGCCTCGGAAGCCGGCGCGCTCGCGCCCGCCCTCTACCTCGTGGCGACCCCGATCGGCAACGCCCGCGACATCACCCTGCGCGCGCTCGCCGTGCTCAACGCGGTCGAGGCGATTGCATGTGAGGATACCCGCGTCACCGCCCGGCTGTTGGCAATCCACGGCATCCGCAAGCCGCTCGTGCCATGCCACGACCACAACGAGCGGACGGCCGCAACGCAGCTCGTCGCCCGCATCAAGGCCGGCGCCGCGATCGCCTTCGTCAGCGATGCCGGCACGCCGCTCATCTCCGACCCTGGCTTTCGGCTCGTGCAGACCTGCATCGAAGAAGGCGTCACCGTCGTCCCGGTGCCGGGACCGAGCGCAGTCATGGCCGCCCTGAGCGTCGCCGGCATGCCATGCGAGCGGTTCTTCTTCGCTGGCTTCCTGCCGCCCCGGCAAACGGCGCGGCTGAAGGAAATCGAGGTGCTCGCCACACTACCGGCGAGCCTCGTCGTCATGGAGGCGCCGCACCGGCTGGCCGCGACGCTCGCCGATCTGGCGCGCGTGTTAGGCGCGCGGCCGGCGGCGGTCACGCGCGAACTGACAAAGCTGTTCGAAGAGGTCCGCCGCGGCACGCTTCCGGAGCTGGCTGCTGCCGTCGCCGCGGGTCCACCGCCGAAGGGCGAAGTGACGCTGGTGATCAGCCCCGCCGCGGCTGCCGCTGCACCCGATCCGGCGGATATCGACCGTATGCTCAGCGAAGCACTCGTTGGCAGTTCGCCGCGGGCAGCAGCCACAGCCGTGGCGCAGGAGCTCGATCTGCCGCGGCGCCCCCTCTATGCCCGCGCGATCGCTCTCGATCGCGGACACGCGGCGCTTGAGGACGATGTCGCTGAAGATGTCGCTGACGACGGCGACGACTGATGGCGGCCCGCCCGCATCTTGGCCGCCCACATCCGGGCCCCCAGCATCCAGACCGCCGCCGGGCGGCGCAGCGGTTCGGCCGCCTTGCCGAGCACGCGGCGCGGTTGCTCCTGCGCTTCAAGGGCTACAGCATCCTTGCCTGCGATCTGCGCACACCGGTGGGCGAGATCGACATCGTCGCCCGCCGCGGCGCCGTTGTCGCGTTCGTCGAGGTAAAAAGCCGTGCCCGGGCGCCGGACGCCGACACCTTGAGTCCTGCCCAGCGCCGGCGTATCGTCCGCGCCGCCGAAGCGTTCCTGTCGCGGCAGCAGGACCCGCGCCTTGAATGCGTTCGCTTCGATCTGATGTTGATGGCGCCCTGGCGCTGGCCGCGGCACATCCGGGACGCGTGGCGGGCCGACGACTGAGGCCGATGCTGCTGCCTGAGGAGAGCGAAACGCCATGGGTCTGACCGTCGCCATCCAGATGGATCCGATCGAGACCATCAACATCGAGACCGACTCCAGCTTTGCGCTGGCGCTTGAGGCGCAGCGGCGTGGCCATCATCTGCTGCACTACCTGCCGCATGCGCTTTCCTTTACGCGCGGACGGGTGACGGCCACGGCGTGCGCGCTCGAGGTGCAGCGGGTGCTGGACGATCATTACCTCCTCGGCACACCGGAGACGATCGACCTTGCCGAGGTCGACATGGTGCTGATGCGTCAGGATCCGCCGTTCGACATGGCGTACATCACCGCCACCCACATCCTGCAGCACATCCACCCGCAGACACTCGTCATCAACGACCCCGTCGAGGTGCGCAACGCACCGGAGAAGCTGTTCGTCACCCGCTTTCCGGAGTTGATGCCGCCGACGCTGATCACGTCCGACCGCGACGAGATTGCCGCTTTTCGCCGCGAATACCGCGAGATCGTCATCAAGCCGCTGTTCGGCAATGGCGGCGCCGGCGTCTTCCACGTCGACGCTGAGGACGACAATCTGAATGCGCTCCTGGAGATGTTCACCCAGCTCTATCGCGAGCCGATCGTCGTCCAGGAGTACCTGCCGCAGGTCCGCGCCGGCGACAAGCGCATCATCCTTATCGATGGTCGCGCCGCCGGTGCCGTGCGCCGGGTGCCGAAGGCGGGCGAGGCGCGCGCCAACCTGCACGTTGGCGCGCGGGCGGAGAAGGCGACGCTGACGCCGCGCGAGCACGAGATCTGCGCGATGATCGGCCCGGAGCTGAAGGCGCGCGGCTTGATCTTCGTCGGCATCGATGTCATTGGCGACTGGCTCACGGAGATCAACGTCACCTCACCGACCGGCATTCAGGAGATCGGCCGCTTCGATGGCGTTTGCCTGGAAGCCGAGCTGTGGGATGCCTTCGAGGCGCGCTTTCACGCGACGCGGCTCTAGGGCACGCGAGGAGCCAGGACCGATGCCGGGGTGGAGCCAGGACCAATGACGGAACCGGGGCTGATCCTGTTTCAGGCCGACGACGGCCAGGACATCTTTGCGCAGGTGACTGGCCACGGCCCACCGCTGGTGCTTCTGCACGAATGGGCTTCGAGCCACCGGGTGTGGGAGCCGATCGCGCACCGCCTTACCGACCGTTTCACGGTCTACCGCTGGGACGCGCGCGGGCACGGCAGTCACGGCAGCCACGTGGTGCCGGCCTCGGTGCGGGGAAGCGTGAGCGTGACGCGGATGGCGGACGACCTTGCGTGTCTCCTCGATCATTTCGGCCTCGAACAGCCGGCGGTCGTCGGCCATTCGATGGGCGCGCTCACGCTCTGGGCCTACATTGCCCGCCACGGCTGCGGTCGGCTCGGCAAGCTGTGCTTCATCGATCAATCGCCGCGGCTCACAACCGATGCGACCTGGCCGCTCGGCATCTATGGCGACTGGCCGGCCAGCCGCGATCAGGCGTTCATCACCGCGATGCAGGCTGATTTCGTCGAAGCGGTAATCCGGCTGATCGCCTTTGGCCTCAATAGCGCCGCGCGCGAACGCTACAAGAGCCGGCACCCAAGCCTGCAGCGGCTCGCGGCCTACCTCGGCATGCTCGACGCGCGGCCGCTCATCGAGGTCTGGCCGACGCTCTCGGGCGCCGATTTCCGTCCCGTCTTGCCGGCGATCAGCGTGCCGACGCTCCTCGTCTATGGCGCGGAGAGCAACTATTACCCACCCGCAACAGGACCTTACGTGCGCGATGCGATTGCCGGCGCGCAGCTGGTGATTTACGCTAACGCGGATCATTCGCCGCATGTCAATCAGCCGGACCGGTTTGCCGCCGACCTGGCCGCGTTCGCAGGCGCTAGCGGATGAGCGGGCAACGGTTTGCGACAAGGGGTGCGGATGATGGCGGAGGAGGCAGCACGTGCCGGCCGGCCGACCCTCGACCTGCCGGCGGGCGTGGAGCCAGGGTTGCGCTTCGCCGTGGTGCTCGACGGCAGGGGCGGGTGTGTAGAGCTCGACTGGCAAGGCGTTGCGACGTGGAAGCCGGAGCAAGGCTTCTTGTGGGTGCACCTCGAGCGCGACGCTCCCGAGGCGCAGGCATGGGTGATGGGACCCAGCGGCATCGATCCCCTGATCGCCGAAGCCCTGATCGCCGAGGATTCCCGGCCACGGGTTGAGCACATCGACGATGCGCTGCTGCTCATCCTGCGCGGCATCAATCTCGCCCCCGGCAGCAGCCTGCAACTGGTACCGCTGCACGTTTGGATAATGCCGAGCCGCGCGTTGACGCTGCGGGACAAGACGCACGCGCTGTCCGCACTGCGCGATATCCGCATCGCGCTCAAGAACGGGCGCGGACCGCGCGGACCCGGCGGCCTCCTCGGCCAGATCGCGGATAAGATGGTCCGCGACTTGGACCCGGTTCTGGAGGAGATGGAGGACGAGGTCGAGGGCCTCGAGGAGGAGATCATTGGCACCGCGATGGGTGAACTGCGCCGCGAGATTGCCGACATCCGCCGCCGCGCCATTCATCTGCGCCGCTATCTCGGGCCGCAGCGGGACGCGCTCTACCAGTTGCGCAACGAAGACACCACGATGCTGGACAAGCGCGACCGGATGCGCCTGCGCGGCGTGATCGACAGCCTGGTCCGCCACATTGAGGATCTGGACGCCATCCGCGACCGCACCTCGCTGCTGCACGATGACCTCGCCGCGATGATCTCCGAAAAGATCGCGCGCACCACCTACCGCTTCACCGCGATTGCCGGGCTGTTACTGCCGCCCAGCCTGGTCGCAGGCCTCTTGGGCGCCAACATTGGCGGCATTCCAGGACAGGAGAACCCCGATGCCTTTTTCGAGTTGGCGGGGCTGATCGTGTTTCTCCTTGGCGTCCAGGCCCTCATCCTGCGCCGGATGGGTTGGATCTAGTGCAGCGACCCAATCGGGCGATTCACGCCCGAACAAGGATGTCGCTGCACAACACATTGAATCGCGTGCACTTTCGCCACAAACAGGATGTACGCTCGGTTTGTGCCAGTGCACTAGAGCCCGGCCATGGCGAGGCCGGTGCCGGCCAGCGCGCCCACTCCGACCACGGCCCAGGAAGGGAGCCGCCACCCTTCCAAGAGGAGTAGGCAGACGAAAACCAGCGCTGCGTCGGCGCGGTTGTGCACGCCTGCGACCCACACCGGATCGTAGAGCGCCGCCAGAAGAAGGCCGACGACGGCGGCGTTGATGCCGGAGAGCGCAGCTTGCGCTTGGCGCCGCTGCCGCAGCCGCTGCCAGAACGGCAAGGTGCCGAACAACACCAGGAACGACGGCAAATAGAGGGCGCCTAAGCACAAGGCCGCGCTGGCGAGCCCTGCGGCACCCGGGGCCAACAGCGTGCCCAGATAGGCCGCGAAACTGAACAACGGCCCCGGCACGGCTTGTGCCGCGCCATAGCCAGCGAGGAAGGCATCGCTCGAGATCCGGCCGGGCGCCACGACGACAGCATCCAACAGCGGCAGCACGACATGGCCACCGCCGAACACCAGTGCACCGGCGCGATAGAAGCCGGCCAGGGCGCTGAGCGTCTGGCTGCCGCCGGCGGCCGCGGCCAGCGCCGGCAAGAGGGCGAGCAGGCTGAAGAAGGCGATCAAGGCGCCTGCGGCCTGGCGCGGCCTGAGTGAACCCGCCAGCTGCGAGCCGCCGTCTGGCTCCACCTCGTCAGTGCCAGTGCCTTTCCCCCGCAGCAGCAGCAGGCCCAGCACGCCGCCGCCCGCGATGACGCCGATCTGCGCCCCCCAGCCGGGCAGCAGGAGGGTCAGCGCGGCGGCCGCGACCGCGAATCCGGCGCGGGTACGGTCGGGACAGAGGCTGCGTGCCATCGTCAGCACCGCCTGCGCCACCACTGCGACTGCGACGACCTTGACGCCGCGCAGCCACCCGGTCCCGGCCGCAGCGCCGATCCAGCCGGTTCCGTAGGCAAACAGCACCATCAACAGCGCCGAAGGCAACGTGAAGGCGGCCCAGGCGGCAAATGCACCTTTCATTCCGGCGCGGGCTAGGCCGATCGCGACGCCGATCTGGCTGGATGCCGGGCCGGGAAGGAACTGACAAAGCGCGACCAGATCGGCATAGGCACGTTCGCTGAGCCAGCGGCGGCGAACGACGAAAGCCTCACGGAAATAGCCGATATGCGCGACCGGCCCGCCGAAGGAAGTGACACCAAGGATCAGGAACGCGCGCAGCACCTCACCCCAGTTGCCTTCGCGCCCGCCGGAAGGGCCTTCGCTTGTCTCCGCTTCCGCTTCAGCCGGCGAGGACATAGGTGCCCGGCGCATCGCCCAACGGTGGATAGCCCCTGGCAGGTTCGCCCGGCATCGGCGCTGGCTCCATTCCGGAGGAATGCTCGACCAGCCACTCGTGCCACGCCGGCCACCAAGAGCCTTCGCGCACCGGCGTTTCCGCCACCCAGGTATCGGCATCAGGAGCGCGCTCGCCCTCCTTGATGGTTCGCAGGCGGAAATTGCGGCGCGGCCGCCCCGGCTCGTTGACAATGCCAACGTTGTGGCCACCCTTGGTCAGCACAAAGGTGAGCTGGGTGGCATCGCTCTGCAGGTGCAGCTTGAACACCGAGCGCCACGGCGCCACATGGTCGGCCTCGGCCGCAACCGAGAAAATCGGCACATGGATATCGCTGATCTGGATCGGCCGGCCGCCAACACGGTACTTGCCCTGGAACAGCTCGTTGTCGGCATAGAGCCGGCGCAGCAGTTCCGAATGCTGCCGGTAGGGCATGCGGGTGCCGTCGGCGTTCCAAGCCATGAGGTCGAAGATCGGCTCGCGTTCGCCGAGAAAGTACTCGCGCACCATCTTCGACCAGATCAGATCGCGGGATTTCAGCATCTGGAAGCTGCCCGACGCCTGTTCGGCGTCGAGGTAGCCCTGGTCCCACATCATGTCTTCCATGAATGCGATCTGGCTCGGATCCATGAATACCGCCATTTCGCCGACCTCGGTGAAATCGGTCAGCGTGGTGAACAGCGTGATGGAGGCGAGCCGCTCGTCGCCATCGCGCGCCATGGTCGCGGCGGCGATGGTGAGCAAGATGCCGCCCAAACAATAGCCGACAGCGTGGATCTTGCGTCCCGGCAGCAAGTCCGAAATTACGTCTATCGCCGCCAAGGTGCCGAGCCGGCGGTAGTCCTCCATGCCGAGGTCGCGGTCCTCGGGACCGGGATTACGCCAGGAGATCATGAAGACCGTGTGGCCGCGCTCGACCAGGTATTTGACGAGCGAGTTCTGCGGCGACAGATCCATGATGTAGTATTTCATCATCCACGCCGACTGCATCAGCACTGGCTCGCGCTGCGTGGTGCGCGTCGTCGGTGTGTATTGAATCAGCTCCATCAGGTGGTTGCGGAAGATCACCTTGCCGGGCGTAACGGCGACGTTCTGGCCGACGACATAAGCCTCGCTCCCTGCCGGCTTGTCGCCAATCTGGTTGCGACGGACGTCGTCGATGAAGTTGGAGAGGCCCCGCAACAGGTTGGCGCCGCGCTCGCGCGCCGTCGCCTCGATGATCTCCGGATTGAGGAACGGAATGTTCGACGGCGACATCATGTCGAGCACTTGGCGCGCGCCGAACGACACTGCCGCCTCGCTGCGCGGCGAGACCCCGCGTACCTCGGTGGTGGCGTTGTGCCACCACTGCTGATGCATCAAGAACGACTGATAGATCAGATTGTAGGGAAACCGCCGCCACCCAGGGTGATCGAAGCGGTGGTCCTGCGGCAGGGGCTCGATGCAGGGCGGCGACTGCGGTTCGAACGCCGAGCGGACCGCGTATTCGGCAAACCGCGCCAGCTTGCGGCCCGCCTTCTCCGCCAGTTGGTACTGCTTGCCCGGCGAGGCAGCGAGATGCGCCATCCAGTCAAAGGTCTGCATCGCAAGCGCCACCGGCGACATCCCGAAGGTCAGGGTGGCGAGCCGTGCATTGACCGTGCGATCGATGCTGTCGAACACATCCGGCATAACATCCGGGCGATCGCTGATGCGACGCTTGGGCGCAGCGTCCGGCGCGGCGGCTGATTGAGTGGTTGTCGCGGCCGCGGGCAGCGGTTGCGGTACTTGGAAGGGTTCGTCGGCCATAGCGGGGGCCTCCCTCAACTCAATAGAACTAAAGCCTTCGAAGCATAGCACGTTCTCCCTTTTCGTCCGATCGCCAGTTTTGCATTGCAGCATGCCGACATCATGAACCTTTCGTGGCGGCTTCTCGGGCTGCGCAGCCGGGGCCTCACTCGGAGCATCTCCCAAGTTGATGCCGCAAAAATGATCGGGCAAGCCTAGAGTGCCTAATGCTTAATCATCTGGCACAGGTCTTCGATGGCGCCGCGTTTTTCGGCATTCTCCCAGAATTGGCTTGATCACAACCCCTTAACGGCGGCTGGGCGCGGCTGGCACGGGCTTTGTAAAGATAAGCTGGGGCGCTGGTGAGCGCTTGCTCGTCCCCATCGCGCCCAGAGACCAACGGACATCCCCGTCCGAGGGACCAACAAAGACCGGACCGTAAGGAGAGCCGTACGATGCCCCGTTTCGCGGAACCCATGAAACTCGCCGGACTCGGCATGCTGGCGCTGCTGAGTTCGAGCGGCGCTGCATTGGCCCAGGAGGCGGTGCTTGATAAAGGCGATACCGCCTGGATGCTGACTTCGACCGCGCTCGTGCTGATGATGACCATCCCTGGCTTGGCGCTTTTCTATTGCGGCATGGTGCGGCAAAAGAACGTGCTGGCAACGGCGGTGCAGAGCTTCGCGATCTGCTGCCTCAGCACGGTGTTGTGGATCGTGGTCGGCTACTCCCTTGCCTTCACCGATGGCGGCGATCTCAACGCCTACGTCGGTGGTTTCAGCCGTGTGCTGATGCAGGGCATGGCCATGAGCGACCTGTTCGCGCCACTGACGATCCCTGAGAGCGTCTTCATGATGTTCCAGATGACGTTTGCGATCATCACGCCGGCGCTGATCACCGGTGCGTTCGCCGACCGAATGAAGTTCTCGGCGCTCCTGTGGTTCACGGGCCTGTGGGGGTTGATCGTCTATGCGCCGGTCGCTCACTGGGTTTGGGGTGGCGGCTTCCTTGCCGGTGAGGGTGTGCTTGATTTCGCCGGTGGCACCGTCGTGCACATCAACGCCGGCATCGCCGGCCTGGTGGCGGCGATCGTGATCGGCAAGCGGCGCGGCTACGGCTCCGAGAACATGGCGCCGCACAATTTGACCTTGAGCCTGATCGGCGCTTCGTTGCTGTGGGTCGGCTGGTTCGGTTTTAACGCCGGCTCGGCGGGTGCTGCCGACGGCCGCGCCGGAATGGCGATGGCTGTGACCCAGATCGCTGCCGCGACGGCTGCGCTGACCTGGATGCTGGTGGAGTGGATGCTGCGCGGCAAGCCCTCCGTGCTCGGTATCATCTCCGGCGCCGTCGGCGGTCTGGTGGCAATCACGCCGGCATCCGGTTTCGTTGGGCCGGTCGGTGCCCTGTTCATCGGCGCGGCAGCCGGCATCGCCTGCTTCTGGGGCGCGGTGTGGCTCAAGACTACGCTCAAGTACGACGACTCGCTCGACGCCTTCGGTGTGCACGGCATCGGCGGCATCGTCGGCGCGCTTCTGACCGGCGTCTTTGCGGTCGAGGCGATCGGCGGCACACCTGGCCTTCTCGAAGGCAATTCGGGCCAGGTGTGGACGCAGTTCGTCGGCATCATGGCCACCGTCGTCTGGTGCGCGGTCGCGACCTTCATCATCCTCAAGGTGATCGATGCCATCATCGGCTTGCGCGTCGATCAGGAAGCCGAGGTCACCGGCCTCGACTTGAGCCTGCACGGCGAAAGCGTGCACTGACAACGGCGGGGTTTGGGCCGGCCCTAGCCTTCGTCCCCCCTCACTCCTGCTGGTCCCCCTCGATGGGCCGGAAGGGTTCCCCCCTTCCGGCCCAATCTTTATTCCGGGAAAGAGCGGTCAGCGCGGCAGCAAAGAACCGGGTAAGACCAGCCTGCCAGCAGCCACCTTGAGCCCCGCCCAGCTTCCCGCCTACGATAGCCGCCATGCTGAACCCGGCGCTCGAAGCTTTGACCGACTATCCATTCGACCGGTTGCGCGCGCTCCTGGACCCGATCGCGCCGCCCACCGCGCTCAAACCGCTCGTACTTTCGGTCGGTGAGCCCAGGCATGCCCCGCCCGCGATGGTGCGCGAAATCATCGATCGCGAGCATGCGGCCTGGAACCGTTACCCGCCGGTCGACGGCACCGAAGCCTTCCGCCTGGCCGTTGCCCAGTGGCTCACGAACCGTTTTCAGCTCCCGCACGCCTTCATCGATCCGGCCCGGCACATCCTGCCGGTGGCCGGCACGCGCGAAGCCCTGTTCCTGATCGCGAGCGTGTGCGTGCCACCAGCGGTCGCGGGCGGGCCGCCCGCGGTCCTGATGCCAAACCCGTTCTATCAGGTCTATCTGGCGGCCGCAGCGCTGCACGGCGCCGAGCCGGTTTTCCTGCCGGCGACAAGGGAAATCGGCTTCCTGCCGGACCTCACCAGCCTGCCGGAAGCGCTCTTGGCACGCACGGCGATGCTCTATCTTTGCTCGCCCGCCAATCCGCAAGGCGCCGCGGCTGATCCCGCTTACCTTGAGGCCGCCGTCCGCTTGGCGCGCCGGCATGGGTTCACCCTCGTCGTCGATGAGTGCTACGCCGAGATCTATGATGCGGCACCGCCCGCGGGCGTGCTGGCCGCCTGCGCCGCGCTGGGTGAAGGGCTGGAGAACGTGCTCGCCTTTCACTCGCTCTCCAAGCGATCGAGCGTACCGGGCCTGCGCTCTGGATTCGTTGCCGGCGATGCGCAACTGATCGCAGCCTTCCGGCGCCTGCGCGCCTTCGCCGGCGCGACGCTGCCGCTTCCCGTTCTTGCGGCCTCCACCGCGCTGTGGCAGGACGAGGCGCATGTCGAAGAGAACCGGCGCCTGTACCGGGCCAAGTTCGATCTGGCGGAACGGTTGCTCGGTGGGCGATTCGCGTTTTATCGACCGGCGGGCGGCTTCTTCTTGTGGCTCGATGTCGAAGACGGCGAGACGGCGGCACGCACGCTGTGGCAGCAGGCAGCGCTCCGGGTGCTCCCCGGCGCCTATCTCGCGCGCTCTGACGCCACCGGCGACAACCCCGGCCGGCGCTACATCCGCATGGCGCTGATCGACGATTTGGCGGCGACAGAAGACGCTTTGCGCCGCCTCAAGGACGCCTTATAGTTTTCAGCGCGGTAATAACCAATCTTCAGGTTTGATATGAGCGCAAGCGGCAGTCTTGCCCTGCTGCCAGTCGGGATGGCCGACTACCTGAGGCGGCGGGTTCTTGAAGCGGCGGGAGTGGGGACGCTGTTCGTCGCGGTTGCGCTGATGCTGGCGCTGCTGACCTTCAGCCCGACCGACCCGTCGTTCAATCACGCAACTGACAGCGTCCCGGCCAACCTTTTTGGCACCGCCGGGTCCTACACCGCCGATCTGCTGCTGCATGGCTTTGGCCTTGCCTGCGCGGTGCCGGCGCTGGGCCTGGCGTCGTGGGGCTGGCGGCTGTTGTGCAAGCAGCCGGTTCGCCGGCTCGGCTTGCGCGTGCTCGCGCTCACCCTCGGCTTGTTCGGCCTCAGCATCGGCTTCGCCCTGTTGCCGGCGCCGGCTGGTTGGCCGATCTCCACGTCCGCCGGCGGCGGCATCGGCGAAGCGCTCCTCAACTGGTTCGCCCTGCTGGCAGGCGGCACCGGCGGTCTCTTGAGCCGTTCGGGTGTGGCACTCGTGGCGTTCGGCCTTGGCGGCGCGCTGGCGCTCTACGGCATGACCTTCCGCTGGTCGGAGTGGCTGGCGCTGGCGCGCGACGCCCGGGCCGCTACCCGCGCGGTCGTCGCCTTCGGCCGCACTGCACACGCGCTCGTCACCGATCCGCGCCGGCGCGCCGGCTTGTTCCGCCGCCAGCGGCAGGGGAGCGCGGGCGGGCAGCGTCGCAAGCCGGACATCGTTGGGCCAACGATCGCCGATACCGTCGCCTCGGCGAGCGTACGCGATCTGGTGGCGGCCCGGCGCACAAAACCCCGCAGCGGCCGCAAGGGCGAGGGCGAAAGCCAAGGCACCCTCGATTTCACGCAAAACCCGCCCTACCGCGGACCCTCGCTCGATCTCCTGCACGAACCGCTGGCAATGAACGGTTCGCTCGATGAGGGCGCGTTCAAGAACGGGCTGGAGCAGAACGCGCGCATGCTGGCCACCGTGCTCGATGACTTCGGCGTCCGCGGTGATATCGTCAAGGTGCGCCCTGGGCCGGTGGTGGCGCTCTACGAGCTTGAACCCGCCCCCGGCACCAAGAGTGCGCGGGTGATCGGGCTTGCCGACGACATCGCGCGCTCGATGAGCGCCGTGTCCGCCCGCGTTGCCGTCGTGCCGGGACGCAACGTCATCGGCATCGAGCTGCCCAATCAGCGCCGGGAGACCGTCGCCTTGCGCGAGCTGCTCGCCTCCGAAGCCTTCGAGCGCTACGCCGGCACCCTGACGCTGGCGCTCGGCAAGGACATCGGTGGCGCGCCCGTCTTCGTCGATCTCGCCCGTATGCCGCACCTCCTGATCGCCGGCACGACCGGCTCGGGCAAGTCGGTCGCGATCAACGCGATGATTTTGTCGCTCTTGTACCGGCTGTCGCCCGAGGTCTGCCGCTTCATCCTGATCGACCCGAAGATGCTGGAGCTCTCGGTCTACGATGGTATTCCGCATCTCCTGTGCCCGGTCGTCACCGAGCCGGGCCGCGCCGTCGTCGCGCTCAAGTGGACCGTGCGGGAGATGGAGGAGCGCTACCGGGCGATGTCGCAGCTCGGCGTGCGCAACATCGCCGGCTATAACGCCCGCGTGCTGGAGGCCAAGCGCAAGGGCGAGGAGATCATCCGCCGCGTCCAGACCGGCTTCGATTCCGACGGCCGGCCGGTGTTCGAGGACCAGCCGCTCGATCTTGAACCACTGCCGCTGATCGTCGTCGTCGTCGACGAGATGGCAGACCTGATGCTGGTCGCCGGCAAGGACATCGAAGCGGCAGTGCAGCGCTTGGCGCAAATGGCGCGCGCGGCCGGCATCCACCTGATCATGGCGACGCAGCGGCCCTCGGTCGACGTCATCACCGGAACCATCAAGGCCAACTTCCCGACCCGGATCAGCTTCCAGGTCACCTCCAAGATCGACAGCCGCACCATCCTGGGCGAGCAGGGGGGAGAGCAGCTCCTGGGCCATGGCGACATGCTGTTCATGGCCGGCGGCGGCCGCATCAGCCGCGTGCACGGTCCCTTCGTCTCCGATTCCGAAGTGGAAGCGGTGGTGCACCACCTCAAATCCCAGGGCGACCCTTCGTACCTGCCGGAGATCACCGACTTGGGCGATGCCGAGCCGGCGGACATGGTCGACAGCGATGATGCCGGCACTAGCGACGCGCTTTACGACGAAGCCGTCGCCATCGTCAGCCGAGAGGGCAAGGCCTCGACCAGCTTCATCCAGCGCCGGCTGCAGATCGGCTACAATCGCGCCGCACGGCTGATGGAGCGGATGGAACAGGAGGGTCTGGTCTCGAAGCCGGACCGCGTCGGGCGGCGCGAAGTGCTGATCGGTGACCGCAATTCGTAACTTTCGGCCGCTGGCGGCGCTGCTGCTCGTGTGCGCGTGGCTGCTGGCGCCGCTGCCCGCGGCAGCCGCCATCGACCGCGCCCAATTGGAGCGGATCGAGCGCTATCTGAACGCGATCACCACCGTCGAGGCGCGCTTCGTGCAGATCGCCTCGACCGGCGAGGTCGCCGAGGGCACGCTGGCGCTCGCGCGGCCCGGCCGCCTGCGTCTGGCTTATGCACCACCGTCACCAATCCTCGTCATCGCTAACGGCACCTGGCTGATCTATTCGGACTCGGCACTGGAGCAGGTGAGCTACCTGCCGCTCGGCTCGACGCCGGCCTCGATCCTGCTTTCAGACCGCATCAAGCTCGACGGCGGCGATTTGAGCGTGACGGCAGCGGAAGCTGGCCCGGGAACGGTACGCGTCAGCCTGGTCCGCCGCAACAGCCCGTCGGACGGAACGCTCACGCTCGTGTTCGCCGATCAGCCGCTCGCGCTGACGCAATGGCAGGTCACCGATGCCCAGGGCATCACTACCACCGTGCGGCTGCTCGATGCGCGCTTCGGCGGCACGCTTTCCGACAAGCTGTTCCGCTTCGATGACCCGCGCTTCTGGGAGGAAAAACTGCGCGACTGAGGCTGGCGGCGGCGCAACGGTAGCGGCCACCACAGCCATGCGTGTGGCGCGGGGCTGTTCTGCATTGGATGCATTGGTTTTGGCAGCGTCCTTGCCCCATGTGAATGGGTGGAGGTGATTTCCCTTTCGGAGAGGTCCCTCCCGGATGGTTCCCCTGCCATCCGTGGCTTCCGCCGAGGAAGCTTGGCGCCCGGCTACCCCCCCTGGCCGGGCGCTTTTTTTTTTGCCCCTACAGGACGAGGCGATAGCCGCCGGCCTCGGTGATCAGGAGATTGGCCTCGCCCGGGATCGGCTCGATCTTGCGGCGCAGGCGATAGATGTGCGTCTCCAGCGTGTGCGTCGTCACGTGCGCGTTATAGCCCCAGACGTTCTCCAGCAGCAGGCTGCGGCTGATCACCCGGTCGCCGGCGCGGTAAAGGTAGCTGAGGATCGCCGCTTCCTTGTCGGTCAGGCGGATCCGCACACCCGTGGCATCATTGACGAGAGTCTTGAGGCCGGCGTGGAAGGTGTAGGGGCCGATGGCAACGGCGGCATCCTCCGACCGCTCGTGCTGGCGCAGTTCCGCGTTGACCCGCGCCAGGAGCGCACCCAGGCGGAACGGCTTGGCGACGCACGCGCTGGCACCGGCCGCAAGGCCGGCTTCGGCCTGGGCTTCGCTGTCCTCGCCTTCCTCGATCAAGAGCACGATCGGGCAGCGAACGCGGGCCTGGCGCAACTGCCGCAAGACTTGGCAGCCGTCGATGTCGGGCAGCCCAGCGTCGAGGATGATGGCATCGAAGTGGCTCGCGGTCGCGAGCCCGAGAGCGGCCGCCCCGGTTGCGGCGGCATCGACGGTAAATGCGTCGTTGACGACGAATTGCTCGCCCAGAAGCTCGCGCAGCCCTGAGTCATCATCGACGATCAGCACGCGTTTGCTGAAAACCACTCGCGCACCCTGCTTCCGCCACAGCCGGCGTCGGCCACCGCTCGGCCGACCGCGTCGCCACTCCCGTCCGCACTAGGCACTATCCCGCGCGTGCAAACCGGGCGCAAGAGAGCCCGCAGGTTTGTTCACCGAACCGATGGGGTTTGGTACGTTACGCTAACACCATGCCGTACAGGCAGGCGGGGATGGGGGAACATCTCGACGAAAGCATTTTTATCACGGGGCTGGGCAGTGCGCTCTCGATCTCGGGAGGGGGGCTGTTCGCTTGGGCGATGGGCAGCGGGACCCTTCAACCGCCACTCAGCCACGTGCTCGCCATCTGCGGCGCCGGCTGCGCCTTGGCCTTCTGGCTTCTCTATCGACGCTATGCCGGCATGCTAGCGGCAAGCGCGCTACCGGCCGACGATAACGATCGCGCCGGCTACGACGAGCTGCGGGAAAGTCTGGCTGCGGGGGGCGCGATGGCGCACTTCTACGCCGAGCGGCTCAAACGCATCCTTGATCGGGTCGAGCGCTTCTTCGGCGATGCGGGCATGGCCGAGCCCACGCTGTTTCCCCGCGCCTTCGGGCTCAACACGCCAGCGCCCCTATGGTCCGCGCCGGCGTTCGACCGCTGCTTGTTGCTGGCGCTAGTCTACCCGATCGCGACCATCTTCGTCATCTGGGTAATTTCTGGCCACGTCGGCCCGGCTGAGGCGGCGCTCGGCCTGAACCCGGACGTGCCTGGCTGGCGGCGGCTCGTTGTGCTGTGGTTGGCGAGTCTGGCGGGTTTTGCAGCTTGGCGTTCTGTTCGGAACGAAGGATGGAGGTCGTGTCTCTGGTGTATTTTCAGTAATATGGCTGGATTATCAAGCATTATTGGCGATACATCTAACGGCATTTTCTGCATAATTATTGCCGTGAATTGTATGATGTTAGTATTATTTTATCGCATCAGTACTCGCAAGACTATCTCTGGTATTCTATCGGTCGGAGTCGTTATCAGTTGTGCTGCAGCAAGTGTTGTTAGTGTCGCTGCTGCTGGCATTGTCGGCACTGTACTTGGCGTGATAGCGGGTACTATTCTTTCATTCATTGGAGTGATAGTTTTTGGTGTCTCTGCAAACGTGATTTACGCCAGCGCACGAGAAGGCGGGTGGTATGGGCGTTTCCTAACCTTTTTCGGGCTACTAATGCTGACCGCTTGTCTTTGTGCTGCTTACGGGATGGCTCGTTACCCAAGCTGGGGGCTAGCTGGCCCGCTGCTGGTGTTCCTCGGCCTCTTGACGTTCATTAATGCGCTGTTCGACTGGGCTTCGCTCGGGCTGACGCGCGCGCTCTTGCGCCGCGGGCTGGAACTCAAGGGTTGGTGGCCGCTCGCGCTTGCGCTGATCGATGCGGCGTCTGCGGCCTTGATCGTCGCCTTGCTTGCGATCGCGATGGTCATCAGCGTCCAGTCCTTCGACACCCTCGCTGTCCTGGGCGGCGGCACGGCGGTCCTGCCCCTCGATCCCCTGTTTGCCGGATTACGCGACCCCAAGACAGCGCTGGAGCCGGAGTACTGGTGGATCTACGTGCTCTTTCTGACGACGCTGATCCCCAGCCTGATCAACCTTGGCATCGGCGGCGCATCAATGATTCAGATGCTGCCGCTTGGTCACTCCTGGTTGCTAAAGAAGCTACCGGCGGACAAGCCGGTGCGCACTTACGATCGGACCCTGATCGCCGTTCTCCTTGTGAGCCAAGGAATCGGTGGGATGCTTCTGGGCTTTCTCGTCCAAGCCGCGATCTTTTGGCTGGTTATTGGTCGTATAATGGCGTTGTTCGGCCTCGGCCTCCTCGACATGGCTGAAGGCATCGCCGCCCTCGACCTGCCGGCGCGCCTTCTCAGCCTTTGGCTGCCCGGATAACCGGATGAAGTGTGATCGCAGTTTGGGTTCGCCCCTCACTCGCGCCGGGGTTCTGAAAAACCCCTGGCCACCTCACCGGAGATAACGCTCAATATCCAGCGCGCCGTGGAAGACGCCAAGAACATCGATCCTGCGCGACGCGCGCAAGAGGTACGCGATCCGATAGTGGCCGTAGAGAAGAATTCTGATGTAACCCTCTGGTTCGGCATGATAGATGTGGCCGATCTCCGGAAAATGGCGCAGAACCTGCACCGTCTCATGGATTCCAGTTATGACCTTGGTGGCGGCAGGATTTTCGGCCGCGAGATAGTCGTATATGTCGCGCAGCCACCGCTCCGCCTCCTCGGTCCAGACTATTTCTGCCATTCTCCGATCCGGCGTGCCATTTCGGCATCGGAGAGAACGCGTCCGTTACGTGCATCCGCCAGACCCCGTGCGACCATCCGCTCGAATGCCAGCGCACGCAAGATGTCGTCGTAGCTCGCATCGTCCGGCTGGGCGTTGATCACCTCAGCCATTTTTTCCTTTACGCTCGTCATCTTATCCTCAGATCGCTGTTTGCCGGAGCCGGTCCTCTCGTGCCTCCGACTGCCGCTGCACGCACGGCTGTCTATTGTAGCCGCGTGTCGGTCTGTTTCCCGCAGAAGATTCTTGCACCGCCATTCCGCTGCGCCATCTTTTCCCGGTTTCGCGCGGGGGCGTTGTCGCTCGCGTGCCTCAAGCAGGCGATCTCCGGACTCCCGCGCGGCTGTCCTTGAGCGAAGGCGGCGTTTGCCTATACTCCGGCGCTCTTCAACACCGGCAGCAAAGGGACAATCAGGGGATGGGCGGTCAGGTCAAGACGGTGGTTCTCGCGTACTCGGGTGGTCTCGACACCTCGGTCATCCTGCGCTGGCTCAAGGATGCCTACGGCTGCGAGATCGTCACCTTCACCGCCGACATCGGCCAGGGCGAGGAGGTCGAGCCCGCCCGCCACAAGGCGGAGATGATGGGCGTCAAGCGCATCTTCATCGAGGACCTGCGCGAGCAATTCGTGCGCGACTACGTGTTCCCGATGTTCCGTGCCAACACCCTCTACGAAGGGGCGTATCTCTTGGGCACGTCGATCGCGCGGCCCCTGATCGCCAAGCGGCAGATCGAGATCGCGCGCGAAGTCGGCGCCGATGCTGTCGCCCACGGCGCCACCGGCAAGGGGAACGACCAGGTCCGCTTCGAGCTCACCTACTATGCGCTGGCGCCCGACATCCGCGTCATCGCGCCGTGGCGGGAATGGGACCTGAATTCACGCGCGACGCTCTTGGATTATGCCCGCCAGCACCAGATCCCGGTGCCGTCCGACAAGGAGGGCGAGCCGCCCTATTCGATGGACGCCAACCTGTTGCACATCTCCTACGAGGGCCGCGCGCTCGAAGATCCGTGGATCGAGCCGGACGAGGCGATGTTCCGCCGCTCGGTCGCGCCGGAGGCCGCCCCGAACACACCTTGTTCGATCGAGATCGGCTTCGAGGCAGGTGATGCCGTCGCGCTCGACGGCGTCCCGATGACGCCCGCCGTGCTGCTTGAGCGCCTGAACGAGATCGCGGGCGCCAACGGCGTCGGCCGCATGGACCTGGTCGAGAATCGCTTCGTCGGCATGAAGTCGCGTGGCGTCTATGAGACGCCCGGCGGAACGGTCCTCTTGGCTGCGCATCGGGCGATCGAGAGCATCACGCTCGACCGCGAAGCCGCGCACTTGAAGGACGACCTGATGCCGCGCTACGCCGCCCTCATCTACAACGGCTTCTGGTTCTCGCCCGAGCGCCTGGCGCTGCAGAAGCTCATCGACGAAACGCAAGCGCGGGTCACCGGCACCGTGCGCGTCAAGCTTTACAAGGGCAACGTCACGATCACCGGGCGCAAGTCGCCGTTCAGCCTTTACGACCAGAGCATCGCTACTTTCGAGGCCGATTCGGTTTACGACCAGCGCGATGCCGAGGGCTTCATCAAGCTGAACGCGCTCCGCTTGCGGGTCGCGGCGCGGCTGAGCTGAAGGGGTAGCGGCCGCCCTTCAGCGGCCGTCCTTGCGCAATAGTGTCCGCAGCTGGTCCGGGCTGAGCGGCAACAGTCCCTCCAAGGGATCGCCAGCCTCGGCTTCGGCTTCGGCTTCGGCCTCTGTCTCCGGCTCGACCGAGTCGTCGACCGGCTCGTCCTCATGCTCGCCGGCGCTCAACCGACCACCGTCGATGCCGTAGAGGCGGCGATCCTGGTTGCCACGGCGCGGATCGAAATCACGAAAACCGTAGGCGCGAGGTTCGTCCGAAGGGGCTTCATGTTCACCTGAATGCCGCCGGTCACGACCGCTGCGGCGGTCGAGCCCGTTCTGGCGCTCATCATCGGTTCCGTCCACTGGCTGGCAGGCGCCGGGCCCGGTGCCTCGCTTCATGCTGCTGCCCTCACGACAGACTCCGCTGGCTGGAAAGGGGTGCTGTTCCGCATCAGCGGAACGGCGCGTATCGTATAACAGTTGTGTATGGAAGACGAGTAAATATTAGGGGTGGCTTTTTCGCAGGTTCGTGCACGCCTACCCCTTTCGAGACGCCCTACGATCGTCCGGCTAGCAAGCGCTCCACGAATGCCGGCACAACGCCGCTCGCCGGTCCGTAGAAAGCCTCCTCGAACAGCGTGGCGCCGGTTGAGGGCTCCAGGTTGAGTTCGACCGTGCGCGCGCGGGTGTACATCCGCACGTGGCTGACGAAGCCGGCGGCCGGGTAGACCTGCCCGGAGGTGCCGATCGAGACGAACAAGCTGCATTGACTGAGTGCATCATAGATCCGCTCCATTTCGAGCGGCATCTCACCGAACCAGACAACATGCGGCCGCAGTGTGCCCTTACGGCCACAGCCAGCGCAGGTGTGCTCCAGACTCAGGGCATCGGGCCACACGACCAGATGCTCGCACGCCTGGCAGCGCACCTTGTTCAGTTCGCCGTGCATGTGGATGATCTCGCGGCTGCCGGCGCGTTCGTGCAGATCATCGATGTTCTGGGTGACGAGCAGGACCTCGGCCGGCCACTCGGCCTCCAGGCGGGCAAGCGCGGCGTGGGCAGCGTTCGGTTGCACGGCGGGATCGCTCAACTTTTCCCGCCTGGCGTTGTAGAACGCGTGCACGAGTTCGGGATCTCGCGCGAAGCCTTCCGGCGTCGCCACATCCTCGAGGTTGACCCGCGACCAGATGCCGTCGGCGCAGCGAAAGGTATCGAGGCCCGATTCCTTGGAGATGCCGGCGCCGGTCAAGATGACGATGTTGCCCGGTCGTGTGCTGGTGTCACTGCTCATGCCCGTTCCTCCCGCCGCAAATTGCCGTCCGGCGGGAATAGCCTAAGGGAGAATCCGCGTTGGTCAACGTTCTGTTCGTCTGCCTCGGCAACATCTGCCGCTCACCGGCAGCGGAAGGCGTGTTCCATGCCTTGGTTGACCGGCACGGTCTCGCGCACAAGGTAGCGACCGATAGTGCCGGCACCAGTGGGTGGAACATCGGCCAGCCGCCCGATCCGCGCGCGCAGGCGGAAGCGCGCCGACGCGGGATCGATCTGTCGGGGCTGCGCGCGCGCCAGGCCGGGCCCGAGGATTTCCACCGCTTCGACTACCTCGTGGCGATGGATAAGCGCAACCTTGCCGCCCTCGCCGGCTTCTGCCCGCAAGGGCGCGAACCGCGGCTGCACCTGTTCCTCGATTTCGCGCCCGATGCCGGGCACCGCGAGGTCGCCGATCCCTATTCGCTCGGACCGGAAGCCTTCCGCCACATGTTCCAGCTGATCGAAGCCGGCGCAAGCGGGCTCTTGCGCCACATCGTCCGCCACGACCTTGGCGGTCAGGATTTGAGCGCATGACCGCCACCAAGCCCGGTCTTGTCATCTTTGACTGCGACGGCGTGCTCGTCGATTCCGAGCCGATCGCGGCTGCCGTGATGGCGGCCGCCGTCAGCGAACTGGGCCTGCCGATGACCGCCGCCGACTGCCTGCACCGCTTCACCGGCATCGCCATGACGGCGGTGATCGCGGCGATCGAGACGGACCTGGGCCGGCCTGTGCCGGCGGACTTCGCAGCCCGCGTCCGCGAACAAGACTTTGCGGCCTTCCGCCGGTCGTTGCAGCCGATTGCCGGCGTTGCGGCGGTGGTGCGCTCGCTCGCCCTGCCAAAGTGCGTCGCTTCGTCCGGCGCGCCGGAAAAGATCCGCTTCACCCTCGGCCTCACCCACCTCCTGCCGCTGTTTGAGCCGCATCTCTTCTCTGCGCACATGGTCCGCCATGGCAAGCCGGCACCGGATCTGTTCCTGTTTGCTGCCCGCGCAATGGGCGTGGATGCCGAAGCGTGCGTCGTCGTCGAGGATTCGGAAGCCGGCATCTGCGCCGCCCGCGCCGCCGGCATGCGGGCGCTGGGGTTCGTCGGTGGCGGTCACTGCGGGCCGGACCACGCGCGGCTGTTGCGGTCAGCGGGTGCCGACGTTGTGTTCCGCCACATGGCCGACCTGCCGGGGCTCCTGATGGCGCATGCGGGCTGACGGGAGCCGGGGGCCCCTCGTCGTTAGAAGGAGTGGGCCAGCCGGCTTGAAATCAGCGCGTTGCGCACCGCCTTCTGCAGCTTTTCCAGCGCGCGGGCCTCGATCTGGCGCACCCGTTCGCGTGAGATGCCGAAGCGCTGGCTCAAGGATTCCAGCGTCGTCGGCTCCTCCTTCAGGCGCCGTTCGGCAATGATCTGCCGCTCGCGCTCGGAAAGCGTCTTGAGCGCGCCCGCGAGCAACAGGCGCCGGCCGTACGCCTCCTCATGGTCGGCTAGGCGGTCTTCGTGGTTGTCGCCGCCGTCAACAAGCCAATCCTGCCACTCGCCCTCGCCCTCGTCATGAACGGGTGTGTTGAGCGATGCATCGGGGCTTGAGAGCCTGCGGTTCATCTGCACCACGTCCTGCTCGGGCACGCCCAGACGACGCGCGATGGCGGTGACATGCGCCGCCGGCAGGTCGCCGTCGTCGATCGCCTGCATCTGACCCTTGAGCTTGCGCAGGTTGAAGAACAGCTTCTTTTGCGAGGCCGTCGTGCCGATCTTCACCAGCGACCAGGAGTGCAAGATGTATTCCTGGATCGCCGCGCGGATCCACCACATCGCGTAGGTGGCAAGCCGGAAACCGCGATCCGGGTCGAAGCGCAGCACCGCTTGCATCATGCCGACATTGCCTTCGGCGATCAGCTCGCCAAGCGGCAAACCGTAGCCGCGATAGCCGAGCGCGATCTTCGCGACCAGCCGCAGATGGCTGGTGACAAGGCGGTGCGCCGCCGCCTCATCGGCGGTCTCAACCCACGTCTTAGCGAGCCGGAGCTCCTCCTCCGCCTCCAGCATCGGGTACTTGCGGATGTGCTGCAAATAGCGCCCGAGGTTGCGTTCGGGCGTCAGGGCCGTTTCCGGTTCGCTCTTCGCCATCGCCGATGCTCACTCAAGCTCCATCCCGCGGTCGGCTCCATCGGCGATTCACGACCGCGATCGGGGCTAACCGCTGATGAGTATTAGTAGCATAGCAGGAATCGTGCCGCTATGGCAAATTTAGTGAGTCTCTAAAACAGTTACTAACCTCTTGATATGCATTGGTAGAGTGGATGTAAACGAAAATTCATCGCCGGTTGCCGGATGGATAAATCCGAGCTCGAACGCGTGCAGCGCCTGGCCGGCCAGTGACTCGGCAGCGTCACGGACGTCTTGCGGGCAGCCGGCAGGGAGACGCGCGACGCCGCCGTAAACCCGGTCGCCAATCAGCGGATAGCCGATCGAAGCCATGTGGACGCGGATCTGATGGGTCCGCCCGGTTGCGAGCCGGCATTCGAGCAGGCTTGCAAGCGTGCCGTAGCGCTTCAGCGTCCGATAGCGCGTCTCGGCCACCTTGCCGCCACGCGCGACCGCTGCCATCTTCGTAGGCACCTGCGGCGAGCGGCCGATCGGATAATCGATGCGTCCCTCCGGCGGGACCGGCCCACCCCACACGAATGCCCAATAGGCACGCTTGACGCTGTGCCGAGCGAATTGGCGCGCCAGATCGAGGTGAGCCAGATCGCTCTTCGCCACCACCAGGAGGCCACTCGTGTCCTTATCCAGGCGGTGAACGATCCCTGGTCGCAGCGGGCTCCCGATCGAAGACAGCTGGCCTGGGCAATGGGCGAGGAGCGCGTTGACGAGCGTGCCGTCCGCATTGCCGGCGCCGGGGTGAACGACGAGGCCAGCCGGCTTGTCGAGCACGATCAGGTGCACGTCCTCATAGACGATCGCAAGCGGCATCGCTTGCGCCGCCGGCGCCGTGGTTACGAACGGTGGAATTTCCGGCACCCGGACAACGAAGCACTCGCCGGCGCGAACCCGGTGGTCGGGCGCGAACATCGCTTCGCCTTCGCTCGAATGCACGTGGCCGCCCACGATCAAGAGCCGCACGCGGGCGCGAGAGAGCGCGGGCAAGGCGTCCGCGAGCAGGCGGTCGAGGCGCAGGCCGGCCTTGTCCGGCGCGACCGCCACGGTGTAAGGGAGATCGTCAATCAACGGCGGCGGTTCGGGAAGCGATGCAGGCACTGAAAGGTCTCGTCTACGGGATGGGGGTCCTGATCGTCATCGCCTTCATTCTCTTGGGCTTCGGCTTCTACGTGCGCATTACGAACCCTGACTTTCGGCTTTTCAAGGCCCGCGACGCGACCGTCGCCACTTCGCCCGGGCCGCACGATGCAGCGACCGGAGCCGCCCTGCCAGCCGCCGCACCGTTGCCTCCCGCCACACCGTTGCCTAGCGCCGCCACGCCGTTGCCTAGCGCCGCCACACCGTTGCCAGCCGCCGACGCTCAAGGCTTCGGCGATGTCGTGGTCCAGCTGCCGGCGGGGTGCAGCCCTATCGAGATGCATCCAGACGGCCCTTTGCTGTATCTCCGCACCGGGCCGGCCGGAACCTGCGCACGGATCTGGCTGATCGAGGTGCGCACCGGCCGTATGCTCGGCAGCCTCCGCTTCGAGCCATGATCATCCTGCCCGATCCGCTCCGTCGCGCGCTCATCGACACCGCCGTCGCCGCCCGGCCGCACGAATGCTGCGGCCTCCTCGTCGGCCGCACGGTCGATGGTACCACGACCATCGTCGACCGCATCGCCCCCAGCCGCAACGTCACGCTGGGAGCGCCCGCCTCGTCGTTCGAGATTGACCCACAGCTGCGCTTATCCCTGATGCGCAGCTTGCGCGGCTCAAGCGAGGCGATCATCGGCCACTACCATTCGCATCCGCGGACCACGGCCGAGCCGTCCGCGCGCGACTTGAGCCGGGTCTACGAACCGGACCTCGTATGGCTGATCATCGGCCTCGGTTCCGGCAGCGGGCCGGAACTCCGCGCTTGGCGCTATGATCAGGAAGCGGCCGGATTCGCGCCACTGCCGATCGCGAGCGCAGCCCCGACGAAGCCGTCCATGACCGCACACGACCAGAAGCCGGGAGCCGAACCGCCATGCCGCCGGAGCTGATCGCGCCCGCCACCTACCTCACCCGGATGGCGGACGGGACCGTCAAGCAGATCAACCCGTTCACCGGCACGGAAGTGTGGACGGTGCCGGGCCGCGGCATCCGCCCACTGGGCAGCCACGAGGCCCCCGGCCGGCCGCTCGATCCGGCGCAAGCGGACGCGCACTGCGCCTTCTGTGCCAAGCGGCTCCTGGAGACGCCGCCGGAGAAGGCACGCCTGGTGCGGCGCGGATCGAAGTACGAGACCGTGCGCGATCTCAAGGCGGATGAACTGTACTCGACCGAGTGGGTGTTCCGCCGGATCCCGAACCTGTTCGAGATCGTCTCCTACGACTATTGGGCCAAGAATTATGGCTACCGCATGCCGGCGCCGCTGCAGGCGCGGCGCGATGCATATGTGGCGAGCGAAGCAGGCCGCCGGCATGTGCGCGACCGCATCGAGTTCCGTCTCAAGCTTTCCGGCCTGGAGCCGGCCGCGATCGCTGCGATGGCCGATGCGGAGAAGATCGCGCTCGCCGATGCCTTCTTCGCCGGCGGCCACGAGCTGATCATCGCGCGGCGCCACTTCGAGGCCGGCGCCCAGCATGACAAGCAGCTGGTGAGCTCCGGCACCCTCACGCCCGAGGAACACTACCAGTACTTTCGCTTCACCATCGAGGCGCTGCGCGACATCTATCTCGCCAACCGCTACGTGCGCTTCGCTGCGGTGTTCCAGAACTGGCTGCCGCCGGCCGGCGCCTCGTTCGACCATCTGCACAAGCAGCTCGTCGCGATTGATGACCGCGGTGCCTACAACGAACTCGAGATCCAGCTCGCGCGTGCCAATCCCAACATCTACAACGAGGCAGCCGTGAATTTCGCCGGCTACCGCAACCTTGTGTTCGCCGAAAACGAGCACGCGATCGCGTTCGCCGGCTTCGGCCACCGCTTCCCGACGCTGGAAATCTATTCGAAGAGTGAGCGCTCGCAGCCCTGGAACCACTCGGCCGAGGAGTTGCGCTGCGTGTCCGACCTCGTGCACGCCTGTCACGCGGCGATGGGAGCGGGCATTCCGTGCAATGAGGAGTGGCACTACAAGCCGCCCGATGCCGACGTCGCCATGCCGTGGCGGGTGCAGATCAAGTGGCGCATCTCCAATCCGGCCGGCTTCGAGGGCGGCACCCACATCTACGTCAACACCATCGACCCCGAGGGCTTGCGCGACAAGGTCGTGCCGCGGCTGTTCCAGCTCAAGAACGAGGGCCGGATTGCACCGATGAAGATCGCGTTTGAGTGCGCTTGCGTGCCGAACTGCCTGAAGTACAATCCCGCCGTCCGCACCGGCGCCGGCCGGGACCAGGCCTTCCCACCGCTCTCGGGCCAGGCGCGGGGGGATGGTTAGGGCTGCGCCGGCCCTTCTTTGAACCGAAGCTTGATCCGGCCGCATCAGCGCTGATACATACTTGGCTGCAGCGGCCAGCGAAGTCCCCTTCGTCTAGAGGCCCAGGACACCGCCCTCTCACGGCGGCAACAGGGGTTCGAATCCCCTAGGGGACGCCAGCAAGAACAAGAGGTTAGCCACAAAGGCCGGGCGATTTACTCCAAACTTACTCCAACCCGTCGCCACCCCGTCGCCACCAGCCGCAGCCGGATGGCCCAGGGGATCAGCCGGCAGCGCGTCGTCGCGGGCAGGCTGCACTCTCAGCGCTTCGACCTCCTCGCAACGGCGCCTTTGCACCGCGAGAGCGCATGCCGAGTGGCGGAAGATGTCCGACAGCGGAGAAGCCGAGATCAATCAGACGATCGCTGGCGCAACCAGATTGCTTGTGTCCGCAGTGCTTGTCAAAGCGCCCTTCTGACGCTACGACGCTCTTGCCGTAGTCGTTGGGAGCTTTGTCATGAGGTTTGAGCGCGCTGACGTAACCAATCGGGCCTTTGACAGATTGGAGGAGCAATGGCGTGAACAGGTGACGCAGTTTGGCGAGGATTTCAATTCGTTCGCGGCGCCCTACAGAGGCGGTCCCGGTTCCTGAGACCACCGGATGGGGCTGCTTAGGTGGAGGCCGGCACCGTCTCCTCTTTCGATAACATAAGAATGGGTTGCTGTTGTTGTTGCGGCTGTGGGCATGTGGGCAACGCGTCAGCGTTGTCCAAGCGCGGCGGCATGTCCACAGCCGA
>UXAT02000002.1 GCA_900609035.2 Candidatus Defluviicoccus seviourii | reverse complement strand
AACCGACTCCTACGCCACATCAACCGCTTACGCTACATCCGCCAGCCCCCGACAAGGGGCGTCGTGAATAAGACGGGCTAGTCAGGTCAAAGGCGGATTGGCCGTATTGCACCTTCAGGTCCTGCGTCGTACGCGGGTTGTACCAGGTGAATTGGGGCGGATATGGGATAAAAGATGTGGAGGCGGGTGACCCCGACGGCTAAAATTATCCATCCCATTACGCTACGCCAATTCGACCGACCGGGCTACGCGCCGCTGGAGCACCCGAATGCACTCGTTATCGAAAGCGATTGTTGTAATAACCGTGGCCTTCACCATTGCAATACTAGCCGCATGTTCGACCAAAGAGCGACCTGAATTTCAATATCAACAACAATCTCATATAACTCAAGATCAGCAGAAGTTTCATATCACTATTGACTCTCTGGCGTCTGTCTCTGCCCCACAGTATAGAACGTACATTTTATTGCCCGGAAATACCGGCGTTACGTGGGACGATCTCCAGTTTCAGGAGTACGCCGTCTACGTAATGCGCGTTTTACACTCCAGAGGCTTTGTATTGGCGCATGAGACTCAGAATGCGGAAGTAGCAATTGTCCTATCCTATGGTATAGGCACCCCAGAAGCGCGACAATACAGTTTTTCTCTACCTGTTTTGGGACAGACCGGAGTATCTTCGGCTCATACCTATGGTGCGGCAACTTCCTATGGAAATACGGCGACCTATTCTGGTACCACTACGTATCTGCCGTCGTACGGAATAACCGGCCTTACGACATACACTGGAACTGTTACTGAATACTTTCGCTACACATTAATCACTGCTTACGACTTCAAAGAGTTTAAGCAATCAGGTAGACAAGTACAGCTCTGGCACACGACAGTAACGAGCAGTGGATCAAGCGGAGATCTTCGACGTGTTTTTCCCGTGTTGTTGGGAGCAGCAGCTCCATATCTTGCTACAAGTACCGGCAGGCAGGTTGAAAGGCGGCTCGATGAATCTGATAACATCGTAAAGGCCATCAAAGGCGAACCTGTGCAATGAGCTAACCATCCCGCGCAGGGTAGGTTCAAGGCGACGCCTAACCCGCCGGATGCATCGGCGTCCGTGACATCGTCCAACAGAACACGCTTCGCTGTAGATCCATCCTACGAGGTGAATTTTCATCGAAGTAGGTAAAATATACCATGACTTTAGACCCCGACATCATACACTTTGATGTCCCGCTTGACAGTCCACTCGTCAAATGGGAAGCACACCTTGAATCTTTGCGCGGCGTGCTCTTGATGTCTGAACAAGCTTTGGAAGACTATATTAATAATAAACGAGTTGCAGCGAACGCGTCTCGGACGATTGCTGTGTCTAAATTTGACGACAAGGAAGAGAAACTTGATGTATACTGTGAGCATCAAGCAGAGTGGCAGAATACAGAGGAAAATTTCAGGTTATTTTACGTTAGTCATTTTCGCAACCATTTCTTGGTTGCGCTCTGTAGTATTTTCGAAAGCGGCCTAGAACAATCTGCAAACTATCTTTGCGAGAAGAGAGGCATCAGCGCGAAGTGCAATATCAGAACAAAAGGAAAGAAATCTACGAACAATTACTTAGTAGAGTTTTTTTCTGAGAGGCTCAATATCGACGTTCATCCCGCGGAGCCCCAGGATAAAGCCGTTATGGAGGCCACGTACAAGATAAGGAATATCATAGCGCACAATAACAGTACTCTCTTAACTGATGCTGACCGCAATAAGATAAGGCTCTTAAGTGAACAAGATATAAAAATAGAATCAGGTATTGTTATCGTAACATTATTGTACCTGGAGAAACTTTTCGCGATTGTTAACCGTGCATTCGTTGTTATCAATCGTGAGACTTGCAAATAATACTGCGTCTTGGCCTGCTGCGAGTATATCGCCGGGTCGAGATAACCCTTCCGGCGGATCACGCTTCGCTCTTGATCCGCCCTACTGCGCTGCGGCCTACATCGACGGCGGTTCACTGCCAATCGCGCCGGTGCGGAACCAGGCCTCGAAAAGGCTGCAGCGGGGATCGCCTTCCGAAGGCGCCCAGGCGGCGAAGTCCTTGTCCGCGGCCGGATCGTAGGGCCCGGGCTTGAGCTCGAACAGGACCGAGCCCGGCTCCAGGCCTGCGAAGCTGTGCCAGGTACCGGGCGCCGTCTCGATTCCGAAGGTGGGGCCGCCGGCGCTGAGCACGATGCGCTCGCTCAAGACGCCTTCAGGCGTGAACAGCACCAGCACGACCCGCCCCTTGAGCGCAATCGAAAGCTCCCACTTGCCGGCCTCGCCATGCCGGTGCGGCCGGATGTAGGAGCCGGGCTCGATCGCGTTGCAGAACCGCTGCACCGGATCCGTGGCACCTGCGTGGATATCCCAATTGGCGCGCAGCCGCGGCCGGCCGGCGGCAGCCTGACTTAGCGCGTCAAGCGCATCGCCAGTGATCCGCTTCACGGCCGGCCGAACGGCAGCATGCGCTGCAAGAGGCGGTTCTTGCGGATCAGCTGGTGTTTGAGCACCAGACCGACGTGGCCCGCGATCGCCGCCACGATGACGTAGGCCGCGACGATGTGCGTCCACTTCGCCGCCACTGCCAGCAGCTCGTTCTTGCCGACCGGGTCGGCGAGGTGCACGGAAGAAAACAGGTGCACGCCGTAGCCGCCCGCCATGACGTAAAGATAACCGCTGATCGGCATTACGATCATGCCGGTATAAAGCATCGTCTCGACCCAGTGGCAGTAGCGGCGCTCGCCCGCGCTCAGACACGCAGCCCATTCGGGCAGCGGCGTGAGCTTGCGCCACGTCAACCGGATGGTCGCCAACAGGAGGCCGACGAGGCCCATCGACTTGTGCCAATTGTACAAGGTTCCTTGCGAGAACCCGAGGGTCGTTTCCTCCGGCCGCGTATTCAGCATCATCGTCGCGACGATGTACTGGAACAAGAACACGGCGACGACCAGCCAGTGCAGGGTCTTCGCGATGACACCGTAGCGCTGAGGCGTGTTGAGAAGCTGCACGAGACGACCTTGGCGGCGATTGATGCAATTGCATCTCATTCTAACTGGATTAGCCCGTCATGTGTCAAACGTTGAACACGAGGAACGTGGCAGCCCGGACGAGGCGAAGCGCTTGATGTCAGCCGACGATGCTGACCCGCCGCGCGGTCAGGCTGTCGAGCTCCACCTGCATTGTGTCAAGACGGCCCTGGATCCGGTCGATTTCGGTGTCCATCTGCGCGATGCGGGCGTTATCACCCTGGGCACGTTCGTCCTTAGCAATCTCGCGCCATCGTTCCTGGCTCTTGCGCAGATTGCCGATCTGCTTCGTCAAACTCGCGCACGCTCCGTCGACGGACTTGAGGTCACGCTGCGCCTGTTCTGCCGAAAGCCTTTTGGCCTTCAGATCGGCGGCGATCTTGTCGATCTTCGCACGGTTCTCATCGACGATGGTGTGCACTGCGGCGGAGATATCCTCCATTTTGGCGTTCTCGGCGCGGAGCTTTTCGATCATCGCATCGAGGCGCTGCTCCTGATCGGCGTACTGCTGCTTGAGGTTGGCGTAATAAAGGCCACCGGTGCCGCCCAGGATCGCACCGCCGATGGCACCGATGATTGCGCCGGTCGCAGCCCCGGCGGCACGGTTATCCTTCGCAGCCAATGCGCCCGCCCCGGCGCCAAGCGCAGCGCCGCTGACGGCGCCGATCAGAATGCCTTCGAAGATGGTCCGGTTATAGTCGGCTGCGAGATCCTGCAAGCGCTGCTCGGCCGGCGATAACTCCCGCTCCGGTTCGGTCATCGCTTGGATCTGCGCGCATGACGGCAACGCGATGATGATAACGAGCATGCCAGCGAGCACGCGGCCCCGCAGCCCCTGCGTGTTCACCATCAACAACCCCCGCCCCCGGCCGGCCCGACCCCGCGCCCACCGGCCCGATCGTAACGCAATTGTAGCGAATCTTACATCGGTACGGGCATTGAGAAAAGAGCCATCCCCGCCTCAGTTGAGAGAATGGAGGCGCTTGAGTCGCGGGCAGGTGCGCTTATTTCTCGCCAAGCCAGGCCATGGCGGCGGCGCGCTCCTCTGGCGGGAAGAAACGCACTTCGGCGTGCTTGGCAATGTCCGCCAGACGCGGCTGCTCACCGGCCCACTTGGCGTCGGCAAGCACGGCGTGCTTGCGAACCGCTTCGCTGATCAGTTTCGAGGTGACGGTTCCCAGGGTCTTCGCGCCCTTCTCCCACCCCTCCAGCTTCTCCCAGTCCGACAGCACATTGAAGTGCTGTCCGACGCCACGAACGTGGACGCCGACGGCCGGAAACTCGGCCTCCAGCTGATCGACAGCGGCGTCAATGTCCGCCTCCGTGATCATACCCACCATCTCGATGGTGAGAATGCGGCTCGCTTCATCCGCCTTGAACGTGATCATCGTCCGTCCTCCGCAACGCCGGGTCCCTGCCCGGACCGTTTCCGGTTTAGCAGGATTGCCGGCAAACTTCGCGCTGGATTCTTGGGCAGAGACCGCCCCATGATCAGAATTTCTGCCGCCGCGTGCGCAAAGGAAGACGTCGATGTTTGAGTCTGCCGCTCAGGTCCACAAGATCGACAAGGCGACCTTCAAGGCTGAGGAAGCAAAGCTGCGCGAAGCGCTCCTCGATGCGCAGTTCGACCTCATCGAACAGAAGCGGTTTGCCGTCTTGATCGTGTTGGCGGGCATCGACGGCGCCGGCAAGAGCGCGGCGCTGGCGCGCTTGAACGAATGGCTCGACCCGCGTCACGTCGAGACGGCCGTGATTGACGAGCCGAGCCCTGAGGAGGCAGCGCGTCCGCCGCACTGGCGGTACTGGCGAGCGCTGCCGGCCAAGGGCAAGATCGGCATCTTCGTCGGCTCCTGGTACCGCGAAGCCTTTGCGGGTTCTGCCCTTGGCGGCGGCGAGGAGGGCCAACTGGAACGAGCGCTGGCCGCTATCGCCCGCTTCGAGACGATGCTCGCCGATGAAGGCCTGCTGGTCATCAAACTATGGCTGCACCTTTCGCGTGCTGACCAGAAGAAGCGGCTCAAGGAGATCGACAGCATCCCCGGCGGCGGCCGCCACGTCGTGGAACACCGCTGGATGCACAAGAACTACGAAAAACTGATGCCGGTGATGCAGAACATCGTGCGACTGACCAGCTCCGGCGATGCGCCCTGGGTGGTCGTGCCGAGCGCAGACGAGGAATATCGCGACCTGATGATTGGCCAGACGGTGCTGGCGGCGATGCGCAAGCGTTTGGACAGCCCGCCGCCGCCAAAGGTCGCGGCGGCACCCGTGGTCGTCGCCGGACTCGATCGCAAGACGGCGCTCGACGCCCTCGATCTCTCGGCGAAGCTGGACAAAGCGCGCTACGAAAAAGAACTGGCACGCTACCAGCTGCGGCTTGCCGAACTGACCGACGCGAAGGCGTTCCGCGATGTCGCCCTGGTTGTCGCGTTCGAAGGCACCGATGCGGCCGGCAAGGGCGGCACCATTCGCCGGCTGACATGCGCGCTCGATCCGCGCAAGGTCAAGGTCTACCCGATCGCGGCGCCGACCGACGAGGAGAAGGCGCAGCCCTACCTCTGGCGGTTCTGGCGGCATATCCCGGCGAAAGGGCAGATCGCCATCTTCGACCGCACCTGGTATGGCCGCGTCCTGGTCGAGCGGGTCGAGGGCTTCTGCAGCGAAGCGGACTGGCTGCGCGCCTATGCCGAAATCAACGACTTTGAAGAACAGCTGCTCGAAAGCGGCGTCATCTTGGCCAAGCTCTGGCTGGCGATCGGCAAGGACGAGCAACTGCGCCGCTTCCAGGATCGCGAAAAGGTCCCCTACAAGCGATACAAGATTACCAAAGAGGACTGGCGCAACCGTGAGAAGTGGGATGCCTACACCCAAGCGATCGGGGATATGGTCGACCGGACCAGCACCGACCGCGCCCCGTGGACGCTGGTGTCCTCGGAAGACAAGAACTGGGCGCGCGTGCAGGTTCTCAAGACCCTCAGCGACCGCCTTGAAGCCGCGCTGTAAGGAAGCGGCTTCCGCCAACGAACGGAATTGCGAAACAAGGCGAAAAACGTGTAATTTCCTTGTGGAAATAGCTGGCGGACGGATCCGCTCCATGCACGCCTGCCCATGATGGCAATCGTTCCGTCGAGGAACGGTGCCTTCGGTTGAGAACTATGGCAGGCCAATAACCGACCGGTCGTTGTGTCCCTAGGGTCGCAGCAGAGACCGGCATCAAACAGGGCAACGAGGGCGAGGGAGGCGCGGTATGACTGGGATTCTGTCCGGTTTGCGGATTGTCGAGGGCTCGGCGTTTGTTGCGATGCCCGTAGGCGGCATGACGATGGCGCAGTTGGGCGCCGACGTCATCCGGTTCGACCCGATTGGCGGCGGCCTCGACTTCACCCGCTGGCCGGTCACGCTCGATGGTGAGCACAGCCTGTTCTGGGCCGGCTTCAACAAAGGCAAGCGCTCGATCGCGGTCGATTTCCGCAAGCCGAAAGGCCAAGAGATCCTTACCCGGCTGATCACCGCGCCGGGGGAGAACGCCGGGCTGTTCGTCACCAATTTTCCCGCCCGCGGCTGGCTCGACTATGAGACGCTGCGCGGCCATCGGCCCGATCTGGTCATGGTCAACCTGGTCGGCCGCCGCGATGGTGGTTCGGAGGTGGATTACACCGTCAATCCGCAGACCGGGCTGCCGTTCGTCACCGGCCCGACCGTCTTTCCCCGGCCGGTCAATCACCTGCTGCCAGCGTGGGACTGCATCGCCGGCCAAATGGCGATGGTGGGCCTGCTTGCCGCCGAACGCCACCGCCGCCTAACCGGCGAAGGGCAATTGGTGCGCTTGGCGCTCAAGGACGTCGCGCTCGCGATGCTGGGCAATCTCGGCAAGATCGCCGAGGTGATGGTGAACGACACCGACCGGCCGAAGGACGGCAACTACCTCTACGGTGCGTTCGGGCGCGACTTCGGCAGCCTCGACGGCAAACGGTTGATGGTGGTCGGCCTCACCCACGGCCAGTGGAAAGCGCTGGTCGAGGCCACCGGCCTTGAGCAGGAGCTGGACCTGCTGGCGGCGCGGCTGCGGCTCAACTTCAAGAAGGAGGGAGACCGCTTTCGTGCCCGGCGGGAGATCGCCCGCGTCTTCGAACCGTGGTTCGCAACCCGCATGCTGCAGGAGATCCGCCGCACGTTTGATCAACACGGCGTCACCTGGGCGCAGTACAGGACAGTGCGCGAGACCATCGAGCACGATCGCGACTGTTCGGTCGACAACCCGATGTTCGCAATGGTCGATCAACCCGGGATCGGTAGCTACCTCATGCCGGGCTCGCCGCTCGATTTCGCCGCGGTTGCGCGCACGCCGGTCCGCAGGGCGCCACGCTTGGGCGAACACACAGAGGAGATCCTGCACGACATTCTCGGCCTGAGCGACACCGAAGTCGGCCAGCTCTACGACGATGGCGTGGTCGCCGGGCCAGGCGGACTGTCCTGAGCAGCGGCGACAGCGGTGTGCCCATAAGGGAGGAACGGCGGTTGAGTGCAGACGAGCAGCCCTACGCGGCATGGCTTGGCGGCAGCGAAGTCGTGCCGGATTGGATCGCACCGGCACCGATGCAGGCGGCGGCTGCGACTTTCGATGATGTCGAGACGGAGTTTCACCCTGGTTCGGCGGTCCCGCCACTGTGGCATTGGTTCTACTTCCTGCCGAAGGCGCCACAGTCGCGGATCGGTGAAGACGGCCATCCCGCACGCGGCGGTTTTCTGCCCCCCGTTGCCTTGCCGCGGCGGATGTTCGCTGGTGCGCGGCTCACGTTCGTGAGCCCGCTCATTGTCGGCCAGCCAGCGGAACGCCGAGGCACCATACGGGCGATCAGTGAACGCAGCGGCCGCAGCGGTTCGCTGGTGTTCGTGACTGTTGGTTATACGATCAGCCAGGACGGGCGCACGTGCATCGAGGAGGAGCAGGATATCGTCTACCGCGACGCGGATTCGACGCCGGTACCGGCGCCGGAAACGATCGAGCTGCCACCTACGCAAGGCACGCTGGTGCGCACCATCACGCCGGATCCGGTTCTCCTGTTCCGCTTCTCGGCGCTGACATTCAACGGCCACCGCATCCATTACGACCGCCCGTATGCGACCGGCGTTGAGGGCTATCCTGGCCTGGTCGTGCATGGACCGTTGACGGCAGTGCTCCTGCTTGAGCTCGTGCGGCGCAACCTCCAGCGGCCGGTCAGCGGGTTCAGCTTCCGCGGTCTGTTGCCGCTGTTCGATCTGACGCCCTTCCGCGTAACCGGCGCAGTGACTACCGACACGGTGACGCTGGAAGCGCACCGCTGCGACGGGAAGGTGGCGATGAAGGCGGAGGCAACTCTTGCCGCCGGCTGAGAAAGCGAAGCGGCGCGCGGCCGGCCAGCGGGCCCGGAGAGACGGCGCATGGCCGCCTCCCCCGGCCACTCAGCGCTATTTCAGCGTCTGAAGGTAGGCAATAACATTGGCGCGATCGGCCGGATCTTTCAGCCCGGCAAAAGTCATCTTGCTGCCCTTGACCATCTCCTGCGGCTTCTCGAGGTAGGTCATCAGGGTCGCTTCGTCCCAGGTCAGGCCGGAGTTCTTCATCACGTCTGAGTATTTGTAGGTCGCGTCCGTGCCCGCCTTGCGGCCGAACACACCGAACAGCGACGGGCCGACCTTGTTCTTGCCCGCCTCGACCGAGTGGCAAGCGGCGCACTTGGCAAACACCTTCTTGCCGGCATCAGCATCGCCGGCAGCGAATGCGGAGGCGCTCGCCAGTCCGATGACGGCAACCGCAGTAAGCGTCGAGAGCATCACCTTCTTGATCATTTCTTCATTCCCCTCGGTTTGACGCCGCGCTTTCGACCCGGCGCGTAACCCGTTCGGCTTCATGTCAAGAAGCCCTGATTGGCGCAACCGGGGCTCGATTCCCAGCCGTTCATCCTGCGATACTGCCGGCCGCTGAGTCGGCCCCTTTCGGTCACGAAGAATACGTCGCCAGCAATCCGACTGCCAGAGGCGTTTCACGCCTCGCTCGCGCTCACAAGCGAATCGGAGGGAAACGGGTATGGAAAATGGGCGAGCGACCGAAATCCAGCCCCGATTGTATTACACACACCGCGACAAAAAATAATGAAGTCAAGCCGAATGCTCTTCATCCCCTTCCCAAGACGGATCGAACGCACTAACGTTCAACGCAAGGCGAGTTGAGGAGTTGCTGTGGCCGTGGCAGCGTCAGCGTGGGGGGGAGTGGAGACGATGATACGGCGGATCGAACTCATCGGTTTGCCGGTTACCGTCTTTCCGACTCTCGATGATTGTCTGGCGCACGTCCTGCCCTTGATCGGTCCCGGTGAGCCGGGGGTGTTCGCCAGCTTCATCAACCCGCGCTCCTATTATCTCGCCCAACATGACCCGGCCTACGGTGCGGCCCTGGCACGTCTCGATCTCGTGCTGCCGGATGGCATCGGCATCGTCTGGGCGCTGCGCCAGTTGACCGGGGTGCGGGCAGCGCGCATCAGTTTCGATGCGACGTCGCTCTATCACCCGGTCTTCCGCCACTTACAAAGCCTCCGCTGCCCGGTCTTCATCATCGGCGGCAGGCCCGGTGTCGCCGCCAAAGCTGCCGAGCGCATGCAGACAATCTATCCCACGCTGAACGTGGTCGGCGTCATGCATGGGTATCAGAGCCGTGCCCACTCGGTGCGGACGATCAAGAATTCGGGCGCGCGATTCGTGCTGTGCGGCATGGGGGCGCCGAATCAGGAATCCATGTTGATGGCGCTGAAGCAGGCAGGCTTCTCCGGCAGCGCCTTCTCGTGCGGCGGCTTCCTCGATCAAGTCGTTGAGAAAAAGGAGTATTATCCGCGCTGGGTGGACCGCCTCGAGGTCCGTTGTCTCTATCGTCTGGCGCGGGAGCCGCGGCGGCTTTGTCGGCGCTACCTTTATGAGTACCAAGCGTTTGTGCGGCAGTTCTTGCAAACGATGCTAACGCGCCCGCCACGCTCGGCACGAACGGACGAGTCGCCGTGATCAGGACCACCCGGGGCGGCGATGGCTGCGCCTACGGGTCCTGCGGTTACCGCGAACACGCTCTGTTGAGGGATCAACGGCTGGCATTGGGGAGCCAACAGTGATCAGCAAGGCCTTCCTTGCGGCCATTCACGCGGCCAAGCGATGCCGACGCGCCGGACAGACGCTTTTCGCAATGATTCGCACCGCGCTCAGCGCGGAGGATCCTCGGCGCTTCAATTACGCCCTCGCGCTCTGGAGCGGGCTTGTGCTCGTTGGATGTGTCGGTGGCGGGGTTGTTTTCGACCGCCTGCACCGGCTGCCGGCGCCGCCCCTGACGGCAACGAATTGCATCGACGAGAAGCTCAAGTTTCTTCATTCAACGGATCTCGGCGACGTCGGCCTGCTCGCCGTCGGTTCGTCATCGACGTGGCGCAATCTGGCGTTTGGCGAAATCGTACGCGCTCATCCGGAGATGCGGCCGATAAATGCTGCACCGTGCTACCTTTACATGAACCAGACCGCGTACCTCGCGGGCTTTCTGCTCAGCGAGATGCCGCACGTCGCAACCGTCTTAAGTCTTGTCACGCCGCGCGATTTCGAAGACTGCCGCAGCGACGACACAGCCTTTTTTGATGAGCGTGTTGCGCACGACTACATCTTTGCCAAGAGCACCCCCTGGTACCTTTACCTGACGAATCTGCGGCCGACGGCATTCGCACAGGACCTCATCCGTCTGCGCCGGATGCGGCTCGATCCCAGCCACCCCGCCAACCTCAAGATGGACGCTTTCGGCAGCAGCCCGATGGCAGCGCGGATCGGCTGGATGCCGGAACCGCGGTTTGACGACCGCTGCTTTGCGGCCCTCGCTGACCTGGAGGCAACAACGCAGGCGCATCACGCCCGTCTCGTGGTCGCCACTGTGCCGACGATGCCGCGGTGGCGGCGAACCTTCGATCCGGATGGTACGGTCGGTGTACACTTCCGCGAACGGCTGCGCCAGGCGCTTCGCGAACCGACGAGCCTCTTCATCGATGGCGACGCACTGACGGTCGGCGACGATGATTTCGCCGATCCGGTGCACCTCCTGGGCGATAAGGTTGCGGAGTTTACGCGCTTCGTTGCCGGCCGCATGTTCAGCGCCGGTCCGGCGACAGCCGGCCCAACCTGAAGGGGGCCGGCGGCCGGTCGCAACGGATGCTTTTCAACTCCTACGTCTTCATCTTTGCGTTCTTGCCGGCCGCACTTGCCGGCTATTTCGCCCTTGGCCGGATCGGCTTCGGTGGCGCGACCAAGCTCTGGCTGATCGGAGCCTCCTGTTTTTTCTATGGCTGGTGGAGCGTTCCGTTCCTGGGGCTTCTGCTTGCCAGCATCGCCTTCAACTATGGCTGCGGCCAGGCAATCCGCCATCTGGTCCATGCCGAACGGGCCCCGGTGCGCCTGGTCCTCACGCTCGCGATTGCCGCCAACCTGGGTGTGCTCGCCTGGTTCAAGTATGCAAGCTTCATCGTCGATAATCTTCGTGCCGTCAGCGGCCTTGATATCGAGGTTGGAGCCATCGTTCTACCGCTGGCGATCTCGTTTTATACGTTTCAACAGATCGCTTATTTGGTCGATTGCTCGCGGCGCCGCGTGGCCGAGCACGGTTTTCTCGATTACGCCGTGTTTGTCACCTTCTACCCGCAGTTGATCGCCGGGCCGATCCTCCACCACAGCGAGATCATGCCGCAGTTCCGCCGCTCGCGGCAGCGTTTCCGCCACGAGGATTTCGCTGCGGGCGCCGCCTTCTTTGTCATTGGTCTGGTCAAGAAGGTCGTGCTCGCCGATTCCGTGAGCGCGCTTGCCGACCCGGTGTTCAGGAGCGGCGCCGGCGCGTCGTACGGTTGTCTGGAGGCCTGGATCGCCGTCCTCGCCGTAACCGTGCGGATTTACTTCGACTTTTCCGGCTACTCGGACATGGCGGTGGGGCTCGCGCGCATGCTCGGCATCCGCCTGCCCTACAACTTCAACTCACCCTACCAGGCGGTCTCGATTATCGATTTCTGGCGCCGCTGGCACATCACGCTGTCCCGTTTCCTGCGCGACTATGTCTACATCCCGCTCGGCGGCAATCGGCGCGGGCCCGGCCGGCGCTACATCAATTTGGTGACGACGATGCTGTTGGGGGGCCTGTGGCACGGCGCCGGCTGGACGTTCGTCGTCTGGGGCGGCCTGCACGGGTTCTATCTGCTCGTCAATCACGCTTGGCAGGCGCTGCAGCGACGCCTCGCGGGCACGGTATGGGCGCTGCGGCTGCCCGCGCCGGCAGGCCGAATGCTTACGCTGGCAGCAGTCCTGATCGCTTGGGTCTTTTTCCACGCCGCGAGCTTCGAGCAGGCGCTTACGGTGCTGGGCGCCATGGCCGGGCGTGATGGTGGCGAACCCTTCCTGCACGGCTGGGTGTTCACGGAGCTCGCCCGCGGCGGCCGCCCAGCGGTCGATGTACAGGCGCGGCTGCTCTTGCTTCTGCTCGCCATCGCCATCGCCCTGTTCGCGCCCAACTCGCAAACGATGATCGACGGCCGGGCGACCCTCGCGACGGCAGGCCGGCCGACGGCTTGGTTCGCCTGGCGCCCCTCGGCTGCATGGGCCGCGGTGTTGGTGCTTGCCTTCCTGTTCACGCTCACCCAGATGTCGAAGGTCAAGGCGTTCATCTATTTCCAATTCTGAGCGGCGAAGCGACGAGCCTGCGAGGAGCCGGGCGTTGCTGTGCGGCGGATATCCGGCTAACGTCGCGGTCATCCTGCGCGAACGCACGTGCCGCCGCCGCGCATGACGAACGGAGGGATGGCCGAGCGGTCTAAGGCGCACGCCTGGAGAGCGTGTTCACCGAAAGGTGTCGTGGGTTCGAATCCCACTCCCTCCGCCAGCCCGCCCCGCCCTGAACTTCTCTCTGTCGATCGGGGCGCCAGAAAAACGCGTTGTTTCAAAGGGCCTTAGCGACGGCCCCGAGGACCGCGATCCGCGGGTTGCCGCAGATTTCGCTCTCTCCGCGGCCGATTTCTCCGCAAGCTGAGGACCACGCCTTTTTGGTCCTCGGATTGAGTTTCATGTAATTCCAATATGTTAACAGGGGGCCTCCGGCCCCTGAGTTCGAAAGCGCGACTGGGTGGCGGAACAAACCGGGATCGGACTTTCGCCGCCTTGCCGAAGCTACGCGGATGCAAGACGGAAGATCAGCGAAAAGTTATTGGCGGGCATCGGCAGCTGCTTCGCCAACGTCAGCCCATTCAACGTCGCTTCCGCCGCAACGGCCGCAACGTCGCGGACGCCAAACCGCGGATCCAACGCCTTCAGGCTCTCGTCAAAAGCGGCGTTGGACGGTGCCGGCCTCCACCTAAGCAGCCCCATCCGGTGGTCTCAGGAACCGGGACCGCCTCTCCCACGGCGCGATGTGGATCATGTTGATGCTGACCACGGCGTCGCGAACCCGATCAGCAAGCGCGCGCCAGGAACGATCCCTGACATCCAGGCGCACGGGCGGCAGCAGGTTTGGCGGCGCCGCCTCCGCCATCCAAGCGCAGATGCTCGCCAGGCATTCAGGGTCCGCGTCGGATGGCTGCCAGACGATCTCGGGAAACGATGCCGCAAAAAAGAGGGCGTGCTCGCCGCTGCCCGAGCCGATCTCCAGCACCTGCCCACGATGCGGCAGAACGTCGCGAAGCACATCCCGGATCGGCTCGCGATTGCGCAGCGTTGCCGGTGCATATCGTTTCGCATTGTTCATCGGCATCGGCTTTAGCGGTCAAGCTGCAGGCACACAAGGTGCGCAACGTTAACGCCGCTTGCCTCGTGTGCAGCGGCAGCATCGACAACGCTGATCGTAGTGACAGCAAGCGGCGAAGATCTCGCGGTTGTCCAAGACGTCGCCTTCACCTTGTTCGATCCCGGCGATTTCACCGTGATCGGATCCCTCCCTGTTCCTCAATCTCTGGCCAGTCAGTCAGCAAGGAAGCGTTTGCGGCCGCCGATTTCGTCGCAGACTCCCTGGTAGTAGCGGAGGTTGAACAGGCCGGACAGCGCCGCCCGGGAGCCCCGCTCGAGACCCGACGCATGGCAGGCGACGCTCAGCCCGCTCAGCATTGCCGACACCAGTTCGGAGAGCCGAGGCCGGTCGAGGCACCCCCTCACCAGAGCCTGATTGAGTTTGTGGCGGCCGGCGAACTCCTCCTTGACGGTCTGCCACCGCCTCTGCTCCTCATCTTGGAAGAAGACGGCGTCATGACGGCCATAGACGCTGGCAATATCGAGCCAGGACCGGAAACTGCGGTTGGCGTAATGATAGCCACGGGCTCGCGGATTAAAGACGAACTCAACGCCGCGCTTCGCCAGCCGATATCCGAGTTCCACATCCTCGGCGCGACGGTAGCGCTCGTCGAAGCCACCGACGTCGATCAGCTGCGATCGGGCCACTGACGCGTTGCCGGTGAAAAACTGTCGTGCTGTCGGCGTCCACTTGCCTTCCGCCAGGGCTGTGTACTGCTTTTCCAGCATCGCTTGCTCCCAAGCGTTCCATGCTGAGAGGTGATAATCGGCGGGGGTGAGTAAGGGGCCGATCACGGCAATCCCTTTTCTTCCCGCGTGCGTGCGGAGATGCTCGCTGAGAAAGTCGGTTGCGGGGACGACGTCATCGTCGAGGAACACTACGAGATCGCTCCGGGCTTCGGCGATGCCGCGATTACGGGCCGCCGCCGGCCCATTATTCTCCTGCGCGAAGGCGCGGACGGCCAGAGGGCCAGCAAGGGACTGCAGGTAGGGATCGGTGCCATCGGTGCACCCGTCAGCGATGACCACAACCTCGAACTTGGCCAGGGACAGGTCTTGTCGCCCGAGGGCCTCCAGCATCCGTCGAAGCTGTGCCAGCCGGTTGTAGGTCGGAACGATGACACTGACGACGAGCGCCATCGGCTCTACGCGCGCTCCTGGCTTGCGAAAGGGATCTGAGGCAGTTGTGATGGCAACTCGAAGATCACCCGCGCCGGCCCTCCCGCGACGAGGGGTATGGTGTGGTCCACGATTGCATCGGAAACCAGCCGCACGCTGCAGCCGGTTCACGAGAGGGCAGGTGGAGACCGCTCACGCTTGCATCCAAGACGTCAGATCGGTCGATCCACCGATCTATTGATCTGGTGGATCGATTAGGCCAACGGATGGGATTCATCCGCTGGCATCGAACCACGAGGAAGCGCCCGGGAATCACTCGCTTACTCGTCTGCGCAAGCTGGCTCGCGCTGCGGTACGGGAAATGACGGATTTCATGAGAGCAACATCGTCTGGATCCGCTGCCCGCATGGCCGCAATCATACCGATGTACACCACCACGCCGGCGAGAACGGCAAGAAACAGGGAGGTGTCGCGCACCAGCCAGACCGCCGCCGCCATTGTCAGCGCTGCAAACGCGACGCGCGCTCCATAGCCGGCGTCGGCTCGGCTTAGGGTACCCTTCGGCAGCAGCCGCATTCCCGCCACGGCGATCGCCGCTTCGCTCACCGCGATGCTGATGGCGGCGCCGACCGCGCCGTTTTCGAGGAAGTTCTGACACGACCAGACCAAGGCAAGGTCCAGGAAGATTTTCACCGGCAGGGCAACAGCCTGGATGGTGACCCAGGTCGCTTGCCGATCGACAGCGGCAAGCAGGAACGCCAGCACGATTGTCTGGTAGGTGGCAATCAACGACAGGCCGAGCACCATCAGAACTGCGCCGCTCGGGAGGAATTTGTCTCCATATAGCAGGCTGACGATCGGCTCGGCGGTGACTGCTACGCCGAGAGCGATCGGCATGGCGCAAAGCAACATCAGCTTGACCGACCGCGCCGCCAGCGCGGGAAGCACCTGCGCGCCTTCAAGGTGTCGCTTGGCGGCCGCTGGGTACACCGCGGTCATCAGGATCGCCGGTATGAACAACAGGGTCGCCGTCAGGGTCCGGGCAACGCTGAACCAGCCGACGGCTTGGGCGTCCAGCACCATGGCGATGACGATCACGCTCGTTTCCTGGTAGGCGATAACCAGAAGTGCGGACGCAAGGAACGGTGCGCTGGCAACGATGGACCAGCGCGCCGTCCTTATCGAGAAGCCCCATCGCCAGTTCGCTCGGACAACCGGAAACAGGCAGACCGTCAACGCACAAAGATGGGCGGCATTGCCAATAACGGTCGCAACGGCGACCCATTTGACGTTGAAACCGGCAATGACGGCGAGTAACGCCATAAGCGTATACAGGGCTTTACTGATGACGGTTGCTACGGCGATCGACTGCATCCGCTGAAAACCCTGCAGGGCCGCCTGCAGTACGTTCGCCGTCAGCAACAAGGGTTGCGCCATGCCAAGAATGACGAACAAAGAAACCTGCACCGAATCGGCTGTCACTGCGCCTATGTACAGCGAGACAGCGAGACAGCCACCAACAAAGAAAATTAGTCGCAGGAGAATGACCGTGCACAGACGGCGTGCCGCCTGCTGTGGGCGTCTGGCAATTTCTTTTGTCAGCATCATTTCTGAGCCGAAGGCAACTACGGAGAAGACAATTGTCCACACCGTTGTCGCCAATTGCAGCTCGCCGACGGCTCTTGGTCCGAGATACCGAGGCAGGACGACGGCGAGCACCAGCGCGAGCGCCCATGTCGTCAACTGTGATGCCATCAGTGCGGCAGCATTTCTTACAATTCTGGTTTCGACCCCAGATAACGGTCCGTCGGCTGAAATATACTCAGGCACCGCGCCAGTCATATTGAACAACGAAAACGATTATGATTTTTCATACGAGCGCTACTATTATCGTTCTCTAATGTACAGAAAAACGGCATATGCGCTTCATTTATCTTTGATACTTGCTCTTGGTGCCTATAAACACGGCGTTCACGGTAAGCAGTTCTTCTCTTCCATAATCGGCGAGTTCACGGGCGAGGTTGGCATCAATGCGCGGACCTAGAACCTCCGGATGCTCGTACTGATCGAGAATTTCGGTATGCCCTGGACACATCTGCGAAAACAGCTCTCGCCACTGCTGCAATCGCCAACGGTTGAGGTAGGCGCTCGGGCGGACAAGGTGCTGGGTCGAGCGGCGAAGATGCGCCCAAAGTGGAAGTGCGTCAGCCTGCCCAGTGAACGATCGGATGTCGTGATGGCCGTTATTGCAAGTCCATAGATGAATACTTACGTAAAATAGCCCGCCAGGCCGCAGAGAAGCCAGTATATTTTTCAGTGCCCGCGCCGGATCCGCAAAGTGTTCGAACGCAGACCATGTCATGGCAAGATCAAACGCGTTCTTGGGAGGTGCATCTGAGCAAATGTCTCCGACCAGAAACTGCGGTTGCGGCAATGACGACAAACCAAGAAGGCGAACAAGCCGAGCGCGGGCGTAATGGCCAATGAGAATTTCATTCGCCGCGCTCTTCAGGCATCTTGCAAGGCCGTTTCTTGCCAGCATCTGCCGGTACCTGCCCGGATCGAGACCAATGGCGATGACGTCGTGATCAAAAGCCGTGACACGATTGCTTCGGCCAAAAAAAATTGCGCGGGCGAGATCCTGTCCAGGACCGATCTCGAGGACGTCGAGATCGCTGACCGGCCTGCCGAGCGCCTTCGTCATCCTGGCTTCGGCCTCGCGAGAGTGATCGAAGAGGAGTTGGTAGTCAGGTGGCTCGAAGAACCGGCGACGGATCGCATGTCGGATCTGTCTCAGCGCGCGCACCACGCCGAAGGACGCATAGGTTCGTCCAGGACCGCCTTCGTGGTGACGGTTCGCTGCTGCGGGTAGCGATGTGCCTTCGGTTCCCGCGGCCTCCGCTGCCGTCGCTCGCTGCAGGTCGGTCATGCCCTGGCACCTTGTTTGCCATCCTTCGCAGCCCTTAGGAGCCATCCCGCACCGTACCCGAGCAGCATCGTTCGATGGCTATGAGTGTCCAAGGTGCTCCGCTGCGAATTCAAGCGGCTTCTTTCTCTACCATGTCTGCAAGGCGGTTCAGCGCCTCCTGGCGTTCCAGCAGGCGTGGAGTGGGGGATAGACCGACCGCCGCCAAGATCTTCTGCCACGAATGTAGCCAGTCGAACCGGCGAAGAGCGTTCACGACCCCGCTGCGGCGAATACGGGAGAGGCGTTGCGGTTGGCTGTCGAGTTGATCGATAACCTCGACAATGTGGGCTGCATCGAAAGGCAGATCGATGACCGCGTCCTCCCAGTCCAGAATCTTCCGGCCCTCCGCCGTACTGGGCAGCATGCCGAGCATGACCGTTCCCGCCGCTGCGCCTTCAATGTACCGGAAAGCCATCTCCAAGTGCCCCTGGTGCAACTCAGGACGGTCAATGCGCGCCGGATACGCCAGAAAATACCGCGTTCGCTTCAGTTGTTCAGCCAAGAGAAGGCGGTGCTCGTCATGCCGAGAAAAACGCAGCTGCCTGCCCGTATCATACAGGTAAAAGAAATTCGTGTTGCGGGCGTGCGCGAGAAGAGCGTCATGCGTCACGCACGAGCGCCGACCAATGCTCATTAAATCGATAGTTCTCTCCGGATGTCGCGGGACAGGACAGAACCGCGTGGCGTCGATGCCTGGTGCAAGGTAAGTGCAAGGGCGCCGGCAAATGCGCTCGATGCGCTCGCACATGTGCACCTGTGCAGAAAACAGGGCATCAAAGCGAGAAAAATATTTTTTTAGATATTCTAGTGCCGACGTATCCTGTTTCCATGATTCGACAATGTAACAAGCTGACAGCCGCGCCAGAGAATGCCAATCATAACGAGAGCATATCTCTTCCACTTCCCATGGCTCAGACAGAATTAGAAAAAAGAAATCAAACTTCTTGCCTCTAATAGAGCTATTGAGGGGAATGTGGCGCTTCTTCCCAATGACAGACAACCCAGACCGGCGAGCTGTCTGTTGCAAAATGCGGCCTATCTCGGTGCGACCAATATGATGCGTAATCAGACGCCGAATGCTGATCTTGTCAAATATCTCATCAAGCTCGACAGATCCAAGAGTCTCGTTCTTGTTCTCAATAATAGTGACATCATCAATATCAGCAATGACATCTTCAAATTCGTAGAAAGAAGCCTTTGTGACAAGATCCTTTTCGAAACGTTGCGAGTATAGCAAAGTCCTCGCATTTTCTTGTGTCGGACCGGTCATAAAATCAGGATGTGCGAGAAGTGGGCCGAGGCGAGCCATCGCACCCCAGCGGGGCCTGCGGCGATTAACTGCCGGCAGATTACACGAAAAACTTCAGCGATACAACCATAAGCATTATTCTCGAAAGAAGTCCCCTCCTCACGGGTCCGGCCCCCTTGGGCGGTCGATCGTCGACCGGTCGGACGCGGCGCCCTCAGGACATTCAAATCGATGTTCTGCTTCCCATCAACTCTCGACGGCGGTGGCAGGAGAAGGCCGCGGAAAAATGGACGCAGGCGAGTGGCATCGGCTAGAAGAAGAGCGGGAACGTTCCTGGCTGACGACCAACTTAGTCCGGGAGAGAGCCGCTCCCTAAGACGCGCGCCGTTCCTGCGCCCGCATCCGGGATCTGAGTGGAGCCGATGACAAGCTACGACGTTGCCTTTGTCATCGAACAAGCACTCGGGCATGCGACGCACGCAGACAATCTTCGCGCCACGATCGGCACGGATCAGGCAATCCGGCCGCATTGGGCGCTGATTCCGTTCGAAACATTCGGCATCAGCGCACAAATCCCTTTCTTTTCCAGCAACTGGACGGTTCGCGCTGGTATTCGCGCCCGATGCGCCTTGCGACGTCTGTCACGCCAGGCTCGTCTTGATGCCGTTTTCATTCACACCCAGGTCCCGGCCCTGTTGTGCACGGGCTGGCTGCGCCGGCTGCCGGGGTTCGTTTCACTTGACGCGACGCCGATCCAGTATGATGCGCTGGGTGAGGTCTATGGGCATCGGCAGGGTCACGACTGGCTCGAAGCGATCAAGTGGCGCCTCAATCGGCGCACCTTCATGGCCGCGCTGCACCTGATCGCTTGGAGCGAGTGGGCCCGGCAAAGTCTTGTCAGAGATTACCGCGTGCCTGAGGACAAGGTCACCGTCATCCCGCCCGGCGTGGACATCAGCGCCTGGCGACCGCGGCAACCGGTCCGGCGCTCGGCTAGTGATCCGGTGAAAATCCTGTTCGTCGGCGGCAACCTGGCGCGCAAGGGTGGCCTCTTGTTGCTGGAAGCCTTCCGCTCCCTGCAGATGCCGCAGGTCGAACTGCACGTCGTCACCCGCGATGAAGTCGAAGCCGGACAAGGTGTTTTCGTGTACCGGGACATGGCCCCTAACGAGGAGCGGCTGAAGGCCCTTTATCACCGTTGCGACATTTTCGCCTTGCCGACCTACGGCGATTGCCTGGCCTTGGTTCTGTTGGAGGCTGCCGCCGCCGGCCTTGCCATTATCTCCACCGACCTCGGCGGGATTCCCGAGGTCGTTCGCGGTAGCGAGACTGGCCTGATCGTGCCGGTGGGTGACCGCCTGGCACTCGCCGAGGCACTCCGGGCTCTGATCGGCCAGCCCGATTTGCGCGCACGACTGGCGCAGGCGGCGATGGCGCACGTCGCGGCATCATACGACGCCGCAAAGAACGCCCGTCGCCTGGTCGCGCTGATCAGCGAGCACATTGCCGATGTGCGGTCGGGCCGGACGGGGGAAGCGTGGGCCGCTCGCTGATCTTGTTGACCGTGTCGGGCAGTATTCCGGCTGACCTCGAAGCGGAGGTCGCCGCGGGCAGGCGGCCGCGCCCTGACTACGTTGGACTCGCCCGCGGCCTGGGAGCGGATCTCATCGACCGGGAAGCCGCTCGCCGGATAACTGGGTTTATCGGCCGCCTGCTGGAAGCCGTCGTTGGCGCTGACGGACTGCTGGCTATTGCCTGTTTCCTTCGCTGCGGCGCCTACCGGCTGGTCATATCCGACGGGGAGCAGATCGGGCTGCCGCTGGCACTGCTCATGAAGGCCTTGCGGCCTTGGCGCCGACCAAAGCACGTGATGATCACCCACATCATCTCGGTGCGGAAGAAAATGCTGTTTCTTGACTGCTTTGGCGTGCAGAGCAGGATCGATCGGTTCGTTGTCTATGCGAGCTGGCAGCAAAGATTTATCATTGAACGGTGGCGGTTGCCGGTTTCGCGGGTGGTTCGCATCCCGTTCATGGTTGACGCGAACTTCTTTTCGGCGCGGTCGGTCACTTGTTCTGATACGGCCCTTCCTCAAATCTGTGCTGTGGGACTTGAACGGCGCGACTATGCCACCTTGGTGCGTGCCGTTGCCGGGCTTCGGGTGCGCGTCGTGATCGCGGCCCATAGCTTGTGGGCGAAGAACTCCGACGCGCCGGAAGAGACCTCCGTTCCCGAGAACATCGTCGTTCAACGACTGTCGCAGTTTGATTTGAGGCAGCTCTACGCGGATAGCCGGTTCGTCGTGATCCCGCTTCACGAGGTTCCGTTCCAGGCCGGGGTCACCGCCATTCTCGAGGCGATGGCGATGGGCAAGGCGGTGATCTGCTCGAAGGTGAAAGGGCAGACAGACGTTATCGTTGACGGGGAGACCGGACTTTACGTTCCGCCCTATGATCCAAGCAGGCTACGAACAGCGATCGAAACGCTTCTGTCCCAACCGGAGCTTGCCGAACGCATGGGGCGACAGGGTCGGCGGTTGGTCGAGGAGGAGATGAGCCTCGAACACTACGTCGAACGGCTTCGAGGGATTGTCGAACCCGTCCTTGCAACGGGATAGAATGCGTTCTACCCGAAAAGGTGGTCGTTATTGACCCGGCATTCTCTCGATGCATGCCGATGGCGCGGCGCGCGCCGACCACCGTGCTTCGCCAACACGATCCACGAGCACCGGACGCAGAGCCAGGTCATATGCGGATTACGGATTTAAGCGAGTTCGCCGAAGGGCATGTCTTTACAGCAGACCTGGTTGTCGTCGGCGGCGGACCGGTGGGACTGACGATCGCGCGGGAGTTTTTTGGCCATACCGCGCGGGTCCTCGTAATCGAGAGCGGGAAACGGATCGAAGACCCGGCATACGAGGCGCTGAACGCGCTCGAGAGCATCGGCGAGCCCGAAACGGCAGTTCAGGTGCAATGGCGATCCCTGTTTCACGCCGCGCTTAACCCGCTGTGGTCGCAGGAAACGCAGCCCTATGGCGTCCGCTGTCGCGGTCTGGGCGGGTCGACCATCGCCTGGGCCGGCAAGTCGGCCACATTCGACGAGGCGGATTTCGAGGCCCGTGCGTGGGTGCCCAATTCTGGATGGCCGATCGCCCGCAAGGAACTTGAGCCGTATTTCCAGCGCTCGGCCACGGCGCTCAATCTCGGACCAGAGGGCTACGACGACGATTTCTGGACGGCAGCAGGAAGGAATCCGCCCGAGCCCAGCGTCAACAACGAGGCGCTGCGCTCGTATTTCTGGCAGTTCGCTCGCTCGCGTAAAGATCCGATGGACATCATGCGGTTCGGGCCGGAATTCGCTCACGAGCACGCGCCAAACGTTGAGGCTTTGGTCAATGCCACCGTGACGGAGGTGATGCTCACGCAGAATGGCGCCGCGTTCGCGGGTGTTGAAATTGCCTCGCTCGACGGCACCCGGCGCTTCGTACGCGCGCCTTATTGCGTTCTTGCCGCCGGCACGATCGAGAATCCGCGCATTCTGCTCGCCTCTCAACGCGTGCAGCCGGAAGGGGTCGGCAACGGCTTCGACGTGGTGGGGCGGTATCTGATGGACCACATCGGCGGCCATGTCGCTCATTTTGAGGCTGGTGACATCCCGAAGGTATCCAGTCTCTTCGGTTTCTGCGGCTTGCGCCACCATGGGACCGTCCACGTGTACCTGCGCGGATTGGCGCTCACACGCGCGGCACAGGCGCGGCTGGAGGTCACCAACGCCTCCGTTTACGTCAGTGAGGAGCGCGCACCCGATGATCCGTGGAGCGCCCTGAAACGCCTGATGCAGCTGAAATCCGAGGACCCCGTCTCGGACGTTCTCGCGTTGGCGTCGAGCTGTGGTCTACTCGTCAAGGGACTCGGCACGCGGACGTTCCGGAGCAAATACATGCCGGGGGAGCTGCGGGAGTTCGCCATCAACCAGATGCTGCGATATAGTCCCGGCTTCGTCGCCCGGCAATTCCAGACCCGCAGTTTGCCTCACAAGCTGTCCGGCCTTGTCTTGGAAGGCATGGCCGAGCAGCCGCCGGATCCCGACAGCCGCATTACGTTGAGCGAGGTGACCGATCGCCTTGGCGTACCGAGGGCGCGCGTGAACTGGACGATTGCCGACCAGTCACGCCGGGCGCTGGCGGCGATCGGGCGCCTGGTGGCCGAGGAGTTTCCAAAGATCGGCCTGCCGGCTCCGGTGCTGAAAGGGTGGGTCGCAGAGGATCGCTTGGAAGACGGCGTCTTCATCGACATGGGCCATGGGGTTGGAACAACGCGCATGTCGCACGATCCGCGCACCGGCGTCGTTGATACCAATTGCCGCGTCCATGGCGTGCACGGGCTTTTCGTCGCCGGCGGCTCGGTGTTTCCGACCAGCGGACACACCAATCCGACGCAGATGTTTCTGGCGTTGTCTATTCGCTTGGCCGACCACCTGAAATCCGTCATGGCGATTGGACCCCGGACGTGATAGGCGCCGGCCGACGAGGCCGAAAAGGGTGACGATGCAAGGAGTGACCGGTGCTGAAAACGGCTGATCCCCGTCCGGGCAGTCCGGGCAAGATGTAGCATGCAATGCAGATGGCATCGCTCCTAGGTTCGGCGGTCCTCTTCGCTGTTGAAATCCTGCTAACCGGGATCGTCGGATACTGGATCGTCCTTACTGTCGCAGCGCTCTTCGTCGCCCGCCGGACGCCGGACCGCCCTGGCGACCCGACCACCCGGTTCGTGATCTTGGTACCGGCATACAACGAAGAACAATCGCTGCCGCAGACGCTTGCGAGCATTCGCAGCCTCGACTATCCGGCCGGCTTGGTGGGCGTTCACGTTGTCGCCGATAACTGCTCCGACCGGACCGCCGAGACCGCCAGGGCTTCCGGTGCCACCGTTCACGAACGCTTCGATAAGGAACATCGGGGCAAGGGCTACGCCCTCGACTGGGTGCTCCGTCGCCTGGAGGAAGGAAGCGAAGCCTATGACGCCTGCGTCGTGGTCGATGCCGATTCCGTCCTCTCGGCAAACTTTCTGCGGATCATCGATGCGCGCTTCTTCCGCGGTGAACGGGTCATCCAGGGGTATTACGCGGTGCGCAACCCCGAACGTTCCTGGAGCACTGCCCTGCGAGCGGTCGCCCTGGCGCTCCGGCACTATCTGCGACCTTTGGGGCGAATGGGCCTCGGCGGGTCCGCCGGTCTGATGGGCAACGGGATGGCGATTACGAAGATGGTTGCCTGTCAACATTCCTGGGGCGGATCGCTGACGGAGGATGTCGCGTATCACGCGGCTCTCGTTCTCGCCGGCGAGCGCGTTACCTTCGCGCCTGACGCTGTCGTCTATGGAGACATGCCGGAAAGCTTGAAAACCGCGCGGTCCCAGAACGAGCGCTGGGAGGCTGGACGTTGGGAGGTGATGCGGCGCTACGGATTGCCGCTGGTGTGCGAAGCCTTCCGCCGCCGCAGCTTTGTCATTCTTGAAACCGCCGCTGATCTCCTGCTGCCGCCTCTCTCGGTGGTCGCGGGCACCGCTGTCGCATGTCTCCTGGGGGCGGTCATCGCCGGCGCGCCGTTCTTAACCGGATGGGCGCTGGTGATCGTTACAGCAATCGCGGTGCATGTCCTTTGCGGACTGATCCTGGCGCGTGCGCCGATGACGCTGTACCGGGCGCTCGTGTTTGCGCCGGTGCTTGTGCTCTGGAAGCTTGCCCTTTGGGTGCGCCTCGTTTTCGGGCGCCGTCCAGAGACCTGGGTCCGGACGACGCGTACGCCGGAAAGCTGAAGGCGATGTCCCCTTTCGGTCAGATACCTGCGGCCGAGATTGCCCTGCCGATCGGTCGTCAGGATTTTGGATGCTGATCTTGCTCCCGAGCCTTGGTCCTGGGCGGAGCGATAAACACCGCCGCCGGCGCGGTGCGCTTTGCGGCGGCGAAGCGACTGGAAGACCGGCGTTTCGGCAGCCGCGCCCCCCAGGCGCGCGCGTAGAGAACAAAAATGTAAGGATCATTAACGAGGTAGCGGCGCCATAAGCGGGTCGGCTCCGTCATCAGCCGGTGGGCCCACTCCAGGCCTAAGCGCCGCAACCAGAGGGGCGCGCGCAGCCGCGGCTTTGCAACGAACGCAAGCGAATTACCAACGCATAGCCCCAGTCCGCGACTCCTGCCGCGCTGCTCGATGCGGGTCGCCAGCAGTTCCTGCTGGGGCGAGCCGACAGCGAGAAAAACAAAGCGGGCGGGAGCGGTTTCGACGAAGTTTACGGTCTTCTCAACTTCCTTGTCGTCGTGGATGAACCCGAATGGGGGAACATAATGATGGATTGAGAGTCCAGCATGTCTCTTACGCAGGACATCGATGATCTCCCGTGTGGAACCGATCACGCTAACCGTATCGCCAGGTTTGAGAACCGCCTGAAAAAGGTGAGCAACAAGGTCGGAGCCACTAACGAGTGGCATCGGCAGCCACATTATCCTGGCCAGAAACTGGAGCACCCGGCTGTCGCACGTGCATAACCACGCACGATCGTAAACTGAAAGATGTTCTCGTTTTTGCCGGTGAATGCGAACGACATGATCCACGTTTGGCGTCACGACGAACGCGAACGGGTCGGCAGGGTGACGCCTGACAATTGCGTCGACGACGCTCTGAAATCCGCGTCCGGAGAAGTGGACGTCCAGGAATCTGATGCTCGGATTTTCAGGGAGGCGTTCCATGGGCAGCTGAGCGAGGTCCCCGTGTCCTATAGGAGGGAACCGTGGTATTTTGCGTCGACGTGGTTGAACACCACGGCGACGTTTCCCGGCACTGCGCCTCCGAAAAACCTGAAGAACCGGGCAAGCACATCCGCGCGCCGTTTGTCGGCCGTCGTCACCACGACCACATGGTCGACATTGCGGCCGACCCAAAATGCACGCGGCGACTGCGACAACGGCGGCGCGCTGATGATGACCACGCGATAAAGAGCCTTGAGCGTCTCAAACACTTGGTCCAGCGCCGCATCGGCGCGAGTGCCCAAGCCGTCGCCGGTCCGGCCATGCGTGAGAACGTGAAAGCCGAGGTCCGGCTTGGGCACGATCGCAGCGACCGGGTTGACACCCGACTGCGCACAGTCGGCCAAACCAAACGCGCTTTGTGCCGCAAGCAGTTCTGTAATTCTCCGCCGAGCATCCAATTCGACGAGAACCGTGGTCAACCCGGCTTGGCCGCTGAGGCGGGCCAATGCAACCGCCGCGGTCGTGCCTCCGTCCCCCTGTTTCAGCGAGCTGATGACGATACTGACGGGGCCGACGGGCCCCAGCCTGATGGCTTCCGCGATCCGCTTCAGTCCTTCCGCGAACTCAAGCGGGAGCTGGCGGGCGGTGATGGCGAACCGGCGGCCCGCTGCCGGCAGTGCGCCCACCACCGGGCAATGCACGATGGTCTCGAAGGCGGCCGTGTCCGCAGGACTTCGCACCTGGCGGTTCCACAGGGCAGCGACGCCGACGGCAAAGGCGAAGAATCCGCCCCATGCCACGGTGCCCCCGGCAGCGATCAGGGAACGCCTGGGAAACGACGCCTTCTCCGGAGGCAGCGCCCGCGATACGAAGGTCGCTTCGGATTGCTCAAGACCCAGCGCCGTTTTCAGCTTGTCAATCTCGTTCTTAAGCGATTCCCGGGAGTAGCGCAGCGCCTGCACCTCGGTTTCCAGACTGTCGAGGTGAACGCGACTGGTAGCCTGATCGGTGACCTCAGAGTTCAGCTCCGCGAGGCGCTTCGACAGCGTCTGCACCCGGTCGCGCAGGCCGCGCTCCGTGGTGCGGACGCTCGCTCCGACGCGTTTCAACTCCTCATCGATCGCGCGATCCAGTTTCGCAATTCCACTGACGACCGCCTGGTAGCGCGGATGGCTCGGTCCGGTTTCCGAAGCCAGTTGTCCCAGCTCCACCGAGAGAACCGCGCGCTGCTCCTTGAGCTTCTGGATAAGGTCGGAGAAGGTCACCAGTGACAGGCTTTCGACGCCGCCGTCGCGGGCCTGTTCGATAACGATACGTTTTCGTTCGACTTCCGCGAGGTCCGCCTCGGCGGCAATCAGGAGCTCGCGGGTCTTGCCCAGAACCTGTCCGCGGATGTCTTGCGCCTCTGTGAACACCAGCTTGCGGTCGGCGCGAACCGAGGCGATCGAGTCTTCGATTCCCCGCAGCTTGCGGGTCATTTCATTCTGCTGCGCCAGTAGCGCATCGAGGGCTTGCAGACGCGTCTTTCGCTTTTCCTGTATTTGCTGAGCGATGTAGGAATCACCAATGGCATTGGCCGCCCGCGCCGCCAAGATTGGATCGTTGGCCTTCACCTTGATCGCAGCGACGCCGGATTGTTCAATCTGCCAGACATCAACACGCTTCGCGAATTCCGTCAGCAATGACGCCTGCTTCTCGGTTTCGCTCATCTGTCTTGCGTTCGATGCCTGGTCCTTCCGGCGATCCTCAGCTGTTCTGGCAAGTCCTTCGTTGAACTCTGCGGAGTAGGCGATGCCGGCAGCGTCGAGAGCGGCTCCTAAGACAGCCGCGGACTTGATGGATTGCACGCGTGTAGAGAGGACTACCGGGTCCACAAATCGGTTGGGATCGCGCCTGCCTTCGCTCAACGCATCGAAGCCGTCGCCGTCGATCCGCAAGAAAGCCATGGCCTCGTAACGCGGGGTCAGCAGCCCGGCCAACAACCAAACCCAAACCCCGAAGAGGATTGCCGATCCGACGATCCGAAATCGCGCCTGCCACACCGCCGCGAAAACGGAGCTGAGGTCCAGCCGCTCAAACGGATCGATCGGCGGTGAAGCTTCGAAGCGCGGGTAGAATCTGGGCGCCACCACGCTTCTGTCAGGTTCCGACGGAAGCTCAAGCTCCGAGGGTTGGCGGGAGTGGGGCGTGAGGTCAGCCATGCTTGGGCGAAGCCATGATGCTTCCTCGTTCCGGGTCAATCGTTCACTGTGCGGAAGACGTGAGGGTGACGGAGACTGGCGCGCCGGCAGCCAGCGTCGCGTACGCGCTCGACAGGCGGATCAACGCGTAAGCGTATCGCTTGTCATTCCTCACGAACTCGGGCAAGCCGAAGAGGTCTGTCGGTCGTGGACCCGCCTCTACCTGTTCAATTACGCCTGCAAGCGGCGGCTTCGCGTCATCGGGCGAGACCAAGGCGGGACGACCAGGGATCAGCCCATCCGGAGTCGGAAACAAAGCCTCGATGACGAAATCGTTGCTGGACGACGCGGACACAAAGGCGACGGTGTTGCCAGGTTCGATTTCGGCACCTGACGTCACGACGGTCGCGATGACCTTGCAAGCGCACTTGCTGGGAACCGAGGCCAAAGTGTTCGGCTCCGCCCGCAGCCGAAACGTTAGAATAGGCTGACCCACTTCCAGCTGCGATCCGGCGCCGACCAGGAGACGGTCGACATAACCGTGGTCCGCGGCGACGATCCTTTGCGCCGGACGCGCCAGCGCAGCATAAATCGAACGGTTCGAGCCTTGGGTCAGCTCGGGCTTCGCGTAGAGGAAGGCCGGAATGGATGCAATCGGGATCAGCCAGAGGAGCATCATGCCGATGCGCCGCGCCGACCTGATCGGCCGTCTCGTCCTGTGATCGTGCACTGGGGCGACGGCGAGCGCTCCAGCGGACACCTCGTCCGGCACCTCCTCCATAGGGGTAACGCCGTGCTTGAGGATGAGCGCCCGCAACACCCCGATCTGGTCCGGAGACATTCCGACAAATGCCAACCCGACGCGATCGGCCCGCTTATGAGCGATCCGAAGCGATACCGCGATCGCAACCTCGATCCCTTCGCTGTTGATAATCAGCTCACCGAAGAGATCATCGCCGACCCTGCCAAATTTCGGCGAATTGGCGACGGCAATGCCGCCAAGTGACCAGTTTATCGCTTGGAACTTTTGGTTCTCTATTAGAACATGGAGCCTGGAGTCGAGACGCGCATACCGCCGATGGTGTTTGCTGTCGTAACCTTGCGTCAATGTTGAGGCCCTGCAGGTCCATACGCCGATACGGCAGCCGACGACAACCCTTGCTCGTATGCGGGTAACGACGCGTCGGCTCGCGAGCTTTTACCGCACTATACCATAGAAATTGGTCGGACTCACCACTGTTGGTGCAGCGATGCTCGGTCAGGTTGGAAGCCTAACGGCCTCGCCGGTCCATGCGATCGCAGGCGGCTGACAAGGAGGTGCTGGCGCAGCCCTCCTTCGCCCGGTGTGCGCCGACGGTTGCGAGAAGGTTGATCTGCTTCCGCAAAGCTGGCTATCAAGCGCTGGCTGTTCGGTGAAGGTCAGGATTGCTAAGCTTGGCAGCGCAAACTTTCCTTTCGTCGTAAAGGGGCCGCTTGCCGCCTCAAGCGGGCCGCAACGAATTAAGAAGCGTACAAGACTTGCTTGCCTTTCCAACACAAACGAAATTCGAGCGGACCGCCGTGTTGTGGGCGTGTGCGCTCATTTACGTTTATTTCATATATAATTTCTTTAGCGGGTTTTCTCCTTTTGCAGGACAACATAGTGTATTGGCATCTTCGGAGCAAGGCAGCTTTGTCAATAAGATATCGACAGCTCTTATGTTCTGTGGATGCGTGCCGCTGTTGATTGCGTACAGGCGACGGGCTTGGGATCTCACTCGGGTTTCTCTTCCACTGCTCGTCGTCGTTTCATGGTTCACCGTGAGCGTTATCTGGTCTCAGCATCCCGACCTAACCCTGCGACGGATCATTGCCTATTGGATGTACCTCGTCATCGCAATAGCGGCTATTTCCACGATCATGACACCGCAGAAGATCGTCGCAACGATCGCGTTGGTCTTTGCGACGGTGATCGTGTTCGATTTCCTGGCCCTAGCCCTGTTCCCGGCTGCGGCGACGCAGCTCGAAGGCGTCCGCGGCATTCATTTTCACAAGAATGATGCTGGTACGGTCGCCATGGTTTCAACGTTTGTTTTGGGGGGGGCTTCATTCGCGACAAGGGCAAAGCCGCTCAAGGTTGCTCTTTTCACGCTTTTTGTGGCTTCGATTTGTTTTCTCGTTATGTCACACTCAAAAACAACACTAGGCTTCACGGTTGTTCTCATTCTTGTAATTCCTTCAATATACTTGTTAATTCTAAAATCACGGGCCGTATTGGTTACGATTATCGCTCTCATTGTTGGTTGTGGTGCGGCGCTTTTTTCGGTTCTTGTTCTCTTTGATGTCAGCATAGAGCAGATACTCACTTTTGTTTTTGGTGACCCGACCCTCACCAGACGCACGGACCTTTGGCGCCACCTAATGTACTCGATCTATGAACGCCCACTGCTTGGATCGGGCTGGGGTGCCTTTTGGGGAACGGGAGAAGCTGTAAATCCGATCCATGCGCCGCCTAAAACGTGGTTCCTTGATGCCGCTATGATCAACACAGCACACAACGGATATCTAGACGTTGTGCTGCAGACAGGTCTTATTGGACTTGTCTTGACCCTAACGCTTATTATTCGATGCTTGTGGAACTATGTTTGGTTGCTGCAGGCAAAACATATCTCGCTGGCAGAGCGACGCGCCGTGCTTGTTTTTTTCGCCGTGGCAATTGCCATTTTGCTAAACAGCACGATGGAAAGCCGAATTTTTGGCGTGGGCGATCCCATTGCCCGGCTTTTTGATCTTATCTACCTTTCCGGAGAGTGCTGGCGACAGCAGATCCGGGTACGCGGCCGCGAGCAGGAGGTGGCGTGGCGTTGCGGTCGTTCTGCCCGCTCGGAGGCACTCTTTCCTGCGGGCACGGCGGAGCGCTAACGGCCGACGAGAGGAGTGAGGCGATGTCGAGGCCGCTTTACCGCCTTGGGAAAGCCCACGGTCGCCTCGGGGCGCTCTTGCTCGGTGTTGTCGTGGCATTGGCTCCGGGCGCCGATGCGGCGGCAGCGAATGGAAGGGGAAGCTTGGCGCGCTCTTTCGAGCTCAACGCCGTTGCCGAGAACCCGCTGATCCGCGTCGATCAGTTCGGGTACCGACCAGCCGACCCGAAGGTCGCGGTTCTGTCGGATCCCGCGAGAGGCTTCAATCCGGTGGCGGGCTACCGTCCGTCGCGGAGCCTCGAAGTTCGGCAGGTTGGCACCGGCGCCATCGTTTTCCGCGGCGTCTCGAAGGCTTGGAACGAAGGGCGGATAGATCCTTCCTCCGGCGACCGAGGCTGGTGGTTCGATTTTTCCGCGGTCCGCGCGCCTGGCGATTACGTCATCTACGATGCAGACCAGCACGTTCGGTCCGGTGTCTTTCGCATCGCAGCAGACGTCTACGCGCCGGTGCTCAAGGCGGCGATGCGGGCGTTCTTCTACAATCGCAGCGGACATGCAAAGGCTCGTCCCCACGCGGATCCCTGTTGGGTGGACGATGCCGCCGACCCCGGCCCGAGCGAGGAGCGACGAGCGCGATCGATCGAGCACCCGGAAGACGAAACTTTGGTTCGGGATGTGCGGGGAGGCTGGTTCGATGCGGGAGACACCAACAAGTACGTGACCTTCGCAGCGGAACCGGTGCATCAGTTGCTCGCCGCCTACCGCGGACGCCCGCAGATCTGGAAAGACGATTTCAATATTCCGGAGTCCGGAAACGGAGTTGCGGACATTCTCGATGAAGTCCGATGGGAGATCGCATGGCTGAAGCGCATGCAGGTCGAAGACGGTGGGGTCCTGATCAAGGTTGGGTCGCTTGACTTCCACGAGACATCACCGCCAAGTGCCGACCGTCGGCCCCGGTATTATGGCCCGGTGTGTTCCTCCTCGACGATCGCTGCTGCCGGCATGTTCGCCCACGCGGCACTGGTTTTTGGGCAGGTGCAGGAACTCAAGCCTGAAGCGGAGGAACTGCAGGCGCGTGCCGTCGCTGCCTGGGGTCACTATCGCCGCGCACCGAAGTCATCGCAGTGCGATGAGCAGAAGATCAAGGCCGGAGACGCTGACTTGAGCCTGGAACAGCAGGCGGGATTGAGCGTCGTCGCCGCCGTCTACCTGTTTGCCCTGACCCGCGAGCCTGCGTACGCCTCCTACATCCGCGCCCACAAGAATGCCGCGCAGCCGTTCGGCCCAGGAGGGTGGAACGGCTACCGGCCCGCAGAGGGGGAAGCGCTGGTGTTCTACGCCACCCTTAGCGAAGCCGATCCGGCCGTGCGTTCGGCTATTATCGAAAGGAAGCTCAGCGACCTCGCCACCCGGAGGGATCTTTACGGCTTCTATCCTGAGCGCGACCTATACCGCTCTTACCTGCCGGACCAAGCCTATCACTGGGGAAGCAACCGGGTCCGCGCGCAGATCGGAAGCATCAATCTTGAGCTGGCCCAGGCTCCGTTCGCCATCGACGACGACAGCTACCGAACGCGAGCCCTGACGGCATTGCAGTACCTGCACGGCGTCAATCCGCTTGGCATCGTCTATCTCAGCAACATGTATGCGCTGGGTGCCGAGCGGTCGGTGAACGAGATCTTTCACGGCTGGTTTGCGGACGGCACTGCCTTCGACAATGCGCTGACGTCAGCCTGCGGTCCTCCTCCGGGATACCTCGTCGGCGGCCCGAACGCTGCGTACTCCGGACCCTTGAGCCCTCCGCGCCGGCACCCCCCGCAAAAAGCGTATCGGGACTGGAACGGGGGCTGGCCCGATCGGTCCTGGGAAATCACCGAGCCATCGATCTCGTACCAAGCGAGCTACGTCAAACTGCTGTCGAAATTCATCGACTGACACCAGGCGCGTTTGCTGGATCCTGTTCGGTGATCGTCGCCGGGACCGCTCCCCTCACCGGGCGCATGACGCGCGCCGGAACACCCGCGGCAACGACGCCGGCGGGGATGTCGCGGGCCACGACGCTGCCGGCGGCGATGACGCTCTGGCGACCGATGGTGACACCCTTGAGGATGGTCACCCGCGCGCCGACCCAAACATCATCTTCCACAATGATCGGCCGCGAGGGCGGGTGACGAAACCGCAGCTCAGGTTCCTCGTAGTGGAAGTCGTTGTCCATGCAGATCACGTGGGTGCCGAAGAGGCATCGGTCGCCGATGCGGATCAGGTCGCCGGCGTAAAACGAACAGCCATAATTGATGTAAGCCCGGTCGCCGATGAGAAACCGGCCGCCAGCAGCGACCGCTATTTCGGTCGTTGCCGCGGTCGAAAGGAGTTGAAACGAAGCGCCGATCCGCAGCTGGCCTTCGACCGCCATCCGCGGCCGACCCCAGATGCGGGCTTTCGGTCCTACCGCTACTGCCCGGCGCAAATACCATTTCGCCCGCAGAGCCGCCAGCGCGTTGTTTAGAAGGTCCATCGGATCATTATCGCTCACTTCACGAACAGGACCGGCTGCCGCATAAGATCCTGACTTTCAGGTCTTGGCGGCCGCTCATTTGCTGTACAATTTCGTAGACTCGCGCCTCTCAAACTATTGCAGCGCGTGCGCGGAGTCTTGCCGGCGATCGTCCACCGCTTCGCCGTAAATCTTGATCAAACGGCCGGGAATGCCGACAACCGTGCCGCCCGCGGGGACATCTTCAATGACGACGGCATTCGCGCCGATGATGGCGTCGTTGCCGATTGTGATGTCGCCCAGGATGCGCGCGCCGGCTCCCACGAAAACGTTGTCTCCGATCCTTGGAAACGCGTAAGTGTTGCGCAGCCCGATGGTCGCGCTCGCGATCACCGACACGTTCCTGCCCATGCGCTCGACCTGGATGACCGTACCGACCGGATGCGGGACATACAGTCCGCCGCCAATTTTGGCTGCATCGCAAATCTCCAGGCCGAAAAAGAACAATATACTTCTGTGAAGCATACCGAAGAGGAACGGGGCTCGTTTTTGTTTCAACCAACCAGCAATGCGCCACAGTAACATGGCGCGGAGAGGCGCGTGGGTGACCAGCAACGTGAATAATTTTGCGATAGTCAGTTCATTTGGCGCGCAGACGTGGCCTGGCATCAACCAGCGGGCAGCGTCCTGCTTGAAATATTCCAACATGGGCTCGTTGTGCTGTTGTCTTGTACTGGACACACATAGCAGGCGGTTGAAAAACCTGCCGTCTATCTAGCAGGGGTATAATTCACTCGATTTGTGAGGTTTGTCGAGGGGAAGCGATGCGGGGATCCGGACGGGCGGTAGGGATTTCGGCCACCGCTACAAGAGCCTGCCGAGGGTTCGCAGCTCAGGCGCCGTTGGAGACCTTGAGGAGCGCTTGCACGGCTTCGCTCAAGTCCGCGACACAGCTGCCCCCTTCGCTGATCCGTTCGACATCCCCCGTCCTGAACTTGCCCGTTCTCACCAATGTTGCCCGCAAGCCGAGCACGAGCGCGCCGTTGACGTCCGCCTCGACGTCGTCCCCGATCATCCAGGCTTCCGCCGGAGACGCGCCGAGATCGTTCAGAACGGCCTGGAAGAACGCCGGCGCCGGCTTGCCGAACAAGATCGCTTGCGCCGCAGCCGCATATTCCAACGCGGCGACAAAAGGACCGGCATCGAGGCTGAGCCCATCAGCCTCTCCGAAATAGCGATTGGTCGCGATTGCCAACAGCGGCGCACCATCGACGAGGAGACGGAAGGCCGCATTGAGCCTTGGGTATGTGAAGCGTTCTGCGGCGTCACCCACCACGACTGCATTCGGTCGCTCTCGATCGAGGGCCGCGAATTCCTCGTCAAGGTTGGCATGGACCAGCAGCAACGGTCGCAATCGCTCGCGAACGAGATAGGCGACGAGGGCTTCTGTCGCCGTGAACAACTCACCTTCGGCGACCTCGAAACCGAGACGCCGAAGCTGATCGAGCAGCATGCGCTTCGGTTGCCGGGTGGTGTTGGTGACCAGCCGCAGCGGAAGCCCCGCCGCCCGCAACGCCTGCATGCCTTCGATGGCGCCGGGGACGACGGTGTCTCCGTCGTAAAGAACGCCTGCGATGTCCAGTAATACGCCCTTGATCGCCATCACTTACCGTCACTGCTGCATCAACGGCTCTTGAGGCTTTGGGAATTTAGCGCGGACGTAGGTCCTTTTCGTCCTCCTGCGTCGGCATGATGGCGGGCATCGCTCCCCGCGGCCAGGTTCGCCAAGGCATCAGCCGTTCCCATCGCGGCTCGTGGATCGGATCTGACGCTTGCATCCCAAACGTCAGATCGGTTGATCCACTAACCCATTGATATGGCGGTTCGATTCAGCCAATGGATGGGATTCATCCGCTGGCATCGAACCACTAGGATACGATAGGCCATTTGGTGGCACCAGCCGCGTTCGGCAAGAATTCAGCCTCGGCCATACCCATCGACCCCGGCCCTGCCGCATCGCCCATCAAGGGTGGCGGGGTGCCTGGGGCGCCGCTCAAGCCGCGCCGAATTTCTGCCGGATCGCCATCGTCGCATCGTCGACAAACAGCCGCACCTTCGGCGAGAGATAGCGCCCGGCGGGATGCAGGACGTGGATCGGAATTGATGGCGGCTCGTAGGCGATGAGGACGCGCTGCAACCTGCCCGCGGCCACATGATCCTCGGCCTGATAGGACAGCACGCAGGTGAGCCCCTGCCCCGCGACCGCAGCGTCGATGGCCGCGTCGGTGGTATTGACGATCAGCCGCGGCCTTACGGCGACGGCGAAGCTGCGCTGCGCGTGCTCGAAGGTCCAGCGATCGGGGATCACGGTGACGGCGCTGCAAGCGATGCATTCGTGATTTCCCAGGTCCTGGGGGGTCTGCGGCGTTCCCTGCCGCGCGAGGTAACCGGGGCTGGCGTAAACCGCGCGGCGGATATGCCCGACCCGGATCGCCCGCAGCGAGGAATCGGGCAGGTGGCCCAGCCGGACGCCCACATCCAGCCCCTCGTCGATCAGCGATACAACCCGATCAAGCAGCAGCAGGCGGACATCCACTTCGGGATACTGAGCGAGAAAATCGCGCACGATCGGCAGCACGTGCAGGCGCCCGAACATGACGGGTGCGGTCACATTGAGCAGGCCGCGCGGCCGCCGGCGCTCCGTCGCCTCCGCCTCCAGTTCCTCGAATTCCGAGAGGAGGCGTCGGCAGCCGTCGAGATAGCGGGCGCCGGCGTCGGTCAACGCCACCGAACGGGTGGTGCGGTTCAAAAGCCGCGTGGAAAGATGGTGCTCGAGGGCGGCGACCGCGCGCGTCACCGCCGCAGGCGATCGGCCGAGATGCCGCGCCGCGTCGGCGAAGCTGCACCGTTCCGCGACCGCAACGAAGATGGTCCAGGTGTCGAGACGGTCCATACGATTATTCCATCAAACGCAACAGAGATCGTCAATTCCAGCCAATTAAACCGATGCCCAAGATAGCGCATCTTCCTGACTGTCATCAGCCGCCATTGATTGGTGATGGCGCAGTCCGCAAGGAGATCGCCCGTGTCCCGTATCCCCGCTCTCGACCCCGCTTCGGCGTAAGGCAAGGCCAAAGCGCTGCTCGACGCCGTGCAGAAAAGTTTAGGCATGATCCCCAACGTGTTTCGTGTAGCCGCCCAGTCGCCGGCCGCACTCGAAGGCTTGCTCAGCCTGAACGGCGCCGTTGCGCACGGCTCGCTCGGACCCAAGGTGCGCGAGCAGATCGCGCTTGCGGTCGCCGAGACCAACCATTGCGACTATTGCCTCTCGGCCCACACCTTCCTCGGCAAGCACGCCGGCCTCAGCGACGCCGACATCGCGCGGGCGCGGCAGGGCCGGGCAGCGGATCTCAAGGCCGACGCCGCGGTTCGCCTCGCCCAGAGCCTGCTTGAAAGCCGCGGTCATCCGAGCGACGCTGAGCTCGCGGCAGCGCGCCAAGCCGGGCTCAACGACGGCGAAATCGTCGAAGTCGTTGCGATCACTGCGCTTAACGTCCTAACCAACACCCTCAGCGGTGTTGCCGAGACGGACATCGACTTCCCCGTAGTCCGCTCCGGCATCGGCGTCGCAGCTTGAGCGGAGATGGGAGCCCGGCCGAGCCCGGGCTCTGCCGCCAGGGCCATCGAAAGGGAGGTTTCGCGTGCAGGGCAACGCAATCGACGACGCCACGGTGGTCTCGGTTCTGGTGGGGCGGATCGCGCCGCTGGGACCGAAGGGTGTGCCGAGTGGCTTCGTCAAGGGCCCGGTCGCAGAACCCGTCGCAGTGACGACGCTCGGCCTCGCCGGCGACCAGCAGGCCGATCCGAAGGTGCACGGCGGGCTGGAAAAAGCCGTCTACGGCTATGCGCTCTCGAGTTATGCCGTATGGCGCACCGCGTTTCCGGAGCACGGCACGCTGTGGGTGCCGGGCGGGCTCGGCGAGAACCTCACCATCGACGGCATCGACGAAGAGACGGTGCACATCGGCGACGTGGTTCGGATCGGCACCGCGACGCTGCAGGTCACCCAGCCGCGCCAGCCCTGTTTCAAGTTCGCGCTGCGCTTTGACGACAAGCGGTTGCCGAAGGCGATGACCCGCAACGGCCGCTCCGGCTGGTATTACCGCGTCATCGAGAGCGGCATCCTTGCCGCCGGCGATCGCCTCGACCTGCTCGAACGGCCCAATCCCGCTTGGCCGATGACACGCTTCAACCGCCTGCTTTCCGGTGGCGCTTCAAGTGTCGAGGACATGGCGGAACTGTCCGTTCTGCCCGGCCTTGCCAGCGCCTGGCAGCAGACCGCCCGCGACGCCGTCGCCCGCGCCGGCAGCACACCCTGATCGTCTCATCGAATGGAGAATGGATCGAAGCGTCGTGCAGCCGAGACCCCGGTCTTGTCCGGGACGCCCACCAGAATGCCTTGCAGGTGTTCGATGCCGCGCCGGCCTGCCGCCCCAGCCTCGGCGCACGCTCAGAAGCGGATCTCCAACGCCGTCGCAAAGCCAAAACCGCAATTGCTCCGAACGCCTTCGTCGTCGGCAACCAGATCCTTCTCGCCGTCGGCGTCGTAGTAAAAGAACCCGGCGACGAGATTGACGCCGGCATCGAGCTCGTAGGTGCCGCTCAGGATGAGCTGATCCAGGCGTTGGTCGGCCGGATCGGCGCGGGAGCCCTCGTTGATGCCGCGCAGGTAGGTGAGGCCGACCCGCCAGCGCTCAATTTCGTAGGCGATGCCGATATCGAACGATCGTCCGTTCAGCGAAAAATCGTCCCTCACATCGCCGCGCGACCAGGCGAATGAACCACCGATCTCGAAATCATTAAGACTGACGAGCAGGCCGGCGCCGGCACCATGGATGGCGCGCGATCCCGCGGAAGATGGAGAGTCGCCGAACAGGTAGCCGGCGTAGGCTTCGATCTCGATATCGCCGAACTCGCGCGTGTAGTTGATGGCGAGTGCGACGCCGTCCGATACCGGTCCTTGCCCGTCAACACGCGTGATCGAATTGTTGTTGCTGCCGCCGTCCTCGAAGCGCGGAATGTACGAGGCGCCGAACTGCAGGCCGGCGATGCGCGGCGTGTAGTAATTGAACTTGCCTGACGTATCGTCGCCCAGTTGCAAGGCCGTGCTGTCGATCAGGGTATTGCCTTCCTCGTACCCCTCCGGCGTGACGAAGGCCTCGATGCCGAGCAGATCACCATCGTTGATGGAAATGCCGCCGTCAGGCGCGCTGACCTGCATGCTGACAGCGACGTTATCGGTATCACCGATCTCAAACCGGCCTGCCGCCGCCTGCTCCAGGAAGAGGAAGCTCTCGCCGATCTGCTGATCATCGGTGTTCGCCTCGAGTTCTACCCGAAGGCCGATCGTGATCGCATGGGCGAGATCGGCCTCGCCGAGGAAGCGGATTTCGCTGTTATGCTTCTGATCAAGGGGCGCGGTATCGATATCACTGCCGTCACCGGTATTGATATTTTGGCCTGCAGCAACCGCCCATTGCTGCATGCTGCCGGCAATCCGCATGTGCAGGCGCTCTTCCGCCGCAACGGACGAAACGGTGAACGTGCCCGCACCGACAACGGCCGTCACCAGCAGCCGCTGCGCTGCGCCCCTGCCCTTGACCGCCATGGAGGGTCGTCCTCAAACCTGCCCCGGCCATTCTTAGAAGCGCACCTCAACGTGAAGGCCTGGCCGGTTGTCGGAGAGAATTACTTGGGCACCATGGAGTTTGGCAATAGCCTGAACGATGCTCAAGCCCAGGCCCGAACCATTGCTACGCAAGCTCCGGTCGAGACGGTAGAAGCGTTCGAGGACATGACGGCGTTCCTCCGCCGGAATTCCAGGACCATCGTCGGCTACCGTCAGCGATACCTGGCTCTGGCCGGCCAACCCGATCGCAATATTTGTGTGTTCTGGGGTATGCTCCACAGCGTTCTCCACGAGATTGGCGATCATCTGCACCAGCAGCTCGGCATCGCCGTGGATCCGGATGTCGGGCGGGATGGCAGCCGTGAGGCGTTTGCCGGCAGCGCTCGTCACCGGCTCGTAGGTGTCAACCAGATCGGTGACCAGCGCCGACAAGTCGACCGGCTGGAAGCCGGCGCGCCGCGTGCCGGAGTCGATCTGGCCAATGCGTAAGAGGGCATCGAACGTCTTGAGGATCGAAGCCACCTCTTCACTCGCGCCATCGGCAACGGCAAGCAGCTTTGGCTCATGGGTTTCCTGCCGCAGCCGTTCGAGCGTATTGCGCAGCCGCGACAGGGGCGAGCGGAGGTTGTGCGCAACGCCGGCTGAAACCTGTTCGATGTTTCTCGTCAGGGCTTCGATGCTGTCCAGCATGGCGTTGATGTTGCTCGCAAGCCGGTCGAACTCGTCGCCAGAGCCGGAGAGCGGCACGCGGGCCTGCAGCCCCTCCTCGCGGATGCGGACGGTGGTGCGGGTTACGGCATCGATCCGGCGCAGCACCATCATGCTCATCATCCAGCCGCACAGGAGGGCGAGCAAGGGGGCGATCGCGAGCGTCCAGGCCGCCCCCGTCAACAGGTGATCGATCGAATCCTTGAGCGATTCCCGATCGATCGCCACCGCAAGCCACAGATCGTCGGAAAGGCGGACGGCCCTGGACGCGTGAACTTCGTCCTCGTCGTTACCCGGCGGCACGAACTCGGTCCAGGTTTCGGCGAAATCCGGCAGGAAGGCTTTGCCAGCGAGAAGGCGGTTGCCAAAGGTGCTCAGGCGGTAGGACAGGCCCTCCGTATAGACCGACCGCTGCCGATTTTCGATCGCGCGCACAAGGCCTGCCTCGCCCGACGTCGCGAAGACGTCCTTCAAGTCGGCAAACTCATCTTCGACCTGCGACTTCAGCTCGCGGTCCAGAACAAGGACGGTGGCGATGCCACCGACGGCGAATACGATCAGCACCACCAGAACGAAGGCCCCGGCGCAGGCGATCGTGAGGCGAAACGAGGCCGATGCTAGGACGCTACGGAGGTGCAGCAATGACGTAACCCGCTCCACGAACGGTCCTGATCAGTTCGACGCCGAAGGGCTTGTCGACCTTGGCACGCAAACGGCTCATGTGCGTCTCGACGACGCTCGTTTTCGGCTCGAAATGGTAATCCCAGACATGCTCCAGCAGCATCGTTCGGGTGACAACTTCGCCGGCATGCAGCATCAGGTATTCGAGCAGGCGGAATTCCCGCGGCTGCAGTTCGATGCCGGCGCCGGCGCGCTCGACCCGGCGGGTCAGCCGGTCAAGCGTCAGCTCGCCGACGCGTAAGGAGCCGTTTTGCGGATTGAGCGGCTGCCGGCGCACCAGCGCCCGCAGCCGCGCCGTCAGTTCCGAAAACGCGAAGGGCTTGACGAGATAGTCATCGCCGCCGGCATCAAGGCCCCTGATCCGCTCGTCGATGCCGCTCAGCGCGCTCAAGAACAGCACCGGCGTCGCGACGTCAGCCTCCCGCAGCAGTTTGACAGCGTTGAGGCCGTCCATGCCGGGCAGGAGGCGATCGACGATCAGCACATCATATTGGCCATCACCCGCGAGGAACATGCCGTCGCGCGCCGTGCTCGCGCGATCAATCACGTCGCCCTGTTCCTTGAGGCCGCGGCTGATGAACTCGGCGGTCTCGTCATCGTCTTCGATGAGCAGGATCTTCACCGCTGCTTTGCACCTCCGACGTATCTTTTCGGCGCTTCTGGCCGTTTGCTCACCACGGCGCGCCGTATAATAGCACGGAACCCGGCAAGAAGCGGCGGCCGGCGCTGAGGCCGCCCGCCGCCTGCGTTGCTTGATCTCCAAGCCTGCAATCGGGGCTCACGCGATCAAGGCGTCCGCCACCGGCACGGGCTGCAGTTCTGCCAGCAGGTTTTCGACCAGGTCTGCCGAGAGCGGCTCTTCACTCACCGCAACGATCAGATCGTTGTAATCGCCGTCCCAATCGGGGTCAGTGACACGCCTGTCCTCAAAGCCCAGGAGAAGGACGTCGTCCTCCTCGCCCAGCGCTTCGCTTTCGAGCTCAACCGCGTGCACGCCGGCAACCGGGTTGAGGAAGTTGAAGCCGTCGTCGTTGCCGACGACATGCAGCGGCTGGATTGGCAGCGGCGTGCCGTCACTGTCGAGGACCAGCGGCGCCAGACCGTCGTCAATGGTGGCCTTGCGGCCGGTGAGAATATTGCGGAACAAGAGGCCACCGTCTTCGTAAGTCGAGAGGTCGACACCGAGTTCGCCGCCGTCGGCGACGGCAAACAAGCCAAGGCCCTTACCGTCCCGCACCTTGAGAGCGAAGCTGTCGCCGGCTTCGATTTCCTCGCTTGACGCATAGAGGATCATCCCCTCACGGATGCGGCCGCTGTGGAGATCGAAGGTGTAGGCGCCGAGCGCGTCATCGAGGTCGGTCGTACCACCAAGCACGGTCACGTACTTGTCGGCCCCCTCGCCCTCGAAATCATCGGCATCAGGGCCGTCGGCCTGATCGGCACCGGCAAGCGGCTGGCCTTCGGACAGATCGCTCAAATCGAACTCGTGATCCCCCTCACCCGCCTCATCGTCAGCGTCATCGGCGTCATTGTCATCATCATCGTCATCTTCCGCGTCATCGTCCTCGTCATCTTCGACGACCTGACGAATTTCCTGCAGCTCAACGACAAAATCCGCCTCGTTCTGGGCGTTGAGACCCTCTTCCGCCAGCACCTGGCCGACGCCCGGCGCGTAGTACTTGAACTCTCGCGCGGTCGGCTCGAGAGCGGTCGTGTCGAGCGTCTTCAGAACGTCGTCATACGTATCGAGGGCGATGGTCACCTCTTCATCGACCGCTTCGACGCGGCCCTCGTCCTCGGCGATGCCGCGGGCGAACTCCTGATAGTAGCTGTCGCCGACTTCGGGCTGTGCCGGCATGACCCAACCCGGCTTGGCGCCGCCTTTCCCCGCGGTCCAAGAACCGTCGGTGTCGGTGCTCGTGTAATCCCCCGCATCGTCATAGCGGTAATTGTAGGCGATTTCGCCAAGGTACCAGACGTTGCCGTCAGCATCCTGGGCGTACCAATCGAGGGTATCTTCGACCAAGACACCGTCATGGTACGCCGTATCGCGGACGACGGTCGTTTCGACGCCCTTGATCTTCTTCGTCTCGAAGGTGACGAAGAGGTCATTGCTCTCCGTTTCGATTTCGCCGCCCTCTTCCTTGCTCCCCGAATAGCTCCGGATGGTGCCGGGGGTGACGGGGAAGTACGGGTTGTCGATCGGCGCGCCTTTCTCAAACGCCGCGGCGCGAAAGTCTGGCAGTATCGGGTTCATGCTCATCACTCCTTCCCATCAGCCCGATCAGCGTGCTGGTCTGGAGTCATAACCCCCGCCGGCTTACCGCAGCCGGGAGCGCTGCTTACGAATTCGTAAGGTGCCGGCGGAGCGCTGCCTGCGCGCACCTCCCGGAGCGTTTGTGTCGGCAGAGCCGCCCGCTTAGGATGGCCGCTCACGAGGACGAATTGGCCTGGCCGAACTGCGGACGTGTGCGCGAGAGCGGGCCATCGGACGGAGGAGGACAACGATGAAGCTTCTGCCCCTGCTTATAGTGCTGGCGACAGTTTCACTTGCCGCCGGGGCGCAAGCGCGTGATCGCAGCGCGCCGTTCGAGGAACTCGCCAAAGCGATCGACGCGCTGAAGGCGGCCGGCTGCACGGCCCTGCAGTCGTTGGACGCCGAGGAGCCGGGCTTTGAAGCGGAGGGCGTCATCTGTGGTGGTGCGACCTATAGCATCAAGCTCGACCGCGATTTCAACATCGTTTCCAAGCGCAAGGACGGATCCTAACCCGCGCGTGTGCGAAGGCGATCCGAGCGCACCGCGATATCCGTGGAGCAAGGTGAGGTTTCGGCCGCGGCAGCGGACGTGGAAGTCGCTCACGCTCCATTGAGGCTACGCTTGCTTGACCGAACAGAAACCGCTTGACCATCGCAGTGGTATTCAAGAACGCTGGCGCTTCGTTTAGCGCCATGCGCCGGTTGTCGAGGTGGAGTCCTGATGATGCAACTGACGTCGCGATTTCCTGGAACCGCGGGCAACCTGATGCTGCTTGCGCTGTGCATTGTGTGGGTTCCGGACACAGTCCTCGCAGCGGGTCCTTCGTTCGACTGCGCCAAGGTCGAAACAGGCAGCATCGAAGAGATAATCTGCAAAGACGACCCGTTGTCCGCGCTGGATCGAAAAATGACCGTGGTCTATGACGCGGCGACAAAGAAAGCGACGAATGAACACCCGCCGGTACTGAAGGCAGGGCAGCGTGGCTGGATCAAGGGGCGCAACGAGTGTTGGAAGAGTGACGATAAGCGGCGATGCGTTGAAGAGTCCTACACACTCCGCATTGCCGAATTACAAGCCCGGTATCGGCTGGTTTCCTTTACGGGACCGGTGTTTTACACCTGTGACGGACAGCCGGCAAACGAAGTGGTCGCCACCTTCTTCCAGACCGAGCCGCCGTCGGCCATCACCGAGCGTGGTGACCAGACCTCGTGGATGGTGCAACAGCCGGCCGCCAGCGGCGCAAAGTATCAAGGGCAGAACGAAACGCTGTGGGAGCACCATGGGGAGGCCCTGGTCACCTGGGGCTACGGCGCCCCCGAGATGCGCTGTCAAGCGAAACGCTAAGGATCGTCAGGGAGCTGTCACAGGTCACAGGTAGCGCGCTGCGTCGTTCAGCAGCCGCACGCCAGACTACTGGCGCAATCGTCTCTCATCGCAATCCAGCTGACCGTGGGTCAGAACTCGGCGAAGGGATTGCCACAAGCCTGGTCGAGGCCGTCGTAACTGAGCGGTCGCTCGCTCCCAGGGTCATCGAAAAACCGGGTCGACAGAAGGAAATCCGTTGTCACTTTGCGCTCGAACACATCGATCCCGCGCGCAGTGGACGCAGGCAACAGGCAGCGCACCAGCGGGCTGAAATAGAGCCGCGGTGCATTCAGCAAGAACTCGATGACGGGGGCCTTGTGGTGGTCGCTCGCGTCGCGCGCACGCCACCAATCGCGGGCGAAGGCAAGAACGTCGTCGGGAGCGATACGAACATAGCCGGCCCGCTCGGCAATGATCCGGGGGATGATGGCCTCTTCGGCCGCTGCAGACGGTAGCGGGATCAGGCTCGCCAAACCGGCTGACAACAAGGTGCGGCGGGTTACGCACAAGGGCTTCGTCACGTCATAACCTTCTGTCACGCCAAACGATCAGCGGCCCGGAGTGCCAGCGCCGCCGCGGTCAGGGACGGATTGGTGGCGGGACAGGTGGGGAGCACTGCCGTTCCGACGACCACCAGGTTGCGAAAGCGATGATGCCGCAGGTCGGCATCAACGACGGACGTGCGCGGGTCGGCGCCCATGCGCAGCGTGCCCTGCACATGGGATTCGGTTCGCCGCCAGCCGCGGAAGTGAATTGCCTCCACCGGCAATGGCAGCAGCAGGTCCGGCAACCGCTCGATCATCCGGCCGATCCCTGCGCGGGCATAATCACTCGCTCCCGGGCAGTGGAGCTGCGGGCGCCCCTTGCTGTCGGCTGGACCGACGTGGTTCCCGTCATCGATCAGATCTTCGGCAACCAGAAGCAGCGGCAGCGTCTGTCGCCAGCGGCCGAACTCCGTTCGGAGGCCGTCCCACCAGTGGTTGCGCGTGAAAACGATGACGGCGCCGGCGGTGCGGCGATGCGCACCATCGTAGAGGAGGTAGTTGACGCCCGTGCTCATCGTGCTGCCGTCGAAGGCATCCAGACCATCGAGCAGCACCTCCACCGTCGCCCCGAGCTGCTCGTTCAGCCCGCGACCGCAGAGCCCGCCCCCGATGCCCGAATTCTGCAGAATATGCGGGCTGAAGATCGCGTTCGCCCCGAGAACCACCAGCTCGGTGCGGATCGAAACTTGCGCGCCGCCGTGCATGAAGCGGACACCGGTCACGTCATCGCCAACATGGTCCAGGGCGAGAACCTCGGCATCGACCAGGATCGACACCCGCGGATCGCCGTAGGTCGCCTGCATTCCATTGAGCACGGTGAACTTTGCGTCCGCCGGACAGAGGTTGCAGGTTGCCGACGAGCAACAGGCGTTCCTGCTTTCGGTGGCGACGCGGGCGCGCGCCGTCGCACCGATGAAGTGATGGAGAGGCTGCGCCTGTTGCATCATCCGGTCGGCGGACGTCCCCCGGTGAGGCGGCTGGGGGAAGGGCGCTGACCGCGGAAAGAGACCGGCGCTCGCCGGGTCGCCGGATACCGCCATGATCCGTTCTGCTGCGACGTAATAGGGCTCAAGGTCATCGTAGCTCAACGGCCAGTCACGGCCGACGCCATAGCTGCTGAGTAGGCGGAAATCGGAAGGATGCATCCTCGGCGTCTGCCCCCACCAGCAGTTGGTGCCGCCGCCGAACCCAAGCGTGAACGCCCACGGTTTGTGTCCCTCGCCAACGCGGACGCTCTCCATCGCCGCGATCGCGGCGTTCCTGCCCTCTTCGCGTTGCCGCTGATGATCACGGTAGGGCCCCCTTTCCAGCACCAAGATCCGTACCGTGGGCTTCGCCTTGGCGAGAAACCGGTACAGAAAGAAGGACGCGCCAAACCCTGAGCCGATGACGACGACATCGAAGCGCGCATCAGGAGCCAGCGACGTCAAGATGTTCATGGCCGGGGGTTTAATGCTTTGCCATTGCGCAGCGGGGATCTGGTTGTGGCGAGCCGATCTTTAAGCGATATCGCGCTGAAAAGTCGTTAACCAGACCAACACTCGGGCTCATGCCGGTGCGACGGCTGGACAGCCCCACCCTTTGACCGGACAGGCGGGACAGCGCCCTTTCGCCTTCGCAGGGAGAAGCTGGATTGCTTCCTCCTCCGCTTTCGCTCGCGTTCGCAATGACGCGCGTTTGGTCGCTTCCTGACGGTGCCGTCGCAGCGCGCACAGGTTTACCGTTGTGATCCCGCGAGTGCGACTGACTTGCGCCTGGACGTGCTCGATTGTCCCATGCTACTAGGAAAAAAGGCGGATCTGGGGAGGAACGCAATGAACTACATTCGCAGCGGGACATTCAAGAGCGGCACTGCCACCAACGTCGATCAGGGCGTCAGCGCCAGCGTCGCCGGCCTTGATGCCTCGCTCGCATTCTACCAGGGGACGGAAGGCGACTTTACGCTCAACGGCACCGCGCGCTCGGAAGTGTTCGCCTATTACCTGAAGGTTGGCTCGAACGCTGGCTATCGGTTCGATGACGTCTTGGCGTTCAATGCCGGCGGCGGCAACGATCTCATCGACCTCACCAACAGTGCCAATCCCTATCCGCATGACGTGACTGTCGATGGCGGCACCGGCAACGACACGGTCTGGTCTGGTCCCGGCAACGACGAACTGATCGGCGGCGCCGACAGCGACAGCATCTGGGGCGGTGGCGGCAACGATTTCATCGACGGTGGGAATCGTTACTCCGGGGGATCTGACGACAAACTCGACTCGCTCTACGGCGGCGCCGGCGAAGATACGATTTTCGGTTCCAACGGCGATACCATTGCCGGCGGCACAGAGAATGACGTCATCAATGTCAGCGCCGCTTCCGAAGAAAGCATCTTGGAAGGCAGTATCAGCGGCGGCGCCGGCTACGACGAATTCCAGTGGAACGGCGATCTCGGGCTCAGCGCCTTTCCATCGACGGACCTTTCAGGCGTTGAACTGATTAATCTCAACTTTGGGTCCATCTTCGCAGCCGGGCCCGCTACGGCGGTCAACTTCGATTTCACGGACGTCGATTTCCTGGACGTGTATGGGGTTTACGGATCCAGCGCGGCTGACACGATCAAGGGCCCGAATTCGGTCTCCCATAGCGAAGGAGGGTCGTCGCTTGTCTTGTCCGGCAATAGCGGCAACGACACGATTACCGGCGGACCCGAGGACGAAGCGATCTACGGCGATGCCGGCCAGGATCTCGTCAAGGGAGGCGCTGGCGCCGATAGCATCTATGGAAACGATGGCTGGGATGGAGATGTGGAGGCTGTCCCCGCACCGGATCAGATGTATGGCCAGGCGGGGGCGGACTGGTTTGTCTTCTGGCGCGAATTCGGCGACTACGAAACGATCTTCGACTTTGAGCAGGGAACGGACACCATTGCACTCTACAATTATTACTACCAGGGGGATGAATACTATTATTACGAAGGCGTAGAGCTCAGTTTCGACCTGTTGGAGGAGCTCGAACTCATCACGCAATACGATAGTGCGTTCGTTCAAATCGATCTGAGGGACTTCGGCGGCAGCATCTTGCTGGTCAACGGCACGGTCGGCAATTTCGCCGCAGAGGACTTCGAAATCGGCTCGATCGGCTAGTGGATCGGATCTGACGCTTCCATCCCAAACGTCAGATCGGTCGATCCACTACCCTATTGATCTGGTGGTTCGATTCAGCCAACGGATGGGATTCATCCGTCAGCATCGAACCACGAGTGCAGCGACCCGATCGCGCGATTCACGCCCGAGCAAGGTTGTCGCTGCACAACATAGTGAATCGCGGGCAATTTCGGCACAAACAGGATGTACGCTCTGTTTGTGTCCGTGCACGAGCGTTATTGCAGCTGGGTCGGGCTGCCGTCGGGATCGGTAGTGCCACTTCCTGCCGCTGATTGGCCTGGCGTCACGTACCCGGGGTAGATACCGCTGCCGGTCGCATAGGCCGCGCCCGGAAAGTTTGAAGCCGTATTGGTGGTGCCGCCCGGCCCGCCGGCAGGCTCTGTCAAGGCAGCTACCGTACCGTTCCACTTCGCGACGTCGGCCGCAATCAGTCCGTCACTCGTCCCCAGGCTTGCCAAGGTATTCTGGTAGGCATCAAAGAACGATGTCCAAGCCGGGCAAGTGGAGAGATCGGCCGCCGCGCCGCCACACGCCTCCACGAATTCGGTCACCACGGCCTCGCGCTGCTCCGCCGTGAGGGCGCTCTCGGCAGAGACGTCGGCATTGGCGCAGATCACGCCGATTTTGCCGGGTTCGCCGGCGGCAAGACCCCGTTGGACTTCGTTGATCAAGGCTTGTGTGTCGATCGCCGAAGCGCTATTCGCGCCCAGGCCGAAGATCGCCAATACCGAGAGCAGAACAAGCCGCCGTCGAACGCTCGGGACCCGCAACAAAGCCGGCATAAGGTCGCCTCTCCGCCGAATTGACGTGGTATTCTATGCGAATACGGGCGGCAGATAAAGATGTGCCGATCTTTCACTCACGCTTGGACGTAGAACGCGAGAAATTTGACGGTGTCGTCAACCATAGGTCTAGCACGGATCTGGTTCTGCCTTCTTATCATCGTCGCTGCGGCGGTTATTCATCTTCACGAGCCGCTGTGGCTCAGCCACCTGCGCAACCCGGTGTTCGATACCTACCAGCGGATCAGGCCGCGCACCTACCAGCCGGCACCGGTGCGGGTTATCGATATTGACGAGGAGAGTTTGCGCCGCATCGGCCAATGGCCGTGGCCGCGAACGCGCGTCGCCGAGCTGGTAGCGGCACTGCACCGCCTCGGGGCGGCTGTTATCGCGTTCGACGTGCTGTTCGCCGAGCCGGATCGAACCTCGCCCTCGCGAGTGCTGCCGGAGTGGGGCGACCAGCCGGCGCTGCGGATGCTGATCGAGGAGCTCCCCGACAACGACGAGCGGCTGCGCGACGCGGTGGCCTCGGCCAACGTCGTAACGGCGTTTGCGCTGGCGGCGGTGGGCGGCGTGCGCGTGCCTCAGCTCAAGGCCGGATACGCCATCGCCGGAACCGACCCGGCGGCTTACGTGCCGGCCTTCGAAACGGCAGTCAGCACCTTGGAGATGATCGAGAGCGCTGCCAGCGGCAACGGCGCGATCAATGTCATTCGCGACCTTGACGGTGTCGGCCGGCAGGTGCCGCTGGTTCTGCGGCTTGGCAATAGCCTCTACCCCTCCTTAGCGGCGGAAGCGCTGCGCGTGGCTCAGGGCGCAACCACGTTCGTCATCAAGACCGCCGGCGCCAGCGGTGAAACCAACTTCGGTGCCGCCACCGGGATCACCAGCGTGCGTATCGGCGCGTTCACCGTGCCCACCGATGCCCACGGTCAGGTCTCGATCTACTTCACCCCATCGGTACCCGAACGGTCGATTCCCGCCTGGAAAGTGCTGGCCGGCGAGGTCGATCCCGAAACCATCGAAGGACAGATCCTCCTGATCGGCACGTCGGCCACGGGCCTGCACGATCTTCATGCAACACCGCTCGGTGAAGAGATGCCCGGCGTGATGCTGCATGCCCAGTTCATCGAACAGGTCATCCACGGCGTTCACCTCGTCCGGCCCGATTGGGCGAAAGGGGCGGAGGTGCTGCTGATGGTCGGCCTCGGCATCCTGATCATCGTTATCGGGCCATGGGTGGGAGCCCTGTGGATGGCGGTCATCTGCGCTATCACGCTGGCGCTCGCATTCGCCTGGTCGTGGTTCGCGTTCGCCGACCACGGCATGCTGTTCAATCCCCTTGTGCCGGCGATGATCGTGGTCGCCGTCTACCTGACGTCGTCGCTGCTGCGGCACATGCAGACCGAGCGCGAGCAGCGCTGGATCCGCTCGGCGTTCTCAACCTACGTCTCCCCCAACCTGGTCGAAGAGTTGGTCAAGAACCCCGCTCTCTTGAGCCTCGGCGGCGAGCGCAAGGAAATGACCTTCGTGTTCACCGATCTCGAGGGGTTCACGTCCCTGGTTGAGCGGTCGGCTCCGGATGTCATCGTGCCGTTGTTGAACGAGTATCTCGACGCCATGGAGCGCATCGCCTTCAAGCACGATGGCACCATCGACAAGATCGTAGGCGATGCGTTGCACGTCATTTTCGGTGCGCCGGTAACGCGACACGACCACGCCCAGCGCGCGGTCGATTGCGCGCTCGAGATGGATGCGTTTGGCCAAGCGTTCTCCCAGCGCAAGCGGGCGGAAGGGATTCCGTTCGGCATCACGCGGATCGGGGTCAACTCAGGCCCGGCGGTCGTCGGCAATTTCGGCGGGTTTCTGCGCTTCGATTACACCGCGCATGGCGATGCCATCAACACCGCTGCCCGTCTGGAAAGTGCGAACAAGTTCTTCGGAACCCGGGTCTGCGTCAGCGGCTCGACCGCTCAACTCTGCGAGCGTTTTGCCGGCCGGCCGATCGGCGCCTTGGTCCTCAAAGGCAAGACGGAAGCGATCGAAACCTTCGAGCCGCTTGTCGACGGCCTTCTCCATGCGCCGCAGACAGAGGCTTACTTACACGCCTACCGGCTTCTCGAAGTCGGCGACGAGCAAGCACTGGCGGCCTTCGAGGCTGTCTGCCAGGACCATCCGGACGATGCGCTCGCCGCCTTTCATCTCAACAGGCTGAAGCAGGGTGAAAGCGGCACCCGCATCGTTATGGCCGGCAAATAGGCGCCAACGCCTTCACCGAACCGGAAGGCTACATCGGGAAGGCGTTCACAAATCTGGGGTGCCAATCTTCGCTCCAGCGCTGCAGGTTCTTCATGATCGCGAGTTTGCGGCCGTCCTGACGAACCGCCTCATTCGACCAGTCCTGCACCCGCCAGACCCCTCCCGCTTCCGGTGGCAGCAGGAGTTCGGGCGTCCACAGGTAATCGACCTGAAGCTGATCGCGGCCGGCGAAACGGATGTGGCGGGAGCCGAGCATCGCTGCCGGCGCGAAATATTGGTACTTGTCCCGGATCGCCTGGAAGACAAGGCTGACCGGGTTGGGGGGGCCGGCGAGGCCAAAGCTGACGACGCGCACCTGACGGCAGTCGCCGGCACCGAGGCCGATTTGAGTCTCAGCGCTGGAGAAATAGCCCTCGTAGCGACAGGCCTCACGCGGACGATAACGCCGGCCGCCCTCCAGTTCCGACCGGTAGATCAGAACCGATTGATAGACCACCGATTCCTGTTCCTTGATCAGCACCTGCCGCCAGGCGCGGCCGGCCTCGAGCTTCTCTTCCTGGGAATAGGCAACCTGCCAACGGCCGGGCGGCAGCGGCACCTGGAAACGGCCGCTGGTGAATGATCCCTCGATGGTCGAAGGGGTCTCGCCGGCGGCCGGTCGCGAAGCCGTCGTCGCTCCGGCTGCCGGTTGATCGGACCCGCCCTGGCAGCCGCTCACGGCCAAAGCGCCGATCAGGCCGATAACAACGCGTGCTGGCGCCTTCATGCCATCCCCCTAACAGCCAATGTTGCAGGAGGCACCGGTGCTGACTTCCGATGCCGCCGCCTGTTGCGCCGCGTTTGTTATCGCCGGCTGCTGGGAAGTCACGGTTCCAAACGTGTCAGCCGGTGGACTGTCGCCGAAGAAAGCGATGGTCGCCGTAATGTTCGCGTTGTTCACCTGAATGCCCGCGCTCGGCGGCCCGCAGACCAAGGAGCTTCCTGCCGAAAGACCGATTGCCGATCCGACCGGGCATTGGAGTGTCGTCGTGGTCCCGTCTGGTGCGACCGCCGTCGCCTGCACGGCGACGCCGCCGATGCACCACACTTCGATCGCCTGGTCACCCTTCAGCTCGATCAGCACCGACGTGCCGCGGAAGCCGATCACAGCACCCGAAGTCTTTACTTCGTAGGCCTTGCTGTCCATCGAGCCGGTAACGAGCCGCATGAACCCCTTGGTCAAGCCGATTGCCGCTTTCTGGCTGCCGGGGTCGCTGGAGAACACGAACTGATCGAGGGTAATCCGCGAATTGGGGCCGGTGGCGAGCTCGGTCTTGTCGACGAAGACAAAGCGCCCCGCGCTCTCGGCGCCGGTCTCGATGACCTCGTTCGAATACACCGGATCGGTGATCGCGAGCGCACGCCGGCCGGCCGGCAGCACGCCCGAAACTGACTTGACGACCAGAGACGTCTCGCCAATCCGCGCCGCAGTCTCACCGATCGTCGTGAGCTCGGCCGACCCAACCGGAGGGGCCGCCAGCACGGCTGCGACAAGCCACGCGCTTGCAGCTCCGAGACCTCGAACGACCGCTCCCTTGTTCGCGCCCATCTCCGCTCGCTCCTCCCGCTGTTCGATAACTTTCGTATCGATGTTCTATTCTATCTATAGGTCGAGCCAACCACCACAGGGCCAGTGGCCTCATAAGATATCTCTCGCCGATTTCGCAACTAAGCTGATCCACGCGTATAGTATTCGCGCACTGTCCGATCGTAGTAGGCGGCGTCTCCATAGCCGTAAAGCCTGATCTTGGCGGTGTCGACCCGCGACAACACGATCCCTCTCGGCACGCCTTGCGTTTCGGTCAACTTTTCAAGTGCAAGCTTCACCACTTCGCGACCCGTCTTGCCCCATTGGATGACGAACACGGTTTCCTCGGCCAGGGGCGCCAAGTTGCACGCGTCGGATACGCTCATCAATGGTGACGAGTCCAAGACCACAAGGTCAAAGGACTCACACGCCTGATCAAGGAACGCCTTCACGGCTTTGGATCCGAGCAGATCGGAGGGATCGCGGGCTGCACTGCCGGACGCGATCACGAACGCTCCGGTCGGTTCGTCGCGCTGGAGGACCTGCTCCAGGCTTGCATCGCCGACAAGGAGATCGACCAGGCCGGGCTCGCGCGCGAGTTTGAGGCGGACATGGACCGACGGCCGGCGCAGGTCGGCATCAATCAGGAGCGCCCGATGGCCGGCAATCGCCCGCGCCCGCGTCAGGCCAATCGCCAACGTCGTCTTGCCTTCCTTTGGCATCGACGAAGTGACGAGAAGGCTGCGGATCGCCGGCCGCTTGCTGCGTAGCGCCAGCTGGATGTAGGTCGAGCGAATGCCTTCGAGGAACAGCGACGGCTGGCTATCGAGCATCGCCGCTTCGGGACCGTCACGGCCACTGCGCGCCACCGGCAGGTGCGCGATCACCGGCAGTCCGGTTGCCTCCGAGACCTGTTCGGCATGGCGAAAGCCGTAGTCGAGGCGCTCGGCCATGAGGGCAAGGCCCAAGCCAAGCAAGAGCGCGATGATCGTTGCGACCGCAAGCACGATCCGCTTATCCGGCAATGAGCGGAGAGGCACAGCCGCTGGAGAGAGGACGGTCGCGCCCGGGACTTGCATTTCCGTATCCAGTTGCGGCGTCGTCTCCTTCAAGCGGGTCAAGAACGTCTCAAGAAGCTTGCGATTCGCCTCCGCTTCGCGTTCCAGTTCCCGAAGTTCAATTTCACGACTATTGGCCAGGGCCTGTTTCGATTTTAGTTTGTTCAGTTCACGCTCGAGGCTGTCTTCTCGCGCTGTCGCGACTGAGACTGCTGTCGCATAGCCCTTTAGGACCCGTTCCATCTCAGCTTCGATCTTGGCGCGAAACTTTTCCAGCTCGGATTTCTTATTGATGACCCTTGGATGGCGCTCACCCAGTTCGATCGATAGTTCGGCCAGTTCACGCAGCACCGCGGCTTCTTGAATGCGCAATTGCTGAACGACCGGAGACTCCATGATGGCCTGCGCCGCCTCGATGTTGCTGGCTTTCTGCAGGGCCTGCACTTCGTTCAAGGTCGCCGTCGCTTGCGCCCGGTCCGCACTGGCAGCCGCCAGCCGCCGGTTGATTTCGGAGATCTCCTCGCTGATGAGCGTGACCTGGCTGCCGCGCAACAGGCCGGACTGGGTCCGAAATGCCTCGACCGCCTTCTCAGAGCGCGCCACCGCTTCGCGGAGCGCCTTGACCTGGCCTTTGAGCCAGCCGGTGGCCTTCTCGGCGATCGCAATCTTTGTCTCGATAAAGCGGTTCGTGTAGGTGTCGGCGACGGCGTTGGCTACGTCGGCGGCAAGCTGGGCATCGCGGGACTGAAACCGGACCGAGATCACGCGCGATGCCTTGGTCGGGCGAACATCCAGGTGTTTGAGAAATTCATCCACGACCTCGTCGAGGCTGGCGGCGCGCGCCGCCCGTGCCTCAAGCGCCTGGCGGTCGGCTGAGCCGGGATTCGTGTCGTCCTTGCCGCCGAGCGCCGCTGCCTTCGATGCTATTTCCAGCAACGACCGCGAACGCGAGGAGGTGAATTCGTCGCGCTCCGCCAACCCGAGCTGTTCGATCACCCGGCGGGCCAGGGTTCGTGAACGAATGACCTCGATTTCATTCCGCGTCGTCTCCTGGTTCGCACTGACGTCGGTGAGTATTTCTCGCAAGTCAGCAATATTGGCCTTTCGGCTCTCAACGATAACCAGGGCCTCGGCCCTGTACGTGGGCGTAAGCTGCGAGAGAAAGAAGACCGTCAACGCAAGTATCAGCGTAACCGTGCCGATGACGATGCTTTTGCGCCGCCGGACAATTCTGGTCAGCTCGCGGATATCGTAAGACCGCTCGGCGGCCCAAACCGATGGATACGCTGGCGTCAAATTCGCTCTGTCCATCTGCACGCCTTACGCCCTCCGCGGATCCGCCACCCGGCAGGACCTGTTATTGATAAAGAGATCGTACCGCCGGTTCGTCCGGATCATACGCCACCGAGACAGCGCCATTTTCCACTATCGTATCATATGGATGGCTGCCCTTGGTCAATCGGCAGCAAGCGGGCCGGCCAGGGCGCGGTTTTCCTTGCGTTGCCGGCGCGCTCCTGTGATGAAGATCTGAAAATCGTAAGCTCGTAGCCGGGATGCTTCACTTTTTTGTTGCTCTCGTCGTTCTGACGCCGTTGCCGCTCGGGTGCGTTTACCCGTGGAGCTGGGGTTTGTTAGCTGTCGGCATCGGCTGCGTTCTCGGTATCTGGTGTTTCCGGCTTCTCGCCGGGAAGGCTCCGCTGGCCGTGCCACTGACTGCCGTCTGGCCTACCCTCCTCCCCTTTTTCCTGGTCGTCGCGTGGATCGTCCTGCAGATGGTGTCGGCCACACCCGATTCCTGGCATCACCCCGCATGGTCATGGCCCGCAAGCGCCTTCAACGCCGCGCCCAGTTCCCGGATCACCGTTGACCCTGCAACGACCAGCGCCGCCCTGACGCGCTTGATTACCTATGGGGCGATCTTCTGGCTCGCGCTGCAATACGGCCGTGACCGGCGCGCCGCGCAGATGATGATCAAGGCACTCGTTTTCGCCGCAGTTGCCTTTTCTCTCTATGGTTTGGTCGTGGAACTCTCTGAAATCAGGATGGTTCTTTGGTTCCCGAAAGCGACCGCAATAGACGACCTCAGCAGCACATTCGTGAACCGCAACACGTTCGCAACCTATGCCGGCCTCGCTCTGGTCTGCGTAAGTGGACTTATTCTCGCGAGGGTTGAGGGCCGGATGGCCAACACGGATGATCTGGCAGATAGTGTCGACCGCGGGATCGATGCGATCATCGCCCGCAGTTCGACCCTCATTGCGGGGTGGTTGCTGATCGCGAGCGCGCTCCTGCTCACCCATTCCCTCGGCGGCATTTTCAGCACGGTGCTGGCGTTGGCGAGCCTGGTAGCGCTCTACATCTACGCGCGCGGTGCGCGCCGAGAGGTCATCATCGGTCTCGCGACCGGCGCGATCGTGCTGCTCGGGGCGGCCGTTGTCGTCGGCAGCACTGGCTGGGAGGAGCGTTTCAACCAAGCTCTCTGGAACCAGCCGGATGACCGGGGGAAGCTGGCACTGCTCTCCTTGCAGGGTATTGAAGAACGGCCACTCTTGGGCACCGGATACGGAACCTTCGAGACCTACTTCGAGTATCGCCGGCCAGCGGACATGGAGCCCCGCTACACGAAGGCCCACAACACCTACCTCGAAAGCGCGGTGGAGTTGGGGCTGCCGGCAGCGGTAATGCTGGTTGCGGTTTTCGTTTCGATCGCTGTTCGCACGTGGCGCGGAGCCCGCAGACGCCGTCGTGACGCCGTCTACCCCTGCATCGGGTTCAGTGCCACGGTCCTGGTCTGCGTTCATTCCCTTCTCGATTTCAGTCTCCAGATCCCAGCAGTGACGGCGGCTTACTGTCTGATCGCCGGTATCGCCTGCGCACAGGCAGACCCCAGCGAACCGACGGTGCATCGACGCAGCCGGACGCGGGCCTCTGATCAGCCACCCGACCGCCTCTGAGGATCGCGTCCAGTTTGAGTGCGGAGCCGATCCAGCTCGGCCAAAACGTGCGGTTGATCGCGAAGCGCTGCGCGAACGACAGGGATGCTCTGCCGCTCCTCGGCAAGCAAGGCGAGCGCCTTGAGGTCGACCTTTGCTGCGTAGCGGATCTGCTGCAGGACCGACGCCCGGTCGCGAGCATCCAGGTGCGGCCATGCCTCAAGGCCCATCCGCAGCCGGAACAGCGTCAGCGACGGCTCGAACGGCGCCGCGGCGATGGAGAAGCGCAGGGCCGTCATTGCAGCGGGCGACCATCCTTCCAGTGCCGCAAGGCTGTAGGCCAGCCGCGCCCACCCGCGGCCACTGAGCGGCGCCGCCGCCAAGCCCTGCTTGAGATCACTCGCAGCCGCAGCGACGAGGCGATCGCGTTCCTTCGCGTCGGCAGGGAGCGACTCCGCGATCAGCAGCCGCGCCAGTCCAGAATCGATCGCAGCTTCGCCACTCTCGAGCCACTTCATCTCGTCTTGCTTGGCAGAGAGGAGATCCTTGGCCTCGTGTGCGCTCACGGGTATCGCCTGCCGGAGCTTCGCCAATACCGGCGCGCCCGCGAACCCTGCCAGCGAAGCCATGATGAACTGGCTTCCCATCACGACCAGGAACACTGCGAGGAAAGCCAAAACGACGCCGACGGTCCATCGCTGCGCGCGGCCGATCGGATCCGTCGATGCGCCACGTGCGCCGTCGTGGGGCTGGCCCGTGCCGTTGGCGATGAGCGTTGCCATGCCGCAGCGCTATCGAGGGGGCGAAGACGGTGGGCGCGACAGACCCATGGTTTTCATGATGAGGGGATTGATGTCACGCACGTTGTAGCGGGCTTCGGCCAGCGCGCGGCTTGCTTTCGCCATCGTGACGAGCAGCTCGGGTCGATCGACGAAGCGGGTGATGGCGGCTGCCAACGCATCAGGATCGCGCGGCGGAATGATAAAGCCGTTCACGCCGTCGATCACGAGCTCGCGGCAACCTGGAACATCGGTGGTGATGATCGGCCGGCCGATCGCCAGCGCCTCGAGGATGGTTCGCGGCAGACCTTCGCGATAGGATGGCAAGCAGAGGACGCTACACGCCCGCAGATAGGGCCGCACGTCGTCGGTTTCACCGAGATAGCTGATCAGGTGTTCGGCGATCCAGGCGTTGACCTGGTCCTCGTCAATGGCGCCGGGATTGCTGTCGTAGGGACCGAGAAGGTCCATTCGGCAAGCACCCCCCTGATCACGAAGCCGTTTGGCGGCGGCTGCGTACTCGAAGACCCCTTTTTCGCGGAGCAACCGCGCAATCATCAGAACCTTGAGCGGGCCCGCCACCGGCGGGGCATAACTGAACTCCTCCAGGTCGATGCCGGTTCCTCCGATTCGCACGACGGGTCGCGATCGGCGATCGAGCCCCAATTTGCGGATAACGCGGCTGTCGTCGGGGTTCAGGACGAAAATCGCATGCGCGAACCGCAGTGCGCCGGCAAACATCAGGCTAAGGAGGGCGCGCAGGCAGAGGCGACGCAGCTCGTGCCCGCCCGCAAAGGCGTAGCCCAAGCCATCCATCATGACGTACGTCCTCGGAACCCCGGCCAGTTTCGCGGCGACGACGCCGAGCAGATTTGGCTTTGTCCCGTGGGTAACAACGATGTCAGGCCGATGTTCTCGTAACAGCGCCGCGAGGGCCATGAGGTCCGCGAGGTCACGGAACGGGTTGATTCCGGTGCGCTGCATCGAGATGGGCCGGAACTCAGCGCCAAAGCGCTCAATCGCTTGGCCAAGCCCCGGTATATCGCTCGCGATCGCCACGACCCGATGACCGGCGGCGATCATGTCGCGGATCAGCCACCCCCTGAAGCGCGCAGTGTCGCGGTTGCCGATGATTGCGACCAAGCACTTTCCGGCCGGCGAAACAGCCGAAGAGGAGCTGGGCGGCGCTCCGGGACCAGGATGATGATCCCCGTGCCTCCCCCTGTCGCCGATAACGACGCTTTGTTCCGGCAGCATCTCCCCATTGGGTCGAGATGGTGCACCATGGTGATGCGAATGCCGCCCCCGGTGGTCCCCCTTCGAGAGCTGAAACTTTGTCATCGCGGGCACGAGGCTGATGGCCAGGATTAGAGGATGGGGGCAAGCGGGCTCCCCCGATGGAACCAAGAGCGGCGGACGGCTGACTCCGCCGGCGAGGGACCGCTTGAGAGCACTCCGCTACATATTCGCCCCTCGTCACAGGCGGCAACAACTTTCTCGGCAGACGAAATCGAGAGGCGGCTCAACAGAACAGCTAAAAAGCGCCTCAGATAATTGCGCAAACGCAAGTTCTCCCTGTTGGCAATATGGACACTCCGCAACTTACGAGCCTGCGTTCGCGCCAATTGACAACTTAGTCGCAAACACTATCACAACTGAAAGATGCTTTTCAATGGTCATCGATTTGGGATATCGAGTGCAAACCCCAATCTATGGTAAAGCAAAAGCTCTCGGTTGGTGCGCTTTGGGTGCTACTGTTTTAGCGAAGAAGCAAAAATGGTCTCAAGTCACGAATTGCCGTTGGCTAACACATCCGATTTTGGTTCCTAAAGGGCATAATGGGATTTTGATCAGCCGGCTGGTCTGGAGGATGATGGGGATGGAGGCACGATGGAGGTGGCGCCGCCTTCGATGCGTTCTGGTCGCGCTGCCGGAGGATCGGGCATGCGTCAGATCCGATCCACGAGGGTATTAGAGGGGGAATCACTCTCTTGGCAGTGAAAGCGCACTCGAACCCGCTCAGCACAAAGGTTGGGGGCCTTGGTCTATCGCGAACCTCAACGTGGCGGAATGCTGGCGTTTTCTGTTTGAGCTTCTTGTCCGGGTTTGTTTTTATAGAACCAAGCCCTCACGACATTCTAATGCTATTGGCAATAGCAACAATGTTTTCTCTCGGATACTTTAAGATTTTTGAGAGCGCGCTGCCGGCGTTTCTGGTGCTGAATTTTTTCTTTATTTTCAACATAATCCCTCTTTTGTATGTTTCCGACATAGACGCCTCCTATAAGTTCGTATTGATTACGGTTTACCTGATTATATCATTCTTCTTCTACAAGTGTCTTATATTGCGCGCCGAAAATGACCTTATTATAAGGCTAATGAAGGGTTATGTTTACACCTGTGCGTTTGGGTGCATTTTTTCTATATTTTGTATTATAATACCGAACCCTCTCTCCGATCTTGTTCTCTACGGAAGAGCAACTGACGAAATTCGCACAAGAGCATTCTTCCAGGATCCGAACGTATTTGGACCGTTTCTGGTGCCGGCATTTCTACTCTGCGCATATTGCTGGCGATTACTATTTTCTTCGAAAATATTCGCTGCCGTCCGTTGGTTCTTTCTTCTTACCTTCTTGGTGTGCATCATCCTCTCAGCCTCTCGTGGGGGCTGGCTCAATCTTCTTGTCGCTCTCGCCGCCCTCGGCTGGATTGGTCAAAGGCAGGCACGCTGGTCGCTACGGTTTCGACGACGCACGTCGCTGCCGATCGTCGCTCTCGCGATTGTCGCTGGCTTATCGTACGCCCTTGTCGCGCTTGGCGGTTACGATGAGTTTCTCGCCGACCGGCTGGAGGAAAAGGCATACGATCAGGATCGGTTCCTCGCCCAGATGCTTGCGCTCGAGGAAGCCGTCGCGAATCCTTTCGGTATTGGCCCCGGCCAGAGCGAGAGCTACGAAGGGAGTGTCTCGCTCTTTCGCGCTCCCTACTCGCCGCACTCTCTCTACGTCCGTGTGCTTGCTGAAAGCGGCTGGGGCGGCGCTGTCTCATTCCTCGTCTTTCTTCTCTTGACGATGCGGCGAGCGTGGTCGATCGCCGTGACCGACTGGCGCTACGCCTCCCTGTCGGCTGTGGTTTTCGCCAGTCTCCTCGGCATTCTCGCCAATAGCTTTTTCGTCGATACCCTTCATTGGCGCCATTTCTGGATGCTGCTGGGAATCGCGTGGGGACTGAGCGGGCTCTGGCGGTGGGAGTTCGCCGTCCGGCCTCGGCCGTCCGGGGTTCGGGCACGGTGACGGCCGCGGAAACGGGGCGCGCCGCGCGTTTCGAGCTTGCGCGCGTTGGTGCCGGCTCGGGTGCTACTCTCGCCGCCTTCACCCTGATCGGCATTCTCATCAATGTTCTGCTCGCGCGCTTGTTAGCGCCCGAAGGGCTGGGCATCTATGCCAGCGCGTTCGCCCTCGCCAACGTGCTGTCGGTTCTGGCGTCGGCCGGCCTCCCGACCACGCTTGCCCGCATGCTGCCGGCGTACGCGTCGCAACGGGACTCGCTGCACGCCCGCGGCTGTCTCATCTGGGCGTTTGCGCACGCAGGCGCGGTCTCCTTGGCGCTCGCCGGCCTCGTTTACCTGATAGCGCCGCTCCTCGGTCAGGCGGAGCAACGATCGGTCTATCTGCTGGCCGCCCTGCTGGTGCCGCTGATGGCGCTTGCCCGGCTTCAGCAGGGGGCACTGCAAGGGATGGAGCGCATTGTTTCGGCCCAGATCCCGGACCGGCTGATACGCCCAGCGGCCTTTGCACTGCTGCTGCTTCTCTGGCTCGCCTTTGCCGGTGGCGCCGGACGGACCGCTGCGGGCGCGATGGGCTGGCAGTTGGTCGCAGCGGGCGCTTCCGTGCTAGTCGGCATTGCCCTGATGGCCCGCTACGGCGCCGATTGGATCACGCCGGCGGGCGCCCGCTTCCGGCTTCACGCCTGGTACCGATGCGGCGCGCTCATAGCGGCAGCCAATCTGGCACAAGTGGTGAGCGGCCAGGCCGGGCTGGTCATCCTGCCCCTGTTCGAGGAACCGGCGCCAATCGGCTATTACCGCGTCGCTTTGGTGATGGCTTCATTCGTCGGTTATCCCGCGATGATGGTTGTTCATCCCGTTGGCGCGCTCATCGCCCGTCTGCACGCCGAGGACAAGCAGGCGGATCTCGACCGAATGGTCGTGACGAGTGCGCGTCTTGCCTGGGTTGGTTCGATCGTTGCGGCGGTAACACTCGCCGTGTTTGGACAGCTGCTCCTGACGGCGCTGTTCGGCCGTGACTTCGCCGATGCTTATCCCTTGCTGATCATTCTTGTGATCGGCGAGCTGTGCACGGTGGCGGCAACTTGGCGTATACTTGTTCTGCAGATGACCGGACGAGAGCGTGCGGCCGCGGATTCCCTCGTGATCGGCGCTGGCATCTACCTGATCCTGACCTTTGCCTTGGCGGCAGCCTATGGCGCCGTCGGCGCCGTGATCGCCGATACTGCGAGCCGCCTCGTCGTCACCCTCCTGCTGATTTTCCGCTTCATTCCGTGTAGAATACGTCGCGGTTGGGGTCAGGGTTGACGAATTCCGCATCGAGCGTCCGACGCAGCCCCTCCTTGAGCGTGAACGGGGCCTCGAACCCGTTCAGCGCCGCCTTGGAGGAGCCGAAACTGGTTGTAGCGCAAAACTTGCGCACCCGGATCGCGCTGATTGGAAGGGACCGGCCCGAAAGCTTGGCCACGGCATCGGCGGCGTGGCCGATCGCGAGGCCCAACGGAAACGGGATGTAGAACCGCGACCCCGCCGAGCCGCTCAGGGTTTGCTTGACTTCGCGAACCAGGGTCTTCATTGAAAAATCCGGCGCATCGACGTAGTTGAACACGCCATAGTGGCATTTCGACTCAATCGCGTGCTGCAGAAACGCCGCGACGTTGCCAACATAGGCCATGGACTTGCGATTGTTTCCGTGGCCGATCATCACGAAACGCCCCGACGCAATTTGCCGCAACAGGTTATAGACGTTGCCCCTGTTGCCCGCGCCGAACACAACCGTCGGGCGAACGATGATCAGTTCTGCTTCGGTCCGCCGATCACGCCAGGCGCGCAACACCTCCTCGGCCTCAAACTTGGTGCGACCGTAATCGTGGAAGGGGTTGATCGCGCCGGTCTCGTCGGTCCCTTGCGGGGCAAAGCCATAGACCGCAACGCTGCTGGTGAAGATGAGCTTCCGCGCCCCGATTTCATCGGCAACTTTACAGACATTACGTGTCCCTTCGACGTTCGTGCTGCTGTAAAGCGCTTTGTCGCGCACGTCGTCGCGATGGACCGCAGCGAGGTGTACGATCACCTCGCCGGTCATCGCCGCACGGAGCGCATCGGCATCGCGAATATCGGCGATCTTGCTGGCTTCCGGGAACGACCGGCTTGCCTTCAGATCGATAATCTCGAACCTGGCGCCGGCGGCAGCCAGCCCAGCGCACAGCCGTGTCCCGATGAACCCGGCACCGCCGATGACACTGATTGTCCCCATCTCAGGAGAATACCGCATTCCCAGGAACTGTTTGTCCGGTTGGGTGCAGCGCGGCCACCGAGCCCCAATTTGTTGTGGCGAGCGGCGTGCGCGTGTCGTCATTCGTCGTCACCCGTCCTCATCTGTCGTCATTCATCGCCTTTGGCCGGGTACTTTTTGCATCGGATGTCGTCCTGTTGGCGGCCAGCAGTCGTCATCGGCGCATCATCTAAGCGCGGCGCCACCGCCTGCCTGCCGCCAAGAAAGAACATTACAAGAACATAGCGTCTGCAACAGCGGGTGTAAAGAGCGAAGCCAGCACCGCCCGGCGGTGATGCGGAGCCCGATGGCAGGCCGCGGCGGCCGAACCCTGCCCCGCGCCCAAGTCAGTCGGCAAAGCCGTACTTGACCAGGTCTTCGAAGTCGCGCGGCTGCAGGATATCGGCCACCGTGCCTAAGATGCCGCTGACGTCGCGGGAGAACGCGCGAGCGCACTGCAAAGCCTTGAAGTGCTTATCACTTAAGTTGAAAAAATTGATGTTCTTAACGATTGCCTCGAGTTCCGTGAACTCACTCTGCCAATATTCGACGTATCTGAGCTGGTCTTTTAGTTTCCAGATCTTGGCACACGGCAGCGTATAGACGCGGATGCGCTTGAGGAACTCCTCATCGTCCTGCCGGCAGTTCCGCCAAACCTCGGACAGCTCGAACATGCAGAAGGGGGACGTGAGATACTTGTCGCTGAGGATGATGAAAACACGATTGGCGCGGCCGATCCGGTCCATGAATTTGGAGATCTGCTCGCCGAGGCCCATCGCCGTCTTGTCGCGCAGGATGGTCTTGCCTTGCGCCTCCGCCCGCTCGCAGAGCCGATCGACCACGCCTTCCCGGCCCCGTCCCTCTGGCGTCTCGTCTCCCCAGGCGTAGGAGACGCACCATTCCGGCTGCGGCGATGGCTCCTGGGCGAAGGTCATCGGCGCGGGCAGCGCGGCCTCTTCCCCCGGCACCTGCAAGCCGGCGTCCAACCGCCCGCCGGCTGGCGCCGCCACGGCCTCTGGCGTGATCCCAGCAATCGAGTTTTCCCATTTCACCAGCGTGCACAAGCGCAGCAGCAGTTCGCCTGCCCGGCCGCGCTGCGCCTGCACGCGGATGCGGCCGCCCCAAGCGTCGCCCTTTTCCGCCTCGATCATGCCGCGGCTGCCGGTGCGGACCTCGTAAACATAAACACCGCCCTGCCAGTAGTCGGCGGCGATCCCGGCGTCGCGGCCGATGCGGGCGATGATGCTGCGGATCAGGCCGGGGTGCAGCAGCGCGTAGGTGAAGCTCGCCTCCTCCGTCTCCGCTTCCGCATCCCACTTCTGCACGAGTTCGAGTTCCATCGCCGCCCGCGCCGGCAGCAGGTCGGGGGCGATGTATTCCGCCTCCAGCCCTTGAGCCGCCTCGCGGTGCACGAAGCAGACGCCGCAGGACTGCATCATGCTGAGGAACAGCTTCTGCTCACCTTCGCTGTGCTCCCCCCAGACCCAATCGGCCAAGTCGGCGCGGGTGAAGCGGCCGTGGTTGCGGCGGATCCAGCGGTAGCACTTCTCCCGGTGGAAAACGGCGTAGATCGCGTCGAGCGCCCAGCCCTGATCGAGGATGATCTGATCGTGGAACAGCCCCTGCCGGTAGAAAACGATGCCGGCATTGTGCAGGTATTCCAGCAAATGCGGCGGCGAGCTGACACCACCCGCCGCGGCGCATAAGTCCTGGAAATGCGCCTGGCTCAAGGTGCGGTATTGGCGCACTGCCGGCGGCAGCCCCGCATCGGCATCGCGCAGTGCCTCCAGCTTCTCCTTCACCCGCGCGCGGCCGGCGCCGATGGTGGCGATCCCCTCCTGCTGGCGCAGCCAAGCGGCGGCCTCCGCCAATGCCTCCTCGAGCGTGGCGCGGCCACGATCGGTGCGGGCGCTGAAGCGCAGCATGCGGACGAAGCCGAAAGCAGCGAACAGCTCGGCCTCGGACACCGGGCAGAGCGCCTCGTCCTCAACCCGGTCGCAGCGGGCCTGGACGACGACGACCGCGCTGCGCTTGCCGCCTAAGTGGCGCACGTAGTCGACCCAATAGGCGAGCGGCTGGTTGCGGAAGGTTATGCCGTCAACCATCTCCTCGGCCGTGTTTTCGAGCGCAGGCGACCAGAGGAGGAGGAAGAGGGCATTGGCGCGCGTGAACAACGCATGCGTGCCGTGATAAAGGTCCTGGCCGCCGAAGTCCCAAATCTGCAGCGGCGTTGCCGCGCCGCCATCGCTGCCGGGCAGCGGCGCCCGGGTGGTGGCAATGCCATGCGTCGAGGCCTCGCTTTCGTCATAAGCCTCGCCGCGCAGGCGGCGGCACAGTTGGGTTTTGCCGACCCGGCCGTTGCCGAGCACGAGCAGCTTGACGTCCAGCACCGGGGCGGCGCCGACATCCAGATCGCGCACATGTGCGCGCAGGGATTCCAGGCAGTTATCAGAGTACCGTTGCGACAGCACCGCGTCCGGCACGCCCGGAATCTCAGTTTGGTAGAGGATTAGTTCCTCAAGTGACGGCCGCTCCAACAGCCAGCGCGGGAAGTCGGCGAGCCGGCAGCCGGACAGATCGAGCGTTCCGATCGCGGTGAGGTTAGCCAGTGGTCCGAGATCGCTCACGCGAGTGCGGGAGCAATCGAGCGTTTCCAGGTTGACGAGACCGGCCAGCGGCCCGAGATCGCTCACTTGGGTTTCGGAGCACCGGAGCGACTGCAGGTTGACGAGACCGGTCAGCGGCCGGAGATCGCTCACTTTGCTGCGATTGCAATGGAGCAATTGCAGGTTGAGAAGGCCGGCGAGCGGCCCGAGATCGCTCACTTTGGTCGTGGCGCAATTGAGCGATTGGAGGTTGATGAGACCGGCGAGCGGCCCGAGATCGCTCAACGTCGTGTTGTAGCAAACGAGCGACTGTAGGTTGATGAGACCGGTCAGCGGCCTGAGATCGCTCACATTCGTCATGAAGCAGTCGAGCGAATGCAGGTTGGCCAGAGCGTCCAGCGGCCCGAGATCGCTCACTTCGGTGCCAGCGCAATGGAGCATTTGCAGGTTGACGAGACGGGCCAGCGGCTCGAGATTGCTTACGTTGTTGCTGGAGCAATCGAACTCTTGCAGGTTTGCGAGGGCAGGGAGTTCCTTGAGGCTCTCTAGTTGGCAATAGCTCAGTGACAGCGCCGCCAAGTTCGGGAGTTGCTTGAGCCTGGCGAGCGACCCCTCGATCGCATTCGGCGCGATGTCGCTGCGGTTATCTTGCCAATTGCCGTCTTCGTCATGAATGCCCCACCCGAGGTTGAGGCGCGTTAAGTGCTTGAGCGCGAACAGCGCCTCGGGCAACGCCGTCAGCCCGAGCTGGCCAAGGTCGAGGGTGCCGGTGCGCGCCTTGGCCTCCTCGGCGATGAGCTCAAGGGCGATACGTTCGCCTTCCGTTTCCCCGCTCATGCTTGCTTGCCGCCCCCGCTCCCTGGGCCGCCTCAGGTGCCGGCGCGCCATGTAATCCCTTGAATGAGGATGCCAAAGGAGGCGCAGTGTTGTCCAGGCCGGGCGCAGTGCGCCGCCTGCCCCTGTTTCCGCCCCTCACTCCCAACCGTCATGCGCGGGCGAGAGACCCGCGCACCCACGGCTTGCAACCCGTTGTGGTGGCTGAAGGAAGGCGTGGATGGCCGGCCTTCGCCGGCCATGACGGGTGTGAGGCGGGTGTGGACGCTATGATGCGCCGGCCATGACGGGTCGGGAGGGGGTGTACGCGGTGACGTCCTCGCCTCTCTCCCACCGTCATGCGCCCCCGCGGACTCGTTCCGCGGGTCAGGCACGCGCATCCACGGCTTGCAACCCGTTGTGGTGTCTGCGGGAAGTCGTGGTTGGCCGGCCTCCGCCGGCCATGACGGTGAAGGGGCGTGTGGCCGTCGATCACCGACAATTTCCCCTATCTCCTTGGACTTCCCCTATCTCCTTGGACGCTAACCTTCGTGCCTACAAGAGCAGCCGCCTGAGCAGCATTTCAAGCCAATCAGCAAAAACCTGCAATCGGCGCGAGACATGCTGGCGATGGGGATAGAGCAAGGCCATCGGCATGGAATCCGCGCGGTGATCGGGCATCACTTCGAGGAGTTCGCCAGCGTCCAGATAACCCCTTACATCGTAAACCGGGATCTGGATCAAGCCGAGGCCGGCGAGGCAGCAGGCGATGTAGGCTTCGGCGCTGTTGACCGTGACGCGGCTCCGCAACGGCAGCGTTCGTATGGCACCGTCCTCGATCCACTCCCAGCCCTCGACTCGGCCACTGGAAGGCGACGCATAGTTGACGGCCCAATGGTTGGCCAGGTCGTCCGGCGACTGTGGCGTTCCGTGTCGTGCGAGATAGGCAGGGCTTGCGACGTTGATCAGCGGCAGCTTGCCGATCGGCCGCGCGATCAGGCCGGAATCGCTGAGCGGGCCGACGCGCAGGACACAATCGATGCTCTCTTCGATCAGGTTCACCGCGCGGTCGGTGACGCCCAGCTCGACGTCGATCTGCGGATAGCGATCCAGGAACTCGGGCAACGCCGGCGCTATGATCAACCGTCCGATCCGGCCAGGAACATCGATCTTCAACCGGCCCGACGGCTGTGCCGCCGTCTGCCGGAACAGGTTCTCTGTGTCCTCAACCTCCGCGATGGCTCGCTGGCACCGTTCATAGAGGGTTGTGCCGTCCTGCGTCGGCGACACCTTCCGCGTGGTGCGATGGAGCAGCCGCGCGCCAACCCGGCCTTCCAGTTCCTGAATCGCCGCCGAGACCGACGAACGGGGGATGCCGAGCGTATCGGCGGCACGGGTGAAGCTCGCGCACTCGACGACGCGGGAAAAGATGCGGAACAGGTCGATACGGTCCAAAGGGGGCGACTTCGATTGAGCGGCGTTCCTGACAAATGATGTCAGAATGATCGCCTTTATCGTGCAATCCTAGACGGTATTGTCGTCTTCTGGAAGCGGCCATCGATATCGAAGCGGTCGCGCACCCGGCAAAGGAGGCCGATTTCATGACCGATCACAGCATCCAAGGCAAAACCGTCATCATCGCCGGCGGCGCGAAAAACCTCGGCGGGTTGATCGCCCGCGATCTCGCCGCGCATGGCGCCAAGGCAATCGCGATTCATTACAACAGTGCTGCCAGCAAGGCGGATGCCGACGCGACCGTCGCCGCGGTAAAGGCGGCCGGAGCCGAGGCCGCCGCTTTCCAAGCGAACCTGATCACGGCCAGCGCGACCGAGAAGCTGTTCGCCGACGCCATCGCCGCCATCGGCCGTCCGGACATCGCCATCAACACCGTCGGCAAGGTGCTGAAGAAGCCGATGGCCGAGATCTCGGAAGCTGAATATGACGAGATGGCTGCGGTCAACGCCAAGGCGGCCTTCTTCTTCATCAAGGAAGCCGGCAAGCAGCTCAACGACAACGGCAAGATCTGCACGCTCGTCACCTCGCTGCTCGGCGCCTACACACCCTTCTATTCGAGCTATGCCGGCACCAAGGCTCCGGTCGAGCATTTCACGCGCGCGGCCTCGAAGGAGTTCGGCGATCGCGGCATCTCGGTGACCGCCATTGGCCCTGGCCCGATGGACACGCCGTTCTTCTACCCGGCCGAGGGCGCGGATGCGGTCGCCTATCACAAGACCGCTGCAGCGCTCTCAAAGTTCTCCAAGACCGGACTCACCGATATCGAGGACATCGTCCCCTTTATCCGCCTGCTGGTCTCGGACGGTTGGTGGATGACCGGCCAGACCATCCTCGTCAACGGCGGCTACACCACCAAATGAACCGTCGCGCGGCGGTTGCTGCCGGCCATGGCGGTGAAGGGGGAGTGGACGTGGTGGCGGGCGAGAGCGCTAGTGCAGCGACCCAATCGGGTGATTCACGCCCGAGCAAGGTTGTCGCTGCACAACATACTGAATCGCGTGCACTTTCGGCACAAACAGGATGTACCCTCTGTTTGTGCCAGTGCACTAGCGCCAAGTGCGGACGACGGAAGTAATCTTGCGGCGGTAGAAGCTTCTCGTGCCGAGATCGGCGATCAGGCGGGCGCGATACGGTGGAACCCTGGCAAACCATTGCAGATCGAGGGCGTAACGGCCGAACAGGCGCTGCATCCGGCCGATGGCGCTCGCAACCGCCGATCGGTCCTGCAGGCGCGCCCAATGGTTGATGAGCGCGGGCGCCAGACCGGCCGGCGGCGGCGAAGCCACGCCAAGACCGAGCGTTGCCGCCAGCCGGGCGAAGAACAGCCGCGCCGACAGGCCGAAGCCGGCTTGGCGAAACCGCTCGATGACCAGCGGCACGCCGTCCGGCCCCAGCCGTGCCACGAGCAGCGCTGCTTCCAGGAGTTCGCGCAGCGGCGCGGTCCCGCTCAGGCGATGACTGTCCTGGATCTGCGCCGCGGCGATCAGGTGGACGATCTGCTCGAACGGACCCGGAAGGCGGACCTGGGCCGAGCGGAACGCACGCCGCTCCGCGCTGCCCGCCATCGTGGCCGCGGCCAGCACCCGATCCGCCGGCGGCGGCAGCGGCTGGTGGTGCAGCTCGATCGCGATCGGCAACAGCGGGTGCTCAAGCAAAGGCAGGTGGTGAGGCGGCGCGAACGGGAAGGGCGCGCGATAGCCGCTGCCCCGCAAGAGCGCATGGGCTTCGGCCGCCCGGTCTGCCGGGACAAGCAGATCGAGGTCGTTCAGGAAACGATAGCTCGTGTCCGGATAGAGGTCGTCCACCAGCCGGTTGGCGCCTTTGAGCAGGACCGGCTCGATCCCGATCCCGTTCAGGAGCAGGCAGGTCTCTTCGAGGGCGGCGGCGTAGGCGGCGTTGCGCTTGCGGTTATAGTGGCGGGCGGCACGCAGGATGCGCGCGAAGTCGGCCGGCAAGCCGGCGAGCTGCCCTTGCGCCTCAAGGGCGGCCGCCAGCGCCGGCATCACCATGTGGTGGCCGGCCACCCGCACCAGCGCAGCCAGATCCGCGGGCGGGCGATCGCTTAAACCGCGCGGCACGTCAGCCGGCTCGTCCGGCCGAAGCCAGGCCCGTACGATGGCGCACAGAAGGGGAAAGGGATGCGTGGCCTTCGTGGGCGCGCTCACCGGCCCGCCGTCAGATCAGCCGACGAACGGCGGCGATCGCACCGTCCAGATCGCCGAAGACAAGGCGGAAGGCCGGTACGCGCTCGGCCCAGCGCAACAGGGATGCGAACGCCTCCGGCTGGCCGGTGGGAAGGGTGCCGGTGGCGCCGAGGCCTGCCAGCAACTCCACCGGCGACAAGGGCGCGACCACGGTCGTTGCTCCGCGGCAGTAGCGCGGGAAAACGACCACTGCAACAGCCAACGGCGCCGCCGATGGACCCGGATCGGCGGCCGCAACAGGCCAAAGGTAGCGGCATTGGCCCCGGCCCAGCCGGTGCACGGGCTGCCCGGAAAGGGCTGGAAAGAGCGCGCCGACGATCGGCCAGCCACCGGCCTTGATCGACATCGCCAGGCGAACCGGCAGGACCTCGCCCGCGGCCGTGAGCGGCACCGCGTCATCGGCGAGGAAGGACAGGCCGTTGCGGACGAGACCGGCCGCAAGCGTCGTCTTGCCGGAACCGCCGGCGCCGGCCAGCACGATGGCAGCGTTACCGGCGGCAACGGCTGCGGCGTGCAGCACAGCGACCAGGCGCCGATCCGCGTAGCTGGCCGCGGCGAGCGCGCGAACGAGCGCCCAGCGCGCCACGAACGGATCAACGGTCGCTTGGAGCACGCGGCCGTCCCCGGCCACCTGATACCCATCTTTCCCGGCGAACAGGTCAAGCGTCGCCGCGGGTTCGCGGTTGGGCGCGCGCGCCGGCGCTGCCATCCCGTCGAACGAGCGGGCGATCGGCGGATCGAAGCAGCGCACCCTGACCGGGCGCTCGCCGACCTCCAGCACGGCATCGAGCGCGGCGCCTCCCGCAGGCGGACGGACAGGACCGTTCCCGGCAGCCGTATCGGGAGGAGGTGCGACATCCGCCACGCAGTGCGCCAGTTCGGCCTCGAGCTTCCGGGCGAGAGCGGCCGCGACCGGGACGTCGACCCGCAGCTCGCGTGCGAACTGTACGAACGCCGCTTCGCCGGTCTCACACGCGGCCAGAAACTGCAGCAGCCGGGATGCGACGGTGTCCAGATAAAGGTAGCGGCCGGAGGTGGGATCGATGACCACACTGCCCGAGCCGAAGCGGAAAGAGCACCAACGGGCGGCACTGAAGGCGAGATCGAGTGAGGGTGCGGCGGCGGGGATCGGATGGGAGGACAACGTTACGGCCGGATCAGCGAGGCGACACGGAAGCGGCAGGGAACCGGCCGTTTTCGGCCCGATGGCTACTCCTCGAACTCTAATTCCCCGGTAACGTCAGCCGCGGCGCGGCGGGGGTCGAACAGCACGGTGATCATGGCACCCGCGGCCCCGAGCCGCATCGCAAGCTCAAGCACCTGCCGGCGATCGGCCAGATCGTCCTCGCCCTCGGAACCGGCAGCCCCTGCCGGCGCCCCAGCAGTCGGCGGATCGTCTCCCCGCTGCATCTGCATCTCCCTGCGTTGCGGCGTGCGCCACCTGTTTTGGCCTTGGTGGCGCCGGATCAAGCCGGTACTTCCCCGCTCCACTTAAGCCACTATAGGCAAGCTGATAATCGTTTTCAACGCTGGCGAACGAGCACCCCAGAGACGGTGCAGGATCAACTGCCGGATCAGCCGCTGGAGGGCGGAGACGACGGCACCCAGTGCCCGGCAAGCGCGCCAACTGGAACAAAGTGCTGTCTCTGCGTTTTCCGGCCCTCGTCCGCCCCATTCGGTATGGTATGAAGTGGCTGCAGTGCACCATCCGTCGTGCCGCCGATTGAAATGGGATTCTCACCGCCGATGCCCTTTCTACCCCAACACTTGCCCACGCTCTCCGATGCCAGTCTCGATATCCTGCTCGCCGAGGATCTCCCGTTCGGTGATTTGACCACCGGCGTCCTCGGGATCGGCAACCTTTCCGGAACGATGACCTTTGCGGCCCGTCGGCCGATGGTGGTCGCCGCGGTCGAGGATGCAGCGCGGCTGTTGACGCGCGCGGGATGCGCGGTCGAGATCTCGGCCGCGTCCGGCCAATCACTTGCCGCGGGCGCGACGATCCTTTGCGCGTCAGGATCGGCGGCGGCCCTGCACCGCGGCTGGAAGATGGCGCAAGTCCTGATCGAGACGGCCGCGGGGATCGCGACAGCAACGCGGGCCATCGTCGCCGCGGCGCGTGCCGTCGATCCCTGGGTGACCATCGCCGGAACGCGCAAGACCATACCAGGCGCAAAGGCGCTCTCGATCGCCGCACTCATCGCCGGCGGCGGCGTCCCGCACCGCCTCGGTCTTTCGGAAACCATTCTCATCTTCGCCGAACATCGGGTTTTTCTCGCTGCGTCGACGCCGGAAGCCGTTGTGTCGATGGCTCGCCGCGGCGCACCCGAGAAGAAGGTGGTTGTCGAAGTCGGATCCGTTGACGAGGGCCTGACATGGGCCGTAGCGGGTGCCGACGTCATCCAGACCGAGAAGTTCACGCCGGAGATGGTTGCCGATCTCACGACGAAGCTGCGCACGGCAGCGCCCCTTTCGATCGTCGCCGCCGCCGGCGGGATCGATGCCACCAACGCCGCCGCCTACGTCTCGGCCGGTGCGCGCGTCATCGTCACTTCGGCGCCATTCACAGCCAAGCCGGTCGATGTCGCCGTCCGCATCGAAGCGAGCGGCGGAGGTGACACCAGCACGCCTTGAGCGACGGGAGCGCTCGTCGCCAGCGAGGATGATGTGCGGTGCCTCGGCTGGCACACGCGCGATCGCCGGCCTTGAAGCCGCGTGAACCGCGGCCGGCCGCGTTCTTGCATCGCGGCGACGGAGCGGCTTCCGGTGCTTCAGCACCTGCTCTCACGGTGTCTTCCTTCCAAGCGCAGCGGGCATGGGCGATCCCACCCTCACCATCCTGATCATCGAAGAGAACCCTGTTCGTGCCGCCATCCTTGAGGACGGCATGCGCGAGGCTGGTTACGGCCGGATCATCCATGTTTCCGACATGGTCACGGTGCCGGACAAAATCTGTGCAATCGACCCTGACGTCATCGTGATCGGCCTCGAGAACGCGAGCCGGGATACGCTCGAACAGATGTTCCAGGTTTCGCGCACCGTCCGCCGACCAATCGCCATGTTCGTCGACACCTCCGACACGGCAACCATCCAAGCCGCAGTCGATGCTGGCGTTAGCACCTATGTCGTCGACGGCCTCAAGAAAGAGCGGGTGCGCCCGATCATCGATGTCACCATCAGCCGGTTTCACGCCTTCCGGCGGCTGCAGGAGGAACTGGCAGAGGCCAAGGAAGCGCTCGCAGCCCGCAAGGTGATCGAGCGGGCAAAGGGCATCTTGATGAAACAAAAGAACATTAACGAAGACGAAGCATACAACCTCCTAAGGCGAGCGGCGATGAGCCAGAAGCGAAAGCTGTTCGAGATTGCCCAGAGTGTTTTGACCACAGCGCAACTGTTTGACGAAGCGTGAGGCCGCATCGGTGAGGGACAATCAGGTGATGACGCTGGAGGTGGAACCACAGACGCGGAGAGATGCTCGGCACTTGCCGACCATCACCTTGGGCTTCATCCCGTTGACGGATTGCGCGGTCCTCGCGGTGGCGCGCGAGCGCGGCTTCGCCGTGCGCGAAGGCATCGATTTGCGTCTCAGCCGCGAGGTGTCCTGGGCCAACATCCGTGACAAGGTGGCACTTGGCCACCTGCAGGGTGCGCAGATGCTGGCAGGCATGCCGATCGCCACCACCCTCGGCATCAATCAGATCCCGATGCCGATGCAGGTCCCGTTTTGCCTGAACCGCAACGGGAACGCCATCACCGTCTCCAACACCCTTCATGATGCAATGGCGCAAGGTGACGGGCTCCCAGCTTGGGATGATGTTGCCGCCGCCGGCCGGGCGCTCCAACGGGTTATCGCGCAACGCCAGGCAGAGGGGCGTGCGCCGCTGACCTTCGGGATGGTGTACCCCTTCTCGTGCCATAACTATGAATTGCGCTATTGGATGGCGGCCAGCGGTATCGATCCCGATAACGACGTTCGCCTGGTGGTCGTACCGCCGCCGTTGATGGTGGACAGTCTGCGTGATGGCCACATCGATGGCTTTTGTGTCGGCGAGCCGTGGAGCAGCGTTGCTGTCGAGGCAAACCTTGGCCGGATCATTGTCAGCAAGGCAAAGCTTTGGCGGCACGGCATGGAGAAGGTGGTGGGCGTTCCGAAGGTCTGGGCGTCCCAAAACGGGGCCGTTCTCGCCGCTTTGATCCGCGCACTCGATCGCGCCGCCGCCTGGGCGGACGATCCCGCCAACTGCCACGAGCTTGCGACCCTGCTGGCGGCGCCGGAGTACCTCGGCATGCCGGAAGGGGTTGTTGCGCGCGCGCTTTGCGGTGAAATCCTGACCGGATCGGGACTTGAGCACCGTGCCGTCGACGATTTCCTCGTTCTGCATCGTAACGGCGCCAATCTGCCATCCATCGAGCATGCGCTGTGGATCTACAGCCAAATGGTACGCTGGCGGCAAGCGGTGCGGCGTCCCGGCGACGAGGCCGTGATCCGCGCCATCTTTCGGCCTGACGTCTATCGTGCGGCATTGGCCGGGGCGCCATGGGAGCCAGACCCAATGGCGGCCGGCCCTGGGATTGAGGCTTCGGACGAACTCGATCTGTTCGATCACCGGCCCTTTGATCCAACCAATATCGACGCCTACCTGGCGTAACCGGCCGCCAGTTCCAAAAACCGGCATGTCTGCTGCCCAAATTTAGAGCACAGCGCAGTCCGAGGGCAGCGCTTGCCCAAAATCGTGCCAACACAATCTCTCGCGGCGGCCACTGCGGAGCATTAAGTGGCCGTGGAGCCGGGATAAACCTCTGCGGCAGGCGATGGCACAGGGATTGCTTCGTTTTTCGCGGCACCAAAGCTGCTGCCACACATGGCGCCCTGCGCAAGGGCGCGCGACGCAACGCCGCTGTCGCTCCCAGTCGATGGGACCAGTGGCGTTTTTTTTGACCCGAGTTTCGGCCCGAGGTCGCAGATGCACACGCCGGCTCATGCCGGACGCGGCGACGGCAGCGATGGAAGGAAAATTTTCGAGATGTCGATGATCTCAAGCAAATGGGCCGCAACCGCGGGCGCACCCAGGCGAGCCGGTCTCGCCGGCTTCGCGGCGGTCTTCCTCGGCCTCCTCGCAGCAGCCTGCCCGGCGATGGCGAAGCCCCTGGCCCTCGAGAAAGAGGAGCTAAGGCTCGGCTTTATCAAGCTGACCGACATGGCGCCGCTTGCCATCGCCTACGAGAAGCGCTTCTTCGAAGACGAGGGCCTTTTCGTCACCCTGGAGCCACAGGCCAACTGGAAGGTGCTGTTGGACCGGGTGATCACCGGCGAGCTCGACGGCGCGCACATGCTGGCCGGCCAGCCGCTGGGAGCCACCATCGGCTTCGGCACCCAGGCGCACGTCATCACCGCCTTCAGCATGGACCTGAACGGCAACGGGATCACCGTCTCCAACGAAGTCTGGGAGATGATGAAACCGGGCCTGCCAAAGACGGCCGACGGCAAGCCGCAGCACCCGATCGACGCCAAGTACCTGAAACCGGCGGTCGACAAATTCAAAGCTCAGGGCCGGCCGTTCAACATGGGAATGGTGTTCCCGGTCTCGACCCACAATTACGAGCTGCGCTATTGGCTGGCCGCCGGTGGTATCCATCCCGGCCTATACTCGCCCACCGACATCTCTGGCCAGATCCAGGCCGACGTCTTCCTCTCGGTAACGCCACCGCCGCAGATGCCGGCGACGCTCGAGGCCGGCACCATCTCAGGCTACTGCGTCGGCGAGCCGTGGAACCAGCAGGCGGTGTTCAAGGGCATCGGCGTTCCCGTCATCACCGACTATGAGATCTGGAAGAACAATCCCGAGAAAGTGTTCGGCGTTACCGCGGCATGGGCGGAGAAGCATCCGAACACCCATCTGGCGCTTGTGAAGGCGCTGATCCGGGCAGGCCAGTGGCTCGACGAGAACAACAACGCCAACCGCAAGGAAGCGGTCAAGATCCTCGCCAAGCCGGAGTATGTCGGCGCCGATGAAGCCGTCATTGCCAACTCGATGACCGGCACGTTCGAATACGAAAAGGGCGATAAGCGATCCGTTCCCGATTTCAACGCCTTCTTCCGCTACTTCGGGACCTATCCCTTCTACTCTGATGCCGTCTGGTATCTGACGCAGATGCGGCGCTGGGGCCAGATCCCCGAGGCCAAGCCCGACGCCTGGTTCGCGGAGACGGCAAAGAAGGTCTACCGGCCGGACATCTACCTGAAGGCAGCGCGCCTGCTGGTCGATGAGGGCAAAGCCAAAGAAGCCGATTTTCCCTGGAATACCGACGGCTACCGCGAACCGACCAACGCCTTCATCGACGGCCTGACTTACGACGGCCACACGCCGAACGCGTACCTGAATCAGCAGGCTATCGGCCTCAAGGGCGACCAGCGCGTCGAAGGTAACCGCGTCGTCGGTCAGGCGCAGAAGTAAACCCGATCATTTGACGGATTGAGGGACGATGAGCACGACCACGACCACCATCAAACCTGCCGTCGCTACCGACGTGCCACCGCCGCCCGCCGTTGTCGCCAAGGTTCGCGCGCAGCTGCGCAGCGGCATCGACCGCGCGGCCGGATACCTCGGCATGCTCGGTCTCGGTTGGATCGCGCCGGTCGCACGCCTTGCCATCGGCGTGAACCCTCGGGAGCAACTCGGGCAGATCTGGACGCAGCTCGGCGTCCCGCTCGCCGCGATCGTGACCTTCCTCGTCCTCTGGGCATGGGTCGCGCCGTCGGTGCAGACCAGCCTCGGTGCGGTTCCAGGGCCTGCCCAGGTGTGGGCGGAGGCGCAGAACCTCACGGCCGATCACGTCGCCGAGCGCGCCCGCGCCGCGGCCTTTTATGAGCGCCAGGCGCAGCGCAATGCCGAGCGCCTGGCCGAGGACCCCAACGCCGAGATCAAGTCCCGTTCCTATACCGGCAAGCCGACCTACTTCGACCAGATTGCAACCAGCCTTATCACCGTCTTCACGGGCTTTGTCCTGGCTGCCCTGATCGCTGTTCCGTTGGGAATCTTGTGCGGCCTCTCGCAGACGATCAATGCCGCCCTCAACCCGTTGATCCAGGTGTTCAAGCCGGTCTCGCCGCTGGCCTGGCTGCCGATCGTCACGATGGTGGTCAGCGCCGTCTACACCAGCGCCAACCCGATGTTCGAGAAGTCGTTCCTCAACTCGGCAATCACAGTGACGCTGTGCTCGCTGTGGCCGACCTTGATCAACACCGCGATCGGTGTGTCTTCGATCGACAAGGACCTGACGAACGTTGGGCGGGTCCTGCAGCTGACCACCTGGACGAAGGTCCGCAAGCTCGTGCTGCCGTCGGCGCTGCCGTACATCTTCACCGGCCTCCGGCTCTCGCTCGGGGTTGGCTGGATGGTGCTGATCGCGGCCGAAATGCTGGCGCAGAACCCGGGCCTCGGCAAGTTCGTGTGGGACGAGTTCCAGAACGGCTCCTCGTCCTCGCTCGCCCGCATCATGGTCGCCGTTTTCACCATCGGCATCATCGGCTTCGTCCTTGATCGCAGCATGATGGCACTGCAGTCCGCCGTCACCCACAGTGCCACCCGCTGAGCCCAAGGAGCTTCGACCCATGACATTTCTCGAGCTCGACGGCGTCAGCAAGGCCTACGGCAGCGGCAGCGGGCGCAGCGAGGTGCTGCACGACATCAACCTTCGCATTGAACAGGGAGAGTTCATTGCCATCGTCGGCTTCTCCGGATCGGGCAAGACGACGCTGATCTCGACGATCGCCGGCCTCGTGCAGCCCGATGCCGGGCAGGTCCGGCTGCAGGGCAAGCCGGTCGCCGGCCCCGGTCCGGAACGCGGCGTGGTGTTCCAGAGCTACTCGCTGATGCCGTGGCTGACCGTCTACGGCAATGTAGCGCTGGCCGTCGATGCCGTCTTCAGGAACCAGAACCGCGCCGAGCGCGACGAACTCACGCGCAAATACATCGAGATGGTCGGCCTGTCGCATGCGCTCGAGCGGCGGCCGGCCGAGCTTTCAGGCGGGATGCGGCAGCGGGTGGCAGTCGCCCGCGCACTCGCCATGCGCCCGGAGATCCTGCTGCTCGACGAGCCGCTCTCCGCCCTCGATGCGCTGACCCGCGCCAAGCTGCAGGACGAGATCGTCCAGATCTGGGAGCGGGAGCGGAAGACGGTCGTCCTCATCACCAACGACGTCGACGAGGCAATCCTGCTCGCAGACCGGATCATCCCGCTTACTCCCGGCCCGCGCGCGACGCTGGGGCCTGAGTTCAAGGTGCCACTGGAACGGCCGCGCGACCGGACGGCGATGAACCACTCGCCGGCCTACCGCGGCCTGCGCAAGGACATTACCGAGTACTTGATGGCCATCGGCAACACGCGCAGCGCCGCTCATGATGAAACGTTGGCTGCACCATCGGTGGTGCCGATCAACGTCGGCAAAGCGCCGCCGAAGGCCTACCGCGAGCGCGCCGACAGCCCGATCAGCGCCCGCTATGTGGAGTTTTCCAAGGTATCGAAGGTGTTTCCGACGCCGAAGGGCCCGCTGACAGTGGTCGCGGACTTCAGCCTGACGATGCAGAAAGGCGAGTTCATCTCGCTCATCGGCCATTCCGGCTGTGGCAAGTCGACCGTGCTGTCGATGGTGGCCGGGCTGGCCGACGTCAGCGGCGGCGGCATCATCCTCGACCGGCGGGAGATCAACTCGGCCGGGCCTGACCGCGGCGTCGTCTTCCAGGCGCCGAGCCTGTTCCCGTGGATGACCGCGGCTGAGAACGTCGCGCTCGGCGTCGATCGGGTCTATCCGCACGTCAGCCGCGCCGAACGCCGCGACGTCGTCGCCTACTACCTCGACCGCGTCGGCCTTGGCGATGCGATGCACAAGCGTGCTTCGGAGTTGTCGAACGGCATGAAGCAGCGGGTGGGGATCGCCCGCGCCTTTGCGCTGTCGCCGAAGCTGCTGCTGCTCGACGAGCCGTTCGGCATGCTCGACTCGCTGACCCGCTGGGACCTGCAGGAAGTGCTGATGGAGGTGTGGTCGCGCACCCAGGTCACCGCGATCTGCGTGACCCACGACGTCGACGAGGCGATCCTGCTCGCCGACCGGGTTGTCATGATGACCAACGGCCCCAACGCCCGCATCGGCAACATCATGGAGGTCGACATCCCGCGGCCGCGGACGCGCACGGCGTTGCTTGAGCACCCGGACTACTACCGTTACCGCGAAGCGCTGCTGACCTTCCTCGAAGAGTATGAGCAGGCCGGATCGACCGCCGGCGGCGGAAAGCCTGCCACCGGCGCGAAGAAGGCGGCCTGATCGATGGCCGCGCAGCCTTTCTCCACGCCCGCCGACGACATTGCCGGCGCCGTTGCCGGCCGCTTCGCGGCGGCTCCCGCAAAGCAACCGTTCATCCGCGCCACCGAGATCTGGGTGCCGACGGCGGATCGCAAACAGCTTGAGCTCGGCGCCGGCCTGTACGGACCGCTCCGCGCGTTCGAGGCCGTGAGCCAGCAGACCCAGTTCGGCTATGACGACGGACTGCCGGGCAAGGCCTGGGCGGCGGGGCATCCGATCGTCCTCAAGGATCTGACCAACTCGTACTTCAAGCGCGGCGAGGCGGCCAGCGCTGCCGGTCTCACCTGCGCGGTGGCGCTGCCGATCTTTGCCGGCCAGTTCCTCATCGCCGTGCTGGTGCTGTTCTGCGGCGACGACCGTGAGCACGTGGGCGCGATCGAGCTTTGGCACACCCCGCCGGAGTCGGTCGAGATGGGGCTGGTGGACGGCTACTATGGCACCGCCGACGCGCTGGAATGGAATTCCCGCCATATCAAGTTCATGCATGGGATCGGGCTGCCCGGCCGGGTGTGGGCGACCGCGATGCCGGTGATCATGGAAGACCTCGGACGCTCGCGCCACTTCCTGCGCTGGGCCGATGCCGAGCGTGTCGGCATCAACCACGGCATCGGCATTCCCTGCGGCCGCGATGGCGAAGGCGCCTGGGTGCTCACCCTCCTTTCGGCACTCGGCACGCCGATCGCGCGGCGGTTCGAGTCCTGGGTTCCGGATGCCGATCGCGGCGGTCTCGTCCTCCACGCCGGCTACTGCGAGCATGCCGCCGACTTGGCGTCGGTCTACCGCAGCGTGGTCGTCCCGCCGGATGGCGGCCTGCTCGGTCATGTCTGGCGTACCGGCGCACCGGCTCTCGCGAGCGAGCTGACCAGTGAGCCGGCGATGATCGCCGCTTCGACCGCCGAGGCCGGGCTCACCACGATGGTCGCCATGCCGGTCATCGCCAATGCGGCCCTCAAGGCCGTCGTCGCCTGGTACCTGTAGGCCGGCCATGCAGACGGATCCCGAGACTGCTCCGACCGATCCGCGCCTCGAACATCTGGTCGTCGTCGGCAATGGCATGGCGGGTCTGCGCCTCGTCGAGGAGATCGTCCAGCGCGCGCCGGGCCGCTACGCGATTACCATCGTCGGCAAGGAGCCCGAGCCTGCCTACAACCGGGTTCTCTTGTCTTCGCTGCTGGCGGGCGAGATCGGCGAGGACGACATCCGGCTGCGCGATCGCCGCTGGTACGCCGATCACGGCATTGAACTGATCACGGGCGACGCGGCGACCGGCCTCGATACCGGCGCCCGCACCCTCATGCTCGCAAGCGGGAAGCGCTTGTCCTTCGACCGCGCGGTACTGGCAACCGGTTCCAACCCGATCCGGCCGCCGGTGCCGGGCTCGGAACTGCGAGGCGTTCTGACCTTTCGTGACTTAGCGGACATAGCGGCGATGCGCCGTCTCGCCACCGCAGGGGAGCGCGCCATCGTCATCGGCGGCGGATTGCTCGGCATCGAGGCCGCCTACGGACTGGCCCGGGCCGGCATCGGCGTCACGCTCCTCCACCTGATGGACCGGCTGATGGAGCGCCAGCTCGACCCGCGCGCCGCCACCCTCCTTCGCCAGGCGATCGAGGCGAAAGGGATCGAGGTCGTCCTGCAGGCGGAGACGGCGGCGATTGTTGGCGATGGGAAGGCGGACGGCGTGCTGCTCAAGGACGGGCGGCGCATCGACGGCGGCCTTGTTGTCTTTGCCATCGGCATCCGCCCGGAGGCGGAACTCGCGCGCGAAGCCGGCCTCGCCTGCAATCGCGGCATCATCGTCGATGACACGCTTGCCACCTCGGCGCCCGGCATCTTCGCCATCGGAGAGTGCGCCGAACACCGCGGCCAGTGCTACGGCCTGGTCGAGCCCGCCTATGCCCAGGCGCGGGTGCTGGCGCAGGCGCTGTTGGGGGAGGAAGCCGGCTACAACGGGACTGTTCTCGCCACCAACCTGAAGGTCTCCGGCGTGCCGGTGTTCTCGGCGGGCGACTTTCTCGGCGGCGACGGCTGCGAGGAAATCATCCTCAGCGACCCAGGCCGTTCGACCTACAAGAAGCTGGTCATCCGCCGGATCGGCGGCTCCCAGCAGCTGGCCGGGGTGGTCCTGTTCGGCGATACCGCCGACGGGCTTTGGTATCTCGAGATGATCCGCACCGGCACGGCCATCGATCGCATGCGTGGCGATCTGATCTTCGGCCGCGATTTCGTCGGCTCGGCGGCGTGAAGGACGGAGATGACGAATAGCCAGGATTTCACGCCCGAGCAGAAGCGCTATCTGGAAGGCTACGTCAGCGGCGTCCAGGCGTCCCGGGTGTCCAAGCGTTTGCCACCGATTGCTGGCACGGCCGACCCTGTACAGACGGCGCGGCCCTCGCCGGCATCCAATCCCGCTGCCGCCACCGGCCCGGATGCAGTGCACATAAGGGCACAAGACCGCGTGCTCGATGCCGGCGGCAAACTGGTTGCCGAAGAGACGGCGAAGCGCGAAGAGCACCCCTTCGACATGTACGCGCGGATGAAACGCGCAGCGCGCGAAGAGGCCTTCCCCAAGGGCGGCGACGTCTTCCGTTGGAAGTTCCACGGGCTCTTCTATGTGGCGCCGGCGCAGAACGCGTTCATGTGCCGGATGCGCATTCCGAACGGCATCCTGTCGGCGTGGCAGTTCCGCGGCGTCGCCGACCTTGCCGAGCGTTGCGGCGGCGGCTATGCCGATGTCACCACGCGCGCCAACCTGCAGATCCGCGAGATCGATGCCGCTCACGGCATCGAAGTTATCGAAACGCTGCAGGCGCTCGGATTGACGCCGAGAGGATCGGGCGCCGACAACATTCGCAATGTCACCGGTAGTCCGCTCGCCGGTATCGATCCAATTGAGCTGATCGACACCCGTCCCCTGGCGAGCGAATGGCACTATCACATCCTCAACGACCGCTCGCTATACGGCCTGCCACGCAAATTCAACGTCGCCTTCGACGGCGGTGGCCGGCTCGCCGTGCTGGAGGAGACCAACGACATCGGCTTCCAGGCGGTCCGCGTCCCTGCTGGTGCCAGCACCGCCGTCGAGCCCGGCGTCTGGTTCCGGCTGGCCCTGGGGGGCATCACCGGCCACCGTGACCTTGCCCGCGATACCGGCATCGTGCTTCGCCCCGGCGAGTGCACGGAGGTTGCCGACGCGATCGTGCGCGTGTTCATCGACCATGGCGACCGGACCAACCGCACCAAGGCACGCCTGAAGTACCTGCTCGATGCCTGGGGGTTCGAGAAGTTCATGGGCGAGGTCGAGACCCGGCTCGGCCGTACCCTCTTGCGGCTGCCGCTTGACGCCTGCGCGCCGCGGCCGCCGGTTGACCGGCTCGGCCACATCGGCGTCCATGCCCAGGCGCAGGACGGTCTTTCGTACATCGGCGTCGTGCTGCCGGTAGGCCGGGTGACTGCGGCCCAGATGCAGGCATTGGCCGACGTCGCCGAACGGCTGGGTGACGGCGATATTCGGCTGACGGTGTGGCAGAACCTGCTGCTGTCCGGCATTCCCGACGCACGCATTGGCGAAGCCCAGGCGGCAATCGAAGCGGCGGGGCTCGACTGGCGGGCATCCAGCGTCCGCGCCGGCCTGGTTGCCTGCACCGGCAGTGCCGGCTGCCGGTTCGCCGCATCCGATACCAAGCAGCACGCGCGGGCGATCGCCGATCATCTCGATGGCTGCCTCGCGCTGGATACGCCGATCAACATCCACCTGACCGGCTGCCACAACTCGTGCGCCCAGCATTACATCGGCGACATCGGCCTCCTCGGCGCGCGGGTGGCGGTTGACGAGGACGGCGAAGAGACGGTCGAGGGCTATCACGTCTTCATCGGCGGCGGCTATGCCAACGACGCCGCGCTGGGACGGGAGTTTCGCCGCGACGTCAAGGCGGAGGATGTGCCGGAGCTGATCGAGCGCATGCTGCGCGTCTACCTGGCTCAGCGCGCCGATCCCGCAGAGACCTTCCAGCAGTTCAGCGCGCGCTTTGATATCCAGCACTTCCAGACACTTGTGGATTCGGAGAGACGGTGATGTTGGCTCCCCTGCTTCCGGATAACGCGCCGTTCACACCAGAGCAGCGGGCCTGGCTGAATGGCTTTTTCGCCGGCCTGCTGAGCTTCGACGGACCGGCAGATCTCGTCACCGCCGCCACGACCCAGAGCGTAGCCGCGCCAGCCGCTGCTCCCGACCCGCTCGCCGACGGCGATGATGGCGCAGCGCCATGGCACGACCAGACAATACCGATGACCGAGCGGATGACGCTCGCGGAGGGCCGCCCGTTGCGGCGCAGAATGATGGCGGCGATGGCCCAGCAGGATTGCGGCCAGTGCGGCTACAACTGCGAAGACTACGCCAATGCCCTGTTCCTGAAGAAGGAGGAGCGCCTGAACCTGTGCGTGCCCGGCGGCAAGCCAACGGCGCGCATGCTGAAGTCGCTGCATGCGGAGATGGAGGCCGACGCCCCGGCCGCCCCGGCCGCCACGCCCCCCGCCAACGGAACTGCGGCGGCGGCAAAACCGACCGCGGTGGCGCCGGGACGGTCGCGGGAGAAGCCGGTGCTGGCTACGTTCCTCGGCACGCGGGTGCTCAACAAGGCGGGGTCGGAAAAGGAAACCTGCCACGTTGAGTTCGATCTTGCCGAGACCGGCCTCGACTACCAGCCAGGCGACAGTTTCGGCATCGTCCCTCGCAACGATCCCGAACTGGCCGACGCCATCATCGAACACCTCGGATGCGCCGCCGATGCGGAGATTGGTGACGGCAACGGCCACAGCCGCAGCTTGCACGATGCACTGATCGAGACTCTGGCGCTGTGGCCGGCCCCCGATGCGCTGTTCGAACTCCTTGCAACGCTTACGAGCGATGCAGCCGAACGTGCCAAGCTCAGCGCCATGGCCGAAGGCACGGACACCGACGGCGATCTCGACAGCCTCGACGTGCTGGCGGCGCTGGAGAAGTTTCCGGCCCTCAAGCCCACACCGAAGGCGCTGGTTGGCGCACTCGAGCCGCTGCAGCCGCGGCTCTACTCGATCTCGTCCAGCCCAAGGGCGACACCGGGCAAGCTGCATCTCACCGTCGATATCGTCCGCTGGCGCTCCGGCGCGCGCCTGCGCAAGGGAGTTGCCTCGACCTACCTTGCCGACCGGCTGGCGCCGAGCGACCGGGTTCCCGTGTACATTCAGGCCTCGCACGGGTTTACCCTGCCCGCCGATCCGGCGACGCCGATCATCATGGTCGGGCCGGGCACCGGCGTGGCGCCCTTCCGCTCCTTCCTGCACGAGCGGCGAGCCACCGGCGCATCCGGCCGTGCGTGGCTGTTTTTCGGTCATCAGCGGCGGGACTGCGACTTCTTCTACGAGGACGAGCTTGCGGAACTCACCGCCGCCGGCACGCTGACGCGCCTCTCGACCGCCTTCTCACGCGACCAGGAAGCGAAGGTCTACGTTCAGGACCGCATGGTCGAGGAAGGCGCTGAACTCTACCGCTGGCTCGAAGACGGCGCCTGGTTCTACGTCTGCGGCGATGCGAAGCGGATGGCGCCGGACGTCGACCGGGCGCTGCACCAGGTCGCCGCCGTACACGGCGGCATGACCGATGAGGCCGCGCGCGCCTACATCGCTGCCCTCACCGCTGCGGGACGCTATCGCAAGGACGTCTACTGATGGATGGTGCGGCCAGACCGCCGCTGCGCACGACCTGTCCCTACTGTGGCGTCGGCTGCGGCGTCCTGCCGGAAGCGGACGGAAGCGGCGGCTGGAAGGTACGCGGTGATCCCAACCATCCCGCCAACTTCGGCCGGCTGTGCTCGAAGGGCTCGGCGCTGGGCGAAACGCTGAGCCTCGACGACCGCCTGCTCCATCCGATGATCGGCGATGCACGGGTCGGCTGGGACGAGGCGCTGGACGCGGTGGCCGGCGGCTTCGCCCGGGTGATCGACCGCCACGGCCCCGATGCCGTCGCCTTCTACGTCTCGGGCCAGTTGCTGACGGAGGACTACTACGTCGCCAATAAGCTGATGAAAGGCTTCATCGGCTCGGCCAACATCGATACCAACTCACGCCTGTGCATGGCATCCTCGGTCGCCGGTCACAAGCGGGCGTTCGGCGAGGACGTCGTGCCGGGTTGCTACGACGACCTGGACGAAGCTGACCTGATCGTCCTCGTCGGCTCCAACGCTGCATGGTGCCATCCGGTGCTGTTTCACCGGATGGTCCGCAACCGTTCGACGCGCGGGGCGCGGATCGTCAATCTCGATCCCCGCTGTACGGCGACCGGCGAGGAGGCCGACCTGCAACTGTCGCTCGCCGGCGGCACCGATGCCCTTCTGTTCAACGGCCTGCTGGTCGACCTCGCACGCCGGGGGCGGATCGATCACCAATACGTCGGTGCCTATACCGAAGGCTTCGCCGACGCGCTGGCGATGGCGCAATCGCTGGCCCCCGACGCCGCGGCGACGGCGCGGGCCTGCGGCCTGCCGACCGATGCCGTCGAACAGTTCTTTGCCTGGTTCGCCGCGACCGACCGGGTGGTGACCTGCTACTCGCAAGGCGTCAACCAGTCGGTCGCCGGAACCGATAAGGTCAACGCAATCATCAACTGCCATCTCGCCACGGGGCGGATCGGCCATCCCGGCGTGGGGCCGCTGTCGCTGACCGGCCAGCCGAACGCCATGGGCGGCCGCGAGGTCGGCGGCCTTGCCAATCAACTGGCCGCCCACATGGGCTTCGATCCGCCCGCCGTCGACCGGGTGCGCCGCTTCTGGCGGGCGCCGCGCATGGCAACCCGCGAGGGGCTGAAAGCGGTCGACATGTTCGAGGCGGTGGCCTGCGGGCGGATCAAGGCGCTGTGGGTGATTGCCACCAACCCGGTAGTCAGCCTGCCGCGCGCCGATGCCATCCGCGCCGGCCTTGACCGCCTGGAGCTGTTCGTCGTCTCCGACAACGTCATCGGCGCCGATACGGTGGTGCGTGCGCCGATCCGGCTGCCCGCCTGCGGATGGGGCGAGAAGGACGGGACGGTAACGAACTCCGAGCGCCGGATCAGCCGCCAGCGCCCGTTCCTGCCGCCGCCGGGTGAGGCGCAACCGGATTGGTGGATCGTCTGCCAGGTGGCACGCCGCCTCGGCCATGGCGACGCCTTCGCGTACGAAACGGCGGCCGAGATCTTTGCCGAGCACGCGGCTCTGTCCGCCTTCGAGAATGCCGGCAGCCGTGCCTTCGACCTGGGCGGATTGGCCGCGCTTACGAACGAACAGTACGACTCGCTGCCGCCTTTCCAGTGGCCGCAACGCGCTCATCCGTTGTCGCCGGAACGATCCCGCCTATTCGCTTCGGGCGGCTTTCTCACAGCCAACGGCCGCGGGCAGTTCGTGCCGGTGGACGCACCGCCAGAGCCGGCCGGCGACGCCGACCCCGCGTTTCCGCTCCGCCTGAACACGGGCCGCGTGCGCGACCAGTGGCACACGATGACGCGAACCGGCAAGAGCCCGCGCCTCGCCCAGCATCTTCTGGAACCCTTCGTCGAGGTCCATCCGGACGATGCCGCCCGCTTTGGCGTCGCCGACGGCCGCCTGGCCCGCGTCCGCTCCGCCCATGGCGAGGCGGTCCTGCGGGTCATCGTCAACAGCGGACAGCGCCAGGGCAGCGTCTTTGCGCCCATCCACTGGAGTGCCGAAAACGCCAGCGACGGCCGCATCGGCGCGCTGGTGCACGGCGCCGCCGACCCGATTTCGGGTCAGCCGGACAGCAAGGCGACCGCGTGCACCATTGCGGCCTGCACCTACCCGCTCGAAGGGTTCATCCTGTCGCGCGACCTCCTTGCGCTCAGCACGCCGTACTGGGTCCGCGTCAGCCTGCAGACCGGCTGGCTCTACCGGATCGCACTCGAGGGGGAGCCGGAGCCGTCGTGGGGCGCCTGGGCGGCACGGCTATTCCGTGCCGACGAGGGGCGGCTCCTCCAGCTCTCCGATCCGCAATCGCCCTGCTACCGAGCTGCCTATCTTTGCGATGATCGTCTCGCAGGCTGTCTGTTTGTCGGCGAGCACGGGCAGCTTCCGGCCTGGGACTGGCTTTCCCGCCTGATCGGCCAGCCAGTGACCGAGGAGGCGCAGCGACGCGGCCTGCTTGCCGGCCGGGCGAGCGACGGGGTCGCCGATCAGGGGCCGATCATCTGCGCCTGCTTCGCGGTCGGGCGCAATCGGATCACAGACGCAATTGTTGCCGACGGCTGTCATTCGGTGGAGGCCATCGGCGCCGCCCTGCAGGCCGGCACCAACTGCGGGTCGTGCATCCCGGAGTTGCGCCGGCTCATCGCCAGCGAAAACGCCCTCCACGCGGCCTGAAGGGCGCGGCGGAATCGCAGCCCGGATCCGCTCGTACGCGGCTGGCGACCCGAATCCTTACTGCACGGCCATAAGAGCCTTCGCGAGCTCCTTGCGCAGACGTGCCTTTTCCTCGTCGCTCAGGTTTTCCGGTTCGAGAACCACGGCGAAGCGCTTGAGCGTGCCGGAGAGTGCATAGGGCATGGCGCCGGCGTAGTCCTCGCTGACCGGCGTACCGGTGTCCTCGCCGACATCGAACGTTTCATCGAGGGAGAAACGGATGCCGATCGTTTGCGGGATTTTGCCCTGGGCGACCTGTTTTTCGTCCACCAGCAGCGTGGCGGTCGCGCCCTTGCCGAGGCCTCCGCCGTCATAGTCGAACTTGACCCGCACGATATGATCGCCGGGCGGGAGAGCCTCATTGGCGGCGATACGGAACTTGTGCTCCGGCTGGTTCGACAGCGCGTAGACAAACACCGGCTTGCTGTCCTTCAGCATCAGCGCCCAGCCGCCGAACCGTCCGCCGATCGTCGCCAGGACGCCACTCGCGCCGCCCTTTGGAACGGTGACCTCGGCCGCCGCAGTCCACGACTTGTTCTTGAAGTCGGGCGCTGAGCCTTCCGGGATGCGGATCATGCCGGGATAGTACACGAACTCCGCGCGGCCACGCGTCAGGCTCGGCCGGATGGCCGGATCGGCGCGCGAGGCGAAGCTCGAGTCGAGCGGATAGACGTTGTACTTCTTGGCCTCGACGTCGAAGGCGTCCTGCAGTTCCTTGAGCTTTTCAGGGTTTTTCGCGGCCAGGTTGTTGGCCTGACTGAAATCCTCACTGATGTTGTAAAGCTCCCACTTGAAGTCGTCGGGGTTGGGTTCTTCACCAATCGTCACCCAGGGCAGCCGGAGCGGGGTGGTGTTGGCGATCCACCCGTCCTTGTAGATGCCGCGATTGCCGACCAGCTCGAAATATTGGGTGGTGTGACGTGTGGCGGCCTTGGCGTCGCCGAAGGTGTAGACGAGGCTGGTGCCATCCAGCGGCTTCTGTTCCGTGCCATCCATGATCGTCGGCGGCGTGATGCCGGCGGCTTCATAGATGGTTGGCACGATATCGATCACGTGGGCGAACTGCGACCGCAGGCCGCCCCTATCTTTGATGTGCGCCGGCCACGAGATGACCAGACCGTTGCGGGTGCCGCCGAAGTGCGACGCGACCTGCTTCGTCCACTGCATCGGCGCGTCCATCGCGTGAGCCCAGCCAACCGGATAGTGATTGTAGGCGAGAGGACCACCCAGTTTGTCGATCATCGAGAGCAGGAAGGGGAGACTCTCCTTGACGCCATTGGCCGCTGTCGCGACCTCGTTGGTCGTGCCCTGCTGGCTGCCTTCGGCGCTGGCGCCGTTGTCCCCCATGATGAAAATGACCAGCGTGTTGTCGAGCTGGCCGGAGTCCTTGACGGCGCTGAGCAGGCGCCCGATCTGGTTGTCGGCGTAGGAGAGCGCGCCGGCGTAGACCTCCATCATTCGCGCATACAGACGCTTCTGGTCCGCCGACAGCGTATCCCAGGCCGGAATTTGCTCCGGCCGCGCGGTCAGCTGCGTATTCGGCGGGACGATCCCGAGCTTGATCTGGCGGGCGAGAGTCTCCTCGCGAGCCTTGTCCCAGCCCTGGTCGAACTGGCCCTTGTACTTCGCAATCCACTCCTTCGGCGCCTGATGCGGCGCGTGCGCGGTCCCGGTCGCGTAGTACAGCAGCCAGGGCTTGTTTGGTGCCAGCGCGTGCTGCATGCGCATCCAGGCGATCGCCTTGTCTGCGAGGTCATGATCGAGGATGTAGTCCGCCTTGCCGAGGTACGGCTCGATCGGCATCGTGTTTTCATACAAGGCAGGATGCCATTGATCGGAGTCGCCGCCGAGGAAGCCATAGAAATATTCGAAACCCAGACCGCTCGGCCACAGGTCGAACGGCCCGGCCTGGCTTGACATCCAGTCCGGCACGTTGTGCATCTTGCCGAACCACGATGTGTTGTAGCCGTTCTCCTTAAGCACCGCTCCGACGGATCCAGCGCTCGCCGGGACCAGCGAGTTGTAGCCCGGATACCCCGTCGCAAATTCGGTAATCACGCCGCTGGCGACCGAATGGTGGTTCCGCCCGGTGATAAGCGCGGCGCGGGTCGGCGAGCAAAGTGCCGTGGTGTGGAACATGTTGTAGCGCAGCCCGTTGTCCGCGAGCTGCTGCATCGTGGGCGTCTGAACCGGCCCACCGAACGTACTGCTGGCGCCGAAGCCAACATCGTCCGTCAAGATCAGCAATACATTTGGAGCGCCCTCCGGCGCCGCGACACCCTTCGGAAAATCGGGTGTCGAGTCCTTGGCCGTGCGCTCGATCTTGCCTTGGAAAGGCGCCGGCGGTATCGGCAACGTGGACCGGTTCACTTGATCGCTCGCTGCCTTGGATTCCTGAGCATAAGCAAGTGGCGAAGCTGCGAGCGCAAGCCCGAGCACGATCATCGCTACGGCGCAAATACGGCGCATGACACTCCTCCCCGCTCGTGCAGCGACCCCATCGGGCGATTCACGCCCGATCTAGGTTGTCTCTGCACAACATATTGAATCGCGTGCACTTTCGGCACAAACAGAATGGACGCTCTGTTTGTACCCGTGCACTAGATCCTTATCGCCGGCCCGATCTATCGAGACCACGACGGCCATTTTATTTTGCGCCATTATTATATCAGGATTCCGCGGAGAGCAAAACCCCCGGCGTTTTGTGTTTATAGCTATTGGCAGCTCGCGTAGAATGACCAACAGGCGACGCGATCAAGCAGGCATGATTTTAGACGATTTGGTTATGTGCAAAATTCTCGAGGTTCGCTCCGCGCCAGTTCTGGGTGGGAGCGGCCTTTCCCTTTGCTGCTGCAGCCGCAGATCAGAAGTGATCTCGGATTTTGACACCGCTTCTCAACTGCGCCTCATGCATCCCCGAGTTGCGCCGGTTCATCGCCAGCGAAAACGCCCTCCACGCGGCCTGAAGAACGCGGCGCAATAGCGTTCGATCGACTTCGTGGCGAGGTCATCAGATCCGCGGTCTCAAAAACTAAGACCACTTCCGCGCCTCGGCTCTTCCGGACCAGTTGACGCTTGGTCAAACCAGGTATTGAGCCCGCTCTTCGCCTTCATCGAATCCTGAACAGGATGGGCATGATGAGTTTGGGACATTATGATGGCAAAATGATGTCAGGCGGTTCTTGTGTGGACAAAGAAGGAGACCGAGGCGAAATTTCTTGACGTTCAATGTAAGATAGGATTCCCTGATTGGGCGTGATTTCGCACTGGAGCCGGTCCAATTCCAGATAAGGAGAAGGGACAGTGACCACCAAGAGCGAATACAACGCCGAAGAATGGCAGCTGTTACTGGACGTGCCCACCCTTGCGGGCCTTGCCGTCATGATGTCGGCAAAGAGCGGTCTCGGCACGATGAAGGAGGCGATCTCCCTCACCAGGAGTACTCTCGAAGGCGGCAAGGAGTTTCCAAACGTCGAGTTGATTCAGGCTATCGTCAACGCGCGCCTGAAGGGCGGCGAGAAGTCGACGGCGGAAACCTTCACCGACAATCCCTACCAGGGACTCGGAATCGAAAAGTTCAAGGCGGCCGTGTCCGAGAAGTGCAGGGCGGCCTCCGAGGTCTTGGCCCGGAAAGCAACGCCAGAGGAGGCCGTAGCCTTCCGAACATGGGTGCTTTCGATCGCCGATAACGTCTCCAAGGCGGCGTATGAGGGCGGCTTTCTCGGTTTTGGGGGAACGCAAGTGAGCCCGGAAGAGGTCGCGGCCATCGACAGCATCAAGGCGGCATTGGCCTAAGGTCATGCGACGGGCGCTTCGCGGCTTGCGGGACTAACCGGGGCGCTCAGGGAAGCATCCGCCCATTTGGGGCTTAGCTCTCTCGGAGGGAGGACATCATCGTGGCGATATTCGATACCTTGATCACTGAGATTGCGAGTAAGTTCGGTCTCGGGAACAAAGCGGGTCCGCTTGTTGCCCAGGTCCTGCAATTCATGACCTCCGACCGCGGCGGCCTCAGCGGGTTCTTTGATCGCTTCAAGGCCGCAGGGCTCGAAGGTTTGCTTTCCAGTATGGTGGGAAGCAAGGACCCTCAACCGATGCCGGCGCAGCAAGTCGAGGCGGTCTTCGGCAAGAGTTGGCTCGAAGGCCTGATGAGCAAGCTCGGCCTCGGGTCGGGCGTTGTGACGCCGGCCTTGGGCTCCGTCGTTCCGAAGCTGATCGGCATGCTCACTCCCGATGGCAGGGTCCCGACCTCGGTTCCGCCGGCCTGGCAAGGCTTTATCGACTCGACCTTGCGAGCGCCGGCTGCCGAACCCGTTCGCCGGGCCGCTGCGCCGCCGCCGCCAGCCGCAGGGGGCGGGTTCCCGAAGTGGCTGTTGTGGCTGATCCCACTGCTTATCATCGGTGGCCTCCTCTGGTCGCTGTTGTCGGGGAAGGAGGAGAAGGTGGCCGTCCAGGCGCCCGCACCGGCTGTCGTGCAGCCGACGGCGCCGGCCCCCGCCGTGCAGCCGGCAATGAAGGTGCAACCGCGACTGGGCGTCAACTACCACGGCGACAACTACGTCACCTATTCGGGCGTCGTGAAGGATGAAGCGAGCCGCACGTCGATCATTGATACCCTGAAGGGCGTGTTCGGCGCTGATAATGTTTTTGGGGAGATCAAAGTCGATCCGAATGCCGAGGCCGCGACCTGGCTCGACAAACTCAAGGCTGCGATCGAAAATTTCAAGATCCCCGGCCTTAGCGCTCTGTTCGGTGGGTCTTCGGTCAGCGTCGGCGGCCTGATTCCCGACGTCGATCGCGATCGCGTTCTTGAGGCGCTGAAGGGAGTCTTCGGTTCCGGCTTCTCGCTGGCCGCGCTGGAAGAGGACGCTAACACCAAGGCACTGGCGCAGATCCGCGGCCTCAAGGCCGGCTTCGGCGCCCAGGACGTCATCGGTGTCCTCAATGCCACCGTCATCAACTTTGCGACCGGCAAGGCCGAGGTCCCGAGCTACAACCGCGCGGTGCTGAAAGAAGCGGCGTCGGTGATGAAGCAACTGCCGCCCAATACCGTCATCGAAATCGGCGGCCACACCGACAGCACCGGTGATGCTGCCGCCAACATGCAACTGTCACAGGCGCGGGCTGAGGCCGTTCGGGCAGTGCTCATCGAGGAGGGCGTCGCTCCGTCGATGCTGACGGCGAAGGGCTATGGCAGCACCAAGCCGAAAGCCAGCAACGACACCGCCGAGGGAAGGTACCAGAACCGGCGAATTGAATACACCGTCGGTCAGTAAGCTCTTTTATTCGCCCAACTCTACCGCCGCCGCGGGCGCAGTGTTCCCGCGGCGGCTGACGTTTTGTCGATGCCGTTGTTCTGTCGCGCGCTGGTGCACGGCGCGGCCGACCCGATTTCGAGCCAGCCGGACATCGATGGCGGTGTGCCGCGAGGCTGTCACCGGCACGCTGGACCGGCAACGCTGTGGACAAGGCACTTCGCTGGCCCAAACAGAGCGTACATCCTGTTTGTGCCAGTGCACGCGATTCAATATGTTGTGCAGCGACAACCTTGCTCGGGCGTGAACGGGAGCGTCAAGCCCCCGCTTTCCCGCCGGCCTTCAACTCCGTCTCCTCGCCCTGGATCCAGCGTTCGAGGATGGCGACGTGGTCGGATTCCTCCTTGACGAACGCCTTCGCCATCGACCGGACCTCGGGGTCCTTCGCCGTCTCGGCAACGTGGTGATAGAATTCGAAGCCGCGCCGTTCGCCTTCCAGCGCCGCCTTGAGGGCGTCGAGCTTCGTCAATGCCGGGTCGGCGCCCCACAGACTGGTGAGTTCCGGCGTCTCGAAGGTGGGCCACATGTGGTCCTGCGGCAGGTAGCGTTCGAAATCCTTGCCTGCTGCCCGCGCTTTCGCCTCCTCCCAGTGCAGCCGGGAATATCTGGCGAGCTGGTGAAATAGAGCCGCAACCTTCTCGTTGCCGCATGCCTCCATCGCCACGCCAAGTTCGTCAAAATGGATCGCCGCTTCCTCCTCCACCTTGATTGAGTACGCGAGGAACATCTCCACGTTCTGCATCTGTACGCCGCCGAAAAATGTGTGGGCGGAGACACTCATCGCCGGCTTCTTCGCCGGCAGCGTCTGATCGCCTTCGAACGAGACGCGGATGTCCTCGTGGCGGATGATGTACTGGCAGGCCAGGCGATGCCGCGATGGCATGTCACGGACCTCGGCGTTCTCGATCTCCTCCTTGGTGATCTTGCCGAGCTGACGGAGAACCTCCTTCTCTTTTTCCTGCATCGAGAGGCTCATTGGTTCACCTTTGTGCTGGTACTGCACCTCGACCAGGCAGGAACCGCATTCGCCGTCACCGCAGTCGAACGGGATCGGCACCTTGTGCGTCTTGGCGAGCGCGAGCAGGGTCCCGCGTTCGCCGGCAACGCCATAAACGGTGATGTCCTTCGCCATCACCGGCGAGTGGAAGGTAACGTTGGCCATGGCAGTTCTCCGAGGTGAGGGCTGTTGTCGCCGCTGGGAGTAGCGGCAAAGCAAGCCCCATGCCATGTCCGACCGCTTCGCCGAAGCTTCCATTGCCGAGCTATCAACCGTGCCACGATTGGGAGACAAGCTGCATCGCTTATGCGGCCAGTGCCGTGATCGGCTGATGGTCGGTCCTGATCTGAGCGGGTGTCCTGTGGCCGCGGCAGGCGCAATCGGATCACAGCGGCGATTGTTGCCGACGGCTGTCATTCGGTCGAGGCCATCGGTGCCGCCCTGCAGGCCGGCACCAACTGCGGTTCATGCATCCCGGAGCTGCGCCGGCTCATCGCCAGCGAAAGCACCCGCCACGCAGCCTGAAGAACGCGGCGCTATCGCAGCAAGGCTGCCGCGAACGTCGGCAAGCCCGTGTCGAAGGTCGAACGGCTGCTGGATGTGTTCCGCCAGCACCCCGATGGGATCGATCTCACCACCTGTTCGTGCGCAAGGCGCGGCACCCTGGCCGCCGACAGCAAGCGGGGCAACTGCCAGCGCCGCTTCTGGCAGCACGCCATTCGCGACGACGCAGACTTCGCCGCGCATGGATTGCGTCCATTACCATCCGGTCAAGCCCGGCGCCTGAAGCCATGCGTCGGAATACGCCTGACGGCTATTCCGACCGACCCGGGCTGAAGGTGACATCGGCGAACCACAGCTTTTTCCAGCGTTCGACCTTCTCAGCCGCGGACAATGTCTTTGGCGAAACCGTCTGTGCCTCGCCGAAGGCCGCACCGCCTTCGATGATCCGGGTGTTAATGACGGCATACAATCCCGTTTCCGATGGATAGGCGGCACCGACCAGAACGCCGCAGTTGCCGCAGAAGAGCATGTCGGCGGTGTTGCTGCCTTGGCGATACCTCCGCAGAAGCCGCTCGTCCTTGACCTCGATGACCAAGGAGCCGTCCGCATCGGAGAGATAGGAGCCGCCATGCTTGCAGCAGAAATCGCAGTCGCAGGCCCGTGGGTGGTATTCGGCAGCAGGATGCGTGAGTGCAATCTCCACTCGGACATTCCCGCAATGGCAGCATCCCGTCAGCTTGAACATGGACGGTTTTCCCTTCTTGTGTTCCGGTAGCGATCCTCGCAAGCGGCCAAGCTCGCCGTCCACGGCCTTGCCGCACCGCCAGCACCCGCGGCACGAAGAGGCGCCCGGCCGATCGAAAGCGCGCTGGCCGGCGGGCAGATGGGAAATAACCCATCATTATAACAATGGGTTCGATGGTGCCGCAGGAGGGATTTGAACCCCCGACCCGCGCATTACGAATGCGCTGCTCTACCCCTGAGCTACTGCGGCGTATCGGTGACGGAGCGCTTGCCTGCAACCGGTAACGGCAGCGTCCTGGGATCGCCCTCGACGGTCGGACCTTAGCGGTTTGCCCTCCCACGGGCAACCCGCAAGCCGGGCTGCGCCCGCCTGGCTCCTCCGTCATCCGCGGGCTTCGCTGCTCCGTTATGCGCGGGCTTCGCCCCTCCTCAACAGGTGATGACGGCGCGGAAGCGGACCCGGCCGGCCTCGACCCGCTCATAGGCGCGGCCAATGTCGTCGAGCGGATAGGTCTCGGCGTGCACCTTGACCTTGCCGGAGGCGGCGAGCTGCAGCGCCTCGTAGAGATACTCGCGATCGTTTTGCTGGCTGCCCAGCACGCGAATGCGGCGCATGATCAGGTCCCCGATCGAAATCGGCAGCGGCTCCGGCTCGAAGCCCATCACCACCAGCCGGCCGTCCGGCCGCAGGCCCTTGACCGCATCCACCATCGATCTGGCCGAATTGCTGGTCGCCAGCACCACGTCGGCGCCGCCGGCCTTGGCCAGGCCTTCGCCGTCACGGGCGATCGCGTCCGCCCCCATCGCGCGCACGAGCGCATCCTTGTCGGGCGAGTGGGAGACCGCGATCGTCTCGAACCCGGTCGCCTTGGCGTACTGCACCGCCAGATGGCCGAGCCCGCCGATGCCGACGATGGCGATGCGCTCACCCGGCTTCGGATCGGCCAAGCGCAGGCCGGACCAGACCGTATAGCCGGCGCAGAAGATCGGTGCCGCCTGCTCGTAGGCAAGCCCGTCGGGCAGCGGCATCGTCGCTTCCGCGAACGCCAGCATGTACTCGGCATGGCCGCCCGCCATCTCGGTCGCCGTGCTCAGCGGCTCGGCACAGAACATCGGCCGGCCGCGCAGACACCATTCGCAGCGGCCACAGGTGGTCTGGATCCACGGCACGCCGACCCGATCGCCGATGCGGCGGCTTCTCACGCCGGGACCGACGGCGACGACCTCGCCCACCGGCTCATGGCCGAGCGTACGCGGGAACGGCCCCGGCAGGTCGCCACGGGTCTGGTGGACGTCGGTGTAGCAGAGCCCACTCGCGTGGATCCGGATCAGGACCTGGTTGGGACCCGGCTCCGGCGTTGCGATGTCCCGGATCTCCCACTTGGCGTTGGCGGATGGAACAACGGCTGCTTTCATTGCTGATCCTCCCTCAAGTTCGATCCTGCCCATGCCTTGGCTTACGGCGCGGAACGGATCGCATCGTCCGCCGCCAAGCGCCCCCTATCGTCCGGCCGCACCGCTTGCCGGTCAAGCGGCGGGTGCCGATCGGCAGTGATACGCAGGTGAGCAAAGCCACATACAAAAGCCACATACAAAAGCCACATATATATGCGTGCAAAGATGTCTGGCTCGGCGTCCAAGAATGCTTGCAGATGCAACGTTATTCGGTTACCTTTGACAACTGGAACGAAAGTCTATCTGGACAGCTTGGACTATTCTCAAGGGGTTTCGTGTCGAGCGGCACGCTGCTATCCCGGCGGCGTGCGGTACGAGTCTTTCCTTTTCAACGCTCACAGGCGGGAATTTCTCACCATGTTGTTCGAGGAGACACCGCTTCGCGGTGCGTTTATCGTTGATATCGAACCAATGGAGGATCACCGCGGCTTCTTCGCCCGCGCCTTCTGCAGCCAGGAATTCGAAGCCCACGGGATCAACAATCGTATCGTGCAGGCAAACATTTCGTACAATCGCAAAGCGGGAACATTGCGCGGCATGCACTATCAGGTCCCGCCGGCGGCTGAGACCAAATTCCTCCGCTGCACCCGCGGCGCCATTTATGACGTGATCATCGATATCCGCGAGAACTCCGCCACCCGCGGCCAGCACTTCGGCATCGAGCTGAGCGCTGCCAACCGGCGCGCGCTCCTGGTGCCGGAAGGATTCGCACACGGAATCTTGACCTTGGCTGACGAAACCGAGGTCTTTTATCTCGTGAGCGAGTTTTATACGCCCGGCTGCGAACGCGGCCTGCGCTTTGAAGATCCGGCACTCGGGATCCGCTGGCCGCATCCGGTGATCGAGGTTTCCGACAAGGACCGCTCCTGGCCGCTCCTCACCAACGGACTGAACGGAATCTGGTAGGGACACCATGATCATTCTCGACAAAGCGCTCGCAGCTCGCGAGGAGGCTGGGCGCCCGGTTCGAGTCGGCCTCATCGGTGCCGGCTTCATGGGCCGCGGCGTCGCCAGCCAGATCATCCATCACATCCCGGGCATGCGCCTGGTGGCGGTTGCCAATCGGACGCTGGCGACAGCGTTGCGGGCGTATACTGAGGCCGGCGTCCGCGATTTTGAGCACGTCCAAACGCAAGAGGCGCTCAACCATTGCATCGCTACCGGCAAACCGGCAGTCACCGACGACGCCACGCTGTTGTGCCGGGCCGAGGGCATCGATGTCCTGATCGAGGCCACCGGCCACGTCGAATTCGGCGCCGAAGTGACGACGCTTGCGATCGAGGAGCGCAAGCACATCGTCTCGATGAACGCCGAGCTCGACGGAACGGTCGGCCCGATCCTGAAGGTGATGGCGGATCGCGCCGGCATCGTTTTTTCCGGCTGTGACGGCGACCAGCCGGGCGTCCAGCTCAACCTCTACCGGTTCGTCAAGAGCCTCGGCCTGGAGCCGCTGCTGTGCGGCAACATCAAGAGTTTGCAGGACCGCTACCGCAATCCGACGACCCAGGCTGCGTTCGCCAAGCGCTGGGGCCAGAGCGCGGAGATGGTGACGAGCTTTGCCGACGGCACCAAGATTTCGTTCGAGCAGGCGATCGTTGCGAACGCGACCGGGATGCAGGTGGCCAAGCGCGGCATGCTCGGTTACGAGTTCACCGGCCACGTCGACGAGATGACCGGCCGCTACGACGTCGATGAGCTGCGCGCGCTGGGCGGCATTGTCGATTATGTCGTCGGTGCCAAGCCGGGCCCGGGCGTGTTCGTCTTCGCGACCACTGACGAGCCGCTGCAGAAGCACCACCTCAACCTCTACAAGCTCGGCGAAGGGCCGCTCTACAGCTTCTATACCCCCTATCACCTCGTCATCTTCGAAGTCGCGCTGTCGGCGGCGCGCGCGGTCCTATTCGGTGATGCGGTGATCGCCGCGCAAGGGGCGCCGACAGTCGATGTCATCACCTGCGCCAAGACCGATCTCAAAGCGGGTGACGTCATCGACGGGCTCGGCGGCTACAAGACCTACGGCGAGTGCGAGAACGTGGAAGTCGTGCAGGCTGAAAACCTGCTGCCGATCGGCCTCGCCATCGGCTGCCAGCTCAAGCGCGACATCACCCGCGACGAGGTCCTGACCTACGCCGACGTCGAGGTGCCGGCCGGCCGGCTGTCGGACCGGCTGCGCGCCGAGCAGGAGGCGTACTTTGCCGCGGACGAGCCAGAGGCGAAGAGCCGGGTTGGCCAGTGTTAAGCGGCCTCGCCCTGCGCTTGCGCTGACCGCGCAATCGGCTCACCCCCGCCCGGCGGTCGCTCGCGCACCGCGCAGCGCGGCGAGATCGGCCGCCGTGTCGATATCCCGCAGCACCGCGTCATCGGCCATGGCGACTTCGAGAACCTTGAAGGCGCCGGACGCGAGCAAATCGCGCCCGCCAACATCGCCCTCAAGCCGCATCAGCTGAGGGAACGCACTGCGCGGCCACAGCCTCGGATTGCCGCGCCTGCCGGCGTGGGTCGGCACGCAGAGCGCTAACCCGCCCGAGGCCGTGAAGGCGGCAATCAGCCGGTCGAGATGGCCGGACTCAACGAATGGCATGTCGCCCAGAATGATGAGGGCGCCATCGGCGGCCGTCGCTTCGAGCGCCCGGATCCCGGCAGCGATGGAGACCCCGATCCCGCATCCCTCAGGTGCAGCGACGAACGCGACCGACCGTCCCGCGAGTGCAGCGACGATACGCGCGCTCTCGTGCGCGACGACGACATGCACCCCCGCCGCCCGCGACGCCAGCACCGCATCGACAACGCGGGCGATGATTGCCTGGCCGCCGACCGCGGCCAGCAGCTTGTTCTTGTCCTTGAGCCGGGTCGAGCGACCGGCTGCCAGTACGATCGCGCCGACTTTCAGCGCTGCACCAACTTCTAACGCTGCCATGTCGGATCGCTGCCGCTGCGGCTCAATTGTCGTGCCGCGGCGGCTCCTGCAGCGCCTTGCGCCGCTCGTTCAGGTCTTGGACGTCCTCGGCCGCCTTGTCGATCTTTTGCTCCTGAAACTCGGTCGCCTCGCGCAACAGCGTGTCCGCGTCATTGCCCTTCGCGGGTGGCGCCGGCGTGGACCGCACCGCGGGCGGCTTGGCTGGTTGCGGCTTGACTGCTGGCGGCTGATTTGCCTGGGCGAGGACGGTAGGCTCCGGAGCGACCGCCACGCGGCTCGTCCGCTGCCAGACCTCCCAGTACGCGCTTTCCCGCGCCAAACGGAAATTCTGGCGCAGATAGCCGGAATAGAGCTCCAGCAGCAGCTCCTTCTCGTGGGAGCCCAAAGGGAACTTCGGCACCAGCGCGACGCCGATATGGCCGAGAACGGTCTCGACCGGCTGGTGGACTTCCCGGCTGAACTGCCGGTTGACGTGGTAGGCGAAAAGGACGCCGTTCTGGGATGGCCAGCCGAGGGTCATCGGGATCGGATTGATCGCATCAAAGACGAACGTCTCCTGCGCGGCCACGCCGCTGTCTTGCAGCTCCGCGACCGCCTGGCCAATGGTGAACAGGTACTCGCTGCCGCTCAGGTACCAGCGCTGATGGTCGCTGAACAGCGATGTCACGACCGCTGCCGCCGGGCCCGCACGTGCTGCTTCCGGCAGTAAGTCCGGCGTATCGGCGATTACGCGCGGCCCCTTCGCGGTGCCGACCTGGAAGCCGCGCAGCGCATCGGGGAGATCCGATGCCTGCTGTATCCGGCTCGCGTGCCAGGCGTGCGTTGTGATCGCGATCGCGTTGTGCAGCAGCGGCTGGACGAGAAAGAGCGCGAGGCACGTCAGCGCAACCAAAGCCGCACTGTCCCGCCTGCCATCGCGCGGCCCGGCGCTGAGGCGCCAAAGCCGTTCGGCTGCGAATGCAAGGCCAGCCACCACCAGCGGCAGCGCACGGTCGTCGGTATTCTGGACGACAATCATCGTTGCCGCGACGAAGATGAACAGGAGCAACAGCGCGTCCCGCCACGATCTCCCGCGAGCGACAAGGATGCTGCCTCCGAGCAGCAGCAGCGCTGTCTCGGTCGGAAAGCGCAAAGCCTGCTTCACGGGCTGGAGCACCCCGCTCGTTACCTGCGGGCTGGCGCGGATGGCGAATGCGATGTCCTCGACGTAGCCACGATGGATCGGCCACAAGAGCTCAACGCCGGCGCCGAACAGGAGAACCAAGCCGCCGGCGAGGAGCGCGGAGCGGCGCGCGCGCGGATCGAACAGCGGCCACAGCAACAGGAACGCGAGCGCAAACAGCGCGAACGTGATCTTGGTATAGAAGAGGATCCCGACCAGAACGGCTGCGACCAGGGCATCACCGAGGATGAGCGGTTGACGCTCGCGGTTGGGCGGCAGCGCCAGCAACAGAAGGACGATCAGCACCGCCCAGCCGAGCCGGTTGTACCACATCGCCCAGGTCAAGACCGAGACCGCATGCCCCGGCAACAGCGGCGTCGCCACCAGGAGCAGCACATAGGCGCCGAGGGGCAGTGCGATGAACCAACGCAGCCGCGTCTGCACCACGTAGAGGAGAACGGGCGTCAACCCGAGCAGGAACAGCGCGTGGGCCGTCGGCAGGGCGGCGCCATAGGTCCCGGTCAGGTGGTAGCCCCAGGCGGGCAACAGCGCCGTCAGGATGCCGAGCGGGGAATGAAAATCGAGGTGCTGGACCGCACCGTTCGCCACCCGATGGGCGAGGTCCGCGAATATCAGATGGTCGTGGACGAGGTGCGTCTGGAAGGAGGCTCCGGGCACGACGAGCGCAAGCGCGAGCAGGACGGCAAGGGCGCCAAGCGGGACGGTGATCGCAAGGGTACGCCAAGCGAAGGGTGCCCGCACAAGCAGGCCGCCACCAGGGCTCGCGTGGACCGATTGTGCGGCCAGCACGCCGACCTCAGTCTGGCTCATCGGCACGCACACCCTGCCGCCGCGGTGAGATGCCTGCACGCGGTCACGTTGCCCACTTGACCCCCTTTCCACTTGGTCCGCCCAAGGCCGGCGCCGCGTGGGCTGCGCCCGCTTTCCGGGCTTAGCCGACCGCCACCGCGCATGGTCGGGGAGACTGGATTCGAACCAGCGACCCTCTGCTCCCAAAGCAGATGCGCTACCAGGCTGCGCTACTCCCCGTGCGCGCGCAAAGATTAGTGATTTTCGGGCTTGCCGGCAACGCCCAGGCGCCGGCCTGATGCATGACCGACCGACCGCGCCGCGGCCGGTGGGCCGAAGCTGCGGTTTAGGCGGCCGAGCGCCTTGAGGGCAATTGCGCCAGAACAGCCGGCGCGGCGTCGGAAGCGCGCGTGAACGGCTTGGCGACGAGGTCAATCAACTGGTTCAGGTCGTCGCACAGCACCACCGACCAACCGTCGTAGCCGGTTGCCGCGTAGGCGCCGTTCTCGGTGCGGACCATGCGGATCACGCCGGGACGACGACCGGAGGCGCGAATCTCGAGCACGTCCCGCCCCTCCTTATCGCTGCGCCGCGACCAGCTATCCCAGTCCGACACCGTGGCGACACGCTCTTCGAGAACGCTCACATCCTGGGCGGTAAAACGAAACTTGGCCACTCCGAACCTCCGCGAGAACGGACGCCCCTCCCGGGGAATACGTTATTGCTCGTCAAGCACCGACCTCGTGGGGGTATTTTGCAGTGCAGTATATTAACGCAGAGTTAAGCGCGTCGCCTGTTGCATTGCAAGAGGGACGAGGGCAGAACAGGGCTGCTCCCCGCGCACGGCTGCGCCGGATGCGCGGATTGCGCCCTCAATTGGACATGTTAACAGGCGTTGCGCGGATAGATCGGGTGACAGACGCGATCGCCGGCGCGGACTTTGAGGCGGTCGGCGACGCCGGCCTGCACTTCGAGGACCGCCCGCACCGGATCGTCGATGCCGATTCGGTCGAGCGACAGCGGAACGGTGTTTCTCGCGATCGCAACAACGCGGCCGGCGTCGTCGAGAAACAGCATGTCGAGCGGGATGTATGTGTTCAGCATCCACATCGCGACCGGCTGCGGTGTGCCGAAATCGAACAGCATGCCGGCATTCTCGGCGAGCCCGCGACGCCCCTGAAGGCCCTGCTGGCGCGCTGCCGGCGTGTCCGCAACCTCGACCGTGAGCGGGAAGCGGCCGCTCTGGGTAGCGAGGATCAGCACGCCGGCATTCTTGGCCGGATCAGCCGCTGGCGGGCGCCCCTCTGCCGGGTCTGCTGCTGGCGGCAGCGCGCCCCACAACAGAAAGCCAACGGCAAGCGCGAGGACAAGACAGAGCCCTAGCCAGCGATGCTGTCGATAGCGCGTCAAGGTGTCCGGTTCCGCTCGCACCTGAAGTGACCGCCTCTGTTGTGGTGGTTTGGCTGACAGGAGTTGAAGGCAGCGCGTGGGCGATGTCCATCAAATCCTTGCGGCCAAATCCTTGCGGCCAAATCCTTGCGAACGGCACGGCGACCGCCACCAAATTTCCACCACCTCCCAGGACGCCAACCATCTGCGCTCCGCAAAGCGGTTCCGCATCGGACGGGCCGTGCACGCCCCCCCTCATTTGAGGGATGATCGTTGCCATTTTACGAGATTTCTGGCTATAGTGAGGCATTCTCCTGCCAGTGTCCCCGCCAATGTCCCGCCACCGCGCACGTCCCGCCCTCCGTTCCGCCGCGATTGCTGCCGCCCTGTGCCTGCTCGCTGGTTGCGCCGCCGACCGCACCGAGCTGAAGCTGCAGGCCGCCCCGCCGCCGCGCGGAAAGACAGTCCTGGTTGACGCCTTCGTGCCTGCCGAGCCCGCCTGGGAGCGGCTCGCACGGCGCCTGCGCAGCCGGTTGGCGGACGACCTGAGCCAAACCGGCGAGGTTACCCTGATCACGGCGCAGCAGGCGTCGCTGCCGGCGCAGCGCCCCCTTGTGCTGTCGGGTGAACTGGTCGCTGCCGACACGGGCAGCGAAGCCGTCCGCTTCCTGGTCGGCATGGGACTCGGCAACGCCAGCCTGCGCGCGCATGTGCGCGTCGTCGACTCAACAAGCGGACAGCCAGTCCTCGAATTCGACCAGACGCGGACATCGCGGGCCGGTAGCGGCCTCGGCGCGCATTGGAACCCGACCGACATGGACAACGAGATCGACGCGTTGGCGGCAGCGACGGCCGAAACCGTTGCCCGCTGGCTGAACGGCCAGACACTCTAGGCCACAGGACTTCGCGCGCACCGCATCCGCCCGGTCAGCTGCGGCGGCCTGCGCGCCTTGCACCGCCCCGGCTGAAATCGCATAGTATAGACATGCGTGGCTCCGGCAAATCTCGGCTGTATCGTGAATGGCCAGGCGCGACGCCATCGCCGCCGCATGGCCAGATGTGTGAGTGGCCGGGGTGCGTGAATGCGGCTGCCCACCCGGCGCCGCGGTCACGCAGCCACCTCAAGGACTACGTCTGGTACTGCCTCGATCACGTCCGCGCCTACAACGCGACATGGAACTACTATGCCGGCATGAGCGATGCCGAGGTCGAGGCCGATGTGCGTGCCGACACCGTCTGGCAGCGGCCATCGTGGCGTCTGGGCACCGAGCCGGCGGCCGGCGTTCGCGAGCGGCTGCGCGACAGCTTCGGCATCCTTGGCGACGATCCCTTGGTGCCGCCGGCGCGGCCGCCGAGCGAGGAGGAGCGCGCACTTCTCATTCTTGACCTGCGGCCTCCGGTAACGCTTGCGATTGTCAAGGCGCAGTACAAGGTCCTGGTCAAGAAGTACCATCCGGACGCGACCGGCGGCGACAAGGCCGCCGAGGAACGCTTCAAGGAAATCAGCGAGGCGTATCGCAAGGTCGTCCGCGCACTCGAAGGGTGAACCGCTGCCTCTTTGCGCGCGGCCGGAACCGCCCTACCTTTGGAATGGAATAAGGCGACTGGGTAATGACGATGCATAGTCACGGACATGGCGAGGGCGCGGGCGGCGCAATCCGATTCAATGCGCCCGATCTCGTGCTGTCAGTGCGGCAGACGTTCGGCCTCGAAAGCGACATGGAAGTGCCGGCGTTCAGCGAAGCCGATAGCCATGTCCCGGACATCGATGACAGCTACCGCTTCGATGCCGACACCACGCTGGCCATCCTCGCCGGGTTCGCGTTCAATCGCCGTGTCCTGATCCAGGGCTACCACGGCACCGGCAAGTCAACCCACATCGAGCAGGTGGCAGCCAGGCTCAACTGGCCCTGCATCCGCGTCAATCTCGACAGCCACATCAGCCGCATCGACCTGGTCGGCAAGGACGCGATCGTCATGCGCGAGGGCGCCCAGGTCACCGAGTTCCGCGAGGGCATGCTGCCGTGGGCGCTGCAGCGGCCGACCGCACTCGTCTTTGACGAGTACGACGCCGGCCGGCCGGACGTGATGTTCGTCATCCAGCGCGTGCTTGAGGTTGAAGGCAAGCTCACGCTTCTCGATCAGAACAAGGTGCTGAAGCCGCATCCTTATTTTCGCCTGTTCGCGACCACCAACACGATCGGCTTGGGCGATACGACCGGCCTTTACCACGGCACCCAGCAGATCAACCAGGGGCAGATGGACCGCTGGAACATCGTCGCGACACTGAACTACCTCGCCCATGATGCAGAAGTCGCAATCGTGTTGGCGAAGGTCCCCGACTATCAGACCAAGGAGGGGAAGGAGCAGGTCGACGCGATGGTCAAGGTCGCTGCGATGACGCGGACCGGCTTCATCAACGGCGACATCTCGACCGTCATGTCGCCGCGCACCGTCATCACCTGGGCGGAAAATGCACGCATCTTCAAGGACCTTGGCGTCGGCTTCCGGTTGACCTTCCTCAACAAGTGCGACGAGATCGAGCGGGCGACGGTTGCGGAGTACTACCAGCGCTGTTTCGGGCTCGATCTGCCGGAGTCAGCGGCCCGTCCGAGCGGACGCTGAGGCTCTGCGCCGATGGCGTCGGACGAGAATGCGGCGAACCTGGTCCGGCGGGTGACGGCCGCGGCGTTTCGCGCCGTCGCCGGGACAGGCCGGGTCGAAATCAGCTACGGCGGCTCGGAGGCCGACATCCGCGCCACCCGTGTCCGCCTGCCCAATCCGTCGGGGCATATGAGCCGCGACGAGCTGCAGCAGCTGCGCGGAACCGCCGATCGGGCCGCCCTGCAGATCCGCTATCACGACGATGCCCTGCACGAGAAGCGCCGGCCGGGCGGCGATCAGGCACGAACCATCTTCGATGCCCTTGAACAAACGCGCCTGCAGGCACTCGGCAGCCGCGATCTTGCCGGCGTTGCTGTCAATCTTGGCTCACTGCTCGAACATGTCTGCCGGGTGCGCGGCTATGAGTTCGTCGACGGCCAGGAGGAGCGGCTCGCCGCCGATGCCGTGAGCCTGATCGTGCGCGAGCGCCTGACCGGGCGCAAACTGCCGGACGCAGCCCTGCCACTGGTAGATCCCTGGCGCTACCTGTTTCAGGACAAGGGTGCCAGCGGTTTGCAGCGGCTGGCCGAAACGGTCGCCGATCAGGCCGCATTCGCAAACGCCGCACTCGGCATGATGCAGGCGATGGGCCTGATCAGCGACGATGACCCCGCGCTCGCGAACGAAGAGGACAACGAGGCCAGCGGCGACGACGACAAGGATGCCGACCAGCAGAAGGACACGACGGGAAGCGACCAGAGTTTCGATATATCGATGGCTGTTACGGCCGGCAGTGAGAGCGATCGCGGCGAAGCGGAAGCGCCTGCCGAGGGCGGCCAGGATTTTGTTGCCGGCCAGAGCGGCGAGCAGCCGGCAGGCCCGCAGCCGCACCGCAACGACCGCAACGACGAGCTCCCGATCGATCCAACCCAGTACCGCGCCTACAGCACCGCCTATGACGAGATCGTCGAGGCCGACGAGCTGTGCGACGACGCAGAACTCGCACGCCTGCGCGCGCTGCTCGACCAGCAGCTGTTGAACCTCGAAGGCCTCGTCGCCCGGCTCGCCAACCGGCTGCAGCGCCGTCTGTTGGCGAAGCAGATGCGGGCGTGGGAGTTCGACCTCGACGAGGGACTGCTCGATGCCGGCCGGCTGGCGCGAGTCGTCGTCGATCCGCTGCACCCCTTGAGCTTCAAGCGGGAGAAGCAGACCGAGTTCCGCGATACCGTCGTGAGCCTGCTGATCGACAATTCGGGCTCGATGCGCGGCCGGCCGATCTCGGTCGCGGCGATGAGTGCCGACGTGCTCGCCCGCACGCTCGAGCGCTGCGGCGTCAAGGTCGAGATCCTCGGCTTCACGACCCGCGCCTGGAAGGGCGGCATGTCGCGCGAACTGTGGGTCGGCAACGGCCGGCCGAAAACACCGGGGCGGCTGAACGACCTCCGCCACATCATTTACAAGGCGGCCGACCAGCCGTGGCGGCGCGCGCGGCGCAACCTGGGCCTGATGCTGCGCGAGGGCCTGCTGAAAGAGAATATCGACGGCGAGGCGCTGCTGTGGGCGCACGGTCGGCTGATGGCGCGACCGGAACACCGACGCATCCTGATGGTCATTTCCGACGGCGCGCCGGTCGACGATGCAACGCTCTCAGCCAACCCGGGCAACTACCTCGAACGCCATCTGCGCCAGGTGATCGGCTGGATCGAGGAACGTTCGCCGGTCGAACTGACGGCGATCGGCATCGGCCACGACGTCACCCGCTACTATCGCCGCGCCGTCACGCTGGTCGATCCGGAGGATCTCGGCGGCGCCATGTTGCACAACCTCTCCGAGCTGTTCGAGGAGCGCAGTCGTCGCCGGCGGACAGGGGCGCGCGCAACAACGGCGGTGCCGGTCCGCACCGGACGGATTGCCGGCCAACCGCGGGTGTAGTGAGCGCGGGAGGCAACGGTTCGGTGGCCGACCATGGCCAGCGGTCTGGCCACCAATCAGAACTGCGCGACGTATTGATCGACGATCACGTCGGCAATCGTTGCGCCCTGGCAGGCGAGCGGGACAGTCGTGCATTGGCGGACCGGCGCCGCCTCTGCCGCCTCCACGATCGCGTCGCGTTCGGCCAAGGCGGGCGCTGCCCGCACGGGACCGTCACCGGCGGCGTCAACGACCGCCGAGCACCCGGTCGTCCACGGCGGGCAAACGTCATTCGCCGCTCTGCCGTAGCTGTACATCCCGAGTTCGCAGCCAGAAGCGGTAACCGCGGCGATTGCCGCGAGCACGATGCCGCCAGCCCTCAGCGTGCACGTCCGCATTAGTTCTCGCCTTCTTCCACTGCTGCCACCGGCTTCGCTAAAGCCAGGGCGAACACGACGAGGCCAAGGATCGCAGCCATCACCGAACCCGTCAACACGCCCATCCGCAATGGCGCGTCGAACCGGCCATCCTCCCAGGACAGGCCGCCGATGAACAGGCTCATTGTGAAGCCGATGCCGCACAGGACGGCGACACCGTAAAGTTGCAGCCAGTTTGCGCCCGAAGGCATCGGCGCAAGGCCGCTGCGGATGGCCAACAAGAAGACACCAAAGACTCCGACCTGCTTGCCAATCAGCAGGCCGAGCCCAACGCCGAGTGTCACTGGCTCCAGGAGACTACCCCACGTCACTCCGGCAAGGGATACGCCGGCGTTGGCAAAGCCGAACAGCGGCAGAACCGCGAACGCGACCCAGGGATGGAGATCGTGCTCGGTCTCCTTCAGTGGCGATGAGCCACCTTCCCCACCTCCCATCGGAATGGCCATCGCCAGGAGCACCCCGGCAAGGGTCGCATGCACGCCCGATTTCAGCACGCAAACCCACAGCACCAAGCCCACCAGGATGTAGGGCGCACGGTGGGTGACACCGAGAAGGTTGAGCGCCGCCAGCACGCCGAGCGCTACGCCCGCGAGCGCCAACGAGAAGGCTGACAACGCGCCGCTATAGAACAGGGCGATAATCACGATCGCGCCCAGGTCATCGAAGATCGCAATCGCCGTGAGAAGGACCTTCAATGAGACGGGAACGCGCGAACCCAGCACCGAAAGGACGCCAAGCGCAAAGGCGATGTCAGTCGCCGAAGGAATGGCCCAGCCGGAAAGGTTTTCCGGCTCGCCCGCGTTCATCGCCACATAGATCGCCGCCGGGACGGCCATGCCGCCGACCGCGGCCACCGCTGGCAGAAGAACCTGGGAGCGGGTTGACAGTTCCCCCTCGCGGAACTCGCGCTTCATCTCCAGGCCGACGAGGAAGAAGAAGATCGCCATCAAACCGTCGTTGATCCACAACAGAAGCGGCTTGGCGATCGCGAGATCACCGATGCGGACCTCCGCACGCAGGTCGAGAAAGGCCTGGTAATAGGGCGCGAGCGACGAATTCGCCGCCCAGATGGCAGCAGCCGACGCGAGCACCAGCACGATCCCGCCCGCCGCCTCCAGCCGGAAGAAGGCTCGCAGCAAACTTAGCGGCATCGCAGGTATCCTCGCCGTGAACGCAATGAGTCCGGCCGCATCTTCTCTCCTCTAATCACCAAGACAGATCCCCATCCGTCGCGCTGTCTCCACCAATGTGCCGTCAAGCTTCAGTGCCCGGGTCTGGCCAGCGACGCTGCTCAGCGGCACGTCGACGATCTTGCCGCGATCCCAGATGACGATCCGATCGGACAGACCGCGTGCCGCAAGATCGGCGGCATGTGCCCCCAAGGACGAAGCCAGAATGCGGTCGAAGGCATTCGGGCTGCCGCCGCGCTGGACGTGGCCCAGCACGGTGACGCGGGTCTCCGCCCCCGTTGCCTCCGCGATCATGTCGGCGACGATGCCGCCTGCGCTGCGGCAATCCGCCTTCAGGTCGGTCTCGGGCGGAAGACGCACGCCCTCGGCGACAACCACCAGCGCATGGTTGCGCCCCTGCGCGCTCACTGCCTTCAGTTTCGCGGCGACCTTGGCCATCGAGACCGGGACTTCAGGGATCAGCACGACATCGGCCCCACCGGCGATACCGGCCGCGATCGCGATCCAACCGACATCGCGTCCCATCACCTCCAGCACCATCACGCGGCGATGGCTGGCGGCGGTCGGTTGCAGCCGGTCGAGCGCATCGACCGCAACATCGACCGCGCTCATGTAGCCGATAGCGAAATCGGTGCGGGCGACGTCGTTATCGATGGTTTTCGGAATGCCGATGAACGGAATCCGGCCCTGCGTTGCCAGCCGGCTCAGGATCCGCATCGAACCATCGCCGCCGATGCCGATGAGAGCGTCCAAGTCGAGCGTGCGAAAGCCTTCGATCGCCTCGGCAGACCGGTCCTTGACGCTGCCGTCCGGCATTGGATAGGCGAACGGATCGCCCTTGTTGACCGTGCCGAGCAGGGTGCCGCCCATGCGCAAATAATTGCCAGCAAAGACCTTCATCGTCAGGTCCATTTGCTTGACCGGCCGTTCGAGCAGGCCCGCGGTGCCGTCGTTGATGCCGACCACGGCAAGCCCGTGCTGCTCGATGGCGCGAAAGGTCACGGCGCGGATCGCGGCGTTGAGGCCGGCGCAATCACCGCCCGAGGTGAGAATGCCGATCCGGTTATGCTTGCGAGTAAAGCGGGTCATCCCCTGCCCTGTGCGCCAATTTGCCGGTGCGGCAATCGATAACCTGGATCGGCAGCGCTGTCACGGCAACAACGTCGCGGCCACCACTGCGTTGAACGGCGGCCGCCGGTGAGGCCAAGCCGATCAACCGGATGGGTTCAGACAGGAACAACCGTTGGTTCCGCGGCATCCGCGAACACGAACCGAAACGTTTCGCTCTTGCGGACGTTGCCCACCACCGCGGGACGGAAGCAAACGATGCAGGTCCCATTGCTATGACGGACACTTGGATACACGATCCCCACCGATCCCCCGTCAAGAAGCTGTTGGGCCAACCGTTGGGATTCGATGTAGCTGTCAGGATCGAGGTACGCAGCGAAGGCAACGGCGCCACGGAGATCATGAAAGATGCCCGTAAAATCAGCCAGATAGTCGTCGTAGGTCATGGAAACCGGCTTTGACCAGGACACCTCGGCAAGCTCGATCCGTTTGTGAAAGGCAACTTCCGCAATCGAGGTTTGGACTGAGAACCCACCATACCAAGCACCCCGGTCGGGCCCATTGAAGCGGCTGCCAAAGGGATGGGCATGGCAGAAGGCGGCATTGACGATCCGGTAACAGGGGACTCCGAAAACAAGTTCACCCAACCCGATACCCGGCCGCCGATCGTGCTCAGCTAGAACACGATCGTTCGTCGCGTGATCGAGATCGAAGATGTCTTTCAGGTGTGCGTCATCGTCAGCGATGCGCGTAAGCACGCTGTCGCTGTTGTCGCTGTACTTCGACGGTATCAGCCGATGCGTGTCGAACTGACGGATCAGAGAAACCGGCAGAGGTGCCGTCAATACCCGCCCCGCCGGGAGTCGACCAACCGCCTAACGGTCCACATAGCGGCTAGCCCGCCCTCGACCATGTAGGACAAAGGCGTTCCGCCACCGAAGAGTCGGTTCTTGTTCGGCAGAGTCACCCAGGCATCCGCCAGGTCCGCCGGGTAGAGGATGTTGAGGCCCTTGAAGATGCCGATAAGGAGCGAGATCCGTGCCAGCCCATCGATGGTGAGGGAACGGTTGGGGTTCTTCTTCATTTCGTAGAACACGCCATTCGAAACGCCGCCCAACAGGGCGCGCGCATCGCGATCTCTGACCGCCCACTTCTCCATGATGTTGAAAAAGGCCTGAAGAGCGGCAGGGCTCAAACGTTCCCGTTCTGCCGGCTCGTTCAAGTTGATCAAAGGCGATGGCTCGTAGGCTGACTTTGGGTAGGCGAGCTGGGCGTACATTCGCATCTCCGGATTCGCCATGATATTACTCCAATCCCGGAGACTTGCAAGGCGCGTCCAACATTCCGAACGGCGGTCATCAACGGCCAGTGCAACAAGACATCCCCCGGAATGACTGCCCGCGTCAGGCGCGATCATAGGGCTTTGTTAGGATCGCTTCGAGTGGTAAAGTACCCATATGGACCAACTGTGCCGTGAGCGATGATGGCCGGTAGCCCGATTCTGCGTTTCCTCTCCGCCGCCATTTGTTGTTCTTCCCTCATCAGCTGTACCCACTCCACGCGCGACATCTACAACGACAAGGATGTCGGGAAGACCGCGCCGGTGGCGAGCGGCCAGATTGCCGCTTCGCGCATCGTCTCCATCCGCGGGCAGACGTCCGATGCCGGCGCCGCTGCCGGCGGTGTGCTCGGTGGTGCCGGAACCGGCATGGCAACCGATAACGGCTGGGCGGCCATGATTGGCGCTGTGCTGGGTGCCGGTCTCGGCTACGCAACCGAGCGCGGTATCAACAGCCGGGAGGGCATCGAGTACGTGATTCAGCTGTCCGATGGGCGGCGCATCATGCTGACGCAGAACCGCGACGGCGATGAGGCGCCGATCGCCAACGGCACGCCGGTGTTGGTGCAGCTCGGCGGCAAGTACCGCCGGGTTTTTCCCGATCCGACAGCGACCTTACCTGCCGCGGGGCCAGCCGCGGCAGCGGCCGGCCTCGGAGCCGCCAGCGCACCGCTATCCCCGCCCCCACAGCCAGCACCGGCAGTACCGGCGGCGGCTGCCGTGTCGGCACCTCCGTTGCCTTAACGCGTGATCGCGATCGGATAGCCGCGGCGTTCGGCGAAGGCGCGGTCAACCGCTCGCCAGTCAATCCGTTCGATCTGCTCGCCGGCCGCCAGCAGCACCATATCGGTATAGTCGGGAATCGGGGCCGGCTTGAACGCGCCCTCGTCCTCGATCTGATCGATCTGTTCCAGCGTCGGGTGGACCTCAAGATAGAGGACGCCGTTGCGGCGGCCGAACTTGACCGATTGGGCTACAGTGACAACCGGCGTGCCGACCGCGACGTTCTCGTACATCCAGGCGATGTCTTCCGGAAACATGCGGATGCAGCCGCGGCTGACGCGCCGGCCGACGCCGTAGGGCTTGGAAGTCCCATGGATCAGATAGGTCGGCCAGCCGAGGTAGAGGGCGAACTCGCCCAAAGGATTATCCGGCCCCGGCGGCACGACCTTGGGCAGCGTCGGATCCTCCGCCAGCTTGCCCTCAGTGGGATACCACGTCGGCCCATCGACCTTGCGGACGATCTTGGTCTGGCCCAAGGGCGTGCCGAAGCCATCCTTGCCGACACCGAGCGGGAACGAGAACAGGCCCTTTTCCGGATGGAAATAGTAGAGCCGCAGTTCGGCCAGGTTGACGATAATCCCGGTGCGAGGGGCGTCCGGCACGATGTGGGCAGTCGGCAGGACGAGATTGACGTTCACTCCCGGATACCACGGATCGACGCCGGGATTGGCGGCCATCAGCTCGACCAGGCCCAAGTCCTCGGCACGCGCGATATCGAGCAGCGTATCGTTGGCAAACGTGAGGGTCGAGGCCATCTCGCCCTGGATGTCGCCCACCAGCGCGGGCGGGGTAGCGTCGTGATCGGTCAGCGCCGCAGTCGTCGTTTCCTGCGCGACCGTCGCGCGCATCAATGCGAGCGACACCACGCCACCTGCGAGCGTGCCCATCGCCGCTCGCCGGCTTACCCACCGCCCGCGCGGATCTCCACTGCCGCCCTTAGTGGCGCCAAACCGTCTAAGCATCTCGTCTCCCGACCAAGCAAGTTCCCGGCCCTAATCTGGACGTCCTTAACGGGAAAATCCAGCGGCCAGGACATCACCCTGCTCACGTTCGGGCGTATCGTTGATGAGCGGCTGCAGGGCCGGTGCCAGCACCTTCAGTACCTGCACCGGTAACGCGCTGGTAAAGTTGTAGCGGCGCGTGAACTGGCCCGGCACATGGGCGGTGATGACGCCAAAGAAGCGGTCGCCAAGATAGAATACGAACGCCGCGCTGCGACTCACCTCGCGTTCCTTGGGGTTCCCGGAATCGGCGAGTTCGTCACCGGTCCCGGTCTTGCCGCCCACCGGGATGACGGCACCCTTAGCGTCGCGGTAGGTCCCTGCCAGCCGCCGCGCGGTCCCATTCTCGACCACATCGCTGAGTGCGCGGCGGACCGTGCGGGTCAGCTCCGGCGGCAACACCCGTTCGACACGATCGACAGAGAAGCCCATGTGCGTTTCGTAGGGAGTTCCTTCCGCCAGGTGCACACGGTCGATGCGCACCGTCGGCAGCCGCAAGCCTTCGTTGACCAGGATCCCCATGAGTTCGGCAAGCGCAGCAGGCCTGTCAGCCGAGGTGCCGATTGAGGTCGCGTAGGAGGGCACCAGCGTCGGGAACGGGTAGCCGAGCCGCTCCCAGCTGTCGTGGATCTTCTCGAACGCGTCTTCTTCCAGCATGATTCGGATGCGGGTATTGGCGGCCCGCTGCACCTTCGACTTGAACAGCCAGCCATACACCTCCTGGCGCTGATCGACACTCGCCGCCAGGACCGCCGCCCGCGACGAGGCCGGGTCTTTCTGCAGGTGCGCGACCAGCCACAGCTCAAGCGGATGGACACGGGCGATGTAGCCACGATCCTGGAGGCTGAACCGGTCCGGCCCATAGGTGACATAGAGATGTTCGAGGTCGGCCGCGCTGAGGTCCGCGTTCGGCAAGCGCGCGCGCAGGAACTGGCTGAATTCGGCGACGCTTGCGCGTGGCCGCACCGAGCGGAACACCACCGCCAGCCGATGCGCGACCGGCCGCGACCTGCTGGCCAGGAGCGAGAGGGCATCGTCCGGCGTGAGGCCACGGTAACGCCGGAAGAAGCGCGACAGAAACAGGCTGCCCTCCTCATCCGCGAAGCGCTCGAGGTATTCCTTCCGTGCCGGGTGCGAGGGCGAGCCCAGGATTTCGGCGGGCGCCGTCGGACCGTCGGCCAGATGAAAGCGGACGATGTCGCGCATCATGCGGATGAAGACGAGGTTGACGGAATACCGCATCGCCTCCGCGACCGTCATGATGCGGCCGTTGTGCGTCTTGTCGAAATTCACGAAGGTGTGCAGGCCGCGCCCGGTGAAGAAGGCCTCGCCGGGATTGGCGGAATAGCGCCGCAGCATGGCGGCATCCATCATGCTCTGCAGGTTACGGTCACCCGCGTGCACCAGGTAGTCCACCGACCATTGTGTCAGCGGATCGGCGCCGTCCTCCGCCACTTCCGCCAGTTCGCGCGCCGGCAGGTGCGCATAGCGGTCGTGAAGCTGGGCGATGATCTCGAGATAGCTCACCAGCGTGCGCAGCTTGGCAGTTGAACCGAGATCGAGCTTGCCGCCCTCGTTGAGGTCGAGTGGACGCTCCAGGTTGTCCGCCTGCACACGCATGAAGTTGCCGTATTCGCGCCGCTCGTAGATCGTCACACTGTAGTTGACGTTGCCGGCGGAGTCCGGCTCGAGCAGGCGCTCACCGGTGAGTCCGAGGCCGGCCACCTCCTTCGGGTCGCCGATCCGGCGCAGCATGGCAATGACGCGGCGCTGGGTCGGCATGTCGAGCGTCGACTCCGCCCGCACGTCGAGCCGGTCGAGATCGTAGAAGGTCGATTTCCCGAACACGCTCAGGAGATGGGCGCGGATGGCGTTGATCGCCTTGCGGTCGATGAACGAGAACTCGGCCGGCGCCGGCGGATCGTGGCGGAAAACGAGATCGGTGGCGAGCGCCCGATCGCGCAGATCGAGGCTGATGATGCCGGCGTCCGCCAGCACCCGCAAATGGCTATCGGTCAGCGTGCCGAGTTCGTCGCGGCCCTGCAGCAGGTAGTAGGAAGGCCGGCGCTGCGCCAACAGCAGGCTCAGGACCTGCTTATAGATACGCGCGCGTTGATAGTGCTCGGCCTCGCTGCGCGGCGTCTGGCCAAGGGCGCTGACCGCCTGATTGAAGTCGGTGCCGTACCAAGCCCACAGGCCGTCGCCGAGGCCGATCACCTCGCCGAAGCCTGCCCGCGCCGAAAGCGGCGTCGAATTCAGGTAATCGATTACGACCTGGCGGCGGAAGGAGCTGGTATCCGGGCCTTGCGCGTAGGCGCGCATGCTGGCCGACGCGATCTGGCGCAGCTTCTCGGTCACCGAGCCGGTTCGCCCCTCCGGCGAATGGCGGAACTTCTCGATCTGCGTCGCCAGCGTGCTGCCACCGAAGCGATGACCGGTCGAGATCACCTTGTCGACGACGATGTTGGCTGAGGCAAACGCGAATCGATCCCATTCGATCGCCGGATTGTGGGTCACGCTCGTAGCGGAGAGCAGCTCGCGATTCTCGACGTAGAGCAGCGTATTGACGATCAGCGGCGGAATCGCATCGAATGAGCGGAATACCTGCTCAGGATGCAGCGCGAAGTAGATAGAACGGCCGTCGCGATCTTGGATCGAGAGCCCGGCCTGGGCCTTCTCCGGAAAGATCGGGAACCCGCCGTAGTCGACGAAGGAGCGCAGCGCGTCCGACATCCGCGCCTGGCTCTCGATGACAAAGTTCTCCGCCTGCAGCGTGTCGATGACCTGCGGCAGATCCGAATAGCCAAGCCTTTGGTCGTATGGCCCATCACCGGCGAAGCGCGGTTCCGCAGCCGGTCCGGGCGCGGTGGCGTAGCTCATTTCTCCGGAAAAGCGCGAGAACAGGCGCGCCTGCAGAGGCGAGGACTCGATCTCGATGCTGATCAACCATGCTCCGAAGCCCGCGATGACGAGCAAGATCAGAGCCGTAAGGACACGGTCCCAAGTTAGCCGCATCATGGGAACTCTTCGTCTGCTGCACGATGTTGCCAGACGATGCACCGGATGAGGTTGCACAACCGAGTGAAGGTCTGCATCAGGCATGTGTTACCGAACCGCGCAGAGACTACCCACCGAGTAGTTTAATTGTGGTAACCGGCGGACCGAAGGCACGTTTCGCGCGCACCGCCGGATGGGGCCCAAAAGCCCAATCAGTGTGATATAAATGCAAGCAAACGTTCGATAAGCCACCTCATTTGGGGGGTTGCGGCGACCGGAGACTCGCAAATGCGGCAAGAGCGCGCTTGCGAGCGCTTTCGTGATCCAGAATCGGGCTCGGATATGTGGCACCTAAGCGGACACCCGCCACGTCCAGCTCGCGCGGCGGCGAATCCCAAGGTCGGTGGATCCAGCGTGCCGGCAGGCGCTTCAGTTCGGGAACCCAGCGACGAATGTAATCGCCCTGCGGGTCAAAGCGCTCGCCCTGCCGCACGGGGCTGAAAATGCGAAAGAACGGCGCCGCATCGGTGCCACATCCGGCCACCCACTGCCAGCCACCGGCGTTGTTGGCCATGTCGGCATCGACGAGGGTGTCCCAGAACCATGCCTCGCCGTCCTGCCAGGGGATCAAGAGATCCTTGGTGAGGAAAGAGGCAACGATCATGCGCACCCGATTATGCATCCAGCCGGTCTGCCAGAGTTGGCGCATCCCGGCATCGACGATCGGAAAGCCGGTGCACCCCTGCTGCCAGGCTTGAAGGCCAGAAGACGCGCGCGCCCAGGGGAAATCCGCGAACCGTGGCTGCATCGGCGCCTCGGCGACATCCGGATGTTCGAGGAGAAGGCGGGCAAAGAACTCCCGCCAGCCCAACTCACGCAGAAAGGTATGGCCGTCGGCGGCAAGATGAGGTTCAAGCGCCATCCGCATTGCCGTGGCGTGCCAGACCTGGCGCGCAGAGATCTCGCCGAAATGCATCGCCGGCGACAGCCGCGAGGTCGCGCACGGCTCGGGCCGGTCGCGCAGGGCGGCGTAACCGGCAAGGTCATGATCGAGAAAGGCCGCGAGGCGCGCCTGCGCCTCGGTTTCACCCGGAGCCCAGGCAGCGCGCAGGCCCGCCGCCCAGTCCGGCATTGTCGGCAGCAGGCGCAGATCCGCGAGCGTGCTGCCGTCCGCCAACCCTCCGAAGCCTTGCAGGCGCTCGGGCGGCGGTAGCGGCGCTGGCGGTGGTGCAGCAGCGAGGCAGGCCCGCCAGAATGGGGCAAAAACCTTGAACGCGCCGCCGCCGCGGCCGACGACGTGCGTCGGATCGAACAGGAGCGGCAGGCCGAAAGCGCGGCCGGCGACACCCTGTGCCGCCAGCGCCTGTTCGACTTCCCTTTCCGTCTGCCGCCAATGCGCTTCCAGGTGGCCATTCCAGAACACGGCGGCTGCGCCCACCTCGGCGGCAAGCCTGGCCAGGACCGGCGCCGAACGGCCGCTCCGGACGACCAGCGGCACGCCATGGCGTTCGAGCGACCGGCCAAGAGCGGTGAGGCTGTGATGCAGCCACCAGCGGCTGGCGCCGCCCAACTGCCATCGCCCGGGGGTTTCGTCATCCAGGATGTAAACGCCGAGCACAGGCGCGCCGTCGCCGGCCGCAGCCGTAAGCGCCGGATTATCGGCCAGACGCAGGTCCTGGCGGAACCAAACGATGTTCGGAGAAGGGGACATCAGGAAAGGACACGACCGCGCCGGACCAATCGGCCAGAATTCGCTGCCCGCTCGCGCCCGAGACCGGCGCCCAGCAACGACCAAAGGCAAGTAACCATAGTACCGCTCAGGAACACTCTAAATGCAAACCCCCGCACTGTGCCCCTTATGGGCGGGCGGGGGTTTGACTGGCGAAGTCACCGTGACTTCTGCGCTCGATGCTCAGATCGAGATCAACTTGGACTTTCGCTGAAGAAACCGGTGCCAAGGGGCCGGTTCCCTTCGCCTCATCCGGCGGAGTCATGCCTATTAAGCACCCTCCTTTTTCCAGATCACCCAACTAAAGGATATCCATTTCCATGTCCTGAATCAAGATCTGTTCGTCGCCCCCGTCACAAAACGGCAATGCGTCCGCTCCGGGGCGGGGCAAGGACGGAGCGCACAGCCAACTCCCCATCAGCCGCTGCGGAGAGCGGTCGTGCACCGCCGGCATGCCGGCTGCCGGGACGCCGCGGAACACCCCACTTGGGTGGATGATGCCCGCGACGCCACGCAACTGATGCGACGGCGCAACTCCAACGCGGTGTCGATACAAAGCCACAGAAGCAGCTCGTGACACAGTTTCCGTGAGCGCTATTATTTGGCCATGCCTTTCTCCCACGGGGCGTCGAGCGTGGGACGGGTAGCGTGGCCGCGCATTTTCGTCCGCGTGCCGATTCATGCAACAACACCCAAATGGGACCGTTGAGCTAAGCGAACATGTCTACAACCGCGGGGGCCGACGCCAGTGTCGGCCACGACATCGGGTGGCTCGATTTCGCCAAGGGCTTCGCGATGTTTTGGATTATCTGGGATCATATCAACTGGGCGATCTTTGGGGCCTTCCCCATCAGTGATCCGACCAACGACTGGCCGCCGGTCGCGGAACGCATCAGCCAGCTGCAACCCCTTGTCGGCCACGGCATCTGGAATGGGCCGCTGACCCTGTTTCACTGGATCGGCGGCCTCGGCGGCGAGGGCGTGCAACTGTTCCTGATCGCCAGCGGCTTCGGTCTGACCTGGTCGCTGCTGCGCCACGCTGACACCAAACCCGACTGGCGCGGCTATTACATCCGCCGCTTCTGGCGCATCTATCCAATGTGGTGGGTCGCGCATTTCGTGATGCTGGCGCTGGGGATCATCGGCGCGCACGGGTTTGCGGTCGATCCAACCCGCCCCGGCGTCTGGGCAAGCGCGCTGGGCCTGCGAGTCGGCGGCCAGCAAATGTACGTCTTTGCCGCATCCTGGTGGTTCGTCGGCATGATCATCCAGTTCTACGCGGTGTTCCCCGTCTTCTACTGGATCTTCAAGCGCTGGGGCTGGCAGCGATTCCTCGCCATCCTCTTGCCGGTGGGGATCATCGTGCGTGCCCTCGGCCTGTGGGCGTTCGACGCTCCCCTCGCCGGCATGCACTACCTCGACGCCTGGGCGCATGGGGCGATCTTCCTCAGCCGCTTACCAGAATTCGTGCTCGGGATGGCTCTCGCGGGCGCCATGCGGCAGGACCCGATACGTGTCCAGCGCCTGCTGTCGGCGCGATGGCTGCTCGTCGGTGCGGTCTTGATGTATCTGCCGGCACTCGGGTTGTCGCTGATGGTCGTTGGCAACGCCGTGTCCTCCGTTTTGGTTGCGCTATGCAACCTCATCTTGGTGCGTGCGATGGCGGTCGCAGCCGAACGGTGGCTGCCATCGCTGGCAAGCGCCATGCGATGGTGCGCGGTCCACAGCCTGAGTCTGTGCCTGGTCAACTCGGTGGCCATCAACCTGATGATCCGGCGTGGGACGCTTCCGGACCTGCCCCAGATGCTCGGAGTCGTAGCGGCGATCATCGTGGCGGCGTTGGCCTTGGAGTGGCTCACCCGGACCGGCACGCGGCTGGCGACAAGCCATATCCCGTTTGCGCACAGGTCACCTTCGTCCGGCCACTGAAGCGGGGGCGACCGCGCTGGCGGCAGATAAGGGGCGGGACTTCGCCCACCTCGGCGCGGCCCGCACGTTCGGCTGCCGGCTCAGCCAGGGGCTTGGGAACGCGGATCGGCGTCCCTGCCAGTCGGTGAGGCCGCAAGCACACCGCGCGCGGCGAGATCCGAGGCCAGCTGCGGCGGCGAGCGGTAGTGGATCGCCGGCATGCCGGCCGCCTCGCTGCCGGCGACGTTGACCGCCACGTCGTCGATGAAGAGACACTGGCCGGGCTCCAGTCCGTAGCGATCGAACAGGATCCGATAGATCGCCCGGTCCGGCTTGCCGACGCCCTCATCGCCCGAGACGACGATCCCGTCGAACAATTGCAGGAAAGAGAAGCGCTCGACCATGCGCGGGAAGGTCTCGGCGGAGAAGTTGGTGACCGAGTAGAGCGGCCAGCCGGCAGCCTTGAGCGCTGCAAGGATCTCGGCCGTCGGTTCGATCGCGCCCGCCACCATCTCGTCCCAGCGCTCGGCGTACAGGCGGATCATGGCGGCGTGTTCAGGAAAGCGGGCGCTGCGCTCTGCCACGGCCTCGGCCCAGGTTCGGCCGAGGTCCTGCTGATGGTTCCATTCGGGCGTGCAGATGTGGCCGAGAAAGTGCTCCATCGCCGCGGCGTTACCATTGAACAGCCGCCGGTAGAGGTGGCGCGGGTTCCAATCGATCAGTACCCCACCAAGATCAAAGACAACGCACCGGGTCACCGGACCGCCCTTCTCCCGTTTCAGCTTGCGGCGCGCATGATGGCGGCCCGTCGCGCTGCCAGCAACCGGCAAACGACAGGCCTGCGAACGGCCCTTAACAGTTGAACCACTTTGGGTTATATTCCCCATTTGGAGCGAAGGCCGGAAAAGAGGTCGGCAACCGGAGGCAGCAGATGTCTCTGTGGTGTGCGTTCGCAACCGAGCGGCAGAACTACGTTTACGATACGTCGTCGAACCGCATACTCGCCGTGGAGCCGTCGGTCATCGGGGTGCTCCACGGTGAACAGGCTCGCTCAGCGCCCGGGGAAAGGTGTGAGACCGATCAGGTCGCGCGCGAAGAAGTCGCGGCGGCGCGCAGCGAGGGGCTTCTGCGTCAGCGCCCCTACACGATCCGCAGCTTCCCCCGCGACGAAATGCACGGCCAGATCGCCGGTCTGTTGGCACATGGACCGGACCAGCTGGTTCTCAACGTCACCGAAGCCTGCAATCTTAGGTGTGCGTACTGCACGTACTCCGGCGCATATCCTCATCACCGCAGCCACAGCAAGCGGCAGATGCCGGCCGCCGTCGCGCGCGCGGCGGTTGCCTGGTACCTGAACCACCCAAGGCGGCAGCAGTTCACGATCGGATTCTATGGCGGCGAACCGCTCCTGCGGCTGCCGTTGTTGCGCGCGCTTGTCGCCCAGGCGCGCGCCAGCGTCGGCGAGCGGGTTCATTTCAGCGTGACCACCAATGGCACGCTGATCGATGAGGACGCCGCGCGCTTCCTGATCGAGGCCGATTTCGGACTGACGATCAGCCTCGACGGCCCCGAGGCGATTCATGACCGCTACCGCCGCACCGGTGATGGCCGCGGCACGTTCGGCACCGTCTGGCGCGCCGTCGATCTTCTTCGCCACCTCGACGAGCGCTATTTCAGGGAACGCGTGCAGTTCAACGTCGTCCTCGCCCCGCCCGTTGACTTGGACGCACTTGATGCGTTTTTCGCTGCCCACCCCGACATCTTCCGCGGCAGCAACGTTATGGTGGCGCCGCTCAACCCGCAGCCTTCCACTGTCGCCGGTCGCCTCGCCGGTGAGACCGACCCGGCGCTGGCGCAGGCGCAGCGGACGCAGCTCTGGCAGCACTTCGAGGACGATCTCGCAACCGGCGCCCGCGAGCGCCGGGCATTGCCGTGGACCCAACTCAGTCGGGATTTTGTGCCGCTTCACCAGCGGGAGATGAGTTCCCTGCCGGAGACCATCCCGACCCATGGTCAATGCCTGCCGGGCGCGCGCAAGTGTTTCGTCGACACCGACGGCACCTTCTTCATGTGCGAGCGGGTCGCTCCCGCGTGGCCGATCGGAAGTGTCGAGGAAGGGTTCGCGGTCGATCGCATTCTCGCGGTCGTTGACGCCTACGACCGGTTCTTCGCCGCCCATTGCGGATCCTGTTGGGCCGTGCGCCTCTGTGCGAAGTGCGTCAACTCGGTACGGATCAACGACGCGCTTGACCCAACGCGCCGCCAGGACTTCTGCGACAACCAGCGTCGCTACTGGCGAGGGCTCCTCACTCGATACTGTGGCGCACGGGAGCAGCGTGACGACGCCTTCGCCTGGGCGCAAGAGGTCGAGATACGGTAACAACCATGTGGGAAGGGAGATGAAACGATGATCACCGAATGCTTTCCGGGCACGGGACAAATCTCGGCCCTGGCGATGGCGAAGTGCAAATGCAGCTGTTGGGGCGGCCCGAACGCCGAGAACTTCCGCGAGGGCGCCGCATCGGAGTTGCCCGAAGCCGGCTGCAAGTGCAACTGCTGGTGCCAGCAGGGGCAGGCTTCGACCCAGCGCAACGATGACACCAGCGCCGCAACCGCCGAAGCAACCTGAGCCGCTTCCTTGAGCTCCGGGCATGGTTGGACAGTGTCGCGGATGACCCCGCGCGAGCCGACCGGGACGAGCGGCAGCGGGGTGGTTCCAGCGGCGGCTCTGTAAGCGGCTCCGCCGGAGGAACAAGGCTGCGGACATCGGCAAGGCCCTCCCTGCCGATGAGGGACTCTGTCACCCATGTCCCCGGTCCATCCGGTTACCCATCTACCCGGTTCGGACTCGGGCCTAGCCTCCTGCTTGAATAGGGCCTGCCATTCCGCTACTGAAGCCGGCTCTGCATCCTGCCGCGGCCGGCGGCGTTGGCCGGGCGGCGGCGTTGGCCGAGCGGCGGCACTGGCCGGGCGGCGGCACCCACTGGATGCACCGGATATTCACGCATCGGAAAAAAAAGGAAGGAGGGGTCGCTATGGCTGAACAACCTGCCCTCAAATTGGGGAACCCTGCGGTCGTCGGTCTCGCCGGGTTCGGACTGACCACCCTTGTGCTGCAATTCCACAACGTCGGCTGGATGGGACTAGGCCCCGTCGTCTGGCTTGGCCTGATCTTCGGAGGGCTCGCCCAGATGATTGCCGGCCTCCAGGAAATGAAGTCGGGCAATAATTTTGGCTACAGCGCGTTTACATCCTATGGCTGCTTCTGGATCGCGCTGTGCCTGATTCTACTGGGCAACCATTACGATATCTACAAATCAAGCACGACAGACGTCGGCTGGTTCCTTATCGCCTGGACGGCCTATACCATCATCATGTGGATCGGCTCGTTCCGCACCAACAGCGCGCTCGCCTTGACGTTCACGCTCCTGGTGATCGGCTTCGTCCTGCTCGACCTTGCCCATTTCGGCTTTCCGCAGCTAACCCGCTATGCCGGCTTCGAGCTGATGGCGTGCGCGCTTGGCGCCTGGTACGTCATGGCCCATCTCATCTTCCAGGATCTGTTCGGCCGCGACGTGTTGCCTGTCGGCAAGCCGTGGATCCGCTGAGGGCGGCCGTCGAACCATCACCGCATCTACCCAATCAATGGAGGTTTGCCATGTACGGCAGGAAAACCCTCGCGTTCGCTTCGCTCGTCTGCTCGCTGGCGACCGGATCGGCGGCGTTGGCCCAATCGACTGAGTCGGCCGCACCGCAGGAGGTCGTGACCAAGGTGCTCGAGGCGGTCCAGTACCTGAACGAGAAAGGCAAGGCCGGTTTCAGCGAGTTCAACGCTTCCAGCGGCCGCTGGATGTGGAAGGACTCTTACGTCTTTGTTTACAACTGCGCGAAGAACGAGATGCTCGCCCACCCCTTGCGTCCGGACCTGGTCGGCCGGCCGCTCCTGCAGATCAAGGACAACAACAACAAGCCGATTTTCAAGGAATTATGCGCCGCCGGTGCGAAACCCCGTGGCGGCTGGGTGGAGTATGCTTGGCCGAAACCGGGTGAAGGCGGCGTCTCGCGCAAGATTTCCTATGCGCACGCGGCCGACGTGTCGTTCGACTACGGCGTGCAGGCCGCCGCCGGCATCTATAACGCTGAAATGTCGGTTGAAGAGCTGACCAACCTCCTGAACACCACTCTCGATCCGGAGAAGTACCCGGCGCACTAGTGGTTCGATGCCAACGGATGAATCCCATCCATTGGCTGAATCGAACCACCAGATCAATGGGTTAGTGGATCGACCGATCTGACGTTTGGGATGCAAGCGTCAGATCCGATCCACTAGAGCGGTTTCTGAGCGGTGGGAATCGTTGGGGATTCACAAGGGGGTACGAATCTGATTCAAGATGCTGGCTGGGC
>UXAT02000001.1 GCA_900609035.2 Candidatus Defluviicoccus seviourii | reverse complement strand
GGGCCTCATCGGCCAACTCGTTGACATCTTCCAACCCGCCGAATGCGCCAACTACTTCAGCTCATGCGGCTATGACCTAGATTGATCAGAAACCGCTCTAAGGACAGGCTCGACGTCGCGAGACAGATCCGCTTGACCGGATGGTCCACTTTCCTGTCGATGACCAAGCACGGTTTGGCTCCGTATGCGTACGAGAGCTTGATTGAAGCTTGGGTCGGCAATCCGGTCGGCGGGCACACGATGTCGGGCGAGCCTGCCGATAAGGATTTTTGGCGGGCCTCTCCAGACGGCAAGCTCTATACCATTCGAGGTTACACGGAGGACGGGATGGCCGATAGGGGGGGCAACCCCGGCAGCACCATCGACGTCACCTTGCCAGTCTGGCGTGTAGGGGAAGGTGTTCTGTTCGCTGCTCGCCTTGCCGAGACGTTCGAGGATGTCAAGACAATAGCCATCGAGTGCCGCTTCACAGGGCTCCGGAATCGTAAGTTAGTCAGTGTTACTGGCAGACGGGCGATGTTCGACAATCGCGTCAGCCAGACCGACAGCATCACCCTGACCGCTGCCGCGACGCCCGCGCAGATTTCTGACAATCTCGTCGAGATCATGCACGTGCTTCTTGTGCCGCTTTACGAGCGCTTCGACTTTTTCCGGCTTCCGTTCGAACTCGTCGATACGGAACTGGCGCGTCTCAAGCACGGTCGCTTTTAGCAAGCGTAGGCTGCATGGAGCGCAAGCGGAATGCAGGAATTTCGCATGTGGCATCAGGCGGGCGGAGGGCCAAAGCTTGCGACACCCTCTCCCGGATTGCGCTTTGCTTCATCCGGTCTACCGGTTTCTTTACCTATCGGTGCGTGCACAGGCTGGTCGAGGGCGCAGCGCGCGATCGGCTTGACGCGATGAGCCCGGCGAGGCATTTTCTGGACAAATATTCTGGCCAGAAAGGAAATGTCATGCTCGGGTCGCTGTGGTCGGTGCAACAGGCCAAGAACCGGTTCAGCGCCCTTGTCGAGGCTGCCCGGAATGGGCCGCAAACCGTGACCAAACATGGGAAACCGGCTGTGGTTGTTGTGGACGCGGGCGAGTATCAGCGCCTGCAGCGGCTGGAGCGGGCACAAGCGCCGTCCTTCGCTGAAACGCTGCTCGCCATGCCTCAGGACGACGCAGAATTTCCTCGTGCCAGCGTCAGGCCGCGCGATCTCGTCTTGTGATGTTTCTGCTCGATACGGTTGTTCTCTCGGAACTGCGCAAGCGGCAGCGAGATCCGTCCTTGGTGACATGGATCGCAGCGCAACGCTCGACGGACCTCTTCGTCAGTGTCATCAGCGTCGGGGAGATCGAACGCGGCATCGCCCGCCAGGAGACGAAGGACGCGGGCTTCGCCACGGCACTTGGCCTTTGGCTCGACAGAGTGATCGCCCTTTACGGTGATCAGATCCTGGCGTTTGACCTGCAGGTGGCGCGCCGCTGGGGACGATTGAGTGCCGCCATTGGCAATGACAGCGCCGACCTGATGATCGCGGCAACCGCACTCGAACACGGCCTCACCGTGGTCACCCGCAACGTCAGCGATTTCTCCCCCACCAGCGTGCCTTGCTTCAATCCCTTTAGTCTGGCGCGGTGACGAAGGCATCGCTGACCGGAGAATCAGCGCCAGCCTGCAGCAACCATTACGCTTCGGCCGTCCGTTCGGTCCACGGCGTGCTGCGGGCGACGACGGCATTTGGGAAGTTAAGGAGTTTGCGAGCGCACCCCCTCTAAGCTTCGAGGTCGAAGCCCTCCGGGGCCAAGCCGGCCGCGGCGCGCTCAACCATGCGGACATAGACCCGCTCCAGCGAGCGGGCGAAGCGGGTGCCGTCGAACAGGATGTTGCCGACGCGGCAGCGGGCGATCTTTTCGCGCAAGGCCTTGAGCTCGGCCGGCGCCAGGCCGAAGCCAATCGCCTTGGCAACAAGGTCTTCCGCCGAGCGGGCGATCAGTTCATCGGTGCCGAGATGGTGCAAGATGCTGGCGCAGACGCGTGATGCAAAGGAATCCTCGCCTTCGATTGTGAGCACCGGCGTGTCGACCATGAGGTACTCGCTCCCGGTCGTGTGCGAGGTGTAAGGGAAGGTATCGAGCACCAGATCGGCCAGGTGCAGCCGGCCAAGGTGATGTTCCGGCGGCAGCCGCGGCGCGAACACGATCCGCATCGGATCGATCCCGCAGTCGCAGGCGGCGCGCTTCAGCGTGTAGCGGCCAGATTCCGTCCGTGGTGCCAGCAGCCACATGACCGAGCCGGGCACCGCCGCCAGCACCCGCATCCACAAACCGAAGCTCTCCGGATTGATCTTGTTCAACTGGGCGAGATTGGCGAACACGACCCCGCTCTCGGGCAAGCCAGCCTCCTTGCGCGTCGGCTTTGGTTCGCCGATCAGTCGAAGGCGGTCGTTCGGCTGATAGCAGTGCGGCAGCCGGACGACCTTTTCGCTGTAGAAGCCTTCCGCGCCTGGCGGGATGACGATCGGATCGGCGATGATGTAGTCGACGAACGAGGCACCCATGGTGCCTGGATAGCCGAGATAGTTGACCTGCACCGGCGCCGGCCGGAAGGCGAGCACGCGCGGCCGGGCGTCCTTGGTATGGCCCGTCAGGTCAACCAGGACGTCGATGCCGTCATGACGGATCTTGTGTGCGAATGCCTCGTCGTTGAGGCGCTCGGTATTGGCGAAGTCGCCGAAAGCTGCACGCAGCCGCTTGCGGTAGCGGCTCTCGTCATTCGGACCGATCGAATAGCCGATGATGTCAAAGCGCTCACGGTCGTGCGCCTCGATGACCTCCGCCATCAGGTAGGCGACCGGATGGTTGCGGTAGTCGGCCGACAAGTAGCCGATCTTGAGCTTGCGGCCGGCGAGAGCCGCGACCGGCCGTGGCGGCAGCGGCGTGATGCCCTGAGCGCGGTTGACGACGTAGGGCAGGGTGCCCTTGAGCTGCAGCGCCGCCGAGCTTGTGAGATGGCACAGGATCAACGGTGACACCTGGCCTTCATCGTTCTCGACCGAGCGCAGCGCACTTGCCCTCAGGCTCGGCAGTTCATCCCAGTCGCCCAGCATGATCGCAAAATGAACGGCGGTCGCCGCGGCCCGCGGCATGTCCGGTTTGAGTTCGATGAGGCGCTTGAGGGCCCTGTGTGCCCGGTCGAGCTTGTCGATCCGCTGCAGGACAAGAACTTCGATCTCGAGGATCCCGATATTGACCGGATCGATGGCGAGGACCTGTTCGATGGCCGCCGAAGCCTCTTCGAACATATCCAGTTTCAGCAGTACGTTGAGGTGCAGCAACCGCGCGTCGAGGTCGCCCGGCCGCAGCGCGATCAATGCGGTCAGGAACGCCAGCGCCTCGAGGTAGCGTTCGCTTTCGAAGTAGCGCACGGCAAGTGCCGCGAGCGAGCGGGCGCCGGTCTTCTCGGCATCGGCACCGGTCACCTGCGCGTTCATCGCCCGCAGCACGGCGGAGCGATTGTCCGCTGCCTCGACGTTGCCGGCATCGAGACCGAGCGCACGGTCGAAGGCATCGAACGCCGCTCCCCAGTGGCCGAGGGCGCTCAAGGCGACGCCGAGATTGTTGTGGGCACCGGCAAACTCGGGATCGAGTTCAACCGCCTTCCAGTGGGTTTCAACCGCCTCCGCGTACTGCCCCAGATGCTGCAGCGCCGAGCCATAGGTGTTCCAGGCATCGGCGGAATTGGGCTCCTGAAGGGTTGCCGATCGCAGGACGGCAGCAGCGGCATCAAACTTCTGATCCGCAATCAGCGCCAGCCCCTGCGCCAACAGCGGCTGGTCGGTCATGACAACGGCTTGCTGGTTTTGGCCTTCACAGAATGCGTTCATGGGGGTGGCTGTTCTCGCATGCGAAACGGGGCGGATCGACGCGCGCGACGGCGGCGCGCCGGGTGCAATGGTCTCGCTCAGTATCAGCCGAAAGAGTTAACGAAACGTGCTCAAAGAAGACCGTGCTTGAATGCAAGACACGGATACGTTGCGCTGGATGTATGAGCAATTAATTAAATTGTATCCGCCTCGCTGTTCTTGCTATGGTTGTGGCTGTCGGACAGGACGGTCCGGCGTGTGAACTCCTAGGATAGGAAACCAAAGCGATGTCTAGCGTTGCCCTTAGCTCCTCGATGCGCAACAACCTGTTGTCGCTGCAGAAGACCAACAGTCTGCTCGAGACCTCTCAGCTCAGGCTGTCGACCGGCCTCAAGGTCAACAGTGCGCTCGACGACGCGCGCTCTTTCTTTACCGCGCAAGGGTTGAACAACCGGGCAACCGACCTCGGCCGCCTGGTTGATGGCATGGGCCAGTCGGTCCAGACCGTCAAGGCCGCCGACACCGGCGTCACCGCGATGACGAAACTGATGGAGCAGGCCGACTCGATCGTCACCCAGGCCAAAGAGCACCTCAACAGCGGTGGCGCTGCCACCGACGCCGAAATCGCCGCATTCGAGAAGGATTTCGACGCGCTGATGGTGCAGATGGAAGGTGTGATGGAGGATGCAAACTACCGCGGCATTAACCTGCTGACCTCCGACAAGCTGGTCACCCAGTTCAACGAGGACAACTCGAACACCTTCGAGATCGCGGGCGCCGGCTTCGGTACTGGCACTGGTCTGGGCGTGACCTGGAGCAGCGCGACGACCGATTGGACGAACGCCGATCTGACCTCGTTCGAGTCGCGCGCTACGGAAATTTCCGACGCTCTGACCAAGCTCCGGAATTTCAGCAGCTCGCTGTCGAACGGGCTTTCGATCATCGAGACCCGCGACGACTTCACGAAGTCCATGATCGAGCAGCTGCAGGAAGGTGCAGACAAGCTGACGCTCGCCGATCCGAACGAGGAAGGTGCGAAGCTGCTGGCGTTGCAGACCCGCATGCAGCTCGGTGTCAGTGCGATGTCAATGTCGGCCCAGTCGCAGCAGAGCGTGTTGCAGATGCTCTAATCGCGGCTTGAAGGCCCGGCTTGAAGTCAAGAACAGCCGTCGTTGCCAGCGAAAGCGAAGCAATGACGGCTGTTTCTGTTGATGGGTGCTGAAGTACTTGCGCACCCGTTATTTGGGGGCAGCCGCGGGGCAGCACACGCAAGCGGCTCGCTGCAAGGGCAAGCCGGAAAAAGAAAGAGCGGGCCGAAGCCCGCTCCCCAAGGCCAAAGATTGGGGCTGAGTTAGATGCCCGCCCAGTAGGTTGCCGTGTCCGACATCCGGTTCGAGAAGCCCCACTCGTTATCGTACCAGGTGAGAATCCGCACCATGTTGCCGTCGATAACCTGGGTTTCCGAGGAGTCGAAGATCGAGCTGCGCTGGTCGTGGTTGAAGTCGATCGACACCAGCGGCTCGGTGCAGTAGCCGAGGATACCCTTCAGCTCGCCATTCGCTGCCGCCTCGATGAGGCCATTGACCTCGGCGACGGTGGTCGACTTCTTGGTGATGAAGACCAGATCGACGACCGAGACGTTCGGTGTCGGCACCCGGATGGCGGCGCCGTCGAGCTTGCCCTTCAGGTGCGGCAGGACGAGGCCGACCGCGCGCGCAGCACCGGTGGTGGTCGGGATCATCGAGAGCGCAGCGCCGCGTGCCCGGCGCAGGTCCTTGTGCAGGGTGTCGATGATGCGTTGATCACCGGTGTAGGAGTGGATGGTCGTCATGTAGCCGCGCTCGACACCAAGCGCCTTGTCGAGAACGTAGACCGGCGGGGCGAGGCAGTTGGTCGTGCACGACGCATTCGAGACGACCTTGTCGTCCTTCGTCAGTTCCTTCTGGTTGACGCCGTAGACGATCGTCTTGTCGGCACCCTTCGACGGTGCCGAAACCAGGACGCGCGGCGCACCGGAGCCGAGGTGAACGGCTGCCTTGTCCTTGTCGGTGAAGATGCCCGTGCACTCGTACACGACATCGACGCCCATGTCCTTCCACGGCAGCTTGGTCGGGTCGCGCTCCTGCAGGACCTTCACCGTCTTGCCGTTGACCGTGATGGAGTCGCTGCCCGAGCTGACTTCGCCCGGGAACGTGCCATGCACGGAATCGTACTTCAGCAGGTGAGCGTTGACGTTCACCGCGCCCAAGTCGTTGATGGCGACGAAGTCGACATCATTGCGACCGGCCTCCATTGCCGCACGCATCGCCAACCGGCCGATGCGGCCAAAACCATTAATTGCTACCCGAACCGCCATAGAGAACCTCCTTCGCTGCTTTCGCTTAGCCTCGCCCGCGGAAAAGTTACTTGAGATTGTCGTCACGAACCTGTGGAGCCGCTGACGCCAGCACGTGTCATGCCGGAACGGCGTGCGCATTCCCCCTTCATGCGGCGACACAATTGTCCGATCCTGCGAACGCGTCAACGGCTTTTTCGGCGTGCTCTGGGGTTGACGGCGGTGAACACGGGCTCCTATCCTCAAAGTGGGCGGTACAGCCGGCAGGAGGAAGGAATTGCCGCATCCTGTCGACCCGGGCGCGGGCGCGATCGACACCGCGCTTATGCGCCTGCAGCAGGCAGTCGGCCAGCTTGAGGAGGCCGCGGATAGGGCTGCGCTCCTTTTTGCATCTCCGGATGAGGATCATCGCAGCGAGGCTGCAGGGGACTCGATCGATACCGCAGCGGTCGCCGCTATCCTGGTTCGGTTGAACGATACCGTGGCGCGGTTGCGCGCGGTGGTTGACGAAGACGCCGATGCCTGATCTCGATATCGTCATCAATGGCAAGCCGTACACCATCCGCTGCAATGACGGCGAGGAGGCGCATGTTAGCGCGCTTGCGGACGAACTGGACGCGCGGGCCAAGCGCCTGCTGCGCGGCGTCGGCCCGGTCGATGAGGCGCGTCTGCTGGTGATGGTGGCGCTGATCCTGGCTGACGAGCTGCAAGATGCCCGCTCGGCTCAGGCATCTGCCGCCGCGCCGACAGCGGCTCAAGGCGCGGATGATCTGGCGCGGGCGATTGACGCTGTTGCGGCACGGATCGAGGCAGTTGCCGCGCGGCTGCGCGCCGCTTAAATCTCCTGTGGGCGGTGGCTGCGGGGCCTGTCAGGTACACGCATCCCTCCGGCAATGCTGATAGAACGGGGGCTGTCCCTACCGGATCCGGTGGATCCGGCACATGGCTCCCACCTGGACTCGCTGTCCAGAGAGGATCTGAACACCAACTACCCACGTGGCGCCGCCCACTGTCGCCGCCCTCTTCGGATGCGCTGTCTGAGCAACGATGTCCATCGATACCGAAAAGCTGGACTTGAGACGGCGCATGCGCAGCCTGCGGCTGATCGCCGACCAGAAGCACGGGCCGGAAGCGGCCGTCGCGCTCATTCCGCTGTTCATGGCGCAGCTCGATGCGCTCGGCTTTCGGGCGGGCAGCGTCGTCGCCGGCTATTGGCCGATCGCGACCGAGATCGATATCCGCCCGCTCCTAGCGCGGCTTGAAAGCCGGGGCGCGGTGTGCGCGCTGCCGGTGGTGGTGGAGGCCGGCGCGGCGCTGCAGTTTCGGCGCTGGGCGTTGATCGAGGATCTGGAGGACGGCCCGCACGGAACGAGGCAGCCGATGGCTGCGGCGCCAATCGTGCGGCCGCAGATCGTGCTGGTGCCGCTGCTCGCCTTCGATGCCGAGGGTGGCCGGTTAGGCCAGGGCGGCGGCTACTACGACCGCACGCTGGCGGCGCTGCGGGCCGATGGGCCGGTGACGGCGATCGGTGTTGGCTATGCTTTGCAGGAACGGGCGCAGCTGCCGATGACGGCGACCGATCAGCGGCTCGACTGGATTCTGACGGAAGACGCGATGCGACAGGTCGGACCATGAAGCTGCTGTTTTGCGGCGACATCGTCGGCCGGTCGGGACGCGAAGCGGTCTGCACGCGGGTGCCGGAACTGCGCCGGCGCTTGGGCCTCGATTTCGTCATCGTCAACGGTGAGAATTCGGCGCATGGCTTCGGCATCACCGCCGACATCTGCCAAGCGTTCTATGCCGCCGGTGTCGACCTCATTACCACCGGCAATCACGTCTGGGATCAGCGCGAAGTCATCACCTACATTGAGCGTGACCCGAGGTTGCTGCGGCCGATCAACTTTCCGGCCGGGACGCCCGGCCATGGCGCGCGCTGCTGCACGACCCAGAAGGGCGAGCGGATCCTTGTTATCCAGGTGATGGGCCGGCTGTTCATGGATCCGCTCGACGATCCGTTTGCGGCCGTCGAGCAGGTCTTGCGCGCTGAGAAGCTGGGCGGCACCGTGGCCGCGATCGTCGTCGATATCCACTGCGAAGCCACGAGCGAGAAGATGGCGATGGGCCAGGTACTGGACGGCCGGGTCTCCCTGGTGGCCGGCACCCACAGCCACGTGCCGACCGCGGATGCCAGAATCCTCTCCAAGGGGACGGGCTTCATTACCGACATCGGCATGTGCGGCGCGTATGACTCGGTGATCGGGATGCAGACGGACAAGGCAGTCGCCCGGTTCGTCACCAAGATGCCGAACGGGCGGCTGGAACCGGCCGAGGGCGAGGGGACTTTCTGTGCGGTCTACGTTGAAACCGATGCGAGGAGCGGCCTCGCCGAGTTTATCGCGCCGATCCGCCTCGGCGGGGCGCTGACGGCGCAGTGGCCGTTTCCCTTCATCGCCTGCGCGGAATAGGAGGAGTGTCGCAGCCATCACGGCAGTTGCGCACAACGTGGTGCAGGGGTTAAGGATTCCCGCGGGCGAAGGCCCCGTTCGGGCAGGAAACGGACTTAAGAGACATTTCGCATGGCTGGTCATTCCCAGTTCAAGAACATCATGTACCGGAAGGGCGCGCAGGACGCGAAGCGCGCCAAGACCTTTACCAAGGTCATCCGTGAGTTGACGGTTGCGGCCCGGACCGGGCTGCCCGATCCGAACTCGAACCCGCGCCTGCGTTCCGCCATCATGGCCGCGAAGGCCGTGAATATGCCGAAGGACACGGTCGAGCGCGCAATCAAGCGCGGTGCCGGCGGCGAGGACGGGACGCAGTTCGAGGAGGTGCGCTACGAAGGCTATGGCCCCTCGGGCGTGGCGCTGATCGTGGAAGCGCTGACCGATAATCGCAACCGGACGGCGAGCGCCGTGCGTGCCGCCTTCGATAAGCATGGTGGCAGTTTGGGCGAGACGGGAAGCGTCAACTTCCTGTTCGATCGGGTGGGGATGATCCACTTTGCCGCCGATGTCGCCGACGCCGACGCCGTATTCGAAGCCGCCCTCGATGCCGGCGCGGACGACGTCGAGTCCGACGCCGCCGGGCACGAAATCGTGTGTGGCCCGGACCAGCTCGGCCAAGTTCGCGAGCAGTTGGAGGCACGATTCGGCGCGGCCGAGGCGGCCCGGCTCGACTGGCGGCCGCGGATGCTCGTCAAGGTCCGCGAGGACGAGGCCGGCACGCTCGTTAAGCTATTGAATGCGCTGGAAGATGATGACGACGTCCAACGCGTGGCAGCGAACTACGACATCGCCGACGATGTTCTGGAAAAGTTGAGTGCTTGAGCGACAATGAACTTTCTGGTCACCGGCGTGGGATCTCCTCTTGGTGGCGGCTGCCGGCGCGATACGGCTGATCGGTCTTGATCCCGGCCTGCGGGCGACGGGCTGGGGAATCATTGTTGCGCGCGGCGGCGGGTTGACGCACATCGCCGATGGCGTGGTGCGAACCGACCCGGATGCGACGCTCGCGCAACGGCTCGTGCAGATTGCAAGCGGGCTCGAGGACGTCATTGACCGCTTCCGACCGGATGAGGCGGCGGTCGAGGAGACGTTCGTCAATCACAATGCCGTCTCGACGCTGAAGCTGGGCCAAGCCCGTGGTGTTGTCCTGATGGTTGCCGCCCGCGCCGGGCTACCGGTGAGCGAGTATCTGCCGAACCTGGTCAAAAAGGCCGTGGTCGGGGCCGGCCATGCGGGCAAGAACCAGGTGCAGGCGATGGTGGCGGCACTGCTGCCCGGGCTCGGCGCCGTCGCGGCCGACGCGGCCGATGCACTTGCCGTCGCCATCTGTCATGCGCACCTGCGGCAGGCACACGCCCGGCTGCGGGAGGGGGCGCGGTGATCGCCAAGCTTACGGGCATCGTTGACACGATCGGCAGCGGCTTCGCCGTCATCGATGTCGGCGGCGTTGGCTACCTCGTGCAATGCTCTGGCCGGACGCTGGCCGGGCTCAGCCCCGGCGCGCGGGTCAGTCTCGTGACCGACATGCAGGTGCGCGAGGACGCGATCGTGCTCTACGGCTTTGCCGATACCGCCGAACAGGAGTGCTTTCGCATGCTGACGGGCGTCCAAGGCGTCGGCGGCAAGGCGGCGCTGTCCATCCTTGCGGTCGTCACGCCTGGCGATCTGGTGGCGGCGATCGTGAGCGCCGATCGCGCCATGTTGACGCGCGCGCCCGGCATCGGTCCAAAGCTGGCGACCCGGATCATCAACGAATTGCGCGCCAGCATTGAAAAAACGGCGGCGCATGGGCAGCGCACCGGTGGTGGTGGTGTCAGCAGCGGTGTGGCCGGCGGGGTGATCTGGGGGGCGTCCTCGGGCGTTGCCGATGCGGTCTCGGCTCTCGCCAACCTGGGCTTCAAGCCGACCGAGGCGCTTGATGCCGTGAGCGAGGTCGCGGCCCGTCTAGGTGGCGAAGCCGGGACCGAAGCTCTGATCCGCGGCGCGCTCGCCAAGCTGGCGCGGCCGGAGGAGGTGCGGTGAGCAAGCTCCGGTCGACGAAACCTCCTTCAGGGCGGGGCAGGCCTGATGACGATGCCGAAGCGCAGCGCCTCGTCGAGCCGCAGCGCGAGGCCGCGGACGCCAAGGAGACAGAGTTCCGGCCGCAGACATTCGCCACCTTCGTCGGCCAGCGCCCGGTGTGCGACAACCTGGCCGTGTTCATCGCTGCTGCGACCGGCCGGCAGGAGGCACTCGATCACGTTCTCCTGCATGGTCCGCCGGGTCTCGGCAAGACGACACTGGCGCAGATTGTCGCCCGCGAAATGGGGGTCGGCTTCCGTGCCACGTCCGGGCCGCTTCTCAACAAGCCCGGCGATGCGGCGGCGATCCTCACCAACCTGCAGCCGCGCGATGTGCTGTTCATCGACGAGATCCATCGCCTGCCGGCAGTGGTGGAGGAACTCCTCTACCCGGCGATGGAGGACTACAAGCTCGATCTGATCATCGGTGAGGGGCCGGCGGCGCGGACCATCCGCATCGACCTTGTGCCGTTCACGTTGATCGGCGCCACCACGCGGGCGGGACTGATCTCGACTCCGTTGCGTGACCGTTTCGGCATTCCGCTCAGGCTGGAATTCTACAACGAGCAGGAGCTGACGGCAGTGGTCCGGCGCGCGGCCGACATCGCCGAACTCCCGCTGACCGAAAGCGGCGCCCATGAGATCGCCCGCCGCTCCCGCGGAACACCGCGAATCGCCGTGCGCCTTCTTCGCCGCGTGCGTGACTTTGCCGTTGTCGCCGGCAGCCTCCCGGTCGATGATGCGGTTGCCGATGCGGCGCTTGCGCGCTTGGATGTCGACAAACGCGGCCTCGACGCGCTCGACCGCCGCTACCTGCGCTGCATCGCCCTGCACTACGGCGGCAAACCGGTCGGGGTTGACACGCTCGCGGCGGTGCTGTCAGAAGAACGCGACACGATCGAAGAAGTCATCGAGCCATTTCTTATTCAGCAAGGCTTCGTCGTTCGTACGCCGCGCGGCCGGGCGCTTTGTCCCCCAGCATTCGGCTATCTGGGCCTTTCGGCACCGAGCAGCGACAGCGATACCGGGCTCCTGTTTGATGATACGGAAGTTTGAATTGTCCCAAGCCGGGATGAATGGGGGCGAGTTCGTGCATCCTGTCCGTGTCTATTACGAGGATACGGACGCGGCCGGGCTTGTGTACTATGCGAATTACTTGCGGTTTGCCGAACGCGCCCGCACCGAAATGACCCGCGTGCTCGGGCTTGAACAAGGCAAACTGGGGCAGGAGCGGGACCTTTATTTCGTCGTTCGCCGCTGCCACGCCGATTATCGCGCTCCAGCCCGGCTTGACGACTTACTCGATATCGCAACCCGGATCACCGCACTGGGCGGCGCTTCGATGGAGATGGCGCAAGTCGTGCGCCGCCAGGCCATCGATCTCGTCCGGCTCGATGTGCGTCTCGCCTGCATCAACGGTGCCGGCAGACCGGTGAGGATACCCGAGGATGTCTACCGCGTGTTTCAAGGGATCGTTGACGCATCGACGAGGCAGGACTGATGGAGGATCAGGCGATATCCGTTGCCGCAATCGGCATCGAGGGAGCAACGCAGGGCTTTTCCGCCTGGCACATGTTCATGAATGCGGACATGGTCGTGAAGGCGGTGATGATCCTGCTTGTGCTCGCCTCGATCTGGAGCTGGACCATCATATTCGAGAAGCTGTTCACGTTGCGGGTTCTCCACCGGCGGGCGGACGCGTTTGAGAATGCGTTCTGGTCCGGGGCTTCGATTGACGATCTCTATGAGCGGATGGGGCCGCGCCCGCGCGATCCGATGGCGGCCGTGTTCGTAACGGCGATGCGCGAATGGCGGCGGGTGACGGCGCGCCACGGCGAGGGAATGCCGAGCGGGATCGAGGATCGGATCGAACGTGTGATGCAGGTCACGACCGGGCGTGAACTCGACCGGGTCGAGCGCTACATGACCTTCCTAGCCTCCACCGGATCGACGGCGCCGTTCGTCGGCCTGTTCGGCACCGTGTGGGGGATCATGAACAGCTTTCAGGCGATTGCGGTGTCGAAGAACACAAGCCTTGCGGTTGTCGCACCGGGCATTGCCGAAGCGCTGTTCGCCACCGCGCTCGGGTTGCTGGCGGCGATCCCGGCGGTGCTGGCGTTCAATAAGCTCTCGCGCGACCTTGATCGCTACGCAGGCCGGGTGAACGCCTTCGCCGGCGAGTTCCTCGCGATCCTGGCCCGGCAGATCGACGACAGACGCTAGAACCATGGCCGGCACCATCGAGCGGAGATCCAAGATCGCGGTGGCTGGTTCTCGCCGGACGCGGCCGATGAGCGAGATCAACGTTACGCCGCTGGTTGACGTGATGCTGGTGCTGCTGATCATCTTCATGATCACCGCGCCGTTGTTGGCAACCGGGGTGCAGGTCGACCTGCCCAAGGCTGAAACGTCGCCGATCCCCGATCAGGAAAAGCCGGTGATGGTCTCGGTCAACCGGGATGGCCAAGTGTTCGTTGGCGAGCAGGCGGTCGGCCTCGAAGGCCTGATCAGTCATCTTTCTGGCGTTCACGGCAGCGATCCGGAGCGCCGGATTCTGGTGCGCGGCGACGAAGCGATCAACTATGGGCAGGTCATGCGGGTGATCAGCACCATCCACACGGCCGGTTTCCGCCGGGTCTCGCTGCTGACGGCGCCGCCCGAGAACGCAAGCGAACCGCCCCGGCGGGGCGGCGTGCGGCCTTAGAGGCGGCGCCACCATGCGACGGCCACTCGTCCTTTCCATTCTGCTGCATCTCGCCATCGTCCTGGTGGCGCTGGTCGGGATCTTTCGGCCGCGATTGCCGTCGATGCCGCAGGAGGTCGCGCCGGTGGTGGATGTCCTGACTGTCGCCGAGCTGACCCGGGCGCCGGCGCCGGCGCCGGCTGAACCCGCAGCACCGGTTGCTCCGGCTGCCCCGCCAGCGGCGAAGGCTGAGCGCGAGGCGCGGCAGGACGATGCGGTGGTTGTCCCGAAGCCGCCGCCGGAACCCGTCAAACGCGAGCCTGCGCCAAAACCGCCAACGCCTGCGGCCATTGAGCCAATCAGGCAGGCACCACCGCCGCCGGAACCGCCCCGGCAGGCCGCGCCGCGCCCGAAGCCCGAGCCCGCGAAGCCGGTGCCGCCGCAGAAGCAGGAAGCACCCGCGCCGGTCAAGCAAGCGGCAGCGCCACCGCCGCCACCACCAACGCCGGCTCCGGCTCCAGTCAAGACCGTTGCGAAGCCCGCTCCGCCACCGGAACCGGCCAAGGTGCCGGCCAAGGTGAATGAGCTGCCGGCCGCAAAGCAGGCGCCCGTCCAGAAACCGGAGCCGCCGCAGAAGCGCGAGCCAACGCAAAAGGCGGCCACACCGGCACCGGAGCGCAAGGCGGAGCCGCAGCCGCGACCGCCGGAACCGCCGCGCGTTGCCGAGAAGAAGCCTGACGAGAAGAAGTCCGAAGAGAAGAAGCCGGACGAGAAAAAAGCGACGGAAGAGAAGAAGCCAGAACCGAAGGCAGACTTCGACTCCGTGCAGAAGGCGATCCATGAGCTCGGGCGCCAAGCCACGGCCGAGAAGCGGCCACAGCCACAGGCGCAGCCCTCCGCCTCGGCGCAGAACGGTGCCAAGCCGCAGGCGCGGAAGGCCGATGAAGCTGCGCCCGCAAGCCCGCTCGATCAGCAGTTCGCCCGTGTCATTGGCAAGGCGCCGGCGGCAGCGCCAGCGGCAGCAGCGGCCGGCCGCGAGGTGAGCCAAGCGGTGAGCATGAGCGAGATCGATGCCGTACGCCGGCAGATCGAGCGCTGCTGGAATCTGCCGCCCGGCCTCAAGGGGGATGGCGACCTTAAGGTTTCGATCAGGGTCGAGATGAATGCCAATGGCACCCCGCGCGCGGCCCGGGTCGAGGCATCACCGCAGATGAACGCGAGCGCCTCCTACCGGGCGACGGCGGAAAGCGCGCTGCGGGCCGTGCTTAATCCTCGTTGCCATCCGTTCAACTTACCGGCAGAAAAGTTCGATCGCTGGCAAACGATGACGCTCGTTTTCGATCCGAAGGAGATGCTGGGGACATGAGGGACGCGGTCTGGCGCCGATTGCAGGCCATGATAGGGGCGGTTGCGCTGGCCCTTGTCGTCGTTGCGGGGCTGCCCGCAGCCGCCGATCTGCGGATCGACATCACCCGTGGTGTTGTCGAACCGCTGCCGATCGTCATCTTGCCGTTTCCTTCGGCCGGCGGTGACCAAGCCTCTGATGTCGGCACCGAGATAACGAACGTGATAGCCGCGGATCTCGAGCGCTCAGGGCTGTTCAAGCCGCTCGATCCGCGACCGCTCTCGGTTTCGCAGCCGTCCTTGGACACGTTGCCGATGTTCGCCAATTGGCGTCTCGTCAACACGCAAGCCCTCGTTCATGGCCGCACGACCGCGTTGCCCGACGGCAGGCTCAAGATCGAGTTCCGGTTGTGGGACGTCTTTGCCGAGCAGGAGATGCTGGGCCGCGCCTATTCAACGCCGGCCGGCAACTGGCGCCGCATCGCACACGTGATCGCGGACGCAATCTACAAGCGGATTACGGGTGAGGACGGGTATTTCGACACCCGGATCGCCTACATTGCCGAATCCGGTCCGCGCAGCCGCAGGACCAAGCGGCTCGCGATCATGGACCAGGACGGGGCCAACCACCAGTTCTTGACCGAGGGCAACAACCTGGTCCTGACGCCGCGATTTTCGCCCTCGTCCCAGGACATTGCCTATCTGCGCTATGCTGACAGCCAGCCACGGGTGCACATCCGCAACCTGACCACGCGCGCGGACGAAGCCCTGGCCGGCATTGCCGAGATCACCTTCGCACCGCGCTACGCTCCGGACGGGGAACGCCTCATCGTGAGCATGGCGGTTGATGGTAACACCGATATTTACACGTATGATTTGAGCGACCACACCCGTCGGCGGCTGACGACCACTTCAGGGATCGACACTTCGGCCAGCTATTCCCCGGACGGCAGGCAGATCGCTTTCAACTCCGATCGCGGCGGCAGCCTTCAGCTCTATGTGATGGACGCCGACGGATCGAGCGTGCGCCGAATCAGCCGCGGCGATGGGCGCTATGCGACACCGGTGTGGTCGCCGCGCGGTGACCTGATCGCGTTCACCAAGACGCAAGGGGGTCAGTTCCACATCGGCGTTATGCGGCCGGACGGTTCGGGTGAACGCCTGCTGGCACAGGGGTTTCGAGTTGAGGGACCGGCGTGGGCACCCAACGGCAGGGTGATTCTCTTTTTCCGTCAGGAGCCGGCCCTGAACGATGCGCAAGGAGGCCGCTCGCGGCTGTTTACCGTTGATCTGACCGGGCAAAACGAGCGTGAACTGGTGACTCCGCTTGATGCGTCAGACCCGGCTTGGTCACCCTTGCGACCCTAGGGGCGGACTCCTATAGTGCCACCCGTTGTGTGCGGGTGTGAGCCGATGGCGTGGACCTGCCGGCGGGTAGCTGCCGCGGCCCGGCCAGGAGCACGGGCGGCTTGCAGCATGCCGGGGCTCAAGAGCCCGAACGAGACGTAGACCCAGGAGGATCAGGTCTGATGAGAAGCAGGTTTCTTCTGCTGGCGCTTTTCCTTGTCGCCGCGTGTTCGTCGACCGATGCCGATGAGGCGAAGCAGGTCGCGACCGGACAGGACACCGGTGCTGCGGCGGCGGCCGGCGGATTGCCTTCGATGAGAACCACGCCGTCCCGGCCTTCCGGGTTCGATCAGGGCGGCTTGCAACCGGTGGAGAGCGCGCGGCAGCTGACCGAAGCTGGAGCGGACCGGGTCTACTTTGCCTTCGACAGCTATGACCTTGACGCCCAGGCGCGCGGGATCATCGAGCGGCAGGCACGTCTCCTCACGACGCAAGGCACGATCAATGTCACCATTGAGGGGCATTGCGACGAGCGCGGAACGCGGGAGTACAACATCGCGCTCGGCGAGCGGCGGGCGAGTGCGGTGCGCGATTATCTCATCGCGCTGGGCGTTGCGCCCAACCGCTTGCGCGTCGTCTCCTACGGCGAAGAGCGGCCGGCAGCGATTGGCTCGAACGAGGACGCCTGGGCGCAGAACAGGCGTGCCGTCACGGTTGTCATGGGTGCCGCGGCGGGCAGCTAGCGGCGTGTTCTTGGTGCGAACGATTGCGCGGGTTGTTGTGACACAGCTTCGTTTATTGGATCGACCGTTTGCCGGTACGTGCCACGGCATCGCCGCGTGCCTCCGTGGAGCCGGATCGTCTTGGCTCGTGGCGCTGCTGATGAGTGCGGCCGTGGCGCTAGTGACGGGCGGATTGGCGCCGCGCACGGCCGTCGCGCAGTCGCTTTCAAGCGACCCTGCAGCGTTGCTTAACCGCATCGAGTTTCTTGAGCGCCAGGTGCGTTACCTGAGCGAGCGCCAGAATGACAGCCGGCAGGTGACGGAAACCCGGGAGGTCAAGGAAGTCCCCGTCGTCGATCCGGCCGCAACGGCTGCAGCGGCCGGCGGAGGAGCAGCGACGGCGCGGCTCGCCGTGCGTATCGGCGAGCTGGAGCAGGATATCCGCTCCGTCACCGGCCGAATGGAAGACGTGTCGTTTCAGGTCCGACGGCTGAACGAGCGCCTGGATAAGCTCACAACCGATCTCGAATACCGCTTGAGCCAGAAGCCTCCGGGCGAAGGGGGTGCGGTGCCTCCGGTTGCGACCGGGCGTTCAGAGCTCGGCAATGCCGGGACTGGCGTCAGCCGGCCAGCATCGCCGCAAACGGGCCCGGTGGTCCTGGGAGCGGTGCCCAACCAGCCGGAACCGACACCTGTATCTCCGCCTCCGGCGCCGGCTGTCGCTCCGCCGGCTGTCGCTCCGCCGGCTGCTCCAGCGGCAGCGCCGCAGGGTGCGGCCGCGGCTCAGCCCTCGACGCCGCGCGAGGTCTACGCGGGCGCGTTCGCGCAGCTGCAGCGGGAGAAATACCAGGAAGCCGAAGCCGGCTTTCAGCAGTTCCTGACGCGCTATCCGGACGATCCGCTGGCGGAGAACGCCAACTATTGGCTCGGAGAGTCGTACTACGCCCAAGGCGACTACGCCCGTGCCGCGACGACCTTCCTCGAAGGCTACGAGAAGCACAAGAAGGGCGCCAAGGCCTCCGACACGCTCCTCAAACTGGCGATGAGCCTCGGCCGCCTGAACAAGAAGCCCGAAGCCTGCGCGACCTTACAGGAACTGGGGCGCGCCTTCCCCGGGGCGCCGTCGGCGGTGAAGACCAAGGCCGGGGAAGAGCGGCGGCGTCTCGGCTGCGGCTAGCTACCGGTGACGGACGCGCTGGCGCCGATCGACAGCGAAGAGTTCGCGGCGCTGATGCGCGCCGTCGGCCCGTTCGAGCCGGCGCCGCGGCTGGCCGTCGGCGTTTCCGGCGGACCAGACAGCCTTGCGCTCGCACTCCTGGCGGCCGATTGGGTCCGTGCGCGCCATGGTTCGCTCAGCGCGCTCATCGTCGATCACGGCTTGCGGCCGGAGGCCGGGGACGAGGCCCGGCTTACCCGTGCGTGGTTGCATGCACGCGGCATCCAAGGCGAGATCCTGCGCTGGGAAGGGGCAAAGCCAACATCCGGCATCCCGGCGCACGCCCGCGACGCCCGCTATCGGCTGCTCCTGGAGCGGTGCCGGCGGATGGGCATTGTCCACCTGCTCCTCGGCCACCATGCCTTCGATCAGACGGAAACGGTGCTGATGCGCCTGTTCGGGGGCAGCGGGATCGAGGGACTGGCTGGTATTCTACCGATCCGATATACGCCGCTCACCCGTATGGTGCGGCCGCTGTTGCCGATTGATCCGGCGCGGTTGCGTGCGACCTTGACCGCCCGCGGCCAAGCCTGGCTGGAGGATCCGACGAACGCCGACCAAGCCTATACCCGCGCTCGCTTCCGCCGTGCCTTGTCCGCTTTTCCGGAAGCGATGGGGATCCGGGACGAGCTCGCGCGCCTGCGGGCGTCGGCTGTGCAGGCAACGGAAGGGCTTGATGCCGCCATCGACGACGGCTTCGCACGCTGCTGTGAGATTGATCGCCTCGGTTTTGCCTGGGTGGACGAGGACGCGCTCGCAACCGTGCCGGAAGAGGTCGCCTGGCGGCTATTGGCGAGAGTTCTGTGCGGGATCGGGGGGACCACCTGGCCGGCCGCGACGTCTTCGGTGCGGGCTCTGCGAGGTCGAATTCTGAGCCGCGCCGGCAGACCTTCCGGGAGCCTGGGCCGGTGCCGGCTGCTACGGCGCGACCGGCGCCTGCTTATCTGTCGCGAGCGCCGCCATCTGCCAGCGGCGGTTGCGGTCGAAGGCGGTGAGACCGTGCTGTGGGACGGACGTTTCCTGGTCCGTATCCCGCCGCGGCGGTGGCTTGGGGGCAGCCGTTATCGGCTGATGCCGGCACCGCAGGAGGTGTGGCGGCGACCGCAGGTGCCGGCTGTCGAACCGGCACTGAGCCGGGTGCCGATGGAGGCCCGCGTGAGCCTGCCGGTGCTGATGGGGGAAAGCGGCGAGGCAATCTTGCCGCAGGCGATGCCGCCCGATGGTTGCCAACTGAAGGACGCGAGCCCGCCGCGCCTCGCGATCGCGTTCAGTCCAAGAAGAGCGCTGAAAGGGACGGGAAGGTTCCTTGCCGTCGGCCAGTCGCGTATTATGTTGTGGGAGGAGGCGCTACCCGCCGTGCTTGCCGTTAGCGGCGAGCCGGCTGGATCAGGCGCGGAACAGGAAGAACAACGTGAATATTAGCCGCAACCTTGCCCTCTGGATCGTGATTGCGCTCCTTGTGTTCGCTCTGTTCAACTTTTTTCAGAGCGCGACGCCCCGCGGCAATAATACCCCCATGGGCTACTCGGAGTTTCTCGCCCAGGTGGAGAGCGGTGATGTTCGCGAGGTCACGATCAAGGGCCGGACCTTGACGGGCCTGCACCGCGACGGCAGGCCAATCTCAACCTATGCGCCCAACGATCCGCATCTGATCGACAAGCTGCAAGAGCACAACGTGCGCATCACGGCGCAACCGGCGGAGGACTCAACGCCGACGCTTTGGAGCATCTTGCTGTCGTGGTTCCCGATGCTGCTCCTGATCGGGGTGTGGATCTTTTTCATGCGGCAGATGCAGGCCGGCGGCGGCAAGGCGATGGGGTTCGGCAAGTCGCGCGCGCGGCTGCTGACCGAGAAGACGGGGCGGATCACCTTCGGGGACGTGGCCGGCATCGATGAAGCCAAGCAGGAACTGCAGGAAATCGTCGAGTTTCTGAAGGATCCGCAGAAGTTCCAGCGCTTAGGAGGCAAGATTCCGAAGGGATGTCTCCTCGTTGGCCCGCCGGGAACCGGCAAGACGCTGCTCGCGCGCGCGATTGCCGGCGAGGCGCGGGTGCCCTTCTTCACGATTTCAGGCTCGGACTTCGTTGAGATGTTCGTTGGCGTTGGCGCCAGCCGGGTTCGCGACATGTTCGAGCAGGGCAAGAAGAACGCGCCATGCATCATCTTCATCGACGAGATTGATGCCGTCGGCCGTCACCGCGGCGCCGGCCTTGGCGGCGGCAATGACGAGCGCGAACAGACGTTGAACCAGTTGCTGGTGGAGATGGACGGCTTCGAGTCCAACGAGGGCGTCATTCTGATTGCGGCGACCAACAGACCTGACGTGCTGGATCCCGCGCTCTTGCGGCCGGGTCGCTTCGACCGCCAGGTCGTTGTGCCCAACCCGGATATTCTCGGGCGCGAACAGATCCTGAAGGTGCACATGCGCGCGGTGCAGATCGGTCCGGACGTCGATGCCCGCGTGATTGCGCGCGGCACGCCAGGCTTTTCCGGCGCCGATCTCGCCAACCTTGTCAACGAGGCCGCACTGATGGCCGCGCGTGCCGGCAAACGCCTGATCGCGATGATCGATTTCGAGGCCGCGAAGGACAAGGTGCTGATGGGGATGGAGCGGCGCTCGATGGTGATGACGGATGAGGAGAAGCTCCTCACCGCGTATCACGAAGGCGGGCACGCGCTGGTCGCGCTTAACGTCCCTGCGCACGATCCTCTGCACAAGATCACGATCATTCCGCGCGGGCGAGCCTTGGGCGTCACCGTCTCGCTGCCGGAGCGCGACCGCTATACCTTCTCGCTTACCGAACTGCAGTCCCGGCTTGCGGTGGCCTTTGGTGGCCGCATCGCCGAAGAACTGGTCTTCGGCCCGGAGAACGTCACCACGGGCGCCGGCAACGACATCAAGGTGGCAACCGAGATGGCGCGCCGGATGGTGACCGAATTCGGCTTCAGCGAAAAACTGGGCCCGCTGCGCTACGCCGACAATCAGGAGGAGATCTTCCTCGGCCATTCGGTCACGCAGCAGAAGCACGTCTCGGATGCGACCGCACGGTTGATTGACGAGGAGGTGCGGCGCCTGATCGATGAGGCCGAACAGCGGGCGCGGGACATCCTGACCGAGCACCGCAAAGATCTTGATGCGGTGGCCACGGCCCTGTTGGAGCACGAGACCCTGTCGGGCTCGGATGTCCGCGATATTCTCAATGGCCAACCGATCCATCGGCCGACCGCCACGGCCGAGGACGTGCGTGACAGCGGCCGCCGTTCGTCCGTACCACCCAGCGGCAAGAGGTCTTCTCAACCGGGGCCATCCGCGGGGCTCGAGGCCGACCCGCGGCCGGGCTATTGAGAGCGGGCACGGACACGACCGCTGGGCTTTCGGCCGGAACGCAAACGATGGCTCGGATGTTTGCCGGGCGGGCGTTGGACGCGCCGCTGATCATGGGGGTGGTCAACGTCACGCCGGACAGCTTCTCCGACGGCGGCGATCATTTTGGCCACGAAACCGCGATCGCGCACGGCCGCCGCCTCGTCGCCGAGGGGGCGGCGATCATCGACATCGGCGGCGAGTCGACCCGGCCCAATGCCGAGCCGGTCGCGGTCGAAGAAGAGCTTCGCCGCGTCATTCCGGTGATCCGTGACTTGGCCGGCACCGGGGCCATGATCTCGATCGACACCCGGCATGCCGACGTGATGGCCGCCGCGATCGCGGCTGGCGCCCGTATTATCAACGATATCACCGCGCTTACCGGCGATCCTCGGGCCTTGCCGCTTGCGGTCGAGGCGGGCGTGTCGGTGATCTTGATGCATATGCAGGGTGAGCCGCGGACGATGCAGGCTGCTCCGCGCTATGACGATGCGGCGTCCGAGGTTTACACATGGCTTGCCGCAAGGGTCGCCGCCTGCCGCGCGGCGGGATTGGCGGAGGAGCAGATCGCCATCGACCCCGGCATCGGCTTTGGCAAGAGCGTCGGCCATAATGTTGACATTCTTTCGCGCCTGTCTCTCTATCGCAACCAGCGATGCGCGCTCGTTGTGGGTGTGTCCCGCAAGAGCATGATCGCACGGTTGAGCCGCGACGAACCGCCGAAGATGCGGCTCCCCGGCTCGCTCGCGGCCGGTCTGGCTGCGATTGAGGGCGGGGCAGACATCCTCAGGGTTCATGACGTCGCCGAGACTGTCCAGGCGGTGGCGGTGTGGCGGGCCATTGCGGCCGGTGAGCAGAGCCCGGCAAGAAAGGGGCAATTCTCGTAACTTCGCGTGCGCGTGGCAGGCGTCACAGACGGCCGGCAAGCTGCCGGAGCACATTGTCACGTGGGTAGCACGAGGCGAAGGGGAGAGGCGGGGTGGTGAAGAAGAAGCTTTTCGGCACGGATGGCATTCGGGGCACCGCGAACCGCGAACCGATGACGGCCGAGACGGTCTTGAGGGTTGGCATGGCTGCCGGCCTGCATTTCCGCCGCGGTACCCATCGCCATCGCGTCCTCATCGGCAAGGATACCCGGCTGTCCGGCTATATGCTGGAGCCGGCGCTCACTTCCGGCTTCATCGCCATGGGCATGGACGTGATTATCGTCGGCCCGATGCCGACGCCGGCGGTGGCGGTGCTGACGCGCTCGATGCGCTGCGATCTCGGCGTCATGCTGACGGCCTCCCATAATCCTTACGAAGATAACGGCATCAAGCTGTTCGGGCCCGACGGCTACAAGCTTTCCGATGAGGTCGAAGCCACGATCGAAGAGCACGTGGCGAACGGCCTGGCGAATAAAGTTGTCGCGGCTGGTGATCTCGGCCGGGCCAAGCGTCTCGACGACGTGCACGGTCGTTATATCGAACACGTCAAGCACTCCTTCCCGCGTGGCCTGACGCTTGCGGGCCTGCGGGTGGTCGTTGACTGTGCCAACGGTGCCGCCTACCGCGTCGCACCGGAAATCCTGTGGGAGCTGGGCGCGGAAGTCATTCCGCTCGGCGTGACGCCGGATGGTGTCAACATCAATCAGCGCTGCGGGTCGACGGCGCCGCAGGCGATGTGCGAGGCGGTCGCCCAGTACCGCGCTGATTTCGGGATTGCGCTCGACGGCGATGCCGACCGCGTCGTCCTGGCCGACGAGCGTGGCAACTTCATCGACGGCGACCAGGTAATGGCCCTGATCGGCCAGAACTGGAAAACCGAAGGCAAGCTGCGCAAGGACGGCGTCGTCGCCACGGTGATGTCGAACCTCGGCCTTGAGCGCTACCTCGAGGGGATCGGCCTCAGATTGGAGCGCGCACAGGTCGGCGATCGCTATGTCGTCGAGACGATGCGCCGCGAGGGCTACAACGTCGGCGGCGAGCAGTCAGGCCACATCATCTTGAGCGATTACGCAACCACCGGCGACGGGCTGATCGCGGCGCTGCAGGTGCTGGGGGTCGTTGTTGCCTCCGGCAAGCGTGCGAGCGAGGTGTGCCGGTTGTTCCAGCCGCTGCCGCAGATCCTGCGCAACGTCCGCTTCGGCGGTGGCAAGCCGCTCGATGCCGCGATCGTGCAAGAGGCGATCAATGACGGGCAGCGCCGGCTTGGCAATGCCGGACGGCTGTTGATCCGCCCCTCCGGCACCGAGCCGGTGATCCGGGTCATGGCGGAAGGCGAGGACCGCGGCGTGCTCGACGGCGTGGTCGAGGACATCTGCAGCGCCATTCGCAAGGTCGCAGCCTGAGCTCCGGCACGCACGCAATGGGCGGACGTGTACTGATCGTTGCCGGCTCCGATCCCAGCGGCGGGGCGGGCATCCAGGCCGATATCAAGACCGTCACCGCGCTTGGCGGCTATGCCATGACGGCGATCACGGCGCTGACGGCGCAGAACACCGAAGGCGTGTTCGGTGTCCACGAGGTGCCGCCGGCCTTCATCGCCCAGCAAATGCGCTTGGTGCTGAGCGATATCGGCGCCGATTGCATCAAGATCGGGATGCTGCACAGCGCCGAGGTCATCGCGACGGTTGCCGACGTCCTGGCAGCAGACGCGCCGGACGTGCCGCTCGTGCTCGATCCGGTCATGGTCGCCAAGGGTGGCCATGCGCTCCTGGAGTCGAGCGCGGTCGCAAGCCTCAAGGCACGCCTGGTCGGCCGGGCGCGGATCATCACCCCCAACCTGCCGGAAGCAGCAGCGCTTGCCGGTGACGACGGCGATGGGGGCAGCTTGGCGCGCCGGGTGCTGGCGCTGGGACCGCAGGCGGTGCTGCTCAAGGGCGGTCACGGCGCGGGCGATGACGTGACCGATATCCTGCTCGAAAGGGGAGCGGAGCCCGAGACTTTCGTCAGCCCGCGCCTCAAAACGCGGCACACCCATGGCACCGGCTGCACGCTTGCCTCTGCGATTGCGACCGGCGTGGCGCAGGGGCTCGCTGTGCGGGCGGCGGTTGTGCGCGCCCGCGCCTACGTGCTGGAGGCGATCCGCACCGCCCCCGGCTACGGCAAGGGGCATGGGCCGCTGAACCACGGGCATACGGTGCGCCCCTTCGCCTGACCGCGCGGCGGTCGCGGTGCACGCGTTGGTAACGTCCTGTTAACTTTTCGCCGCTAGCGTGCCTTCACCTGCTGATGATGGAGGTGAAGATGACCAACGGACTCCCCGCTCTTGTGCCGACGACGGATGCCCCCGTGCAGTTGACGGTTACGCCCCGCATGCACCGCCTCGCGATGGCGTCGCTCAACCTCTACCGCCTGCGCCTCGCTCACCGCTCCGCATAGGGCAGACGCAGTTACGTGCGTCAAGTTCAGCAAGTTGAGGATGATTGCGGCCGCGGCCGCGCGTGCGCGCAATAGTTAACTTTGCAAAACCGATATGCAAGGAAGGCGCTTGTCATTGTGCGCCTGCGTGATAGGTTTATGCGTGATTTGATTGAAAATTGGTGGGTGCCGGAAGGTGCCACCATCTAACGGTGGTTACGACCGCGCGGAGGCTGGCAAGCAAGGCTGGGCTTTCGTACGGCTGGCCCCGCTGAGGTGCGCCCTCCCCGACAGCCTGCCGCTTTCGGGACCTGAGGGGGGGCGCTATGCCGATCACCAGCATTATCCGTGCGTCAACTGCCGCCGACGGTACGCAAGGGAACGACGAGAGCCTCTTTCCGGTCTTCTCGCCGGACGGGACCAAATTGCTGTTGTGGAGCTACGCCTCCAACCTGGTCGCCGGCGATACCAACGGCTCTTCCGACATCTTCGTCAAGGACTTGACCACCGGCGCGATTAAGCTCGTCTCCACCGACGCGGCGGGCGTGCAGGGGAATGACGGCAGCTACGAGCCGGACTTCTCGCCGGATGGAACCAAGGTGGCGTTCTACAGCAGCGCCTCCAACCTCGACGGACGCGATAGCAACGGCGTTCCCGACATCTTCGTCAAGACGCTTGAGACGGGCGCGATCAAGTGCATCTCCACCGACGCTGCCGGCACGCGGTGGAACGACACCAGCTACGATCCGAAGTTCTCGCCGGACGGGACGAAGGTAGCGTTCGCGAGCTACGCCTCCAACGTCGTACCCGGAGATACCAACTCCACCGGCAGCATCTTCGTCAAGGATCTCACCAACGAAACGGTCAGCTTCGTCTCCACCAACGCCGCGGGCGAGCACGGGAATGGCTTTAGCGACGAACCGGCCTTCTCGCCGGACGGGACCAGGGTGGCGTTCCGGAGCAGTGCCTCCAACCTCGTCCCCGGCGATACCAACGAAAATTCTGACATCTTCGTCAAGACCTTGGCCACTGGCGCGATTAGCTTGGTCTCCACTGCCGCCAACGGCACGCAAGGAAATGGCGGCAGCTACGATCCGATCTTCTCGCCAGACGGCACGAAGATGGCATTCCGGAGCGACGCCTCAAACCTCGTCCCTGGCGATAGCCACGGCTCGCCTGACATCTTCATCAAGACTTTGGCTACCGGAGCGATCGCGCGCATCTCCACCGATGCCATAGGCGTGCAGGGGAATGGCTCCAGCTACGAGCCAGTCTTCTCACCGGATGGGACGAAGGTGGCGTTCAGAAGCGACGCCTCCAACCTCGTTGCTGGCGACACCAATAACCGTGCCGACATCTTCGTCAAGGTCTTGGCCACCGGAGCGATTGAGCGCATCTCCACCGATGCCATGGGCGTGCAGGGGAATGGCTCCAGCTACGAGCCAGTCTTCTCGCCGGATGGGACGAAGGTGGCGTTCAGAAGCGACGCCTCCAACTTCGTCGCGGGCGATACCAACGGCGCGCCCGACATCTTCGTCGTCACGCTTGCCACTCCGCCGACCACGGTCTTCCATAACATCAGTGACAACACCAACCGCAGCCAGTTCAAGGCCGTTTACGCCGGTAGCGACTCGATCGACGGCACCGGCGGTGCCGACCGCATTCGCGGCTGGGCGGGGAGCGACACCATCTTGGGTGAGGGCGGCAACGACGAGATCCGCGGCGATGGCGTCGGCCTGCCCTACGATCCGGATCTGCCCGATACCGATCCGGTCAAGTTCGCCGACAGCATCCTGGCCGGCGCCGGCAACGACTCGGTGTGGGGCGGCGGCGGCAACGACACGCTCCTCGGCGAGGACGGCAACGACAGGCTTTACGGCCAGGGCGGCGGCGATTCGATCGACGGCGGCCGCGGCGCGGACGAGATCAACGGCGCCGAGAACAACGATGTCTGCCGCGGCGGTGCCGACAACGACTGGATCGCCGGCGGCGCGGGCTTGGACTCGCTCTATGGCGATGACGGCAACGACAAGATCTACGCCTTCGCACCGGACTCCGAGGCATCGCGCTGGGGGTGGATCGATGATGGCACGGGCGATCAGATCAGCGGCGGCAACGGCAACGACACGCTGATCGGCGGCAAAGGCATCGACACGCTCACCGGCGGTGCCGGCGCCGATGTCATGTCCGGCAGCAGCGGCGACGACATCTTCCGCTATGGCGCGGCGACCGAGACCGGCAACAGCCTCACCACCTGCGACATCATCACCGACTTTGCACCCGGCCACGACATGATCGACCTGAAGGATATCGATGCCAGCAGCGTACTTGCGGGCAACAATGCCTTCGTCTGGCGCGGGACGGGGCCATTCACCACCAGCGGCGAAGGCGAGTTGCGCTACCAGAAGTACGACAACGCCGGCACCGCGAACGACTACACGCTGATCTTCGGCGACACCGACGCCGATACGGCGAGCGAGTTCCAGATCAAGCTTCAGGGCCTGGTACCCCTGACCCAGGCGGATGTTATTCTCTAGGCGGCGGTAGTGGTTCTCTGGCTCCGATCTTGGCCAGCGAACTCTCCTGGTTGCAGGCCCCAGGGGCTCTTAGGTGCGCCCGGGGGCGGTACAGCGCCGAGAACTCAGTAGCGACCGGCCAAGCCGGCGAGGGGGTGGGCAACACACGGCCCCTCGCTCGCCCTCAGCCGATCCCGCGCGGGCCGGTGTGACGGCCGCCGATCCTTCGCCGAAAGAGACGATCACCCCCTTTCCGGTCAGCGACCGCAACGCCACACCGATGCCGGGATTTCGGCCCGGTGGCCATAAATTCGTCAATCGCGTTGACTGAAGCCGCGATCGCAATAAGATCGCGCGCTACGCTCACGTGGTACGCACCCGTAGCTCAGTGGATAGAGCGCTGCCCTCCGGAGGCAGAGGCCACAGGTTCGAATCCTGTCGGGTGCGCCATCTGGCGGCGACAGTGCGTGGAATGCGCGGCTTGTCTGAAGGCGGGGCGCGGTTCCGCTAACGAGCGATGAGCGGCAGATCAGGAGGCCTGCTGGTCTATGCCGCAGCGCTCTTGCCCGCTGCCGGTCGGTAGTGCGCTCGGCCAACGAGAACGCTCCTGATACGAGCGCTTGGCGTCAAGTAGGCAGGGTTGGGCGTGGCCGGGATACGGATGTGGCTCAGGGGGCTGATGCTGGGTGCTGCCATCGGTTGCATCAGCGCTGCCTTTGCGCTCTCTCCTGCCGGTGTCGCGCTGGAGGAAGGCCTCGGCCTGCCGCTCTTGTTCGCCATCCGCGGCCGGGTCCCGCCGCCACCTGATGTGGCGGTTGTCGCGATCAACCAACGCGCGGCCGAGGCGCTGGAGTTGCCTCCGCATCCACGGAATTGGCCACGGTCCGTGCATGGCGAGCTGATCGATACCCTGGTCGCACACGGTGCCAGCGCTATTGTGTTTGACCTCCGCTTCGAAAATAGGTCGGACGAGAGCGGTGAGGGTGACGAAAGCGACAACAGCGGTGAGGATGAGGCGTTCGCGGCTGCGGTCGAGCGTGCGAACCGCGTTGTCCTTCTTGAACGCATGGACAAACGGCGGGAGTTGTTTGCGATAGACGAGGGGGGTGCGACCGCGACCGCCGAGGCAGATCGAGCGATGGGACCGGTCGAGCCGCTTGCCCAGGCGGCCACCGTCGTCGCGCCATTTCTGCTGCCGAAGACAGCCGGCAACATTAACCAGTTCTGGGCGTTCTGGCCGGGCGACGGGCCGGTTGCCACCGTCCCCACGGCTGCGTTTTGGCTGCACGTGCTACGAACAGACCGCAACGCTGTGCGGCCGATCCAGGCTCTCGTCGCCGGCGAGGAACGGCGGTTGGCAGCGGCGGCAGGGGGCGACGGTGCGCTATCGGTGCGCGAAATGCTGCTGCGCGCACGGCGGGGGCTGGCCGGGCGCAGCGATATCGTGGCCGCCCTCGAGGCGGGTGGCGACGCTGCAACGCGTCCGCCGGCGAGCATTCTCACGCGCCGGCTGGCCGCTCTGTTCGCTGGTTCCGACAGCCGCTACCTCAATTTCTATGGACCGTCAGGGACGATCCCGGTCATCGGTTACGACGTCCTTATCGCGGCCGCACGGGCGGGGATGCCAGCGGCGATCCGACTTGACGGCCGGTGTGTCTTCGTCGGCGTTGCCGACTACACCACGCCGACGCAGGAGGACGGCTTCCCGACCGTCTTCACTGGCTCCGACGGGATCGATCTCAGCGGGGTTGAGATCGCTGCGACGGCCTTTGCCAACCTCCTGACTGATACCTCACTGCGCCCGCTTGCGCCCCTGACCAGCGCCGCCATGCTTATTGTTCTGTGCAGCGTAATTGGTTTCTACGTGCTGGCGGTGCCGGCGCGCCTCGCGGTGCCGGCAGCACTCGCGCTCGCGGTCGCCTATGTGGCGGTGGCGCAGATCTTGTTCAATCGCGCAGCCTTGTGGCTGCCGCTGGTAACGCCGGCACTCGCGATCGCCCTGTTGGTCGTGTCCGCGCTCTACTGCCACTATGTCATCGCACGCCGGCAGCGGGAGAAAATGCAGCTGGCGATCAGCTATTACATCCCGGAGCGGGTCGTGCAGGGTTTCGCCGATAGCGGCGGCGATATGAGCGCGGCCAACGAAGTCGTTTACGCCACGTGTCTCGCCGCCGACATGGAGGACTTTACGCCGCTGGCCGAGGGGATGCGGCCGGGTGAAGTGGCTTCCCTGCTCAATTCGTACTTCGATGCAATCGCCAAGCCGATCAACGATCGAAAGGCCGATGTTGTCGAGTTTCGCGCCGACGGCATGATGTGCGCGTGGACGGCGCCGCAGCCCCAGGCGGAGGTCCGTGCCCGGGCGTGCGCCGCCGCAATCGGCGCCCGCGATGCGGCCGCGGCCTTCGCGGCAAAGGTCGCGCCCAGGCCGCTGGGCGTGCGTCTCGGCCTGCACGATGGCGAGGTGTTCGTCGGCCATTCCGGCGGCGGCGGTCGCTTTGTCTACGGGATTGTCGGTGACATCGCCAACACCGCGTCCCGGATCGAGGGCCTCAACCGCTACCTCGGAACACGGCTGCTTGCCAGCGCCGGCGTGGTCCGGGACCTCGATCATTTGCGCGTGCGGCCGGTCGGCCAGTTCATTCTGAAAGGCAAGAACGAGCCCTTGTCGATCGTCGAAATCGTTGGCCGGCGCGATGCCGTCAGCGCCCAGACCGAGACCCTGTGCCGGCGCTTCGCCGTTGCCTTGCAGGCTTTTTCCGCCGGCAATGCCGAGGCGGCACAGGTGCTCTTCGCGGCGCTCTTGCGCGATTATCCGGCCGATGGGCCGAGCCGCTTTTATCTCAACCGGCTGCTGGGGGAGGAGGGGGAACAGGCAGGCCAGGAGGCGCCAATGATTATCAGGATGGGAACGAAATGAAGGCGCGGCGACGCCTAGTTCAGTGCCCTCCGAAGGCGGTGAGATCGAACCGCGGGGCGCGCGCGGCGGCGTTTGGCCTCGTTACAGCGTGCATGACCGCGATGGGCGCGGCGAGCCCGAACGCGGCCGAAAAGTGCATGCCTGCTGCCGGGCGCATCGCCTCCGTTGAAGGCAGCGTCGAGGTCTCCATCGATGCCGGATCGATCTGGCGGCCGGCTGTTCTGAACGAATTGGTCTGTGTCGGTGCCCTGGTCCGGGTCGGCGCCAACAGCCGCGCCCTGGTCGCGCTCGCGAACGAGTCCATCCTGCGCCTGAACGAACACACAGTCTTGCGGATGATGCCGCCGGTTAAGACCGAGACATGGCTTGTCGCTCTCGTGCGCGGCGTCATCCAGTTTTTCAGCCGCCAGCCGCGCGGGCTGCAAGTGTCGACGCCTTACGTGAATGCCTCGGTCGAGGGAACGGAATTCCTGGTTCAGGTCGACAGCAAGCGCACCGCCGTGAGCGTGTTCGAGGGCGTTGTCGCGATGACCAACGACCAGGGCCAGATCAAGCTGACCAGCGGCGAGTCCGGCCAGGCCGAACCGGCGCAGGCACCGGCGCGCACCATTCTCGCCCGGCCACGCGACGCCGTGCAGTGGGCCATCCATTATCCCGATGTGCTGGACGGGCTCGCCGACCGCTCCGGGCGCAGCGCTGGATCGCTGCCGCCGGCCGTGCAGGAAGCCATTGCGCTCTTCCATCGTGGCGACATCTCAGGCGCTTTGGCGCGCCTCACACCGGCCGCTGGCGAAACGGTTGCAGCGGACGAAGCCGCGTTGCGGGCAGTGTACCGGGCGGCGATCCTGCTCTCGGTCGGTCGGGTCACGGACGCGCGCACAGCGCTCGATGCCGCGCGCACCGAGGCACCAAAGGACGATGGGCTCGCGGACGCTCTTGCCGCCATCATCAGCGTCAGCCAGAACGACAGGGCGGCGGCGCTCACCGAGGCGCGTCGCGCCACTGAAGCCGGACCACGGCAGGCGGCCCCGCAGATTGCGCTGTCTTATGCCTTGCAGGCCAGTTTCGAGCTGGAAGCGGCACGGGACGCGCTGCTGAAGGCTGTCGCCGTCGAGCCGGACAATGCACTGGCCTGGGCGCGACTGGCCGAGCTGTGGCTTGCGCTTGGCAATGTGCGGGAGGCCCGCAGGGCGGCCGATCGTGCCGAGGCGCTTAGCCCCGATGTCGAGCGGGTGCAGACGGTGCGCGGCTTTGCGGCGCTTGCCGAGATCCGGACCCGTGCTGCCCGCGCCGCGTTTGAACGGGCGATTACCCTCGATCCGGCGAGCCCGCTGCCGCGCTTTGGCTTAGGGCTGGCGAAGATCCGCGACGGCGCGCTTGAGGATGGCCGGGCGGATATCGAAGTCGCTGTCGGCCTCGATTCCGAGCGCTCGCTCCTGCGCAGCTACCTCGGCAAGGCCTACTACGAGGAGCGCCGAGAAACACTCGCTGGCCGCCAGTACAACATCGCCAAAGACATGGATCCGGCCGATCCGACGCCCTGGTTCTACAGTGCCTTGTTGAAGCAGAGCGAGAACCGGCCAGTCGAGGCGCTATCCGACCTTGAGAATTCGATCCGCCTCAATGACAACCGCGCCGTCTACCGATCACGCGCGCTCCTCGATAGTGACCGTGCGTCGCGCCAAGCCGGTTTGGCGCGGATCTACAACGACCTCGGTTTCTCGCAACTGGGCCAGAACGAAGCATCGAGATCGCTGGCGCTCGACCCTGCCTCGGCTTCCGCGCACCGCTTCCTGGCCGATACGTACGCAGGCGTGGAGCGCCGCGAGATTGCGCGCGTCAGTGAGCTGCTGCAGGCGCAACTGCTGCAGGACATCAACATCAATCCGGTCCAGCCGAGCATGGGCGACAAGCGGCTCAACATCACCGCCCCGGCCGGCCCGACACGGCCCGGCTTGAACGAATTCAATTCCTTGTTCGAGCGCAATCAGGTGCGTCTCGACGTGACTGGGGAGGTAGGGAACCACTCGACCTACGGCAATGAGGCGGTCGTCTCTGGCATCTATGACCAATTCTCGTTGAGCGCAGGGCAACTTCACTATTCGACCGACGGCTTCCGACGCAACGCCGACATCACCCATAACGTCTACAACGTGTTTGGGCAGGCCGCCCTCAGTCCCGAGGTCAATGTTCAGGGCGAGTTCCGCAGGCGCTCAACACGCGAGGGCAACCTGCGCATCACGTTCGATCCGGAGGTCTACTTTGCCGACGACAATCGCGATTTCAACGAAACGATGGGCCGGTTCGGCCTGCGGGTAAGCCCCTCGGCTTCGACCGACATCATCGCCTCGGTGATCGGCGACGACCAGAGGGAAAATGGACTGGGCTACCGGATCGACGGCCGGATCTGGCAAAGCGAGACCGAGATCTTGACCCGCGGACAGTCCTGGAATGCGATCGCCGGCGCCGGCGGCTATCGGCAGGATGAAAATGCCAAAGTCGACGGCTTCCCCGGCCGCTTCGACCTCGACGCCGATCAGGCAAGCGTGTACGCATACGGCAACGTCGAACTGCCGACGGATTTCGTGTGGACTGTTGGCTTAGCCTACGACGATTTCGAACAGGCCAACCTGCACCACCAGAAGGTCAGTCCCAAGCTTGGCTTACAGGTGGGGCTCAATGATTGGCTCGACCTGCGGCTTGCGGTCTTCCACACGCTGAAACCCGCTCTGCTTGCTGACCGGACCATCCAGCCGACCCAGGTTGCCGGCTTTAATCAGTTTTACGACGACACCGAGGGTACGACGGCGTGGGTCTACGGGGTCGGCCTCGACGCGCGCGTCGCCAGCGCTCTCCACGTCGGTTTTGAGTACACGCACCGTTCCATCGACGAGCAGATCTATGACCTGACGACGGAGCGGCTAAACGGCGACAGTCGAGAAGAGGACACCGCGCGCGTCTATGCCTACTGGACGCCGCATCGCTTCTGGGCACTCTCGGCCGAAGTGGTGTACGATGTCTATGATGCGGGGCAGGGGGCGAATTCGATTGTCTTGAATCAGGTCGACACCTTGAGCGCGCCGGTTTCGGTGCGCTTCTTTCATCCGTCCGGCTTCTTCAGCACGCTGACGACGACGCCGGTCTACCAGGACTCCAACGGCAATTTCGATGACGAGGAGGGCAGTGATACCTTTGTGCTGGTTGACGCCGCGATCGGCTACCGCTTTCCGAAACGGCGTGGGCAAGTCTCGTTCGAAGTCACTAATCTTTTCAATTCTGGTATTAAGTACCAAGATGATACGTATCGGACGTTCGGCAACGAATCGACCGTAAGCCCTTACTCGCCAGAGCGGGCGTTCATCGGCCGCTTGACGCTGAATTTCTAGAGCTGGACGCGGCGGCGGGACGACGATCGCGCACGGCAGACAAGAATAAATAAAACAAGAAAAGGCATACACAAAATGGGGCAAAGGAGGATGTTATGACGGATGATGATAAGCCGGTTGAAGTTGAACCGCTGGCTGATGAAAAGATATTCGCGGCATTGGGCAACGATGTGCGGCTGATCATTGCCGAGCAACGGGACGGCACGTTGCGTGCGTACTATCCTGCGTTTGGTGCTGCGCAATCGGGGCAGTCCTATGGCAAGTATACAACCGTGAGCCTGATCTCGCCTGCCGCCGCAGCCGTGCCGCCAGCGGTGCAGACATGCATCAACAACGGCTGGAGCTGCCTTCTGCAGGGCAACGGTAGCTGGATCTGCACCCGCATGGTTGCCGGCAAGCGGTATCAGAAGACGGTTTGGCCTTAAGCTAGACGCGGCATTTAGAAGTCGCGTCGGCCGTGGGGGGGGGCCGGAGATGCCGGACGGTTGAACGGCCCCCCTTGCCGCGAAGGCGTCGGCTGGGCTATAGCGACGAAGGCTTTGGTTTTCCTCGCAGCCGACCAACATCTTGGCGACTTCAGACGCTCCCTTCTCCTCATCTTTTCTGGTGGTGTGGACCGATCTAGTCCGTCGCCACGCGAAGCTGGTCGCGATCGCAACGCTTGTGATCACGCTGGCAGCCGCCGCCTACGTGGCGCACGCGTTTGCCGTAAACACCAATACCGCCGACATGCTGGCCCGCGATCTGCCGTTTCAGCAGGCGAACCGGGCACTTCTGCAGGCCTTCCCGCAGGACAAGAACACGCTCGTTGCCGTCGTCGAGGGGGACAATCCGGACCTTGTCGAGGACGGCGCCGATGCCCTTGCCGCCGCGTTGACGGCAGAACCGCAGCGGTTCGGGCACGTCTTCTATCCGCAAGGGGATCCGTTTTTCCGTCGCCACGGCCTGCTTTACCTTGAGAGCCGGCAACTGCAGCGGCTGACCGACCGGTTGGCGCAGGCGCAGCCGTTCCTTGGCGCGCTGGCGGCGGATCCCAGCCTGCGCGGGCTCTTCGCGCTGGTGACACTCGCGGCCGAGCACCTGGCGAAGGGGGGCGCCGACAGCGGCGGCATGGCCTTGGCGCCGCTCCTCGATGCGATCGCCGACCAGATCGAAGCGCAGGCAGCGGGCCGCTTCGACCGGTTGTCCTGGACCACGCTGATGGGCGGCGATGCAATCGCGGCGGATGGCGCGGGCGAGGGTGCGAGCGCGACGCCACGGCGGCTGATCGTTCTGCAGCCACCGCTTGACTTCCGCGCCCTGCGGCCGGCACGCGCAGCGATCGAGGGCGTGCACGCGCTGGCACGCGAGCACGGGCTGACGGCGGAGCGGGGCTTGAGCGTGCGCCTCACGGGCGAGGTCGCGCTCGCCGATGACGAATTGATCAGTGCTCGCGTCGGTCAGGCGACGCCGGAACTGATCTCGTTCACGCTGGTGAGCATCATCGCGTTCTTGTGTTTTCGCAGCCTCCGGTTGTCGTTGGCTGCGCTGATCACGGTCGTTGTTGGCGTCGTCTGGACGGCGACCCTGGCAAGTGCGCTGGTCGGCGCGCTGAACTTGATCTCGCTCGCGTTCTTCGTCCTATTCATCGGCTTCGCGGTCGACTTCGGCATCCATTACGCGCTCCGTCATAAGGAGGGCCTCGATCTCGGCCTCGACGCGAAGGCGGCGCTGGCCCGCGCGGCAGCAGGCGTCGGCGTTGCGCTCTGCCTGTGCGCTTTGTGCGCCGCGATCGGCTTCTTCTCCTTCATCCCGACCAGCTATGTCGGCCTGGCTGAACTCGGCTTCATCGCCGGCCTCGGCATGGCAGTCGCGCTTTTCACCAACCTCACCATCCTGCCGGCGCTCCTGACGCTGTTGCCGGTGCGCGGAACTCCGGCCGGCCCGGACTTAGGCGTCGGGGCGGCAAAGCAAGCACTCAGCCAATGGATCGCCCGCCGGCCGCTGCCGATCCTTGCCGGCACCGTCGGCCTCGTGATGGCGGCCGTCGCAGTAGCGCCATCGGTTCGCTTCGATTTCGATCCGCTCAACCTCAAGGATGCGAACAGCCCCTCCGTCCAGGCCTTGCGCGCACTGATGGAGGACGGCACGGCAGGCATATACGCGATAGCAGTCCTGGAACCGTCGCTCGCCGAGGCGGAAGCGCTGGCGAAACGCGCCCGTGGGCTGGCCGAGGTCGCCGATGCCGATACGGTCAACCAGATCCTGCCGGTCGACCAGGACGCGAAGCTGGCGGCGGTCGAGACCATGGCGCTGATCCTTGAGCCCGCCCTGGCGCGTAGGCGCGTGGCGCCGCCGACCGTCGAGGAGACCATCGCCGCGCTGGGCCGTCTCAAGACGGCGCTGCAGCGTCTCGCCACGGCAGGCGGAGCCGACGCGGCAGCAGCAGCGCGCGTTCTCTCTGCCTTCGAGGGGCTGCCGGCCGGTGGCGCCGATGCGGCGGCGCTCAAGGAGTTGCAGGAGCGCCTGGTGTCCGGCTTGCCCGCGCGCCTCGAAGCCTTGCGCTTGTCCTTGACCGCCGGGCCGGTCGGGCTCGCCGACCTGCCGGCCGATCTGCGCCAGCGCTGGCTCAGCGAGGACGGCCGGGCACGGGTCGAGATCGCGCCTGCCGAACGCGTCGACGGCGATACGGCCGCGCTCGGCCGCTTCGTGCGCGCGGTGCAGACGATCGCACCGCTGGCGGTCGGTGGGCCGGTGGTGATCTACGAGGGCGGCCAGGAGATCCTCAAGGCCTTCCTGCAGGCAGCGGCGACGGCGGTGGTCGCGATCGCGCTGCTTCTGCTCATCGTGCTGCGCAACCGCCGTGATGTCATCTTCGTGTTCATTCCGCTGGCACTGGCGGCACTGTTCACGGTCGCGGCCTCGGTTGTGCTGAATGTGCCGTTCAACTTTGCCAACGTGATCGTGCTGCCGCTGTTGTTCGGCCTTGGCGTCACCGAGAGCCTGAACCTCGTCGTCCGCGAACGGCAGGAAGGCGGCCCGGCGCCGATGATGGCGACCTGCACGCCGCGCGCGGTACTGTTCAGCGCGTTGACGATGATCGCCGCCTTCGGCACGCTGGCGCTCTCCGACCATCCCGGCATCGCCAGCATGGGGCTCTTGCTGGCGGTCGCGATTACGCTCACGCTCCTTTGCACGGTGATCGTGCTGCCGGCGCTGATGACGGCGATGAATCAACGCGCCGCCGCTGCCGGCAGCGCGGGCCAGGCGGAACCGTCACCGGTCACGCCTGCAAAGCGCTAGCTCCGGCGCTGAAGAATGCCAATCTCCAGTGGCATCACGGATCCTCCAGCATGGGAGAACCGCAATGATCCACCATGTGTCGATCCCGGCGCGAGAGCCGCGCCATGTCGCCGAGGTCCTGGCCGAGCTGATGGGCGGCGCCTGCCATCCATTCGGGCCGCTCGCGGGTGCCTTCATGGCGACGAGTGGCGATGCGCACGGAACCATGATCGAGGTCTATCCAGAGCGGGCCACGCTCGACATTCCGGCCAGCGGTGATCAGGTCGTGTTCGGCGAGAACACGGCACCGCCTGAGACCTGGCCCTTCCACGTGCTGCTCTCGGTGTCGATGGAGCCGGAGGCGATCGAACGCATCGGCGCGCGCGAGGGCTGGCGCGCCAAGACCTTCGGACGTGGCATGGAGGGACGAGAGCCGTTCTTTCACGTCGTCGAGTTCTGGATAGAAAACCGGGTGATGATCGAGGTCGTCTCGCCAGCGATGGCACGCGAGTACGAAGACTTCATGAAGAACGCACTGCTCACGCAGATGAACGATCCCGAGTCGTTGCGCCGGATGCAGGCCACGCACACGAAAGCACCGGCCTGATCCGCCGGCAGGGGGCAACGGGATCCGGTGCTGCTGCGGATCTTCCCGGCTGCCGCTGGCGCTATTGAGTCTTGAGCAGATTTGAGGTCATCTGTGGAGTGGCTGCTCGATCTCCTGTTCGAGTACCGCGCTCTCGACAAAGTTGCCGAGACGCTGAACGGTCGAGTCGAAGATCGAGGATTGGTTCTCGCCGCTCCAAAGCGTCAGGACGAAAGCGGCTTCCTGCGGGCCGGCCTGGCTGTGGTGCGACCAGCCGAACTGGTACAGGTCTCGCGTATAGACACGCGCATAGAGACGGAAGCTGTTGCCTCCGAACTGCCGACCTTGTCCTTTTGAGAAGTCGGCATCATGACGGCGGACGGGTTGCCATTTCTTTAGGTCACTTCGGGCGGCGCTTTCGGCAATGGTCGATTCCCTCATCGAACCGAGAAGCGGGACCCATTTCCCGTCTGGCTTGTCGAGGTACTGCAAGGAGGTTTCGAGCCGGGAGGAGAAGTAGTTCGCACCTCCGAACGGCGAGACAAGCGGGTTCAGAACCGCTGTCAGGCGCGCCTTGCCGTAGAGCTTGCCGTTGCGCACCAGCTCGGGCGGAACCGGAATGTCGTTCCAGTAGTAGGCCGCTCCAGGCTCAAGCCGGGCGCGCCACGCGAGCGTGACGCTGCCGGGGGCGCAAGCCCACGGCATGTGTCCATCATAGGGTGTTCCCCAGCCGAGTGCGGGGTCGTGTTCCTCAAGCTCGGCGGCGTTGATGCACAAAGCCTTCACGAGGTCGGGCGTGGGGTCGCGCAGGGCGGCGAAGGTATGAGCGGCAAGAGACGAAACGAGAGGCGTGGAGTAGCTGCTGCCGGTCTTGATGATGCCACCGAGCATTCGAAGATTGGAGAACCACGAAACATCGGGCTTGAGCATTCCGTCCGGTCCCGGCCCTCGCAGACAGGCGGGGCAAGCCTGCGAGGGATTGCCGTCCGCATCGGCCTGACGGCCCCCTACGACGATGGCGGCTTCGCAATCCGCCGGCGGGCTCGGGCGCCGGGAATTGCCGGTACTGGCATTGCCGACCGAGATCACGGGGAGAAGATTGTACTTGCGAGCCAGAAGAGCGAGTTCGTGGCCCAAAGCGCTCACCTCTTCCGGATCGGAGACAAAGCCGTTCTGGTTTGCTGAGATGTTCCAGACCCGAGTGTCGGGGTGGTCCTTGGACACGAGTTCGAGATACTCAACCAGCTCGCTCTCGTTGAAGGTCGCGGCCCCCCGGCTGTTTGGCACAGCCTGGACGGTTCCGATACGGCAGTTGAGAGCCGGAAGGTTGCGGTTGTTGTTCCACGCATGTGCATGGACAGCAAGGGAGGTGACTTCGTTGCCGTGCTGATGGTCGGCGTGACTGTCGGGGAACAGTGGCGGGGCACGCCATGCCTCGGCGGGTTTGTAGCTTTGAGCGTGAAGGCCACCGTCGATGACAGCGACCACCGGCGAGTCATCGAGGTCAAGAGGAGGGGGCGGGTGTGCGCCTTCGCCGGGGTCGGCGGACTGGAGCCGGCGCACGGGGTCGATCCTGAACGTGGTGCCGGATGCGACAAGACCAGCAAGGTTCTCCTTGGACGGGACGCGCACCGTGGCACGGCCTACGCCGGTATTGCGATAGCTGCGCATAGCACGCGCGATACTCGACTGGCGCGGTGTAGCGGCGGGCAGGGTTTGTTCGAGCTCCTCGGTGGTGGTGGGAAGCCTCGTGGCCAGAAGCACGGGGAGCAGGGCTTCCGAGCTGCTGAACGCCCCAATGCGGGCGATCAGGTCTTCACGGGCCGCACGATCCCGGAACGGCGCGAACCACATGATGAAAAGGCGGCCATCCTCAGCCTCGGGCGCAGCCTGCCACAAATCATCGATGGAATGGCCGCGCAAGCGAGCGTGCTGGTCGAACACCTTTATGTCGGAGACTCGCGAAAGATCCACCTGAACGGCACAGTTCGAGGGACTCCCAATGGCCTCGAGAAGGTTGGGAAAGTAGTTGATGTCGGCCTCGACCAAGTAGCCCATACGGAGCGGTGCGACGAGCCGGCAACCGCGCTCCGGCGAGAACAGGTCGTGTGGCGTGTAGCTTGGAGCAAGAGAGTCAGGAAACATGCGGACGTTGAGATGTGTCTTGTCCGCAAAAACGGGAAACTTCGCGTGGGACGACTGGAGGTTCTTTGCGTCCTCTGACAACTTTTTTTGCTGCGGCTCTAGCCTCTCGTGAACGATGCTTTCCCGTCCCTTGCCGCCGCCCCGGCGGCTTTCGGGAGCGGGGTCCATCTGGAGGCTCAAGACCGGGTTGAGAACGGGAGGGTCGCGGTCATCCGCCATCGTGAGCCTCCGCTTCCTGTTTCAGATAGCCATAGACAGATTGCCGGGTAACGCCGAGCAGGCGCGCGATGTCTGCTCCGCTTAGGCCGAAATGTTCCTTGAGGCTTTGAGCGATATGCTTCTTATGATCTGCGTCGAGCGCATCCCGGCGCGGCAACGCGGACTTGTCACTGCTCGAATGAAGCACGGCGGATACAACGGACGCGATGTCGAGCGGGCGGTTGTCGAGTAGAGCATTGCGCCGCGCGGTCAGGCCGATTGCCTCAATGTCCGCGCCGGACAGACCTTCGGAAATCGCAGCCAGTTCATTGGAAATCTTGGCTTCGTCCCGGTCCTCGAACAGGAAGTGGCGCCAAAGGTCTTTGCGGACATCAACATCGGGTAGGCCCAGCTCGATCTTGTAGGGGAACCGGCGCCATATCGCCGGATCGAGAAGATGCGGATGATTCGTGGCAGCGATGACCACAGCATGAGAGTCGAGGTTGTCCAAGCTCTGGATGACCGTGTTGACGACGCGCTTAAGCTCGCCCAGCTCGTGGCGGTCGTCGCGCAGCTTGGCGACGGCATCCATCTCGTCGATCAGCAGTACGGCATCCCGAGAGGGAACGAAGTCGAAAACGGAGCGGATGTTCTTTGCTGTGTCCCCTAACAGCGACGAAATCACGGAATCGAGGCGTACGACATAGAACGGGCGGGCCAGTTGAGCGGCCACGTGGGCCGCGAGCAGCGTCTTGCCCGTTCCGGGTGGCCCGCTGAGCAGAAGACCAAGGCGGGATGCGAGACCTTTGGCGCACAGTTCATCGACATGTTGGACGTCCCTCAGGAAGTCATGAAAGATCCGATTGGCCTCCGCATTCAGGAAGACCGGCACATCCGGCCATGACTGCTCCTCTAGGAGCGGTAGTCGGGATTTGGCGTCGACCGGCAGGCTCTCGACATATCCGGACGCCTTAAGAGGCACACCGCGCTTGCGGACAAGCGAGCGCAGCTCCTTTGCAGCCTTCTCGTCCCCCGCTTTCGCCAGCTCCCGCACGATGGCACTTGCGGCCCGGCGAACGCGCGTGTAGTCGGCGGCCAGGGCTGCGTCGGTCAGCTCGATGACGTTCTTTGGATCGAAAGGCACATGCTCTCCCCTTCTTATCGTTGGTAAAGGCGTATGGTAACCTCATATGGCCATATTGACAAGTTGTAGCATACTTATGTAAGCTAATTTCTCCACTTTGATATGATATGAGTCCAAAATGGCAAAGCGTAATCAGCATGTGGTGCCCCATGACCGAGGCCGGGCTGTCAAGCCGACGGGCGGGGAGCGGGCCTCTTCCGTCCACGACACGCAGCGGGAGGCGATTAACCGAGGCCGGGAAATCGCCCGCAATCAAGGGACCGAACTGTTCATCCACGGGCGAAACGGGCAAATCCGCGAGCGCGATTCGCACGGACGCGACCCGTATCCGCCGAAGGGCTGACTAGAGCGATTCTCTTTTCGGGAACGCGCCGCTGCTACCGCCCGACAGCCGGCGATCTGATCGCCGATCGTGCCCGTATTGGCCGGCCTTGACCGGCGCGGCGGCGACCTTTAGATTTTTGCAGTTGCGAAATCGCCTGTGTCCGGCTCAAGGGGACTTGTGTGGTAACGCGCTTGCCGCCACGCGACTCAGCAGGCCAACCGACGGATAAGGAGACCGCCCGAACGGCCATCTTGCCGCAGGACGAGATCGACCGGATTGTGCAATCGCGGCACGATGCGCCGCACACGGTCCTTGGCCCGCACCCCTACGGCGATGGCAGCCGCTTGCTCGTACGCGCCTTTCTTCCCAATGCGGAAGCCGTCACGTTGCGCGTGAACGACATCGAGCCGGACGACTACGCGATGTGCCGGCTCCACCCGGAAGGCCTGTTCGAGGCGGTGGTCGAACACGCTGGAGCGGGCATCGACTACGTTTTCATCGGCAGCGATCGCCAGGGGAACCTGTTCACCCGCAGGGATCCGTACTGCTTCACGGAATCGCGCTTCACTGCGGCCGACGAGGCGCTGTTCGTTCAGGGCCGGCATTGGCGCCTGTACGAAAAACTGGGCGCGCACCCGGTGACGTACGGTCCGGTGCACGGCGTCAATTTCGCCGTCTGGGCACCGCACGCGCAGCGCGTGAGCGTCGTCGGCGCGTTCAATCAGTGGGACGGACGCTGCCACCAGATGCGCCGCCTCAACCGGGCCGGCATTTGGGAGGTGTTCGTTCCGGAAGCGAAGGAAGGCGATCTCTACAAGTACGAGATCAAGACCGCGGCCGGGAGCGTCTTTCTCAAGGGCGATCCGTTCGCTTTTCGCACCGAAGCCCATCCTGCCACCGCTTCGGTGGTGTATGACGCCGATTGGGGCTTTTGCGCGCTTGATGCCGGCTGGCTGCAGGGGGGAAGGCAGCGGGCCTTCAGCGACCGCGGCATCTTCGTGCGGGCGGTCGATCTCGATGCGCAGGCAGTGGCGGCGGCAGAGGCGGGGATGTCAACCTTCCGCGCCCTGGCCCGGCCAGCCTTCCTCGCCGCGATCAAGGCTGAAGGCTACACCCACATCGAGCTGACCTCGGCCCGGCCCGGCCACTGGGGCAGCGCCAGCTCGTTCGCGCCCGGGAGCGCGGACGGTACGCCGGAAGAGCTGATGGAGCTCATCGTCGCCTGCCATGCCCAAGGCATCGGCGTGCCGGTGCCGGCGTTCACGGCAGCGCTGCCGGCGAGTTTGAGTGAACTGGCCTGGTTCGACGGCTCCCCGCTCTACGAGACGACGACGGCGGCAACGGCTACCGGTGCGTCCTTCGATCGCGCCAAGCCGGAAGTGACGAGCTTCCTTCTCTCGCAAGCCGCCTTCTGGGTCGATCGCTACCACGTCGACGGCTGGCGCACCGATGCGGCCATGGCCCACCTTTACCGCAGCTTGTTGCGTGACGACGCGGCAGGCCTTGCCGGCATCCGCATTGCGGTGGCGCTGCCGGCCCGCCCGCCGACAGTGGCCGGTGCGGAGATGGACCGCCTGGTCGGCGGCCGGCACGACAACCCGTTCGCGATTTTGGGCCCGCACTTCTCCGAGGCGACGCGCGAGCTGAGAGTGCGCGCCTTCGTCCCACATGCCCAGGCGATCACGCTTGAGCTCGCCGCCGAACCGGAGCTGGTGTTCGAGCTCAGCCGCGTCCACCCGCAAGGCCTGTTCGAGGCGGTCATCCCCGATCCGGGACCGGACCGCGGCTACCGCCTGTTCGTGCGCGAAAATGGCGAGCACGCCTACCGCTATCCGGACGCCTATTCCTATGCCGCCCCCGTTTTTGCCGAGCTCGATCAGCATCTGTTCGGCGAGGGCAACCACTATCGGATCTGCGAAAAACTCGGCGCGCACGTGCGCAGCGAGCGCGGCGTCGAGGGCGTCAACTTCGCCGTCTGGGCGCCGAACGCGCTGGGGGTCAGCGTCGTGGGCCCCTTCAACCGCTGGGACGGCCGCTATCATCCGATGCAGCGGCACGGCGTGTCGGGTGTGTGGGAGCTGTTCGTGCCGGAGATCGGCGCCGGCACGCTCTACAAATTCGAGATCCGCGCCCGCAACGGCCACACCTACCTCAAGGCCGATCCGTACGCCTTCTTCACCGAGGCCGCCCCCGGCACGGCCAGCATTGTCTCCCGCCTGGAAGGGGCACACGCGTGGCAGGACCAGGACTGGATCGACCGCCGCGCCCGCTCACGGCCCTGGGAAGAACCGATCGCCGTCTATGAGGTGCATCTCGGCTCCTGGCAGCGGCGTGCGGACGGCAGCCACCCAAGCTACCGCGAGATTGCAGCTCCTCTGGTGTCGTACGTGAAGCGGATGGGCTTTACCCACATCGAGCTGCTGCCGATCGCGGAACATCCGTTCGAGCCGTCCTGGGGCTATCAGGTCACCAACTATTACGCGCCGTGCTCGCGCTTCGGCCCGCCCCAGGACCTGATGGCGCTGGTCGACGCCTGCCATCAGGCCGGCATCGGCGTCATCCTCGACTGGGTGCCGGCGCATTTCCCGCGCGACGCCTTCGCGCTCGCGTGGTTCGACGGCAGCCATCTCTATGAGCATGCCGACCCGAGGCAGGGCGAGCACCGCGACTGGGGGACGCTGATCTTCAACTACGGCCGCCACGAGGTGGAGAACTTCCTGATCGGCAACGCGTTGTTCTGGCTTGAGCATTATCACTTCGACGGGCTTCGCGTCGATGCCGTCGCCTCGATGCTGTACCTCGACTACTCGCGCCCCAAACCCGGCGACTGGATCCCCAACAAGTACGGCGGCCGCGAGAACCTGGAAGCGATCGAGTTCATCAAGCACACCAACGCGGTCGTGCATCAGCAATATCCCGGCGTGATGATGATCGCCGAGGAGTCGACCTCGTTCCCCGCCGTCTCGCGGCCGACCGACCAGGGCGGTCTCGGCTTCGGCTTCAAGTGGAACATGGGCTGGATGCATGACGTCCTGGCGTACATGAAGACGCCGCCGGCGGAGCGCCGCAACCACCACTCGAAGCTCACCTTCGGGCTGGTCTATGCGTTCAGCGAGAACTTCGTCCTGTCGCTGTCGCACGATGAGGTCGTGCATCTGAAAGGCTCGCTGCTGACCAAGATGGGGGGCGGGCAAGCCGAAAAGCTCGCCAACCTGCGGCTCCTGTTCGCCTTCATGTACGCGCACCCGGGCAAGAAGCTCCTGTTCATGGGCGCGGAGTTCGGCCAGCGCTCGGAATGGAACCACGCCCGCAGCCTGGAGTGGGACTGCCTCGATGATGCCGAACACCACGGGCTGGCGCGGATGATGGAGGATCTGAACGCGCTTTACCGCCGCGAACGGGCCTTTTTCGAGGTTGATTTCAAGGGCACCGGCTTTGAGTGGCTGGATGCCGACAGCGCCGATGCGTGCACGCTCGCCTTCCTGCGCAAGGCCAAGGATCCTCGCAACGCGCTGATGTTCGTCTTCAACTTTTCCGGCATTTCCCTGCCGCATCATCGTGTCGGCGTGCCCTATCCGGTCGCGTATACGGCCCTATTCTCGACCAACGCGCAAGCCTATTGCGGCCATGCGGCGGCAATTCCGGGAGAGCGTGTGCATGCCGAGGAGGTGCCTTGGCACGGGCGCGACTACTCGATCGAGGTGCCGCTCGCGGCCTTCAGTGCGCTCATCCTCAAACCGGCAGCCGCCGACAACCGGCCAGTGGCGGAATGATGCGGGTACGCATCAACGGGCTTGGCCTGAACTGCAGGTGGTGGGGGGACCACGCGGCACCGGAGACGCTGGTGTTCATCCACGGCAACCTCGCCTGTGCGGACTGGTTCGAACTGGCGGCCCAGCACCTGCCGCCGTGGCTGCGCGTGCTCGGCATCGACTGGCGCGGCTGCGGCGAGTCGGACAAGCCGGCGCCTGACGCCGATTTCGGCAACTACACGGTCGAACAGCATGCTGATGACATGCTGGCGGTGCTGCACGCGCTGGAGATTAGCCGCTGCCACCTCGCCACCCACTCAACCGGCGGCATCATCAGCCTGCACATGCTGCTGCGCGCGCCGGAGCGGTTCGGCAAGGTGGTGGGACTGGCGCCGGTCGGGCCGCAGGGTTTGCGCTTTCCGGACGAAAGCTATGTCTTTTTCCACACCATGAAGGCATCGCGGGAGAAGACGAAAAAGGGTTTGGCGCTCACTGCGCCGACGCTGTTCCGCCCCGAGAGCCTAGAAGCCGGCGCGCCGGCCATCTACGCGGCCAACGCCAGTGAGGAGCAGCGGCAGTTGTTCGAACGGCTCACGGACAAGGCGTTCGCGGTCTCGGACGGTATCTGGTTCGGTACGCCCAAGAGCCTCAATCGCGCGTGGCAGACGGGAAGCCTGCGCCCGCATATGGCTTCCATTGCGCACCCGCATCTCCTCCTCTGGGGGGCGCTCGATCCGTTCATCCCGCGCGCGGACTTGGAGGAGATGGCGGCAAGGATGCCACGCTGCCGGCTCGAGGTGAGCGCCGATGTCGGCCACGCGATGGTGATCGAGAAGCCGGAGCGTTACGCCGAGGCGCTCACAAAGTTCCTGGCCGAGCCGGACTGAGCGGCGTCACGCCGCCTTCGATGAAGCCTTGGCGGTATCGGCTGGCTGCGCCTGGCCTCCGCTCAGCGGCACCGAATGGCCCGGCGCGACGACGATGCGGCAATGCTCGCGGCGCAATTGGCGGGCGTCGTCAACGCCGCAGGCGTGTGCGATCACCGCCACCTCGTGCAGTATGTTGAGGACGTAGTGGTGAACCCGTTCGGCCTTGTCGACCGGATCGAGCCCTCGCTGCAGGCGCGGATTGTGGGTGGTGATGCCGGCGGCACAGGTATTCTTGTTACACTGCATCGATTGGATGCAGCCGAGCGCAAACAGGAAACCACGCGCAGAGGTGACGAAATCGGCGCCGGCACACAAGGCCCAGGCGACATCCGCGGGCGTGATCAGCTTGCCGGACGCGATCACCCGGATCCGCTCCCGCAGCCCGTGGTGGACCAGCGTATCGACGGCCGCGATCAGGCTTTCCTGGATCGGCAGGCCGACGTAATCGAGAAGGCTCATCGGCGCGGCGCCGGTGCCACCGTCGGCGCTGTCGATGGTAATGAAGTCGGGCGCGCTTGCCACACCCCTGCGGACGACGGCGCGGCAGAGTTCCTCCAGCCATCCCGGATCGCCGATCACCAGCTTGAAGCCTGTCGGCTTGCCGGTGATGCGGCGGACCCGGCCGACCGCATCGAGCAGTTCGTCGACTGTGCTGATATCGTTGTGGCGATTGGGGCTCAAGCTGTCCTTGCCCAAGGGAATGCCACGAATGGCAGCGATTTCCTCGGTCACCTTTGCCGCCGGCAGGATGCCGCCCTTGCCCGGCTTCGCCCCCTGGCTCAACTTGATCTCGAACATCCGGACTTGAGCGTGGCGCGCGATCGCCGCCAACCGGCTTTCGTCAAGCTGCCCCGCATCGTCGCGTACGCCATACTTGGCGGTGCCGATCTGGAACACGAGGTCGCAGCCACCTTCGAGGTGGTAGGGCGAGAGCCCGCCCTCGCCGGTGTTCATCCAGCAGCCGGCAATGCGGGCGCCGTTGGAGAGCGCAAGGATCGCTGGCTTCGAGATCGCACCGAAGCTCATGCCGGAAATGTTGAACAAGCTCTCAGCCGCGTAGGGTTGCGGGCAGCCGGCGCCAATGATCATGGGCGCCATCTCCGCCTTGTTCGCATCGAGACGGGGGAAGGCAGCGTTCGCGAACAGCACCGAGCCCGGCGTTTTCAGGTCACGCGTGGATCCGAACGGCTGGGTGTTGTCGAGGTTCTTGGCCGCGCGGTAGACCCAGCTCCGCTGCGCCCGGTTGAACGGCAGCTCTTCGCGGTCCATGGCGAAGAAGTACTGGCGGAAGAAGACGCCCAGATGCTCCAGGAAGTAGCGCAGGCGGCCAATAACAGGAAAGTTGCGACGGATCGCGTGCCGCGTCTGCGTAATGTCGACCACGAACATGACGACGACCGCAAGTGCAGCCAGCCCGACCGCGAACACAAACAGCGCTGCGAGCACCGCCAAGAAGGTCATCAGGAATTGCGGGATCGAAAGAGCGTCCATGGCCAGCATCCTTCCCGTGCGGCCCCGGTCTGCGAGAGTCCAGCCCGACCGCTTCGGAGGGTACGCGACCGGGGATCACACGTCCTTGAATATGGTACGCCTATCGAACAAAAAACGCACCTGTCATCGTGCACTGCACAATGCACGAAGAGCTGATCTCGCTGCGTCGCGAATCGGGAAACGGCGACGCTGTCGCCGGGGGTGCTGGCGCTTGGCGCTTAGAGCCTGACCGAAAATCATGCCCTCAAAATCAAAGCGTTGCTTGCAACAAGCCGTGGATTGCATGATGGCTCTGCGTTGTCGATAGAGGGAGAGCCGGCCATGACGACAACGGGGAAAGCCCCCACGTCTCCCCCAACCGTCATGCGCGGGCGTAAGACCCGCGCATCCACGACTGACCTGTGGAGTCAGAAGCCGTGGATGGGTGTGACAATGCGTTAGAATATATTGAGTCCAAAAGACTCTTTTGAGTCAGCCACTTAGACGTTGGAAGGCATGACTGCCGGGGAGAGGGGATCGTCGGCATCGGCGGCCAAGTGGCCGACGCAGCAGACGACCTCGCCCCGGATGCTCTCGACACACTCGATCGCCTGCTCCCGGCTTGCAAAGGCGCCGCACGAGCCGTTCTCGATGCCGAAGGGCAGGGCTTCCCAGCGATCATCGCTCGCGACTACGGCTGCCGTACCGTCCTCGGCGGTGCTCATCAGTGTCGCATGCGTCCAGTGCATCGGTCAGCCTCCTGTGCGTCGGCCGCGATGTTACGTGTCGCGGCCAACCGGATGGGCGCGCTCGCGAAAAGCCTCGCGGGAAGCGGAAAAGGCAACCACTTGGCCGGCGTGCCGCTTGATACCGCTGATCCTTTGGGCGAGGCGCTCGCCTTCTTCCGGCATGCCGAACAGATAGCCCTGCCCCTCGGGACAGCCGTGCTGGCGCAGCCACTCCCACTGCGGACGGGTTTCGATACCTTCGGCAATGACGCCGATGCCGAGGCAACTCGCCATCGCCACTGTCGCTCGGACCAAGGCACCGTCATTGCCGCCGCCGATGTCGCTCACGAACGAGCGGTCGATCTTGATGCGGCGGATCGGATAGCGCCGCAGATAGCTGAGTGACGAGAATCCGGTGCCGAAGTCATCGAGGACCAGGCCGATCGAGAGTTCGCGCATCGCTTCGACAAAGCGGGCGGTGGTGTCGTCGTCCTCGATGAAGACGTTTTCCGTCAGTTCGAATTCGAGGCAGTCCGACGGCACGCCTGCTGACTCGAGGCAGGACGTTACCGTTGCTGGCCATTCCGGATCGTGGATCTGCCGCGGCGACAGATTGACGGCGATGCGCAGCGGTCCAGCCCCGGACTCGCGCCAGCGGCGCAGCTGCGCGCACGCCTGCGCCAAGACGAACGTGCCGATCTTGCCGATCAGACCGGCATCTTCGGCGGTCGCGATGAAGACCTTGGGCGGCACCGCCCCCAGCCGCGGATGCTGCCAGCGCAGGAGGGCCTCGGCGCCGATGATCTTGCCTGAGCCAAGTTCGACCTGCGGCTGATAGACGACGCGCAGCAGGCCTAGCTCGATCGCCTGGCGCAGCTCGTTCTCGAGGTAGACATGGTAGTCGACGTTGCCGCCCAAGCCTGCCGTAAACAGGCAATATTGATTCTTGCCTTTTGCCTTGGCGCGATAGAGCGCCGTATCGGCACGGCGCAGGAGCATCTCCGGGCTGTCACCATGGGCGGGATAAAGACTGATGCCGACGCTTGTCGTCAGGTGCAGTTCCTGGCCCTTGACGACGAACGGCGCGCGCATCGTTTCGATCAGCTTGCGGCAGATGCGTAGCGCCGTCGCTTCGCTGTCGATTCCTGGAAGGGCGACCGTGAACTCGTCACCGCCCATGCGGGCGACGATGTCGTGCTCGCGCAGGCTTCGCCGCAAGCGCTTTGCTACGGCGACCAACAGCGCATCGCCCATCATGTGGCCAAGGCTGTCGTTGATGACCTTGAAGCGGTCAAGGTCGAGGAACAGGACGGCGAGCTGATCCTGAGCATCCGTACTGCCCTCGATTGTCGCCCTAAGCCGCTCCATGAACTGGCTGCGATTGAGCAGTCCCGTCAATTGATCATGGGTCGCGTGATAGACGATCTGCTGCTCGGCGGCCTTGCGCTCGCTGATGTTGCGCGCTGTGACGATGGTGATCCGGCCATTCTTGAGCAGGGCGTGGGAGACCGAGATCTCGACGGGGAACGTGGCGCCGCGCCGCGGCCGTCCCCACATTTCCCGCACCGGCCGGCCCTGAATCACCTTGAGGTCGGCCGCTTGGCAGGGCGGTGCGGTGCCGCTGCGGTCATCGTCGCTGGCGAGTGCCAGCAGCGTTCCGATCGGCCGGCTGCGGACCGCCCTCGTCCGCACTCCGAACATCGCCTCCGCCGCCGGATTGAGGGTATCGATCAGGCCGTTGTCGTCGACGATGATCATCGCATCGAACATCGAGTCCATGATCGCACGCAGCCGCCGTTCGCTTTCCACGAGTGCCAGCGCCTGCGCGCGAGCGCTGGTGACATCGGTGACAATGCCGATCGTTCGGCCCGCCGTGGTGCGCGTCTCGCGAATTTCGAGCCATCTGCCGTCGCGAAAGCGAAGTTCCCAAACGCCTTGCGCGTGGTGGCCCGTCCTGTCCCAGTTGCACAGCCACTCCGAGACGGCCTCGCCGCGGATGTGCGGGTCTAGGAGGGAACAAAACTCCCTGAACGGCAGCCCGCTCACAACATCGTCCGCGATCTCATGAAACAGTTGCCGGAAGCGGGGGTTGTAAAGAACCAAGCGCTCGTCGGCATCCCAGACCGCAAAACCCTGCGACATCGCCTGAGTCGGTTCGATAAGGAGGTCGCGGGTACGTTTCATGTAGGCGGCGCGCCGCTGCAGCCTCCCGACCATGCTCGAAAATGCCCGGGTCAGGCGGCCGATCTCGTCGCCGCCGCGATCATCGACGCGGATCGAGGTGTCACCGTCTGCCACCCGGTCTGCCGCCGACGCTAGCCGTTCGAGGCGGCGGGTGAGAAGGAAGCCGACGCCGACGCCGACCAAAGAACTGACGACCAGGCCGATGACCGCGATCAGCAGCGCGCCGTTACGGATTCGGGTGTACATCTCGACGACGGCCGCGTCGGAGAACCTGACGGCGATGGTGCCGAGCGCATTCGAATGTCCGCGCACCTCACGTAACCGCCAATGATGGTGCTCGGTGTCGGTGAACTCGCGCAGCGTCGTGCCCAAGAGGTTCGGCAGAGTGGACACCACGACGCGGCCACGGACATCGGTTAGGACGACGGTCTCGATCCGCGGGTGCTCGACCGCCTGATCGATGAAGGCCTGCAGCTCCGCGTAATCCTCGGTCAAGAAGGCTGCGCGGCTGAGATCGCCCATCAGCTGCAAAAGCGTCTGTTCCGTCGCCCGGAAGTGCCGTGCGAGGCTCTCGCGGGTCTCCGCCGCGGTTGCCAGCAACAGCACCGCGATCAGGATCGCTTCGACCAGAAAGATGGTTGCGGCTATGCGGGACTTGAGCGACATGGCCGACCGGATTTCACTCGGCGGCAGACTGCCGCCTGTTTTGAACCGTCGCTACCCCCCATCGCCTCAGTTCATCGTAGTCGTGGTCGTCGGTGGCGACGAACCCCTCCCAGCCGGCATCGGCGAGAATCTGCCGTCCTTCTGCCGTGTCGGGCCAGGCGAGCACGGTCTGGATAAGCTTCGTGCGATCAGCTTCGCTCAATCGCGGGTGGGCGGCGATGACGACGTTAGGGATCGGGGCCGTCTCGTGGATGACTTTGAGGGTTGCGATGTGGTCGGCCGGTAGCTGCTTGAGCACGAAGCGGGGTAGCGCACAGGCGTCTGCCGTCCCCAATGCGAGGGCATGCAGGCACGATGATTTCGATTGGTGGTGACGAAGCTGGATTTGGACGCCGGGGGTAAGACCTGCAGCCGCGAGTTCGCGCTGCGCAACCTCGCTGACCGCCGACAACTCCGGCGGCAGCCCCAGAACACGGCCCTTGAGCGCGAGCATCGAGTCGGCAGGATCATCATGGCGGGTCAGGAAGACCGCGGTGAGCGGCGTTGCCAAACGCACCAGCGGCACATAGCCATAGTGATCCGCCGCAAGAATATAGAAGAACGGATGGGCAAAGATGAGATCGTAGTGGCCTTTGCCGAGTTCCTCGACAAATCCGGAAAACGTTGTCGTCGAGCGGAGATGCACCGGCGCGCCAACGCCCGTTTCGAGGCTGGCGATAATTGGCGCAAAGACGTGGTCAAGCGTGAGGGGAGGCAAATAAGGGAATACGCCGAAAACGTAACCGTTTTCCCGCGCTGGCGACGGCGGATCCTCTGCGCCAGCGTTTGGCTGCAGCGCGAGCACCATGACCGCCGCGAGAACGATCGCCGCCGTACGCGCGAGCCGCGCTCTGCCTCTCATCGCCCTCCCTCCCACTCTTCCCCGGATCCCTGATTATATCATACTTTCACCCGATGATGGCCCATTTGTGGCAAAATCGCTCCCATCGAAAACACGCTTGCAGGGGGCAAATGCGCGCAAAAGTGCTGTTCAGATGTCGGGGCTCGAACGCGCGCAAGCCGCCCGGACGATCACATTCAAGAGCGCCAACGGCACGGTTGCAGCGCTTGCCTCGAACCGCCGCGGTCCGAGCGCCAGGGTGGCGTAGGGAAGGAGGCCGGTGACGCCGAAGCCGACATGCCAATGCCAGCCAGGGGCGACTTGATGCAAGAGATCGAAACAGCGGTCGATTGAGGCGGTGTAGGCCGGTCCCTCGCCGGCAGTGGTGCTTCCGCCCAGGGCTTGGCCGATGTCCCGATCGAGCGTTGGGTCCGGGCCGGTGGCGGCGTCAAGCCGCGTAAGCAGATCGGTCAGGCGAGTGCTATCGGCTGCAGCGGGTGCCATGGGTGCTTAACGAGTGCTGCCAAAGGGCAAAGCATGAGCCTAGCAGAGCCCTCGGGCGGCAGCGAGGTCGTGCACGGCCGAAGGCTTTGGCTTCCGCTTGTTTTCTGCGTCTCTAGCCGGACTCTCCCGGCGCCGCGTCGTCCGCCGCCCACGGCGGATCCGCAAGATCGGCAAACACCTTGAGAAGCCCGGTGCCCCAGCCGGCGGAGAGGGTGGCGAAGTATGGATCGCCGGCGGCGATCTCCTGCTGACGGCCGATCGCCAAGGTATTGGCCTTATAGATCAGTACGTCGATCGGCGGTGCGACGGACAGGTTCGCCTTGATCGTGCCGTCGAACGACAACAGCGCGCACTTTGCGGCCTGCGCCAGCGTCGTTTGCGGCGTCAGGACCCGTTCGAGGATGGGCTTGCCATATTTCGTCTCGCCGAGCTGGAAATAGGGCGTGGCCGGTTCGCTCTCGATGAAGTTGCCGGCAGGGTAAACCAGAAACAGCCGCGGTTCGTCGCCAGCGATCTGGCCGCCGACGATGAAGGACGATGACACGTCGGCGCCGAACCCTTGGAGGTAGGAACGGTCGCGGTCGATGACGGAGCGCAGCAGCCCGCCGACCATCATTGTGACATCGAACAAAGTGGGGGCGAGAAGGACGTTGCGGCCGGGCTCGTCCGTGCTGAGGCCCTGCTGCAAGCGGGTGATCACTTCCTGGGTAACGGCGAGATTGCCTGCCGTCATGACGACAATCAGCCGCTGACCCTCCTGATGGAAGACGAACAGCTTGTGAAACGTGGCGACGCTGTCGACGCCGGCGTTGGTCCGCGAATCGCTGGCGAACAGCAGCCCCTCGTTGACCTTGACACCCACGCAGTACGTCATCCCTGCCTCCTGTTTGTGTCATTGGCATCGGCAAGATGCGCCGTCGTCATCAAAGATGGGCCGTCTTCAACAAAGATGGAATGACCGAAGCGACGAGCGCAACGCAAGCGCCGACCATTAGCGCGGTTGCTGGTGAATGCGCTTGTTGGCCCGGCACATCTCACAGCCGATCGGATTAGCGGCGAGCGCTTAAAGGGGCGCAAACAAGCGCTTGTGGTGACGAATGCCGCCGTCAGTGGCAGCCGCAGGGCAGGGCCGTGATCGCCCCGTCAAAGGCGGCTAATGTCCACCACGTGTCGCTGCAGCGAAGCGGGATCGATATATCGGCAGTGCAACCGTGGCCGTGGTGGTCGTGGTGATGGTGGTCATGCTCGCCGGAACAGTGGCGGTGGCGGCGGCAATCGGTCTCACCTGGCCCACGAACCGGATACCGGCACAAGGTCTGCCATGGATCCGAGCCGAGCACCGCTTCGAGACGATCGACCGTAGTTGCCGCCTCCGGCTGGTCGCGATCGACGAACGCCACCAGTGCCGCTTTCAACCCGGAGTCGGGCACCGCCCCTGGCCGGCGGCTGCAGATGACGCGGGCGGGCTGGCGTCGCTCCATATAGCTGGTAAGGCCGATCAGGGCGTCGAATATCGGATACGCCAGCTGCCAGGCTGGCACGTCAGACCTTGCGTTTTCCACTTGCGGCCACGGCGGCGCCAGCGAAGCCGCGAGCGGGTCGTCCGCTGCCAGCATCAGAACCGACGCGGTATCATCGGCGGCTTCGTACAGCTCGATGGTGCCGACGTTGAACCAATCAGGGGGGATCCGGTCGTTGAGGCCGAAGCGGGGAGTGCGCGTTTCATCGAACACCGGCGAGCGGAGCAGGTCCTGCTGCGCCGGCGCAAGGCACGCGAACACCGGCTCGGCCGGGGCGGGGAAGTAGCGCAGGGCCAGCGATCCGCGGGCGAGCCGGCTCGGGCCGACGCTCACAACCTCCGCCTCGACCAGGCGCAACTCATAGGCTCCAGGGCTGGTCGTCAGCCACAGGTACCAGGCCCACGCGGGACCGCTGCCCGGAGCCGGCCAGACCTCGCTCACTCCCTTCAGGTCGGTTGCGGCGCGAACGCCATCTGCCTGCAGCCCATGGCGGAAGAGGGCCGCAAGATGCAGCGAAATGCGCTCGTCAGCCGACATCCGCTTCGGTCCGGGTGCGCTGCCAGAGGGCTTTGACGAGATCGTCGTGGTTCCCTCCGGCCGCTTCGCTATCCACCACGCCAGCGGCACGGGCCGCCTGTGCCAGCATGTCAGGGCCCATCGCCCGCCATTCGGCATCGAAGGCAGCAAACGCGGCCTGCTCACGCGACTCCACGTCGTCCTCGCCCTTGAACAGACCGATCAGCGCGGCAAGGCCGGATGGGATTTCACGGCAGATGAGCCGGCGGCGCGACGGGCGCGTCATCGCCTGGCGCCTTCGTCGTCCATCCGCGTGAGCGGCCAGCCGCGGAAGAACTCCAGCTGGCACAGGACAACAGCAATGAACAGCAGCGTCCAAACAAGTGGCGTATCCTCCGGCTGGCCGATCCCCGGCACGCGCCCCAACAGTGCCGTACCGGCGCTTGAGTAATAGAACACGTAGGCCACGGCACCGACAGCGGCGGCGAGCAGCGTTCGTGCCGCGAGCCGGGCCGCCAATGCCAGGCGCTGCAACGGAGCATCCAGATAGGCGCGGGTGATGAAGGCGCCGAGCATGCCGAAGCCGGCGATTTCACCCGCATGCAGATAGCGGAAGTAGGGGGCATCGGTGTACTGCCCGCCCTCGAATGGCTCCATCCAGACGGCAGTCATCGCCGCGAGCGCGATCCAGACCGTGGCCGCACCGAGCACGATCGTGCCGACGAATGCAAACGCGCCGCGGGCAAAGCCGGGACCATCGGCGCGATCGAGGAGGCGCCACGGCCACTGCTCCCACAGGACATCGGAGATGACGATCCACAGCACGGTGCAAAGGACCAGGCCGAGGTTGAAGTACGCGCTCGCCGTCTGGGCGAACGCCGCCCACCACGGCGTCACGCCGGCCATCGTCTGCGCTGGGTAGAACAGGGCGCAAACATGCGGATGGAAGAGCACGACGTAGAGCAGTGTGGCGATCAGCGCGATGGTGGTGAAGCGTGACCAGGCGCGCACGCCGGCGCCGGCGCCTGCCCACGGCCAACGGCCGAAGCCGACCGCCCAGTACAGAGCGATCCATAGGAACGCGGCGAGAACATAAATGATCGCCGTCGATGCGTTCTCGCGGGCATTGAAAAACTCCGCACCGACGCCGCCCTCGGCGACAATCGACCACGGGCTGAAGTACGTCACGCCAAAGCGGCCGATGAAGTTCCAGAACAAGCCGTGCACGATCAGAACGCCGATCCCGACCGCGATCGCGGTGAACAGGACGCCGCGTGCCGGATCGGCGATCGCTAGCGACTGCAGCGGAAAAAATTCCGCCACCTTGGCGATGAGGACAATGGCGGCGACGACGGCGACAACGAGCGAGAACCCGTACATCGGCGTGTAGAGTGCAAACACGCCGTTGGGGTGGAGGAGGACATACCACAGCCCGGTCACCAGCGCGCAGACGACCGCCAGATTGACCAAGCCCGCAATCGTGCCGGCGAGGAGCGAGGGTCGGCTCCGCTCGGGCGCATAGGCGATTGACGATGAGGGCGAAAGCATTGCGTTCTCCCGTCAAAGGGGGGGCGGGTCCCGACGGGGAGGCTGGGCCGATTATGGCTTGGCCTTTGCGCCTCCCCGCCGCGAGGCCTGAGGTTCAGAATGTCACCGTGTCGCCGTTGGTGAGAAAGACGTTGCTGGCCTTGGCAACGCTCGACTGCCGCTTGTAGGACTTGAAGGTGTCCGTCCCCTTGACGATCGGCACCCCTTCGGCAGCGGCCTTTTCCGCCCACAGCCAGCCGGTGCAGTGGTTGCACGCGACCTTCTTGAGGCCGAACGATTTCACACCCTTGATGATGTCATCGAACTTGGGATCCCAGGTCTCGAACAGGCTCAAGTGCAGCCCGCCATAGCAGCCGTAGGGCTCGTAGCCTTCGAAGCTGCGCCGTGCCGCCGAGAACAGGGTCAGCAAGCCGGGATGGCAGCAACCGGTGACGGTGACGATGCCCTTGTCCTTGACGTTGAAATAGAGCGTGTTCTCTCCGCGAACCCGCAGCAAGATGGGCACGTCGAACATCTTGATCGCCATGCCGGGGAAGGGCCGGTAGACGCCGCTGCCGGCGTCGCCTTCGGCGGTGCATAGAGCCAGCTCGCCCGTATGCGGCACGCTGTTCTTGCAGATCGTGACCGGCTTGCCGTCGCGCCCGGTGGCGGTCAGCGTCGCCTTTTCGCGCAGGAGCGCCATGTCCTCGGGATAGTGCGTCGCCGGCGCATAGATCTTGATGTTGGGATTGTGCTTGAGCGTCGATTCGATGCCCCAGAGGTGATCCAGGTGCCAGTGCGAGAGCACCATGAAGTCGATCTCGCCGCGCTGTAACATCGTCGGGATGTTTTTCTTCTCGAAGACATAGTCCATCCAGGCGTTGTTCCAGCCGCTGTCGAGCAGGATCGTCTTTTCGTCGCCGTCGAGGGCTGTGACGGTGATCAGCGCGGCGTAACCGCCGGCGTTGTCCCAGTCCCAGGGGATCGTGTACTGGTTGGTCGCCGCACCGCCGAAATCGGTGATGTCCTTCTTCAGCTGGTCGTTGTTGAACCAGCTGGTCTCGGAAATGACATCGACCTTGACGCTCTTGACCTCGCCGATGGCGAGCGTCTCGCGCGCTTGGCTGCGCTTGGGCGTTGCGACGTAGGCGGCGCTCAGCAGGCTGCCGGCACAAGCCGTTTTCAGGAAATCACGTCGGTGCATGTGCGTTCTCCTTAACCGGTGGAACTGCGATCGGGCCGCCGGCCGCTCAGCCGGCCTCATCCTCAACGCCGGCCCGCAACTTGAACAGGAGGTCAACGATCATGTCCGCCTCTTCTTGGCTTACAACGAGGCCATGCCCCTCCATGAGGTTGACGATGCGGTACCACTCGTCGCGTGTCTTGCCCGGGCGCTCGGGATCGGCGACCGAGACATGGCACTGGGTGCAATTCTTGTTGAACACCGCAAACTCGAGCTTGCGGTCATAGGCTTTGGTCGCGGGACCAGGGTTGACGATGTGGGCCGGCTTGAGAGGCTCGGTCGCTGCCTGGCTTGCGCCGGCCGGCGCGTCGGCACCGGCGACGGGGCGAACCACGTGTGCCGCGGCGAAACCGGCCGCTGCAGCCAGGACAAGACCGAGGATAAGGGGTAGGGGGCGAACCTTCGCACGCATCGGCATGACGCACCTCGCTGCTGCAATCGCGGTGCGATCGGTGCAAGGGTTCGTTACCGCTGCCAGCTTCGATCGCAGGCCCAAGCCTAGCGCGATCGAGGACGGTGGCAGGCGCGCGTGGTCAGTTCTGCGCCCGGCCGGGATTGACGAACGTCAATTTTCGGCGATTTCGCGCAGCGCGCCGGTGGCGAGCAGGAAGCGGTTGCTGCCCATCGCGGTGATCACGCCGCGGCGGCGAAACTCGGCCACGACCCGGCTCGCGGTTTCAACCGTGATCGACAACAACGACGCCATGTCCTCGCGGGTCAGCCCGTCGCAGACGCTGCCACGGCCCTCGCCGCCCAAGTAGAGGAGCAGCCGGGCGACGCGCGCGCGGGCGGAGCCGGTCGAGAGCAGCGTCAGGCACAGATCCGCCTGATGGACGGCCTGGTGCCAGCGGGCCATCAACTGCTTGACCAGCCGCGACGAGCGGTGGCCTAGCTCGTCGATGGCGACACTCGGAATGCGGCAAACCGACATCGGCCGCAATGCGGTCGCGGTATGTTCGTAGTCGAGGCCGAGCAGCGCTTCCAGGCCGATGGCATCGCCCGACCGATGCAGGCGGACGATGCGCCGGCCACCGCTGGGCGAGATCTTCTCCAACTTGACGACGCCGCCGACGATCGAGAAGACAGAACGGGCGCGGCCACCCTCCTGATAGAGCGGATCGCCGGCAGCAAGGCTGAGGCGATCGATCGGAAACGGCTGCTGCGCCAAGTCTTCGGCATGCAGGTCGGCAAACAGGCCAAAACGGCGGAAGGCGCAGCCGTCGCATTCGACTGCTCCCTGCCACGCCGGTGCGGTTGCAGGCATCGCGATACGTTCCTTCCCGTTGATGCTGCCGCTCATTTTCATTGGCGGCGTTATTAGTGAAGATTGGAGGCAATTTTGGCGCCGAAGTCAAGCTGTCAGGGTGTTGACTGCAGGCAACATGTGCGCCCGCCCAAAGCGGCACGAAACTGCCTCGCGAATATTGCGACCGCACTTGAGACGGCGCCGCAACATGCTGCGCCTCGCCGGTGCCGGCCGCTGGTGGCGCGATGGCTGGGTTAGCGCGGCAGACCGAGGCGAAAATCGGCGAAGTCGGTGCCCTGATCGCGGGGTGATGCCCAGTCTGGCTTCTTGCCACCGAAAAACGTGCTGAAGAACAGTCCTTGGATATGCACGGCCGGGCCTGATCGGTAAAGGAGCCCTCCTTGGTCGAGGACGAGGCGGCCATCGATCCATACCCGCACCCGGCCGTCGTCATGGCCCGGCGTGTTGAGGATCACCTCCTCCTGGACGGCGATCCAGGGTCCGGTTGCGTACGTCCAGTTGCCGCGGCCCAGGCTCTCGCCGCAGCGCGCGGTCTTGTTCTGGGTATACGCATAGACCTCACCGCGGCCGCCCGAGCGCCACATCAGCCGGGCGCTGAAGCCGGCTTGGTCGTACACCGGCCGGCAGCCGCTTGCCGTCGTCACCGGAGCACCTTCGGATCCGAACAGGCCCGGCAGCTTGCCGCCGCGGGCGAAGGCGAAACCATCCTCGAAGCGGACGCGGTAGCCAAGGCAGGCTGCCGTTGCCTCGGAACCGGCCAAAACCGGGGCATAGAATTGGGCGCCGCCGGCAGGCGTGTCCTTGCTGCCGGGGTTGATCGAGCCTTCGGGATAGCGCACATGGAGGGCGATCGGGATTGGGCCGGCGAGCTCCTTGATGCTGAGGTTGGCCTCGACGGCAAATGGTTGGTGCGGCGCCAAAGGGGCTAGCACATCCAGCGGCGCCCGACCGACATCGGCCGGCGCCGGCTGAAAGGACACGACCTCGCGGTAGCGCTGCAAACAGGGGCTTGATTGCCCGTCGCCCTCGCCGGCGCCAGCCTCACGGAAGGCACCGAGCAGCAGTATCGCCACAGCCAGCGCGGGAAGGACCCTTGGAATCATGCTCGCTCTCGACCTCGTTGTCGTCCTGATGCTGATTGTTGTCAATGGCTTCCTTGCGATGGCGGAGCTGGCGATGGTTTCGGTCCGGCCGTCACAGCTCAAGGTGATGGCGCAGCAGGGCAGCACCGGCGCGGCAAGGGCGTTGCAGCTTAGCGTCGATCCAGGACGCTTTCTCTCCACCGTTCAGGTGGGCATTACGCTGGTCGGGGTCCTGACCGGAGCCTTCAGCGGCGCCACGATTGCTGAGGCGCTTGCCGGTTGGCTGGCCGCGGCAGGCGTACCGGCTGCGCTCGTCGAACCGGTGGCACTGGCGGCCGTCGTCGTCATCATCGTCTACTTGACGCTGATCGTCGGCGAGCTTGTCCCCAAACGGTTGGCCTTGCGCAATCCTGCCGGGACCGCAGCGATGGTCGCGATGCCGCTCGAACTGCTCGCACGCGTGGCGGCGCCAGCGGTCTGGCTGCTGGACCGGTCGTCACACCTGGCAATGCGGTTGATGGGCCTTGGCCACACGGCGCAGCCGGCGGTGACTGAGGAGGAGATCAAGGCCCTGATCCGCGAAGGTGAGGCCGCTGGCATCGTCGAGCCCGCGGAAGGACAGATGCTGTCAAGCATCTTGCGGTTGGGGGATCGGACCGCGCGTTCCGTGATGACACCGCGGCCAGATGTCGATTGGATCAATCTGGACGGTGACCAAGCGTCGATCCGGGCTGCCTTGCGCCAAACGCGGCATTCCCGCTTGCCGGCGTGTCGCGGCAGGATCGACGAGGTCGTCGGTGTTGTGCAGACGAAGGACGTCCTCAACGCGTGCCTTACCGACGATCCGCTTGACGTCGGTAGCCTTGTGAGGAACGCCATCGTCGTTCATGAAGGAGCAGACGTTCTCGACGTGATCGAAATGTTGAGGACGAATCCAATTCATATGGCCCTGGTTGTGGACGAGTACGGTAGCTTCGAGGGGATCGTCACCGCGACCGATATCCTGAGCGCGATCGTCGGCAGCCTTGATCAGCCCGTTGGACCGGAGGATGCGCCGGCGGTGCAGCGTGAGGATGGTTCCTGGCTGCTCGATGGTTCAATGCCGGTTGACAACATCGCTGATATCCTGGAGCTCGATTTGCCGCCCGGGCAAGACTTCCACACCGTCGCTGGTTTCGTGCTGTGGCACCTCCGCCGGCTGCCGACGCCAGGTGAATCGTTTCTCTGGCGCGGCTGGCGCTTCGAGGTGGTCGACATGGATGGCCGCCGCATCGACAAGATCCTGGCCGAGCGTGCGCCCGCCACCCGTCGCCGCTGACGCGATCCGGTGACGCGCTCCGGTGACGCGACGCAATCGGCGCCCACTCACTCGATAACGAAAACCGCATCGGCAAAACCGGCCGGCAGATCCGCACACGCCGTGCCGGCCGCGACCGGCAGCAGCACGGCGGCGTCAACGATGCCCAAGTCGCGCAGCTGATGCGGGATGCCCCAGCCGTTCTGCAGGTGGCCGATCCCGGCGATGCCGACCACCAGCGGCGCTCCCGGCTGGGCGTGCGCTGCGGCGAGGGCTTCGGCCATTGCCCGATCCCAGGTCAGTTGCGCCGCCACGAAACGCTCGAACGCGGGGTCCGGCACGGCCGCAGCCCGATCGCCATGCGGCGCGTGCCTGTGAGCAAAGACCTCGGCGAGCCAGCGGCGATAGGCGGGCAGGGCTGGTGCCGGATCGCCGATGCCCTCTCTCTCGGTACTGGGAACCGCCGCCAAGCCCTCGCGCGCAACGCGGCGGATCAACGTGCGGTCGACGTTGAGGGCCCGCATCGGCAGCTTGTGCCGGCGCGCAAACTCGAAAATCGGCAGATAGAGCTGGGGATCGAAGCCCCAGGTCTCCTTCCAGCGGGCGGCGAGGAGAAACTGGTCGGCATCGAGTTCGCCGGCAACCCACTGATCGAGCACCGGCTGCGAAGAGCGCCCGAACATCTCGAAGCCGAGCACGAGAACGGGCCGGCGCGCCTGGAGTTCTTCGATGACGTTCAACTGCCAGCGGTGGTGCGCCGCGTTGTCGTGCTCCTCGCCTAGGAGCACGATCGGTCGTGCCGCAAGCCCGGCCGACAGCCCGTCGGCTGTAACCGGCTGCCCGGTAGCGGGGTCGATCCAGCGGCCAGCCGGCGCGCATTCGCTGCTGCGATCGGAGGTGCATGCGCTCAAGGCAAGGGCAATGACGCAGGCGGCGACGGCGCCTTGTGCCGGCCGGCGCGGCGAACGCGAAGCGGGTGGCTGCGATTGGTTCGCCCTGGGTGTGACGGCTGGTGTCATTGCGGCCGGCATTGTCTGCCGGCGCAGCGCGAACGGCAAGGGCCGTCAGCAGGGAGGGAGCTGCCGCACGCGGTCGTGGACCGCGGGCACGCTAACCGTCAGTCGGTGAAGGCTTGCTCGCTTTGCAGGCGGATGATGCGGCGCGCAGCGGCTTTCTTGATCGCCTGCCAGGCCTCGGCGTCGAGAATGGTTGCGCCCACCCGCTCAAGTTCAGCCATCGCCTCAAGAAACGCCTCGAGATCGCTGATCTCGCCGGTATCAAACGTCTCGGATGTGAAGCGTGTAGCGTCCACCCAGAGGTCTTCGGTGCCACCAGAAGGCATACCCGGCACGGGCACCGGCGGATTCGAGCCGATGCGCTCGCTTGACGCCACATAGGCGCCGATCCTGCCGTCGGGGCAGCGGCTGCTCGCGACAACGAGCCAGCGGCGGATCACAACGGCGCCTATACACGCCAACGGGGCACCACTTCCGCCGTCCATCGCCAAAGCCTCCCATCACACTGAAGCGCGTTAGTTCGCGGTTTATGCCACACAGTGGTTAACGAATTCTTAATCGGGGTTGGCAGGCATTAAGACCTCTCCGTTCTTGACCGCCGGCTAGAAGAACAACCGCAACAACAGCGGTACCAGGATTGCGGTCGCCAGCGCGTTCAGACCCATGGCGAGGCCGGAAAAGGCGCCCGCCAGCTCGTTAACCTGGAAAGCCCGGGCGGTGCCGATGCCGTGCGAGGCAAGCCCGATCGCAAGGCCGCCGGCGCGCCAGTCCTTGATCCGGAGCAGGCGAATGAGCGTCGTTGCCGTCATCGCGCCGGTGATGCCGGTGAGGATGACCACCGGTGCCGTCAGCGTCGGCAGGCCGCCAACTTGCTCGGTGATCGCCATCGCGACCGGCGCGGTGGCCGACTTCGGTGCCAGTGAAAGGAGTGTCTTCTCCGACGCGCCCAGCGCCCAAGCAATGCCGACGGCGGTGATGATGGCGGTCAGCGAGCCGACGACGACGGCCGTTAGGATGCCGACCAGGGAGCGGCGGACGTGTTGGATCTGCCGGTAAAGGGGAATGGCGAGTGCGACTGTCGCCGGGCCAAGGAGGAAGTGCACGAACTTCGCACCATCAAAGTAGGTCGGGTAGGGGGTGGCGGTTGCCACCAGCAGGGCGATGATCAGGCCCATGGCGATCAGGACCGGATTGACGAGCGGGTTGCCGCCGCTCAAGTGGAACAACTTCATGCCGGCCTGATGGGCGAGAAGGGTGACGGTGAGGAAGAGGAGCGGGCCAGCGCCGAGCGTGGCCCACAGCGCCTGCAGCTGCGCGCTCATGTCGGCGTGCCCTTGCGGCTGAGCCGGCTCATGACGAGCGCGGTCACCGTGATCGTGATCAGCGTGCCGAGGACGATCGAAGCCGCAATCGGCACCAGCTCGCGCCCAAGGAGTTGGGTGTGCAGCATGACGCCCACACCCGCCGGCACGAACAAGAGCGACAGGTTGCCAAGCAGCGCGTCGGCGGTCTTGGCGAGGCCGTCCGGGATACCGCCCTTGACGAGCAGTCCTAAGAACAACAGCGCCATGCCGATGACAGGCCCCGGGATCGGGACGCCGCTCAGCCTGACAACCACTTCGCCGGCAAGCTGGCAGATCAGAATGAGGGAAAAGTATCCGAGCATCATGCAATCCTTTCATAGCAGCGCCGGCACGAACGTCCGCACGGGGACAGATCGCGTGTTCCCTGCATGCTTCGGGGGGGCGCTCGCCAAGCTCGACATCCCCATCGCCTGAGCCGGGGCGGGTGACCAGGAGGCGGAACAACCGGCGAGGGGGTGCTACTGCGATGCGACTGCCTTCTCGAGGATTTCGCGTATGAAGCGGGTGTAGGGAATGCCGCGTGCCTCCGCGCGCGCCTTCACCGCATCGAGGAGTCCCCGGGGAACGCGCATGTTGATCTGCGCCGCCTTTTTCTCGAACTCGAAGTGCACCGGTCTTGCGCCGGTAAGATCATACTGGGTCAGATCGGCGGTAGCGACAAAGGCTTCCGCTTCCTCATCGCTCTCAAAGCGTGGGATTTTCTTTTTCAAAGTGGGTGACCTCCTGCTTGTGCATGTAGCGGGCAGAAATCGGCCGAATGTATGTCTTGCCGTCACGCTCTCTCAACGTGAAAACCACGAAAACGGCCCGTCCGCCGGCGGTGTAACCGATCGCGCGGAGTCGTTCCTCGTGCGTTGAGTGAGTCTCATCGGGCAGGATCATGATGGGCCGGGCGAAGAGGGCCTCAATCTCTCGGCGAGACACACCGTGCTTGCTGCATTTCGCGCCGTTGCCGGCATCCCAGTCGAAGCCTGCGAGCTGGTCCTGCATGGCCTCATGCTATACAAATGTATAGCTTCGTCAAGCGGCGCGCTTGCCAAAGTGGCGCCGATCGCTGAGACGCGCTTGATCCCGCACCGTTCGCGTGTTCCCGGCATGCTTTGCCGCACTTGCTTGCCTGCAATTCGTGTGCGGTCTATACCCGCGCGCGAGCGGCGAATCACGTGTCGTGCAAGCTATCCCGGGACGGCAGAGCGATCCGTGGTCCGCGCTTTCAGAAATCCCCAATCATGAAGAGAGGGAGTAGGGCTATGGCCGTCGAAAGAACACTGTCCATCATCAAGCCGGACGCTACGGCACGCAACGTTACCGGCAAGATCAACGCCCTGTTTGAGGATGGCGGTCTGCGCATCGTCGCCCAGAAGCGGCTGCGGCTGACCGAGGAGCAGGCGAAGAAGTTCTACGCCGTGCACGCGGAGCGCCCCTTCTACGGCGAGCTCGTCGCCTACATGGTTTCTGGCCCGGTCGTTGCCCAAGTTCTCGAGGGCGAGGATGCGGTCACCCGCAACCGCGCCATCATGGGCGCGACCAACCCCGCCAATGCCGCCGACGGCACCGTCCGCAAGGCGTTCGGCCTCAATGTGCAGGAAAACGCGGTGCACGGTTCCGACTCGCCGGAGAACGCGGCGATCGAGATCCGCTTCTTCTTCAGCGATCTGGAAGTGGTTGGTTAAAGAACGGCGGCAAGTGCTTGAAGGGGAAGGCTCGTTCAATCCGGCAGCGGATTGAGCAAGCTTGTCCCCGGAGCCTTGGCGTTCGCGACCTGCACCCGCTCGCCCTCGACCCGCACCCGTCCCTCGGCAATCAGCCGCACCGCCAGCGGGTAGATGCGGTGCTCCTCGGCGAGGATGCGGGCGGCTAACTGGTCGGCGTCGTCATCGGCCAGCACCGGCACGGCGGCCTGGACGATGATCGGGCCGTCGTCCATTGCCGGCCGGACGTAGTGCACCGTACAGCCGCTGAAGCGGGCACCGTAGGCGAGCACGGCTTCGTGCACGTGCAGACCGCGAAAGGCCGGCAACAGCGACGGGTGGATGTTGATCAGCCGGTCCCACCAGCGCCCCACGAACCCTTCGGTCAAGAGCCGCATGAAGCCGGCGAGGCAGACCAGTTCGACGCCGGCTTCGCCCAACGCGGCGTGCAGCGCATCTTCGAAAGCAGCGCGGTCGGGGAAATCGCGGTGATTGATGGTCGCGGTCGGAATGCCGGCGGCCTGTGCGCGCGCCAAACCGGCGACGTCGGGCTCGTTCGAGATGACGGTCGCGATGGTGGCGGGGAAGGCAGTATCTGCGGCGGCGTCGATCAGCGCCTGCAGGTTGCTGCCACGTCCGGAGATAAGGACGCCGATCTTCAGCTTGGCCACGTGCGCGCGGCTCCTTGCAGCAAGACACGTGGTTGATCCGCTCCGGCCGCCACCAGCCGCCCGATTGTGTACACCGTTTCGCCATGGGCGCGCAGAAGCGTTGCCAGCTCCTCAGCCCGCTCCGGTGCGACCGTCAGCACCATGCCGATGCCGCAGTTGAAGGTGCGCGCCAGCTCCGCCGCCGGCAGGCCTGCGGCTTCCGCAAGCCAGCGGAACACGGCTGGCAGCGACCAGGCGCAGGCGTCGATCTCGACGGCGAGAGAATCCGGCACGGTGCGCGGAATGTTGTCGATCAGGCCGCCACCGGTGATATGGGCGAGCGCGCGGACGCCACCCGCCGCAAGTGCGGCAAGGCAGCTGCGGACATAGATGCGGGTCGGCGTCAGCAGCGAGACGCCTAGCCCTTCGCCCGGCGCAAACGGCGCTTCACCCGCGTAATCGAGGCCAAGGTCGTGCACGACACGGCGAACAAGCGAAAAGCCGTTCGAATGCAAGCCGCTGGAGGCCAATCCTAAGATGACATCGCCAGCCTGTGCCGCAGTCCCGGCCAGCACCTGGTCGCGCTCGACAGCACCGACGGCGAAACCGGCGAGGTCGTAGTCGCCGGCGGCGTACATTCCCGGCATTTCGGCCGTTTCGCCACCAATCAGCGCACAGCCGGCAATCCGGCAGCCCTCGGCAATGCCGGCAATGATGGCACGCCCGGCCTCGACCGAGAGCGCGCCGGTCGCGTAGTAATCAAGGAAGAACAAGGGTTCCGCGCCCTCGACGACGAGATCGTTGACGCACATGGCAACGAGGTCGATGCCGATCCCGTCATGGTGGCCGACCGCGATCGCGATCTTGAGCTTGGTGCCGACGCCGTCGGTCGTCGCTACCAGCAGCGGATCACGGTAGCCAGCGGCCTTCAGGTCGAACAGCGCGCCAAAGCCGCCCAGCCGGGCGCCCGCACCGGGGCGCGCCGTCGCGGCGGCCAGCGGCTTGATGGCTTCCACCAGGGCGGATCCGGCATCAATGTCGACGCCGGCGCTCTTGTAAGTCAGGCCGCGAATGGTAGTCCCCGACGTGTGATGATACTAAGATCGATAAGCGGGCGAAGAATACTGGATCGGGGACGGTGCGCAATGATCCGTTTGTGGCGAGCGGTGGCATGGCTGGCGATGCTGGTCGTGGGAGTCTGCGTTGCAAGCGCAACGACCTCGACCGGAGCTGCGGCCGAGGATGCGCGCAACGTCTTTGAGGTGCACCGGGTGAAGGTCGACGTCACCTCGGCAACGGCTGCCGCGGCCAAGGACCTGGCCCTGGCCGAAGCCGAGGTGCGTGCCTTCGAGACGCTGTTCGATCGGCTGGCACCGTCGCGCCAGCGGGCATCTCTGGGCAAGGTGCCGCCGGCGCAAATCCAAGGGGCGACACGGTCGTTCTGGGTGACGGAAGAGAAAGTCTCCCCAGTGCGTTATCTGGCGACGCTGAACTACGCTTTCAGAGCCGACCGGGTGCGCGCGATCGCGCGCGAGCGGGGCGTGCCTCTGATCACGCAGATCTCACCGCGGGTACTGGTGGTTCCGGTTTATGAGGCCGGGGACGGGCAGCGGTTGCTGTGGGAGGACGAGAATCCGTGGCGCCGCGCCTGGGCGAGCCTGACTGCGGATGGGCTGGTGCCGATCGTCGTCCCGGCCCATGGGAGCGCCGGGACCGGGCTCGGGGATGCGAACCAGGCAGCCGCCGGCGACAGCAGCCAACTTGCCGCGCTCGCGAGCCGGCTGGGCGTGTTCGAGGTGCTGGTGGCGGTGGCAAGCCCCACGGGTGCCGCCGCTACGCGCACGCTTAACGTCACCCTTAAACGTAAACCGAGCTTCGCCCCCCAGTCGGAAACGACGGTGACAGTGCGGCGCGAAGCCAACGAGAGCGACGACGATCATTTTGCACGCGCTGCGCTCGTGACACTCAGCACGCTGGAAGACGAATGGAAGGTTGCCAATCTCGTTCAGGAGGGGGGCAACACGATCGCTGCGGTCGATGTGGCTGTCGGCGATCTTGCCGCGTGGCTTGCGGTGCAGCCGCGCCTTGAGAAGTTGCCGACCGTCGATCGCGTTGATGCGCTGCTGTTCACGCGCGACCGGGTGCGCGTCAACATCTACCACACCGGCACGCCCGCCGAGTTGTCGGCGCGTTTGGAGCGCGCAGGCTTCTCGATCATCTCAAGCGGCAGCGTCTGGCTCGTCCGGCCGGCTCAGGGCCAAGGCCAGCGAACCACCTCCGGCCGGACTTGAACCGGGCAGGAGGACGCGTGGCGGGATCACGTCAGCTCCCCCTTCCGTTCGAACCGCAACCGTCGCTCGGAGCGGCCGATTTCCTCGTTGCCGACAGCAACCGCGAAGCCATGGCGTGGTTGGAGAGGTGGCCCGGTTGGCCGGCGCCCGCGGTGATCGTTGTTGGCCCTTCGGGCTGCGGCAAGTCGCACCTGGGTCGCATGTTCCTGGCGCGGACCGGCGGCGTGCCGGTCACGCCGACCGAACTCGGGCATCAACCTCCCGCCGCGTTGCCGTCGCTGCTGGCGGCAGCGGCGATCCTGATCGACAACGCCGATCGGGCGATCGAGGCCGGCTACGAGGCTCCGCTCCTGCACTTGTACAATGCCGCGCGGGAAGAGGGGCGGACCATGCTGCTGACCGCGCAAACCCCGCCGGCGCGCTGGCAGATCCGGCTTGCAGACTTGCGCTCGCGGCTTAACAGCTGCCCGACCGTTGCCATTGGGGCGCCCGATCAGGCGCTGATCGCGGCTCTCCTGGTGAAGCTGTTCGCTGACCGCCAGCTTGCCGTCGATGAGGCGGTGATCGGCTTTCTGGTCAACCGCATCGAACGCTCATTCGCTGCCGCGCGCGACATCGTTGCCAGGATCGACGCCGCCTCATTGAGTGCGCGCCGCCGCGTGACCGTTCCGCTGGTGGCGGAAGCGCTCAACCAGGTGGCAGGACAGGAGTGATCATCCGCCAGCGTCGCCGCGGTTAGCGCCGACGGCCTTCGGCTTTGGCAGATCGAGGCGCAGGTGCAGCTCCCTGAGGCGGGTCGGCTCGACCTCGGCCGGTGCCCCCATCAACAGATCCTGTGCCTGCTGGTTCATCGGAAAGGCGATGATCTCGCGGATGTTGGGCTCGTTGGCCAGCATCATCACGATGCGGTCGATGCCGGGGGCGCAACCGCCGTGCGGCGGCGCGCCGTAGCGGAAGGCGTTGAACAAGCCGCCGAACCGCCGCTGGACCTCGTCCTCGCCATAGCCGGCGATGGCAAACGCCTTGATCATGACGTCGGGGCGATGGTTGCGGATGGCACCGCTCGAAAGCTCGATCCCGTTGCAGACGATGTCGTACTGAAACGCGCGGATGGCGAGCGGATCCATGGATTCGAGCGCCTGCAAACCGCCTTGCGGCATCGAGAACGGATTGTGACTGAACTCGATCTGGCCGGTCTCGGGGTTGCGCTCGTAAAACGGAAAGTCAACCACCCAGAGGAAGCGGAACGCGTCCGCTTCGCGCAGGCCCAACTCGTCGCACAAGCGCTCGCGCACGACGCCGGCAAACTTTCCGGCTTCGGCCTCCTTGCCGCAGACGAAGAAGACCGCACCGCCATCGCTGACCTCGGTAACCTCTTGCAGCCGGGCGATCCGGGCCGGTTCCAGGTTCTTGGCGATCGGCCCCTTCGTCTCGCCGCCGGCAAAGATGATGTAGCCGAGCCCGCCGGCGCCCTCAGCGCGTGCCCAGTCGTTGAGCTTGTCGAAGAACGCGCGCGGCTTGGATGCGGCGCCCGGCGCTGCCACCGCTCGCACCACCGCGCCCGCTTCGATGGCGCGCGCAAACAGACCGAAGCCGCCGCCGCGAAAGGCGTCGGTCACGTCCGTGATGACGAGCGGATTGCGCAGGTCCGGCTTGTCGTTGCCGTAGCGCAACATGCTTTCAGCGTAAGGGATGCGCGGGAAGGGCGGCGGCGTCACCTGCCGCCCGCTGCCGAACTCGACGAAGACATCGTGCAGGACCGGCTCGATGGCAGCGAATACGTCTTCTTGGGTGGCGAACGCCATCTCGAAATCGAGCTGATAGAACTCGCCGGGCGAGCGGTCGGCGCGGGCGTCCTCGTCGCGAAAGCAGGGTGCGATCTGGAAGTAGCGATCGAAGCCAGATGCCATCAACAGCTGTTTGAACTGCTGCGGTGCCTGCGGCAGGGCGTAGAACTTGCCGGGGTGCTGGCGGCTCGGCACGAGGTAATCGCGTGCGCCTTCCGGCGAACTCGCGGTCAGGATCGGCGTCTGGAATTCGACGAAGCCGGCCTCGACCATGCGGCGGCGGATCGAGGCGATCACCTGGCTGCGCAGAAGGATGTTGCGCTGCATCTTCTCCCGCCGCAGGTCGAGAAAGCGGTAGCGCAAGCGCACGTCCTCGCCCAGGTCGGCATCACCCGCGACCTGCAGCGGCAGGATGTCGGCCATCGAGTCGATGGCGAGATCTTCAATCCTGAGCTCGACTTCGCCCGTCGGCAGTTGCGCGTTCACCGTGTCCGGTGAGCGGATGACCACGGTGCCGGTGATGGTGACGACGCTTTCGGGCCGCGCACCGGTCGCCACCGCGAACAGCGGGCTGCTGGTGTCGATGACGCACTGGGTGATGCCGTAATGATCGCGCAGATCAAGGAACAGGAGATGGCCGTGATCGCGCTTGCGATGGACCCAGCCCGAGAGCCGGACCGTAGAACCAGCGTGCGACGCGCGCAGTTCGCCGCAAGTGTGGGTGCGGTAAGGATGCATGGCGGAATTCTGGGCCCTTCAAGAAGCGCGCGGAAATGCGCATGGAAGGAGCGGCCTTGTCAAGGCACGGCATCCGGCGGCGGCGGCGAGCGTTTGGCAAGCATGGCGATGATCAAGGATGCCGTCTGCTCGATCGACTTGTTGCTGACGTCAATGATCGGCCAGCCGCGGCGGAGGAACAGCCGGCGTGCCTCGCGGACCTCGTTTCCGATCTCGTCGAAGTCGGCATAGTCGGTTTCGCGATTCTCGGCCAAGGCCTTGAGGCGCGCGCGGCGAACGTTGGCCAGCCGGCCGGGGTCAACCGTGAGCCCGACCACGAGGAGAGTGCCTGGCCGGCTCAAGGCCTCCGGCAGCGGCACGCCCGGCACGAGCGGCACGTTTGCCGCCTTGATGCCGCGCGAGGCGAGATACATGCATGTCGGTGTCTTGGTCGCACGCGAGACCCCGACCAGGACCACATCGGCGCCCTCGAGATCATCGGCGGCGGCACCGTCGTCGTGGGCAAGCGTGAACTTCATCGCCTCGACGCGGCGGAAATACTCCTCGTCAATGGTATCGCGCGCGCTCGGCCGGTATTGGATTGTCGTCGCGAAATGCTCGGCCAGCCGCGAGACGGCCGGCTCCAGAACGAACATGCAAGGTACCCGCAACTGCCGGCAGCCTTCCTCGAGAGCAAGGCGGACATCGGTTGCAGCGACCGTGTGCATTGTAAAACCCGGTTCCTGGGCGATCGTCCCCAGGATGGCCGGCAACTGCTCAAGCGAGCGAACGAACTTCCACAGCGTGCGCTCGATGGTGACGTCGGCAAGCTGTGCTACGGCATTGCGGGCCATCATCTCGACCAGCTCACCCGACGCATGGCTTACGAGGTAGAGGACTATCCGCTTTGGCACGGTGCTCCCCTCCTGATGATCGCAGGTTTAACGGTGATAGCCGCCATCAAGGCGAAGGACGGTGCCGTTGATCATGATGTTCTTGACGACGTGCATGACCAGCATTGCGAATTCCGCCGGATCGCCGAACCGATGCGGGAACGGGATGGAATGGACCAGCCGTGAGTCGAGGTTGCGCTCCATGGCGAACAGCGTTGCCGTGCCGAACAAGCCAGGCGCAATGCCGACGACGCGGATGCCGTGCGCGCCCAGTTCGCGCGCGGCCGGCAGGATCATGCTGACGACGCCGCCTTTCGAGGCTGCGTAGGCGGCTTCGCCGCTCTGGCCCTCGTAGGCGGAGACGGACGCGGTGAAGATGATCACGCCGCGCTCGCCGTTCGCGACGGGTTCGAGGCGCGCCATTTCGGCTGCGGCCAGCCGCATGACGTTGAAGCTGCCGATCAGATTGACATCGACGAGGCGGCGAAAATCCTCAAGCGGCATCGGTCCGTCGTCGCTGATGATCTTTTGCGGATGGGCGCGGCCGACGCAGTGGACGAGAATCCGGGCCGGCCCATGCCGCTCGCGGACCCGCACCAACGCGGCTTCGGTCGCCACCGGATCGGCAACGTCACAGACGATCGCATCGGCACCGATGGTGTTCGCGACCGTCGCCAGCGTAGCGTCGTCAACATCGAGAACGGTAACGCGCGCACCGGCCTCCGAAAGATAGCGCGCAACCTCAGCGCCCAATCCGGAGGCGGCGCCGGTAACGAGAGCGGAGGTTTGCCATAGATCCATCGGGAGATCGCGCCTCATGTTGAGAAGAATGCGCAATCAACCTAACGATCCCCCAAGCCCCCGCGCAAGTGGTCGATGATACCCTGCCTCCTGAAGCAGCAGCCCAGTGCCGCGCTTCCTCACATCAGCGACAAGGCTGTCGACAGCGAAGACATTGCCAGTCCGAGCCCGACGAGCAGTTCCGGCCAATTCTCTTCGAGGAACTCCCGCACACGCCACCTCCATCTACGCGGTCTACTTGCATTACTCGCTGAACCGATCGCGCACAATTCGATGCACGTCAACCGGTATGATGTATCGATGAGGAAAGGCCAGATCTTGGGCTGTCACAAGCCTGTAAATATGTGGAACATGGGGAAAAACTCAACTTTCGATGCGAAGAGCGGGTGCAGGCAGGGCAAGCGGGCGCGGTTACGGTCCAGGGCCTTGCGCAAAAATGCGGCACTGATTCGGCGAGTGACGGTGAGCGCAGCACCATTTGGGCGCGTGGCGGCCTCGTTTGGGCGCGCCGCGCGGTTTCCTTGTTCCGCCCAGGCCGGTTTGCCGGTATAGCCACTGGGTCATGCATTTGATCACGAGAAATGAGCAGCTGGCGGACTTCTGCGCCCGCCTTAAGGGACAGGACGCGGTCGCCGTCGACACCGAGTTCCTGCGCGAGAAGACCTACTGGCCGAAGCTGTGCCTGGTCCAGGTGGCCGGCGCCAACGAAGCGGCGGCCATTGACCCTTTAGCCGACGGAATGGACATTTCGCCGCTGCTGGCGCTGTGGGATGCGCCGGAGACCGTGAAGGTGTTTCACGCCGGCCGCCAGGATCTTGAGATCTTCTTTCACATCGGCGGCCGCCTGCCGGCACCGCTGTTCGATACCCAACTGGCGGCGATGGTCTGCGGCTTCGGTGACCAGGTATCTTACGAGACACTCGCGGCCAAGCTCGCCCGCGCCCGGCTCGACAAGGGTTCACGCTTTACGGACTGGTCGCTGAGACCGCTCTCGCAGCGGCAGATTGAATACGCGATCGGTGACGTCGTCCACCTGCTGCCCGTCTATCGCAAGCTCAAACATCGGCTTGAAGCGACCGGCCGTGGTGATTGGCTGGCGGAGGAACTCGCGACGCTGACCGATCCACAAACGTACAAGTTCGAGCCCGATGAAGCGTTCCGCCGGCTCAAGTACCGGGGCGGCAACGCCCGTTTTCTCGCCGTTGCGCGGGCGCTCGCGGCCTGGCGGGAGCGCGAGGCGCAGGCGCGCGACCTTCCCCGTGCCTGGGTGCTGCGTGACGAAGCGTTGTTGGAGATCGCCCACCACATGCCGCGGACAGCCGATGATTTGGCGCGCACCCGTGGCTTGGCGCGCAAGACTGTCGACAGCGCGCAAGGCGTGGCGATCCTGGCGGCGGTGCGCACCGCGCTCAGTTTGGCGGAGGATCAGCTGCCGCTTGCCGAGGTTAAGCGCGAGCTGCCGCGCCATATCGGCCCGATCTCGGACCTCCTGAAAGTGCTCTTGAAGATGAAGTCGGAAGACGCCGGGGTAGCCCAGCGGCTGGTCGCCTCGTCGGAGGATATCGACACCCTGGCGGCCCTGGGAGAAGAGGCCGACGTGCCAGCGCTGCACGGCTGGCGCCGGCAGCTCTTCGGGGCGGATGCGTTGAGACTGCACTCAGGGGAACTCGCCCTCGCGGTCCGCGGCCGCAAGCTCGTTCTCGTCGATCGGGAAACGGGCAGCGCTGAGGCGGCTTGTTAAGCCGGCTGACCGCGCGAATACGCTCAGCGCGCAGTTGGACGGATCTCGCCTTTCAGTGTCATCGCTTTGGCGAGGCGCAGGAAGCGCCGTTCGACGGCCTCGCTGTGGAAAACAAGCGGATCGCCCGGCAATTCGAGGACAAGGGATGCGTTCTTGCGGATCAGCAACGTCTGCGGCAGCAGGCCGGGCGCGCCACCGGTCAAGGTGTGCGCAAGCCTGAGCGCGAGGCCGGTGACGCGGGCGCGGCTCAGATCCGCGTCGGTAAGGAGCGTGCGAACCGGCATGACCATCGGGTCGTCCTCCTTGCCGCCATAGCGGACCAGGATCGCGATCGCCATTTCGGCCCGCTCCGGATGGCTGAGGCCGGGGTAGGGGATGCGGAGAACGCGGTGGAAGGCATGAATGGCGCGATAGTCGGGATGTTCGCTCCACCCGATGTCGCTCAATAGGCAACTCGCCAGCCGCAGGCGCCGCTCGGCCGGCTTTTCGGGCTCGAACAGCGGTGACATCCAGTCGAGGATTTCCTCACCGTGCTGGGCGAAGCGCCCCTCCCGCTCGGCTTGGCCCTCGCAGGCGCTGATCAGCGCGTCCTGCCCGCGCAAGTGCCGCGGCAACAGTTCCAGCATCTGGCCTTCCCGCATGCTGAAGGCGGAGAAGGAAACCTCGCGCGGCCGTGTCCGTTCCAGAAGAGCTGCGAGCGCGCCGGCCGCGAACGGGAGCGTGTCCGCCCGTTTGGCATCGAGGTTTCCCAACCGTTCGACGGTGGCGCGGCTCAGGCTGGCCAGCAGGTTGGCAAGCTTGATGGCATCGAAAAAGCTGATCGTAAAGTTATCAACGACATGCAACGGGTGGTGCATTTGATCGATGAACACGCGTGCGAGCGCCCGCCACGAACCGCCGACGCAATAAAGTCCGCGACCGCCGACCGCATCGAGCCAGGGAACGGTTGACAGCCGTTCTTCCAGGAGCGCGCGCGCTTTCACGCGATCGCCGGCAGACTCCTCCGCCAAGCGCAGATGGCCCAAGGGAAGGGTCGCAAAGGTGCCAATCCGGCCGGCATCAAGGCTGACAAGGTCGAGACTGCCGCCACCGAGATCGGCCAACGCTCCGTCGGCAAGCGGCGAACCGTTGAGCACGCCTACGGCCGCAAGCCGGGCTTCCTCCGCGCCGGAAAGTACGTGGACCTGGACGCCGCAGGTCTGCTCGACCCGCTCAACGAAGGCTACGCCGTCCGACGCATCGCGAACCGCGGCCGTCGCGACCAGCTCAAGGTGTTCTACCCCCATCGCGAGCGCGAGCGAGGCGAACCGGCGCAGTGCGCGCAAGGCTCGTTCGACACCGGCTGGGCTCAGTTTGCCGCTCTGGCTCAGGCCTTCGCCCAAGCGGCACTCCGCCTTTTCGTTGAAGATCGGGATCGGTAACCGGCTCGGAACTTCGTAGACGACAAGGCGGACGGTATTCGAGCCAATGTCGACGACGCCGACACGGCCCTGATCTTGCTCCTCGTGACCAGGACGCTTGCCGGCCTTGCGTTGCCGCCCGCTGCGAAGCGCCAGAGGACGCGCCGAACGAACGGGCGACCCCGCGTCTTGAAGCGGATCAGGGCTGGCAGACATGACGGTGCTCGCGGGTGGCAGCAGCCAACGGCATCTCCGATCCCGATCGGATGGGGCGGACCAATGCCCGCCGCGGCAGCAGACTGAAGACAACTGCCAAACGAGTGTTTACCATACCCGCGGCAAGAAGGGGATCGAGGAGATGTTCAGAACGGCAGAACTCGGCAGCTCGCTTACCAAGGAGGAATTTCACGAAATCGAGCCCGTGCTGCGCTCGGATCTTCTGGCGGTACAGCATGAGCTGCGACTTTCGGGCAAGTTTCCCGTCATCATCGTGTTCGCCGGGGTCGACGGCGCCGGCAAGAGCGAGACGGTCAATCTCCTCAACGAATGGATGGATCCGCGCTGGCTGATCACGCGCGCCTACGGGCAAGCCTCGGATGAGATGGCTGAGCGGCCGGAGTACTGGCGCTATTGGCGCGACCTGCCGGCGAGAGGCCGGGTCGGGCTGTTCCTGTCAAGCTGGTACTCGCGCCCGCTCCTGGACCGCGTCTATGGGCGCACCAGCGAGGCCGAGTACGACGAGGCGCTCGACCGAATCATCGCGTTCGAGAAATGCCTCGCCGATGACGGCGCGCTCATCCTGAAGTTCTGGATGCATCTCGGTCGGGACGCCCAAAAGACACGCCTCAAGGCACTGCAGAAGGATCCCTTGACGCGCTGGCGGGTGACGCAGACGGATTGGGACCATTGGCACCTTTACGACACCTTCGTGACCGCCGCCGAGCGCATCATCATGCGCACATCGACACACAAGTCGCCGTGGCAGATCGTCGAGGGCGTCGATAAGCGATACCGCAGCGTCACCGTCGGCACGGCGATCCTGGATGCGGTCCGCACGCACATCCACGAGGCGGAGCTGCACAAGAAATTGCGCACCGAGCTCGCGGCCGCGCAGCAAGCGTGTGCGCTGATGCCAATGGCGACCAATCCGGCCGGGGACCCGGCCGGTGACTCTGGCGGCGAGCTGACGGCCATGGGGACAACGGCGACACCGATGCGGACAAGCAAGGTGCGCCGGCTGACCGTTCTCGACCGGCTCGACATGACCGTCGCCTGCGACAAACGCAGCTACCGCAAGAAGCGGGAGGAGTATCAGGGCAAGCTGAACCTGAGCTGCCGGACCGCCAAGAAGCTGGGGCTTTCGACGATCCTGGTGTTCGAAGGCTGGGATGCCGCCGGCAAGGGCGGCGCCGTGCGGCGCATCACCGAGGCGTTGGATGCGCGCGACTATCAGGTCATCCCGATCGCTGCTCCCACCGACGAGGAGCGGGCCAAGCACTATCTGTGGCGCTTCTGGCGGCACCTGTCGCGGGCCGGCCGGTTAACGATCTTCGATCGCAGCTGGTACGGCCGGGTGCTGGTCGAACGGGTCGAAGGATTTGCCGCCGAAGACGAATGGAAGCGGGCCTACGCCGAGATCAACGATTTCGAGGATCAGCTCGTCCATCACGGGATCGTCTTGTGCAAATTCTGGATCCATATCACCAATGAAGAGCAGCTCTCACGGTTCAAGGCACGGGAGAGCACGGCCTACAAGCAGTGGAAATTGACCGACGAGGATTGGCGCAATCGCGAGCAGTGGAGCCTGTACGAGGAAGCGGTCAACGACATGGTTGAACGCACCAGTACCCAGCAGGCGCCATGGACGCTGGTCGAGGGCAACGACAAGCTGTTCACGCGCATCAAGGTGCTTTCGACGGTGTGCGAGGCCCTCAACGCCGGGATCGAACGGGCCCAGAAAGCCGGCGCCGCCGCACTGCAAGCGAACTTGGAGAAGTCGGCATGAGCATGCCCGCGGCTGCAGGCGCGGCGACTTCGGTTGAAGAGCAAGACGGTTCGAACGACGCCGTGGCCGCTTCGGCTGTAGACAGCGCGACGCCGACGCCGGTGCCGGGCGAGGCGGACGCTGCTGCAATTGATACGAGCCGGCCGGCCGCGCAGAAGGCGCAAGGGCAAAGCGATCTCAAGACGCCAGGGCTTTACCTCAACCGTGAGCTGACCTGGCTTAAGTTCAATTTCCGCGTCCTGAACGAAGGCCGCGACCGGCGCACGCCGCTGTTGGAGCGGATCAAGTTCCTCGCTATTGCCGCTTCCAACATGGACGAGTTCTTCATGAAACGGATCGGCGGCTTGAAGCAGCAGATCGGCGCCGGCGTCCATAAGCTCACCGTCGACGGCAGGACTCCGGGCCAGCAACTGGAGGAATGCCGGATCGTGATGGCGGAGTTCCGCCGCCAGCAGCGGGAAACGTTCGTCGATGTGCTGCGCGATCTGAAGCAGCAGAACATCCGCATCATTCCCTTCGCAAGGCTGTCGAGGGAAGAGCAGGCGGCGGTTCGTGAGCACTATTACGAGAACATCTTTCCGCTCGTGACGCCGCTCGCGATGGATCCGGCGCATCCGTTTCCGTTCATCTCCAATCTGTCGCTCAATCTCCTCGTCACGCTGCGTTTCCCGCACGAAAGCCGGCTCACCATGGCGCGCGTCAAGGTGCCGGTCGGCGGCGGCGTCCCGCGGTTCTTGCGTGTCGGCACCGCCAACCACTTCGTGCTGCTGGAAGACGTCATGCGCAACTGCCTGCAGGACCTCTTCCCCGGCATGGAGATTGAATCGACGGAACTGTTCCGCGTCACCCGCAATGCGAACACGTTGCGCGGCGAGGAGCAGGCCGATGACCTGGTGGCGATGATCGAAGCCGAGCTGCGCGACCGTAAGTTCGCACCGATCGTCCGCCTTGAGGTCGAGCAGGGGATCGACCCCAATCACCGCGGCATGCTTGCCGCCGAGCTTGGCCTCGACGAAGAACTCGACGTCTACGAGACCGACGTGATGATGAGCATGCGCGATCTGTTCGAGATCGCCCGGCTCGACGTTCCGTCGCTGCACGACACGCCGCATCACCCGATCGACAACGTGCTCCTGCAGGATCGCGACAACATCTTCCACATCATCCGCGAGAGCGGCCCAATCCTGCTGCACCATCCTTATGAGTCATTCGCGACCTCGGTCGTTCGCTTCGTGCAGGAGGCGGCTGAGGATCCGAAGGTGCTGGCGATCAAGATGACGCTCTACCGCACCTCGGCCGACACGCTGATCATCGACCGCCTGATCGACGCCGCCCACAACGGCAAGCAGGTCGCGGTCGTCGTCGAACTCAAGGCCCGCTTCGACGAAGCGGCCAACCTGCGCTGGGCCAACCGCCTGGAGGAAGCGGGGATCCATGTCACCTACGGCGTGCTGGGCTTGAAGACGCACTGCAAGCTGATCCTGGTCGTGCGGCGGGACTACAACGGCCTGCGCCGCTACTGCCACATCGGGACCGGCAACTACCATGCCGGAACCGCGCGCCTCTATTGCGACCTCGGCATGCTCACCTGCGACAAGGAAGTCGGCCTCGATCTGACCGAGCTGTTCAACTACCTGACAACCGGCTGCCGGCCGGCGCGCGCCTACCGCAAGATCCTCGCCGCGCCGAACCTGATGAAGAAGATGCTGCTGGCCAAGGTCGAGCGCGAAATCGGCCACCAGACCGCCGGCACACCGGGGCTGATCCGCTTCAAGTGCAACGCGCTCGAAGACGCCGACATGGTCGAGGCGCTCTATCGGGCCAGCCGCAGCGGCGTTAAGGTTGAACTGATCGTGCGCGACACCTGCCGGCTTCGCCCTGGCATCGGCGGCGTTTCGGAGACCATTTCGGTCATCAGCATCGTCGGCCGCTTCCTTGAGCACACGCGCATCTATTATTTCCACAATGCCGGCGAGGAGGAATACTTCATCGGCTCGGCCGATTTGATGTCGCGCAACCTTGAGAGCCGGGTCGAGGTGGTTGTGCCGGTCGAGCACCCTGGGCTGCGCCGCGAGCTGCATGCGGTTCTGGAAACGCAGCTTAACGACAAGCGCAGCGCCTGGGAAATGAACGCCGACGGCAGCTACACACAGCGGCGGCCGCGGCCCGGTCACAAGGACCGCTCATGCCAGGAAGCCCTGATCGAGGCGGCCTATCTCAGGGCGGAGCGCGCCAAGCGCCTGCGCAAGGTGAAGCCGCGGGCGTTTGCGCGCAGGGGACCGAAGGTTCCCTCGTAACCCTTGGCGGCCGGCGAAGGGCACCAAGCCCCGGCAACATAACAACGAACTGCGGGAAAAGGGGTCGCTACGATGAAGACGGTCTATCTCCTTCGTCATGCCAAGTCATCATGGACGGACGAGACTTTGGACGACTTCGATCGCCCGCTCGCCAAGCGCGGCCGCCGCGCTGCCGAGGCGATGGCGCACTATGTGGCGAAGAAGGCGATGACCCCACAGCAGATCCTCTGTTCGCCGGCCAAGCGCACGCGGCAGACGCTCGAATGCCTGCAGGAAATCATCGATGCCTCGGTGCCGACCCGGTTCGAGAAGCAGATCTACATGGCGAGCGCGGCAACGCTGTTGCGCCGCCTGCGCCGGGTGAGCGACGACCTCGATTCCGTGATGCTGGTCGGCCACAACCCCGGGCTCGAGCAGTTGGCAGGCATGCTGGCCCACGGCGGCGACCTCGCGGCGCACCGGCTGGTCGCCAACGGCTTCACGGCCGGGGCCTTGGCGGTGATCGAAGCCGATGTCGAGCACTGGGCGGAGCTGCGGCAGGGCTGCGGCCGGCTCAAGGCCTTCATCCGGCCGAAGGACCTGCTGCGCGACGCCGGCGCGCTCCACGACGAAGGCCGTCCGCACGATCCGCTGTGAGGGAACGCCCTTTGAGCGCCCTCACCCCGACCCTCTCCCGCAAGCGGGAGAGGGAGGGACCCGCGGTAGCGGGAGGGTGAGGGGCGGTGGCGCGCCTGCCGGGCCTTTAGCCGGCCACGACGGGCGAGAGGGGGCGGACGCTGCAGTTGCCGCCGGTCTCCCTCCCTGCCGTCATGCGCGGGCGGAAGACCCGCGCATCAACTGCCTGGGCCGCTCGCGCCCTACCCCTTTCGCGCGGCGATCAGGTACTCGACGTTGCCGTCGGCGCCGGTGATGGGGCTCAAAGTGAGGCCCAGGACCTGCCAGCCGTCTTGAGCGGCGAGAAACGCGCCGATGCGGTGGCAGGCGCGCTGGCGGGCGAAAACATCGCGGACGATGCCGCCCTTGCCGACCTCCCCCGGCCCGGCCTCGAACTGCGGCTTGATCAAGGCGATCAGGTGCGCTGTCGGACTTGTGAGCGCGAGCGGGGCGGGGAGCGCTACCTCCAGGCCGATGAAGCTCACGTCACAGACGATGAGATCGACCGCGGGCGGCACGTCTGCGTGCGTCAGCCGCCGGCAGTTGGTGCGCTCAAGCAAGGTTAGCCGCGGGTCGTTCCGGAGCTTCCAGGCGAACTGGCCGAAGCCGACGTCGACGGCAAAGACGTGGCGCGCGCCGCGGGCGAGCAGGACATCGGTGAAGCCGCCGGTGGATGCGCCGACATCAAGGCCGACCAAGCCTGCCGGATCGATGCCGAAGTGGTCGAGCCCGTGCGCCAGCTTGAGGCCGCCGCGTGAGACCCACGGATGATCCCGGCCGCGCACCGTGAGCGGCGCGTCCGCCGCCAGCATGTGCCCGGCCTTGTCCAGCCGTTCCTCGCCGGAGAAGACAAGGCCGGCCATGATCAGCGCCTGCGCCCGGCTGCGGCTCTCAGCCAGCCCGCGGGCGACCAGCAGCTGATCGAGCCGCGTTTTTTCGGTGCCAGCCATCCTCGCGTGCGTTCAGTCACCACCCCCGTGGTCGAGAGGGGTGGGCGGTCAAGCGGCGGGATACCTGCCGATCAAGCGCGCGCCGCTGCGCCGGCTGCTTCCTTGTCCAGGCCAAGGGCGCGCAAGGCGGTGGCCACGATCTGGACGGCGTTGAGGCCAGCCAGATCGTACTGCAGCTCCGGCTTGTCCTGATCGATGTAGATGTCCGGCAGGCACAGCGGGCGGAGCTTGAGGCCGTGGTCGAGGAGCCCCTCGGTCGCGAGGTAGTGCATGACGTGGGCTGCGAAGCCACCGACCGCGTTTTCCTCCAGCGTAATCAGCACCGGATGCTCGGTCGCCAACCGGCGCACCAGCTCGCAGTCGAGCGGCTTGGCAAAGCGGGCATCGGCGAGCGTGGTCGAGAAACCGCGCGCGGCCAGCTCCTCGCATGCCTTCATCGCCTCGCTCAAGCGGCCGCCGAAGGAGAGGATCGCCACCGCGTTGCCTTCGCGCAGGATGCGGCCTTTGCCGATTTCCAGCGGCGTGCCGTGGGTCGGCATGTCGACGCCCATGCCTTCGCCGCGCGGATAGCGAAACGCGCAAGGCCGGTCATCGATCGCGGCCGCCGTCGCCACCATGTGTACCAGGTCGGCTTCGTCGCCGGCGGCCATGACCACCATGTGCGGCAGGCAGCCGAGATAGGTGATGTCAAAGGCGCCGGCGTGGGTGGCGCCGTCGGCACCGACCAGCCCGGCACGGTCGATGGCGAACCGAACCGGCAGCTTCTGCAGGCTGACGTCGTGCATCACCTGATCGTAGGCGCGCTGCAGGAAGGTTGAATAGATGGCGGCAAACGGCTTCAAGCCCTCGGCGGCGAGGCCGGCGGCAAAGGTCACCGCATGCTGCTCGGCAATGCCGACATCGAAGAACCGGTTCGTGAACCGCTTGGCGAACTTGTCGAGGCCGGTGCCGGCCGGCATCGCCGCCGTTATCGCGGTGACCCGCTCATCCTTTTCCGCCTCGCTGATCAGGGCGCGGGCGAACACGTCGGTGTAGGAAGGCGCGTTGGCCTTCGGCTTGACCTGCTCACCGGTGACGACATCGAACTTGCCGACGCCGTGGTACTTGTCCGCGGATTTCTCCGCCGGCGGATAGCCGTGACCTTTCTTGGTCACCACGTGCAAAAGGATCGGGCCCGGATCGCGATCCGCGCGCAGGTTCTTCAACACCGGCAACAGATGGTCGAGATTGTGGCCATCGACCGGGCCGACATAGAAGAAGCCCAGCTCCTCGAACAGCGTGCCGCCGGTGACGAGGCCGCGGGCGTACTCCTCCGCCCGTCTCGCCGCCACCTTGAGACCGCGCGGGAACTGTTTGGTCAAGTCGCTCAGCACGTGCCGGATCGACCGGTAGGGCCGGGACGAGATCAACCGCGAGAGATACGCGCTCATCGCGCCTACCGGCGGCGCGATCGACATGTCGTTGTCGTTCAAGACAACGATCAGGCGCGAGTCCATCCAGCCGGCGTTGTTCATCGCCTCGTAGGCCATGCCGGCGCTCATTGCGCCGTCGCCGATGACGGCAATGACGTTGTGGTCCTCCCCCCGCAGGTCGCGGGCGACAGCCATGCCGAGCGCGGCTGAGATCGAGGTCGACGTGTGGGCAGCGCCGAACGGATCGTAGATGCTCTCCGAGCGCTTGGTGAAGCCGGATAGGCCTCCTCCCTGGCGCAAAGTCAGCATGCGGCCGCGGCGGCCAGTGAGGATCTTGTGCGGGTACGCCTGGTGGCCGACATCCCAGATCAACCGGTCGCGCGGCGTATCGAAGACATAGTGCAGCGCGAGCGTCAGCTCGATGACACCCAGGCTCGCGCCCAGATGGCCGCCGGTGAAGGAGACCACGCGCACGGTTTCACCGCGCAGTTCCTGCGCCAACTGCGGTAGCTGTTCTTCCGACAACTTCCGGAGGTCGGCCGGATCATTGACCTGGTCGAGAAGAGGGGTCGGCGGTGGGGTGGTCACGATCTGCCTCCTCTGGTGGAACGTGTCACATTCATCATCTGTCGGCGCTGGCATCATCTGTCGGCGCTGGGCGGTCGGATCTTCAATACCGCCGCGTCACGACGAAAAGCGCCAGCGCGCGCAAGGGCTCTGCCTGCGCGGAAAACGGCTCAAGGTGTTGGATCGCTTGATGCGCCAACATGTGCGACTGGGCGCGCGCCCGTTCGGGCCCGAGGATCGAGACGAACGTCGCCTTGCCGGCGCTTTCGTCCTTATGCGTTCGTTTGCCCGTTTCCTCGGCGCTTCCTTCGACGTCGAGCAGGTCGTCGGCAATCTGGAAGGCCAGTCCTAAGTCGTGCGCGTAGGCACGCAAGGCATGGCGATGGGAGTCGGCCGCCTTGCCGAGGATTGCTCCCGCCTCGCACGAAACGGCGATCAAAGCGCCGGTCTTGAGGCGCTGCAGGCGGGTAATCTCGGCGATCTCAAGCTTCCACTGGGCCGCCAGGAGGTCGAGCATCTGGCCGCCGACCATGCCTTCGCCACCCGAAGCGCGGGCGACCTCGACAACAAGATCAGCGCGAACGCGCGGATCCGCGTGAGTGGCAGGCTCGGCGAGGACCTCGAACGCGCGCGCGATCAGGGCATCGCCAGCGAGGATCGCGGTTGCTTCATCAAACTTCACGTGACAAGTCGGCATCCCGCGGCGCAGATCGTCGTTATCCATGGCGGGAAGATCGTCATGGATCAACGAATAGGAGTGGATCATCTCGATCGCGGCGGCGACCCTGAGCGCGAGGCCATGGCTGACACCGAACAGGTCGGCGCTCGAGCGCACCAGAAACGGACGGATGCGCTTGCCACCTGAAAGGGTCGAATAGCGGACGGCCTCCATCAGCCGCGCTTCGCGATCGTCGCTCGCCGGCAACAAGCTACCGAGCACGGCATCGACATCGCGAGCGTTTTGGGCGAGCGCCGCTTCTATCTCGAACAAGATGCTTCCTCAGTCCAGCTTGGCGGGTTCGGACGAAACCTGGCCATCAGGGCCGGCAATAATCTTGTCAACGCGAGCCTTGGCTTCTTCGAGCTTGCGCTCACAGTGGCGTTTGAGGGCAGCCCCTCGCTCGTAGGCAGCAATCGCTTCGTCAAGCTTAGCCGTGCCCTCTTCCAGTCGTCGAACAATCGCCTCCAGTTCAACGAGTGCGTCCTCGAAGGTCATAAAGGCAATGTCACGCGCGTCTTCGTTCGTGCTCAACTTGCCCCCCTGGACGTGTTTTCAGCCGCCGCCGGTGCCAAGTTGCCCCGCCACCAGCCAACCCGATCAAGCCGCAAATGCGCCATGAAGCCGCCCTTGTCGCGAGTTTTTCTCAACTGCGCAAGGAGATTCCGGCCGCTGGTCCGCAACCGTCCTCACGCCGTGCCATGGCTGTTGCGCATTTGCATCGGTAGGGAGGGAAAACCGCGCTTGCGCCGGCCACCCTCAAGGAGAGGGGCTCGCACGCACCGCTTTAGTGGCCCATCAGCGCTAGCACGTGCGCGGCTGCGCTTGCGGCGAGCGCGTCGAGGTCGTATCCGCCTTCCAGTGTCGAAACGACCCGGCCGCTACAGCACTTGTCGGCGACATCGAGGATTTGCCGGGTGACCCAGGCGAAGTCGGCGGTTTCCAGACGCAGCTGCGCCAGCGGATCGCGGGCATGCGCGTCAAAGCCGGCCGAAATCAGAACCAGCTCTGGCCCAAAATTGCGCAGCGCTGGCAGAATTTTCTCTAAGTAGCCGCGCCGAAACTCCTCCGACCCGCTGCCCGGACGCAACGGTACGTTGCAGATGTTATTAAAGACGCCCGTTTCATGCTCCATGCCGGTGCCCGGATAGCACGGCCATTGGTGGCTCGAAGCGTAGAACAGGTCGCGGTAACGAAACACATGGTTCTGCGTGCCGTTGCCGTGATGAACGTCGAAATCGATCATCGCGACGCGCTCGATACCGTGCGCCCGACGAGCGTGTTCCGCGGCAATCGCGACGTTATTGAACAGGCAGAACCCCATCGCCGCCGATGACTCGGCATGGTGACCAGGCGGCCGTACGGCGCAGAAAGCATTCCGGGCGGAGCCGGTGACAACAGCATCGACGGCCGTGCACACGGCGCCGACGGCCCGCAGGGCAGCCTCGCCTGAGGCCGAGTTGATTGCCGTGTCCGGATCAAGGTGGACATGTCCGCTCGCCGGCACGTTCTCAAAGATCGCCTCGACATAGAAGGGCGCATGCACATGTTCGATCTGGCGCGCCGTGCCTTTCGGTGCTTCGCGCCGATCCAGTTCCCGGAACTGGTCCGTATCGAGTGCTTTGAGCACAGCCTTGAGCCGCGCCGGTGCCTCCGGATGCCAGTCCCCCATCTCGTGCGCCATGCAATCCGGGTGCGTCAAAAGAAGTGTCATTACCATGCAGCGCGGTCTCTTCTCGAAGTCAGCCCTTGTGCGAACGTCATCAGCGTATTTTGGGGACTCTGCGCGCGGTTTGAAAGGACGAAAACGCCTGCAGCGTCAACAGACCATAGGGCGGCCATGCCTGACTCCACTCTCGGTCGTGGCGGAGACGGCGCAGCACGGACACGGCCGCTCTTTTCTGAGGAGCCGCCTATCAACGCGCTATTGCAGGCGGCAAGAGAATTCGCTAACTGAAAATAACAGGAAGAATTGCGCCTCCTTGAGGGAAGCACATGGCAACCGCATTTCCGCTTGAGCCAGGCGGGCTCGAAATCGAGACCGTGTACCGCATCTTGGCCGATCTTAGAACGGCTATCCGGGCGTGCGAGGTTGACGACGCGACCTATGCGCTGCCGTTGCTACGCACCATTGAGCGAGCGCTGGTGCACGCTTCTCCAGCAGAATGATGATCCAGCGGCGGAACGGGTGCGGCGCGCGGTCACAGTGCGCGCCTGGACGCGTGTGCGCAGGATCGCCGTGACAGTCTAGGGTGGATACGAGCGGCACCGACGAAGGAGGTGCTGCCGAGCGCGGCGTAAGCGGCGACCCTGGGCGGCTGCCACGTGTGTTTGTCAGCGTTGTGCATTGCGCCGTTCCGGGGCGGGTGCGCTTTCGTGTCGGCGGCCTCAAGCGCTCGCCGGCATTGAAACAGCAGTTGGAGCAGGCTCTGGCCGGCCGAGCGGGCGTGCTTGCGGTCTCCGCCAGCAGCCTGACCGGGACGGTGCTGATCTCCTTTGCAGCTCCGACGGATCATGCCACACTCGCGGCGGCGATCAGCGCTGCGGCCGCGGCAAGCTGGCATGCCCCTTCGGCCGCAGGCGCCGGGCGACTAGCGCCATCAGCGGTGACGAGAACACGGACCGCGCGGCGCACAACGGCAGCGCCGGAGCGATCGCAGGCGAAACCGCTCGCTCAGGCGCGAGTTCAGCCAAAGCCGCAGGCCGGGGCTGACAGGCGTGGCGCCGATGCGCCGATGCCAGCGCCAGCTTGGCATTCCCTTTGCCTCGATGACGTCATTGCGCTGACCAGCACCTGCCCGCAGCAGGGGCTGTCGAGCACCGAGGCCGGTCAGCGCCTGCAGCGGTTTGGTCCCAACAGTCTGCCGCAGCCGCCACGGCGGTCCCGGTTTGCGATCCTCATTGAGCAGGTCGCGACCCTGCCGGTGGCGCTTCTTGCCGCATCGGCGGTGATTTCTGTCGCCACCGGGGGCGCCATCGACGCGGTGGTGATCCTGGGCGTCGTCGCCGCCAATGCGGTCATCGGCTATGCGACCGAAAGCGAAGCGGTGCGCACCATCGAGGCCCTGAACACACCGGTACAGGTGCGCGCGCGGGTGGTCCGCGACGGCCGCGAGCAGGAGGTTGCCGTCGATCGCGTCGTCGTCGGCGATATCCAGATCCTCGAGCCGGGCAGCTATGTTGCGGCCGATGCCCGGCTTGTCGCTACGCGTGATCTTACCGCCGATGAATCGCCCCTGACCGGCGAAAGCCTGCCGGTGCGCAAGGGCGCCGATCTCATCTGCGGCGCGGATACGCCATTATCCGAGCGGACCAACATGGTTTACCGGGGGACGGCGTTGACGGGCGGCAACGGCCGCGCGGTCGTCATCGCGACCGGCAGCGAGACCGAAATCGGCCGCATCCAGACCCTGATCGGCGCCGCAGAGCCGCCGCCGACGCCGATGGAAGTGCAGCTCGGGCGGCTGAGTACCCAGCTCGCGTGGCTCTCTGGCGGCATTTGCGGCGTCCTGTTCGCAGTCGGCCTGGCGCGCGGCTATGGCCTGCTGCCGATGCTGAAAACGGCGATCTCGCTTGCGGTCGCAGCCGTTCCGGAGGGGCTGCCGACCATTGCCACCACAACACTGGCGCTTGGTATCCGCGATATGCGCCGGCGCAAGGTCCTGCTGCGCCGGTTTCACGCGGTCGAGACGCTGGGCGCGGTCCAGGTGATCTGTTTCGACAAGACCGGAACGCTGACCCTCAATCGCATGTCCGTCGCCGCGCTTGCCTGCGACGGCCGGATGCTGCGGGTCGTGAACGGCGGGCTGCAGGACGAGGAGACCACGGACGTACCGGCGGTGGGCGACGCGCTTACGCAGATCCTGCGCGTGGCTGTGCTCTGCAACGATACCGAGATCAGCACCAGCGGCGGCACGGTTCATCTCAAAGGCTCGCCGACCGAAGCAGCGCTGGTTCGCCTGGCGCTCGACTTAGGCTTCGATGTCGCCGACGTACGGCGCTGCCACCCGCTGACGGCGGCGACCTACCGAAGCGAACAGCGCAGCTTCATGGGGACGCACCACGCGATCGAAGCCGGGGAGGGGCTGCTGGCGGTCAAGGGCAGCCCCAGCGCCGTGCTCGCCATGTGCCGGTGGCAGCTGCAGGGCGGAACGCCGGTCCCGCTGACGGACGCTGACCGGCAGGAAATCGAGCGCGCGAACGACCGGCTGGCCGGCGAAGCCCTGCGCGTCCTGGGGTTTGCCTCAAAGCTGTGCTCCGCGGCTGACGCCGGTGCGGAAGACGGATTGACCTGGCTCGGGTTGATTGGCATGGCGGACGAGTTGCGTCCGGGGATGCGCGCGCTGATGCAGACGTTTCACGGAGCCGGCATCGCTACGATCATGATCACCGGCGATCAGAGCGCGACCGCCTACGCCGTTGCCAAATCCCTGAGATTGAGTACGAGCGGACAGGTGGAGATCCTCGACGCCGTGCGCTTGGAAGACCTGCCGCCCGATGTGCTGACGGCGCTCGCGCAACGTGCCCACGTGTTCTCGCGGGTGACGCCCAGCCACAAGCTGCAGATCGTGCAGGCGCTGCAGCGGGCCAACCTGGTGGTGGCGATGACCGGTGACGGCATCAACGACGGCCCCGCCCTGCGCGCCGCCAACATCGGCATTGCCATGGGGCGGAGCGGAACGGAGGTCGCGCGCGATGTCGCCGATGTCGTCCTGGCTGATGACGATCCAAAGTCGATCGCAACCGCAATCGCCCGCGGCCGGGTGATCTTTGCCAACGTGCGCAAGTCGCTGCGTTTTCTGCTGGCTACCAACATGACCGAGATCATGGTCGCCGGGCTCGGCACCAGCGCTGGGCTTGGCTCGCCACTGACACCGATGCAGTTGTTGTGGATCAACCTCTTGAGCGACGTGGTGCCGGCGCTTGGATTGGCGCTTGAGCCCGGCGATGAGGCGGTGATGCAAGAAGCCCCGCATCCGGCCGGCGAGGCAATCTTGCGGCAGCAGGATCTGCGCACGATCGCCATCGAGGGGGCCGTCATCGGCAGCGGCGCGCTGGCGGCCTGCGTCTATGGCAATCTGCGCTACGGACCAACGGCGAAAACCAGCACAATGACCTTTATGAGCCTGATCACCGCGCAACTGCTGCATGCGGTTAGCTGCCGGTCCGATCGCCGGGTCGTGTTCGGCAGCGGCACGCTTGCGCCCAATCCTGTGCTGCGGAGCGCGCTCATCGGCTCGTTTGCGTTGCAGGCGCTGGGATTTCTGGTGCCGCCGCTGAGGCGCCTGCTGGGGCTGGTACCGCTGGCTCCGCGCGACTGGGCGGTGACCGCCGCCGCCGGTGTAGCGCCCTTGCTGCTCAACGAACTGGCCAAGGGTGCTACCGTGCCGCTGCCAGTGACCAAGGCAAAGCCATGAAAGAAGACTTCATCTTCACGTCGGAATCGGTCACTGCCGGGCACCCCGACAAGCTCTGCGATGGCATCAGCGATGCCATCGTCGATCGCTTCATGCAGCAAGATCCTTTCTCGAAGATCGTGGTCGAAAGCGTCGTCGCCACCGGCATCTTGTTCCTCGCGGCCCGCTTTGCGTCCAAGGCAACCGTCGATCTGCCGGGCGTGGCGCGGCAGGTGGTCCACGACGCGGGCTACGAGGACGAAGGCTTCAATCCCAAGACCTGCAGCGTCATGACCAGCCTCAACGAACTGCCGCGCGAGGAGAGGAGCGAGCGCGACGAACGCGAGATGGGTGATGACGAGATCGAGCGCCTCGTGGTCGACAATCAGGCGACCGTTTTCGGCTTCGCATGCGGACAGACCCCGGCCTTGATGCCGCTGCCGATCTGGCTCGCGCACAAGCTGGCGCGGCGGCTCGCTGCCGTGCGCGAGGGGGGCGATCTCGCGTATCTGGCTCCCGACGGCAAGACCCAGGTGAGCGTCGAATACCGGCATCGGCGGGCGCGCCGGATCCATGGCTTGACCCTGATCGCGGCATCGAAGGCCGGCCGGCCAGTCAAGCGCAAACAACTGCATGACGATCTTATGGAACACGTCGTTAAGCCGGTGTTCCACGACGAGCCGGTCGGGCCGGACCACGCGACGCGCATCTTCATCAATCCCTTCGGACCGGTCTTGATCGGCGGCCCGGCGATGCATGCGGGTCTTACCGGCCGCAAGACGGGGGTCGACACCTATGGCGAATACGCACGCCAGAGCGGCTCGGCGCTGAGCGGCAAGGATCCGTCGCGCATCGACCGGGTCGGTGCCTACATGGCGCGCTATGCGGCCAAAAACGTCGTCCGTGCCGGCCTTGCGAGCGAGTGCGAGGTGCAGCTCAGCTATTCGATCGGATTGGCGCGGCCGGTGAGCACACAGGTCGAGACCTTTGGCACTGGCCGCATCCCCGACCGCGAAATCGCAGCACGCATCACCCGCGCGATCGACTTCCGCCTGGCAGGGATCATTCGCCAGTTCGACCTGCGGTTCTTGCCGAGCCGCAACGAACAGGGGTTCTACCGAAGGCTTGCGGCCTATGGCCACGTCGGCAGGCTTGATCTGGAGACGCCTTGGGAGCGCACGGACAAGGTTGATGCCTTGCAGGCGGGGTGAGGCGGAGTCTGCTCAAGCTTCGGGGCTATAGGCCGCCGTTGGCGCCGTTCTTGCTGTTCATGAGGTGGCTCAAGCCCAGCGCGGTCAACGCCTGCCACGTAAGGGAAACGGCGGGAGGAAGCACCGTGCCCCTGCGCACCTGAACGAGGGCGAGGCTCAACAGCACGAGAGCAAGCAGCGTCCACAGGTCCCAGGTCCCGCCGGCGGTGCGCCGCACCGAGCGGTCGAGCGTGGATGCGGCACTGCGGAGCGTCGGACCGACGGGGGGAAGCGGCGGCGGCGTTGCTTCGAGGAGAAAAAGCCCGGTGCCAGCGGCAAAGATGCCAAGCGGCGGCAGCGGCTCGGCATGCTCGATCAGCACGCTCGCAGTCAACGGATTGACGCGGACGCTCCGCACGCCTGGACAGTCGCGCTGAAGCCGTTCGGCAAGGACGGCGAAATACGCTTGATCACCGCGGCGCGCCGGTATCTTGAGCCTGGCACGACCGGTGATGGCATGGCTCAGATAGGCCGTGGGTGTTCTAGGCAACGCCTTGCGTCGGGTTTGAAGCGCCTTCCATGGCATCGGAGGGTGTGCCGGCCACGGAGTCAGCCTCCTGCGCCAGTTCCGCCTTGGCCTCGGCGACGATGTCTTCGGTCATCTCACCAAGCTCGGCCAAGGTTTCCCGACCCTTCTCGAGCAGGACAAGGCCGCTCTTGATCGCAGCCTTCGCCGCAGGCTTGGCCGCGCGCACCAGCGGTGGCAGCAGGATGGGACCTAAAACCGTGACGCCGATCCCGATTGCGAGGCCCGTGATCACGTTCCTTTTCAGGAGTTCGTCCAGCAGCGCCATGCGGGTTTCCCCTTGCTTTGGACCTTCGTGCGGCCTGCTCAGTCAACGCGGCCGGAACGGCGAAGGCTGGAGCAAAGCCTAGCATGCGGCGCTTGGGCGCGAAAAGGCCGCAGTTTGCTCGGCCTGTAAGGATGGTGATCGCTAGTGACGGTCACTCTGCTCAGGGGTGGGTAACGAGCACGATCCGGTGACCCTTTTTCTCGATCTCGGCGCGGACGAGGGTCGAGCCAGGGCGATACCACAGCTCCCCGGCCAGGTAAGGCGATGTGAACGCATAGTGCTCGGTTTCGATTTCGTTGCCTTCAATCACGAGGCTCGCTGCGCCCAACGCGTTTACCGCGAGAGCGACGATGCCGCCGTCAGAGACATCAAGGACACGGTTCTGAGCGATGAAGGCGGGATGCCACGCGCATGTGGTGGTTAGAAGAGTGTGCGGGGCTGTAGCGCCACCGTTCGGCCCCTCGATCGCGATCGCCCCTCCGGTGCGCTGGGCGCGAACGTGGATCGTACCGTCGGCATCATGCGTCTCTGCGCTGAGTTCCTGGAGCCGGCCGGCCCGCCAGACTTCTTCGACACGATGCTCGTAACGGAACATGGTGACGAAGGCGATCTTGACGCGGATAAGGAACGCGTGGCTGACCGTCATCCCGCTGCCGTCGGCCGACGGCGTGATGACGAAGCTGTAGCTGCCGACGGGAGTGCTCTTCCACAGCGCCTGGAAGTTCAGCCGCGTCACCTCAGCCGGCGGGGAGAGTAACGCTGCGCTGCGCTGGCCCGCAGCCATCCTTTCAGGCGCCATCGAGTCAGGCGCCATCGAGAGGTAGGTGGAAGACGCCGATGCGGGCGGCGGTCATAGGCGCGGCTGCGCCTTGATGGCGGCAAGGAAGCGATCGGTCGAACCGGCCTTGAGGTAGGCCATTGCACAGCCGATCTCCCGATCCTTGGTCGGCCCGACGGGGGGACACATCTGGGTGTCGACCGACGTTTCGGCCATTTGCCGTACCGGGTCGCGGGCGGGCAGGGCGCCTGGAAGGTCGACCTCGTGCGGTTCCTGCTCGGCGTCCTTGTCCTTGGCTGGCAGCAGTTGGATGCGTGGCGTAATCCCGCGGGCCTGAATCTGACTTCCCGACGGGCTGTAATAGAGGGCGGTCGTCAGTTTCAAGGCGCCTCCCTCGGGCAGGCGCATGATCGTCTGGACCGAGCCTTTGCCGAACGAGGTCGATCCCATTACGGTGGCCCGGCCGTTATCGCCGAGCGCAGCGGCGACAATTTCCGCTGCCGAGGCGGAGCCGGCATTGATGAGAACGACGATCGGCAAGCCGGCGACAAGATCGCCCGGCTCGGCCGGAAAACCGCGTTCGCTTGCTGCCTGACGGCCGCGGATCTTGACGATCAAGCCGTTGTCCAGGAAGGCATCGGCGATCGCAACCGACTGGTCGAGCAACCCGCCGGGGTTGTTGCGGAGGTCAAGGACCAGCCCGGCCATGTGCGGATGGTGGGCGCGCAGGTCGCTCAGGGCTTCTTCCAGCCGCTGCGCTGCCTTTTCGTTGAAGCCGACCACGCGTGCGTAAGCGATATCCCCTTCGACAAACCAGCGCACCGGCTCGATGGTGATAATGGCGCGACCGACGCTGATCCGCATCGGCGACCGACCATCACGCTGTAGGGTAAGCTCGACCTTGGTGCCGGGCTGACCGCGCATGGTGTTGACGGCGTCCTTGAGGCTCATGCCGCGTACCGAAACACCGTCGATGTGGGTGATCAGGTCGCCGGTCTTGATGCCGGCCCGCTCGGCGGGCGTGCCCTCGATCGGAGCGATAACCTTGATGAGGCCGTCCTGCTGGGTGATCTGGATGCCGAGGCCGCCGAACTCGCCCGACGTGACCAGCTCCGACTCATGCAGTTCCTCGGGATTGAGGTAGGCAGAGTGGGGATCAAGGGCGGCGGTCATTGCATCGAGCGCAATCTCGACGAGCTGCGCGGCCGGCAAGGAATGCGGCTTGGGGTTTTGCGCCTTGACGCCCTGAACGGCAGCCTCGATCAGTTTGCCATCCGGCAGGTCATCCACATAGGCGTCGCTGATTCGTTTATAGGCGTCGCGAAAGTGCTTGAGCTGACGGGTGTTCTCGGGATCTGCCGCGTATTCCTGGAACACCGCGGAAAATCGCCCAATCTCGCGCCGACCACGCTCGGACAATCGGTAGAAGTCGAAGCCCAGGGAGGCGAGCGCCGTCTCCATCTGCGCGGACTGGTCCGAGCAGCCATTCAGGCCCGGCCCGAAGCTGGCGCCGATGGCGACCGAGATCAGGACCGCGCCTAACGTCTTGATTTGATTGAACGCGATCACCCCGGCTTCCTCTGCACAGCCGCAACCGTGGCACTGTCATAAGATGCCGCGGGAATGGATATCGTATTGCCGCGTGCAGCAAAATGCTCGGCCCGGATGGGGGCAACCGCCGCTCCCGGCCGCAACACAAACGTGAGCCAAAGCGAAAGTGACCACACGACGACAGCGCCACCCTGGTGCGCGACGCCCAGCGGAACCGGCACGGCCATCAGGACGGTAGCGGCGCCGAGGCTGTATTGTGCCGCGATCGCCAGCAGGAGCAGGCCCGCCACCCGGCGCACGCGCGCCTCAGCCCGCATCGTCCGGCAAGAGATGAACAAACCGATCGCCGCGACCAACACAACGGTCGCCAGCAGGCGGTGCGTGAACTGGATGGTGGTCACGTCCTCGAAAAAGTTCACGTACAACGGGTGGTATGGAAGGATCAGGGATGGCACCAACTCGCCATCCATCAGCGGAAAGGTGTTGTAGGCGAATCCGGCATCGGTGCCGGCAACGAACCCGCCCCAGATGATGATCAGCAGCACGAGCACGCTTGTGCCCACCGCGGCCAGGAACAGCGGTCGCGGCCCTGGTTGCGCTTGGAGCCGCGCTGGCTGCGGTGGCGCCAACAGCCCGAGCGCCGTCCACAAGATCAAACCATAGATCAGCAGCGCCGCGGTCAGATGGGCGACCAGCCGGTACTGGCTGACATCGGGCCGGTCGACCATGCCGCTCTTGACCATCAGCCAGCCGAGACCGCCTTGCAGCGCGCCGAGAAAAAAAACGAAAGCGAGCCGGAGGCCGAGCGGGCGGTCGATCTGCCGCCTGAGCAGAAAGACGAGGAAGGGAAGGAGGAAAACGACCCCCATCAGCCGGCCCGTCAGCCGGTGCACGTACTCGAGCCAGAAGATGCCCTTGAACGCTTCGAGGGTCATTCCGGCGTTGATTTTCTGGTACTCTGGATAGTCCTGGTAGGCTGCGAATGTCCGCTGCCACTCCGCCTCGGTCAACGGCGGCAGCCAGCCGGTGATGGGCCGCCATTCGACCATCGACAGCCCCGAATGCGTCAACCGCGTCGCGCCGCCGAGGACAACCATGAGAAAAACGAAGCCCGCGAGGACGAACAGCCAGATGGCTATCCCTCTTTTCCGATCAGCCGCTGCATGCGCGCTGACAGTACTCATTCGGCAACCGGACCATTCCCCAACAGGGTACACGAAAGCAACGAAACGGCTGGGGTCAATATGCGCGTCGTGCCTTGAAAAGCCAAGAGATGTTGCCCAGAAATCGAGGAGGGGTCGGCAGCAGCCTTTCCCCGCAGCCACCACGGCTGCGGCATGACAGCGCCCACCAGCCGCATTGTTGGGATATTGAAGGACATGAGTACGCCATCTGCACCCGGCCGGGGCCGCGTTTTCATCGTCGGCGCAGGACCGGGCGATCCGGATCTCCTGACCGTGAAGGCTCTGCGGCTCGTGCGCGCAGCCGATGTGATCGTCTTCGATCGCCTGGTTTCGCAAGAGATTCTCGACCTGATTCCCGCCGGCACGGCGCAGGTATTCGCCGGCAAGATGGCGCGTAACCACCACATGCCGCAGGCCGAGATTAATGCGCTTCTGGCAACCCTCGCTTTGAGTGGCCGCACGGTGGTGCGCCTCAAGGGCGGTGATCCCTACCTGTTCGGCCGCGGCGGCGAGGAGGCGCTCCATCTGGCCCAGCAGGGCATTCCGTTCGAAGTCGTGCCGGGGGTGACTTCGGCCTCGGGCTGCAGCGCCGCGGCGGGCATTCCGCTTACCCACCGCGACCTCGCGCATCGGGTTCAGCTGATCACGGGCCACGCGAAAGAGGACGAGCCGCTGGTGTTGGACTGGGCCAAGCTCGCCGAACCGGACGCGACCTTGGTGATCTACATGGGCCGGACTAACATCGGCCGCATCAGCGCTCAACTCATCGGGCACGGCCTGCCGCCGGACACGCCCGCGGCTGCGGTTGTAAACGGGACGCGCGCCGATCAGCAGACGATCCGCACGACCCTGGCGGATCTGCCGACGGCGGTGCGCGACCTCGATCACGCGGCGCCAACACTGATCATTATCGGAAAGGTCGCCGCGCTTGCGGATCAACTCGCGCCGTCCGTGCCCGACTCTGAATCTGCCCCGGCTGCGCAAGCGCCTTGACGGTAGCCGCTCGCGGAATCAGCACGGCCGGTCGCCGCACTAATGTGCCATGAACAACAGGAGCGGGGTCCGCTCGATCATGTGTTGAGTGACGCTGCCAAGAATGATCTGCCACAACCGGTTGTGGGTGTACGCGCCCATAACCACCATGTCGGCATCCTTGCAGGCATCGCTCAAGGTTTGGTCCGGGGAGCCGTTATCGGCGAGGACGCGCGGCGTGGCAGCGATGCCGTGCCAGGCGAGGAGCTGAACCGCGCCGGCGCAGCCGGAGTCGACATCCGCTTCGGCGCCGACGGAGATAACGTCAATACTCGTCGCCTGATGCAGGAGCGGCAGGGCGTACTTGATCGCGCGCGCCGACTCCTTGCTTTCGTTCCAGGCAATGACGATCCGCTTCAGCGCGCCAGGCGCTGCCGCAGCCGCCACCATGACAGGCGCTGCGCTCTCGAAGATCAAGGCGCTGAAGGGGACGGTTGACAGCACCTCCGGGTGAACGATCGGCCGGCTGATGACGACCAGATCGGCCAGTCTGGCACGGCGGACAACTGCGTCCTCCTCGATGCCGCGAAACTCGATGAAGCGGGCCGAAGCCCCGCTGGGAGTTGGGTTTTCCGCCGCGGCAATCCCAGCGCGCGCCCGCGCATCCTCGAACATCGCCTTCGCGGCGGCGGCGCGTCCGGCCGATTCCCGCTCGGTCAGTTCGATTAAGTCCTGAACGAGCGCGCCGGACATGCCTTCGCCGACCAAGGGAACTGCCGCCGTCGGCTCGACGCGCACATGCACTGCCTCGACATGCGCCCCAAGCCACCCGCCGACGAAGAACGCCGTTTCCAGCGCCCCCTGAACCGCCGGTGTCCCGTCGACCGGCACGACGATCTTGCGAATGGACATGACAGCCCTCACCCTGACCATCCTATTGTCGCGCGCGCGGCGACAAAATGCAAAAGCGCTGTGTGGCTGTTTGGCGCCGGAGGTGGTTGGCGGAGACCAGGGGCGTCAGTGCTCGATGCAGAGCTTGCCGAAGTGCTGACCGCTGGCGAGAAAGTCCATCGCCTTAGGCAGTTCACCAAACGCGAAGATGCGGTCGACTTCCGGACGCAGGCGGTGGCATTCGACCGCGCGCACCATCGCGAGGAAGTCATCCCGGCTGCCGACGGTAATGCCCTGCAGACGGATGTGGCGCGTGACGATCATGCCTAAGCGCACATCCATCATGCCGCCGGAGAGTACGCCGATCATGCTCACCGTGCCGCCGGGGCGGATGGCGCGCAGCGACTGCGGCAGTGTGTCCTGGCCACCGACCTCGACGATGTGATCCAGGCCCTCGCCGCCGACAAGCGCACGTGCGCTCTTTCCCCACTCCGGCGTGGTCTTGTAGTTGATGGTCGCATCCGCGCCAAGTTCGCGCGCCCGCTCCAGCTTGGCATCGCTCGACGAGGTGACGATGACGAACGCGCCCGCGAGCTTCGCGAACTGAAGCGCAAACAGGGAGACGCCGCCGGTGCCCTGGACCAGGACCTTCTGGCCGGGCCGGACGCAGCCTTCCTTTATGATCGCCGACCACGCAGTGAGTGCGGCACAAGGCAGCGTGGCGGCTTCGGCATCGCTCAAGAAATCCGGAACCGGCACGACACCCTTGGCCGGCAGCACCATGTATTCCGCCATGGTGCCGTCAAGTTCGGAGCCTAAGCTGAAGCCCAGGCGCTGCTCGTCTGGCGGGCCTGCGGACCACGATTGGAAGAACAGGGGGCAGACCCGCTCGCCCAGCTTCGGCGCTGAAACTTCCGGGCCGATCGCATCGACAATACCGACACCATCGCTCAACAATATCAGCGGCAGGGCTTTCATCCGTGCGCCGTAACCTTTGAGCGGTACCAGCAGATCGCGGAAGTTCAGCGAAGCTGCCTTCATTTTCAGCCGAACCTCGCCCGGGCCGGGCAGGGGTTCCGGCCTTTCGCCAATGCGGACGTTCTCGCGTGTCCAGCCGCCTTCGACCTGAAAGACCTTCACCGTCTCCTCCATCCATTTTTGTTTGTTGGCATCACCGCCGCGTTTGTCCGCACGCACGGTTGCGTTCTTGCCGATACCACGGCATCATGTGAAAAAAATGGCGATAATCAAGGGATGACTGGCTGCTGCGATGCACTGTCGGCGGCATAAGCCAGGCACCCAGGGAGGATACGTGTTCGAGATCGTTTTCCGCTATGACGCGGAGCGGTGTCGCGCGACACACATGCCCGCGTGTGCAGCGGACGCTTGCCGCCGCCTGGAAGACGGCAACCGTGATTTCGCGCATTTGTTCGATACGGTGCCGCTCGTCCGCGGGTCGGTTCGCCGGCTCGTCCCCTTCGATCCGCGCGATCTCGGCTTTACCGAGATCGAGGGAATGGCACCAAAGCAGCATCCGTTCGCGATCGTTCTCGGTTGCTCCGATGCGCGAGTTCCAACGGAGTTGATCTTTAACAAGTGGTGCAACGAGCTGTTCGTCGTCCGCGTCGCCGGCAACGTGCTTGGCGCCGACACGCTCGGCAGCATCGATTACGCCGTCAGCCAGCTGCGCGAAAGCGTCAAGCTGATGGTGGTGCTGGGACATTCGGGCTGTGGCGCGGTCACGGCGGCGGTCGATGTGTTCCTCAAGCCAGCGCAGTATTTGGCATTTGCAACCAGCCACCCGTTGCGCACGATCATCGATCGGGTGGTGGTCGTCGTCCGCGGTGCCGCCCGCGCGCTGGAGCTCGCGCACGGTGCAGACGTAAGTCACCAGGTGGGCTACCGTCGGGCGTTGATCGAGATAACGGTCGCCATGAACGCCGCGCTCACGGCCCATACGCTCGCACAGGAGTTGCGCCGCAGCCCGGGCACTGCGCCGATCGCGACCGTGTACGGCGTTTATGATCTGGCGACACGCCGCGTGAACGTGCCGGGCATGGTGCAAACCAGCGGTGGAGAAGCCGAGGTCTCGCTGCAGGCACCGCCCGCGGACATCGATGCGTTCGCGGCGTTGGCGCGCCGGCTTGCGGGGACCGACGGCGTCCGCATGGTCTTGGCCGCGGCCTGAGCGCACCTTGCTCAAAGCTGATTCGCAGCCGCGCGGCAAAGGGCGCCGTCAGCGTGCGTGGATGCGTACCTTGGGCGGCCGACTCGCCGCCTTACAGCATTGAATTTGCAGACAGAGCGGCGCTTGCGGGGCTTTCGTTCTGGGGCTCTGGGGTTTGTGCCGCGATCAGGGTAATCTCGGGCCCATGAAGCGTGTCCTCCTCAACGTATCGATCATGGCGGTGCTGCTGTTGGGCCTCGGGCCGGTGACCGCGCGCGCCGCCGAAACCGACTTCAGCACTTGGCTCGCGGCGTTGCGCGACGAAGCGCAGGCAGCGGGCATCCGCGACGATGTCTTCGATCGCGTGCTGGCAGGCAGTCGGCCGATCGAGAAAATCGTCGAACTCGATCGCCGGCAACCCGAATTCGTCGACACGTTCTGGTCCTATCTGGGCGCGCGCGTAACGCCTGCGCGGGTGGAGCAGGGGCGGACGCAGCTCCAACGCTATCGCGACCTGCTGCAGGCCGTTGAGCGCACGTACCGCGTGCCGCCGGCGGTGCTGGTCAGCTTCTGGGGGCTGGAAACCGATTTCGGCGGCAATACTGGGCAGTTTCGCGCCGCTGATGCGCTCGCCACGCTTGCCTACGACGGCCGCCGCGGACCCTTTTTTCGCGAGCAGCTGCTGGCGCTCCTGCAGTTGGTGCAGGCGGGCGACGTAGCTCCCGATGCGCGGGCATCGTGGGCCGGCGCGCTTGGGCAGATGCAATTCATGCCGACGACCTACCGCGCTTATGCGGTCGATTTCGATGGCGACGGGCGGCGCGACCTCTGGCACAGCATGCCGGACGTGTTCGCATCGGCCGCCAACTATCTGGCCTCGATCGGCTGGGAAGGCACGCGCGGCTGGGGCGAGGAAGTGCGGCTGCCGGGCGACTTCGACTACTACCTCGCCGGCCCCGATGTCGAAATGCCGATCGAAAGCTGGCGCGACCTGGGCGTTACGCGCGCATCGGGCGCGCCTTTGGAAGGCACTTCTGGGCGCGCATCGATCATCCTGCCGGGCGGAGTCGAGGCAGGGCCTGCGCTCCTCGTCTCGTCCAATTTCCGTGTCATCATGGCCTGGAACCGCGCCTTCACTTACGCGGTCACCGTCGGTCACCTCGCTGATCGTATCGCCGGCCGCGGGCCGTTCGTGACCCCCCAGCGCGGCGATGTCGTCGGCCTTTCCCGTGCCGACGTACTGGAGATGCAAACACTTCTGGGCCGTCTGGGGTTCGATACGGGCGGTGCGGACGGCGTTGTCGGCAGCAGAACCCGTGATGCCATTCGCGACTTCCAGCGCACGGCCTATCTGCCGGCAGACGGGTTCCCGACGTCCAGACTGCTCGATCGGTTGCGTCTTGCGGCAGCGGAGTAGTGCCAGCCGCGGCCATGGCGTGCGAAGGGAGGCTTGAGCACGATGACCGATACTCCGTCGAACCCTGCGGGCAATCCCCGCTTACGCTGCCCAGGAGGTTGGCCCGTTCGGTCGATCGCGCTGACGGCGATCCTTCTTATCAGCGCGTGCGCCTCGGCGCCTGAACCGGGGCCGTCGGCGCGCCCGCGCGACCCGCAAACCGGCGGCCTCTACAAGGTGGGCAAACCGTATGCAATCAAGGGCGTATGGTACACGCCGCGGGTTGACTACGGCTACGACGAAACCGGCACCGCTTCCTGGTATGGCCCCGGTTTTCATGGCCAGGCGACGGCGAACGGCGAAGTCTATGACATGAACGATCTGACGGCGGCGCATACGACCCTGCCGCTGCCGAGCATCGTCCGCGTCACCAATCTCGACAATGGCCGCACGATCAAGCTGCGCGTCAACGATCGCGGGCCCTTCGTCGGCGGTCGGATCATCGACGTTTCGCGGCGCGCCTCGCAACTCCTGGGCTTTCATGAGAAAGGCACGGCGACGGTTCGGGTTGAGATCGAGGCTGAGGAAAGCCGACAGTTGGCGGAGGCGCTTGGTGCTGCCCAGACCGAGCAGCTTGCAACTGCGGTGGCTGCCACCCCGCTCACGACGAACCCGGCCCCGGCGGCGGCGCCAACTCTTGCACCGGTCGCCACTGCGGCGAACACGGCCTCAAGCGAAGGCGTAACGCCGGAGCCGCCGCAGGTCGCTCTGTCGCCGGCAGCGCTGGCTCTGCTCGCGGCGGACTCAGGCCAGCCGGCCGGCGTTGGCGGCAATCCGGGCCGGAGCGCCGATCCGCTGGAACCAGCCGGTTCTGTAGCGGAAGATGTGCCGGTAGCCGAAGAATGGATTGAACAGGCGATGGCGCCCGCGCGGCCCGCTGTCTATCACGAGCGCGCATCAACTGCGGCGACAAGACGTGACGCGCCGCGCCCGCTGCCGTATGTTCAGGCCGGTGCCTTCTCCGACGCCAGAAATGCCGCGTGGGCGCGGCAGCGGCTGGCCCGGCTGGGCTCCGTTGCGATTACCAATGCAAGCGCCGACGGCCGCGGGCTGTATCGTGTCCGGGTCGGACCCTTCGCTTCGAGTGGCGAGGCGCAACGGGTGCTGGCGCGCGTGATCGGCGAGGGGTTCGCCGGCTCGCAGGTCGTTTATGATTGAACCCAAGGGCGCGGCCATGGGTGCGCTGACGGCAAGCGGCGGGGGCTTGCTGCGTCGGAGCCAGGGACGGACCGCAATCGCTGAGGGAAAGTGCTTATGAGGATGAGCGAATTGACACGCGCGCGGGAGGGGCACTTGCGCTGGAGCCTTGTGATCATGGCGGTCGGGCTGGCCATGGGACTCCTTGCCGGACTCGCACCGCAGCGCTGCCATGCCATCGAGACAAAGGCGCGCCAGGCCTTGCTCATCGACATGCAAACCGGGGCGGTGATGTTCGAGAAGAACGCCGACGAGCCGATGGGGCCGGCGTCGATGACGAAGATCATGACCGTCTACATGTTGTTCGACCGCTTGAAGAAGGGGGAGTTGCGGCTGAACGATACATTGACGATCAGCGAGAACGCCTGGTCGAAAGGGGGGGCCGCCAGCCAGGGTTCGACGATGTTCCTCAAGGTCGGCGACCGGGTTCGGGTGGAAGACCTGCTGCACGGCATCATCGTCCAATCCGGGAACGACGCCTCAATTGCGGTTGCCGAAGGCCTGGCTGGCAGCGAGACCGCCTTTGCCGAAGAAATGAACAGGAAGGCGCGGGAAATCGGGATGCGCAATACGCATTTCCGTAATGCCTCCGGCTTGCCCGAACCGGATCATTTAACGACGGCCCGGGATCTCGCACTTCTGGCAAGACACACCATTGAGGACTTTCCCGAGTACTATAATTTCTACTCTGAGCGGGAGTTCTTCTACAACTCGATCCGCCAGGGCAACCGCAATCCGCTCCTTTACAAGGCGGGGGGAGCCGATGGCCTGAAGACCGGCCATACGAAGACCTCCGGCTATGGCCTCACCGCGTCTGCCATCCGTGGCGGGCGACGGCTGGTCCTGGTCATCAACGGTCTCGGCAGCATGCAGGAGCGCAGCGACGAGGCGCAACGGCTGTTGGATTACGGCTTCCATGAATTCGAGAACGTGCAACTGTTCAAGGCTGGCGAGGAGGTGGCCAAGGCTGAGGTCTGGTACGGCGAGACACGCGAGGTGCCGCTGGTCACCCAGCGTGACATCCTCGTTACGTTGCCGCGAACCGCACGCCCGGGCATGAACGTTGTCGTCCGCTATACCGGCCCGGTTCCGGCGCCGATCGCGCAAGGCCAGCCGCTTGCGGTCTTGAAGATTGACACACCCGGCGTCGGCCCGATCGAGCAATCGCTTGTTGCCGGAACGCCGGTCGAGAGGCTCAGCGTTTTTGGCCGGCTCGTCTTTGCGATCAAGCACCTGGCGGGCAGTCTGGCCAGTTAATGACAGCCGCCCAGCCGGCCGGGCCGCAGGGGAGGTTCATCACCCTTGAGGGCGGGGAGGGGGCGGGGAAGTCGACGCAAGTGGCGCTCCTTGCGGACGCGCTGCGGTCGGCAGGTAACCCTGTTGTTGCCACCCGCGAACCGGGCGGAACCGAAGGTGCGGAGGCGATCCGCGCGCTTCTGATGCACGCTCCCGACCACGGCTGGTCGGCCGTCAGCGAGGTTCTGCTGCACTACGCCGCCCGGCGGGAGCACCTGGACAAGGTGGTTCTGCCGGCGCTCAGCCGCGGCACGTGGGTCGTGTGCGACCGGTTTGCCGATTCAACGATGGCCTACCAGGGCTATGGGCTGGGGTGCGATCGGCAGATGATCAGCGCGTTGCATCAGCTTGTCATCGGCCCGTTTCGGCCCGACTTGACGTTGGTGCTGGATGTCGAGCCGGGCCAGGGCCAGGCGCGGACTGCCAGCCGCGGCCAGCCGAGCGATCGTTACGAGCGGCTCGACAGCACCTTCCACGCGCGGGTGCGGGCCGGATTCCTTGCCATTGCGGGCGCCGAGCCGGAGCGATGCGTCGTCGTTGCGGCGAGCGGGACGGTCGCGGATGTGGCGCAGCGGATCCGGCGGATCGTTGCCGATCGGCTGCGGATCGGGTTGGGCGCGCCGTGAGCGCCGCGGACGACGTGGACGGCTCGTGGCCACTGCCGCGCGCAAATCCTGACCTTCTCGGCCAGGAGCAGGCCGAGGCCAATCTGGCCGCTGTTTACGCGGCGGGGCGGCCGGCGCACGCATGGTTGTTCAGCGGCCCCAAGGGCATCGGCAAGGCGACACTGGCGTTCCGGCTTGTCCGCTGGCTGTTTCGCCATGGCACCAGCGCGCGGGTAGGGGAGCCCTCGGCCGCGGCGGCCGATCTGTTCGGCGATGCCCCGCCGCCGCCGTCTGTTTCGCCGTCGCTTTTTGTCGATCCTGGTGACCCGGTGTTTCGGCGCGTCGCCAGCGGCGGGCACGCCGATCTGTTCACCCTCGAACCGGGGATCGATCCCAAGCGCGGGACACCCCGGACTGAGATCAGCGTCGCCGAAGTCCGCGCGGCCGGCGCATTTCTCGCCGCAACGGCCGCGGAAGGCGGGTGGCGCGCGGTGATCGTCGATCCTGCCGAAGCGATGAACCGCAACGCCGCCAATGCGCTGTTGAAAACGCTCGAAGAGCCGCCGCACGGGACCGTGCTCATCCTGGTCAGCCATGCGCCGGGGATGCTGCCGGCCACAGTCCGCTCCCGCTGCCGCACGGTGACGCTGGCGCCGCTCTCGACGGAGACCATCGCGGCCTTGTTGCCGCGCTATCGGCCGGAGACGACAGCGGATGAGGCGGCGGTGCTGGCGCGACTCGCCCGCGGCAGCATCGGCCACGCGCTGCGGCTGGCGAGCAGCGAGGGCGAACGGTTGCGGGGCCAGCTGACGCGACTGTTCCGGGCGCTTCCCGCTGTGGAGCCGCTGGCGGTGCTCGACCTCGGTGAGGTGGCGAAGGGGCAGGGGAGCGGGGAGGGGGGATTCGCACTTCTCGCCGATCTGTTGCGCGCCTGGCTCGCCTCCATTGTGCGCGTTGCCGGCGGCGCACCACCGCAGGAAGCGCTTGCAAGCGAGGCGGAAACCATTGGCAGGCTGGCAGCGGCAGGCGGGCTTGAACGGTGGTTGCAGGTGTGGGAGAACTCAACACGTCTCTTGGCGCGCGCAGAAACCGCCAATATGGACTTGAAGCAGATTCTGCTTGCCGTTTTCCTCAACGTCGAGGCCGCCTTGAAACGCTGAGGCGTGCGCGCACCTCAGGAGTGCTGTCCCGCGACGGACCGGAGCACCATGAATCCAGCGCCGACGTACTACCTCACGACGCCGATCTACTACGTCAATGACGTGCCCCATATAGGGCACATGTATACGACGCTCGCGTGCGACGTGCTTGCGCGCTTCAAGCGTCTCGACGGATTCCAGGTCAAGTTCCTGACCGGCACCGACGAGCACGGACAGAAGGTGCAGAAGGCAGCGCTCGCCGCCGGTCTCGCCCCGCACGAATTCACCGACCGGGTCTCGGCGAACTTCCGCGGCTTGACGCAGGCGATGGGGTTCTCCAACGACGATTTCATCCGCACCACCGAGGCGCGCCATATCCACTCTTGCCGGGCGCTGTGGCAGCGTCTCGTCGAACGCAACGAGATCTATCTCGGCACCTACGCCGGCTGGTATGCGGTCCGCGACGAGGCATTCTATGCCGAGAGCGAACTTGTGAAAGCGGCCGACGGAAGCCGGCTGGCGCCGACTGGAGCGGCGGTCGAGTGGGTCGAGGAGCCGAGCTACTTCTTCCGGCTGTCGGCCTGGGGCGACCGGCTGCTCGCGTACTATGCGGACAATCCGGACTTCATCCTGCCCGAAAGCCGGCGCAACGAGGTGATCAGCTTCGTTCGCTCCGGTCTGCAAGACCTGTCGATCTCGCGCACCACGTTCGACTGGGGCATCCCGGTGCCGGACGATGAGCGTCACGTTATGTATGTCTGGCTCGATGCGCTGACCAACTATATCACCGCGCTCGGCTTTCCCGACGTTGAATCGGAGGACTTCAAGCGCTTCTGGCCAGCCGATCTGCACATGGTCGGCAAGGATATCTTGCGGTTCCACGCCGTCTATTGGCCGGCGTTCCTGATGGCAGCCGGCATCGCGCCGCCGAAGCGGGTGTTCGCCCACGGCTGGTGGACCAACGAGGGGCAGAAGATCTCGAAGTCGGTCGGCAACGTCATCGATCCGCATGCGCTGGTCGATCGCTACGGCCTGGATGCGGTGCGCTACTTCATGCTGCGCGAGGTTCCGTTCGGCAGCGACGGCGACTTCTCGCATCGCGCCATGATCGGCCGGATCAATGGCGATCTCGCCAACGATTTCGGCAACCTGGCGCAACGCGTGCTGTCGATGATCGCCAAGAACTGCGGCGGCGCGGTGCCGCAGCCGGGTCCGCGGACGGCCGAGGATCAGGCCTTGCTGAGCGCTGCCGCCGAGCTCTTGCCGCAGCTTCGCGCCGCAATCGATCGCCAAGCCTTCCATGTCGCGCTCACGGCGTTGTGGCGGGTCATTGCGGACGCCAATGTCTATGTCGATCGGCAGGCGCCGTGGGCGTTGCGCAAGAGCGATCCGCCCCGCATGCGGACCGTGCTCTACTGCCTGGCCGAGGTGATCCGCCACTTGAGCATCCTGGCGCAGCCGTTCATGCCGGCTTCGGCAGCGCGGCTTTTGGCGCAGCTGAGCGTGGCGGAGGACCGCCGCACCTTCGCGTTCTTGGTGCCGGAGCACGCGTTGCAACCGGACACCGCGCTGCCGGCGCCGGTTGGCATCTTTCCGCGGTACGTAGAACCCGCCGACGGGGCCGACGCGTGATGTTGGTCGACAGCCACTGCCACCTCGATTTCCCGGATTTTGCCGGGGACTTCGATGCCGTCATGGCGCGGGCGGGCGAGGCGGGGGTGACGAGCCTGCTGACCATCTGCACCCATCTCTCTCGCGCAGAACAGGTGATCGCCGTTTCCGAACGAGCGCCGCAGATCGTCTGCACCGTCGGCGTCCATCCGCATGAGGCAGCCGGGGAGGCGCCCCGAAACGTGGATGCCCTGATCGGCTTTGCCAGCCATCCAAAGGTGGTTGGCTTCGGCGAAAGCGGGCTTGATTACTTCTATGAACACAGCCCGCGCGCGGCGCAGCAGCAGGCCTTCCGCCAACACATCGAGGCCGCACGTACGACCGGGCTGCCGCTCGTCATTCACACCCGCGATGCCGACGCCGATACGGCAGCGATCCTTGAGGACGAAATGGCCAAGGGGCCGTTCAGCGGCGTCCTGCATTGCTTCAGTTCGACACCCGCCTTGGCGCACAAGGCAGTCGCGCTCGGTCTGTACATCTCGTTTTCCGGGATCCTAACGTTCGCGAAGTCGGGCCCGCTGCGCGATCTGGCAGCTACGTTGCCGCTCGACCGGCTGCTGGTGGAGACCGATGCGCCGTTCCTGGCGCCGGTGCCGAAGCGCGGCAAGCGTAACGAGCCGGCCTTCGTGGCGCACACGGCTGCGTCCCTCGCCAAGGCGCGCGGCATCGACCTCAAGACGCTCGCGGCTGCGACCACGGCCAACTTCTTCCGCTTGTTTGCGAAGGCGAAAACGGCATGCGTGTGACCATTCTCGGTTCCGGCGCGTCCAGCGGCACGCCCTCGATCGGCAACAATTGGGGGCGGTGCAATCCGGCCAATCCGCGCAATCGCCGCATGCGGCCGGCCATCGTTGTCGAAACCGAACAGACCCGCATCCTTGTCGATACGCCGCCCGATCTGCGCCATCAACTGCTGGCGACCGATATCATGCGCTTTGATGCCGTGTGCTATACGCACGCGCACGCTGACCACCTGCACGGCATCGACGACCTGCGCGCCATCAACAGGCTGACCAAGGCGGCGTTGCCGCTCTATGCGACGGCACACACGGTGGGCGAGATCCGCAGGCGTTTCGGCTACACACTCGAACCGCACCCGGTCGATGCGCACTGGTTCTCCCGGCCTGTCCTCGTGCCGCACGAGATTTCAGCCGGTGAGGCTTTCACGATTGGCGATATCCGCGTTCAGGCCTTCGAGCAGCACCACGGGAGGACGATGACGCTCGGATTCCGGTTCAACGATGTCGCGTACTCGACAGATGTCGCTGAGCTTCCTGAGGCGTCATTCGCTGCGCTTGCGGGGGTACGGCTATGGATCCTCGGCGTGTTTTCGGAGCGGCCGTTTCCGACCCATTGTCATCTCTCACAGGGCCTGGAGTGGATTGCACGCGTGCAGCCAGAGGCTGCCGTGCTCACGCACTTGAGCAGCGAACTCGATTACGATGCGCTGGTGCGTCGCCTGCCGCCGCACATCGCGCCTGCCTATGACGGGATGACGATCGATGTCGTCGATGCGGTCTCCGGAGCGCCGCGCGACCAGACAATCTCGGCAGAGCCGGCGCGGCGCCGGGCTTGATCGTTTAGTCCGGTTAACGGACCGGCACCCGACTGCGCCTTCCGGACCGGCAAAGCGGCTGTGGTGAGCCGTGCTTTCAGGAGCGGCCTTTAAGGCACTGAAATGGCGATTCCAGTTTTGATTTGTCATAATATATCTTATGCGACATAAGATCGATTTCCAACGAGGAGCGATCCTTCCGCCCCGCTTTCAGCCAATGCCTCCCTGGCGAAGGTCCTTGTTGTCACGGGCAGCGGAGAGCGCCGCCGCCAAGCCGGAATGGAGGTAAGCGATGAGCCCGGCGATCGACAGGCTGCTCGATATCATGGCGCGCCTGCGCGACGCCGACGGCGGTTGCCCGTGGGACCTCGAACAGACCTTCGAGACGATTGCGCCTTACACGATCGAAGAGGCTTTCGAGGTTGCGGACGCCATCGATCGCGCCGATTACTGCGGCCTTAAGGGCGAGCTGGGCGATCTCCTGCTACAGGTCGTGTTCCACGCCCAGATGGCCAGCGAGCGCGCGTTGTTCGATTTTGCCGCGGTCTGCGAAGCGATTTGTGAGAAGATGTTGCGGCGCCATCCTCATGTTTTTGGTGAGGCTTCCGCAGGGACCCCCAGCGAGGTGGTCCGCTCATGGGAGCGCATCAAGGCGGCCGAGCGGCAGGCCGAGGCATCGGCCGCAGCCCTCTTGGATGCGGTGACCGTGCCGAGCGCGCTCGATGACATCACGAAACGCCTGCCGACGCTGATGCGGGCGCAGAAGCTGCAGCGGCGGGCTGCCGGGCTCGGCTTCGATTGGCCGGATGCGCGGGCGGTGCTTGCCAAGCTGGCGGAGGAAATCGCGGAGATCGAGGCAGAAATGGCCGCGGGCGGAGAGCCGGCCCGCTTGACCGACGAGCTCGGCGATCTGCTGTTTACCTGTGTCAACCTTGGCCGCAAGCTCGGCGTCGATGGAGAAACCGCGCTCCTGCACGCGAACGCGAAGTTCGAGCGCCGTTTCCGCGCCCTGGAAGCGCTGCTGGACGATGCGGCGCGACAGCATCGCCGTACCGCCAGCCTCGATGAACTCGAAGCTCTGTGGCAGGCTGTCAAGGCCGCGGAGACGGACGAACCAGGGTAGTGTCCGAACAGCGCGTTGCGGCACCGGCTGGCAGGGGGACGGCGACGCCTGCCGTCCGCCCTGCCCCGCTTCGATCAGTGCCGATCGCCCTCAGGTAATCACGGTCGGCTTCGGGCGTCCGGTGCGGCGCTCGATCTCCGCCAAGTCGCGTGCGATCGTAATCAGGTCCGCCAGCGCGACCTGCGGATCATCGTCGTGCCGCGACGGATCGGGTTCATAGCGCTCGATATAGACCCTGAGCGTCGCCCCTTCCGTTCCAGTCCCCGACAGCCGATAGACGATCCGTGAGCCGTCGCTGAAGCCGACGCGGATGCCTTGCTTGGTGGTGACGCTGCCATCAACGGGATCGGTGTAGGCGAAGTCGTCGGCACTGGCGACGTCGTAGGCACCTAACTTCTTGCCGACCAGGGTGCCGGTCTGGCGTCGGAGCGTATCCATCAACTCCTCCGCGGCGGCGCTGTCGATCCCCTCGTAGTCGTGGCGGGAATAGTAGTTGCGGCCGTAGGTCCGCCAGTGCTCACGGACGATGTCGGCGACCGACTGCCGGCGCGCGGCCAAGACATTGAGCCAGAACAGGACCGCCCACAGCCCGTCCTTCTCGCGAACGTGATCGGAGCCGGTGCCAAAGCTCTCCTCGCCGCACAGGGTGGCGCGGCCTGCATCAAGCAAAGTGCCGAAGAATTTCCATCCCGTGGGCGTCTCGTAGCAGTCGATGCCGAGCTTGGCGGCAACGCGGTCGGCGGCAGCACTGGTCGGCATGGAGCGTGCGATGCCGGCGAGGCCCTTGGCATAACCCGGGGCGACGGTGGCGTTGGCCGCGAGAACGGCCAGACTGTCGCTCGGCGTGACGAAGAACTGGTGGCCGAGGATCATGTTGCGGTCCCCGTCACCGTCCGACGCGGCACCAAACTCAGGCCCGCCCTCGCGGTACATGAGTTCGACCAGGTCATGCGCATAGACCAGGTTCGGATCCGGATGGCCGCCGCCAAAGTCCTCCAGCGGATCGGCGCGCATCACGCTGCCGGCGGGAGCACCCAGCCGACCTTCAAGGATGGCGCGCGCGTACGGGCCGGTAACGGCACTCATCGCATCGAACGCGATGCGGTAGCCGGGCGAAGCGAGAAGCGCACGAATGCGATCGAAGTCGAACAGGCGTTCCATCAGCTCGGCATAATCGGCGACGGAATCGATGACCTCGACCGTCATGCCGTCGAGCGCCCGCTTGCCCACGGTGTCGAGATCGACATCGGCCGCGTCAGTGATGTGGTAGGCCGAAATCGCGCGGCTGCGGGCGAACATCGCTTCGGTCACCTTTTCCGGTGCCGGACCGCCGTTGCCGATGTTGTACTTGATACCGAAATCCTCGTGCGGTCCGCCGGGGTTGTGCGAGGCCGAGAGCACGATGCCGCCGTAAGCACCATGCTTGCGGATTACACACGAGGCTGCCGGCGTGGAGAGGATCCCGCCCCTTCCCACCAGCACACGGCCGAAGCCGTTTGCCGCCGCCATCTTGAGGATGATCTGAACGGCTTCGCGATTGTAGTAGCGGCCGTCCCCACCCACGACCAGTGTGGTGCCCTTGAATCCCTCCAGGGAGTCGAAAATCGACTGCACGAAATTGTGCAGATAGTTGGGTTGCTGGAAAACGGTGACCTTCTTGCGCAGTCCCGAGGTGCCTGGCTTCTGGCCCTCAAACGGCTGGGTCGATACATGCAAAACGCTCATTCCCTACCCCTCTCCACCATCTTTGCGAATCATCCGCCTAGTTGAGCCGAGCTTAGCAGGTAGCCGGCGCCAAAGCCATTGCCGGCAGGCAATGATCGCCGGCCAAAAACCGTGAAGAGACAGACGGTTGCGGAATGCTGCGGCAGCCTCTGTGGGTTTTGTCGTTCGGTCCGGTTTAACCGTCTGTTATAAGGAGGCTGTTACAGTGCGTAGCTGAAACGCCGCCACGAATTTCGCGAATTCCGGGAAGCGGTAGTGCCTCAGTGCGGGACAGAAGGGACGTTCGGCCAGGAGCTTGCAAGAGCTTGCACGCGCCGGCTTTTTTGTTCACTGTTGGCCCGCCACGAGAGTGGGCGCCGAAGGGAAGGCGATTGATTAGAATGCGACGTTTTCTCATGGCTCTGTCGCTGGCAAGCGCAATGCTGCTGGCGCCGACGTCGAATGCTTTCGCGCGCTACTCCGCACTGGTCATGGACGCAGCGTCAGGCGAGATTCTTTACTCGGCCAATGCCGAACTCGCCCGCTACCCAGCGTCGCTGACCAAGATGATGACGCTTTATCTCCTCTTTGATGCGATTGAATCCGGCCGCGTGCGGCTCTCGGACGCGATCTCGTTCTCCGGCAATGCCGCGGCGCAGCCGCCGTCGAAGCTCGGCGTCTACACTGGCGAGCGGATTTCGGTCGAGAATGCGATCCTCGCGCTGGTGACCAAATCGGCCAACGATGTCGCGGCAGCCGTAGCCGAGCACTTGGGCGGCAGTGAGTATAACTTCGCACAATCGATGACCGAACAGGCGCATCGCTTGGGCATGCTCGACACAACGTTTCAGAACGCTTCCGGTCTGCCCAATTCCGATCAGGTGACAACGGCGCGCGATATGGCCGTTCTTGGTCGCGCCCTTTATATCGATTTTCCCCAGTTCTACCATTACTTCTCGACACGCTATTTTCGATATGATGGCGCGTCTCATCACAATCATAACCAGCTTCTCTTCAGCTACGATGGCGTTGACGGCATCAAGACCGGGTTTATCCGTGCTTCCGGCTTCAATCTGGTTGCCTCGGCGACTCGCAATGGCCGCCGGCTGATCGGCGTCGTGCTCGGGGCGCGGTCGCCCGGCGAGCGCGGTCGGATGATGGCGAGCCTATTCGATAACGGCTTTCGCGATGCCGATCGTGGCGAGTTCCAACTGGCAATGGCGCGCGAGCTTCCGGCCACCCAGATCGAACGCTCGGCCACCGAGAGCGCGACCGCGGCACCTGCGCCAGAGGTTCGTGGCGGCAGTTCCAGCATTGAGCTGGGCACCTTCAAGGACAGAAGCGGTGCCGTTGACGCGGCTCGACGGGCGTTGAGCCGGGTCTCCAGTGAGCTGGGCGGCAGCGGTGAGATCGACGTCGTTGCCATCCGCGGCAAGGGGCGCCGGGCCGGCGTCACCTATCGGAGCCGCATCAGCGACATCGATGCGGCGGAAGCCTGGCGCGCGTGCGCGGTCCTCAAGAAGTCAGTGCGGACGGCGTGCAGCGTACGGACGACCAAGCCCACTGCCGCAGCGAGATCGTCGGCCAAGAAGCCATCGGTCACAAAGCAAGCCGCCGCGCGATCGGAGCGCACGAGGGCTTCGGCCGGGCGGACGAAGGACCGGAAAGTGGCTGTCGCCAAGTCATCGGGTGGGCGTGCTTCAATGACGAAGCCTGGGCGCTCGAAGGCTTCAGCGGCCAAGGCAACCGTGCAACCGACCGCTAAGCCAGCGACGCTTCGCTCAAAGCCGGCCGTGCGGCCGAAGCCTTGATCCGCTGCCCTAGGCCAGCGCGGATGCGAGGATGGCTCCGCGCGAGGCCATAAAATAGAGGCCTAAGTGGTGCGTTTCAGCCTGCGGATGTGCTGCCGTGATCGGCAGTCCCAGGCTGAGGGCCGTCTCTCGCGGTAGCGCGTAGGTCGCGCAGCCGGGCTCAAAGACGACAATATCGGTGAGCGTCGGCATCATCCCGTGGTTGCGCGCGGAAAGCATCGTCAGCACAAAATCCATCACGCAGATATCGGTGCAGATGCCGACGACGACGATGCTGGCCAAGCAGCCGTCATTGACCCAGCCGACGATGCGGTTTCCCCTCCCCGCGCCTGCTTCCGCGCCGACAAAGCCGTTGATGCAGTCCTTGGCGATGAGCGTTGCCTGCCGGCAGCCTTCCAGCCACTTCAACGCCGGCACCAGCTCATCCTCGCCGGTGCCCTGCTCGCAGTGAGGCGGATAGGGCGGCTCCGGCTTGCCCGGCTGATGGCTGTCGAGAAAGACCGCGATCGGCCGGTCCTGATCGGAAAACTCCCGTGCCAGCCGGTCGGTCTCGCGGATCATACGCTCGACTTGGTCGTTCGGAGCCTGTGGCGCGAGGTTACCGGCCTTTACCGTCGCGAAACCGTTTACTTCATCGACGATCACGAGCCCGCAGGCGCTGGCGCCGATAGTGTACGGCGCCAAGCGGATGGGGAGGTTCTCTTCGAGATAGGCAAGCCCGCCGGTCATGATCGCAACACCCCATCACCGCCGCCGTGGCGACGGCGTTGCGATCAGGATCTCACGCGACGGCGCTCGCGTCCACCTCGCTCAGACGAAGCTGTTCGGCAAGCGCATCCTTGAGCCGTTGCAGCGCGGCTGCATCCGCTGCCTCGCAGCGGCCGACCAGCACCGGCTGGGTGTTAGACGAACGCAACAGCCACCAGCCGTCGGCCGTCGTCACCCGGACGCCATCGATCGCGTGAACGGTCACGCCCGGCTGATCGCGCAAACGGGCGCGCACCTCCTCGACCACCAGGAACTTCCGTTCCTCCGCGCAATCGATGCGCAGTTCGGGCGTGTTGACCAGCTGCGGCATCGCATCGCGGAGCGCGGTCAACGGCTTGCCCGCACGGCTGAGTGTCGACAGCAGCCTCACGGCGGCGTAAGGCGCATCGTCGAAGCCGTAGTAGCCGTCGGCGAAAAAGATATGGCCGCTCATCTCGCCGGCAAGCGCGGCACCGGTTTCGGCCATCATGGTCTTGATCAGCGAGTGGCCGGTGCGGCTCATCAGCGCCGTGCCGCCCAGGCGGGTGATCTCGTCGAAGAACACCTGGCTCGACTTGACGTCGGCGATGATGGTGGCGCCTGGCCTGCGCGCAAGGACGTCGCTGGCGAGGATGACCAGCAACTGATCGCCCCAGATCACCCGGCCCTTGGCGTCGATGACGCCGATGCGATCGCCATCGCCATCGAAGGCTATGCCAAGGTCACACTGATGCTGGGCGACCGCGACTTTCAGCTGCTCCAGGTTCTCCTCAACGGTCGGATCGGGGTGATGGGCCGGGAAGTTGCCGTCAACAGCCTCATTGATAATGACATGGTGGCCCGGCAGCCGATCACACAGCGCCTGCAACAGGACGCCGCTGGCGCCATTGCCGGGGTCCCAGGCAACACGCAACGGCTTGTTGCCCTGCGTATCCTGCACCAGCCGGCTCACGTAGGCCTCGCGAATGTCGGTGGCGGTGACCGTCCCCTGCCCGCTCTCGAAATCGCCGGACCGCACCAGCGCCGCCAACGACTGAATGGCGTCGCCGAAGAACGGCTTATTCATCAGCACCATCTTGATGCCGTTGTAGTCGGGCGGATTGTGCGAGCCGGTCACCATCATGCCGGCGTCGGTGCCGAGGTGGTGGGTCGCGAAATAGAGCATCGGGCTCGGTCCACAGCCGATCCGGGTCACATCGACGCCCGCTTCGCGGAGCCCTTCGACAAGGATGCCTTCGAGCTCAGGGGAACTCAGCCGGCCGTCATAACCGACCGCGACCGTCCGCCCCCCTGCCCTGCGGACAACGGTACCGAAGGCTCGGCCGATCAGGCGCATGCCCTCGACCGGCAGCGTCTTGCCGACGATGCCGCGGATGTCGTACTCGCGAAAAATCGTAGCGTCGAGTGACAGTGCCATTAGCGCTTTCCCTCCTCTGTCGCCGCACCTTCGACCGCCGGCCGGCCGACCGAGATGTAATCGAAGCCCGCCGCTTCCATCATCCCGAGCGTGTAGATATTGCGCAAATCGACGATGATCGGCGCCTTCAGCAGCGTCTTGACACGCTTTAAGTCAAGCGCGCGGAATTCGTTCCACTCGGTCAGGATCGCCAGTGCGTCGGCGCCTTCCATCGTTTGATACGCGTTCTCGCCCCAGATGACGCCGGTCAGGAGTTCCTGCGCACGCTTCGCCCCTTCCGGATCGTACGCGCGCACCGTGGCGCCGGCCGCCTGCAGGGCTGGGATGATGGCGAGGCTCGGCGCTTCGCGCATATCGTCGGTATTCGGCTTGAACGTCAGCCCAAGGACGGCGATCGTCTTGCCGGCAACGCTCCCGCCGCAGGCAGCGACGATCTTGTCCGCCATCTGCAGCTTGCGCTCCTCGTTGATCGCATCGACGGCCTCGACGATGCGCAGCGGCTGGCCTGCCTGGCGGCCGGTCTCGATCAGGGCGCGGGTATCCTTCGGAAAACACGAGCCACCAAAGCCGGGGCCGGCATGCAGGAACTTGCGGCCGATGCGGCCATCGAGGCCGATGCCACGGGCGACATCTTGGATATTGGCGCCGACCCGCTCGGCCAGATCCGCCAGCTCGTTGATATAGGTAATCTTCGTTGCGAGGAAGGCGTTGGCCGCATACTTGGTCAGCTCGGCAGTCCGGCGTGACGTAAATACGATCGGCGTTTCAATAAGATAGAGGACACGGTACAGCTGCCGCATGAGCGCCTGCGCGCGTTCGCTGTCGGTGCCAATGACGACCCGGTCCGGCCGCATGAAGTCGTTGATAGCAGAGCCCTCGCGCAGGAACTCTGGATTGGAGACGACATCGAATTCAAGCTCTGGCCGGCGCGCCCGCACCCGGCGCTCGATCTCATCGCCGGTGCCGACCGGGACGGTCGACTTGGTCACGATCACGGCGTAGTCGGTCAGGGCTTCGGCGATCTCGTCGACCGCTGCAAAGACGTAGCTCAAGTCGGCATAGCCGTCCCCGCGCCGGCTGGGCGTGCCCACGGCAACAAAGATGGCTTGCGCTTCGGCCACTGTTGCAGCCAGGTCGGTGGTGAACGACAGCCGCCCGTCGCGCGCGTTGGTCACCACCAGATCCGCCAAGCCTGGCTCATAAATCGGGATCTCGCCCCGCTTCAGCCCCTCGATCTTGGCGACGTCCTTGTCGACGCACGTAACGTTGATTCCAAACTCCGAAAAGCATGCGCCGGAAACGAGCCCGACATAACCGGTTCCGATCATAGCGATACGCATCGACGGTTCACCCTTGCCCGATTTGCGATCTGAGATCGTCAGAGTTGTGACGACGCAATCTGACTACGCGAATTCCTGCAACATTTTCCTAACGCGATCACCCATGTCGTCGCGTTCCAGCGCAAAAGCGATATTGGCCTGCAGGTAGCCTACCTTGCTGCCGCAGTCGAAGCGGCGGCCCTGGAAGCGGAAGCCGTTGACGGGCAGGATGCCGATCGTCTTGGCGATGGCATCGGTCAGTTGGATTTCGTTGCCGGCTCCCCGCTCCTGATGCTCAAGGATGGTCAAAACGAGCGGTTCGAGGATGTAGCGGCCGATGATGGCAAGCTGCGACGGGGCGTCCGCCGGCGCCGGCTTTTCGACCACGCCACGGACCGCGAGCAAGCCGCCCTTATCGCTGTTGACATCAAGAATCCCGTACTTGTCGGTGTGCTCGACGGGCACCTCTTCGATTGCCAACAGCGACCCGCCGATCTTGCGATGGGCTTCCACCATTTGCTTGAGGCAGCCGGGCTTGCCGAGGATCAGGTCGTCGGCGAGCAACACCGCGAACGGCTCGTCGGTGACGAAGTTGCGGGCACACCACACCGCGTGTCCGAGACCGAGCGGTTCCTGCTGCCGTGTGTAGGAGATGTGGCCTGGCGCTGGCATCCAATCGGTGACGGAATGCAAAGACTCAACCTTGCCGCGTTCGATCAGGACGTGTTCAAGCTCGATACTGTGATCGAAGTGGTCCTCAATTGCCGTCTTGGCACGGCCGGTGACGAAAATGAACTCCTCGATGCCGGCTTCCTGCGCCTCCTCGACCGCGTATTGGATCAAAGGCTTATCGACGATCGGCAGCATCTCCTTCGGCAGCGCTTTGGTCGCTGGAAGAAATCGGGTGCCAAGGCCCGCAACCGGAAACACCGCTTTGCGGATGGGTTTTACCATTACTCACCTCTCGGTCTCGGGGATGCCATGGAATGGGTTGTGGTGGGGATGCTTGTTTGCCAGGGCGGCACGAGCGCGGCAACCCGCCAGCTTCGTCGCCGGGAACGAATCGATCACGAAATCGGGGTCATCGATTTAGCAGCAGGTCGCGCGCCAAGTTCACTTGCGCGGCCAGGAACGACGAGCCTCCCCTGTCCGGATGGAGGAGCGCAATCAAACGATGATGGGCCGCTCGAATATCCTCGCTTGTGGCGCCCGGCGCAAGCCCTAGAACGCGTAACGCTTCCTCGCGCGTCATGGTTGCGGCAGTCCGGGGAGCCCCTACCCCCTCGCCCGTCCGTCCGCCTGACTTGCCGCCCGCAGCCGTCGTCCGCCAGCCGGGATGCATGCGATCGAGGTAGGTTTCCAGGACCTGGCAGGAAGAGGGATCGGCGGTCTGCCATTCGCCCATCAGCATCATCAGTTCGGCAAGCGTGAGTTGCTTGAGGAGCCGGCCGGCAAACGTGCCTGCAATGACGCTCCCATCAAGATCCCCACTCGCATGATCGAGTGTCATGGCGAGAAAGCGCGTCCGGATGCTGGAGACGCGCGGGCTGCCACCCGGCGCCGCCGGGCCGGCCTGCCATGGCCCCTGCCCGAACCCGCTTGTGCGAAAGAAGCGCACGATGAGCGGCAGGCCCAGCATGGCTGCGGTCAAGACAATCCCGAAGCGGCCGGTCGCGATCAAAACCACGGCCACGACGGCAATTGCTGCCACCGCCAGCCCCTTGCCCAGCTTGACGAGCAGCTTCGGGTCGGCAGTGACGAACCAGCGCCCGAGCAGGACAAGGCCGATCAGGAGGACAACACCCAACGCCAGCGAAGTGAGCACGCTTTGCGGTCCGCGCTAGTGCACTGGCACAAACAGAGCGTACATCCTGTTTGTGCCGAAAGTGCACGCGATTAACTATGTTGTGCAGCGACAACCTTCCTCGGGCGTGAATCGCCCGATTGGGTCGCTGCGCTAGTGGCCGAGCAATTGACGAGCAATCAGTTTAACATGCTCGCTCTGAGATTGCATGGCTTGCAAGGCGGGCAGGCCACCGGCGGCATAGGCGGCCACAGCGCGCAACAGGTCCCGGAGCGCGTCCGCGCTGCCGCTATCGAAGCGGCAATAAACGCCGTTGGCGAGCCGCGCAATTTCCCGCATCGCAGAGGCGGCCACCGCGTTGGAGCCTTCGTGAAAGACGAACGCGCGGGTGCCAAGGAGGCCAAGTTCGCCCGCGAGCGCGCACAATCCGTCGACATCCTCCTCGCAGCAGTCACCGACGAACACGAGCGCCGCCACGCGGTGTTGCCGCGTCACGTTGATCGTGTGCTGCAGGACCTTGGCGATCTGGGTATGGCCGGCGCGGCAGGTGACGGTGCTCATCAGGCGCAAGAGCGCATCCGATTCGCGGAACCACGGCCCGGCCTTGAACTCACCGAAGCCGCGATAGAAGCATGGCTGGATTTCAAGCCCGCCCAGCGACGCGGCGGCCAAGAACATCTCGCCCTGCAGCGCGGCGGCCCGATCCCAGGTCGGCTGCCGGCTCGCGGTCGCATCGAGCGCAAAGATGAGCCGTCCGCGGGTGGCTCCCGCCGGTGCGGCGGCCACCTGCGCCACCTGCGCCAGGAAGTCACTGATTTCGCGCTCGGTTGAGAGCGCTGCCGGCAGGCCTGGGTTCTTTTCAGCCATCCGTTGAGATTCCGCGAGAGCTGCAGCCGAGCGCGCTACCCTCTGTTAACGCGAAGATAGTATGGGTAGAGCCGTTTTGCACAGGGACAGGCGCTGCTATCCCTTCGACTGTCGCAACCACCGGCAAGCGATCAGCTCCTCCCCGCCCAACCCTGCCCGCGCGAGGTCCCTTGACAGCGGACGCCAGCGCCCGGAAATAAGGCCGCCATGAGCGAAACTTGCGAATGCGTCGTCATCGGTGCGGGGGTTGTCGGCCTCGCCATCGCCCGTGCTCTCAGCCTGGCCGGCCGAGAGGTTGTCGTACTGGAAGCGGCCGAGGCGATCGGCACGGGAACCAGCTCGCGCAACTCCGAAGTCATCCATGCGAGCCTTTACTACCCCAAGGGCAGCCTCAAGGCGGTTCTGTGCCGCAAGGGGCGCGACATGCTCTACACGTACTTGCAAGAGCACGGCATCGAGCATCAGCGGGTCGGCAAGCTGGTTGTTGCGACCGATGCCCGCGAAGTCGAGATGCTGAAGGGGATCAAGCAGAAGGCGCTCGCGAATGGGGTCGAGGATATCCGCTGGCTCACGGCCGCGGAGGCGAAGGATCTCGAACCCGCGCTTGAATGCCTGGCGGCGCTGATCTCGCCCTCAACCGGCATTTTCGATAGCCACGGCTACCTGTTGAGCCTCAAGGGCGAAGCGGAAGCGAACGGCGCCTCCTTTGCGTTCTTGTCACCGGTCACCGGCGGCCGGGTGGAAAGCGCCGGCATCACGCTCGACGTCGGCGGTCGCGAACCGATGCGGCTTTCGGCCCGCGTCGTCATCAATGCCGCCGGCTTGGGCGCGCAAGAGGTGGCACGCGTGATCATGGGCATCCCGAAACGAAGCATTCCGCCGCTCTACTTCGCCAAGGGCAACTATTTCTCGCTGCAGGGCAAGCCGCCGTTCGTGCGCCTCGTGTATCCGGTGCCGGACCAGGCCAGCATCGGCCTGCACTACACGCGCGACCTCGCCGGCCGCGGCCGCTTCGGCCCCGATGTCGAATGGGTGCCTTCGATCAGCTACGATGTTGACGGCACCCGCGCCGATCGCTTCTACGCCGCTATCCGCCTCTATTGGCCGGGATTGAAGGACGGCGCCTTGCAGCCGGACTACGCCGGTGTGCGGCCGAAGCTGCAGTCGCCGACCGAGCAGCCGAAGGACTTCCTGATCCAGGGCCGGGAAGCGCACGGGGTCGACGGCCTGATCAACCTTTACGGTATCGAGTCGCCGGGGTTGACCTCCTCGCTCGCGATCGCCGAGGACGTCTTGAGCCGGATTTCCTGACCCCCGTACTCAACTGCTGATGCCGGCTTTGGCCAGCTCGGCGACGAATCGGCGGACACCGGCCAAGCGCTCGGCCGGCGTCGCCAGCGGACGGCGATAGACGAGTTTCTGATCGGGCCGCAGCTTGCACACCCGCGCGTGCGCAGTGATGAAGCGGACGAGATTGTCCGGCCGGCTCAAGCGGCCATCGCGGAAGGAGATCACCGCCCCCTTCGGCCCCGCCTCGACCTTTTCGATGCCGGCCCGGCGGCACAACTGCTTGACCGCGACGACGTCCAGAAGGTTCTTGACCGCATCCGGCATCGAACCGAAGCGGTCGACCAGTTCGGCCGCAAAACCGTCAAGTTCTTCCGTCGTCGTCATCTCCGCCAGCCGGCGATAGAGGCCTAAGCGAACGCCCAGGTCGGGCACATAGCCCTCGGGGATCAGCACGCTCAAGCCCAGCGCCAGCTGCGGGCTCCAATGATCGATCTTGATCTGCTGGTCGCCACCCTTCGCCTCTGCCACGGCTTCCTCGAGCATCTGCTGGTAGAGCTCGATGCCGACCTCGCGAATGTGGCCGGATTGCTCATCACCCAACAGGTTGCCGGCGCCGCGCTGGTCGAGATCGTGGCTCGCAAGTGTAAAGCCGGCACCCAACGCGTCGAGGGACTGCATGGTTGAGAGCCGTTTCTGTCCCGAGGGCGTGAGCTTGTGCCGAGGCGGCAGGGTCAGATAGGCGTAGGCCCGCATCTTCCCGCGGCCGACGCGCCCCCGCAACTGGTAGAGCTGCGCTAGGCCGAACATGTCGGCCCGATGGATGATGATCGTATTAACCGCCGGCAGATCGAGTCCGGACTCGATGATGTTGGTCGACAGCAAGACGTCGTAACGGCCCTCGTAGAAGGCGCCAACGGCGCGTTCGAGCTCACGCGCGGGCATGCGGCCATGCGCGGTGACGACTTTGACCTCGGGCACCAGTTCGGAGAGGATTTTCGTGATGTCATCCAGGAACTCGATCCGCGGCGAGACGTAGAAGGTTTGGCCGCCGCGATTGCGCTCGCGCAGGATCGCCTCGCGGATGACGACGGGATCGAAGTCGGCAACGAACGTGCGGACGGCCAGGCGATCGACCGGCGGGGTCGCGATCAGGCTCATCTCGCGCACGCCGGTGAGCGCCAATTGCAGCGTCCGCGGGATCGGCGTCGCGGTGAGCGTCAACACGTGAACGTCGCTTTTCAGCCGCTTCAGGCGCTCCTTGTGGGTGACACCAAAGTGCTGCTCCTCATCGATGATGACGAGGCCGAGATCGCGGAAGCCGACATCCTTGGCCAGGAGCGCGTGGGTGCCGATGATGATATCGACGGTGCCCTCACGCAGCCCGCGCTTGGCGGCTTCTGCCTCCTTCGCCGTGACGAGCCGCGAGAGCTCCGCCACTCTCACGGGCAGGCCTGCGAAACGACCGGCGAAGGTCCGGTAATGCTGGCGTGACAACAGCGTTGTGGGGACGATCACGGCCACCTGCTTGCCTTCAAGCGCGGTGACGAACGCGGCACGGATCGCCACCTCGGTCTTGCCGAAGCCGACATCGCCGCAGATCAGCCGGTCGGCCGGCTTACCGCGCGCGAGATCGTTCAGCACGTCTCCGATCGCGCGGGCCTGATCGTCGGTCTCGGTATAGGGGAAGCGGGCGCAAAACTCATCAAACGCGCCGTCAGGCGGCATCAGCATCGGTGCTTCCCGCACGGCCCGCGCGGCGGCGACGGAGATCAGCTCGTGCGCGATGGCTTGGATGCGGGACTTGAGCCGCGCCTTGCGGGCCTGCCAACCGGCACCACCGAGCTTGTCGAGCGTAACGTCCTCACTCTCGCCTCCATAGCGGGTGATAAGGTCGATATTCTCGACCGGTAGGTAAAGCTTGTCGCCGCCAGCGTAGATGATGCGCAGGCAGTCATGCGGCGCCGCATCGACCGAGATGGTCTCCAGCCCCTCGTAGCGGCCGATGCCGTGGTCGATGTGGACGACGAGGTCACCGGAGCTGAGCGCCGAGGCCTCCTTGAGGAAATTCTCCGGCCGGCGTCGGCCGCCGCGCCGTACCATCCGCTCACCGAGGATGTCCGGCTCCGCGATCACGCACAGGTCGTGCGCAATGAAGCCCTGATCGACCGGGAGGACGGCCAAGGCGACCGTAGCCGCGGGCAGCGCCGCCGCCTCCGCCCATGTCTCGACGACCCTGGCGCCGGCGAGACCATGCTCCTTGAGCACGCTCGCGAGCCGGTCGCGCGAGCCGCGTGACATGGCCGCGATCAGCACCCGCCGGCCAGCCGCCTGCTGCTCGCCGACCTGTTCCAGGACCGCATTGAAAATGTTGATGTCCGGGTGGCTGCGGGAGACGGCAAAGTCGAGCCCAGGCCGCCCGCCGGCGTCCGCTCCGTCGTCTGCCGCCGCGAAGGGCGAGAGTGCTGCGACCGGATAGCGCCCCAGGTTCGCGGCCCAGCTCGCCGCATCCAGATACATCCGCTCCGGCGGCACCGGCCGGTAGGTTTCGGCGACGTCGGCGAAGCGGCCGCCCTCAAGGCTCTTGCGGGTGGCGTAGTGCTCGGCGATCAGATCGAGACGGCCTTCGAGAACGGCATCCACCTGATCGTCGAGGACGATCACCGCCTGGCCCAGGGAATCGAACAGTGTCTCCAGCGTACCGTGAAACAGGGGCAGCCAATGCTCCATGCCCGGGTGGCGCCGGCCCTCGGAAACCGCCGCATAGAGGAGGTCATCGCTGGTGACGGCACCGAACAGCGCCCGATAAGCGGAACGGAAGCGCGCGATCGATGCGTCATCGAGAAAAACCTCGCACACCGGCTTGATCGTGCACGATGGACAGCGCCCGGTCGTGCGCTGGGTTGCGGGATCGAACAGGCGGATCGTCTCGATCTCATCGCCAAAAAAATCGAGCCGCAGCGGTTCGCTGGTGCCGGGTGGAAACAGATCGATGATGCCGCCGCGGACGGCGAAATCGCCGCGTTCCGCAACCGTTTCAGCCCGTGCGTAGCCATGCCGGCTGAGGTGGCCTGCGAGCACAGCCGGATCACAGCGGCTGCCCTCCTTGAGCGTGAGGACCGCAGCGGCAAGCGCGCCGCGAGGAGGCAAGCGCTGGATGACCGCAGCGGCACTGGTCAAGACGACCGCCGGCCTGTTGCTCGTCTCCGCATCCTGCAAGTGCAGCAGCGTTTCCAGGCGGCGGCCGACAATATCGGCCCGCGGCGAAACGCGATCGTAGGGGATGCAGTCCCAGGCGGGAAAGCTCAAGACCTCGAGCGCGGGATCGAAGAAGGCGAGCGCGTCGTGCAGGGGCCCAAGCCGCATCTCATCGCCGGCGATAAAGACGACTGGCACCGCAACGACGCGCGCGATCTGCGCCAGCACGGCGCCATCGTAGCCCTGTGGCGTGCCAAAAAGCGCGATCCGCCCGGGCCGCCGAAAATGATCCGCAAATGAGAGCAAGGTTCAGCTCGCGCCAACCGAGCGCATCAGCAGCCGCATCACCGGGTGCTCCAACTCCGGTGGCAACGGCTTGTTGCCGAGCATCCAGTTGTAGATGTCGATGTCGTTGTTATTCATCAGGAAATCTTCAAACCAGCAGACATCGTCATCGCTCAAGTCGGCCATATGCCGCTCGGCGAACCCGCCGATGAGGACGTCGTTCTCCTTCATTCCGGTGTGATGACAGCGGAAGAACAGGCGCTTCCGTCGCGCTTCGCTGGGACTCGGCATGGTCATGGTCTCTGCTCCTCGCTCGCCGATAGCCGATATAAGATCGGACGCCCGTTCCTTCAGCCTCTGGTGCCTCGTTGCGGCCGCGCATCCTCTACCCCCTGTTCGCATCGCTGACCAGCCTTCCCGGAGTAGGCCAACGGACCGCCGGCGCGCTGGCGCGGCTTGGCTGGACGCGCGTCATTGATGGCCTGTGGCACCTGCCGACGGGCGTCATCGATCGGCGCTACAGCCCTTCGCTTGCAACGGCCCGCGCCGGCGTCATCGCTACGCTCACTGTTACGGTCCGCCAGCACGTTGCGCCGGCCGGCCATGGGCGTCAGCCGCATCGGGTCCGCTGCAGCGACGAAACCGGCCAGCTTGATCTCGTCTACTTCCGGGCGCGCACCGAAACACTGGAGCAGCTGTTGCCGGTGGGCGCGGCGCGAATCGTCAGCGGCGTCCTTGAACGCTATGGCAGTGGCCTGCAAATGGTTCATCCGGACTTCGTTGTCACTCCGGAGGCGCGCGATCGGCTGCCGGCGATCGAGCCGGTCTATCCCTTAACGGCCGGCGTCAGCGGCCGGGCGCTTGCGCGGGTGATTCGTGAGGCGGTGGCGCGGGCACCCGATCTGGAGGAGTGGCTCGATGCCGCATTTCGTGCGCGCCAGGGCTGGCCGGCTTGGCGGCAGGCGCTCGTTGCGGCGCACGCACCGGCGGATGCGGGCGAGGAGCTCGCCGTTACCCCTGCCCGCTCCCGCCTCGCCTACGACGAACTGCTGGCGAATCAGCTGGCGCTGGCGCTGATGCGCCATCATCTGCGCGTCCGTGCCGGGCGCACGATTCACGTGCCGGGCCACTTGGCCGCCAAGGCACTCTCGGCACTCGGGTTCCAACTGACTGCGGCCCAGCGCGCGGCAGTGGCCGAAATCGAGGGCGACCTCGCCTCGGGCAAGCGCATGTTGCGGCTGCTGCAGGGCGATGTCGGTAGCGGCAAGACCGTTGTCGCCGTGCTGGCAATGCTCGCGGTCGCCGAGGCCGGCAGCCAATCGGCGCTCTTGGCACCAACGGAGGTTCTCGCCCGCCAGCACTGGAAGACGATCGAACGGATCGCGGCGGCCGCCGGCGTCAAGGTCGCACTCCTGACCGGGCGGATGGCGGCGCGCGAACGCAGCCAGCTGTTGCAGGCTCTTGCCGACGGCGAAATCGCGATCGTGGTCGGCACCCACGCGCTCGTGCAAGACGCGGTCGGCTTCAAGGATCTCGTCCTCGCCGTTATCGACGAACAGCACCGTTTCGGCGTGCATCAGCGCCTCGCGCTCACCGCCAAGGGAAGCAGCACCCATGTCTTGTTGATGACCGCGACGCCGATCCCGCGCACGTTGACGCTGATGATCTATGGCGACCTTGATGTCTCGCGGCTGACCGAGAAGCCGCCCGGCCGGCAGCCGATCGACACGCGCATTGTTCCGCTCGATCGCCTGGACGACGTGATTGCGGCCTTGGGCCGCAGGCTTGCCGCCGGCGCGCGAGCGTACTGGGTATGTCCTCTGGTCGAGGAGTCCGAGGCGCTCGATGTCGCGGCGGCAGAAGAGCGGGCAGCCATGCTACGCGAGCGAATGGGCGTGCGCGTCGGCGTGCTGCACGGCCGGATGAAAGGCGACGCCCGGGACACGGTGATGGAGGCCTTCATCGCCGGGGCGATTGACCTTCTCGTCGCGACGACGGTGATCGAGGTCGGTGTCGATGTGCCGGCGGCGACGGTGATGGTCATCGAGCATGCGGAACGCTTCGGCCTCGCCCAGTTACACCAGTTGCGCGGCCGCATCGGCCGTGGTGCCGAGCGCTCGACCTGCCTCCTCCTTTACGCTGGGCCCCTGACGGAGGCCGCACAGGCGCGCCTGGTGGTGATTCGCGACAGCGACGATGGCTTTCGCATTGCCGAGGAGGACCTGCGCCTGCGCGGTGCCGGCGAGGTCTTGGGCGTCCGGCAGAGCGGCCTGCCTGCCTTCCGCCTCGCCGATCTCGATCTTCACGCCGATCTCTTAGCGGCGGCCCGCGACGACGCAAGGCTGATCCTGGAGCGCGATCCGATGCTTGAGAGCCCGCGTGGTCAAGCCCTGAAGACGCTCCTCTACCTGTTCGAGCGCGACGCGGCGGTGCGTTACATCCGTTCCGGGTGAGCCGCTTCGCGTGCCAGCGACGGCAGCCGCTTCGAAGGCTCGACAGAGGCGTCGTCAACGGAGGATGCATCGTCAACCACCGGCGGCGTCAGGATTCCGCCGGAAATAACCATCTTCAACGCCCCTTCGACCGACATCGTGAGCGGTACGACTTCGGCGCGCGGGACGAACAACAGAAAGCCCGACGTCGGGTTCGGCGTTGTCGGCAGAAAGACGTTGAGAACGTCCTCCTTGGTCTTGTCCTGGACCTCGCCCTCGGTGCGGCCGGTGAGAAAGCCGATCGCCCAGATGCCGCGGCGCGGGTACTCGATCAGGACGGCCTCGCGAAAGGCCGCCGATTGCTGTGCGAGTACGGTCTCGACGATCTGTTTGACCGCCCCGTAGATGCCGCGCAGGAACGGCGTGCGCACCATGACCGCTTCCGATGCGCGCATGAAGAGGCGGCCAAAGAAGCCGGCGGTGAGCATGCCGACCAGCGTGAGGAAGATAACGCCAATGATCAGCCCTACGCCCGGAATCGCGAACGGCAGATACGTTTCCGGATTAAAGCGGGCGGGGATCAGCGGCGTAATGCGGTTATCAACAAAGCTGATAAGCAGCCAGGCGAGGTAAAAGGTAATCGAGATCGGGGCTACGACCAGGACACCAGCGAGAAAGTAGGCACGGAGCCGGGCGCTGAGGCGGATCGGCAAACGGTGGGGCATTGCCGCGATCGCCGGCTGCGGTTGCGCGGGCGGTGCTTCCTCGGTCTTCGTCATTGCCGTCGCCGTGCCGCGGCGACTCCCAACCAGCGATCCATTCCGCCTCCCCTCGCCTGTTCGCGGCATTGGATGCGCGAGCGCTCTTGCCGGCGCTCATCGAACGGCTGAGAACAACAATGATATATCACGCCTGTAGGCGGCGACAAAGAACTCGCGAATCAAGAGGAAGCACCATGCAGCGGGAGTATCCGGAGCGACCATTGGTCGGCGTCGGTGTCGTCGTCCGGCGCGATGATCGTGTCTTGCTGGTGCGGCGCGCCAAGCCGCCGCGGGCAAACGCCTGGAGCCTGCCGGGTGGCCTGCAGAAGCTGGGCGAGACGGTCTTTGCTGCCGCGGCACGCGAGGTGCGCGAAGAGACCGGCGTGATCGCCGACGGATGGCGCCTGATCGCCATTGCCGACCTGATCGAGCATGACGATGCAGGCCGGGTCCGCTACCACTACAGCTTGATCGATGTTGCGGCGACATGGTGCGCTGGCGAGGCCGTTGCCGGGGACGACGCCTGCGCGGTCGTTTGGGCCGGCGTCGACGATCTCGCCCGGTTCGAGCTTTGGGACGAGACCCTGCGTGTGATCCGCCTCGCCTTCGCCAGTGCTGGCGCCGACGCACCATCAAGCGGAGCGTAACGCCTACGGCCTGCGTCCTGCCAGCCACCATAACACTTTGATCATGCGCGCGACCCTGCGTATTGTGCGGACGTAAAAATGGGAGGTTGCAGGCGCGGATGGACATCTACCTCCCCATTGCCGAAATGGCGGTCAACTTCTTTGTCATTCTCGGCATGGGTGCGCTCGTCGGGTTCTTCTCCGGCCTGTTCGGGGTCGGCGGCGGCTTCCTGATGACGCCGCTCCTGCTGCTGATCGGCGTGCCGTCGCCGGTGGCGGTCGCAAGCCAGGCGAACCAGATCGTGGCATCGTCTGTTTCGGGCGTGCTCGCCCACTGGCGGCGCGGCAATGTCGATTTCAAGATGGGTTTCGTTCTCCTCGTCGGCGGGCTCGTCGGCTCAACGCTGGGGGTCTGGCTGTTCACGCTGTTGCGCGGCTTGGGCCATATCGACCTCGTCATCCGGCTGTCGTTCGTCGTCTTCCTCGGCATTGTCGGTCTTCTGATGTTCGCGGAGAGCGTCAAGGCCCTCTTGAAACGGCGCATCCGCGCGAGCCAGCCACGATTGCGACGGGCGTGGATCGACCGGCTGCCGTTCAAAATGCGCTTCCGCCGCTCGCGGCTTTACATTAGCGCGCTGCTCCCGGCCGGCATCGGCTTCCTCGTTGGTGTTTTGACCGCAATCATGGGGGTGGGCGGCGGCTTTATCATGGTGCCGGCGATGATTTATGTGCTCGGCATGCCGACGTCGGTGGTCATCGGTACATCGTTGTTCCAGATCATTTTTGTCAGCGCCAACGTGACCGTTCTGTTGGCGGTGACCAACCAGACCGTTGATCTGCTGCTGGCGCTGCTTCTGTTGATGGGTGGCGTCGTCGGCGCGCAGTTCGGCGTCCGCGCCGGCGCTTACCTCAATGGCGATCAGTTGCGCGGGCTCCTCGCGGTGATGGTTTTGGGGGTCGCGGCCAAGCTGTCCTACGATCTGATCGCGACGCCAGTCGATCTGTATGCACTGGGAGAGACCTTGTCACCCTGATGATCGCCCTGCGCCGCCTATGCTGCCTGGTGATTCTGCTGGCGATCGTTGCAGTGCCACGGTCCACGGCTGCCGATCTGGTGGCGGCGCTTTCCAATCACCTGGTCGCGATCACGACCGGCTTTACGGGCAGCGAGGTGCTGCTGTTCGGTACTACCAGCGGCGGCGGGGACGTGGTGGTGGTGATCCGCGGTCCCGAGGAACCGCACGTGGTGCGCCGCAAGGGGCGCCGGCTCGGCATCTGGTTGAACGAAAAGGAGATGCGCTTTGAGAGCGTTCCTGCCTTCTACTCCGTGGCGGCGAGCCGTCCGCTCAATGAGTTTCTGCCCGACCGCGTGGCCGGACGCCATCAGATCGGCGTCGAGAACATCCGCCTGATGCCGGCACCCGATACCGCGAGCGACGATCTCAATGATTTTCGCGCCGCCCTCATTCGCAACAAGCAGAAGATCAACCTATACGCGACCAAGACCGCGGCCGTAACCTTTCTTGGCGGTCGCTTGTTCCGCACCGATATGTATATTCCGGCTAACGCGCCGGTGGGCAACTACACGGTTGGTGTTTATCTCGTGCGCGACGAGGACGTCGTCAGTGCCGAAATCACGCCGTTGATCGTAAGCAAGGTCGGGTTCGAGGCGCGCCTTTCCGACTTTGCCAAACGGTTCTCCCTCGCCTATGGCATCCTTGCCATCGTGATTGCGACGGTGGCAGGATGGCTGGCCAATCTTGTTTTCCGCAGGGGTTGACGCGTGGTCGTTCAGCCAGAGGAAGCAGAGTCCGTTGCACAGACGGACGGCGTGCCTGACCGTCGGACCTTCCTGTGCGTGGTCGACGAAACGGCAGAGCTGCATCAGGCACTCCGCTTCGCCTGCGGTCGCGCGCGCAAGACCGGCGGCCGTGTCGCCCTGCTGTATGTCATCGAGCCGGTCGAGTTTCAGCACTGGATGGCGGTTGGCCACCTGATGGCCGAGGAGCGGCGCGAGCAGGCCGAGGAGATGCTGCAGGTCGTCTCGTCGGTGGTCCAGAAGCTGTCCGGGGCGACGCCGGTTGTCTACATCCGCGAAGGCACCGTGAACGAGCAACTGCTGACGCTGCTCGCGAGCGAAGAACCGATCTCCGTTCTCGTGCTCGGTGTTTCGGCCGGTTCCGAAGGGCCGGGCCAGGTCCTGAGCTACGTGCTGAAGCGCCTTGGCAAGGTCAAGGTGCCGGTGACGATCGTGCCCGGCAATCTCAGCGACGCCGAAATCGACGCCATTACGTGAGCGATGCGACCACCGGTCCGCCCTGGACGCTCGCGGTTTCGCCGCGGATGGCGGCGATTGCCGCCGCATAGTCGCTGGTGAGGAACACCGCGCTGCCCGCGACGAGAACGTTGGCGCCGGCGGCGATGACTTGGGGCGCGGTCTCCGCATTGATACCGCCGTCGACCTCGAGCTCGATCGGCGCATCGCCGATCATCTGGCGCAGGCGACGGATCTTCTCTAGCTGCGCCGGGATGAAGCGCTGGCCGCCGAAGCCCGGATTGACCGACATCACCAGGATCAAATCGAGCCGGTGCAGGACGTGCTCGATCGTGGTTTCCGGCGTCGCCGGATTGAGCGAGACGCCCGCCTTCTTGCCTAAGTCGCGGATCGCTTGCAGGCTGCGGTCGAGGTGGCGGTCCGCTTCGGCATGGACCGTGATGATGTCGGCGCCGGCCTCGGCGTAGGCCTGCAAGTAGGGTTGCGCCGGATCGATCATCAGGTGGACATCAAGTGGCTTCTGCGTGCACGGCCGGATCGCGCGAATGACCAACGGGCCAATGGTCAGGTTGGGGACGAAGTGCCCATCCATCACATCGACGTGGATGTAGTCGCCGCCGGCCTTGTCGACCGCTGCCACCTCCTCGCCCAAGCGGGCAAAATCGGCGGACAGGATCGAGGGGGCGATCTTGATCGGCCGCCGGCCAACGACAGTGCTCACGCGGCTTCTCCGGTGTAGGCGCCGGCGACGGCGGCGCTGTTCAGGCGCGCGCGCTTCAGGAGAAGTTCCTGCGCCGCCGCCACATTCTCTGCCACGCCGCGCCATGCGCCGAGCGCCGGTTCCTGCAGCGCCCGGCCGAAGGAGAAGCTGAGCGGCCACGGATGCGGGCCGAAGCGGGCATTCATCATATTGAGGCGCGTGGTCGCCTCTTCGCTCCCTTGTCCGCCGGACAGGAATGCGATGCCCGGTACCGCCGGCGGCACGACACGCATGAGGCAGCGCAGCGTCCGCTCTGCCACTTCCGTTACGCCGGCCTGGCGCAGGCACTCCTTACCGGAGACAACCATGTTCGGCTTCAACACGATGCCCTCAAGCTCGACCCGCTGCGCAGCCAGCGCAGCGAAAACGCACCGCAAAGTGGCGGTCGTCACATCCTCGCAGGTCTCGATGTCGTGGCCGCCGTCCATGAGCACTTCCGGTTCCACAATCGGGACCAGCCCCGCCTCCTGGCACAGGGCGGCGTAGCGAGCCAACGCGTGTGCGTTGGCAGCAAGGCACGCCTCCGAGGGCAGTTCGGCCCCGATCGTGATCACCGCCCGCCACTTGGCGAACTGCGCGCCGAGCGTGACATATTCAGCGAGCCGTTCGCGCAGACCGTCCAGGCCTTCTGTCACCAGTTCGCCCGGGCAGCCGGCAAGCGGCTTGGCGCCGGTGTCAACTTTGATGCCGACAAGGAGGTGCTGGTGCTCCAGGAGTTTGACGAATGACGTGCCGTCCGGCGTGCTCTGACGGATGGTCTCGTCATAAAGGATCACACCGCTGATGTAGCGGCTGAGGCCGGGCGTCGAGAACAGAAGGTGGCGGTAGGCGCGCCGCGTCTCTGTGGTCGAGACGACGCCGATTGCTGCGAGCCGGCGGCCGATCGTCGCGGTGCTTTCATCGGCGGCGAGGATGCCCTTGTGGTGCCCGACCAGCGCCTGCGCCGTTTGATCCAATGCGACCCGCATCGCCCTCCTCCGAAAGCGCGCTACCCGACGACGTCGATCCCGATCCGCTTGTCGCGCGGGCGCAGCAGGTGGGCACGCCTGGCCAGTGCTGCCCGCGTTTGATTGAACACGTTCTCGGCCGTGATGCCGAAGTGGCTGAACAGGATGTGGCCCGGCGCCGACCGGCCGAACCCCTTCAAGCCGACAAAGACGCCGTTTTCGCCGATGTAGCGGTCCCATCCCGGCGAGATCGCTGCCTCGACCGCGACCCGCACGCAGGACGGCCAATTGGGACCCAGCACCTCGCGCCGGTACTTTTCCGGCTGGATGTCGAACAGCTCCCAGCACGGCATGGAAACGACCGCGGTCGGCACTCCTTGCGACTGCAGGAGCGTCCGCGCCGCAACGGCGATATGAACCTCCGAGCCGGTCGCGAACAGCGTGACTTGCCGCTCGCCGCCCTCCGCCTCACGCAGCACGTAGGCACCGCGCGCGCTCAAGTTCACGCTCTCGTGCTCGGTGCGGACGGCCGGCACCGCCTGGCGGCTGAGGACGAGGCAGGACGGCATGTCCGACTCGGTAATCGCGATCACCCAGCACTCAAACGTCTCAACCGCATCGGCCGGGCGGAAAACGAGCATATTGGGCATCACCCGCAGGCTCGCCAGCGTCTCCGAGGGATGATGCGTTGGCCCGTCCTCGCCGACGCCGATCGAGTCGTGGGTCAGGACGTAGATGACCCGCTGGCCGGTCAGTGCCGACATCCGCATCGCCCCGCGCATGTAGTCGGCAAAGACGAGAAAGGTTCCGCCATAGGGAATGAAGCCGCCGTGCAGGGCGAGGCCGTTCATGATCGCGCCCATCGCGTGCTCGCGCACGCCATAGTGAATGTAGCGGCCGCTATAGTCGGAGGGTTTGATGTCCGCCGTGCTGCGCGTCTTGGTGAAGACAGACTCGGTCAGGTCGGCAGAGCCGCCGATCATCTCCGGGAAGGTGGCAGTGAGAATCTCAAGTGCCTCGCCCGATGCCTTGCGGGTCGGCCAGGACGGTCGCTCGGTGGCGAGCTTGCGCTTGAATTCGCTGAGCGGCGCCTGCCATCCGGGCGCCAGCTTGCCGCGGCTGGTGCGGTTGAATTCCGCCTGCTTGGCCGGCGGCAGGGCGGAGAAGCGCTGCTCCCACGCTTGGCGGGCGGGCACGCTGCGTTGCGCCACCGTGCGCCACGCCGCCAGGATATGATCCGGGATGACGAACGGCGGGTGTGGCCAGTTGAGCGTGCGGCGGACGCCCGCCACCTCCTCCTCACCGAGCGGGGCACCATGGGTCGCCTCGGTGCCGGCCTTCGTCGGCGCGCCCTTGCCGATGACGGTGCGGCAATCGATCAGCGATGGCTTGTCCGATACCCGCGCTTTGGCGATCGCTGCGGCAACGGCATCTGGATCATCGCCGTCGACGACCTCGGCATCCCAGCCGCAGGCCTCGAAGCGGGCGAGCTGGTTCTCATGCGTCGAGAGGGAGGTCGGCCCGTCGATCGAGATGCGGTTATCGTCCCAAAAGACGATCAGCTTGTTGAGCTTGAGGAAGCCCGCCAGCGAAATGGCCTCGTGGCCCAGGCCTTCCATCAGGCAGCCGTCGCCGACCACGCAGTAGGTGTAGTGATCGACGATATCATCGCCCCAGCGGACGTTGCGCAGCCGTTCGGCGAGCGCCATGCCGACGGCATTGCCGAGACCCTGGGCGAGCGGCCCGGTCGTCGTTTCGATGCCGTGCTGCGGCTCGTATTCCGGATGCCCGGGCGTGTTCGAGCCAAGCTGGCGGAAACGCTTGATCTCCTCGATCGTGATCGCCTCGTACCCGCACAGGTAAAGGAGCGAATACAGAAGCATCGAACCGTGGCCGGCCGAAAGGATAAACCGGTCGCGGTCTTCCCACGTCGGCACGGACGGATCGAACTTGAGGAAGCGCGTCCACAGCACGGTCGCTACGGTCGCCATCCCCATCGGCATCCCGGGATGACCGGATTTGGCGCGCTGAACGGCGTCGGCCGCCAGCATGCGGATGGCGTTGACCATTTCCTCGTGGCTGGCGACGGGCTCGGCATCTACCGGCGGCGGCGAATCCTGCCGTGCAACGGGTCGTGCAGCGGTCATCGAACAGGCATCCTCAGACGGCATTTTCACCTAGGGCCGCATTCAGCAGATAATGTGTCGCGACGAGCTGTGACAGCGCCAGCGCGTGGCTGTGCCGTGTGCTGCCCTTCGCATCGATAAACTGGCCGATTGCCTCTGGGCGGGCTTCGCCGTTCGGCAGCAGGCTCCAGAGATAGGCCTCCATCTCTTCGGAGCGCTCGCCGTCGGCGGTGCCCGAAATCAAGAGCGCATCGACCGGGCGGCCGTCGATGTCGCGCGCCAGTTCGAGATCGAAGCCCTTGTCGGCGCCCACCTCAAGCAGCGGCGCCAGATCGAGGTAGGGCAGCGTCGGCCGCAGGATGTGGCGTACGTTGAGGCGCGCGCCGCTTTCCTCGGGCGCCTCGTCGGGTGGGTAGAAGCCTACGATCATGTCGGCATACGCCCGCTGCGGCGCGATATGCAGCGCGCTGTCGCGGTTGAGGAGCGGCAGCGAGGCAGCAAACTCGGCGGCGGTGTAGCCGCCTACGCCAGTATCGCGCTGGTACTTCCAGCGGATGCGCAATTCTTCCTGCGGCTCCATGTAGAACTTGACGTCGAAGCAATCGCGTAAGCGCGGTGTTGCGTAGCCGAGCAGACCTTCCAAGACGATGAAGTCCTTCGGCACCACATATTCGGGCGGCTCCAGCCGGCCACCGTGATGATTATAGACCGGCTTCAGTATGGGCTGGCCGTCGCGCAAAAGATCGACGTGCTGCTCCAGGATATCGACATAATTGCACGCCGGGTCGTGCGGCGTGATGTCCATGCCGGCGCGATCCGCGCGGCTGTAGCGGTGGTAGTCGTCAATGCAGATGCTGGCGGTGCGCTCGGGTCCCAGCACATGCACCAGCCCGGCAGCGAAGGTGGTCTTGCCGGCACCGGAGTCGCCGACGATGCCAATGATGACCGGCTTTTTTTGATTTGTCAGTGCCATGCCCTTTAACGCCGGAGATCGGACGTCTGCCTTTCGCTTGCGCCATCCCGCTCGGCGCGCCCATCGCCGGGGACTGATCGGGCGCAACGACGGGGCCGGATCTTGCCCCCGCGCACGGCCACGCGCGCGCGTGCCGCTGGGGCGAGAGATGGGATTCGAACCCACGACACCCGGGACCACAACCCGGTGCTCTGGACCAGCTGAGCTACTCCCGCCACAAAGTGCGGGTGATGTAGCCCCCGCCTGCCCGCGCCGTCAAGCACGGCCGAAGTATCGGCCCAGCCGGCGGCTGGCCTCATCGAGAACTTCATCGCGTTTGCAGAAGCAGAAGCGGGCAAAACCGGTGGGCGGCGTATCGGCATAGAAGGCACTGACCGGAACCGCGGCGACGCCCGCCGCTTGGGTGATCGTGCGGCAGAAGGCTTCGTCTGTGCCGTTGAAGCCGGTCGCGCCCACATCGACGGTGAGGAAATAGGTACCCTGTGCCGGCAAAACGGGGAGGCCTGCGGCCTCCAAACCCCGGCTCAAGCGATCGCGCTTGGCCTCCAGCGCGCGCGCAAGTCCGCTGAAGTAGCCGTCGTCGAGGCCGAGGCCGGTGGCGACTGCGATCTGCAGCGCCGGCACGGTGGTAAATGTGGTGAACTGGTGGGCCTTGGCGATTGCACTCAACAGCGGCGGCGGCGCCGTGATCATGCCGACCTTCCAGCCGGTGAGCGAAAAGGCCTTGCCGGCGGATGCGATACGCACGCAACGTTCGCGCATGCCGGGCAGTGTCATCAGCGGGATGTGCCGGAGGCCTTCGAAAACGAGGTGCTCATAGACCTCATCGCAGACGACGTAAGCATCCCAGCGCTGCGCGAGTTCGGCGATGAAGCTTAGTTCGTCGGCTGAGAACACCTTGCCGGAGGGATTGTTGGGGCTGTTAAGCACAAGAAGCTTGGTGCGTGGCGAAAACGCAGCCTCCAGCGCTGCAACCGGCAGCGCCCATTCAGGCGGCGTCATGCGTACCAGCCGCGGCACGCCCCCCGCGCGCAAGACCAGCGGCAGGTAGGCGTCGTAGAGCGGCTCGATCAGCACGACCTCATCGCCCGGCTCGATCAGGCCGAAGAAGCAGTCGGCCAGCGCTTCGGTGGCGCCCGACGTCACCAGCACTTCGGTCTGCCAGTCGACGGCGAGGTCGTAGAAGCGCTGCGCGTGCCGGGCAACCGCTTGGCGGAGGATAGGGAGGCCCGGCATCGGTGGATACTGGTTCGGGCCGGCAAGGATCGCTTCGGCGGCGGCGCGGCGGACCGGCTCGGGCCCGTCCTCGTCCGGAAAGCCCTGGCCCAGGTTGATCGCGCCGTGCTCAACGGCAAGCGCGCTCATGACGGTAAAGATGGTGGTCCCGAACGAGCCCAGCGCGGCGTTGGTGGCTTTCATGCGGACGGTTTCCCCGAATGGCGAGACGCGGGCGCAATCCTAGCCGCCCGGCCGCCGGAAGCAATCGGCACTGAGAACGGCCCGGCGCGAAGGTCAAATCATCTGGATTTTTTCCGCAGCGATTGCACTCGAATCTTGCTACGCTTGAGCGAACTCACGCACACGGAGTTTCGAAAAAGCTTGCCGCCGAAGGTACGTGATCTGATAGCGGAATTGGAAAAGGCTGGCTTTGTCAATCGCGGCGGCAAGGGCAGCCACCGCAACTTCGTCCATGAACGTTGCAGCCGGCCAATCACCGTCTCGGGTGGTCTTGGCGATGACGCAAAGCATTATCAGATCCGTGCAGTACGCCAAGCGGTCCGGGAGAGCGCGAATGAAGGATAGCGCCAAGTACGCGAAGATTGTCGAATGGTCTGAGCAGGATCAGTGCTATGTCGGCAGCGCTCCTGGCCTGATCTACGGCGGCTGCCACGGCGAAGATGAGCGGCAGGTATTCTCCGAATTGTGCGAAATTGTCGAGGAAGCGATCGCTCTTTACCGAGCCGACAACCGGCCACTCCCGCCCGCCACATCGGGTCGCGATTTCGCCAATCGGATGCAGCAGGTCGCGTAACGCTACCGGGAGAGAGGGCAAAGGAGATGCAAGCGTGACAAACAATCCCATTGTCTGGTTCGAGATCTATGTCCAGGACATGGAACGCGCTAAACGCTTCTACGAGACGGTGCTGGAAGTACAACTTCAGAAGCTGGAAAGCCCAGGGATGGAAATGTGGGCCTTTCCAATGCTGATGGATGCGCCGGGGGCGTCGGGTTCTCTCGTGAGGATGGAGGGCGTCCCTTCCGGTGGCAACAGCACCCTCGTCTACTTCACCTGCGCCGACTGCGCGGTCGAGGCGGCACGCGTCGCGCCAGCCGGCGGCCGCGTGCAGCGGGAGAAGATGTCGATCGGCGAATACGGCTTCATTGCGCTCGCCGTTGACACCGAAGGCAACATGTTCGGCCTGCATTCGATGGCGTAACGGCAGGCCACCGGGAACCAGGGGGACCCGCGCACGACGCGACACTCAAGGGGGCAGGACATGCTAATCCGCAACGAAACGATCGCTGACATCCCGGCGATTAGCCGACTTGTCACTGAAGCCCTCCTGATGCTTCCGCAATCCACAGGAACCGAGGCCAGCATCGTTGAGAATCTGCGGGCGGAGGGCGCACTCGCCCTCTCGCTTGTGGCGGAAGAGGAAGGCGAGGTGATTGGTTATCTGGCCGCCTCAGCGGCGCGGATCGGAACGCAGGACGGCTGGGGCCTGATCGGCCCGCTGGTCGTTTTGCCGTCAAGGCATCGCCAAGGCATCGGCTCGGCTCTGATAGCCGAAGCCCTCCACCGCTTACGGGTGACGAGCCGGGGCGCGGCGCTGGTGGGTGATCCTGCCTACTATGGCCGATTCGGCTTCCGGCCCTTCCCCGGCTTAGGAGTCGCTGGTTGCCCGCCCGAGGTGGTTCAGGCCTTGCCGTTCGACGCCACTGAGCCGCGCGGGGAACTGATTCATCATCCTGCGTTCGGTCTGGACCAACACGAGTGAAGGCTTCGCGTCATCCGCGTGACGCGATCAGTTGACCGGCAGGAACGAACTGGTGGAGCCGAGGGGACCGCATGCACCCCGGTCGTTCCGGGGCTTCGGCATGGAACGCCCGATCGTCCGCGCTCCAGGAGATGATGGCTTCGTACTCGAGGTTCATCTGATAATAGGACAGCGATGCGGATTAGAAACGCTGAGGAACGAGATGCGCAAGGTATTATAGAAATCATTCTTCCAGTCATTCGAGCAGGAGAAACCTATACTATCGACAGGGATATGAGCGAATATGACGCATTGATGTACTGGACGGGGCCTGATAAGGAAACATTCGTTGCCGAAGAGGATGGCGTCATCCTCGGCACATACTACATGCGCACGAACCAGTCCGGCGGTGGCAGGCATGTCTGCAACTGCGGATACATGACCCATGCCTCCGCTACCGGGCGCGGTGTTGCGAGACGCATGTGCGAGCACTCATTACAGCATGCCGTAGCCCGTGGATTTCGGGCGATGCAGTTCAATTTTGTCGTCAGCACCAATGAACGCGCTGTACGGCTATGGCAATCATTAGGCTTCGAGATCGTTGGCCGTATTCCGGAAGCGTTTCAGCACCCCGTTCATGGTTACGTCGATGCCTTGGTGATGCATCGAAGGCTTTCGTGACCGGGCGGACCCCTGAAATTCAGCCCTCTTTCGCAGAGCCAGAGAATGGGAGGGGGCGAAGATTGGAAAGCGGCTCAAGCGCGGGGTGTCCGGGGCGGCGGCAACCGTCGCGGCCAAGTCCGAACCCGCGCCAGCACTGGCGGGAACGGGCGAAGAAAACCAGCGGAGAACGGGTGCATTCTTGAATCGTGGTGGAGCCGAGGGGGGTCGAACCCCTGACCTTCGCATTGCGAACGCGACGCTCTCCCAACTGAGCTACGGCCCCGAAACGCGTTTCAAGCGTGGGCGGATAATGGGTGCTGGGTCCGGCCGCTGTCAAGCGTGTGCCGGCCCTGGTTCGCGCTCAGGGTGCGCGCTTGCGCAGTGCAGCATGCGCCGTTAGGTTACCGGAGCAACGCGCACAAGCACATACGGGTTCGGCGATGGATGTGATACTCGGTCCCTTGTTCTGGCTCCTGATGACCGTGATCGACCTCTACATTTGGGTGCTGATCGCAGGCGCGATCTTGAGCTGGCTGATCGCATTCAACGTCGTCAACACGCAGAACCGCTTCGTCTACAGCGTCGGCGACTTCCTCTACCGCGTAACCGAGCCGGCGCTGCGGCCGATCCGCCGCTACCTGCCGAACCTTGGCGGCATCGACGTTTCCCCGCTTGTCCTCATCTTGTTGCTGCTGTTTGCCCAGCAGGTCCTCGCCCGACTCTACAATGCCATCGGCTTCTGAGACAAAACCGTCGCCGTTTCGGGCGGTCGAAGGCGGCGTTCGTGTGCGGGTGCGCTTGAGTCCCCGCGCCAGCCGGGCCCGCTGCGCGGGCCTCGTTGCCGACCCCGCAGGCGGCGTCGCGCTCAAGATTGCAGTGCCGGCTGCACCCGTGGACGGCGCGGCGAACGCAGCCCTGATCCGTTTTCTCGCCGATTCCTGGCGATTGCCAAGGACCGCGATCACCCTTGTCGGAGGCGCCAGCGACCGGCAAAAGACCCTCATGATCGAAGGGGCCGCTGCCACCCTCATGGCGCGCCTCAATGCCTGGAGTGCTGCGATCCAGGCGCAGCCACAGGAGAGTTAGGATGGGTAAGGCGGAGATCATCGACGGCCGCCAACTGGCGGCTGAACTGACGCGCAAGGTGCGCGACGAGATTGCGAGCGCGCGGAAGTTCCACCGGCTGACGCCGGGGCTTGCGGTCGTCCTTGTCGGCGAGAACGAAGCGAGCAAGGTCTATGTCCGCAACAAGGTGCAGCAGTGCGAGGCGGTTGGCATCAAGTCGTTCGCGCACCATCTGCCGGCAGACATTCGCAACGACGATCTCTTGACCCTGATTCGCGGGCTCAACGGCGACGATCGGGTCAACGGCATCCTTGTGCAGCTGCCGCTGCCGGCGCAGATCGACCCGGCCGCCGTGCTGGCAACCATCGATCCCGACAAGGATGTCGACGGCTTCCATGTCGTCAACGCCGGCCGCCTTGCGACCGGAGCGCCGGGAGCGCTTGTCCCCTGCACTCCCTACGGCTGCCTGCTCTTGATCAAGAGCAAGCAGACGGCGCTCGCCGGCCTGAAGGCAACGATCGTCGGCCGCAGCAACATCGTCGGCAAGCCGATGGCGCAGTTGCTCCTGAATGAGAACTGCACCGTGACCATCGCCCACTCCAAGACGGCTGACTTGGCGGCCGAATGTCGGGCGGCGGACGTGCTCGTCGCTGCCGTCGGCAAGCCGCGGCTAGTGTCCGGCGATTGGATCAAGCCCGGCGCAACGGTGATTGATGTCGGCATCAACCGGGTACCGGTACCCGGCGGAACGACGCGGCTCGTTGGCGATGTCGATTTCAACAGCGCGAGCGCAGTAGCCGGCGCCATTACGCCGGTGCCGGGCGGTGTCGGCCCGATGACGGTGGCGTGTCTTATGCGCAACACCCTGATCGCAGCTTGCCGCCAGCGCCACCTCGAAGAACCCGAACTCTAGGCCCGATTCCGACCTGTCGTGCCCACGCGCCGTCTTTCCCGGGCTTGATGAGGCGCATCAACGCTTTACCGGCGGTGCCAAGAGCCGTGGCCGGCCGGACATGCGCCGGCGATCACGACAGAGGGCTTGCCGAATTTTCTTTTGTAATTAGGGCACTAGGCGAGCTTCCCTAAGCCGAGCCCTTTCTTGCGGCGAACGCGGGCCAGATTGCGGTTTATTTTGCGTCTCAATATCCGTAAGATACTTGCGGGCTTGTATTGAGACTGATTTGCGTTTGCAGATGTGGCGTGTTGGCGCATAATGCCTTACGGCACCAAGAACGAACTGAGCGAGGCGAGCATGGATGCGTGTACGGCGGGGATTGGCAGCTTTCCCCTGGTGCTGGCGAGTGAGGGTGAACGCGTGCGGATCGTCGGCTTCCGGGGCGGTCGGGAGTTCGCCAAAAGGATGATCGATCTGGGACTGCCGCTCGGCGCCGAGGTCGTGGTCATGCATCGCCAATCACGCGGCGCCTTCGTTCTCGGCCATCGTGATGTTCGGGTCGGCTTGGGTGGCGGTATGGCGCACAAGGTCCTGGTGGCACCCTGTGCGGATCAGCCGGCGTGAACCTGCGCCTGCCCGACCTTGCTGTCGGCCAGCGTGGCCGGATCGTTGGCTTCGAGCCTGGGCAGCGCGACTATCGGCAACGCCTGTTGGCGATGGGGCTGACGCCGGGAACTGAACTGGTCGTATCCCGGCTGGCGCCTTTGGGCGATCCGGTCGAGGTTCGGGTCCGCGGCACGGCCGTTAGCCTGCGTAAGGGCGAGGCCGCCGTTTTGCGGGTCGAACGGCTGGACTGAGAAGGCAAGACGAATGAAAGACAGCCCCACGATCGGCTTGGTGGGCAATCCGAACTGCGGCAAGACGACACTGTTCAATGCGTTCACCGGCGCCCGGCAACAGGTCGGCAACTGGCCCGGCGTTACGGTCGAGCGCAAGTCGGGCACATGGCGGCGGGGCGGCCGCGAGTTCCTTGTGGTCGACCTGCCGGGTGTGTATGCGCTGGGCGCCGTTTCCGAATCGTCGATCGATGAGCGGGTTGCGCGCGATTACATCCTGTCCGGCGAGGCGGATCTTTTCGTCAACATCGTTGACGCCTCCAACCTCGAGCGAAATCTCTATCTGACCGCGCAACTGATTGAAATGCGCGTCCCTTTCGTCCTCGCACTCAACATGTTCGATGTCGCCCGCGAGCGCCGCATCCGCATCGATGCCGAGGCTCTCGCGCGCGAGCTCGGCTGCCCCGTGGTGCCGCTGGTCGCGCACCGCGGCGAAGGTGTGGATGCCCTGGGCGAAGCGATCGAGCGCGCGCTCAGCGAGCCACCGGTGCCGCCGATCGAACTCGGCTATCATAGGGACGTCGAGGCAGCGATTGCCGAGCTTCTGCCGCACCTTGCGCCGACGGCCGCTGCCCGAAGCGTGAACGAGCGCTGGCTTGCCATCAAACTCCTGGAAGGCGACATCGGCGCCTACGCCCTGGTCGGCGCCGACATCGTGCACCGGGCGACGGCGCTGCAGGAAGCGATCGCGGAGCGGGCCGGCGAAGATGCCGACATCTTGGTCGCCGACAGCCGCTACGGCTTTGCCAACAGCCTGATCCAGACCGCGGTCAAGCGCCTGGGCGTCGTCCACCAGACCTTGACCGACCGCATCGATCGTATCGTCCTGCACCGTCTGTTCGGCATTCCGATCTTCCTCGTGGTGATGTACGCGCTGTTTCTGTTCACGATCAACGTCGGCAGCGCCTTTATCGATTTCTTCGATCAGGTCGCGGGCACGTTGCTGGTCGACGGTGGTGGGGCGCTGCTGGGCGCTTTGGGGGCGCCAGAGTGGATCATCGTGCTGCTGGCGGGCGGCGTCGGCGGTGGAATTCAGACCGTCGCCACCTTCGTGCCGATCATCGCTTGCCTCTATCTGTTTTTGTCGTTCCTTGAAGACTGCGGCTACATGGCGCGAGCCGCCTTCGTCATGGACCGGTTGATGCGGGCCATCGGGTTGCCCGGCAAGTCGTTCATCCCATTGATCGTCGGCTTCGGCTGCAACGTACCGGCGATCATGGCGACGCGGACGCTCGAAAACAGGCGCGACCGCATCCTCACGGTGATGATGGCGCCGTTTATGTCGTGCGGTGCGCGGCTGCCCGTCTATGCCTTGTTCGCGGCGGCTTTCTTCCCGCAGGGCGGCCAGAACGTCGTCTTTGCGCTCTACCTGATCGGCATCGCGTTCGCGGTGCTGACCGGGCTGACGCTCAGGCATACGCTGCTCAAGGGCGATGCCTCGCCGTTCGTGATGGAACTGCCGCCTTATCACCTGCCGACGCTGAAGGGCATCGCGTTACGCACCTGGGACCGGCTCAAGGGGTTTGTCATTCGCGCCGGTCGGATCATCATCGTCTGCGTTGTCGCTCTCAACACACTCGGCTCAATTTCTGCTGACGGCTCCTTTGGCCACGAGAACACCGAGCGCTCGCTGCTGGCCGGCATCAGCCGCGCGATCACGCCGGTGTTCGTGCCGATGGGCCTGAACGAGGACAACTGGCCGGCTACGGTGGGCTTGTTCACCGGCATCTTCGCCAAGGAAGCGGTGGTGGGAACGCTCGATGCCCTCTACACCAGCCTTGCCGCCGCAGATGCCGGTCAAACCGAAGGCGAGAGCGGTGAGGACGGCGGTTTTGATCTCGGCGCCGGACTGCTTGCGGCTCTGGCGACAATTCCTGAGAATCTGGCCCAGCTCGCCGATGCGCTGACCGACCCCTTGGGCATCGGCATTGCGAGCACCTCCGATCCTGACGAGGCAGCCGAGAGCCAGGGGGTGGCGGTCGGTACGTTCGGTGCCATGGCCAGCCGATTCGACGGACAGATTGGTGCCTTTGCCTACCTCCTCGCCGTCCTCCTGTATCTGCCGTGCGTCTCGGCGATAGCCGCCATCTGGCGCGAGACGGGTCCCATGTGGACAACCTTCTCCGTCCTCTGGACCACCGGGCTTGCCTACGGTGCGGCGGTCGTCGTCTACCAGATCGGAACCTGGCAGCGAGACCCTGGCCAAGCGTTCGCATGGATCGCGGGCGTCACCCTTGTCTTTGCCGGTGGTATCACCCTGATGCGCCAGTTTGGGTTGCGCCGTCCGTCCGGGGCGGCCGCGGTGCCCGCAGAATAGGAGCGCCGCAATGCTGCTTACCGACGTCAAGGCCTACCTGATCAGCCACAAGCGCGCGACGACGGCCGAACTCGCTACTCATTTCGCGATCGAGAGCAGCGCGTTGACTGGCATGCTCGAACACTGGATTCGCAAGGGCATGGTCCGTCCGCTCGCGGCGCAAGCCGGCCGCACCTGTGGCGGCTGCAAGGGATGCGCGCCCGCTGCGGAGCCGATCTACGAATGGACCGGTCCCGGCGCGGAACAGGAAGGTTGCTGCCAGGGCACACTGGTAACCGAAGGGTGGCGATGCTAAAAGCCGGTCAATGACCGAGCCCGCCCGGATCCGCAATTTCGCCATCGTCGCCCATATCGATCACGGCAAGTCCACCCTTGCCGACCGCCTGATCGAGCACTGCGGCGCGCTCTCCGAACGGGAGATGCGCGACCAGGTGCTGGACTCGATGGAGATCGAGCGTGAACGCGGCATCACCATCAAGGCGCAGACGGTGCGCCTGAGCTACACCGCCGGCGACGGCGAGGCCTACGTCCTCAATCTCATGGATACGCCCGGCCACGTCGATTTCTCCTACGAGGTGAGCCGGAGCCTTGCCGCGTGCGAGGGCTCGCTGCTGCTGGTGGATGCGACGCAAGGCGTTGAAGCGCAGACGCTGGCAAACGCATACTTGGCGCTCGAAAACGACCACGATATCATCCCTGTTCTCAACAAGATCGACCTGCCCGCCGCCGACGCGGAACGCGTTCGCCGCCAGATCGCAGACGTGATCGGGCTCGACGGCTCAGGTGCGGTGGCCATTTCCGCCAAGACCGGCGTGGGCGTCAGTGATCTCCTTGAAGCAATCGTCACGCGCCTGCCGGCCCCGCAAGGAGACGCTGCGGCGCCGCTCAAGGCGCTCCTGGTCGACAGCTGGTACGATCCCTACCTCGGCGTCATGATCTTGGTGCGGATCGTCGACGGCGTCCTCAAGCGCGGGATGAAGATCCGCATGATGGCAGCCGGCACTGCACACCAGGTCGAGCAGGTCGGTGTCTTCACGCCCAAGCCGGTGCAGACCGAGGCGCTGGGACCCGGCGAGATTGGCTTCCTTACCGCAGGCATCAAGGCGGTCGCGGAGACTTCGGTGGGTGACACCATCACCAGCGACCGCCAGCCGACCGCCATCCCCCTGCCCGGCTTCAAGCCGACCCTCCCGGTGGTCTTTTGCGGCCTGTTCCCTTCCGATGCTACCGAGTTCGAGAACCTGCGCGAGTCGTTGGCCAAACTTCGCCTCAACGATGCCAGCTTTCATTACGAGCCGGAAAGCTCGGCAGCGCTCGGCACCGGTTTTCGCTGCGGCTTCCTTGGGTTGCTGCACCTGGAAGTGATCCAGGAGCGTCTCTCCCGTGAGTTCGATCTCGATCTCATCGCGACCGCGCCCAGCGTCATCTACCGCGTGCACATGACCGACGGCACCTTGCAGGAACTGCACAACCCCGCCGACATGCCGGACGTGGTCAAGATTGCCAGCATCGAGGAGCCTTGGATTCGCGCCACGATCTTCGTGCCGGGCGATTATGTCGGCGCCGTCTTGCAGCTGTGCACCGAGCGGCGCGGCGAACAGCAGGAGCTGACGTATACCGGCAACCGGGCGATGGTCGTCTACCACCTGCCGCTGAACGAGGTCGTGTTCGACTTTCACGACCGGCTGAAGTCGATCTCGCGCGGCTACGCCAGTTTCGACTATGAGGTGACCGGCTTCCGCACCGGCAACCTGGTCAAGGTTGCGATCCTCATCAACGCCGAGCCGGTCGATGCTTTCTCGTTCATCTGCGATCGCGGCCAAGCCGAAAGCCGCGGCCGCGCCATTTGCCAGCGCTTGAAGGATCTGATCCCGCGGCAGATGTTCAAGATCCCGATCCAGGCCGCGATCGGCGGCAATGTTGTCGCACGCGAGACGATCAGCGCACTGCGCAAGGATGTGACCGCCAAGTGCTACGGTGGCGATATCACGCGCAAGCGCAAGCTCCTGGAAAAGCAGAAGGCCGGCAAAAAGCGGATGCGCCAATTCGGGCGCGTGGAGATCCCCCAGTCCGCGTTCATCGCCGCGCTCAAGCTGCCCGAAGACTGAGCCCGTGTCGGGTAGCGGAGGGGGGCAGCCCCTACCCTACCCTGTCCCCTTCAGGCGCCTCGCCTAGGCTACCGGCTGACCCGCCGCTACCTGGGCCGAATGCAGCTTGCGGTCGAGGCCGCGCGCGCGTGCCGCCATGACGATCATTTCGACCACGTCGTCAAACTTGCGGAAATAATCCGTGTTGACAATCATGTCGAAATTCGTGGGATCGTTGTAGCGCGAGTGGAAAAGGTCCCAAATGAACTTGCCGCGGCGCTTGTTGTTGTCTTGCACTTTGCGTTTGGCTTCCGCGTACGAAATGCCTTCATCTTCGGAAATACGGGTCGCGCAGGCTTCAACCGAGCCGACGATGCGCACACGCAAGACGTCCCTGCCCGCCAGAATGACGTGGCCGCCGCGGCCGATGATGACGCCACCGGTGTGATAGAGGCCGCGAATCACCGTCGACAGGAAATGAACGTACTCATCCCGGCTGACGTGCTTGCCGAAGACGGCTGAATAGATCCAGGCGTCAACCGCATCGAGCTTTTCGTTGAGGGCTTCGATCAGCGTCGAGCTGACATTGGCCTCAGTCGCGATTGCTGTGATGATCTCCGAGCCGTAGAGCTCGATGCCCATCCGCTCGGACACCGCCCGGGCGATCACATCGCCGCCGGAGCCCAGGGTCCGTGAAACCGTAATGACCGGCTTGCGGGCTTGGCGGGCCCGCGTCGGTGGCTCTTCAAGCGCGCGTACGATGGCCTGGATGACCGCTTGTGCGTCGATTGCCATGGATCTCGCCTCAACTCCCCGCCTCAGGTTTCTTAATAACACTCCGTCATCCTGATAGCAAAGTGTCGCGTGCTATTCTGCCAAACAGTGTAGGGTCGTCACGCAGGGATGTTTGGCAGCTGCCGGGCCAACGGCCACTCGCCAGGGAGTCGGTGGGGAACGATACGGCCGTTGAAGGTCAGCCAGGCGACGAGCCTGGCTCTGCTGCATCTGGGATGTCGTCGAAGTCGGGGACATCGAAGTCCGCCGGCACCCGGCCCTGGTTGATTTCCTTGACGCGGAACTGCCGGTAAAGGCTGCGCAGCGCCGCGTAGGGATCGAGCGAATTGCGCTCGACGTCCTCGATGCCCTCGAAGTTGGCGGATCGCGCGTCAAGCGCCGTAAAGCCAAGGCGGATGTAGGAATAAATCGCGCGATCGTCGTTGCGGACACGCACCCACCACGCGAACGGGTCGAGCACGAACGAATCGACGGCGAAGCCGACCGCATCGCGCGGGTTCGAGGGCCCGAGCAGCGGCAACATCAGGAACGGTCCCTCGCCCACCCCCCACACCGCCAGCGTCTGGCCGAAATCTTCCCCATGCTTGGCAATGCCGAAGTGATCGGCAGCCGGATCGCCAAGGCCGCCGACGCCGAGCGTGGAATTGATTGCAAACCGCGCGGCGGTGTCGCCAGCACGCGCGAACTCGGCCTGCATCAGGTCGTTCGCTAAGATGACGGGCGACTTCATATTGTGCAGGACGTTGGAGACCCCGGTGCGCACCGGCGGCGGCGTCAGGGCGCGATAAAAAATCGCCGCCGGCTTCAAGAACAGCGCATCGACCGCCCGGTTGAACGCGTAGACACGGCGGTTGAGCGGCTCGAGTGGATCGTTGCGGGCCTCGAACTCTGCCCGCGCCTCGCGATCGCTCTCGGGCGGCACCGCGGCACAGCCAAAGACCACCGCAAGCGGCACCAGCATCGTGATTAGCGCTGCCGCCTTGGAGCGATACCAGCTGAAAAGCGTCGTCGTGATGGGCAATTGTCTGCCTCGCCTGCGCGCCAGGTGGAAAGCAGCGACTCGGTCATTCGCGAACGCCCGGCGCGAGTAGCACACCGCCAGCAAAAACACCAGCTTGGGCCGGCGCCGCGGCTCGACACACCCGGGTGGACACGCGTATTCCGTTGCAGTCTGCAATCCGCTGCGTATAATAGTTGTACTTCACAGCAACTGATCCCGCTGGCGTTTGAAAGGGCGGGTCCTAAATCGGTTGGGTGGTGCCGCCGTTTCCGGTATCCGTTGCCGTCCGCGGCGAGAGTTGGCACCTTGCGCCAAGGCGACAGCGCCCATCCGGCCCGAAAGCACGAGACGTCCCTTATCCATGAACTGCGAGATCCTGGAGTGCGCGCCATGACCGATCGGCTACGCTCAACGACCTTGTTGTCCGTGGCTGCCCCGTTGCCGGGCGATGTCAAGGTCTCGTTCGAGTTCTTTCCGCCCAAGACCGCGGAAATGGAAGAGAAGCTGTGGGCCTGCATCACGCGCCTTGCGACGCTTGAGCCGGCCTACGTTTCGGTCACCTACGGCGCCGGCGGTACGACACGCGAGCGCACGCACGCGACCGTCGTCCGGCTGCGCACGGAAACCGCGTTGGAACCGGCGGCGCATTTGACCTGCGTCGGCGCCACCCGCGCGGAGATCGACGCGATTGCCGAGCGCTATTGGGCGGCCGGCGTGCGGCATATCGTCGCGCTGCGCGGCGATCCGCCAGAAGGCGCCACGCACTATCAGCCGCATCCGGGCGGCTATGCCTACGCCTGCGACCTCGTTGCCGGCTTGAAACGGGTCGCGGATTTCGAAATCAGCGTCGCCGCCTACCCGGAGATGCACCCGGAGGCACCCAGTGCGCAGTTTGACATCGACAACCTCAAGCGCAAGATCGATGCCGGCGCGACGCGCGCGATCACCCAGTTCTTCTTTGATGTCGACATCTATTTCCGCTTTCTCGATCGCTGCCAGGCGGCCGGCATCACCGTGCCGATCATTCCCGGCATCCTGCCGGTCACCAACTTCGGCCAGGTCGTGCGCTTCGCCAAGCAATGCGGGGCAGCGGTGCCGGGCTGGATGGGCGAGCTGTTCGCTGGCCTCGACAGCGACCCGGAAACCAGGCGTCTGATCGCGGCATCGGTCGCGATCGAACAGTGCCGGGCGCTACATGCTGGCGGCGTCAAGCAGTTTCACTTCTACACCCTAAACCGGGCCGATCTGGCGTTCGCGATCTGTCACGTCCTCGGCGTGCGACCGAAGGCGGAAGCGCAAGCGCAGCCGACGCCCCAGGCTCGTGTCGGAGACAGCCGATGACTACGTGCATGCAACGCCTTGAGCAGCTGACGAAGTGCCTGCAGGAGCGGATCCTGGTCCTTGACGGTGCGATGGGCACCATGATCCAGCGTCACCGGCTGGGCGAGGCCGATTACCGCGGCCAGCGCTTCCATGACTGGCCGCGCGATCTCAAGGGCAACAACGACCTCTTGAGCCTCACCCAGCCCGCCATCATTGCCGGCATTCACAAGCAGTATCTCGATGCAGGCGCCGACATCATCGAGTCCAACACCTTCAATTCGAGCCGTCTGGCGCAGTCGGACTATGGGCTCGAAGAGATCGCCCGCGAGCTCAACGTCGAAGGCGCACGGATCGCGCGCGCCGCTGCGGATGCCCAAGCGACGCCCGACAAGCCGCGCTTCGTTGCCGGCGCCATCGGGCCTACCAACCGGACGGCTTCGATTTCGCCCGATGTTGGCGACCCAGGCTTCCGCAACGTCAGTTTCGATCAACTCAAGGACGGCTACCGCGAAGCCGTGGCCGGCCTGATCGAAGGCGGATGCGATATCATCCTGGTCGAAACGGTCTTTGACACGCTGAACGCCAAGGCAGCCGTCTATGCGATCGAGGAGATCTTCGCCGAACAAGGTCTGAGGCTGCCGGTCATGATTTCGGGCACGATCACCGATCTCTCGGGCCGCAATCTCTCCGGTCAGACGGCGGAGGCATTCTGGAACTCCCTCAAGCATGCGCAGCCGCTCACCATCGGACTTAACTGCGCGCTCGGTGCCGAGCAGATGCGTGCCCACATTGCTGAGTTGTCGCGCATCGCCGACACCCGCATCTGCGCCTATCCGAACGCCGGGTTACCGAATGAGTTCGGCGAGTACGACGAGACCGCGGCGATGACGGCCGCCCACATTCGCGAATGGGCGCAATCGGGCCTCGTCAATGTCGTCGGCGGCTGCTGCGGCACGACGCCGGAGCACATTGCGGCGATCGCTCAAGCCGTTGCCGGTATCCCGCCGCGCCAAATTCCGACACTGCCCCGGATGCTGCGCCTGTCCGGCCTCGAACCGTTGAGCATTGCTTCGTAAGTGAGGATCGGCATCGGGTCATGAGGACCTTCATCAACATCGGCGAGCGGACCAACGTCACAGGCTCCGCCAAGTTTCGCAAACTGATCCTCGCCGGGGATTACCAGGCCGCCCTGCAGGTGGCCCGCGATCAGGTGGCGAACGGCGCCCAGATTATTGACGTCAACATGGACGAGGGCATGCTTGACGCCGAAACGGCCATGGTCCGTTTCCTCAACATGATCGCTGGTGAGCCTGACATCTCCCGGGTGCCGATCATGATCGACTCCTCGCGCTGGGAGGTGATCGAGGCCGGGCTCAAATGCGTGCAGGGCAAGGGGATCGTCAACTCGATCAGCCTCAAGGAGGGAGAGGAGCCGTTCCTTGAGCATGCGCGCAAGGTCCGCCGCTACGGCGCCGCCGCCGTCGTCATGGCGTTCGACGAGCAGGGCCAGGCCGAAACGGCGGAACGCAGGGTCGCCATCTGCACGCGCGCCTACCGCCTGCTGGTGGACAAGGTCGGCTTGCCGCCGGAGGATATCATCTTCGATCCCAACATCTTCGCCGTCGCGACCGGGATCGAGGAGCACAACGACTACTGCCTCGCCTATTTCGAAGCTGCGCGCCGGATCAAGGAGGAGCTGCCGTTCGCGCATGTCTCCGGCGGGCTCTCGAATGTCTCGTTCGCCTTCCGCGGCAACGAGCCGGTGCGCGAGGCCATGCACGCGGTCTTTCTCTATCACGCGATTGCGGCTGGCATGGACATGGGCATCGTCAACGCCGGCCAGATCGCGGTCTACGAGGAAATCCCGGAAGGCCTGCGCGAGCGGGTGGAGGACGTGATCCTCAACCGCCGGCCCGATGCGACCGAACGCCTGCTTGAGATCGCGGGCCAGTTCAAGGGCGAGGCCAAGGCGAAAGTGGTTGACGACAGCTGGCGGCAGTTGCCGGTCGGCGAACGGCTCACCCATGCGCTGGTCAACGGCATCTCGGAGTTTATCGAAGCCGATACCGAGGAGGCACGCCAAGCGGCCGCCCGGCCGATCGCGGTGATCGAGGGGCCGCTGATGGCGGGCATGAATGTCGTCGGCGATCTGTTCGGCGCCGGCAAGATGTTCTTGCCGCAGGTCGTCAAGAGCGCGCGCGTGATGAAGCAGGCGGTCGCCTACCTGCTGCCGTTCATGGAAGCCGAAAAGGAAGGCCAGCCGCTGCAGAAAGCCGGCAAGATCCTGTTGGCGACCGTGAAGGGCGACGTGCACGACATCGGCAAGAACATCGTCGGCGTTGTCCTGCAGTGCAACAACTACCAGGTCATCGACTTAGGCGTCATGGTCCCGGCGGCGAAGATCCTGGAAGCCGCAGGCAGGGAGAACGTCGACGTCATCGGCCTGTCCGGCCTGATCACGCCGTCGCTCGATGAGATGTGCTACCTCGCTGCGGAAATGAAGCGCCTGGGGTTCACGCAACCCCTCCTGATCGGCGGCGCGACGACATCGCGCGTGCACACCGCGGTCAAGATCCAGCCCAATTACGACGGTCCCTTGGTCTATGTGCCGGATGCCTCGCGCGCTGTCGGCGTTTGCGCCGGCCTGCTCGCCACGGATGGTGCCGCCTACGCGGCGAAGGTCCGCACCGAGTACCAGAGTGTGCGCGAAGCTCACAGCCGCAAGCGCGACGACAGCCAGCGGCTACCGCTCGCTCAAGCGCGCGCCAACCGCCTCAAGGTGGCGTTTGATGGCTATCTGCCGCCGGTACCGACTAAGCCCGGCGTCACCGTCTTCGACGACTATCCGTTGCACGAGCTGACCGGGCGCATCGACTGGACGCCGTTCTTCCGCGTCTGGGAGTTGGCCGGAACCTACCCCACGATCCTTGACGACGCGGTTGTGGGTGAGACCGCGCGCAACGTCTATGCCGACGCGCAGGCGATGCTGAAGCGGATGGTGGCTGAGCGCTGGGTACGGGCGCGCGGCGTGATCGGCTTCTGGCCGGCGAACAGCGTCGGCGATGACGACATCGAGGTGTTCAGCGACGCTCGCAGGCGCGGCGTGCTCGCCACCATTCACACCCTGCGGCAGCAGATGCCACGCGGTCGCGACGGCCGCGCCAACCTTGGCCTTGCTGACTTCATCGCCCCGCGGGAAAGCGGCATCGCCGACTGGATCGGCGGTTTCGCGGTCTCAACCGGCGAGGGGCTGGACGCGGTCGTCAAGGACTTCGAACGCCAGCACGACGACTATCATTCGATCATGGCCAAGGCGCTCGCCGACCGCTTGGCAGAAGCCCTTGCCGAACGGATGCACGAGCGGGTGCGCAAAGAATTCTGGGGCTATGCCGCGGCCGAGGCACTCACCAACGAGGCCCTAATCAAGGAGGAATACCGCGGCATCCGCCCCGCCCCCGGCTATCCCGCCTGTCCCGACCACACGGAGAAGCGGACGCTGTTCGACCTCTTGCAGGCTGAGCGCAACGCCGGGATCACGCTCACCGAGAGCTTCGCGATGGTGCCGGCGGCGAGCGTTGCCGGCTACTACTTCTCGCATCCGGAAAGCCGCTACTTCGGCGTTGGCCGCGTTCACCGCGATCAGGTCGACGACTACGCCCGCCGCAAGGGAATGAACCTCAAGGAGATGGAGCGCTGGCTGGCGCCCATCCTTGCCTACGATCCCGACCTCGGTAACGGCTGAAACAAGAAAGCGCTCTGTGCGGGCGGAGGGTGCAGGGGGCTAGCGCAACCTCAATTCGCCGCCGGTTTCGCCGCCGTCGCGGCCATCACGCGGTCGCCCCCTTCGGTCCGTGCAAGGCCGAGGGCGCCACGGCAGCGGAACATCAGGTGCGCGAGCGCCTCACCGCGGCGATATTCCGTAACGCCGATTGAAAGCGTGATCACACCCAAGGGCTGAGCCGTTGCCTTGTTGATGATCTTGCGCGAGGCAAAGGCGGTGCGGAAGGCATTCGCCATCGCGACCACGGCCTCGGTTTCAGCGCCGGGAAGAACGATCCCGAACGAATCACAGCCATGGCGGGCGACGAACCCGCCGCGGCCGAACGTCTTCTGCAACTCGGACGCGATCATCCTCAACAGTTGGTCGCCGTTAGCGCGGCCGTGGCGTTGGTTGAAGGTGGTGAAGCGGTCGATATCAAGCATCAGCACGACAAGGCGTCCGCGCTTTTCCGCCACTTCTGCGGCCGCCGATCGCAGGTTGCCGTAGAAGGCCTTCCAGTTCGCGACCTTGGTCAGGCTGTCGATGCGCGAGTCGGCGAGCGCGGCGTTGGCACCTTCCCGTGCGGTTTCCAGGCGTTCGCCGGCAACGGCCAGTCTTTCGCGGAGGCCTTTCTCACCTTCGAGAATGTGCGCTGCCGCTCTCACCACCGCTTGCATCGTCTCTTGTGGGGTCTTGGTGCGGATTGCGTTGGGAGAACAGCACAGACGCAACAGGTCACGGCCCTTGACGAGCAGGCCGTGGGCGTCGGCGATATCGGTTTCGATGCCGGCGAGAACCTTGCCGAGAGAGCCGAAAGCCGCATCCACCGCCGCCGCCTCGCCATTGGAGCCGAAATGCCTTTCGAACAGCGTCTCGCAGATACTGCTGGTGATCGGCGCGTCGTCAGCGATGAGGTGGTCGATCTCCTCGACCAATGCCGGCGGATCGCCGGCGAAGTAGCTGTTCCAGACGTGCAGGGCGGCCGCGGTCAGCGGCAGGTCAAGCTCTTTGAGCTTGGCGATTGCTGCCTCGGCGTGCGCTGTTGTTGCACTCAGGAACGCATTGTCGTCCACGGGTGTGCTCGATTTACGCGAACGGGCGTCGCTCAGGGTCGCGGCGGGTTGCAGCAGACCAGGGGGCCACTAACCGGGGTAGGCATGCTTTCCATCGCATTCTTGCGACGGCGTAAGTGTTAGCGTACGCGGAACCGGTGACGGTTCCGTTAAGCCCTGGGCAGCCGCCGCCTGCGCGTTTGCCTGGCAGACCCCGCCAGCAGCGCCCTCGCTTTCGCCCGGGCCGGCGAGGAACGGCGTGAGATGGTTCTTGGCCAGCATCTCCGTCGTAATTTCCTCTGCGGGCACCGGAAAAGACAGCAGGTAACCTTGGAAGATGTCGCACTGCTGCGCTGCCAACGCACGGAGCTGACCCGGTGTTTCCACGCCTTCGGCGACGATAACGAAGCCGAGCCCGTGCGCCATCTGGATCAGCGCCTTGACGATCTGCGAGTCATCACGGGAGGTTTCGATGTTGGCGACGAACGATTGATCGATCTTGATTGCGGTGCCGGGGAACGAGCGCAGGTGATTGAGCGACGAGTAGCCGGTGCCGAAATCATCGAGCGCGACGCGCACGCCGATATCGAGCAGCCGGCGCAGGACCGCCTGCACCGCGTCGGGGGATTTTAGGAGGCTGCTTTCCGTCAGCTCGATCTCGAGGTAGTGCGGCGGCACGTTTGCGTCTTGCAGGATCCCTTTGATCGAGTCGAAGAAGGTGCCGTCACGGAACTGCCGGGCGGCAACGTTGACGCAGACGTGAAAATCACTGAAGCCGGCCTCGATCCAACGCCTCGCCTGCTCACAGGCTTCCTGCATCACCCAGCGGCCAATCGTGACGATCAAGCCGGTTTCCTCGGCGACGTGAATGAAATCGCCCGGCTTGACAATCCCCTTGCCGGGAGACTGCCAGCGCAAGAGCGCTTCCAGGCCGACCACCCGGCCCGAGTCCGCCGCGATCTGGGGTTGATACCAAAGCATGAACTCGCGGCGTTCCAGCGCGTGGTGCAGATCACGCTCAATCGTCAACAGCCTGGACGCTTTGAGGTGCATGTCCATCGTATAGAATTGGAAGTTGTTCGCCCCCTCCTCCTTGGCGTGATACATCGCCGTATCGGCACTCTTGAGCAGATCGTCGATGTTATCGGCATCCATCGGATAGATGGCGACGCCAACACTGGTGCTTGAGCGGATCTCGTCACTGCCGATCTGAAACGGCCTGCGGAAAGCGGCCAGAATGCGCTCGCAGAAGTGGCCGACCATCGCCGGATCGGTGATCTCGTCCAGAACCATGGCAAACTCGTCGCCGCCCAGCCGGGCGACGATATCGCTGGCGCGTACGGCATTCCGCAGGCGTTCGGACACGGCCCGCAACAGTTCGTCGCCGACCTGATGGCCAAGGGTGTCGTTGATCAGTTTGAAGCGGTCGAGATCGAGGAACACGAGCGCGACCGAGCGATGATAGCGTTCCGCCCGCGCCAGGGTTTTTGACAGGAACTCCCGGAACAGGAAGCGGTTGGCGAGGCCCGTCAACTGGTCGTATTTCGCGAGTTCGGCCAGGCGCAACTCGCCGCGATAGCGTTCCAAGGCGTACCGCAAGGCTCGGTCGAGCAAGGGCACGGTCAGCTCGCTCTTGACCAGGTAATCGGAGGCGCCGGCACGCATCGCCTCCAGGTCGACCTCGCGGCTGGCATCGCCGGTCAAGAGGATGATCGGCCCCTGGCAGCCGAGCGCGATGGCTTCGCGCACGAGTTCGATGCCGGTCCGCTCGCCGAGCCGATAATCGATCAGGTAGACGTCATGGGCCTGTTCGGTAATGCTGCGTAGCGCTTCTTCCCATTTGCTCCGCCAATCAACCTTGCAGTGGCGGCCGTAGATCTCGAACAGCATGGCGCGGGCGAGGATGTAGTCATCCTCGTCGTCGTCAACGAGGAGGATGCTCGGCGCTTCCCACGAGATCTGCCGCTTGCAGCGGCGGTGGCCGCCATGCTGCGACAGGGCGTAGCGGATCGAGCGCTCCATCAGCACTGCAGAGGTCTGGCCCTTGACCAGGAAATCGGCGGCGCCGGCACGCATGGCTTCGAGATCGAGCTGGCGGTCGGCATTGCCGGTCAACAGGATAATCGGAACATTGCATCCCGATGCGACCGCCGTCCGGACCAGATCCGTGCCCTCGCGCGCACCTAGGTTCTGGTCTAAGAGGAAGACGTCATAGCCGTCCACGGAGAAGGCCTGAAGCGCATCTTCCCACGTGCTGCACCAATCAAGCTTAAAGGCCGAGCCATACGTGTCGCGCAACAACTCCTGAGTGACGATGTAATCATCCTCATCGTCGTCAACGAGAAGAATGCGCGGTGGCGGCGCCGCATGTGTCGGCGCTTCTTCGTCGCCCTCCACCCCCCCCCCATCGGCTCATCGACGAGGAGGGGCGTCAATTCCTCCCTATCTCGCATCAGACTTCAACCTTCACCGACTGGCATTCAGGAGGAAGGACAACGATCTCGATCCAGTAGTTGCAGAGCGTCTGCACGATCCGCACCAGGTCATCGAACGAGACCGGTTTGGTGATGAAGGAATTCACACCCAGGCCGTAGGTGCGCAGGATGTCCTCCTCCGCCTTCGACGTCGTCAGCACCACGACCGGAATGCGACACAAGAACTTGTCACTCTTGATGATCTGCAGCGCCTCGCGGCCATCCATGCGCGGCATGTTGAGATCGAGAAGGATCAGGCCGGGGAACGGCTTGCCTTCAAGCGCGGCGTACTGGCCTTCGCGGCGCAGATACGCGATGAGCTCTTCGCCATCCTCGACGAAAGCGACATCGTTGCTCAAGCGGTGCTGCTCGAAGGCTTCCTTGATCAGGAAGCGGTCATCCGGATCGTCTTCGGCGACAACAATGCTGATCGGCTTGGTGGGTCTCATGGTCATGCTGCCTTCGGGTTGATCTGTTTCACGGGAAGGGCAACGATAAAGGTCGTGCCCTGGTTGGGCGCACTCTGAGCCGTAATGACGCCGCCATGGCGCTCGACGAGCTTACGGCAGGTTGCGAGGCCGACGCCGGTGCCCTCGTATTCGTTGCGGCCGTGCAGACGCTGGAAGATCGCGAAGATCCGGTCGAGATACTTCATCTCGAAGCCGATGCCGTTATCGGCGACGTTGATCTCGCACACGCGGCCGGTACGGATCCCGAACTTCTTCTGCGCGTCGGCTGCATCGTGCAGGACGGCGCTGATCGTGATCTCGCTCGGCACATCCTTGCGTCGGAACTTGAGCGCGTTGCCGATGAGGTTCTGGAGCAAGAGGCGCATCTGCAGCGGATCGGCATCGATGATCGGCAGTTCGCCGCTGGTCACCTTGGCCTGGGAGCTTTCGATCGCGATCTGCAGGTCGCCCAGCACATCCTCGCAGGTCTTTGCAAGGTCGACCGGGACGAAGGGCTGCGCCTTGCTGGTCACGCGGGAATAGGTCAGGAGGTCGTTGATGAGCTGCCGCATGCGATGCGCCGCCTGCTGCATGCGCTCCAGGTACATCTTGCCGTCGCCAGAGAGCTGCTCCAGATAGCGTTCGCGCAGGCGGTCACCGAACGCTTCAATCTTGCGCAGCGGCTCCTGCAGGTCGTGCGCGGCAACGGTTGCAAAGTCCTGCAGCTCGCGGTTGCTGCGCTCCAGGGCCGCCTCGCGCTCCTTCAGTTCCGAAATGTCGGTGTAGAGGATGACGGTTGAGCCGTCCTCGTTGTGATGTTCGTTGACGAGGATCCAGCGTCCGTCGGTCAACGTGTGTTCGGCGACATAGCTTGCCTGGGCGTGCTTATCCAATCGCTGGCGCAAAGCCTCGTCGCGCGCCTGGCGAAGCTCCTCCTCCGGGCCATCATTCTTGATCATGGCCTCGATCTTGACCCGCATCAGATCGGAATAGCTGAGGCCCGTCTTGACGACGTCCTTGAGGAACGGATACAGCTCGAAGAAGCGGCTGTTGCAGGTGACCGCCTTGTCGTGTTCGTTGAACAGGATCAGGCCCTGCGGGATGCTCTCGATGATGGCTTCGCGGGTGCGCGCTTCCGCGGCCGAGGCCGCAAGTTCGGCTTGCTTGATCCGCGTCGCATCGAGGATCACGCCATCCCAGACGACGCTGCCATCCGGAAGCCGGGACGGCCGCGCGATCGCATGTGTGTACTTGCGCTGGCCGTCGCGGGAGATGATCGTCGCCTCGACATCCCACATCTTGAGCTCATGTGAGGCGTTGGCGAGGCGCTTCTGGAAATCTGACCGGTAGACCGGGTCGAAGCAGTCAAACAGCACGTGCGGGTTGGTGAGGACCTCCTCCGGTGAAACACCGAACAGCTCCTTCACCGCATCCGAGATGAACGTGTATCGGATTTCACCCTGCGGATTGATCACCCTCTGATAGACAACGCCGGGGACGGTTGTCGCCAGTGAGGAGAAGCGATCGTTGGCCGAACGCAGATCGGTACGGCGCCGCTCGTTATCGATGGCGAACCGGGCAAGCGCTGAGAGCGCCTCGATGATCCAGCAATCCTGGTTGGTCGGTGTCTTCGTCTGTTGATAATGGACGCTGAAGACGCCCAGGATCTCGCCGTCTTCGTTCACGATCGGCTGTGCCCAGCACGCTCTGATACCGCTCTTGGCGGCGGCGTCGCGGTAGCGGGCCCACAGTGGATCGGTCGCGATATCGCGTGATACGACGCGGGAACGGCGGAAGACCGCAGCCCCCATGGCCGTTTCCTGCGGGCCGATCCCGCAGCCGTCGATCGCTTTGCGGTAGTCGGGCGGCAGGTTCGGCGCTGCCACATGCAGCAGCCGGCTGCCGAATGGCTGGATCAGCATGATCGAGGCCGCGGCGGGACCGATCAGCCGCTCCGCCGTCTGCACCAGCGAACGCAGACTGTCCTCAAGCGTGGCACCGCCGCTGATCAGCTCCAGAATGCCGACCTGGGCCTCGAGCAACCGCAGTAGCTGACCGACCTCGCCGATGATACGGGTCATCGATGGCGTGTACTGCGGCCGCTCGTCAACTGCCTCCTCCTCTTCGCCCTTGCCCTCGATAACCTGAGCCATCATCGCCAGGCGCTTGCCGTCGATCGTCACCGGCGTGAAGCGGCAGGCGACGTTGACCGTCCGAGCGTCGGCGCGAACGGGCCAGGAGCCATCGAAGGGTTCGGCGTTCTGCAAGAAGCGGCGGCAGGCCGCGAGTGTGGCGCGGTCGCTCTCCGACAGCGTGCCGGCCTTGGCGCTCAGATCCGCGAGATCATTGGCCTGCCAAAGTCGGTGCGCAGCCTGATTCCCCCACCAGACGGCAGACTTGTCGAAGTCCCAAATCCAGATGGGTGTAACAAGCAGATCGAGCAGGTGAAGCTTTGCCGTCTCGATGTTGGAGGTCGGTGCATTCATCGGTTCAGCTCTCATTCGTTGCAGGCATCGGGCGCCCGGTACTGCATCACGGCGAAATTCGGGCGGCCCTGCTGTCACGTGCCGGTCGGGTCTGTCGGGACGGAGGCCTCGTGCGGCGTCAGCTGGGATTCAGCCGCCAGCCACCATCCCGACTCTTCAAGGTCGCAGTTGCGTCGGAGGGAACGCGCCTTCTCACATATCCGAAGGTGCGAACCGACCCTTGGTGCGAACCGCACGTCCGTCGTAGTCGTAAACGTATGCAGCGCTTTCGAACCAGGAGAAGGGCAGTGACAGGCCGATATCGCGCGCCCGGCGCATGTTGACGGCGATATCGGGCGGTGAGATCACGCCGACCCGCAGATCGCCGGCGGCAGACTTGCCGGTCAGGATCTTCTCGGCGTAGGTCGATGCGACGAAGGCATTGCTCTCGAAGCTGACGCCGATCGACAGGACGGCGCTGCTGTCGCCAGGCTTCACCACCTCGGGGACAACGCTCAGCACCGGCACCCGCTCGGCAGCGAGGTTGATCGTCTCGATCTCGTTGAACACGGACGTACTGCCAGTGATCCAGAACGCGCTGTTCTGCAGTTCTGGGTCGGTCTTGCGCATGGTCTGCACCGCGTCGCGGATCTTGGCGACCAGCTGTTCACGCACCTGCACCGTTCCGTCGACCGCGATGTCGAGGACATTGACGCCCTTCGCGCGCAGGAAGTCGGCCACTGGCTTGGCCTGGGTTTCGACCGCGCTGACATTGCGCGAGTCGACGAGGATGCCGATGTTCTTAAGGCTCGGCTTCAACTCCAGGACATAGCCCATCTGCACCTGCACCGGCGTGTTGAGCGAGGTAAAGGCGAAGTTGGTGGCGGAACCCTTATCGTAGCTCGTCATCTGGCCCAGGACCACCGGGTCCTTAGAGCAAATCGAAACCACCGGCAGGCGCTTGCCCTTGTAGTTCTGCCACAACCATGCGGTCGACTGCGAACCCATCGACAAGATGAGGTTGTAACCGCCCTCGGCCAGCGCCAGCGCTTGCTTGCCGATGTCGGACTTGCCGCCATAGGTGAACGCAGTGAACTCCACGTTCAGCCGCTTTTCGGCAAAGCTCTGCAGCACCGTGCTCATGGCGATGTCGTAGGCGTACGAAGCTGAGGGGTAGAGAACGAAGATGCGTTTGCGGCCAACGTTCGGCGGCGCGTACTTGGGCGTGATGATCACCTGATTGGGATCACCTGTTACCTCGGCAAATTTCCAGTTCTCCTCGACCTCCGGCGCAAAGCGAAACCACACGGCATAAGCCGGCGCGGCCGCAGCGGGGCGAGCCAGAGGGAGAATGGAGATGAAGCAAAGCAGAAGCAAAGCCACTCTTGCGCCCTGCCTTAGGAAAGCCGACCTCGGGGTCATGCTCGTGCTCCCTTGGAGATAAAGAAACCATGTGAAAGTGAGAAGGTAGCGAAAGAGGCTCCAAGAATGATTAACGCGAGACCGCTCCAGGCGATGACGAGCGGGCTCTGGTCGCTGAGGTAAAGGAGCTGTCCCGCCAACATCGGACCGGCAACGTGGCCGATCCGCTCGAGGAAGCGATAGGCAGCCGCCACCGGGCTCTGCCCGACCCGCGTCGCCAGCTGCGACGCGGCGACATGGGTGATCACCGGAGCATTAATGCCGCCGTGACCGAAGCCGACGAGGAGGACTCCCACCAGAAGGGCGATGGTCGAGGCGCTGGCCTCCTTAAGGACAAGAAAGCTCTTGACGCCACTCGTGAACGCGGGCGGCATTTGCAGCTCTACGTGCGCAACGCCGCCAAGACTGAGGCCGCTGAGGCCAATCACGCCGATGATGATGAGGCCGATACCGCTCGCGATGGCGCCACACACCAAGACGTTCGTCGTCCGGCCGGTGTGGTCAACATGGCGCGACGCCAAGACGCTCGCGACCATCACGGCGGCGGCGTAGACCATCACGATCTGGCCGATATCCTCTTGCGGAAAATTCTGCTGGTTGAGCAGCAAGGGCAGCGCGAAGACGATAATTCCGGTCAGTACGGCTTTCGCCGGAATGCCAATGCACAACATCGTTGCCAGGAAGTCGCGATCACGCACGACCATCCCCAGTGAGCGCGCGAATTCCTTCGGCGACGCCGGCGCAAGCTTGCAACCTTCGGGCGCATCGTAGTGAGGCACGCAGAAGAAGACGTAGACTGCCAGCCCGATCGCCACGAGTGCGGCAATCATGAAAACGCCTTCGGCGCCGAGTGAGCCGACCAGCAGTGAGCCGATCGCCATGCCGGAGATCATGCCGCCCTGGTAACCCATGACGATGATGGCGTTGCCTTGCGTCTTCTTGTTGGCGGGCGCCACGATCAGGATGTAGGTCTGGACGCCGATGAACAGGAGACCCTGGCCGACACCGGCCATCAGCCGGGCGCCGACAAACATCGCAAAGCCGGGTTCCAGCTCCAGCATCAGCATTGCGAGCCCGGCTAGCGCCAGACCGCCATAAATCAATGGTCGCGGATTGATTTTTTCCGCCAAGTATCCGGCCGGCAGCAGGATGAGCGCAAAGCTGATCCAATAGGCGACAAAGGGCACCGAAACGAAGGCGGACGACAGGCCTTCGGATGCGATCAGTGCGTCAACGTGCTTTGGGAGAAAGGCATAGGTGAGGTTCTCCAGGAAAATCGCACCGAAGAAGACCGGCTTTACCAGGTTGAGCGCGTAGGTGCCTTCCGTACCGGCAAGCTTGCGGGCCGGCTGGTTTTCCCGGCCGTTCGCGTTGACCGAATGCGCAAGCTGCAGGAAAACGCCGGCGAGAAACGCTGACGCGACAAAGAGTGCGGCGAAGTTCTTGATACATCGCACGAGTTGATCAGCCACGATCCGTGTCGGCAAGGCGACGGCAACCTCGATGCGTTCGCGCGCTTCTGGTGGCGTCAGATCGACCCGATAGTTGTAGTCATCGTCTTTGCCGACCCAGCACGCGCCGACACGCCTCGGATCGGTGTGAAGCTGAACGACGCCGTTGACGGTAAGGGCGGCCGCGCTGATTTCCGGATTGACCTGTCGATATTCAGCGAGCGTCCGATCGAGGCCGCGGATGTCCTTGATATTGACGTTGAACGCGACCAGATCCGAGAGCCGCTGGCCAAGGGACTGGGCGAGCGCCCTGGTCTTCGACTGCGCCCCCTCGGCATAGAGGGAAATGAGCAGCGCCACCACGCCGGCGGCCATGGTGAGGAAGGTCAAGAAGAAGGCGCCGTGCAGCCAAGCGTTTCGTCGCTCCTTGATGCGCGTCAGGGCGAAATAGACGAAACCGGCGAATGCCGCCGCTAACAGGAGTGCGGGCAGCGGCAGTGCGTCGAACTCATGGCGGATATCGGCGGAGATGCGGGCGCGAGCCATCGTTACGGCGAGCGTCCCGACCCGGGCCTCCCGGCTGCGGAGCGGCAGTTGCACCTGCAGATACTTTGGGCTCTGCCGCAGCTCGTAAGTCGACGAAGACGGCCGGCTGATCGTTGCCGGATCGGTGAGCAGATCCAACCGTGAACCGGCAACAAAAACCGCCTCGCCCTTAGCGTCGAAAGCAACAATCGAGACGACCGTCGGGTCGGAATCGTTGACGCGGCCGGCGACCAGCGAGAAACCGGCGTACTGTTCGAGCGGCAACCCCAGGCGCAGCTGCTTTTCGATCGCCGTCTGCACGACAGCGCCCTGCGCCGCCATCTTCTCGACGTAGAATTGGGCGAAGGTACGGTGAGCTTCGCCGAACGCGATGTAGAGCAGCAGGGCGAGCGAAAGGCCGGCCACCAGAAACATGGTGAGCACGTTGATGATCCGGCCGCTCGCCTCGGATTTTGCCATCGATCGGTTTCTCAAAGCTGAGAGAGCTTAGACCTGCAGCAGCTTGATCAGTTCATGGACGGTGCCGCGCCGGCAGGCGAACAGGAGATCGATGCGGTCCGCCAGAAGCGAAAACACCAGATCGTCGTAGCTCATGCCGAACTGCTGGAGGCTGGCGCAGACGAGGCTGGTCTTCTCCGCCGTCGGCGCCTTGAGGTCCGGCTTCGGATTGGCCTCCAGCACGTACATCTTGCCGTTCTCGTCGGCGCGAACATCAAGACGGACCAGGGTCTCGAGCGAGAGATCCTCGAACACCCGGCGTCCCAGGGTTTCCAGCTGCCGCACTTCCTCGGGATCGGTTTCCGGTGACAGGCCACGGACGCGGCTGCGGGTGATCGGCCGCAGGTCCATCGACGTGAAGATCTTCTCATCCGCTTCGAGGACGCGCTCGATTTCGGCGAAGACAAACGGGCCGCTGTACCGATGCACCTGGCCGTAGCGGAACACGACCGGCCCGCAGACGGCCACGCAGAACTCACGACCCGGCAGGTAGCCTTCGATGAGGACGTGGTTCTCCGTCACAAGGAAGATTTCGTTGACCGCGTCGGTCAGGTCTTCGGCCCGGTCAATCACTTTGACGTGGTGTGACGCGCGGCCAGAAACCGGCTTAACGACAAAGGGTCCGGTGTGATTCTTGAACTGGCGCTTGAACGCGGGGTTCTGCTTCGGGACGAACGGCCCGCGCGCCAAGTGCCAGGTGACGAACGGCGCCGTCGGGATGCCGCAAGCCTTGAGCGCCTGCTTGAACACATGCTTGCTATCGAGAAGGCCAGCTGTCAGCGGATCGTGGCCGACATAGGGAACCCCGAACAGCTCCAGCATCGCTGAGGCATGGGCCATCGAGTTGTAGCCCTGCACCCCGCCGGTGTTGAGCCATGCCAGGTGAACCTTCTCGGCCCGCAGCCTGTCGCCCAAACGCATATCGTCGGGCAGGAGAATGACGTTGCGGCAGCCGATCCGCTCCAGGGCACTGGCGATATCTTCGGCCACCGCCTGATAGCTCTTCCAGGAACGCGGGTTGCCAATCTGGTTGATGACGGCGCCATCTTCCGTCTTGTTTCCGCCGTAGATCACCGCCAGGTTGATCTTGGAAAGCAGAGTGCTGAGCTGATCATGCAGCTCCTGCTCGCGGCCGACGCGGCGGGGCGGCAGCGGGGAGCGCGCCTGCTTCACAGGATTTGGAGCCTTCTCCAAGAGAGTGCTGTTCATGACGGAGGCCTACCCCTTGCTGACAAACATTCGAAACGGCGTGATCGGGAGCCACGATGCCGGCTAACCCATTTGGCCGGCCCACTCTGGCAGATCGCAGTAAAGGGAGGGTTAAGTGAGCGCGCGGGCAGTAGCGGTGGGGGCATGCCCGAACGCCAAGGAGATGAACAACATCTCATGTTTGTAATATGAATATTTCTACACAATGATATGATTACCTGATCGCAAACACATCATATTTAGTGTTGTATAATCCCGCTTCGGCGACGATCGACGTCAAGGCCAAGGGGGCAATCCGAACGGCAGACATGTTGAGAAACGGGCGATGAAGCCGCAAATCCTGACCGCGAACCGGCTCCGCGACGGAATCGTCGTATTCTTCACCCGCGATGGCGGCTGGTCGGAGCGGATTGACGACAGCTGGGTCAGCGACGATGAAGCGAGCCGCGCCGAGTTGGTGGCTGCCGGCGAGCGCGCGGTCGCTGCCGGCACCGTCGTCGGCCCCTACCTCATCGATGCGGCCGTTTCCGGCGGGCACATCCGAGCCGACCGTCTGCGCGAACGCATCCGCGCCGCCGGCCCGACAGCGGGCAGCGAACAGACCTTGAAATACGTTTAGGGACGACCGAACCCATGTACCGCTACGACGAGTTTGACGCCGCCTTCGTGCACCAGCGCGTCGAGCAATTCCGCGACCAGGTTGCGCGGCGGCTGAACGGCAGCTTGAGCGAGGACGAGTTCCGCCCCTTGCGGCTGATGAACGGCCTCTATCTGCAGTTGCATGCGTACATGCTTCGGGTTGCCATTCCCTACGGTACCTTGTCGTCACGCCAGCTGCGGGCGCTCGCCGAAATCGCGCGCCGCTACGACAAGGGCTACGGCCATTTCACCACCCGGCAGAACATTCAGTTCAACTGGCCGGCGCTGGCGGACATTCCGGACATCCTCTTGGCGCTCGCCAACGTCGAGATGCACGCCATTCAGACCAGCGGTAACTGCATCCGCAATGTCACTGCCGACGCTTTTGCCGGTGCTGCCGCGGATGAGATCGAGGATCCGCGCGTAACCTGCGAGATCATCCGCCAGTGGTCGACGCTGCATCCGGAATTCTCGTTCCTGCCGCGCAAGTTCAAGATTGCCGTCACCGGCGCGCCCACCGATCGCGCTGCCGTCGCCGTGCACGACATCGGCCTCAAGATTGTCCGCAACGATGCTGGCGAGGTCGGCTTCGAGGTCGCCGTCGGCGGCGGTCAGGGCCGCACGCCGATGATCGCCAAGGTCGTCCGTTCCTTCCTGCCGCGGCGCTACTTGCTCTCGTATCTTGAGGCGGTCTTGCGCGTCTACAACCAGCTCGGCCGGCGCGACAACCTCTATAAAGCGCGGATCAAGATCCTCGTCCACGAGGTCGGCACGGAAACCTTGACCCAAATGATCGAGGACGAATGGGCGCTGATCAAGGATGGCCCGGTCGAACTGCCGGCGGGTGAGCAGGAGCGGATCGGGCGCTACTTCGCGCCGCCGCCGTTTGCGAACCTTCCCGCCGAGGCACCGGGGTACGAGGCCGAACGCCGCCGCAACGAGGCCTTCGCCGCCTGGACCCGGACCAACGTCGAGGCTCACTGGCAGCAAGGCTACGCGATCGTCACGCTGTCCCTGAAGCCGGCCGGCGGCGTGCCCGGCGATGCGACCGCGGAGCAGATGGACGCGATCGCGGACTTGGCCGACCGCTACAGCTTCAGCGAGATCCGCGTCTCTCATCACCAGAACCTGATCCTGGCCCATGTCCCGCGTGCCGATCTGCCGGATTTATGGCGAGCACTGGTCGCTCTCGGCCTCGCCACTGCCAACATCGGCCGCGTGAGCGACATCATCGCCTGCCCCGGGCTCGATTTCTGCTCGCTCGCCAATGCCCGCTCGATCCCAGTTGCCCAGCGCTTGAGCGAGCGTTTCCGCGATCTCGACCGCGCTCACGATATCGGCGAGCTCCGGCTCAACATTTCCGGCTGCATCAATGCCTGCGGCCATCATCACGTCGGCCACATCGGCATCCTGGGCGTCGATAAGAAGGGCGAGGAGTTCTACCAGATCACGCTCGGCGGCAGCTCGGCCGAGGACGCCGCACTCGGTGCGCTGGTCGGGCCGGCCTTTGCCGCCGATCAGGTCGTCGACGCCGTCGAGACCATCATCGAGACCTACCGCACGCACAGGCGGAACGGCGAGCGCTTCCTCGATACCTACCGCCGCGTCGGCTTGGCGCCGTTCAAGGAGAGCCTATATGCCACTGCTTAAGAGCGGCTCCCTGGTCGACGATCCGTGGATCTCCCTAGCCGATGGCGAACCGCTGCCTGCGCAGGGCGCCATCATCGTGTCGCTGAAGCGCTGGCGCGACGAGCGTGCGGACCTCATTGCCCGCACGAATGGCTTAGGGGTTTGCCTCGCCGCGGCGGACCCTGCGGCTGCCGTCGCAGCCGATCTCCCGCTCCTCGCGCTGATTGCGCTCGAGTTTCCGACCTTTCGCGACGGCCGCGCCTATTCCACCGCGCGGCTGTTGCGCGAACGTTTCGGATTCAAGGGTGAACTGCGTGCCGTCGGCAATGTGCTGCGCGATCAGCTGTTATTCATGCACCGCTGCGGCTTTGACGCCTTTGAGGTCAAGGACGCCGCGGCCGTCGACGAATGGAAGCAGGCGATGAGCGAGATTTCCGTCTTCTATCAGACGGCGGCTGACAGCCGCGCGACGGCCATTCAATTGCGCCAGCAGCGGCGGTCCCAATCATGAAGGGCAACGAGGATGCGGGCGTTGTCGATCCCCCGCACATGCAGCGCGCGCGTATCCGTGCAGAGGAGCTGACCAACAGGTACGCCGACCTCGATACATTCGCCTTTCTCGAAGCCATGATCGTCGAGACGTTCTGCGGCCGGATCGCGCTCACGTCCTCGTTCGGCGCCGAAGCGGCGGTCCTGCTGCATCATGTCGCACAGATCGATCCGGCGATACCGGTGCTGTTTCTCGACACCGGCAAGCTGTTCGGCGAGACGCTGCGTTACCGCGACGCGCTGACGAAACAGTTGGGCCTTACCGATGTCCGCAGCATCAAGCCGGACCCGGCGCGGGTCGATTCACTCGATACCGACGGTGTGCTGTGGTACGGCAACCCGGAGATGTGCTGCTATATCCGTAAGGTTGAGCCGCTGCAGCGGGCGCTCGAAGGCTTTGAGTCCTGGATCACGGGCCGCAAACGCTATCACGGCGGCGAGCGCGGCGCCCTGCCGAGGGTCGAGGCGACTGACGACGGCCGCTATCGGATCAATCCGCTGGTCTCGTGGACGCGTGAGGACATCGAAGCTTACAGGGAAAGGCATGCGCTGCCGCCGCACCCGCTGGAGGAGCAGGGTTTTCTCTCCATCGGCTGCATGCCGTGCACCGACCGGGTGGCGCCGGGCGAAGACTTACGCGCCGGGCGCTGGCGCGGCCAGGCCAAGACCGAATGCGGCATTCATCTTTCGGCCAAACGCTGGCGCACGATCGGCATCGACTGAGTGCCTCAACCGATTTTGAGCGCGCCCACGTCGGCGGGAACGCTGACATCCGGGAGGTTGCGTGGATCGTCCTCGGGCGGCAGCAACTGGAGCCGGACCGGTACGACGCCGGCCCAGATCGGCAAGGCATAATCAGCTTCATCATCCTTGGGTCCGCCGGTCCGCACCTTGGCCGATGCCTCGTCGATCGGCAGCGCGAAGACCGCGGTTGCCTTCAACTCCTTGGCATTGACCGGCCGCAATGTTTGCCAGCGGCCGGGAAACAGGCCTTCGATCAGTCGTTCCAGGTGCTGGAGCTTGGCCGCATCGTCGCGCACCTTCTCGGCACGGCCAAACAGCATCACCGAACGGTAGTTGAGCGAGTGGTGGAAGGCGGAGCGCGCGACCACAAAGCCGTCCAGGATGGTCACCGTCAAACACACGAGCGCGCCGTCGATGGCGCGCAGCATTCCGCTTGCTGACGAGCCGTGCCAGTAAACGTGGTCGCCCTCGCGCCACTGAAGGGTCGGGGTTGCGTAAGGCAAGCCATTGATGCTGTAGCCGATGTGGCACACCGGCATTGCGTCGAGGATCGCATCGATGGTCGCGCGGTCGTAACGCCCGCGCTCATGCAGGCGCTTGACGCGGGTGCGATCACTGGGCGGCGGTGTCTGGTTGGTCAATCGCTTCCGTCCACGCGGACGCCCTTCTGCGGCCGCATTGCTTCCCATTCCGCTTCCGTCAGCTTGTCGAGGAAACAGAACTCACCGGCGCCCTGCATCCACTCGCCGCCATCGATCGTCACGCAATCACCATTGATGAAGGTGGCGCCGTCCGAAATCAGAAACGCCGCCAGGTTGGCGAGCTCTGCGTGCTGGCCGGGCCGGCCCAAGGGATTACTGGTCTCGAACGCAGCCGCCAAGTCGGCCCGCGGCACCAGACGCGACCACGCTCCCGGTGTGGGAAACGGCCCCGGCGCGATGGCGTTGAGGCGGATCCCCTTCGGTCCCCATTCGACCGCAAGCGAGCGGGTCATCGCCAGCAGGCCGGCCTTCGCCATTGCCGACGGCAAGACGTAGGGAGAACCGGTCCAGGCGTAGGTCGCAAGGATCGACAGCACCATCGCCGGGTGCTTGGCGGCGATCCAGCGCCGGCCGCACGCCAATGTCACGTACGCCGATCCATGCAGAACGATATTGACGACGGCATCGAGCGCCCGCGGCGACAACGTCTCGGAGCGGGCGGCAAAGTTGCCGGCGGCGTTATTGACGAGAACATCGAGCGGCGCCTCGGCAAAGATGCGCCCAATCGTCGCGTCGACCGCCGCGGCATCGCGGATATCGAGGACGTGCCAGGCGATCTCACCGCCGGTATCGGCCTTGAGGCGGTCCGCCGCTTCCTCCAGCACGGAACCGCGCCGGCCGCAGATGACCAGCGAAGCGCCCAGTTCGAGAAAGCGCCGGCCCATACTCAGGCCCAGCCCAGTTCCGCCGCCGGTGACGAGGACGCGCTTGCCGCGCAGGAGGTCCGGCCGGAAGATCTCCCGCGGCTCCCCTGCCCCGCTCACAGGGCTGCCCCTGGGATTGCCGCGACGTGCGCCGCCGCCGCCTGTGCCGCGATCACATCGCAGATCTCGCGCACCGCGCCGAAGCCGCCGGGTGCCTCGGTAATGATGTTCGCGATCGCCAGCACCGTCGGGTGCGCATCCGCAGGAGCGATCGCCACCCCGCATGCCCGCATGCATTCGAGGTCGTTCAAGTCGTTGCCCATGTAGGCGACCTCGGCGAGCGTGAGGCCGCGCTCACGCACAAGCCGCTCCAGTACCGGCAGCTTGTCGCCGATCCCCTGTTCACACGGGATCTTGAGTTTCCGGCAGCGGGCGCCCACGACCGGATTGCCCTCCTTGGAAATGACCAACGCGGGAAAATCGACTGCCCGCAGGAGGTCGAAACCGAAGCCGTCGCCGCGGCTGCACAGCACCCCCTCGCGGCCGTCCTCCATGACGAGAACCCGGTTGTCGGTCATCACGCCGTCGAAATCAAGCACCAGCAGCTTGACCGGCCGCAGCAGGTCGGTCGCGCGCACGCCCGCGAAGCGACGCACCAGCGCGTCGGCGGCTTGCCAGTCGTCTTCGCCGCGCAGGCGCAGACCCTGCAGCGCCGGCATCGCGTAGAGCACGACCCGGCCGGCCGGCAGCCGTGCGTCGGCCTCGAACACGCTCATGCGAACGGCGACAATGGCACCGTTTTCGACAAAGCGGACCTGGTTCGGCGGGCCGTCAAAGGGCTGCGCCATGCCGCCTTCGGCTTGGACCCACAGCGCCTCGGTGAGCGGATGCACCGAGACGAGCGAGTCCGCGCCGCAGCGAAAAAGATGCTCGATCGCCTGATCGAGGCTGGCGGGTGTCCGCAGCGGAAAGAGAGGATCGAGGACGAGAGCGACCTGCGGCGCGAAGCCGTCGCGCGCGGAAAGCTGATCCGCCGCCTGCATCAACGCCTTTGCGGCATCGCTCGGGCTCATCTCGGCCGGCATCCCGACCACGTCGGCGCCGGACTCGGCAGCGAGGCCAAGCACTTCGCTGTTGGTAGAGACGACCGCGGTGCGGTCGATCGCGCGCGCGGAGCGGGCCTGCTCAATGGCCCGCTGCAGGAGCGGCCGGCCGCCAAGCGGGCGCAGGACCGCCTGGTCGACAACCGGGATCACGGCAAGCACATCCATGGCGGCCTCCGGGCCTGACGACGATGGGCCTGCTTACCCACGATCGCCAATTAGGTCAATCGGCCACAACTGCACGTCAGCAAGGGGGCGCACCCTTGCGATGCCATGGCCGCTCGCTAAGATCACCGCTGTCATGGATCTGCATTCGCTTGTCCTCCCCTTCTCGGTCGCATTTGGCGCGGCGCTCGGCGGTGTCGCCCGTTACGGGGTGTCCGGTCTGATTGCGCGCGGCTTCGGCGAGACGTTCCCCTGGGGGACGCTTGTGGTCAACGTCGTGGGCTCGTTCCTGATCGGACTGATCGCGGTCGTCACTGGTCCCGATAGCCGTCTCCTGGTTGGTACGGCGGCGCGCCAGTTCATGATGGTTGGTGTGCTGGGCGGCTTCACCACCTTCTCGTCGTTCAGCCTGCAGACGCTGACCCTGATCCAGGACGGCGAGTGGCTCTATGCTGCCGGCAACGTGCTGTCCTCGGTGCTGCTGTGCCTCATCGCCGTGTGGCTCGGCGCGGTCGCTGGCAACGCGATAAATGGGTGAATGGAGGCGTCCCGATGCGGATCCCTGAGGACGCAGTGCTGGCGCGGATCTTCGTCGGCGAAGATGACCGCAGCGACGGCAAGCCTCTCTACGAGGCGCTTGTGCTGAAGGCGCGCGAGCTGGGTTTGGCCGGCGCCACTGTTCTGCGCGGACCAATGGGCTTCGGCCACGCCAGCCGGCTGCATACGGCAAAGATCCTGCGGCTCTCGGGCGATCTGCCGATGATCATCGAGATCGTCGATGCCGAAGCCAAGATCTCCGCGTTCCTGGCCGCGATCGAGCCGATGATGGGCTCCGGCCTCGTGACCTTGGAGAAGGTCAAGGTGTTGCGCTACGGCTCTCAGCCGCTTGCTCAGCGAGAGCCGTAGCGATCCTGATAACCGGCCGGTTACGCGGCGCGAATGTCGCCGACGAAGCGATCGAGCAGTTGACGCATCTCACCGGACTGCGCGGCGAGTACCTGCGCCGCCGTGACAACTTGCGCTGTTGCCGAACCTGTCGTTGCCGTGGCTTCGGTAACGCCGGCAATATTGGCGGTCACCACCTCGGTGCCGCGGGCGGCGTTCTCGACGTTGCGCGCAATCTCCTCGGTAGCAGCACCCTGCTCTTCAACCGCGGCCGCAACCGATGCTGCAATCTCATTGATCTGGTTGATGGTGCCAACGATCGTCTCAATCGCGGCCACGGTCTGGTCAATCTCACCTCGCACGCAGCCGATCTGATCGGAGATCTGCTCGGTGGCGTGCGCCGTCTGTGTTGCCAGCGCCTTGACCTCGCTGGCAACAACGGCAAAGCCCTTGCCCGCATCACCGGCGCGCGCCGCCTCGATGGTCGCGTTCAAGGCCAGCAGGTTGGTCTGGGACGCGATGTCGTTGATGAGCCGAACGATATCGCCGATTTTCTGCGCCGCTTCCGCCAGCCCGCGGACCACCGCCTGCGTGCGTGCCGCTTCGTCCGCGGCACCGCGGGTGATTGTGTGCGACTGGTTCATCTGGCGGCTGATTTCCTGGATCGAGGCTGACAGTTCCTCGGCTGCCGCCGCGACGGTCTGGACGTTGGTGGATGCCTCGTGCGAGGCCGTCGCCACGGCGGAGGCCTGCCGACCGGCTTCGCTCACCGTCGTTGACATCGCTTCGCTGGTCGTCCGCATCTCGGCCGCAGCGTTGGTGACGCTCGCAACAACCCCCTGAACGTCGGCTTCGAAGCGAGCCGCAAGCTCCGCCAGCGCTTGCCGGCGCTCCGCCTGCGCCTCTTCCTTCAACCGCTCCTGCTCTCCTGTCAGGCGCTCCTTCTCGATTGCACCCTGGCGGAAGAATTCGACCGCTTCCGCCATGCGGCCAATCTCGTCGCCACGACGGTCGAGGCCGATCTCCGACTTCGTATCGCCGGCGGCGAGCCGCTGCATCGCCGCTGAGAGCGTGAGGAGCGGTTTGGTCATGCCGCGGCCCAGGAAAACGCCAACAGCCACCGCAACGACCGCAGTGGCAGCAGCGATCAGCCCAATCCGCCAGAAAGCGTCGGTGATCATCGCCTCAATATCGCTGGCGAAGACCCCGCTGCCGATAATCCACCGCCACTCAGGGAAACCGGCCACGTAGGAGATCTTGAGCTGTGCGGTGGCATCGGGCGGCCAAAAGTAGCTGTAGGGACCGCCGCCTGCTGTGGCCACTGTCTTGATCATATCCTTGAAGATCTCGGTACCCCGGGCGTCCCGGATGGCAAGAATGTTGGTACCGACGAGTTTGGGCACGGTCGGATGCATCAGCATCATACCGTCCATATCGTTGATCCAAAAATACTGGTCGCCATCGTACCGAAGGTGGGAAAGCGCGCGCATCGCCTGAGCTTTGGCTTCTTCGACGGTCATTTCGCCGCTTTGCGCGCGGCCATGGAAATCCGCCACCAGGGATCGAGCGACTTCGACGACGCGGTGCGTCCGGTCCATTCGCTCTTCAGTAAGGTGCGTCTTAATTTCTTGGCCGGCGATAACCACAATCCCGAGCATCCCGAGAAACGAGATACCGATCAGCAGGTAAAGCCTGCGGCTGATCGTGAGGGTAGGCATGGACACACGCATGAGCGAGAGACCTTGTCTGTGAAGACTTGCGGATGCACACGACGACTGATGCCATCCAGCCGATCAACACGGAGTCTAGGGACTCCGCGCTCGCGCGCGAAAGCAGCAGACTACAAGCTGAACGTGAGCAATTCGTGAAGAACATCTCACATCGGTAGCGGTTGCTGCTTCTGTGAACCAGCGCACTGCCGCACGCCGTTAACGGACTGTAAACCCGTGCTCGTGTTTCATGCCCTCGCGTAAAGGCGCGAAAGGGAGAGACCAGGAAATGCTCAACCATGCGATTCTCTGGGCTTACGCGAGCGTCTGGAAGACGCCGGTAACCGGTCCCGGCATCATCATCGAGAGCTTCGACGCATTGCACTTTGAGCCGGAACAGGTGATCTGCGAGCGCGGCGCCTTCGATCGCGTCATGCACAAAGCTCGCGCCGGCGCCTCCCCCAACACCTGGCAACACGCCCAAGCTGCCGGTTGGTGCTGAGCATCAGGCGCAGCCTGCTGCATCGCAAACGCCGCGGACGTTGCAGCGCAAGGTAGCAATTGCGCCATTTGGGTGTCGCGTCGCGGCAACATCCCTACGAAAAACACATACATAGCGTCGGCGCGAGTCGGCCATATTCGCCCGTTTTGGAGCAAGAGGCGATAAATCCTTTTGCTGCCTGCGCTCACTGTGCTATGGAAATTGCAAGGGAAAGAAGGATATCAACAACGGTCGAGGGATGACCATGAGAGTTGGTGGGACGGTAGGGCGCATATTTGTCGGGATTATCGTTTTTTCTGGTTTCCTTGCTCCCCGTACGATTGATCCAAGCCACCGCTCACCTGCTCACGCCCTTCATCAGCCGCTGAACAACTTTATCGACGCGCGTTCCGAAGCGCCCGCCCCGAGTGCCGCTGAGCCGCGGAATGGGTTTCACCCGGCAGCGTTGGCACCGCAGATGCATACCATTTCCGCGCCGCTGGCGGTTCCCGACGACCTTCTGCAGCAGATCGAGTGCCTCGCTCTCAACATCTACTGGGAGGCAAAATCCGAACCGCTGATCGGGCAGATTGCGGTCGCTGCGGTGACCTTGAACCGGGTCAATCACCCTGGTTTCCCCCGGACCATCTGCGGCGTGGTGCAACAAGGCGATGAACATCGGCGGCACCAATGCCATTTTTCGTGGTGGTGTGACGGCAAGGATGACACGCCGCGCGAACGGGACGCTTGGCGGCACGCGCTTGCCCTGGCGGCCGCTGCGGTCTTTACCGGCGTTCCTGATCCCACCCGCGGTGCGCTGTGGTACCATGCGGACTATGTCCGCCCTTACTGGGCCGACGGGAAGGAGGAGGTCGCCCGCATCGGCGCCCACATCTTCTACGCCAGTCCGCAGCGTAAGCGGCGCAGCGTGGCAGCGACAGCGGCGCTCTAGTGCACTGGCACCTGTTTGTGCCGAAAGTGCACGCGATTGAATATGTTGTGCAGCGACAACCTTGCTCGGGCGTGAATCGCCCGATTGGGTCGCTGCACTAGGGACCGCGCCTTTCCAGGACCACGGTCGCCCATCCCTGCGCCCGGTCGATGGAGCGAAGCGCAAGGCCGATTGCCCGATAGGGCGCCGCGACTTGCCGCGCGTCGGCGGCGATGAACCCACCCAGAATGATCCATCCGCCTGCGCCCACAATCTCCCGCAGGCTGGGTGCCAGGCGCTTCAGCGGGCGCGCGAGAATGTTCGCCACCACCAAGTCAAACGGTGCCGCGGCGCGCACCAGGGGATGGTGTACGCCATCGACGCACAGTGCACGGACGCAGGGTGCCACGCCATTGATCCGCGCGTTGGCTCTGGTCTCGGCGACCGCATCCGGGTCGATGTCAACGGCCAGTACCGGGCAGCGCCACAGCTTGGCGGCGGCGATGCCGAGGATGCCGGAGCCGCAGCCGACATCGAGCACGCGCCGGACGGTGTGATGGCGCAGCCCCGCCAGCGCTTCGAGGCAGCCTGCGGTTGACGCGTGATGGCCGGAGCCGAACGCCATCCCAGCCTCGACCTGAAGCGCGATGCTGCCAAGTGGTGGCGGTTCGTGAACGTGCGCGCCGTGGACGAAGAACGGGCCAATCCGCAACGGCGGCAGATCCCTGAGCCCGCGTGCAAGCCAATCCTCCTCCGCCACGGGCTCGATTGTGGCCTCGGGCGCCGGCAGGCCGCTCGCGACTGCGGCGAGGTTGAGGGCAAGCGCCAACGCGGCCCGCTCCGGCGGCCGGCTCGACAGCCCCTGCACGCACCAGCAGCCACCACCGGCATCGAGGCTGACCACCGAGGCCGCGAGTGATTGCATGGCCGCCTCGAACGCCGGCGCTGCCGCCTGCGGCACGGTAACGGCGACCCGCCAGACGGCACTTGCCATCAGGCGGCTTTGACGAAGCTGTAGATGACCGTCTTGGTGCCGGCCTTCTCGAACGCGATCGTCAGCGTCTCGCCGTCGACCGCCTTCACCTCCCCGTAGCCGAACTTCTGATGAAAGACGCGCTGGCCCGGCGTGAAGTCCTGCTGCGGCCGTGGCCGAGCCGCCACCCGTTCCGCCTTGCCTTCCAGGAGCGGCGGTCGCGACCAGCGCGGCGCACCTTGCCGCGAACCCGCAGCGAGTCCGAAGTCTTGGCCCAGGCCCAGCCCACCGTGGCGCGCCGGCCGTCCCGTGACCAAGCCGCGCGGTGCGTAATGAGTCACGTTCTCGTTCGGCATTTCGGTGACGAAACGCGAGATGTTGGCGCTCTGCCAGGAGCCGTAAACGAGCCGCCGCGCCGCGTAGGAAACGATCGCCCGCTTGCGGGCGCGGGTCAGACCGACATAGGCCAAGCGCCGTTCCTCTTCGAGGGCGGCACCGCCTCCCTCCTCCAGCGCCCGTTGGTTGGGAAAGATCCCCTCCTCCCATCCCGGCAAAAAAACGGTCTCGAACTCAAGGCCCTTGGCGGCATGCACGGTCATTAAGGTGACCTTGTCGTCGGCGGCCGCCTCGTCGTTATCCATCACCAGACTGACGTGCTCCAGGAAACCCGCCATGCTGTCGAATTCCGCCAGCGCGCCGACCAGCTCCTTCAGGTTCTCCAGCCGGCCGGCAGCATCGGGGCTGCGATCGCGCTGCCACATCTCGACGTAGCCGGACTCTTCAAGGACGAGGCGTGCTACTTCCGGATGGGCCAAAGTGTCGAGCTGACCGTGCCAGCGGGCGAGATCGTTGATCAGCCGGGAAACCGCCGCGCGCGCCTGCGGCCGCAATTCGTCGGTCGCCACCAGTGCCGTCGCCGCGGCCACGAGCGAGCGGCCGTCGCGCCGCGCAAGCATATGCAGGCTGCGCAGGCTGGCGGTGCCGAGGCCGCGCTTCGGCACGTTGAGGATGCGTTCGAAAGCCAGATCATCGTCGGGCTGCACGACGACGCGGAAGTACGCGATTGCGTCGCGGATCTCCTGGCGCTCGTAGAATCGGACGCCGCCGACCATGCGATACGGCATGCCGATGGTCACCAGCCGCTCCTCGAACTCGCGCGTCTGGAAGCCGGCGCGGACCAGGATCGCCATGCTGTTCAGCGCATGACCAGCTTTGCGGAGGTCTTCGATCTCCTCGCACACGCTGCGCGCCTCGTCTTCGCCGTCCCAAGCGCCGCGCACAGTGACCCGTTCGCCCTCGGCCAGGGGCGTCCACAGGGTCTTGCCGAGGCGGCTCTTGTTGTGGGCGATCAGTCCTGAGGCAGCCGCCAGGATGTGCGGCGTCGAGCGGTAGTTGAGCTCGAGCCGGATCACCTTGGCGCCGGGAAAATCGCGCTCGAAACGCAGGATATTGCCCACTTCCGCACCGCGCCAGGAGTAGATCGACTGGTCGTCATCGCCGACACAGCAGATGTTGTGGTGCTGTTGCGCCAACGCGCGCAGCCAGAGATACTGGGCGACATTGGTATCCTGGTATTCATCGACCAGGAGATAGCGGAACTGCCGCTGATACTTGGCCAGGCACTCTTCGTCCTCGCGGAACAGCGTGAGATTGTGCAGCAGCAGATCACCGAAATCGCACGCATTCAGGAGCTTGAGCCGCTCCTGATAGGCGGCATAGAGCTTCAAGGCGACGCCGTCGCCGGCGGCAGCACCCTCCGCTGCGGTTACTTGCGCTGGCGTCAGCCCGCGATCCTTCCAGCGGCCGATCAGCGCCAGAAACAGCTTCGCCGGTGACCGCTTGGCATCGATGTTGGCGGCCTCCAGGAGCTGCTTCATCAGCCGCAATTGGTCGTCGACGTCGAGGATGGTGAATTCCCGCCGCAAGCCCAGGCGCTCGGCATTCTGCCGCAGCATGCGCGCGCCGATGGCGTGAAAGGTGCCGACCCACCACCCCTCAACAGACGTGTTAAGGATCGAAGCAACGCGCTCGCGCATTTCGCGCGCCGCCTTGTTGGTGAAGGTGACGGCAAGGATCTGCCAGGGCCGCGCCCGGCCAGTGGAGAGGATGTGGGCGAGACGCGCTGTCAGCACGCGGGTCTTGCCGGTCCCCGCCCCGGCTAGCACCAGGACCGGGCCGTCGGTCGCCTCAACAGCCTCGCGCTGCGCCTCGTTCAGCCCGTCGAGGCAGGTGAACGCGGGCGGTGCCGCGGTCGGCAGCTCGGGCTGCGGGTGATCGGCGAGCGCAAAGGGATCGACCATGGCACAGATATACCATCGCCGGCGCCGTCCCGCGGCTCAAAAAACGCCGGTCCTTCAGGCTTCCCTGCCGCATCAAGCCCTTGCGGGCTTCCTGGCGGCAGAGCACGCCCGTGCACCGTTCCTCCCTGGCCGCTGGGCCGAGAATCACACCTACCAGCGGCAGCGCAGGGTCGCTGGAGTCAGCTCAAGCTGTGGTGGGTACCACCGGGACACCGAGGGTTGAGTGGACGCTGGCGACGGTCGCTGCATCGAGCTTGAGGGCGGCAGCGAGGCGGGCGAGGTAGCTCGTTTCCGCAGGCGTATCGGCCTCGATCGCCATCAGCGACGCGCTGTAAACCTGCACCGCCACCTCCGGTGTTGCGGCTGCAGACGCAAGCGCCTCGATATCCAGCGGACGTTCCATTTCGGCTGCGAGGAAGGCCTGCTCCTCGGCAGTGCCGCCGTTGGTCGCGAGCTTGCCGGCGATGCGCTCGCGCTCTGCGGCATCGATCTCGCCGTCGGCCTTGGCGGCGCTGATCATTGCCCGAATGGTCAGTAAGGCCATCTCGGTCGCTGCCTCTTCGGTGGCAGGCGCCAAGGGCTCGGCCGGTGCCGCCTCGACGGGGGCTGTTGGCTGCGATCCGGGGCCGGCAAGCGCCGGCGGCGCCGCCTCGGTTGCTGCTCCCTGCCCTTGCTGCAGCGATTTCCAGGCAATGCTGCCCAGAACGCCGAGCAGGCCTGCGCCAAGCGCGCCGCGCATCGACTTGCCGCCGCCGCCGCCCAGGAGCGCGCCGGCCGCCGCCGCAAGCCCGCCGATCGCAAGCGGATCCCCTGCCTTGATCCTTTCCTTGGTCTTGCCGACAACGCCCTCTGCCGTGCTGCCGATGTCGCTCAGGCTGATCTTCGATGCCTGCTCCTTGAGACCGGCGAACATGTCCGCGAGCGAGCTCCCTCCTGGCCCCTGCGCACTGAGGGCGTTATCGAGCCGGCCCTGCAGGCTTTTGGCGACATCCGATTGCATCAATTTTCCCAACAGATCACGAGGATCGAACACGGTTACCTCCTCCTCCCTTGTGCGTTCCGGATCGGACACAGGCTCGGATGATGACCGCTGAAGCAGCGCGCGCCAAGGCCGAAAGCGCTGGAGCGGCGGCTCGCGTGCTGCTCTTGGCCGTTACCAGGTCAAGCGCATCCCCAGAAGGGCCCCATCGGGGAGCGCGCTGACAAAAACCAGCACTTCGGTTCTGTGGCTGCTCCGATTGACCAGGGCCTGGTAGTCTTCCCAGTCCTGCGCCGGTGCGGCCGGTTGGGTCAGGATGTTGACGACGCCCCCTGCGGTGCCGGTGGCAAAGGCGATCGCGCCGTCGGAGGGATTGCCGGCCAGCCCGATGATCAGCCCCGCCGCCGCGTTCAACGCGACGTTTGCCGCGTGCATGCTGAACGATGTCCGCTCCTCTGCCCGCGCGGCATTGCGCTCGAGTTGCTTTTCCGCTGCCTTGAGCTTGGCCAGCTTCTCGTCCCGTGTGGATTCGGGGAGCCCGCGGATCGGTGCCGCGCCGTAGCGCGCTTCCAGGGGGCGGAATACCAGATCCGCAACGCCGATCGCGGCGACACCGGCCTGGACGGCATTGTTGACCGCGTCATCCTCGTGATCGGCAAGGCCGGCGACGATACCAAGGCCGATGGCGCTGCCGGCGTTGATCGTCATCCAGCTCCAGTGCCAGATCTGGCCGTGGGTTGCGCGGGCGTCCAGCCGCTCGACGATGAAGGCGAGGCGCTGATCAATAACGCTGTCGGTGAGCGCAGGCTCGGCCTGCACCGGTGCGGCGATGAGCGGCAGCAGGAGCGCACCGAGGACGACCTGACGCCGCATTGGCAGCGTACGCACCGGGTGGCTCCTGCTAATCAGTTACTAGAAGAAACGCTCGTAGTGAATTGCTTCTTCTGGGAAACCCAATTTCTTGAGCCGGTCGATACAGGACTCGATCATCGGCCGACCGCCGCAGATGTAGGCTTCGGTGTGCTCGGCATCGCGCGCTGACAGGTGCTGATCGATCAGGTCCGTGACCCGGCCGCGTGGCCCGGACCAAACGTCCCGGTCGGCACATGACAGCGTCACCCGGTACTCGAAGCTCGGGTAGTGCGCCTTCAGGCCGCGCATCAGGTCGGTGTAGAACAGGTCCGACTCGTGGCGCAGACCGAACAACAGGCGCACCCGCCGGCGGCTGCGCTTCTCCAGGAGGTGCATCAGCATCGACTTGATCGGCGAGATGCCGGTGCCGGTCGCGATCATGACGATGTCGCGGTCGGACTGTTCGTCGAGAACGAAATCACCGAACGGCCCTTCGACCTTGAGCCGCTGGCCGGCGCGCAATCGGTGGATGAAGTTGGAGCCTGCCCCGCCGGCCACGGAGCGCACACAAACCTCGAAGTGGTTTGCATCGGAGGGCGGCGTCGAGATCGAGTACGAGCGACGGATCGGATGCGGCAGGTTGGGTACCGTGAAGACCATGTACTGGCCGGGCCGATAGCTGAACCCGGCCGACCCGACATAGAAGCGCACTTCCGCCACCGTGAGGTTGAGCGGCCGGTAGGCCTCGACGACGACGTCGTGCTGATCGAGCGCCTGGCTGGTATCGCTGGCATTGACGGGGGTGCCCCAGACGACATCGCCGTTGCCGACATCCTTCAGGCACGGCAATCGGTGCGTCTCGGTGTCAAGCCGCATGTTGGTGAGTGTCCGTGCCTCGCGCGCGGTGAGCCCGCTCAAGGTCTCGATCCCAGCCACCACAGGGGTGGCGCAGGTCCCACAGGCACCGGCCTTGCAAGCGAACGGCATGCCGCATTCGGCGCGTTCGGCGACGTCGTACATCCACTCGCCTTCGTCAGCCTCGACGCTCTTGCCCGAATGCTGGAATGTCACTTTTGGCATTGGATCGATCGGCCCTTTCGCGCGGGTTTACGCGGCACCGCGTACACCCGAAGGTGCCGAAGATCAACCGCGTTGCCGGCGGGAAAAGCCCGAGGCCGCTTGCGCGCGCTTACGTCAGCGGTCGGCTGTGGACGTGCGGCAGGTCGGCGGACTGCCCGTCCTGGTGCGCATGCCGGTCAACGATCAGATCGGCCGGAACCATCCAGAGATGGCCATGCCGCACACCACGCTGGGCGATTAGGGCATTGGCAAACGTGCGCACATCCTCGACACGGCCGCGCAAGAGCATGGCTTCCATGCAATTATCGTGATCGAGGTGCATGTGCACGGTGGCAACGCTCAGGTCGTGGTGCACGTGCTGGGCATGCACCAGCCGGCGCGGCAGTTCGCGTTCTTCGTGGTCGTAGACGTAAGTGAGGCAACCGACGCAGAAAGCCCCGGCCTCGCCCACTGCCCGCTCGCGCTCGATGCGATCGCGCAAGAGGTCGCGGAACGCTTCGGACCGGTTCTCGTAGCCGCGCTGCTGCATGAAGGCATCGAACTGCTGCAACAGCTCGTCATCCACCGTCACGGTAATGCGCTGCATCGTCTGTCCTCCCGCGCCGCCATCCCGAAACCACAGCGAAATACCTCTTGCCTGGTATGATCTTTTTCTGCTTTATCATACCGCAAACACGCCGCTCGTATCATAGCGCGGTTGCGGGCGACCGAAACGAGCTTAAAGCTTAAGGGGACTGGGATGCGGCGCACCCTCGGGGCGTTCATGGCGGCTTTCACCGCGGTGATGGCAAGTGGCCAGCCAGCCGGCGCCCACTTTCAGGAGCTTCTGCCTTCTTCCGATACGGTGGCGGAGCCGGCGCAGAGCAAGGTGACGCTCGATCTCGTCTTCACCCACCCGATGGAACGTGGCCCCGTTATGCCGATGGCGCGGCCGGCGCGCTTCGGGGTCAAGAGTAACGGGACGATCGAGGACTTAAGCGCGCTCCTGCAGCCGCGCACCATCGCGGGTGCTCAGGCGTGGCAGGCCGTCTACGAGGTCAAGAAGCCGGGCAATTATGTTTTCTTTGTCGAGCCGCAGCCGTATTGGGAGCCGGGCGAGGAGAAGATGATCGTCCACTACACCAAGGTCGTCGTGGACGGCTTTGGCCACGGCGATGGCTGGGATACCGCCGTCGGCTTGCCGGTCGAGATCAGGCCGCTCGTGCGTCCCTACGGCCTTTGGACCGGCAACGTCTTCCGCGGCATCGTTGAAGCCAAGGGCGAGCCGGTGCCGTTCGCCGACATCGAGGTCGAGTGGGTCAACGACGGCACCATCACTCCGCCATCGGATGCGTTCATCACCCAGGTGATCAAGACCAACGCCCAGGGCGAGTTCGCCTACGCGATGCCGCGTGCCGGCTGGTGGGGTTTTGCCGCGTTGATTGAGGCAGACCAGCCGATGCAGAGCCCCACCGGTAAGCCCGTTCCCGTCGAGCTGGGCGGGCTGATGTGGGTGCGCGCCGTCGACATGAAGTAGGAACCGCGAAGCCAATGGCGCACATTCCGGACGGAGTTCTCTCGGCGCCGGTGCTGATCGGCGCTGCTGCGGCAACGGCCGTCGGGGTGGCGATTGCCTTGAAGCGGCTCGATTCCGATCGGATCCCGCAGACCGCCGTCTTGACCGCGGTCTTCTTCGTCGCGTCCCTGGTCCACATCCCGATCGGCCCCACGAGCGTGCATCCGCTTTTGAGCGGCCTGATGGGCCTCGTGCTGGGATGGGCTGCCGTGCCGGCCGTCCTCGTCGGTCTCGTCCTGCAGGCGGCTTTTTTCGGCTTCGGCGGAATTACCGTTCTCGGCGTCAATACGTTCAATATCGCACTGCCGGCGCTTGTGATTGCTGCCGTCATCGGGCCGCTTTTGCAAACCGCGGTGAACCCGACACGGGTCGCGCTCCTGGGTGCCTTGGCCGGCGCCGCGGGCGTCGTTCTCACCGCCGTCTTGGTGTGTCTTAGCCTCGGCTTCAGCGCGCAAGAGTACCGTCCGGCGCTCACCATTGTGCTGGCGAGCTACGCTCCTCTGGCAGCGGTGGAAGCCGTGCTCACGGCCGCGGCGGTCAGCCTTCTGCGCCGGGTCAAGCCGGAGCTGCTCAGTGTTGGCGAGGCTCGTCATGCGTAAGTGGCTGGTGCCGGCGGTCATGATCGGCGCCTTGACCGCGGCGGCAACTTCGCCCGCGCACGCCCACAAGCTCAAGGTGTTTGCGACCGCTGTCGGTGAACGGATTGAAGGCACTGTCTATTTCGTCGGCGGCGGCCCGGCGCGCGGGGCGCGGATCCTCGTCGAAAGCACTGACGGCAAGCCGATCGAGGAGCTGACGGCCGACGACGCTGGCGCCTTTGCCATCACGGCCAAGGTGCGGACCGATCATGTCATCGTCACGGATTCCGCTGACGGCCACTCCGCCCGCACGATCATCCCTGCGAGCCTCTTGCCGGCGAGCCTGCCGCTGCCCGCTTCCACGCTGGGCACGGGCGCAGCCGAGGCGCGGGTCTCAACGGCGCCAGCCGCCCCGCAGGAAGGCGGGACGGGCGACCCTGCCGCGATGGAGGCAAGCATCGCGCAGGCCGTCGCCCGGCAGGTCGCGCCGTTACGCGAGCAGTTGAGCGCCTACGAGGATCGGGTGCGGCTGCGCGATGTTCTGGGCGGGTTTGGCTACATTCTGGGCCTGGCCGGCCTGTTCGCCTGGCTGCGCGCACGCCGGCCGATGGGAGGCGGGCGTTGACGGCCTTCACATCAGCAGGCAGTGCAGCAACCGCCCCCGCGGCGGGCCTGCTGGACGCTGTTTCGCCAAGCACACGTGTCGGCACGGCCATCGCCTTTGCCGTCGCAACGGTCGCGCTTGATCGGCTCCCGCTGCTCGCCGCGGCGCTCGCCATCGCGGTCGTGCTGGCAGCGCTTGCACGCCTGCCGGCGGCATCAACCGCACGCCGCCTCGCCGGCATGGATGCCTTCATGCTCGCCGTCTTGGCGTTCCTGCCGTTTACCGTCCCTGGCACACCCTTGTTCGCGGTCGCCGGCTTGAGTGCGAGCGCGGAGGGCCTGCGCCAAGCCGTCGCCATCGTGCTGACCGCGAACACCATCGTGCTGGCAGTCCTGGCGCTTGTCGGCACACTCGAACCGGTGGCGCTTGGCCGGGCGCTCGCCGCCCTCAAGGTGCCGGAAAAGGTCGTCCACCTGCTGTTGTTCACAGTCCGCTACATCGCCGTCCTCAAGGACGAATACGGACGGATGGTGCTGGCAATGCGCGCCCGCGGCTTCCGCCCGCGCGGCAACCGGCACACCTGGAACAGCTTCGGCTGGCTGTTCGGCATGCTGCTCGTCCGCAGTTTCGAGCGCTCGGAACGCATTCATGCGGCGATGAAATGCCGTGGTTTTTCAGGCCGGTTTTATCTCGTGGAGGCGGAAATCGCCTCTCCGGCCGATCTGCCGTTTGCGGCTGGTTTCGGCGCTCTCATGGTGCTGCTGCTGGTGGCCAAGGTGGTGTGGTGAGTTCGCCGCTGTTCGCGCTTGAGAACGTGCAGTTCGCTCGCCCGGACGGTCGCGTCGTGCTGGCAGGGATCGACTTCGAGCTCCGGCCCGGTGAGCGCGTCGCACTCATCGGCGGCAATGGCGCTGGCAAGACGACGCTCCTCCACCTGATGGTCGGCCTGCACCGGCCTGCGGCGGGAACGATCGTGGCGTTCGGCCGCGAACGCATCGTTGAAGCGGATTTTTATGAGGTCCGCAGGCGCGCGGGCCTGCTGTTCCAGGATTCGGATGACCAACTGTTCTGCCCAACCGTGCTCGACGACGTCGCCTTCGGTCCGCTCAATCTCGGCTATAGCCGCGCCCAAGCGCACGAGATCGCGGACGCGACCTTGCACTCGCTGGGTCTCGGCGGATTTGCCGGACGGATCACGCACAAGCTCTCCGGTGGCGAAAAGCGGTTGGTTTCGCTTGCAACCGTGCTCGCCATGCAGCCCGATGTGCTGCTGCTTGATGAGCCGACCAGCGGTCTCGATGCCGCCGCCAACGAGGGGCTCGTCGCGCACCTGCAGGGGCTGCCGCAGGCCATGGTCATCGTCTCTCACGACCGGGCGCTGATCACCGCACTTGCGACCCGCGTCGTTATGATGCGTGACGGCCGGCTGCACGAAGCCCGTCTGCACGCTCACCCGCACGCGCATGTACACACCCATCCGCATCTGCACGCGGTCACGGAATCCGCAGATGAACACAAGGCGGACGATGCCCACGACATCTTGCATGACCTGACCTGATCCGCGGACGGCAGGCTGCCGTACCGCCGCACCTCGAATGCAAGGAAGCAAGCGACCGAAACGCGGCTGCAAGTCGGGTTTCCGATTGCAACGTTATATTATAACGTATACCCATGCCGTTGATGACAGCCTTCGCTCAAGGCGACGCGCACCAATCGGGAAAGAAGGAGCCCAAGCCAAAATGAGACCGCCTCGAAACCGCCCCTTGCTCTGGGCCGCAGCCGTTCTGATGTTGCCGACCGCCGCATTGGCCGACGGCTTCGACGACTGGCTGCACGGCGACTACGCCACCGGGACCTGGGGCGGTTTGCGGACGTCGCTTGAGGATGCGGGCATCACCTTCGAGGGCGCCTACACGACCGACCTGATGGCGGTCCGCAATGGCAATGCCGGCTCGGGCGACGGCTGGGCCTATGCCGGCCGCATCGACTTCGGCGTCGAGCTTGATTTCGAGAAACTCGCCGGGATTGCCGGTTTGAGCGTGTATGCCAGCGGCGCCTGGTCGTCGGGCAGCAACCTTTCCGACCAGCAGGGCGGCAACCTGTTCGCCGTGCAGCAGGTTTTCACCGGCCGTGAGATCCGGTTGTCGCAGCTGTACGTCCAGCAGCGGCTGTTCGAGGACGTCTTGACGTTGAAGGCCGGCCGCGTGACGACGGAAGAAGACTTCCTCGCCTCCGACATCTACGCCAATTACGTCAACGGCGGCATTAACGGTGTGCCGGGCAACGTCCCCGGCAGCAACTTCGGCTACACGACGGCGCCGTTTGCGCAGTGGGGCGCGGTCATTGCCGTCGAGCCGATCGAGCACCTGCGCTTTGCCGTCGGTGTTTACAATGCCGACGAGAAAACCATCGACGATCGGAGGAACGGCACCCGCTTCACGCTCGACGCGGAAGACGGCGTGTTTGCCGTCGGTGAGGTCAGCTATGCCTGGAACCAGGTGGAGGAAGGCGAAGACGGCAAGGAGCCATCGATCCCCGAAGGCCTGCCCGGCCTGGCCAAGCTCGGCATCTTCGGTGAAAGCGGCGACCGCGAGGACTTGAAGGACGGCGGCGACAAGGACGGCAATGTCGGCTTCTATGTGTCCCTGGAGCAGATGGTCTACCGCGAGGCGGGCACGGCCGATCAGGGTTTGACGCCGTGGGCGGTGGTCGCCTACCAGCCGCGGGAGTCCATCAACGAGCTGCCCTTATTCGTCGGAGCCGGCCTCGTCTACAAAGGCCTGATCCCGGACCGCGACGAGGACAGCGCCGCCATCGGCTTCTTCTACGGCAAGCTTTCCGGCGACATCAATCCGGGTGGCTCGGAGAAGGTTCTGGAGTTCGCCTACACGCTGCAGCTCGCGCCGTGGTTCTACGTCCGGCCGGACCTGCAGTTCGTGTTCGACCCAGCCGGTGTCTCGAGTGCCGACACCGCGGTCGTCTTCGGCGGCGAAATCGGCATTACCTTCTGAGGCCGTTTCTCGCCTAGGTGACGAGGCCGGGCGATCCAGGCGGGCGGTCGCAGCGGCCGGGCGCGGCTGGGTCCTGTCCTTCGGCTTCGAAGGCGAGCCCGCCGCGCGCCGCCAGGATGCCGAGGGCGGTCTCGAACATCTGCCGCACGCCGGCGCGGACAGGAGGTGGCAGCATGGCTTCGGAGCGCACGATGAGGTCGAAGCGATTGCCGCAGTCGCTCATAAGGCCATCGAGTTCCAGCGCGCCCAGCCGGGTCAAGCGCACGTTGATCACGAAGCGGCGACCAAGGCCGTTGCTGCGCGCCGCCTCCCCTCGCTCCCGCCACTGAAGATGGAGCGGCGACGGGGCGACATCGGCCGGGAGCGCGATCCACGCTTGCCGCCATTCGCCGAGCTGACTCTCGCCCTCCTGCCGGTTGGCTGGCCGGGCAGCGTCGTCCCGCTCCAGGTGCTGAACCGATGCCTCGACGGAGCGCGCGATCGAAGTCGTCCGCTCGCTGCCAGCATCGTCCCCGAGTTGACGGGAGAGAATGTCCAAGATGCGGATGGCGAGGCCGTCCAGCTTTCGCACCGCCGGAGCGGTGGAGGCCGCTCCCGCGCCGCCTGCCGCCGCAGGCGTCGCTGGCATGGCCGGCGCTTGGGGAGATCCGCGCTCGTGGCGCGCTTGCGGCTGCCCAAGCCCTCGGCGCGCGTCCGGCAGCCCGCTCAAATCAACCACGACCGATCCAGGCTCCACAGCTGTGGCGGCGGCGGAGGAATTCGGTGGTGAACCGGCAAAAGGGAGCGTTCCGACGCCTGCGGTTGGCAGGGCCGCGGGGGTTGCCGGCGCTGTTGGTGTGCGCGCAGCCGGCCCCGTGCCGTTGTTGGGCAGCGAAGGCCCAACCATGGCGAGCAGCGCCGTTGGGATGGGGCCGATGGTGGATGTCACGCGACCGCACTTTCTGCCTGCCTGCCTGCCTGCTCACGCGCCCGCTGCGGAGGCGGTGAAATTGCACGCCGAACGCGCTGCCAGCTTTGTCGCGATCAGCTCCACATCAAGCGCGGCCAAGGCATTTGGATACCGGCTCAGGATCGACATCTGGTTGCGGATGCTCTCGCGGACCTTCGCGTCGCGACGGACGATGCCCAGGAGTGAGGGCGACAGCTTGAGAAAGCTCTCGCAGGCCTTCTGCAGCGCTCGGAACGCCGTTTGCCCCTCCCGCGCCGCTGCGACCATGTTGACGACAACGTTGATCGGCCCGTCGCCACCATCGCGCTGGCGCATCTTGATGAAGGCGTAGGCGTCGGTGAGCGAGGTCGGCTCGTTGGTCAGCACGACGATACACGTATCGGCGGCGAGACTGAGCTGGCGGACGTTGCGGTCGAGGCCGGCACCAAGGTCGAGAATAATATGGTCGTAGCCCTCAGCGACCGCCCGCAAGCGTTCGATCAACCATTCGATCTGCGCTTGCGGCTGATTGGCGAGCAAGCCGGAACCGGAATGGCCGGCAATGACATCGAAGCCGCCGTCGACGTAGGGGATCACTGCGTCCGCAAGCGGCAGCGGGCCGCTCAGCACGCCTCCGAGATCGCGGGGCGGCATCAGGCCCAGCTGGACGTCGACGTTGGCAAGGCCAAGATCGCCATCGAACAGGAGCGTGCGGGTGCCGGCCCGCGCCAGTGCATGGGCCAGCGTGATGGCAAGCCATGTCTTGCCGACACCGCCCTTGCCGGATGCGATGGCGACGAGGTGCGAAGAGCGCCCAGGTTCGATCAAGGTCGGGGCGGAAACCGGAACGAACGTCATCACGAAGCCTCGCTCGACTGGGGTGTCGATCCGTTTGCGGGAAAGTCCGGTAGCAGCAAGCGCGCCAGCGACATCGGATTGATGGGCGCCAAGCCGCTTGCGACCTCAGCGTTGACACTGACGTCGGCAAACGCCAGCTGACCGGCGTCGGCCACTGCCAGCAGTCCCCCTAAGCGACGCGAAACATCGAGCCGCGTTGCCAGCAGGCGGCGGACACCGGCGGCAGCGAAACGCTCGCCGATTTCGGCCGCTTCGCCCGGATCGCCGCCGGCCGGCAGTACCAGGACCGGCTCGGCTCCGGCAGCAAGCGCCAGTTCCATCATTTCGTTCATCTCGCTTTCGGCAAAGGGGTTGGTTCCGGCCGTATCGATGATCGTGAGCGTCCCGTTCTTCTGGGGCAGCGCGGCGATGAGTTCTTCCGCCGTCCCGGCCGGTGCGAACGGGACCGCGAGGATCTGTGTAAAGGCCTGCAATTGCTCGATACCCCCTGCCCGCTTGACGTCAGCGGTGATGGCCGCGACCGCGCGCCCACTGCGCCGCGCTCGCGTCAGGATCTTGGCGGCAGCGATTGTCTTGCCGGCTCCCGGCGGCCCGACCAGCATCAGCGGCCGGACCTGCAGCCGCTCGACGATAGGCTGGAAGGTGAATGCCTCATCGAGCGCACCGCCCAGCGCTGCCACCGTGCCGGCAGAGGCAAAGCGTGCGCCTGCCGCCACCAGCCGCGCCGCGAGAGGAAGCGGAACGTTGTGATACGCGAGCGCCTGCTCGATCGCCGTGCCGGCATCGGGCGCATCCGTATCATCCTCATCGTCAGCAGCGGACGCGGGAGCAGGTTGCTGGTCGCGGCCGATGTCGTCTTCGAGCGCAGCGGTCAGCCGGACGCTGCGGCCGTTCTGTGCCGAATGGGTGGCGACAATGATCGCATCCTCGCCCATCTCGCGGCGGACGAGGTCCATCGCCTTGGTCATTGAATCGGCGACGAAGGTCTTAAGCCGCATTGCTGATCATCCGCCCTGCTGCTGGCCGCCCGAGACCTGGCCGCCCGAGATCTGGCCTACCGAACGGATGCGCGCCCGCGGGTGAATCTCGGCGTGCGAGATCACGGCCGTTAAGGGCCGGAAGCGCTCGATGATCGAGCGCACCAGCGGCCGCAACAGGGGGCCGGTCAGGAGCACCGGCGTCACACCTGCCAGGGCCTGCTGCTCGAATTCGCGGCGAACAGCGGCAATGAACACGTGCAACCGGCTGGGCGGCAGGGCCAGCTGGCGGTCGTCGCCGTTGCCGACCAGGGCCGCGCTCATCTCCTGCTCCCACTCTGCGCTCAGCGCCAGGAAGGGAACGCAGCCTTGCTCATCGACGTTCATGTCGGTGATCTGGCGCGCCAACCGGCTGCGGACGTGCTCGGTGATCTGGGTCAGGCTGCGCGTCGAGGCGCAGCTCTCGGCGATGCCTTCGAGGATGGTTGAGAGGTCGCGGATCGAGATCCGCTCGGCCAGCAGGTTCTGCAGCACCTTCTGCACGCCGGTGTACGTGATCTGCGCCGGAATTAAGTCGCCGATCAGCTTCTGGTGCGTTTTGTCCAGTTCATCCAGGAGCTTGCGGGTTTCCACATAGGACAGCATGTCGGCCATGTTGTCCTTGATGACTTCCGTCAGGTGCGTGGTCACCACTGTCGACGGCTCCACCACGGTGTAGCCGCGCAAGAGCGCATCCTCCCGGTGCTGCGGATCGACCCACATCGCCGGCAGGCCGAAGGTTGGCTCGCGGGTTTTTTCGCCCGACAGCAAGATGGTGTCGCCACGCGGATCCATGATCAGCAGCATGCCGGCGCGGATTTCGCCGCGGCCCGCCTGCACCTCCCGGATCCGGATGACGTAGCCCTCAGGCTGAAGCTGAACGTTGTCCTGAATGCGCACGCTCGGCAGGACAAAGCCGAACTCTCCCGCCAGCTGACGGCGCAGCGCCTTGATCTGATCCGTCAGTTTGGCGCCGTTGACGTTGCCGCCAACCAGCGGCAGCAGCGCGTAACCGAGTTCGAGGCGGATCTCGTCCATCTTGAGTGCGGTCGAGATCGGCTCCTCGGCCGGTGCCTCGTCGCTCTTGACGACCTTCGCCGCCGCCTCGGCGACATTCTTCAGGTGCTGTTTGCGCAGAAACCACCCAAGCCCGCCGATCGCCGTGGCGAGCGAGAGGAACGGCACCGCCGGCACGCCGGGCAATAGCGCAAGGACCGTGAGCAGCCCCGCACTTAAGCCCAGGACCTTCGGATTTCTGCCAAGCTGGCCGAAGACCGCGTTGTTGGTGGAGCCGGAGACGGACGCCTTGGTGACGATGATGCCGGCTGCGGTCGATGTCAGGAGGGCCGGGATCTGCGAGACCAAGCCATCGCCCACCGTAAGGCGGGTGAAGTTCTCGGCCGCGGCCAGGAGGCTCATGTCCTTTTGGCCGACGCCGATGATGATCCCCGCCAGGATATTGATGACGGTGATGAGAAGGCCCGCGATGGCATCGCCGCGGACGAATTTGCCGGCGCCATCCATCGCGCCAAAGAAGCCGCTCTCCTCCTCCAGTTCGCGGCGCCGCTTGCGAGCCTCGTCTTCGGTGATCAGGCCGGCGGAAAGATCGGCGTCGATCGCCATCTGCTTGCCGGGCATCGCATCGAGGGTGAAACGGGCGGACACTTCGGCGATGCGGCCCGAACCCTTGGTGATAACGACGAAGTTGACGATGATCAGGATCGCAAAAACGATGATCCCGATCAGGAAGTCGCCGCCCATGACGAAGCCGCCAAAGGCCTCGATGACATGGCCTGCCGCCGACGGCCCCTCGTGACCGTGCGTCAGGATCAGCCGCGTGGTGGCGAGGTTGAGCGCCAGGCGGATCATGGTCGCCAGCAGCAAGATGGTCGGAAAGGCATTGAATTCGAGCGGCTTCTCGACGAACAGCGCCGTCAGGAGGATCAACACCGAAAGCGTGATCGACACCGCGAGGCTGATGTCGAGCAGCCAGCGCGGCAGCGGCAGGATCAGCACCGCGAGCGTGGCCAGGACGGCCAGTGCCAGGGCCATGTCGCGAAAACCGACGAGCACGCCAAGGCGGCGCTCGAGAAGCTGAAGGAGGCCGGGCGTGGCGGGCGCTGCGGCGGCGGTGTCGGTCATGACGGTCGATCGGTCCCGGGCATCGCTGGCGGCCTACTCCTGCAGCCCGACCAGTTGGCCGGCCGGCGGGACCGGGATCCCTTCGCTCGCGTATTGGCGCAGCTTGTTGCGCAAGGTGCGGATGGAAATGCCGAGCACCGTCGCGGCATGGGTCCGATTGCCGAAGCAATGCTGGAGCGTGTCGATGATCAGCGATCGCTCCATATCCGCGAGCGTGGTGCCGACGGTGACGGGTTCAGCACTCGCAGTGCCCTCGGTACGGCTGCCGGTGGCGCGGACCGTGCCGCTTTCCGGCGGACCGAGGATGATCGCCTCCGGGCCGATCGCCTCGCCGTTCGCCAACAGCACGGCGCGGTGAATGGCGTTCTCCAGTTCGCGGACGTTGCCGGGCCAGGCGTAGTCGATGAGCAGGCGCTCCGCCTGCGGGCTCAACCGCCGCGCATCGGCGCCGTTAAGCTCGGCGTACTTGGCAATGAAATGACTGGCCAGAAGCGGGATATCGCCGCGTCTTTCCGCGAGCGGCGGCAGCCGCAGGCTCACCACGTTCAACCGGAAATAGAGATCCTCGCGAAAGGTTCCGTCGCGCACGCATGCTTCAAGGTTGCGGTTGGATGTCGCAAGCAGGCGAACGTTGATCCGGATCGTCTGGCTGCCGCCGACGCGGGTGATCTCCCGCTCTTGGACCGCGCGCAGGAGTTTGGCCTGCAGGCGGGGATCCATCTCGCTCACTTCATCCAGCAGCAGGGTCCCGCCGTGCGCCTCCTCGAAGCGGCCGGTGCGCCGGGCAACCGCGCCGGTGAAGGCGCCCTTCTCGTGGCCGAACAGTTCCGATTCCAGGAGCGCGTCGGGGATGGCCGCACAGTTGATCGCCACGAACGACTCGGCTGCCCGCTTGCTGCGGCCGTGCAGGTAGCGCGCCATCACCTCCTTGCCGGTTCCGGAAGCACCCAGGATCAGCACGCTGGCATCACTGGCGGCAACCCGGTCCGCCAGCGCCAGCACCGCGGCCATGCGCGGATCGGCATACAGCAGGGCGCGCTCGTCATGCGCAACCGCGGTCAGGACCGCGCCGATCAGCTCGGCGTGCGGCGGCAAAGGGATGTAGTCCTTGGCGCCGGCCTTGATCGCAGCGACCGCCTTGCGCGCATCGTTGCCGATGCCGCAGGCGACGACCGGAACGCTGATCCGCTCCGAACGCAGGCCCGTGATCAGCGCGGCGATGTCGAGGGCAACGTCGGCGAGGATGACATCAGTGCCTTTGCCGGCGCGAACATGCGCAAGCCCGGTCGCGATGTCGTCCGCACAAGCGACCTGGGCGCCGCGATCGCGGGCGATCTTGCTTGCCGTGCCGACTTCGCCCCCGAGCAGGCCGATTATGAGCAGCCGCATGTGTTCATGTCCTCAACGCGCCCCGCAGCCCTAACCCGATGCACGGTCACCTTTGACGATCTCGGTCATCGTCACGCCCAGCCGGTCCTCGACGACGACGACCTCGCCGCGCGCCACCAGCCGATTGTTGACATAGATGTCGATCGCCTCGCCGACCTTGCGGTCGAGTTCGACGACGGCGCCGCGGCCCAGTTTGAGCAACTGGTTGACCTCCATCGTCGCCTTGCCGAGAACAGCCGAAACCTGGACCGGAATGTCATAGACGGCTTCGAGGTCCTGGATGGTGTTGGATTCGTCTTTGGCCGCGCTCATGGTGCTCCTTGCGCTTTCCGTTGCCGGCGGCTCGTCGAGTGCCGTTAGCTGCTTGAGATTAAGCGGGTTCTCGTCTGTCATCGTGCCCTCCGCCGATCACTGCGCCTTGTTGCTGGTGCCCAGCAACAAGTGGCCCTGGGCCGAGGTGCTCGGGTCGCCCTCCTCCGCGTGCTCAACGCCGTAACCGGTCGTGGGCGCGAGGATGCTGTCGATCTCGCCCCAAACGGCGCGCGGGCTGCGGATGGCGCCACCCTCGGCCCATTCGACCGTGCACGCGTCCTCCGCAACGCTCGGATCGGAAATGATCTCTACCCTGCCGGCGTAACCGCGTTCGGCGACAAGCGCTGCGGTCCGTTCGCGGGCAGCGGCCGCGAGGCTCGGGTGGACGGCGACCGTCAGCCGCGGTTGATGCAAGAGGTGCCGCATCACGTCTGTGAGCACCCCTTCGATCTCGGTCAGTCCCTGGCGACGGCAGGTTTCGGGCAGCAGCTTGCGCGCGATCGCAACCGCAAGCTCGGTCGCCTCCTGGGCGGCGGCGGCGCCGATCACTTCCGTCTCGCGAAAGAGATCGGCCAATCGTGCAGCGATCGCCTCGCATGCCACTGTCAGCCGCCTGCGGTCGTCGGCCTCTGCCGCGGCCCGCGCCTGCGCTTGGCCTTGCGCAACACCGTCGGCCCTCGCCGCCGCGAGATCGCTCTCGTCGAACTGTTTCGCGGGCGGACTTTCGCTGGCCGCAGAACCGCGCCCAACGGTAACGGACAGGCCGTTGCCAATGAAACTGCGGTCGAACAGGAAGGGTCGGCTTGAGGGCATCGTGCCTGGAACTCCGCTAGTAGACCAGTTCGTCGCTGCTGTCGCCGCCACTGCTGAGAATGATCTCATTGGCATCGGCAAGCGATTTGGCGGTCGCAACAATGGCGGACTGAGCCTCGTCGACATCGCGCAGCCGGACCGGCCCCGACGCGGCCATGTCGTCGCGCATCATTTTCGCGGCACGCTCCGACATGTTGGAAAAGAAGATCTCCTTCATGGCCTCGGACGCGCCCTTGAGCGCGATCATCAGCTGCTCCTTCGGCACTTGGCGCAGCAGAACCTGAACGCCGGACGGATCGAGACGCTGCAGATCCTCGAACGTGAACATCAGCTGCTTGATCTGCTGCGCCATGTCGGGCGTCCGCTCCTCCAAGGCAGCCATGAAGCGGTTTTCTGTGCTGCGGTCGAAGCTGTTGAAGATCTCCGCCATCAATCCCTTGGAATCCGCCCGGTTGCTGCGGGCGAGATTGGTCATGAACTCGGTCCGAAGAGTCTTCTCGACGTGGGCAAGAATATCCTTCTGCACCGTCTCCATCCGCAGCATGCGCATGACGACCTCCATCGCGAAGTTCTCGGGCAGGAGCGCCAGGACGCGCGCTGCATGCGATGGCTTGACCTTGGTCAGGATGACGGCGACGGTCTGCGGATATTCGTTCTTGAGGTAGTTGGCGAGAACAGCCTCGTTGACGTTGCCGAGCTTGTCCCACATCGTCCGACCGGAAGGACCGCGGATTTCCTCCATGATCTGCTGGACGCGCTCGGGATTCATCACCTTGGTCAACAGCCGCTCGGTCGACTCGAACGTGCCGACCAGGGACCCTGACGTTGAAAGCTGTTCGGAGAAGTTCTTTATCAGTTCCTCGACGAGGCTCGCATTCACCGTCCCCAGTGTCGCCATGTAACTGGAGAGCGATCTGATCTCCTCGTCATCCATCATCTGAAGAATCTTGCCAGCTTGCGCTTCCTGGAGCGACAGCATAAAGACCGCAGCCTTTTGCGGCCCCATCAAGTCTCTCATTTCTGTTTTTGCGCGGCTCACGGGAGCTTCCTAGTCTTCTGCATGGAGCCAGGTCCGCAGGATGGCGAGCGCCTGTTCCGGGTGCCGCTCGACAAAATCGCCCAGCTTCTTGACCGACGATGCCTTCACCCGCCCCTCCACCTGCTCGAGATCGACCATGTCCTCTCCGGGCGGTGGCAGCGAAGCCGGACCGCTGCCGGCCGGTCCGGCGAGCGCCGCCGGTTGGCCTGCCGCGCCGACCAGCTGCGGCTGGCCCGTTCCGCCTGCGACTGGAACACTCGCCAGCAGGCGGGAAACAATCGGTCGTACCACCAGCAGCAGGACCAGGAGCGCCAGCACGCTGAGTGCGGCAAACTTGCCGATGCGGAACAGATCGTCCTTGTCGAGACCAAAGAAGAGGCCCGTGTCGATCTCGGCGCTGCCGTTCACGTCGGCAAAGCGCATGTTGACCACGTCAACCGTGTCGCCACGCTGCGCGTCAAAGCCGATTGCGCCGCGCACCAGCGCCCGCAGCTGCTCAAGCTCTTCGGCCGAGCGTGGCTGGTAGGTCGCGGTGTCGTTGGCCGCGTCTGGAACGTAGTTGCCGTCCACCAGCACCGCGACCGAGAGCTTTTCGATCGATCCGATCTGGCGCACGCTGTTGATGACCTTGCGCGAAATCTCGTAGTTGATCGTTTCGTCGTTGCGGGTGTCGCTCGATGTGCTCGCCGTGGTACTGCCGGCTGCTCCGCCGGCGTTCGGCAATTCATTCGCCACCGTCACTGGCGGGACGTCATCGTGCTCGTTGTTGACGCCTTTCTGCTCGACGTTGCGGCTCGAACGGACAACCTGACCGTCAGGGTCGTAGCGCTCCTCGGTCGTGTTGACGCGGTCGAAGTTCATCGCCACGGAGACTTCCGCCCGCACCCGGTTCGGTCCGACAACCCGCTCCAGCAACTGCTCGATCGTGCGCGCGAGCTGGCCCTGCAGCTCGAGCCTGCGCTCCTGATTGGTCGCGCCGCTGGTGGCCGGATCGAGATCACCATCGTTGCGCCGGCTTAGCAGCGTGCCGCGGTTGTCGACCAACGAGATCCGATCGCTGCTCAAGCCCGGCACGGCTGAGGCGACGAGATTCTGGATGGCGACCACCTGCGCCGGTTCGAGACGGGCAGCGCCGCGCATCTGCAACAGGATCGAAGCGCTTGGTTCCTGCCGATCGCGGCTGAACAGCTCGCGCCGCGGCATGACCAGGTGGACGCGCGCGTTCTTGACCGTGCCGATGGAGCGGATCGTTCGCGCCAGTTCGCCTTCGAGCGCGCGGACCAGGTTCACGTTCTGGACAAAACTCGTGGTCCCGAGCGCGCTGTTGGCATCGAACAGCTCGTAGCCTAGGCTGCCGCCGCCCGGGATGCTCTGTTCGGCCAGCTCGACCCGGGTTCGAGCGACTTCGTCTCGCGGCACCAGAACGGCGGTGCCGCCACCCTGCAGCCGGTAGGGGACGGCCTTGGCTTCGAGATGGGTGATGATGCGCGATGAATCGCTCATCTCGAGATCGCCGTAGAGAAGCGCGTACTCGGGCTCGGAAATCATCACGGCGAGCCATGCGAAGAAGCCGAGCGAGCCGAGCGCGACGACGGCCAGCGCCGCCAGGCGTCCTGCTCCCAAAGCACGTGCGAGCCTTCGCAAATTCGCCATCGTGGTCCCCGCTGCCGGGGAGGATGGGACGCGGAACCGCCCGCGCGCTCCCTGGTCAGCTGGCCAACGCTACCGAACTCCCGGTGAACAAGCGGTTAACTGCCCTTAGAATCCAAGGACAAAGCGCGCCTGCTGAACCGATCCCGCGCCACCTTAAGCGGGGGATGCGGTCAGCAGCGGATCGCTTGTGCCACGCCTATCGCTTGATGCGGACGAGTTCCTCCAACATCTCATCGGCGGTGCTGATGATCTTGGTTGCCGCCGAATAGGCGCGCTGCACGACGATCATTCGCGAGAACTCGTCGCCGATGTCGACGGTTGAGGATTCCAGTGATGACTGGATGATCGAACCGGCGACGCCGCTGTCAGCCTCGCGCAGGGATGGCCCGCCCGACTCCTCGGTAACCGCATAACTATTGCCGGCAACCGCCTGCAGGCCGGCCGGATTGACGAACGTCGCCACCGGCATCTTGAACACCGGCCGGCGTTCGCCGTTGTCGAACAGCGCGTAGACCAGTCCATCCTTGGCAACGCTTACGCCGCTGTAGCCACCGTAACGGGTGCCGTCGCGTTCAATGAGGTTGGTCGCGAACTCGGTCCCGAACTGGGTTATGCCGTCGGCCCTGTCCGCCTGGCCGAAGTTCAAGCTGATCGTGCTGGCAGCCGTGCCGTCCATGTCGGCAGCCCCGTTCGTGAAGCCGACAATCCTTAAACTCGCGGCACCGAAGCTCTGCGGCAGGCCCTTGGAGCCGAACACCAAGCCGGAATCGCTCGTCTGCGGCTGGGCGATGGTAAAGGACGGCGTGGTGAGCAAGCCCTGCTGGGTCGCGGGAGTGCCGGTACTGTCGGCACTGAGACTGGTGGCATCGATTGTGATGTCGCCAAGGCCGGTCCCTGCCCCGGCTGTAAAGACCACGGTCGTTTTGTCGCTGCCCTTGAGATCAACCTGATGTGCGCCCGCAGCCGATCCGAAGTCGGCATCGGTCGAACTGACGGCGGCCACAAGATTGGCCACGGTTTCTGCAAGGGTCTGACCGATCGTAACGGTTCCGGCTCCGCCGCTGGAACTGGCGAAGGTGTAGGTGTTGCCGTTGATGCTGACGCTGGTACCGTCCATCGGCTGCGCGGTGAATTCCAGCTGGCCGGCGCTGCGGTAGATCTCTCCGTCGGCATTGAGGAGACTGGCCACCGCGGTACCGGCGGGCGGCTCGACCGAAAGATCCCAAGCGTTTGCCGCCTGCTTGGTGAAGGTAAAGCGCGTCCCCAGTGCGTTGCCGAGGGAGTCGAAAAGCTGCACGTCGATGCCGCGGCTTGAACCATTTTCCTCGGCAGCCGGCAGATTGGCGCTCAGCGAGACCTTGGTTGTCGCTGCGGCGGTACCGCTGAAGCGGTTGAGATTGATGGTTTCGAGGAAGTCGTTGGAGATGATGTTTTGATTGGTCATCGAGGCGGCGCTGCCGTTGGGCAACACGACCTCGCCAAGGCTGTTGGTTGGCCAGCCCTGCAGGTAATAGCCGGCTCCGTTGCGCAGGAATCCCTCGGCGTCGGTCGAGAACGAGCCGGCGCGAGTGAACAGATAAGGATCGGTCGCCGTCGGTTCGCTCGATCGGTTGACCAGGAAGAAACCGTTTCCGGAGAGGGCCAGATCGGTTGTCGAGGACGAGGACTGCAGCAGGCCCTGGACGTTGACGTTCCCTTGCGCGCTCGCCTGAACGCCGCCCGCCGAATACCGCGTCTGCGAGCCCTGGCGGGTGACCAGTGTCTGGAAGTCAACAGTGGTTCCCTTGTAGCCGACCGTATTCACGTTGGTGATGTTGTCGGCAATCGTCCCCATCGCGCTTGACTGCGCCGAAAGGCCGGAGACGCCGGAAGTCAACGCACCGAATAAGCTCATTCACATGCCTCCCTTGGCGCTGTCGCGGCGCGCGCTCGGGCGTCGCTGCGGCAGCATCGATTGCTTGTTCACAACAAATCCGCGAGCGCAGCGAGGACCGAAGAAGCGCTCTCATCTTCAGCGGCAGCGGGCGGGGCGGTAACCGCGAGCACGCTCTCAAGTGGGACCTCGAACCCGCCGAGATCGAGCGTGACCGCGCCTTGGTTGAACCCGGCCGCGTGCACAGTGCCGGTCAACGTTGTCGTCACCGGGATCTGGGTGCCGTCCTCGCGGCGGGCATCGACGCTCACCGTGTAGAGACCATCGGCGAGCTGGGTGCCGTTGCCGTCGCTGCCGGTCCAGACGAAATCGTGGCTGCCTTTCCCGGTCTCGCCTGCGGTTGAGTACACGGCGCGGCCCTGGCTGTCCGTCACAGTGACGGTCGTCTTCGCCGCCGGCTCGGTAAGCGCGTAGCCCGCGCCGGCCGATCCGTTCTCAAGCTTGAGGGTGTCGCTCTCAACCTGGACCGTCTTGCCGAGGTAGTTGACCGCCCCCGCAGCGTCTGCGCCCTTCTGCGCCGCCAGCAGATCTTCGAGGTGGCTGTTGCTGTAGATCTGCTGCTCGACGCTCGCAAACTGGACCAGCTGCGAGGTGAATTCGTGGGCATCGAGCGGCTCAAGCGGGTCTTGGTGCTGGAGCTGGGAAACCAGCAGCGTCAGGAATTTATTGAGATCGTCTTGCAGTTGGTTGCGGTCGCTGGTGGCCTGCTGTCCCGTGACCGTGCTGCTGCCGGAAACACTATCGAGAATCATGCCTTTTCATCCCCTTCTTGTGGTCACGCCACAACATCGAGCTGACCGCGCGGATTCACTGGCCGATGCGGTTCCGCGCTCCGCAGTGTGTCCTTGAGTGAGCCCTCCTCAGCACGGTTGGCCGACGAGCGCACATCCGCCCCCTCCGGCACGAACATCTGACCAGTGCTGCGGCGGCCGTGCTCGCCCTGCATTTGGAAGCTGAGGCTGTCGGCATCGGCTTTGAGCCCCGCATCTTGAAGTGCTTGCTGCAGCGCGCGGGTCTCGGCCTTCAGTGCGTCCAGGGCTTCGCGGTTCTCGGTGAGCACGAGCGCACTAACCCGGCCGTCGCGGCCGACCTCGAGTCTTACTTCGACGTGGCCCAGCGATTCCGGATCGAGGCTGATCTCGATCCGGTTCGTACCGCTTTGCGCCGCCCGCGTGATGTGCACGGCAACCTGATCCGGCGTCGACCTGAGGGCGATGCCGGCTCGTGTCCCTGCCCTTCCGGTCACGCCGAACCGGCCGCTGATGTTCCCATCGCGAAACGCGAAGCTTCCCGTCTCATTGCCGCCCGCGGCCAGATCGGCTGCCGTCGCTGCGGTAACAAGCGCTGCCGGAGCGCCAAGGGTGCCTGCGTCCGTGCGCGACGGCTGGGTAAGCGACGGCGTGAGCGCCTGCTCCTGGGACGCGGAGCCCGCTTGTGCGGCTGGAACGGTTGAGCCTAGTGTCTCGGCGCCGAGTTGCGCAGCCCCGTGCCCTGCTGGCCCGTGCGCTACTGGCCCGTGCCCGATTGACCCTTGCCCCGCTGTCCCTTGCGCTGAGGCCGTTGCTACCGCTTGATTGCCGGCCAGCCCAACGCCAGGCGCCTGATTCGTGACCACGCTGAGGCGCACCGGGGTGCCGGCCGCAGCCATGACCGAGCGCGTGAAGTTCGCCGCTTCCGCTGTCTGCTTGGCGTCTGGACGCCCCGCCGCTGCAAGCTCGGGTGCGGCTGGTTCGGCGACCATTCGCGTTTGGCTGCCACGAGCCGGACGAGCGGCAGCTCCCCGAAACGGTTGCGCAGCATCCGTTGCTTGCGCCAATTCCGGCTGCTGCGCCGCTGAGGTCGGTGCGCCCGCGGTTAGCTCGCTCGTCCCGTTGGCGGCCGCCGGCGCGGCTGGCGCACTCGTGCCATTTTGCGCGTTGGCCTCGGGCGCGGACTTCAGTGGCGGCGTGGGGAGCTGCGTAGGCACCAATGGCAGGGCCGCGGCAAGGACACCCTCTTCCTGGTGCGGCAAGGTAGCAGCCGGCGGTACAATCGACCCCTCTTCGTCGGCCGCCGGTTCGTCTGCCTCACGCGCGGAGGATTCACTTAACTCTCGTTCATGGTCGCGGGTACGCGCCCGCGTCTCGGCATCCGTCCAGCGCTCCTGCGGTTCCGATGCCTGCTGTGCTCTCTCTGCCGGTTCGTGGGCGTGCGGGGTTGGAACCCGGCTGCGCGTAAGGGTGTCGGTGAGAAGCGCCGCAAACTGGCCCCTGCGCGCATCATCCACGGCGCTGCCGGCGACGGCCGACCCGCTCTGAGGGGTGGCTTCGCGGAGGGCGGATGCCGGGAGTGGCTGAAGGAACACGGACAAGGCTCCAAGGGGTTTGCTGCCGCTAGCCAGGAGAGCAACTCCGGTGCCAACCGGGTCCGTGCTATAACCTATTGAAATAATGAGTAGACTGGCGCGCCCTCAGGAAGCCGGCCGGCGCCCGTACCGACCTTAAGTGGAATAAGCTGCCCGCCCCACCCGGCAAAAAGTGCCGCGCCGACAAAAAACTACTTTTAATGCGCTACCCGCGATGGTAGTATACCTTTGGGGGTTGTAGCTGAAAGTGAGTGCCGCGATGGATGTCACTCTCGATCGCCAATTTCACTCAGATATCCGGCGTCATTCGCCCGCTCCGACCATGCCTCCACGCGAGGCGACGCCCGCTGCGGCGGTAAGCGTGCAGTCGGCGGCGGCGGTCACGGCCGTTAACCAGCCAGAAAAACCTGCGCATTCGGTCAAGGACCAGGACCGGGAAGAAGCACGTGCCCGGAGCCAGGAGTTGGTGTCCGACACGGCTGCGGGCAGCGGGCGTTATGCTCGCAAGCTCGTCTATGAGCGTGAACTCGATCGCACGTTCCTCGATGTCGTCGATCGCGACGATGAAGAGCGGCTGTTGATGCGCATGCCACCGGAGAAGTTGGTCCGCTTTCTCGCCAACCGTGGGCAGGGTCAATCGGGCCGGGAATCGGCAGCGCCACAGATCGACCTCATGGCCTGAGCTCGCCCCAGGCTTGGAGGCGCAAGAGGGCTCTGCGCACGGAGCGCCCGGGTGGCGCATGTGCGGTGGCTTGGTTTGTCCCGCGCCTCCTCACTGATGCGGCCAGCGCCTTGCCTGTTGCCCGTACTGCCCGGCCGTTGCCGCAACGTTATTGGCTCAGGCGGTAGAAAACCGGACCTGCCGTATAACTGGTGCAGGACAGGCGATAGTTGACGTAGGCCTCTGGTTCGTCACCGGTCGTCTGAATCGGCGCGGTGAGCGTCTCCACTGCATGCCAAGTGACGCCTCGGTCAAAGGACCGTTGCAGGACCACGTTCGCGGTGAAGTTGCCGTGCAGGCTGAGATTGAAGCGATCCTTAAGGCTCACCTGGTCCGAGCTGCCGGCTTCGGTGAAGAATCCATCAACGAGAGCGATTGTCATGAGCGCATATTCCTATTTCGCTGTTGACAACCGGATGCCGACGATGGTCGTGCTGCCCCAGCAACATGATGGAACCAGGCAGAGCGTTACCTCCATCGGCGGGAGTCACGGCCTCGTCTGCAGCCGGTCTTGACGAATCAATATAGGAAGATCCTCCTTTTTACAAGACTTTTTTCATGGAGCGCGATCGGTGGGCGCCGTGCGCGCATTGCGGCGTTCCCTGGCTCAGCGACATTGGGCCCATGCTTTGCGACATTGGGTTGACGAACACCGTCCTGTTCTGCGCACTGTTGGGAGCAAACGAAAGCGATGAGGTGACCGAGGGAGGGCTGAATGCCACGCAAACCCAATTATCATGCCGACCGGATGGAGCGCGAACGCGCCAAGGCCGCGAAGCGCGCCAAGCGCGACGAAGCCCGGTCCGAACGGACAGCCAAGAACAAGACGGGTCAGGACGAGGGAACGGAGGCGCAGGCAGAAGCCAGCCCGCGCGAGGACCAATAAGTGTTTGGGTTCCAACAGGTCATCCACCGAGCCCTGATGAGCGCTTCACCAGCGGCGCTGGCGGGATCGGTGATGGCCAGCCCGTTTTCAGCCGACGGGCGCAGCCGCCAGCACTGTCTTCAAGGGACTTACGATGGAAACCACTGAACTGGTCCTGAGTTACGCAGCGCTCGGCTTGATCGTCGGCTTCGGCTACTACGGATCGATGCAGTGGATAGCGATGTTGGCCGCTGGCGGGGCGCCGGCATGGACCGGCAAGCTCGTTGGCGGCCTTCGGCTAGCCGCCGCGATCGTGTTCTTTCTCTGGCTGGCCTCAATCGGGGCACTGCATGTTCTCTCCGCCTTCGCCGGATTCCTGGTGGGCAGGCAGATCTCTTTCAGCCTCGGCGGTATCGAGTGAGGATGTTTGCGCACGTTTGAAAAGAGAACAAATAGCAAACAGTAATTTAGTTTATATCACTTACTAAAAAACTCTCGCCTGCGAACCCCGGCCGTGCTAGACCCTTTGCCTATGGTCACAGCGATGCGCCGGTATGAGTTCAGTGAGCGGCTTGCCGAGATCCTCGATCTGTCGCGGCGCGATGTCCGCTTCCGCGTCACGCTCATGATCACGGAGGGGCTCGTTCCGCCCGGCCCTCGTGGTCCCGGAGCGCCGCCGGCAACGCCCGATTACGCGTCCGATCTTCTCATCGGCGTCATGGCGGCGCCGCAGCAGAGCCACACCGTCGATGCCGTCCGCTGCTACCGCGCTTTACAGCCGACCGCGCTTGCGAGCGATCCCGCCGCTCCCGGCGTCAGCGTTGGCGCGACGCGTTACCGAACGGGGGCTGAAAACCGTCGGCCGGTCCCGCTCCTGGCCGGAAGGCTCTCCTTCGGTGCCACGCTTACCCATCTGCTCGACCACGCCCGCGACAGCGGGACGCGCGCTCTCCTGGCGCAGGAACTGTTCGGCATCTGGGTCAGCCGCGGCTTCCCCGTCGCCGCCGTGCAGCTTGCGCGCTGGGCGGACGGCCGTCGCAGCATTCTCACGCAGCGCTACGAGTTGGCGGCAGGGAGCCGCCCGCCCGCATGGCTTGATCCCGACCGGGGCGGCACCGCCGATCCCGGCCTGTTTCACAGTGTCTTTCTGCCGGCGAGCAAGCTGATCGCGATCGGCGCTCTCACGGCAGTTCCGCAGGAAAGGAGACGAACCGTGCTTGAACTCGGCCCGACGCTTACCAACCTCGCTAATCTTGCCAGCTTGGCGCGCGAGCGGCGCAACCGTCGCCCGTGGCAGAAGTTCCTCGCGACCGCCGCCAAGGCAAAGGAGACGCTTGACAAGCTGGAACAGCGGCCGAGCCGTCTCGTCGAGGTGGCAGAATTCGGCTCCAATCCCGGCAATCTGCGCATGCTGACCTACGTTCCGGCGACGCTTGCGCCCGCAGCGGGGCTCGTCGTCGTGCTCCACGGCTGCACGCAGACGGCTGCCACCTACGACTACGGCACCGGCTGGTCGCAGCTTGCCGACCGTTACGGTTTCGCGGTGCTTTATCCCGAGCAGCGGCGTGGCAACAACCCCTTGCGCTGCTTCAACTGGTTCAAGCCGGGCGACATGGAGCGCGATGCGGGCGAACCGCTGTCGATCCGCCAGATGGTCGAGCACATGATCGTGAGCCACGGGCTCGACCGATCGCGCGTGTTCGTCACCGGCCTTTCGGCCGGCGGCGCGATGACCTCGGTCCTGCTCGCCACCTACCCCGACGTGTTTGCCGGCGGTGCCATTATCGCCGCCGTTCCGTACAAGTGTGCCAATGGCTTACAGGAAGGTTTTGAAGTGATCTTTCAGGGCTGCGAGCGTCCGGCGCAGGAATGGGGCGACCGGGTCCGTTCGGCCTCCCCGCACGCCGGTCCGTGGCCCAAGGTCTCGGTCTGGCATGGCGATGCCGATCAGACGGTCAAGCCCGCCAACGCGGAGGAAATCCTCAAGCAGTGGGCCGACGTCCACCAGCTGCCAGCGCTGCATTCGGCCGAGGAAGCGTTGAACGGCCATCGCCGCCGCGTCTGGCGCAATGCCGGAGGTGAGGATGTCATGGAGGCGTACACGATCGCCGGCATGCCGCACGGGGCACCGATCCATCCGTTCGGGCCCGATGGCTGCGGTGTGGCCGGCCCGTTCATTCACGATGTCGGTCTGTCCTCAACCCTGCTCCTTGCCCGCTCCTGGGGCCTTGCCGTGGGCGCACCGGCGGCAGCCCCTGCACCCGAAGCCGAGCCGGTGCGGGAGCAAACTTCCACAATGGCAGCTCCGCCGCCGCGGCCGGCGCCGCGCGTCATCAAGGATGCAATCGTGATCGAGACCACGCCTGCTCCCGCGAAAGCCGGCCGTCCTGCGGAGGAACCACCAGCGGCCGACCGTGCCTCGAAGAGGCCTGCGGCAGAGCCAACGCCGGCGCTCGACTTGGGCGCGCTCGTAAGCCAGTCGCTCGCCGCGGCAGGGCTGTTCAAAGGGCGCGGCACCGAGGGAGCTGCGAGCGGCGGCGGCCCGCTCGGGATCGACATCGAAGGCATCCTCACCAAGTCATTCGAAGCGGCGGGTCTCCTGAAACCGTCGCCGGAACAGCCGCGCAGCGGCACCGGCGGCCAGGGATCGGTGCTCGGCATCGATATCCCTGCGATCCTGGCCAAATCGTTCGAGGCTGCGGGGTTGTTGAAGGGCGCGCAGCAAGCGTCAGCGCAACCGGCGGGTGGCCTCGCCGGCAGCGGCTGGGCGGGCGATGGCTGGCAGTGCCTATCCACCGGATCCGCCGATGCCGCCTCCGGCCCGGTGCTGTTTGGCTACGCATCATCCGGCATTGGCTGCGATGTCGGCAGCAAGGTCCGCTCCGTGTCGCGCCAGCTCACACTCGGGCGCGCGCCTTGCTTGCGTTACGTTCGCAAGCTCGACTTGAGCGCTGCCGTCAACATGCTGACAACGGCCGCGTTCACCGTGCTTGTTGACGGCATCGTCGTCGACGAGGTCTCCGCCGTCGGCATGGATTACGCCGAGAGCGAATGGACGGAGCGCGACGGGATCGATCTCGCAGGCTTTGCCGGCCGCACGGTCACGCTGACATTCGAGGTCAGCGCCAATGCCAACGTCTGCCTCGAGGTGTTTGCCAAGGCGTGGGTCGGCGGCATTCTGGTGCGCGAGGCCGTGTCCGCCGACGCGGCGGGCTAGTGCACTGGCTTGGGCGGGTTGTCCAACGGCGGCCCGCCCTCGCTGCCCGCGGATCGGCCGCACCTCTCAACGCCGGCCATTCGGCCGCGGTGCTTCTGCAAACGCCAAGATGACGTCGGGTCCGACGCGCTTGTGCGGCAGGCCGACCGCCTTCTGCGATCTCAAGGTAGCCACCGCGATCGTGGCCCAGGTCGCGTGAAAGAGGAACCCGAAGGCGAGTGCGAGTTCGCCGCTGATGGGACCGATTGCCGCCCGTTCGGTCAAGTCTGCGAGCGACGTCGCGGCCACCGGATGAACCAGGATCTTGGCAAGGTAACAGCCCAACTGGGCCGCGAAGATCCAGCCGTAGGTTCGGCGCAGGCGCCGGCCCACCGCCTCCAGTAATGATATGTGGAAGCGCAGGTCGGTGTAGTCTTCGGCCAGAACGTCGTTCCAGCCATTGTCGACGCGCACCCCCTCCCCCCTCAAGAGCGGGCCATAGAAGTTGATCTCCATGACCCGCACCCGGACGCGAAACACATCATAGAAGAGATAGCGGCGCGCCTCGAATAGCAGGAAGGCGACCACGACCCAGCTGACAAGCAGGATCGGCATCGGTGACGCGTTGATATCGGTAAAGGTTGCCGACAAGGCGATTCCGGTAATCACGACCGCCCAATTGGTCGTCGTATCGAGGCGGCCGCGCCAGATCTTGCTCTGATACATCTCACCTCGATAGAGGTGGGCGAGCGCGCCAATTTCGGCCGCGCCGAAGATCGGCTTTTCCTTCGTGTCTTGCTGTGTCTCCATGCTCCCAACCCTCCCGCTCGCGCAAGCGTTGTCCCGCTCTTGTCGGGCAAATTTCGGGCGAGCGGGAGCCGTTGGAAAGAGCCTATTTCGCCAGGATGTTCGCCACCTCGCGTAGCTGGATGCGGCCGCGCAGCAGGAGGAAGCCCTGCGCCGCCAGATGATTGGGGAAGATCAGCCCGTCCGGCGAGCCGTTTGAGACGATGAGTGGCCGCAGTGACGCGGCTTCCACCATCGAGGCGATCATGTGCTCCCAAACGGTGCCGACGTTGCGGTCGGCGAGCATGCTCTCGAAATCCTGACCCAGCGCGCGCAGCAACAGAGCGTAGCCGTAAAGCCGGCCCTTGTTGGCATAGAACACGTCATCCGCCTGCGTATCGAACCAGCCGGCGCCGGCATCTTGCAGTCGAGCATCGATCGCGGCCGAGACGCCGCCGAGGTCGGCAGCAACCCGTTCAAGCAACGAAATCAGGTTGTCGGCGCGCTTTTCGAACACGGCCTCTCCGGCAGCGAGACGCTTGTTGTAGTTCATCAGCGCCCGCATGCCGGCCTGGTACTGCGTTTCGGCACGCGCCGTCGGGAAGATCGAGATCGAAGGCTCCCATACCCAAATCGTGCCGTCATACTTCAAGAGCCCCGATGCGTGATCGAGGTCATGGTCGACCTGGCTGGTGCCGCGGGCGCGACCGAGCGAGTCCGTCATCTCGACGGCAAAGCGCGACAGCGCGTACATCAGGCCGACCTGGAAGTTCGGCATGTTGTCGAGGAACGACGAAGGGAACGGAAACGGCGTGTTCGCCACCCACTTGGTCTCGACCACCTCGCGGTGGATCAAGGCCGCAGCCATGGCGACGGCACGGCTGCCGCCCTCAACCTCGAACTCAGGACCGGGGGTAAAGTCCGGGTCGTCGTTGATCTGATGCGCCATCAGCATCGCGATCGGATAGCCGAGCAGCAGCATGACGGCTACGACCGCAGCGATTTTGCTCCACAGCGGCCAGCCGCCGCCGGCCGATCCCTCTCCCCCGGCGCCGAGACCGCCGAACAGTTTCCTGCCGCCTAGCATCCCCATGCTCCCTTGAAATGGTTTCCGTGCGGCCGGCTCAGGCTTTGCCGCCGTCGGAGGATTTCTCTCCCGCGCGCGCCGCCACTGCGGGCCGTGCTGGCCGTTGCGGCCTGTTCTTGGCCTCGGTGCTCCAGACGAAGCGGCCGAACAGGATGCAGCCCTTCATGCCAGGATCGCATGGCCGGCCTTGGACGCGCTGGCAATTTCCTTGCACCTCGTGCGGACAGCCCCAGCCGCTCATCGCTCGTCCCTCATATGTTGTCGCTTCCAATCGCCGCCAAGCCAAGGCCGGCATGATCGACGATCGCAGCGCCACTGGCAACGGCGCGAATGTCCCGAGGCGTTCGTGCCGCTCGCCATGCGGATATTGGCCTTTGCCGGGCTATTTCGCCGTGATAGGGTGCCGCCAAAATCATCGGCGCCGTGCAGAGCTTGGTGGCCGGCGCGCCTGATCAAGCGTGTCTTCAAGATCTTTTCTTGCTTTCAAAGGGGTAGCGGAGGCGAACAGCCATGTTAAAGGGTAAAATTCTCGTCGCCCAGGGCGGCGGGCCGACCGCGGTCATCAATCATTCGATGGCGGGCGTGGTCATCGAATCCCGCAAGATCGCCTCGGTCGACCGGGTCTACGGCGCCTACCACGGCGTCCGCGGCATCATCAACGAGGACTTTTTCGACCTGACGCGGGAGACCACCCATAACCTGGAGATGGTCGGTGACACGCCGTGCTCGGGCCTCGGCTCGACTCGCGACAAGCCGGACGAGAAGTACTGCGGAGAGATCTTCAAGGTCCTGCGCGCACACGCCATCGAGACCTTCTTCTACATCGGCGGTAATGACTCCTCCGACACGCTGCGCATCCTGAGTGAGCAGGCGAAAGCGGCCGATTATCCGCTCGTTTGTGTGCACGTGCCGAAGACCATCGACAACGATCTGATGGTCAATGACCACGTTCCCGGCTTTCCGTCGGCGGCGCGGTTCGTGGCCCTCGCCTTCGCCGGCGCCAACCTCGACAACCGGGCGCTGCCGGGCGTGTACGTTGCCATCGTCATGGGCCGCCACGCCGGTTTCCTCACCGCCGCCTCGGCGCTCGGACGCAAGTACGAGGACGACGGCCCGCACCTGATCTACGTGCCGGAGCGGGTGTTCAGCCTCGATGATTTCGTCAAGGACGTGCGCGAGGTCTACAACAAGTACGGCCGCTGCATCGTCGCCGCGTCGGAAGGCATCCACGACGAAAGCGGCCAGCCGATCATCACCAAGCTGGCAAAGCAGGTCGAGCGCGACGCGCACGGCAACATCCAGTTGTCCGGCTCCGGTGCTCTCGCCGACCTTCTGACCGACTACATCAAGGATCACACCAACATCACCCGCGTCCGCGGCGACACCTTCGGCTACCTGCAGCGCTCCTTCCTCGGCTGCGTGTCCGATGTCGATCAGCGCGAGGCGCGCGAGGTTGGCGAGAAGGCGGTGCAGTACGCCCACTTCGGGGATTCCGCGGGCAATCACACCGGTTCGGTCACCATCCACCGGGTTGGCACCTACGCCGTCGAGTACCAGCTGAGCCCACTGGCCGACATCGCCGGCAAGACCCGCGTGATGCCGGATGAGTTCTTGCATGAGAACAACCACGACGTCACGCCAGCCTTCGTCGACTACCTGCAGCCGCTCCTCGGTTCCGGCATGCCGGCGACGGCGCGCCTGCGGCTGAACCGCGTGGCGAAAATCCTCAAAGCCGGCTGATCGGCAGAGGCATCGCGCGTACGAAAAGGGGGCGTCGCCTGAAGCGGCGCCCCTCTTTCGTTCAGCCTCAAACGAGGATGCTTGGCTCAGACGGCGATGATGGCGGAGCCGAGGATGGGCGCCAAGCCAGGCGCACCCTCTGCTTTTGCCAGCGCTCTAGAGATCGCGGATCATCGCGGCGTACGTGGCCTCGGCCACTAGGACGTCGTTGACTTTGGCAAGACCCGTGAATTTCCAAACGTTTCCGCGGCTTCTCTGCTTCTCCACGTGAAGATACATGGTATCGCCCGGAAGCACCGGCTTGCGAAAGCGTGCCTGATCGATCGACATGAAATAGACCACGCTGCCGTCGCGTTCGCGTTCAAGGGCCGTGACGACGACAACAGCCGCGGTCTGGGCCATCGCCTCGATAATCAACACGCCCGGCATCACCGGATGGCCAGGGAAGTGGCCCTGAAAAAATGGCTCGTTGATGGTGACGTTCTTGATGCCGGTCGCCCGCAGCCCGGATTCCATGTCGATGACGCGATCGATCATCAACATCGGGTAACGATGTGGCAGCAACCGTTGGATGCCTTCGACGTCGATTGATTGCGTGGTCGTGGTCAGCACGATCTTCTTCATCCGCTCTTGCTATGGCCGGGCCGAGATTGCCACTTCCCCACTTACGCGCCAGCGCTCCCGTGGATCGCGCAAACCCGCCCGAAAAACCTGCCGCTCGTGATCTACGGCGGCCGTTACAACGATGGCACCTTTCTTGACTATCGCAAGGGGCTTCGCAAGGGCTTTTCGGAGAATGTCCGCCGTCCGCTAGCCTTCGATCGCCTGGATCTCGACGGTCGGCAGGATCTGGTTCAAGCGGTTGAGCACTTCGTCGGTCACGTCAAGTTCCGCGGCGACCCAGAACGCCTGGTCCTTCCGCAGCACAATCTGCAGATTGCGTTCGGCCGCGAGCCCGCGGATGACCGTACCCAACGCTTCGTTCACCTGCTGCCAGGCTTGCGCGCGCGCTTCATCCATGGCCTGGCGGCGGCGCATGAAGCGGCGTTGTGCGTCCGCCACGGCTTGCTCCCAACTCCGGCGCTCAACAGCGTAGGCCTCGGACGGCAGCGCCGCCTGCTTTCGCTTCAACGCCTCCTGAGCACCGCGCAGGGCACTCTCTTCGCGCTCGACGTCGCTCTGGTAGGCGCTGACGAAGGTTTCGAGCTTTTGCGCGATCGCTTTGGCTGCGCTCGCATCGCGGCGAACGGCAGCAAAATCAACGACAGCTATGACCGGCGACGCATCGGCGGCGCCAATCCGGGGCGCAGCGCTCACCCCCGGTTCCGCACCGGCGGCGGGGGTGGCGAGCAGCAGCAACGCAAACAGCCAGCTCCAGCGGACCAATCAGAACCTCGTGCCGAAGTTGATGCGCAGGATCTCGGTCTCATCGTAGCTTTGCTTTATGAGCGCAAAGCCGAGATCGACGCCGAGCGGGCCGAACGGCGAAACCCAGGTCAGGCCGACACCGACCGAAACCCGAGGGTCGGTATCCTCGTCGATCCCAGGTCCGGAGTCCGAGAGGTGCCACAAGCTGCCGACATCCGAGAACACACGGCCGCGAATCTGCAACTCCTCCGGCAGCCCTAACGGGAAGCTGAGCTGCAACGACCCGGAGTAGAAAAATTCGCCGCCGAGGGCATCGTTAGTGTCGGAATCGCGCGGGCCAACGCCGTCCGTCTTGAAGCCGCGCAAGTCGGCGCCGCCAAGGAAGAAGCGGTCCAGCACGCGGACATCCTCGCCGATGCCATCGATATGGCCGGCCGAACCGGTCAGCGACAGCACCAGCCCTTGAGCGACAGGGTAGTAGTAACCGGCTTCGAGCCGATTGCGCAGATAGGCGACGGTGCCGCCAAGGCCGGCGACATCGGTGCGCAGACGACCGAAATAGCCATCCGTCGGGTTGATGCGGCTGTCGCGGCGGTCGTAGGTAATCGTATGTGACAGCTCCGAAATATACTCCGTGCCCTCGTCCTTGGCGATGTAGACGGATGCATCATTGGGGACGTTCTTGATTTCGCTCAGCTTGTACGTGTACTTCCACCCTTGCGAGATGTTCTCGGTGACGGGATAGTTCATGCGCACGTCACCGCCCGCGGTCCGGGAGTCGAAGGAGCTCTCGTCCTGACGGTCGATCTCGATGAGGAAGAGGTCGAAGCCGGCCGCGATTTCCCGATCAAGGAAATAGGGCTCGGTGAAGGCCATGTCGATCTGCTGCTGCTTCTGACCCAGCATCAGCGAGGCTTTCAGATCCTGGCCGCGGCCCAAAAGGTTGCGCTCTCGAATACTGAGATCGCCAAGGAAGCCGCTGCCGGTCGAGAAACCTGCCCCGATCGAGAGTGCGCCGGTGGGCTTTTCCTCGACCGCAACCTTGATGATGGCTTTATCGGGCGCACTGCCCGGCGACTCTTCCACCACCACCTTCTGGAAGAAGTCGAGATCCTGAATGCGTTGGCGCGAGCGCCGCAGCTTCGCCGTGTTATAGGCGTCGCCCTCGATCAGGCGAAACTCACGGCGGATGACCCGATCCAGCGTCCGCACGTTGCCGGTAATGTCGATCCGCTCGACAAACACCCGCCGGCCTTCCTCAATCGCGAACGTGACGTTGACGGTGCGTTTTTCGCGGTCGCGCTCCAGCCGCGGCTGCACTTCGACAAAGGCGAAGCCGCGGTCGCCGGCCGAACGACCCAAGGCGTCGATCGCTTTCTCGACCTTGTCGGCGTTGTACCAGTCGCCCTCGCTGAAGCCGATGACATTGCGCACATCGGCCGGATCCAATCCTTTAAGCGCGCTCGTCACCGCGATGTTGCCGAAGTGGTAGCGCTCGCCTTCCTCGATCGTGAACGTGATTAGAAAGTCCTTGCGGTCAGGCGTCAGTTCCGCGACCGCCGACAGCACGCGAAAGTCGGCGAACCCCTCGCTCAAGTAGAAGCGGCGCAACAACTCGCGATCGAGCGACAGGCGATCGGGGTCGTAGGTGTCCTCGGTGCTGAAGAACCGCCACCAACGGGCCTGCTTGGTGCGAATGACCTCGCGCAGCGTGCCGTCGCTGAATTCCTTGTTGCCGATGAAGCGGATCGTCTGCACGTAGGTCGCCTCGCCCTCGGCGATCTCGAACACAACGTCAACCCGGTTCTGCGGCAACTCAATCAGCTTCGGTTCGACCGTGGCCGCAAAGCGGCCGCTGCGCCGGTAAAGGGTGAGGATCCGCTGGACGTCGCTTTGAACCCGCGCCTGCGTGTACACGCCAAGCGGCTTGAGGCTCACTTCCGCCGCCAGCGTTTCGTCCGATAGCTTGTCGTTGCCTTCGAAGGCAACCCGGTTGACGGTCGGGTTCTCGACCACCGACACGACGAGGCTTGACCCCTGCCGCTGGATCGAGACATCGGCGAAGCGTCCGGTCGCGAACAGATTCTTCAGCGAACGATCGATCCGGTCGGCGTCAAAAGGGTCGCCCTCCTGCAACAACAGATAGGTCCGCACGCTGTCGGGGCTGCTGCGCTGCAAGCCGTTGATGACGACTTCTTGGATCCGGACCTGCTCTTCCGCGGCAGAGAGTGGCGCAACAGCGCCAGCCGCGATCAGCCCGAATAACGCCAGGAGCACCAGGATTGCACGTCGCATCGATCACCCTGGGAGCGCGCACGCCCCCCTCCCTTACCCCCAAAACCCGCTATGATTGTTCTATTCGACGAAACCGAACACGTTGAGAGACAACAGATCGTTCCAGGTCGCGAAGATCATCAGCAGCAAGACAAAGATCAAACCAAAGCGGAAGCCGTACTCCTGCACCCGCTTGTCGACCGGCCGGCCGCGGATCGCCTCGATCGCGTAGAACGCCAGGTGCCCGCCGTCCAGCATGGGGATCGGCAGGAAGTTGATCAGGCCGAGGTTGATGGAGAGTGCGGCCATGAAGAAGACCAGGTTGACGACGCCGTTCTCGGCCATCTGACCGGACAGCTGGGCGATCCGCAGCGGCCCGCCCAGTTCATCGGCACCGCGGGCGCCGCTCACGATCTGCCACAGCGCCTGCAGGATCTGGACGGTGAGCCCATAACAGCGTTCCGCCGCGGCCCATGCGGCTGTGAGCGGCGGCAGCCGTTCGTAGCCGACCTGCGCCAGATCGGCCCGGATGCCCAGCACCCCGGTTTCCCGCCCAGCTGAATCGGGTTCGGTCGAGACCGAGCGCGTGGGTGTCGCCGTTACCACCACCTCTTGGCCGTCGCGGGACAGCGTGAAGGCGAGTGCCGTGCCCGGCTGATCGCGAACGATGGTGCGCACATCGTCGAACCACTTCACCGCCTGGCCGTCGATGCTGACGATGAGATCGCCTTGGCGCATGCCGGCCGCTGCAGCGGCGCTATCGTCCTGTACTCCACCAACCGCCGCCAGCGGCCGCGGCGCACCGACGATGCCGAACAGGCCGCCCAGCAGAAGCAGTGCAAAGGCGAAATTGGCGAGCGGGCCGGCAGCAACGATCGCCGCCCGTTGTCCGCATGTCTTGTGCTGGAACGAGACTTTCTGCTCATGCAGCGAGAGCGGCGCGGCAGGCGTCTCGCCAGCCAGGTCGGCCTCGCCGAACATCTTGACATAGCCGCCCAGCGGAATGGCGCTGAATTTCCAACGCGTCTCGAAGCGGTCGGTAAAGCCGAACAGTTCCGGACCAAACCCGATCGAGAAAACTTCGACCCGTACACCGCAGCGCCGGGCGATGGCGTAATGCCCAAGCTCGTGTACAAAGACGAGCGCGGAGAGAACGAGAACGAACGGAACGACGTAATCGACGGCGTAATCGAGGATGACCATTCGCTGCTTCTTCTCGTCCCTTTACGACACGTGTGTAATTCTTGCGTGGCAACGCTGCGTCGCATCACTCGCGTAAGTGCGCGCCTCGGCATCGACCGCGATGACATCCGCCAAGGTGGCGATGCCGCGGTTGGGGACCCGGCCCAAGGTTTCCTCGACGATGCGCGCGATATCGAGGAAACCGATCCGGCCAGCGAGGAAACTGTGCACACCCACTTCGTTGGCAGCGTTGAGGATGGCGGGCGCAGCACCGCCGGCGGCCAGCGCTTCGTGTGCCAGGCGGAGGGCGGGAAAACGCGTCTCGTCCGGCGCTTCGAAGGTGAGTGTCGCGATCGTGGCCAGATCCAGCCGCGCCGCCGGCGTCGCCATCCGCGTCGGCCAGGCAAGCGCACAGGCGATTGGCGTCCGCATGTCGGGACAGCCGAGCTGCGCCAACAGCGAGCCGTCGCAGTACGCGACCAGGCCGTGAATGATCGATTGCGGATGAACGACGATCTCGATCTGCTCGGCCCGGACCGGGAACAGATGAAAGGCCTCGATCATCTCGAGTCCCTTGTTCATCATCGTCGCCGAATCGACCGAGATCTTTGCTCCCATCGACCAGTTCGGGTGGGCGACGGCTTGTTCCGGCGTCACGGCGACCAGCTGCTCGCTGGAATAGGTACGGAACGGCCCGCCCGAGGCGGTGAGGATGACCCGCTCAACCTTGTCGGCGTTGCCGCTCTCAAAGACCTGAAAGATCGCGCTGTGCTCGGAATCGACCGGAATCAGCGTGCCGTTGCAGCGCGCGATTTCGGCCGTCACAAGCTCGCCCGCGCAGACCAGGCACTCCTTGTTGGCAAGGCCGATGATCGCGCCGCGTTGCACTGCCGCCAGCGTCGGCTCGAGCCCAGCAGCACCAACGATCGAGGCCATGACGCACTCCGCCGGCCGCAGCGCCGCTTCGATCAGCGCGTCCCGTCCCGCCGCAGCCTCGATGCCGGTTCCCGCGAGAGCCGCCTTCAGCTCCGGGTAGGCTTGTTCATCGGCGACCACCGCAAGACGGGCACGCACCTGACGGGCTTGCTGCGCCAGGAGTGCTGCATTGCGGTTGCCGGTGAGCGCCTCGACCACGAACCGGTCGGGCTCTTGCGCGATCAGATCGATCGTGTTGCAGCCAACCGAGCCGGTGGCCCCCAGAATGGTGACGCTCCGCGGTTGGGCCTCCGCCCTTTGCGCCGTTGCCACGACGTTCATGTCCTCAGCCTCCCCTGCCCACGACCACGAACAGGGCCGTTACCACGCTTGCCGTGATCAGCGAGTCGACACGGTCGAGCAGGCCACCGTGCCCAGGGATCAATCTCCCAGTATCTTTAACCCCGAACCTGCGCTTAATCCAGGATTCGAGAAGGTCGCCCGCCTGGCCGACCAGACTGATGCTGCCGCTGGCGAAAATGACGCCGGGACCGGCCATCAACTCCAGCTCGACGAGCAAAAGCGAACCGCAGACGATCGCGAGCCCAAGGCCGCCGAAAAAGCCGCTCCATGTCTTGTTGGGGCTGATTCGGGGCGCCAGCTTCGGCCCGCCGACGAGACGACCGATCGTGTACGCTCCGATATCAGTCGTCCAGATGACGACGAACAGCCACAAGATGATCGAGGGGCCGGCCGCAAGCGTCGTGTGCAGCCACACCAGCGCCACGCACGGCAGCCCGAGATACACCACACCGGCCGCAATCCACGCGTTGCGGCCCGAGGCGAGAAACAGAGACACCGCAGCAACGACGATCACCGCGATGCTGGATCCCCCCTCACAGACCAAAGCGGCGACGATGGCGACAATGAAGCTCGCCGCCATTGCGAGCCCGAGTGCGGTCGGCCGATCGCTCACACACAGCCGCACCCACTCGAAGGCGAGGATGACGGCGCCTAAGCCGACCATGACCGCAAAGATTGACGAGCCGGCATAAAGGCAGGCAAGAGCAAGGGGCGCCAGAACGACCGCGGCCACGATCCGCGGCAGCGGCAGGCGAGCACGCCAATCAGGCTCAGCCACTCGCCGCGCCGTAACGGCGTTCGCGGCCGTGGTACTCGCGGACGGCTTGCTCGAAGTCTTGCCGCGTAAAGTCAGGCCACAGCGTGTCGATGAACACCAGTTCGGCGTAGGCGCACTGCCACAACAGAAAGTTGCTGATGCGCTTTTCGCCGCTGGTCCGGATCAGGAGATCGGGATCGGGAATGCCGCAGGTCTCGAGGTGGCCGGCGATCATCGTCTCGTCGATCTCGTGAGGCCGGATTTCGCCGGCGGCAACCCGCTCGGCAAGCCGCCGCGCCGCCGACGCGATCTCGCTGCGACCGCCGTAGCTCAAAGCAATCACGAGCGTGAGACGCCGGCCGGCTGCGGTCGCCCGCTCACCCTTTTCGATCAGGGCGCCAATGTCGGGATGCAGCCGGGCGCGATCGCCGATCACCTGCAGGCGGACACCGCGCTCATTCAAGTAAGCAATCTCGTTGCTGAGGTAGTACCGGAGGAGACCCATCAGGTCCCTGACCTCGGCCTCCGGCCGCTTCCAGTTCTCAGACGAGAACCCGAACAGGGTCAGGTAGGAGATGCCCAGGCGCAACGCGCTCTCAATGGCGGTCCGCACCGCCTCGGCGCCGCGCTTGTGGCCGGCGATGCGGCGAAGACCCCGGCCCAACGCCCAGCGGCCGTTGCCATCCATGATGATGGCGACATGTGCCGGCGGCGGCGGCGGCGGTGCTGCGAGCGGAAACACGCCCATCGCGTCAGACCTGCATGATTTCCTTTTGTTTTTGCTCAAGCATGGTGTCGATCTTCTTGATGAAGGTATCGGTCATCGTCTGCACCTGCTTGCCGTAGTCGCGATGCTCATCCTCGGAGAGCTGATGCTCTTTCTCAGCCCGCTTGAGTTCCTCCATGCCGTGCCGGCGCACATTGCGGATCGCCACCCGGGCTTCCTCCGCATACCGATGGGCGACCTTGGTCAGCTCCTGGCGGCGTTCCTGGGTCAGCGCGGGGATCGGGATCCGCAGCACCTGGCCCTCGGTCACCGGGTTGAGGCCGAGACCCGCCTCCTGAATGGCCTTCTCGACCGCCTTGGCCAGTGCCCGGTCCCAGACCTGCACCGTCAACAGGCGCGGCTCCGGCGCGCTGATCGTCGCAACCTGGGTGAGCGGCATCTGCGCGCCGTAGGCATCGACGACCACCGGCTCAAGGAAGTTCACCGAGGCGCGGCCGGTGCGCAAGCCCGCCAGCTCCCGCTGCAGCACATCGGTCGTACCCTGCATCCGTTTGTTCAGGTCTTGCTTGAGCGTTTGCAGAATCGTCTCAACCACGACAGCCGCCTCCGTCATCGATCAGGGTGAATCGTCCGCTTCCCCCGATCACGGCTGCGAACGCACCAGGCTGGTGTATCGAGAATACCAAAATCGGCAAGCGGTTGTCGCGTGCAAGTGCAATTGCCGCGGTGTCCATCACGCGTAGGTCCTGCGCCAGAACCTCGCTGAAGGTGAGCGTATCGTAACGGCGCGCGCCGGCGTCGTGTTTGGGATCGGCCGAATACACCCCATCGACCTGGGTTCCCTTGAGCACGGCGTCGCATCCCATTTCGACCGCGCGCAGGGCCGCAGCGGTGTCCGTGGTGAAGAACGGATTGCCGGTGCCCGCAGCAAAGATGACGACGCGCCCCTGCTCCAGGTGCCGGATCGCCAGGTCACGCCGGTACGGCTCGCAGATCGGTGCCATCGGAATGGCGGACTGGACCCGCGCCGGCACGCCTTGGCGCTCGATAACGCTTTGCAACGTAAGCGCGTTCATCACCGTCGCCAGCATGCCGATGTAGTCGGCGTTGGCTCGCTCAACACCCGAAGCGGCGATCTCCGCACCGCGAAAGATGTTGCCGCCGCCAACGACGAGGTTCACCTGCACGCCCATCGCATGCACCTGGGCGATGTCGGCGCAGATCCGCTCGACGGTCGCGACATCGAAACCGAAGGCCCCCTCCCCCATCAACGCCTCCCCTGAAAGCTTGAGGAGGACACGCCGGTACGGAGCCTTCGCGGGCGAAGAAGCGGCCGCTGTTTCGCTCATCGGTCTGCTGCGGCTCAGGCTGACGCGTCTGCAGCGTCCGCCTGGGCCTTGGTCGTTTCGCCCAGGGCAAACCGGACGAAGCCGGTGACCGAGATCGGCGTGCCCGCGTCCTTCGCCACCTGATCGACGACGGCACTGACCTTCCGATCGGCATCGAGCACGAACGGCTGCTCCAGAAGGCACACCTCCTGGTAAAACTTGTTCAGCCGGCCGCCGACGATCTTCTCCAGCACCGGGCCGGTCTTGCCCGATGCCTGCGCCTGCTCGGCAATGACCCGCTTCTCGCGATCAAGAACATCCGCCGGTACACCCTCGCGCGACACCGCGATCGGGTTCGATGCCGCCACATGCATCGCCAGTTGCTTCGCCAACTGCGCCACCTGCGGATTGCCGGTGCCCCCCTCGACGGAAACCAGCACGCCGATGCGGCCCAAGCCTTCGCCTTGCGCTGCGTGCACATAGGCGCCGATCAGGCCATCTTGGACCGCGAGCGCGGCGGTCCGGCGTAGCGCCATGTTCTCGCCAACGGTCGCGATCAGATGCGTCAGGCGCTCACCGACAGTCTGGCCTGCCTCCGGATAAGGAACCCGCGACAGCGCCTCGACATCGCCGCCGGTCTCAAGCGCAAGCTTCGCGACGCCGCGGACGAACTCCTGAAACACCGCATTGCGGGCCACGAAGTCGGTTTCCGAATTGACCTCGACCACGGCAGCGCGGCTGCCCTCAACACACAACCCGATCAGACCATCTGCCGTCGCGCGGCCGGACTTCTTCGCCGCCGCGGCAAGGCCGTGCGTACGCAGCCAGTCGATCGCGCTTTCGAGGTCGCCTGCCGTCTCCTTCAGGGCGCGCTTGCAATCCATCATGCCGGCGCCGCTGCGCTCGCGCAGGGTCTTGACCAGCGCAGCCGAAATTTCACCCATGCTTGATCCTCATTTGCCTTGATTGACGCCTGAACAGGCCGCGTCGGCGCCGCGCACAGGCCGTGTTAACGCGCCTCTCGCCGCCGCAAGCCGAAGTCCAGCCCCTGATCTCGCTTGCCTCTGCCCACGAATGCGGAACGGCCGCGGGCGGGCCGATGCACTCTAGTGGATGGTTGCTTCCCCACTCGCCTGGATGCCTGCCGCCACGTCATCGCTCTCGACGGCATCGACCGCGGGCTCGCCGACGTCACCCGTCTGGTCAGGATCCGCCTCGTCAGCAGCGACCGACTCCAAAATCTCTTCCGCCGCGCCGACGTCGACGCCAGACGCCACCATCTCCTGCTGCAGCCCGTCCAGGACCGCCTCGACGACGAGGTCGCAATAGAGATGGATTGCCCGGATGGCATCGTCATTACCCGGGATCGGAAAGTCCACGCCTTTGGGATCGCTGTTGGAATCGAGAACGGCGACGACCGGGATGTGGAGCTTGTTCGCTTCCGCAATCGCAATCGATTCCTTGTTGGTGTCGATCACGAACAGAACGTCGGGAAGGCCACCCATTTCCTTGATGCCGCCCAAGGCCCGCTCCAGGCGATCGCGCTCACGCGTCAGCCGCAGCGTCTCTTTCTTGGTCAGCCCTTCGACATTGCCCTGCAGGCGGTTGTCGAGTTCGCGTAAGCGCTTGATCGCGTTCGAGATCGTTCGCCAGTTCGTCATCATGCCGCCGAGCCAGCGGTGATTGACGTAATACTGGCCGCAGCGTTTGGCGGCTTCCGCAATCACTTCGCTCGCTTGCCGTTTGGTGCCAACCAACAGCACGCGGCCGCCCTGGGCGACGACGTCGCGCACCGCCAGCAGCGCCTGATGCAAGAGCGGCGATGTCTGCTCCAGATCGATGATGTGCGTGCCGTTGCGCACCCCGAAGAGGAACGGCGCCATCTTCGGATTCCAGCGCCGGGTGCTGTGGCCGAAGTGCACGCCGGCTTCGAGCAGCTGTCGTAAAGAGTACGTCGGGAATGTCATGTCGACTGTCGATCCTGTTTTCCGGTTGTCCCTCCGCGGGCTGGTCCGGAAGTTCCGGACACCGGCAGGGCAGCAAGGCCGTCGCAACAGCCAGCCGCCAACCCGCGTGCGTATTTGCGGCTCCTCGCGAAGCCGCCCATGAAATACTGAGGTTGGCTGTCCGATGCAAGAAACAAGAGAAACTCCCGCAGTTCCCACCCGCGAGGTCTGCCGCGCCGCTACCCACCAAGTCCGATAAACAGGGCCAGGGAACGGCCGAGACGAAGCATCATCTCATCATCAAGGCGACCGAGAGGTTCGCTCAGGCGTTCTCGGCGCAACGCGACCATCTTGTCGACCATTATCTGAGAGGGTTCCTTGAGGCCGTTGTCGGCAGACGGCGCGATCGTTAGGCGAAAAAGCGGCGCATCGACAAGTGCACTGCTGATCAGGCAAACAACGATGCTGGCGTGTGTGTCATTGAACAGGTCCGATTGGATCACGACGGCCGGACGGCGCTTGCCATAGTCACCGGGGGCCGTGACCAGAACGATGTCACCCCGCTTCACGACGGATCGTCGTCAAGGTCGGCAAGCCTCTCAATCATGTCGAGCGCCCCCCGCTCGCTCGCATGCATGCTGGCGCGGCGCGATTGGCGGCGCGCCTCCTCAACGAGATCGGCAGCGCGGACATCTGGCACCCAGATTTGCACTGGCCGCAGGCCAGCGGCGCGCAGGCGGCTCCGGTAGGTTCGCATCTTCTCCGCAGGGCTCTTCGGCGAGCGTTGCACGGTGGGTACTCCGATCAAGGTCACATGTTACAGCCGCGCCGCCACCTAAGCAATCACGGCCGAGCACCAATAATCGCGGCCGTCACACCTCCTGCACATCCTCAACCCCGGAAAGCGCCTTCAAGCGCAGCGGCAGCGCCGGATCGAGCGTGAAGGTGTCGGCGAGCGCGATCTCGACCTCGGTGTCGGCTTCGAGCCCGTAGACGAGCCGGACACGCGAACGCCCGCGCGGCTGTTCATCGAGGATGCGGCGGATGCCTGCGAGCGGCGCTGCCGAGCTCACCGTGATCTCGACCGTCGCCGGCAAGTGCAAGATGACGGCATCGAGCGGGTCGATCGACTGCGCGATGCCGCGCACAGTCTCCCCTTCCTGTTGCACATTGGCCTTGATCAGGAGCGACTTGCCAACCTCAAGTGCGTCGCGGCAGGTGGCGAGCAGATCGGCAAAAACGGTGACCTCGAATACGCCGGTGGCATCGGACAGCTGCACAAAGGCGTAGCGCGTGCCCTTGCCCGACGTCCGCTCGGTCTTGCCGACAACCGTACCCGCCAGCATCAGCGTGCCCTGGCGGCGCTGGCCGAGCAGCACGGCGAACGGGACCACCTGCAGCCGCTTCAGGCGCGGGCCATAGGCGTCCAAGGGGTGCGCCGACAGATAGAAGCCAACCGCCTCCAGTTCCTGGCGCAGGCGCTCCATCGGCGGCCAGTCCTCGACGTCGGGGAGCGAGAGTGACAGCGCGCTGGCGGCCGCATCGCTGCCGAACAGGCCCATCTGCCGGCTGGCGCGGGCGTCGGCAGCGGTGCCCGCAGCGCGCATCAGCACATCAGCCGCTTCGAACAGACGCCTGCGGTTCGGATCCAGGCCATCAAATGCACCCGCCCGCACCAGGTTTTCCAGCTGCCGCTTGTTCAGGTGGCGGTCGTGGACGCGGGCGACGAAGTCATCGATGGAGCGGAACCGCCCTCCCTTCGCGCGTGCCTCGACGATGGCGGCAATCGTCCCCTGGCCGACGTTCTTGACCGCCGCCAGGCCGTAGCGAACGGCCCCCGGGGCTGCGTCAGCTGCCGCCGCTGCTGCCATCTCGACGGTGAAATCAGCCTCCGAGGCGTTGATGTCCGGCGGCAAGAGCGCGATGCCATGCCGGTTCAGCTCCTGGCGGTAGATGTTGAGCTTGTCGCTGTTGCCGAGATCGAGCGTCATCGAGGCGGCGAAGAACTCAAGCGGATAGTTCGCCTTCAGGTACGCGGTTTGGTACGCGATCAGCGCATAGGCAGCCGCGTGCGACTTGTTGAAGCCGTAGCCGGCGAACTTGGCCACCAGTTCGAAGATGTGGCTCGCCTTGCCCTCGCTCACGCCCTTGGCCTTGGCGCCGTTGACGAAGGTTTCGCGCTGGCGGTCCATCTCCTCTTGGTTCTTCTTGCCCATCGCCCGGCGCAACAGATCGGCGCTGCCGAGCGAATAGCCGGACAGCACTTGCGCAATCTGCATCACCTGTTCCTGGTAGATGATGATGCCGTGCGTCTCCTTGAGCGAGCCAATCAGCGTTTCGTGCAGGTACTCGGGCTTCTCGTTGCCGTGTTTGCGGCGAATGTAGCTCGGGATGTTGTCCATCGGGCCGGGCCGGTAAAGGGCCACGACGGCAATGATGTCCTCCAGCGTATCGGGACGCAGCTTGCGCAGGACATCGCGCATGCCGGAACTTTCCAGCTGGAACACGCCGACCGTTTCGCCGCGCCCGAGCATGTCGAACGTCGCCCGGTCAGCGAGTGGCAGTGCATCGAGCGCGATATCGATGCCGCGGCTGCGGCGGATCAGCTCGACTGCCTTGGCAAGCACGGTCAACGTCTTCAAGCCCAGGAAGTCGAACTTGACCAGACCAGCGGCCTCGACCCACTTCATGTTGAAGCCGGTCACCAGCATCTCCGAGCGCGGATCGCGGTAGACCGGGATCAGCTCCTTCAAGGGCCGGACACCGATGACGATACCGGCCGCATGGGTCGATGCGTGCCGGTTCAGCCCTTCGAGCCGCCTGGCAATGTCGATCAGCCGCTTGACTGTTTCGTCGTCATCCGCCATCGCCTGCAACTTCGGCTCGCCCGCGATCGCCTCGCCGAGCGTTACCGGATGGGCCGGATTGTTTGGCACCAGCTTGCAGATCTTGTCGACGTAGCCATACGGCATGCCAAGCACGCGGCCGACGTCGCGTAGCACCGCGCGGGCTTGCAGCTTGCCAAACGTGATGATCTGCGCCACCCGGTCGCGGCCGTAGGTCTCCTGAACGTGGGCGATAACTTCGTCGCGTCGGTCCTGGCAGAAGTCGATGTCGAAATCGGGCATCGACACCCGTTCGGGATTGAGAAAGCGCTCAAACAGGAGCCCGAAGCGGATCGGGTCGAGATCGGTAATGCCAAGCGCCCAGGCGACCAGAGAGCCGGCGCCCGAGCCGCGGCCGGGGCCGACCGGAATGCCGTGCGCCTTGGACCAGCCGATGAACTCTGAAACGATCAGGAAGTAGCCGGCGAACCCCATTTGGCAGATGACGTCGAGTTCGAACGCGAGGCGCTGCTGGTAGGGGTCCTCCTTCACATCGGCCTCGCCGTGGCCGTCGCTGTCGCTCACGCCCTCGGCTACGGCAGTGGCAAGCCGGCGCGCCAGGCCTTGGGCCGCAATCTCGCGCAGCCGCTCTTCCTCCGAACCGCCTGGGCCGCAATCGAAGGCCGGTAGCATCGGCTTGACGCTCTCAAGCGTGAATGCGCAGCGCCTGGCGATCAGGAGCGTGTTGGCGACCGCGTCCGGCAGATCGGAGAACAGATCGCGCATCTCAGAAGCGCTCTTGAAGAAGTGTTCGGGCGTAAGCCGCCGGCGCTCAAGCTCCGCCATCGCCACGCCGCCAGCGATGCACAACAGCGCATCGTGCGCCTCGTACATGTCGGCTTCGGGGAAGAACACTTCGTTGGTAGCGACGATCGCCAGCCCATGCCGTTCAGCGAGTTCGAGAAACGCGGCTTCAGTGGCGGCTTCGATTTCGAGGCCGTGGCGCATGATTTCGACATAGAGCCGATCCGGGAAGGCCTCCTTTAGCCGGACGAGCGCCGCTTCGGCCGCAGCCGCGCGATCCTCCCACAGGAGCTGGCCGATCGGCCCCCTCGGCCCGCCGGTCAGCACGATCAGCCCTTCGTTGGCTTCGAGTAGCGTTTCGAAGGCGAGCTGCGGTGGCGTGTGCGCGTCGGTCTCCTGATACAGCGCGTCGATCAGTGTCAAGAGCGAGCGATAGCCGCGTTCGTTCTGCACCAGCACGACGATCGGCGCCGGCTCACGCCGGCCGTGGTCGTGGCCGGTCAGGCCGCGTCCTTCGGCGTCGGGGCGGGTGATGTTGAGCTGGCAGCCAAGGATCGGCTGGATGCCGTGGTCCGCCATCGCGCTTGCGAACTCAAGGCCGCCGAAGATGTTGTTGGTGTCCGTCATCGCCACGGCCGGCATGCCGTGCGTACGGCAGAGCTGGCCCAGCGCCTTGATGCGGATCGCCCCTTCCGAGAGCGAATAGCTGGTGTGCAGGCGCAGGTGTACGAAGCCGGCTGCGATCGTCTCCTGCGGTGCCGCGCCCTTCGCCTTAGCCATCGCCGCCGTTTCCGCTCACCCGCGCTCAAGCCTCGATCAGCTGGCCGTTCTCCATCCGCACGGTGCGGTCCATCCGCGCTGCCAGCGCCGGATTGTGGGTGGCAATGATCGCTGCCAGGCCGACCGTGCGCACCAGCGTGAGCAGCAGCTGGAAGACCTCATCCGCCGTACGCGGGTCGAGGTTGCCGGTCGGCTCGTCGGCAAGCAGCAGATCGGGCGCGTTGGCGAGCGCGCGTGCAATCGCGACCCGCTGCTGTTCGCCGCCGGAGAGCTGTCCCGGCCGATGGTCGGCGCGCTCGGCAAGTTTGAGCAAGGCCAGCAGTTCACGACCGCGCCGCTCCGCCTCGCGCCGGTCGAGTGCCCCTATCATCTGCGGCAGGACGATGTTTTCCAGTGCCGAGAACTCCGGCAACAGGTGGTGGTACTGATAGACGAAGCCGATCTGCCGGCGCCGGATCGCGGTTCGCGCATCGTCCGACAGCCGCCCGCACGCCTTGCCGGTGAGCAGCACCTCGCCATCGTCCGGCCGTTCCAATAAGCCTGCGATGTGCAGCAGTGTTGATTTGCCGGCGCCCGAGGGGCCGACCAGGGCGACGATCTCACCGCGGCCGAGCGCCAGATCGACGCCGTTCAGGACGTTGAGCTTGGCACGGCCCTGAACGTAGGTGCGGGTGATCCGCTCCAGGCGGAACAGTGGCTCACTCATACCGCAATGCTTCCGCCGGATCGATGCGCGCCGCCTTCCAGGATGGATAGAGGGTGGCCAGCAGCGTCAGTGTAAACGCCATTGCCGTCACCGCGACCACTTCGAGCGGATCGACGATCGCCGGCAGCTGCGACAGGAAGTAGATCTCGGCCGCGAACAGCTCGGTTCCGGTGAGCGATTGGATGGCTTGGCGGATCGACTCGATGTTGCTGGTGAATGCAAGGCCTAGGATCACACCGGCCGTCGTGCCGACAACGCCGATGCTGGCGCCGGCGAGAAAGAAGATCCGCATGACGGCGCCCTTGGTAGCGCCCATCGTCCGCAGGATGGCAATGTCGCGGCCTTTGTCTTTGACCAGCATGATCAGGCTGGAAATGATGTTGAACGCGGCGACGACGATGATCAACGTCAGGATCAGGAACATGACGTTCCTTTCAACCTGGATCGCGTTGAAAAAGCTTGCATTCGTCCGCTGCCAGTCCTGCACCCGGGCGAGATCGCCGGCGGCTTCGGCGAGCGGGCGGACCAGCGCCGTCGCCTTGTCCGGGCTGTCGGCAAACACTTCGAGCGCGCTCACGGTCGTCGGCATGCGGAAGTAGGTCTGCGCCGCCTCCAGCGGCATGAACACGAAGTTGGCATCGTATTCGTACATGCCGATCTCGTAGATGGCGACGACGGTGTAGGCCTTGAGGCGGGGCACCGAGCCGAACGCTGTCACGTTGCCTTTGGGCGAGATCAGGGTCACCGGATCGCCGACCCGCACCCCCATCCTTTCTGCCATCCGGGTGCCGATCACGATCGCATCCTCGCCTTGGAAGGCATCGAGCGAACCGGCGACGATGTTATCGGCGATGATGGCTTTCTTGCGCAGATCCTCGGCACGGAAGGCGCGCACGACCGCACCGCGGGCAACGCTGTTCGCCGTCGCCATGACCTGGTTCTCGATCATCGGCGTCACGATGCGCACGCCCGCGACGGTGCTCAGGCGGTCCTTCAAGGCATCGAAGTCGGCCAGGCCCTCGATCGGCCCGTAGACCGTCAAGTGGCCGTTGAGGCCGAGAATGCGGCCCATCAGTTCCTGCTTGAAGCCGTTCATCACCGACATGACGATGATCAGCGTCGCCACGCCCAAGGCGATGCCCAGCAGCGAGAACAGGGCAATGACCGAAATGAAGCCTTCGCGCCTGCGCGCGCGCAGGTAGCGCGAGGCGACCATCCACTCGAACGCACTGAACACGGCTTGCGATCCGCCCCCTCTGCGTCAGCCTGCGACCGCGGCCACCGCGGCTTCGGTCGTCATCTCGATGCGCGCGCCGGTGCGGCGGTCCTTGACCTCGATGAGGTCCTTGGCCAGCCCGCGCGGACCAACGATGATCTGGTGCGGCAAGCCGATCAGGTCCATATCGGCGAACTTGACGCCAGGGCGTTCCGGCCGATCATCGTAGAGCACCTCGCAGCCGCGCGTTAGGAGGTCCTGATAAATCCGCTCGCAGCCGGCCGTGCAGGCGGCATCGTCGGCCTTGAGGTTGATCAGGCCCACCCGGAACGGCGCCAGCGCTTCCGGCCACAGTATCCCTGAGTCGTCATGAAAGGCCTCGATTGCGGCACCGACAAGGCGGGACACGCCGATGCCGTAGGAGCCCATCTCGACCGCGCTCTCCTCGCCGTCGGGACCGGCCACGACCGCGTTCATCGCCTTCGAATACTTGGTGCCGAAATAGAAAATGTGCCCGACCTCGATGCCGCGCCCAGTGACCAGCGCATCGCCCAGCGCCGCTTCCCGTACAGGGTCACGTTCGCTGTCGGTGGCCGCGTACTTGGCAGTGAAGGAATCGACCATCGGCTGCAGATCGCCCTCGTAGTCGATCGCAGCCTGGGCCAGATTGAACGAGCCCAAGTCCCGATGGTAGGCGATCTCGCTCTCCCCCGTTTCCGCCAGGATCACGAACTCATGGCTGAGATCCCCGCCGATCGGCCCGGTTTCCGCGCGCATCGGGATCGCCTTCAATCCCATTTTCTCGAATGTGCGCAGGTAACAGATGAACATCTTGTTGTAAGCCCTGATCGCACCGGCACGATCGAGATCGAACGAGTAGGCGTCCTTCATCAGGAACTCACGCCCGCGCATCACCCCGAAGCGCGGCCGGATCTCGTCGCGGAACTTCCACTGGATGTGATAGAGCAGCCGCGGCAACTGCCGATAGCTACGCACGGACGCGCGAAAGATCTCGGTGATCTGCTCCTCGTTCGTCGGCCCGTACAGCATCTCGCGCTCGTGGCGATCGGTGAAGCGCAGCATCTCCGGGCCATATGCGTCGTAGCGGCCGCTCTCGCGCCACAGCTCGGCCGGCTGCAGCGTCGACATCAGCATCTCGATACAGCCGGCGGCGTTCTGCTCGGCGCGGACGATGTTCTCAATCTTCCGCAGCACGCGCAGGCCCAGCGGCAGCCAGGCATAGATCCCGGCGCTCGACTGCCGGATCATGCCGGCGCGCAGCATCAGCCGATGCGAGGCGATCTGCGCCTCGGCAGGGGTCTCCTTCAGCGTCGGCAGAAAGTACTGGGACCAGCGCATCGTCGTTCCTGGCGGTCGTGGGGCGCCTTCCGCGTTGCCACCGCAGCGCGGCGACAGAGGGCTGTCGACTTCTATGCGAACCGGCCGGTGACATCAACGTCCCTGGGTTGACGCGTGTCGCTAGCGCGGATTCAGCCCCTCCTCGCGGCACGCTGCCGCCAGGCGGTCGCGGTCTGCGGCTGCCAGCGGCTCGCCGTTGAGGAGAATGGCGCCGTCGTGATCAAAGCCGATTCGGCCAACGATGACATCGGCGGGTCGTGCGAAGGGCCGCCATCGTCGGCCGAAACCGCCCAGCTCGACGTCGATTTCGGCCGCCCTCAGTGCCGGGTTGAAAGATCCGCGCGGCAGATCGGCCGCCGCCACCGGCCGGCCTTCGACATCGACGCCCGGCACATAGTCGGCTGCATCCGCTGGCGCCATCCCCAGCAGCCGGGCGCAGTCTTCGCGGTTGAGCGCCACCACCCTGCCTTCCGGGTTCGCACCGGCTTCTGCCCGCAGGGCGTCCGGGCGCCAAAACAAGCCCGCGACAAGCGTGCAGCAGACCAGCGCGAGCGTTCGCCTGCACCAGACGGAGCCCCTTCTCATGCCATTGCTTCTGTCATGCGCATGAACGGGGAGTATTCGGCCCTTGTTGCATGAGCAAAATGGCATGCTGCACGGGCAAAGCGCCGTTTTCTAACACCGTTGGGTGAAAAAACACGTGACCTTCCACCTATTCTCCTGTAACGTCTTGACAGTAGTCGGAACAGACACATGGCGAAGCGAAATTCGGCCCGGGTTTTTGGGGAAACTCTCAAGAAGCGTTAACAGACGCATCGGAAACAGCGCTCTTTGCGGAAGTGCGCGCCGAGGCAAAAAAACAGCGATGGCTTCGTGACTGGGGCAAGGTCGGTAACGGTCTTGCCACAGTCTTTTTTGGGGTCCTGCCATCGCGGATGCGCTCACGGAGTTTCAGCCGTCCCCACCTTCAAGCGCGCGTCCTTGGCGTCGCCAGCCAAGGTGGTGCCGCCGCCACAATCGCCGCATAGGCCGGGCAGTCTTCGGCGTGGGCGCCCGGCAAATAGCCGGTGCTGAGCAGGAATTCCCGCACAACCTCGGCCCCCATGAAGCGGAACGTTTCGCGAAACTGGCTGAGCCATGCTTCGTGCGGGAGCGGGTGAAGGGCTGCAAGCCACTGCGAAAAGCCGCCGGACGTTGCACGTAGCGCCTGGACTTGGGCCGCATTCGCGATGACCGCCTCGATCTTGCGACGGTTGCGAATGATGGCGGCGTCGTGCAGCAACCGCTCCAGATCCGAGGCGTCAAAGGCAGCAACGCGATCGACGGAGAAGGAAGCAAACGCACGGTTGAGCGCCGCCCTCTTCTTGAGCACGATCTCCCAGGACAGTCCGGCCTGAAAGATCTCGAGGCTCAGGCGCTCGAACAGCACTGCTTCGTCCTCGACCGGAAAGCCGTACTCCCGATCGTGGTAGGGCTGATGCACGGGGTGGCCCGGTGCGACGCGGCAGTACCCGGACATGTCCTACTCGCGGAAAGAAATCGCGCCGCTGTCGATCAGGAAATAGACACCAACCCAGACGAGCGCAGCGATAATGGTCGTCACCGCCATTTTGGTGAGGATCCGGGGCTGATGCGGCGCGCCCGAAGCATGGCCCTTGGCGATGTCTTCGGCACCGAGCGGCCGCACACCCCACGGCAGCACCATAAAGATGACGACCCACCAGATGACGATGTACACGGCGATACCGGTCCACACGTTCATCGGCTGTCGTCCGCTGTTGCCGCTTCAAGGTCAGGGACTGCAATCGCCACGTGATTGACCCTGCCGATCATCCCTCGGCTCCGGTTGACGCCAAACCGTTCCTCACCAAGTGAACGTGTGTCATGGGCCGCTTGCCCAACAATTGGCGACAGGTTCGCCGAACCGTAAGCCTAACCGCTTCGCGAACCGTCTCATCATCCTTATAGGTTGAGGCCGGCAGGTCGTCGATCGCTTTTCGAACCGCCGCCGTGAGCGTCGCAGCCACTTCCCCCTCGCCCTGTTCCAGTAGTCCGACCGTCGAAAGCTGAACATCGGCGGCGGCTTGCTGCTTCGCCGCCAGCGCGACCGTGACAAATGCAGAGCCTTCGTAAACCGCCTTGGTACGGTAGCGAATGAGTTCGCCCGCGATCGGCACGACCCGGTTTCCCTCGAGCGCCCAGCGCCCGGACTGCACCGCCTCCGTCACTGCCGCCGGACCGGGGCTCAAGCGGACCATCGTCCCGTTCTCGGCAACGATCGTGTGCGGGACGCCCTGGTCGGTTGCCAGCCGCGCGTGCTCCATCATGTGGCGCAGTTCGCCATGCACCGGCACCGCAACACGCGGCCGCACCAGCGCATACATGCGGGCCAGTTCATCGCGGGCCGGGTGGCCGGAAACGTGGATCCGCGCCTGCCGGTGGCCGATGATCGTGATCCCGCGCCGCAACAACTGGTTCTGCAGCCGGCCGATGGCGATTTCGTTGCCGGGAATGACACGCGAGGAGAAGATGACGGTGTCGCCGGCCTCAAGCGCCAGCGACGGATGCTCCCCGGCCGCAAGCCGTGCGAGCGCGGCGTTCGGTTCGCCCTGGCTGCCGGTGCACACGAGCGCGATCTTGTTGCGCGGCAGGTAGCTGGCAGCGTCCGTATCAAGGAAAGCGGGCAGCTCGCCTAAATAGCCGCACTCCTTGGCAGCGACATAGTTCCGCGCGACCGCCGAGCCGGCGAGGACGACCTCGCGGCCGTTGCGATGGGCTGCCGTCGCGATCGTATGCATCCGCGCGATGTTGCTGGAAAAGCAGGTGACGGCGACGCGGTTCGTACAGGAACCGATCAGCTCCGTCAGCGGCGCCAGCAGCGTGCCTTCGGAGCCGGCGCGGCCCGGCTCGAACACGTTTGTGGAATCACAGATCAGGCCCAGCACCCCTTCGTCGCCGACGCGCTCAAGCGCATCTTCGTCGGCAAAGCCGCCGACCACCGGTTCCGGGTCGAGTTTCCAGTCACCGGTATGGACCAGGGTTCCGGCGCCCGTACGGATGACGACCGCGTGCGCTTCCGGAATGGAATGCGCCACGCTAATGAAACCAAGCGTGAACGGTCCCAGCGCGACCGTCTGCTTGGGCGCGATCGGCCGCAGCGGCACCTCGGCGGCGAAACTCGTCCGCGCCAGCTTGCCGCGCAAAATCGCGAGCGCGAAGTCGCTGCCATACACAGGGCAGCGCAGAAACGGCCAAAGGTAGGGAATCGCGCCCAGATGGTCTTCGTGCGCGTGCGTCAGCACCAAACCTTCAAGCCGGTCGCGGCGCTCGACGATGTAGCTCGGATCCGGCATGACGACATCGACACCGGGCATCCCGGCGGCGCCGAAGCCGATGCCACAATCGATCATCAGCCAGCGCCGCTGCTCGGCTGCGCCGTAGCCGTAAAGGTTGAGGTTCATGCCGATCTCCCCCGCCCCGCCCAGCGGCAGGAAGACCAGCTCATCGACACCTTCAACCGGCATCATTGTGCCTGATTGCGGCGGTGCACGGCATAGAGGCCCTTCAAGGTCAGGTCGGGATCGGAGTGACACAGGATCGCGCTGCACTCGGCGAACAGCGGCGCGAGCCCGCCGGTCGCGATCACCTCGGCAGGGGTTCCGAGTTCGTGACGTATGCGTGCAATCAGACCCTCGATCATGCTGAGATAGCCCCAGAAGATTCCGGCCCGGATTGCCTGCACGGTGTTCTTGCCGATGACCCGCTCCGGCCGGCCGATCGCCACCCGCGGCAGCTGGGCCGAGGCCTTGTGCAAAGCCTCGATCGAAAGGTTGACACCGGGCGCAATCGCGCCGCCCAGGTAATTGCCCTTGTCGTCGATCACATCGAACGTGGTCGCGGTCCCGAAATCGACGATGATCTTAGGCCCCCCATACTCGATAAACGCTCCGACCGCATTCACCAGCCGGTCGGCGCCGACCTCTTCGGGCCGGTCGAGCAGGATCTCGATGCCGATATCGACATCGGGTGTGCCGATCACCTGCGCCGGCACGCCGAAGTAACGGCGGCACAGAAGGCGCAGGCTGAACAGCGTTGCCGGCACCACGGAGGCGATGATCGCTGCCGTGATGTCGCGGCGGTCGAGGCCCTCCATCTGCAGCAGTGTTGCGAGCCACACGCCGGTCTCATCGGCGGTGCGGTTCGCCATCGTCGCCGCGCGCCACTCACCGCGGATCTTTCCTTCGTCATCGAAGACTGCGAACACGGTATTCGTATTGCCGGCGTCAATCGCCATCAGCATCGGGACTGGCCCTCGTGCATTGCATTCTCGGTCACTGCCTGCGCGGGGAAGACATCACCCGCGGTGATGGTGCGGAGCCTTGAGTCCTGCTCCAGGATGAGCGCGCCCGCATCGTCGAGATCGCGGAAGATCCCGCTCAGGGTTTCCGTTTCCAGGCGCACCGTGATCGGCGCGCCAAGCCCGTGCGCGCGCGCCCGCCAGGCGCTGCGGATCGCTCCAAAGCCTTCCCCCTCCCAGGTCGATCGCCAATGGGCGAACGCCGTCAGCAGGCTCCCCAGGACGTCCGCGACGGCGGCCGTGCTCCCTTCAGCGGCAAGCGCAGTTGCCGGATAGAGGACTGCATCGTCCTCCGGTGCCCAGGCGCAGTTGACGCCGATGCCGGCCACCACCCAGTCGCCCTGAGGCCCCTGCCCACCTCCGGATTCGAGCAAAAGTCCCGCCACCTTGCGACCGCCCACCAGGACGTCATTCGGCCACTTGCAGTCGACAGCGCTTCCTTCCGGCAGGTGCGCCGCGACTGCGTCAGCCACGGCAAGGCTGGCAACGAAACTCAGCTGCGCATAGGAGGCTGATGGCACACGCGGTCTGACGACGATCGAGACATAGAGATTTCCGCGTGGCGACAGCCACGACCGGCCACGCCGGCCGCGGCCCTGGCTCTGCTGATCCGCCCAGATGACGCAGCCATCGGCCGCACCAGCCCGGCAGCGTCGGATCGCCTCTTCGTTCGTGGAATCGACACGCCCTAGCGGGATCAACTGCATCCCCCCCGGGACGTCCAGACTCACGACCGCTGCCTCAACTACCGAATAGGGCGGCTGCCGCGGTCGAAGCGCTGGAAACGAGCGGTCCGGGGATCAAGAAGAAGATCACGATCAGGAGCGCACTGCCGAGGATCACCCACTTCGCTTCGCGGCCGGCATCGCGATCGATCGGTTCCGCCGCCTCGTCGAAGTACATCACCTTGACGATGCGCAGATAGTAGTAGGCGGCGACGACACTGCTCAGCACACCGATGATCGCGAGCGTGAACAGTTCGCCCTTGATGGCGGCGAGAAAGATGTAAAGCTTGCCGAAAAAGCCGGCGAGTGGCGGTATTCCGACCATCGAGAACATGAAAATCGCGAGGCCCAAGGCGATTGCCGGGCTCGTTTTCGATAGGCCCGCCAGATCGGAAATATTGACCAGCATCTGCCCACGCCGCCGCATGCACAAGATGCAGGCAAACGCGCCCAGGTTCATGACGATGTAGATCACCATGTAGATCAGGACGGCCGTCACCCCCTCGCGGGTCCCGACCGCAAGCCCGATCAGGGCGTAGCCGACGTGACCGATCGAGCTGTAAGCCATCAGCCGCTTGATGTTGGTCTGGCTGATCGCGGCAAACGCGCCAAGCACCATCGACGCCACGGAGATGAAAATCACGATCTGCTGCCACTGGCCGAACAGCGATCCAAACGGCTCCAGCATCACGCGCAACAAAAGGCCAATTGCCGCCAGCTTTGGCGTCACGGAAAAGAACGCCGTGACCGGCGTCGGCGCGCCTTCGTAGACGTCCGGCGTCCACATGTGAAAGGGCACCGCCGAGATCTTGAAGGCAAGGCCAGCCATGACGAAGACGAGGCCGACGATCACGCCGGCCGGCGGCAGAGCGCCGTCACCGTGCAGTGTGTCGGCGATCGCAGCGAAACTGGTGGTGCCCGTGTAGCCGTAGATCAGCGACGTCCCGTAGAGCAAAAGCCCGGATGCCAGCGCGCCGAGCACGAAGTACTTCAGCCCGGCCTCGTTCGAACGGACGTCGTCACGGTGAAAAGCCGCGATGACGTAGAGCGCCAGGCTCTGCATCTCCAGGCCAAGGTAGAGGCCGAGAAAGTCGTTGGCCGAGACCATCAACAGCATGCCGAGCGTTGCCAACAGCAACAGCACCGTGAACTCGAAGCGGGCGATGCGGTGCAATTCGAGGTAGCTCTGGGCCATGAACAGGCTCAAGGCCGCGCCTACAAGCACGAACAGTTTCATGAAGATGGCGAAATCGTCGAGGATGAACATGCCCTCGAAGGTCACGGCCGCAGACGGTTTGGCGACCATCAGCACCGCCGCCAGTGTCACGCCGAGCGCAACCAGGCCCAGCATCGCCACCTGTCGGCTCACCCGCAGCGCTGCCGCCTCGCCGCCGTCGCGGCTGAATGCCCCCAGCATCAGCAGGCCCATGGCTGCCACTGCCAGCAGGATCTCCGGCATCGCAGGCGTCAGGTCAGGGAGGTTAACGTCAGCCATCGGTCGTGCGCTCCCTAACGCAACGCAAGCGGGGATAGGGCCACGTCGGCCTGCGCCGCTGCCAGCCGGTCGACCAGTTGCTCGACCGAGGCATGCATGATGGAGAGGAAGGAGTCAGGATAGACGCCCATCCAGACCACGAGAACGACCAGCGGCGCAAACACGGCAATCTCGCGCGGGGTGAGGTCGGTGATCTTCTTCAGGGCATCCTTGGTAAGCATGCCGAAAATGACGCGGCGGTAGAGATAGAGCATGTAGGCGGCGCCGAGGATCATGCCGATCGCCGTCAACAGCGCGACCCAGCTGTTGGCCTGGAAGGCGCCGACCAGCACCAGGAACTCGCCGATGAAGCCGCTCGTTCCCGGCAGCCCGACCGAGGCCAGCATGAACAGCATGAACACCGCGGCGTAAAGCGGCATCCTGTGGACGAGGCCGCCGTAGGTCGCGATGTCGCGCGAGTGGATGCGGTCGTAGACAACACCGACGATCAGGAACAGGGCGGCTGACACGACGCCGTGGCTCAGCATCTGCAGGAGCGAGCCCTCGATTCCGTGCACGTTCATGCTGAAGGCGCCGACCGTCACATACGCCATGTGCGCCACGGACGAGTATGCGATCAGCTTCTTCATGTCCTCTTGCGCCAGCGCGACCAGCGAGGTGTAGATCACCGCGATGACGCTCATGCTGTAGACCAGCGGCGTGAACATCACCGACGCGTCCGGCAGCATCGGCAGCGAAAAGCGCAAGAACCCGTAGCCGCCGTACTTCAGCAGCACGCCGGCGAGGATGACGGAGCCTGCCGTCGGCGCTTCGACGTGGGCGTCGGGCAGCCACGTGTGCACCGGCCACATCGGCAGTTTGACCGCGAACGCGGCAAACAGGGCCAGCCACAGCCAGACCTGCAACTCGGGTCGGAAATCATGCGTCATCAGAGTCGGGATGTCCGCCGTGCCGGCCTCGAGATACATCATCAGGAGCGCCAGCAGCATCAGCACCGAACCGGCGAGCGTGAACAGGAAAAACTTGAACGCAGAATAGACGCGCCGCGGTCCGCCCCAGACGCCGATGATAAGGAACATCGGGATCAGCACGCCTTCGAAGAAGACGTAAAATAAAAACAGGTCAAGGGCGCAGAAGGTCCCGACCAGCATCGTCTCCATCACCAGGAACGCGATCATGTATTCCTTCACGCGAACCGTGATGCTTTCCCAGCTTGCAAGAATACAAACAGGGATCAGGACCGTCGACAACAGCACGAACAGGACCGAGATGCCGTCGACCCCCATGTGATAGGAGAGGCCGAGCGCGGGCATCCAGGCTGCCTTCTCCACGAACTGGAAGTCGGCCCCGGCCGGATCGAATCCGAACCACAGCCCCAGCGACACCAGGAAGGTGGTGACCGAGGCCAGGAGCGCCACATTGCGGGCGTTGCGCGCCACCATCAGCGGATCGCCGCGCACCGAAAGGATGAAGGCGACGCCGACCAGCGGCAGGAAGGTGACAAGAGTAAGGATGGGCAGATCGCGCATGACCGATTTACCGCCCGCCGATGAACAGGTACCACGACACCAGCACGACGATGCCGATCAGCATTGCGAACGCGTAGTGGAAGATATAGCCGGACTGCAGCCGCCCCGCGTCACGGGCGATCCGCACGGTCGCCGCAGCGATGCCGTCCGGCCCAACGCCGTCGATGACAGCGCCGTCACCGCCCTTCCACAGGCTGCGGCCGAGCCGGAACGCCGGCCGCACGAACACCGCATCGTACAATTCGTCGAAGTACCATTTGTTGAGAAGGAATTGGTACAGCCCGCGGAACCGCGCCGCCAGCAGCGCCGGGATCTGCGGTGCCGCGCTGTAGAGGACATAGGCCAGCGCGATACCGGAAATGCCAACCACCAGTGGCGCCAGCTTGACCCAGCCTGGCACGTGATGGGCGTTCTCGAGTGTTGGATGCGCCGGCAGGACCTGGATCGCAGAGCCCCAGAAGTGCGCCAGATCGTGGCCGACAAAGCTCTCATAGCCGACATAGCCCGCCGCCACTGCACCGACTGCCAGCACCGCCATCGGCGCAAGCATCACCACGGGCGATTCGTGGACCCTGGCCATAACCACCTCGTCGCCGCGCGGCGTGCCGTGGAACGTCATCAGTAGCAACCGCCAGGAGTAGAACGCGGTCAGGAATGCGGCGCCCAAACCGGCCCAGAAAGCGATCTGGCCGACGCCGGTGCCGGCCGCAAAAGCGGACTCAAGCACGATGTCCTTGGAGAAGTAGCCGGCAAACGGCCAGATGCCGGCCAGCGCCAGGGAGCCGATCCACATCAGGACGTAGGTCACCGGCACCATCCGCCAGATGCCACCCATCTTGCGCATGTCCTGCTCGTCGGACATGGCGTGGATGACCGAGCCGGCGCCGAGGAACAACAGCGCCTTGAAGAAGGCGTGCGTCATCAGGTGGAAGATGCCGGCCGAATAGGCCGAGACGCCGCAGGCAAAGAACATGTAGCCAAGCTGCGAGCACGTCGAATACGCAATCACGCGCTTGATGTCGTTCTGGACGCAGCCCACCGTCGCCGCGAACACCGCCGTGCTGGCGCCGATCAGGGTGACGACCGCGAGCGCGGTGTCGGATTGTTCGAACAGGGGCGACAGCCGCGCCACCATGAACACGCCCGCCGTCACCATCGTCGCCGCATGGATCAGCGCCGAGACCGGGGTCGGCCCCTCCATCGCATCGGGGAGCCACGTGTGCAGCCCCAACTGCGCCGACTTGCCCATCGCGCCCACGAACAGCAGCAATGAGATGATCGTCAGCGCATGGAAATCGGCGCTGAACAGGTGAATGCGGGCATCCGCATGCGCCGGCGCGGCGGCGAAGATGGTGTCGAACTGGACCGAGTCGAACAGCACGAAGGTGCCGAACAGTCCCAGCGTGAAGCCGAAGTCACCGACCCGGTTGACGAGAAACGCCTTGATCGCGGCCGCGTTTGCCGATGGCCGGTCGTACCAGAAGCCGATCAACAGGTACGACGCCAGGCCCACCCCTTCCCAGCCGAAGAACATCTGGACCAGGTTGTCCGCTGTCACCAGCATCAGCATGAAGAAGGTGAACAGGTTCAGATACGCCATGAAGCGCGGGATCGAGGTGTCGTGGTGCATGTAGCCGACCGAATAGACATGCACCATTGCCGAGACGACGGTGACGACGACCATCATCACCGCGCTCAACGTGTCGACCTTGAGCGCCCAGGACACCTCGAACAGCCCGGAGTCGATCCAGGTCATCAGCTCGACCGTGTGGGCGTTGCCGCCACCGACGACATCGAAGAAGACCAAGATCGCCAGCAGCATCGAGAGCAACAGCGCACCGCAGCTCAACACCTGCGCGAGTGAGTCGGTGCGGCTCTTCTCGTGGCCATGGCCATGGCCACCCTCGTGCCCATGCCCGTGCCCATGCCCGTGTCCGGCCGCTTCGCCGTTGCCCCGCTGGAGCAAGGCGAGCATGCCGACGACAAACGCCCCTAAGAGCGGAAGAAAGACGACGCCAACAACCATCGGCCGAACTCACCCCTTCATCAGGTTGATGTCTTCGACCGCAATCGTGCCGCGGTTGCGGAAATAAATGACGAGAATGGCCAAGCCAATCGCCGCCTCTGCCGCAGCCACCGTCAGCACGAACATCGCAAACACCTGACCGACAAGGTCGTTCAACGCGGTTGCGAACGACACGAAATTGATATTCACGGCCAACAACATCAGCTCGACCGACATCAAAATAACGATGATGTTCTTGCGGTTGAGGAAAATCCCGAAAATACCAATCGCAAAGAGAATCGCCGCCACAGTGAGGTAATGGCTAAGCCCGATTTCAAACATCAGATACCTCTTCCTGTCGGTATCTTGCGGATCTCGATGCAAGCCTTCGGATCGCGAGCAACCTGTTCGGAGATAGACTGCCTGCGAACGCCCTGCCGCCGCCGAAGCGTTAGCACGATCGCGCCGACCATGGCAATCAGCAGGATCATCCCCGCCACCTGGAACAGGTAGAGGTAGCGCGTGTACAGGATCTGGCCCAGCGCATGGGTGTTGCTGACCGAAGCCTGCACCGGTGCCGCGGCGGTCGCCGCCGCCTCAGGTGCCAGCGTCCAACCACCGAGGATGACCAGGAGTTCGGCCAGCAGGATGAAGCCAACCAGGCCGCCGATCGGCAGGTAGCGCAGGAATCCCTGACGCAGCTCGGCGAAATTGATGTCGAGCATCATCACGACGAACAGGAACATCACCGCAACGGCCCCGACATAGACGATGACCAGGATCATCGCCAGAAACTCGGCGCCCGAAAGCACGAACAGGCCGGCGGCGTTAAAGAAGGTGAGGATCAGGAACAGGACCGAGTGCACCGGATTGCGGGCCGAGATCACCATCACGGCCGAAACCACGGCGACGAGCGAGAACAGATAAAAGGCTAGCCCCTGGATGATCATCGTTCATGCGTTGTTGTGCGACGTTGGCGGTCCCGGCTCGAACGGCGCGCCCGCGCCCGCGGTTCGTTTTCGTGTTCTCGCCTACTGTTGGCCTTGCGTCAACGGTAAGGGGCGTCGGCAGCGAGGTTGGCGGCGATTTCGGTTTCCCAGCGATCGCCGTTCGCCAACAGCCGTTCCTTGTTATAGAGGAGTTCCTCGCGTGTTTCGGTCGAAAACTCGAAGTTCGGGCCCTCGACGATCGCATCCACCGGGCACGCCTCCTGGCACAGCCCGCAATAGATGCACTTCACCATGTCGATGTCGTACCGCGTCGTCCGCCGGCTGCCATCCGCGCGCGGCTCGGCTTCGATTGTAATCGCCTGCGCCGGACAGATCGCCTCGCAGAGCTTGCAAGCGATGCATCGTTCCTCGCCGTTCGGGTAGCGGCGTAGCGCGTGCTCGCCGCGGAAGCGCGGGCTCAGCGGTCCCTTCTCGTAGGGATAGTTCACGGTCACCGTCGACCGGAACATGTAGCGGAATGTCAGGGCGAGGCCGGACAACAGCTCGGTCAGAAAGACCGTCCGTGCCGCGCGATCCATCGAGCTCATAGCGCCCTATCCCTCGTCTTTACTTCATGCCCGGCCCGAGGCCGAAGGTCAGCACCACGCCGGCGACGATGACCACGGCCGCCAGCGAAACCGGCAAGAAGACCTTCCAGCCGAGCCGCATCAGTTGATCATAGCGATAGCGCGGCAACGTCGCCCGCACCCACAAAAACACGAACAGGCAGGCGGCGATCTTGAGCGCGAACCAGACCGGTCCAGGCACCCACGTAAATGGCGCGACCGGCAGCGGTGGCAGCCAGCCGCCCAGGAAAAGCACGCTGGTGATCGCCGACATCAAGATCATGTTCGCGTATTCGCCAAGGAAGAACAGCGCGAACGTCATCGCCGAGTACTCGACGTTGTAGCCGGAGACCAGTTCGGCCTCCGCCTCCGGCAGATCGAACGGATGCCGGTTGGTCTCCGCCAGCGCCGAAACCAAGAAAATGACCGCCATCGGCAGCAGCGGCACGACAAACCATTGCAGCATGCCGAGTGGGCCGGACTGCGCGCGCACGATATCGGAAAGGTTGAGCGAGCCGACGCACAGGAGCACGGTGATCAGCACGAAGCCCATCGACACTTCGTAGGAAACCATCTGCGCCGCCGAGCGCAACCCGCCGAGAAAGGCGTATTTCGAGTTGCTGGCCCAGCCGGCCATGACGATGCCGTACACGCCGAGCGAGGAGATGGCGAACAGGTACAACACGCCGACGTTGATATTGGCAAGCACGACCCCGTCGCCGAACGGGATCACCGCCCAGGCGACGAGCGCCAGGATGAACGTCAGCATCGGCGCGATGATGAAGACGGCGCGGTTGGCGCCGGTCGGGATGATCGTCTCCTTCAACATCAGCTTCAGGCCGTCCGCCATCGGCTGCAGGAGCCCGAACGGACCGACGACGTTCGGTCCCTTGCGGCGGTGGATGGCGCCGATCACCTTGCGCTCGGCGAAGGTGAGATAGGCAACGCTGATCAACAGCGGCACGCAGATCGCCACCACCTTGAGGACGATCAGGAGTGCCGGCCAGAGGTATTCCGCCCACAGCTCAGCCATGCGTGCCGGTCTTTCGTCCCTGCCGATCGCCCAGCACGTCGACGCACTCGGCCATCGTTACCGATGCCCGGCAGATCGGATTGGTGAGATAGAAGTTCTCGACGGCCGCCCCGAGCGGTGCCGCGTCGATGCCGCCCGCCGTTCCGAACGGCGCCCAGGCCGCAGGCTCGATGCAGTCGAGGCTGGCAAAAAGCGGATTGGCTGCCGCCAGCCGCGCCCGCACGTCGGCGAGCGTGTCGAGCCCGAGCGGATGTCCCAGCTTGTCGGCCAGCACGCGCACGATCTTCCAGTCCGCGCGCGCCTCACCGGGCGGATGGCATGCCAGCTGCGCCTGCTGGACCCGTCCTTCGGTGTTGACGTAGGTGGCATCCTTCTCGGTGTACGCCGCGCCGGGCAGGATAACGTCGGCCGCGTGGGCGCCGGCATCGCCATGATGGCCCTGATAGATCACGAAGGCGCGCTCAAGCCGGCTGGTATCAAGTTCGTCCGCGCCCAGGAGATAGACGACGTCAAGCGCGCCGGTTTCCGCGGCCGCCAGCATGCCGGCCGTGTCGAGGCCGCCCTCGCCCGGCACGAAACCGAGATCGAGGCCGCCTGTGCGCGCCGCCGCCGTATGCAAGACGTTGAAACCGTTCCAGCCATCTCCCGGCCGGATCATGCCGGTGGTCTCGGCAATCCGCCGCGCTGCGTCCAGAATGGCGCTGCCGTCGGCGCGCGTAAGCGCCGCCATCCCCAGCACCAGCATCGGCCGCTGCGCCGCCTTGAGCGTCGCCGCGAACGGATGGCGGCCGCTCGCGATCTCCTCGATCAGGCGCGGATCCTCACCGAGGTGCTCGAAGGGGTAGGTCAAATCCGCAGCCTGGCCGATCAACCCGACCGCAAATTCACCATTGCGGAAGCGCTTGCGCAGCCGGGCATTGATCAGCGGTGCCTCGATGCGCGGGTTGGTGCCGATCAAAAGGCACGCATCGGCCGCTTCGATGCCGGCGATGGTGGTGTTGAACAGGTAGGCCGCGCGTGGTTCCGCCGGCAGCGCTGCCCCGTCCTGGCGGCAGTCGAGGTTCGACGAGCCCAGCCGCGTCATCAGCTCCTTCACCAGCAGCATCGATTCGCAGTCAGCGAGGTCACCGGCAATCGCGCCGATCCGCGCGCCCGGCACGCCCTTGAGTCGGCCTGCGATTGCCGACAGCGCCTCTGGCCATGTCGCTGGCTTGAGCTTGCCGTCAACCCGGATATACGGCTGGTCCAGCCGCTGGCGGCGCAGGCCGTCACAGGCGAAGCGCGTCTTGTCGGAAATCCACTCCTCGTTGATTTCCTCGTTCAGCCGCGGCAGGACGCGCAGCACCTCGTTGCCGCGGGCATCGACCCGGATGTTGCTGCCGACGGCATCCATCACGTCGATGGTTTCGGTCTTGCGCAGCTCCCATGGCCGCGCGCAAAACGCGTAGGGCTTCGAGGTCAGCGCGCCGACCGGGCAGACGTCGATCAGGTTGCCCGACAGCTCCGAGGTCAGCGCCTTCTCGATGTAGGTGCCGATCTCCGTCCCCTCGCCGCGCCCGGTCGCGCCCAGTTCGGGGACACCCGCAATCTCGGTCGCAAAGCGGATGCAGCGGGTGCAGTGGATGCAGCGAGTCATGATCGTTTTGATCAGGGGGCCCAGATACTTGTCCTTGACCGCCCGCTTGTTCTCGATGAACCGGCCACGATCGAAGCCATAGGCCATCGCCTGGTCCTGCAGATCACACTCGCCGCCCTGATCGCAGATCGGGCAGTCGAGTGGATGGTTGATCAGCAGGAATTCCATCACCGAGCGCCGCATCTTGTGCACTTCCGGCGTGTTGGTCTGGATGACCATGTTGTCGGCGGCCGGCATGGCGCAGGACGCAACCGGCTTCGGCGAGCCCGCCATCGTGACGAGGCACATCCGGCAATTGCCGGCAATCGACAGCCGTTCGTGGTAGCAGAAGCGCGGGATCTCGATCCCGATGCTCTCGCAGGCCTGCAGCACAGTCAGGCCTGCAGCGACCTCCACTTCGCGTCCGTCAATGGTGAGCTTCGGCATCTTTCGCCCCTTCTCAAGCGGCGCTGCGCTGGTTCGGGGAGGCTTCGCGCTCCGCGATCCGGCGCTCGATTTCCGGCCGGAAGTGACGAATCAAGCCCTGGATCGGCCACGCTGCGGCATCGCCCAAGGCGCAGATCGTGTGCCCTTCCACTTGGCGGGTCACCTGCTCCAGGACATCGATCTCCTCGATGCTGCCGCGGCCGTCGGCCAGTCGTTCCATCACCCGCCACATCCAGCCCGTGCCCTCGCGGCACGGCGTGCACTGGCCGCAACTCTCGTGCTTATAAAAGCGCGACAGCCGGGCGATTGCGCGCACGACGTCGGTACTCTTGTCCATGACGATGACGGCCGCCGTACCGAGGCCGGACTTCACCGCCGCCAGCGAATCGAAGTCCATGTGCACGCTGTCGCAGACCGCCTTCGGCAGCAAGGGCACCGATGAGCCGCCGGGGATGACCGCCAACAGATTGTTCCAGCCGCCACGGACGCCGCCGGCATGCCGCTCGATCAGCTCCTTGAGCGGAATGCCCATCTCTTCTTCGACCGTGCACGGCTGGTTGACGTGGCCGGAGACGTTGAACAGCTTGGTGCCGGTGTTGCGCGGCCGTCCGAGGCCCAAGAACCAGCCCGAACCACGGCGCAAGATTGCCGGCACCACCGAAATCGTCTCGACGTTGTTGACCGTCGTCGGGCAGCCGTAGAGGCCGACGTTGGCAGGAAACGGTGGCTTCAGCCGTGGCTGGCCCTTCTTGCCTTCCAGGCTTTCGATCAGGGCGGTTTCCTCGCCACAGATGTAGGCCCCGGCCCCGCGGTGCACGTAGACATCGAACCGGGCACCGGCGCCGCAGGCATTCTGTCCCAAAAGGCCGGCGCCGTTGGCCTCGTCGATCGCCCGCTGGAGAACCTCAGCCTCACGGTAGAACTCGCCGCGGACGTAGATGTAGGCCGCCTGGGCGCCCATCGCGCTGCCCGCGAGCACGCAGCCCTCAAGGAGCTTGTGCGGCTCGTGGCGCATGATTTCGCGGTCCTTGCAGGTGCCGGGCTCGCCTTCATCGGCATTGACGACCAGGTAGTGCGGCCGGCCGGGGCTCACCTCCTTCGGCATGAACGACCACTTCATGCCGGTATTGAACCCGGCGCCGCCGCGACCACGCAGGCCGGCGTCGCGGACCTCCTTCGTCAGCGTCTCGCGCCCGCGGCCGATAAGGTCCTTCGTGTTGTCCCAGTCGCCGCGCGCCCGCGCCGCCTCCAGGTATGGCGAATCAAATCCGTAGAGATTGGTGAAAACGCGGTCCTGATCGCGCAGCATCAGCGATTGCCTTCCGCTTTCTTTTCCAAGAACCGCTGCACCGCTGGCGTCGAGGTCAGCGACGTCACGCCGCCGGCCGGCTCGCAGCTGTGCCGTCCGCTCTGGGAGCCTGGTTTCGGCGTTCCGCCGGCCTTCAGCGTTTCAAGAATGCTGGCCATGCTGTCAGCCGTCAGATCCTCATAGTAATCATCGCCAATCTGCACCATCGGCGCGTTGACGCAGGCACCCGCGCATTCAACCTCGGAAACCGTGAACTCGCCGTCGGCCGTGGTTTCGCCCGGACCGATGCCCAAGTGCTTGCGGCAGGTAGCGACGATCGCGTCCGAACCGCGCAGCCAGCACGGCAGGTTGGTGCAGACCTGGACGTGATGGCGGCCGACCGGCTTGAGGTTGAACATCGTATAGAAGGTGGCGACCTCGTAGACGCGGATCGGCGGCATCTGCAGGTACTGCGCAACATAATCGAGGGCCGCCTGCGACAGCCAGCCGCCGTTCTGGCGCTGCGCCAAGTCAAGAAGCGGCAGCACGGCACTCGCCTGCCGGCGCGGCGGATACTTGGCGATGATCGCTCGCGCGGTGCCCTCGTTTTCCGGCGTGAAGCAGAATGTGCCGTCTGCCGGCGCCGGCGTTGCCGCGCTCATCGGTCAATCTCCCCGAACACAATATCGAGCGAGCCCAGCACCGCCACCACATCGGCCAGCATGTGGCCGCGGGTGAGGAAATCCATCGCCTGCAGATGGGCGAAGCCAGGCGGGCGGATCTTGCACCGGTACGGACGGTTCGAGCCGTCGGAGACAAGGTAGACCCCGAACTCACCCTTGGGCGCCTCGACGACGGTGTACGTTTCTCCGGCCGGCACGTGATAACCTTCCGTGAACAGCTTGAAGTGATGGATGAGGGCTTCCATCGATCCCTTCATCTCGCCCCGCTTCGGCGGCGCGACCTTGCGGTCATCGACCTTGACCGGGCCAGCCGGCATCTCGTTCAGGCACTGCTTGATGATCTTCAAGCTCTCCCGGAGCTCAACCATCCGCACGAGGTAGCGATCGTAGCAATCGCCGTGCTTGCCGACCGGCACGTCGAAATCCATCCGGTCATAGACATCATAGGGCTGTGCCTTGCGCAGATCCCACGGAACCCCGCTCGCGCGCAGGCATGGCCCCGAGAAGCCCCGGTCAAAGGCGTCCTCGGCGCTGATGGCGCCGACATCGACCGAGCGCTGCTTGAAGATTCGATTCTCGGTCAGCAACGCCTCGAGATCATCGATGCAGCGCGGGAACTCGTCCGCCCATGCGGCGATATCATCGGCCAGGCCGGCGGGCAGATCCTGCGAGACGCCGCCCGGGCGGAAGTAGTTCATGTGCAACCGCGCGCCGCAAACACGCTCGCAGAACTCCATCAGCCGTTCGCGTTCCTCGAAACCCCACAGCATCGGCGTCATGGCGCCGATATCCATCGCGTATGCGCACACGGTGAACAGATGATTGAGGATGCGGCCGATCTCGGCGTAGAGGACGCGGATGTACTGGCCGCGCAGCGGCGGCGTGATTCCCAGCAGCTTCTCGACCGCGAGGGCGAACGCGTGTTCCTGGTTCTGCGGTGCGACGTAATCGAGGCGGTCGAAATACGGCACCGCCTGCACGTAGTTCTTGTACTCGATCAGCTTCTCGGTGCCGCGGTGGAGAAGCCCGACGTGCGGATCGGCACGCTCGATCACCTCGCCGTCCATTTCGAGCACGAGCCGCAAGACCCCGTGCGCCGACGGATGCTGCGGCCCGAAATTGATGGTCAGGTTCTTGATTTGCGTTTCTGCCATCAACCGTGTCCCTCAGCTGCCCGCTTTTTCGTCGCCCGGCAGGGATGCCTGGATGCCTTCCCACGGACTCAAGAAATCGAAATTGCGGAACTCCTGCTCCAGCTTGACCGGCTCGTAAACGACCCGCTTGCGCTCATTGTCGTAGCGGACCTCGACGTAACCGGTGAGCGGGAAATCTTTGCGCAACGGATGGCCTTCGAAGCCGTAGTCGCACAGCATGCGCCGCAGGTCGGGATGGTCGGCAAACATGATGCCGAACATGTCCCACGTCTCCCGCTCCCACCAGTTGGCCGAGTTGAAGACGCCGGTCACGCTTGGCACCGGCTCGTGCTCGTCGGTCATCACCTTGACCCGGATGCGGCGGTTGTGGGTCAGGCTGAGGAGATTGTAAACCACGTCAAAGCGCTTCTCGCGCTCGGGATGGTCGACGCCACAGACGTCCATCAATTGGCGGAAGTGGAAGTTGACGTCATCGCGCAGGAACGACAGCACCCGGACGAGCGATTCTGGCGCGACCGTTACCGTCAACTCGCCGCGGTCGACGGCAGCCGCAAGCACATGCTCGGCGAAGATCGCCTGCAAGGTCTCGCCGAGTTCACGAAGAGCTTGTTCATCCATCTGCAATTGCCACCTGCCGCGCGTGCTTTTGCTTGGCTTAGCGCCAGAGCGTCCCGGTTCTTTTGATTTTCCGCTGCAACTGCAAGATGCCGTAGAGGAGCGCCTCGGCCGTGGGCGGGCATCCTGGAACGTAGATATCGACCGGCACCACCCGGTCGCATCCGCGCACGACCGAGTAGGAATAGTGATAATAGCCGCCGCCGTTGGCGCATGAGCCCATCGAGATGACGTAGCGCGGCTCGGCCATCTGGTCGTACACGCGGCGGAATGCCGGCGCCATTTTGTTGGTCAGCGTTCCCGCGACGATGATGACGTCCGACTGCCGCGGGCTGGGCCGCGGCACCACGCCGAAGCGGTCGAGGTCATAGCGGCTGACATAGCAGTGCATCATCTCGATGGCGCAGCAGGCCAGGCCGAAGGTCATCGGCCACAGCGAGCCCGTTCGTGCCCAGTTCACCAGCTTGTCGACCTGGGTCAGGACAAAGCCGCGATCCTCGATCGCGTTCGTCACCCCGCGCCACAGCGCGTCAACGTCGCGCGCTTCCAGCGCGGCTTCGCCGGAAGCCATCTCCGGCTGTGTCGGCGCTATTCCCATTCCAGGGCGCCCTTTCGCCACTCGTAGATGAAACCAACCGTCAGCACGCCGAGAAAGAGCATCATCGACCAGAAGCCAAAGGCGCCGATTGTGCCCAGCGACACTGCCCACGGAAAGAGGAAGGCCACCTCAAGATCGAAGATGATGAACAAGATCGCCACGAGGTAAAATCGCACGTCGAACTGCCCGCGCGAGTCCTCGAATGCATCAAAACCGCATTCGTAGGCAGCGTTCTTGTCGGCATCCGGTCGTTCGCCCCCAACGATGTAGGATGCGACCACGGCTCCGCCGGCAATGACGATCGCGATGCCAAGAAAGATGAGGATGGGCAGATATTCGGCGAGGAGCGTATCCATTTCCGATCTCTTCGGCCGTCCCGATGGGAGAGAGTGCCGGGCGGGCCCATCACGACAGCATGGCGGGAGTGACGGGACTCGAACCCGCGGCCTCCGGCGTGACAGGCCGGCGCTCTAACCGACTGAGCTACACCCCCGAAGCGTGGTGCCCGAGGTCGGAGGCTGGTCTAACCCCGCAGGTGCCGGCTGTCAAGCGAGCGGCCCGCAGCGTTGGCTGCCAGGCCTTGGCGCAAATACCCGTGGGCGGTGACGGGTTCGAACCGCCGACATCCACGGTGTAAACGTGGCGCTCTCCCGGCTGAGCTAACCGCCCGCGGCTACACCTTGAACGCCCGCACCCCTGACGGCGTGCGGCGCGCACGAGGCATGGCACGCAAAGGAGAGTGACAAGCCGCGCCGCTGGCGTCAAGCCAGCGCTCGCGCCAAAGCACCCGCCCCGGCCGCGGCTGGTACCGGGCCGGCGGGCCGCTTAAGGCCGCATGCGCGTCAGTTCAGTGCGTCTTTGAGCGCTTTGCTCGGACGGAACTTGGCCTGCTTAGAGGCGCTGATATCAATCGCCTCACCCGTCCGCGGATCCCGCCCCTTTGAGGCCGCCCGCTCCGATACGGTAAACGTGCCGAACCCTGCCAGCCGAACCTCGGCGCCGTCCTTCAGCGCATCGGTAATTGCGGCCAACATGCCTTCGACAGCGCGACCGGCATCCTTGCGATCGAGCCCGGTTGAGGTGGCGATGGAGGAAATCAGATCATTCTTGGTCATCGAAGCCCCCCGAAAGGGTCGTTGATATGGCCGATACAAGCGACTCTACGCTGTCACCTATTACCGGTGGTTGTTGGGTGCAAAACTAGGTCAAACAAAGCGATTCGGTCAAGCACTTAACCGCTTGCTGGTCGTCTTCCACCCGTTCGGGGGCTGGCCCGCCCTGCCAGCGCATGCGTGAGCATGCGCTGGCAGGTGCCGGCCGCATTAGTGTGTGATGAGGCCGTGCTCTTCGTCTTCGGCCTCCTGTTTGCCAATCTGTGGTGTCTTCAGATCGGCCTGTTCATCCCACTCGATCGGCTTGAGCTCGGCAACAAGCGCGCGTGCGAGTACTTCGTCAACAGTCCCTACCGGAACAATGGTCAGGTCTTTCTTGACGTTATCCGGAATCTCGCTCAGTTCGCGCTCGTTGTCCTTCGGGATCAGCACGGTCTTCAGCCCGCCCCGATGCGCTGCCAACAGCTTTTCCTTCAAGCCGCCGATCGGCAACACACGGCCGCGCAAGGTCAGCTCGCCGGTCATGGCGACGTCCTTGCGCACCGCGATCCCCGTTAACACCGAAACGATCGAAGTCACCATGGCAATCCCCGCCGACGGGCCATCCTTCGGCGTTGCCCCTTCCGGCACGTGCACGTGGATGTCGCGTCGCGAGAAGATCAGCGGCGAGATGCCGAACCGGATCGCGCGCGACTGAACGAACGACTTTGCCGCCTGGATCGACTCCTGCATCACGTCGCCGAGCTTGCCGGTATAGGTCACCCGGCCCTTGCCCGGGACCATCACCGATTCGATCGACAACAGCTCGCCGCCGACTTCGGTCCAGGCAAGGCCGGTGGAGACGCCCACCAGATCCTCAAGCTCGACCTCGCCGGCGTGGTACTTCTTCACACCGGCGTACTTGGCGAGATTGCGTGCGTTCACGTGCACCGCCGTCGCCGCCCCGATCATGATCTCCTTGATCGCCTTGCGCGTCAGGTTGGCGATTTCCCGCTCGAGGTTGCGGACGCCGGCCTCGCGTGTGTAATGGCGGATCAGTTCGCGCAACGCCTGGTCCGAGACCGACCACTCCTTCGCTTTCAGGCCGTGCGCCTCGATCTGCTTCGGGAGCAGGTGGCGCTTGGCGATCTCCACCTTCTCGTCCTCGGTGTAGCCGGAGATGCGGATGATCTCCATGCGGTCGAGGAGTGGCGGCGGCATGTTGAGCGTGTTGGCAGTGGTCACGAACAGCGCGTCGGACAGATCGTAATCAACCTCAAGATAATGATCGTTGAAGTTGCTGTTCTGCTCCGGATCGAGCACCTCGAGCAGCGCCGAGGCCGGATCGCCGCGCCAGTCGTGCCCCATCTTGTCCACTTCGTCCAACAAGAACAATGGGTTGGACGACTTGGCCTTCTTCATGCCCTGGATCACCTTGCCCGGCATCGAGCCGATGTAGGTGCGCCGGTGACCGCGGATCTCGGCTTCGTCGCGAACGCCGCCCAGCGACATGCGCACGAAATTGCGTCCCGTCGCGCGTGCGATCGACTTGCCGAGAGAGGTCTTGCCGACACCCGGCGGGCCGACGAGGCACAAAATGGGGCCGCGCATCTTGTTGGTCCGCTGCTGCACGGCCAGGTACTCAATAATGCGCTCCTTGACCTTCTTCAGGCCATAGTGGTCGTGATCGAGGATCGCGTAGGCATTCTTGATGTCCTTCTTGATCCGCGTCCGCTTCTTCCAAGGAATGCTGAGCAGCCACTCGAGGTAGTTGCGCACGACCGTCGCTTCCGCCGACATCGGGCTCATCGAGCGCAGTTTCTTTAACTCGCCCAAGGCCTTCTCGCGCGCTTCCTTGCTGAGCGCGGTCTTCTTGATGCGGTCTTCGAACTCGCCCAGCTCGTCACGGCCGTCCTCGGTCTCGCCGAGTTCCTTCTGGATCGCCTTCAGCTGCTCGTTGAGGTAGTACTCGCGCTGAGTCTTCTCCATCTGCCGCTTGACGCGGTTGCGGATGCGCTTCTCGACCTGCAGGACGCCAATTTCGGCCTCCATGTGCGAGTAGACGCGCTCCAGCCGCTCGCTGACGACCAGCGTTTCCAGCAGCTCCTGCTTGTCGGCGATCTTGAGTGCCAGGTGCGAGGCAACCGTATCGGCGAGTTTGCTCGGATCCTCGATCTGATTGACCGAGACCAGCACTTCCGGAGGAATCTTCTTGTTCAGCTTGATGTACTGTTCAAACTGACCGACCACCGAGCGCGCCAGCGCTTCGAGTTCGCGCTGGTCGCCTGGCTCCTCCTCGATCATCTGCGCTTCCGCCTCGAAGAAGGCGCTCTCGTCGGTGAATCGCACGGCACGCGCGCGGCTGCCGCCCTCGACCAGGACCTTCACCGTGCCATCGGGGAGCTTCAGGAGTTGCAGCACCGTCGAGACCGTGCCGACGGCGAAGATGTCCTTCGGCGTTGGTTCGTCCTGGGCTGCATTACGCTGCGCGACCAGCAGAATTTGCCGGTCGTCCTTCATCACGTCCTCAAGCGCGCGCACCGATTTCTCACGGCCGACAAACAGCGGCACGATCATGTGCGGGAAGACAACGATGTCGCGCAGCGGCAGGACGGGATAGGTCGTGGTCGGGGGGGTCACGAGTGGTTACACCCTTCGTTCGAGGGACCTTAGGGAAGAGCGCACGGAAGGCGGCGCGCCCGCCTCCTCAGATAGTGGTCGTGGATGCCGCCCCGGTCAAGGTGCCGGGCGGCATTCCAGCCCTCGCGCGCCGGCACCAACGCCTGCTACCATACGTTTGTGCCGAATGCGCACGTGCGCATCGTGTTGGTGTGCAGCGCCACTGCCGCGCGGGCTTGGCTCGCCCGAGGGCCTGCTGCGCTTAAGCGCTGCTGCCGACGTCGCCGCGGCGATCCGCATAGATAAGGAGCGGCTTGGCCAACTCTTCCGCCACTTCGCGGTTGACGACGACCTCCTCGACCCCTTCCAGGCCGGGGAGCTCGAACATGATATCGAGCAAGATGCTCTCCATGATCGAGCGCAGGCCGCGGGCGCCGGTCTTGCGGACCACGGCACGGCGGGCAACGCCGCGCAGTGCCGGCTCGGTAAACTGAAGGCGGACGCTCTCCATCTCGAACAGGCGCTGGTACTGCTTGACGAGCGCGTTCTTCGGCTTGGTCAGAATGTCGACCAGTGCCTCCTCATCGAGGTCGCCCAGGGTCGCGATGACCGGCAGCCGGCCGATGAACTCCGGGATGAGGCCGAACTTGAGCAGGTCCTCAGGCTCGACGCCTTTCAGAATCTCGCCGGTTGGCCGTTCGTCGGGAGCGCGCACGTCAGCGCCAAAGCCGATCGTCGTTCCCTTGGTACGCGCGGAAATGATCCGCTCAAGACCCGAGAAGGCGCCGCCGCAGATGAACAAGATATTGGTCGTATCGACCTGCAGAAACTCCTGCTGCGGATGCTTCCGGCCCCCCTGCGGCGGCACACTGGCGATGGTGCCTTCCATGATCTTAAGGAGCGCCTGCTGCACGCCTTCGCCGGAGACGTCGCGGGTAATCGAGGGGTTGTCAGACTTGCGCGAGATCTTGTCGACCTCATCGATGTAAACGATGCCGCGCTGCGCCCGCTCGACGTTATAGTCGGCCGCCTGCAGAAGCTTGAGGATGATGTTCTCGACGTCTTCGCCGACGTAGCCGGCTTCGGTGAGCGTCGTCGCATCCGCCATCGTGAACGGCACGTCGAGAATGCGCGCCAGCGTCTGCGCCAGCAGCGTCTTGCCGCACCCGGTCGGGCCGATCAAAAGGATGTTCGACTTCGCCAGCTCGACGTCGTTGTTCTTCGTGCCGTGGTTGATCCGCTTGTAGTGATTGTGAACGGCGACCGAGAGCACCTTCTTCGCGCGGTCCTGGCCGATGACATAGTCATTGAGAACGCCGCAAATCTCGTTCGGCGTCGGCACGCCATCGCCGGACTTCACGAGGCCGTTCTTGTGCTCCTCGCGGATGATGTCCATGCAAAGTTCGACGCACTCGTCGCAAATGAACACCGTCGGCCCGGCGATCAGCTTGCGAACCTCATGCTGGCTCTTTCCGCAGAAAGAGCAGTAGAGCGTGTTCTTGGACTCGCCGCCCGCTGATTTGCTCATGCGTTTGCCCGTTCACCAGCTGGATCTTCAGAGTCTATGTTAGCCAAGCCTATAACCTCCGCACAATCCCCAAAAAGCGCCATTCCGCGCTTTGGCCGCGCCACCTCCCTCGAACAGCCCACATTCCCTCGCCGTTTCGTCCGCCCCGGCCAGTCAGTCTACGCCGTGACGGTCGCCCCGGGGCTTAAGTGCGCTGCGGTTTTGCGGCGCCAGCGCGCTCATCGGCCTCCTCGGTTCTCGGTCTGCTCGCGACAACCTCATCGACGATGCCGAACGCTTTCGCCTCGTCGGGGCTCATGAAGCGGTCGCGATCGACGGCGTTCTCGATCACATCTAACGCCTGTTTCGTGTGTTTTACGTAAATCAGGTTCAGGCGCGCCTTGAGCGCCAGAATCTCGCGCGCCTGAATCTCGATATCGGTCGCCTGGCCCTGAGCGCCACCCGATGGCTGGTGCACCATGATCCGCGAGTTCGGCAACGCGTACCGCTTGCCGTCGGCACCGGCGGCCAGCAACAGCGAGCCCATCGACGCTGCCTGGCCGATGCACACGGTCGAGACATCGGGGCGGATATATTGCATCGTGTCGTAGATCGCGAGGCCCGCAGTCACCAGTCCGCCCGGCGAATTGATGTAGAAGGAAATGTCCTTCGCCGGGTTCTCCGACTCCAGGAACAGTAACTGCGCGCAAATCAAGCTGGCCACGGCGTCGTTGACCGGACCGGTCAAGAAAACAATCCGCTCCTTCAACAACCGCGAATAAATGTCATAAGCGCGCTCGCCACGGTTCGTCGTTTCCACGACCATCGGCACGAGCGTATTCATCCGCGTATCGAATTCGTTGATCATTGCTCTCCGCTTCCGACTGGGTTCGGTTTCCGCGACATCATACACATGCCGGTCTTCGGCGCTGGCTCCTGGCGCCCGTGCTCGGCGGACATGCCCGGCTGCGTGCCGTCTGTAGGTTCGGGGTTACTCCTGTTGCTCTTGAGGTGGGCTCGCAGCGGTCGCCGGGTCAAGGGCAGTGGCCGTGTCGGATTCGATCGCCTCTTTCTGTCCCGCCACGAGTTCGGCCGAGGTGACCGGGCGCTCGCTGATGGTGGCCAGCTCGAGCATGAAATCGACGATCTTGTCTTCGAGCAGCGGGGCCGCCAAGGCCTCGCGCGCGGCCTCATTCTTGCGGAAGAAGTCTAGCACCATCCGTTCCTGACCCGGGTACTTCCTGGCTTCAATGCTGATCGCCTTGCCGACCTCTTCCGGTGTCAGACGCACGCTGTTCTGCCGCCCGACTTCGGCAAGGACGAGACCGAGGCGGACTCGCCGCTGCGCCAGTGCCCGATATTCGGCCCGTTGCTCGTCGCTCAGTGCGGCGTCACCCGCGGCCGCCTGCGCGTGCTCGTCGTCGTGTGCGTGCTCGTGGCCACAGCCGGGCCCGTGCACATGCCCGGGCTCGTCGTCATGCGCATGCCCGGGCTCGTCATCGTGCGCATGCACATGCTCATCATCGTGCGCGTGAGCATGTTCATGCGTGTGCTCCCCGGCATGGGTATGCTCATGTTCATGCTCGTGCGCTTCGCCCTGATCGAGCGGCTGCGGCGCCATCTGGCGGACAATCTGGGCATACTCGCGCTCGACCAGCCCACCCGGCACGTCGAAGGCGTAGAGGCCGGCAAGACAGTCAAGCAGGTCGCGCTTGAGACGCTGGCGCGTGTGTTCTTTAAGCTCGCGCGCCTGTCGATCGCGGATCGTGGTCTTCAGATCCTCAAGCGTAGCGGCGCCCAGCCGTTGCGCCATGGCATCGTCGGCCTGCAGTGGTTCGAACGCCTTCAGTTCCTTGAGCGTGACTTGATAGGTCTGCCGGCTGCCGGCAAATGCCGGATCGGCATGATCCGCCGGCAATTCGATCGCGATCTCGCGCTGCTCGCCGAGGCTGAGGCCGATCACCCCCTCGTTCAGGGCCGCAGGCGCTCCCTCCTCGGCGCCGATCTCGAAGGTGAATTCCTTGCCGTCGCCCGGCACCGGCAGCGGCACACCTTCCGGGGCTGCGATCTCCACCGTCGCGACATCGCCGGTTTCGGCTGGCCTCGCCTCGGTCACCGGCCCAACCTGGCGCAGCAGCTTGGCGATGCGCTCGATCGAGCTGTCGACCTCCCCTTCATCGAGCTCGGCAACCAGACGCTCGAGCTTGATGTCGGCGTAGTTGGGGGCGGTGATCTCCGGCAGGACCTCGATCGCCATCGTGTATTCGAGATCACCTTCAGTTCCGCTGTTGACGATCTCAACCTTCGGCTGGAGTGCCGGGCGCAGCCCCCGCTCCTGCATCAGCGCCGCCGAGCTGTCGTTGATCGTCTCCTCGACGATCTCTGCCTTCAAAGCCAGGCCATACTTCTTGCGCAGCATCGCGACCGGAACCTTGCCGGGGCGGAAGCCCTTGATCGCGGCACTGCGCGCCAGTTCGTTTAAGCGTTTGGCGAGTTTCGCTTCGAGGTCGGCAGCCGGAACCGCTACCTTGAATTCGTGGAGCAAACCCTTTGTTCGCGTTTCGGAAACCTGCATCGGTAAGCGGCACCCTGCCAATGGTTGTTACGGAACTCGTTGCTGGATCGAACGGCGCCCTGCGCCACGGCGGGCTGGCGTCAGTGTTGTGGTGCGGGCGGAGGGAGTCGAACCCCCACGACTTGCGTCACAGGTACCTAAAACCTGCGTGTCTACCAGTTCCACCACGCCCGCGCCGCCGTCCTGATGGTCGCAGCCGCGCGCTGTCGCATGCTGGCGAGGCTTAGGCAATCTAGAGATTTGCCCCCCTCTGTCAATCGCACAGCGAATGGCGGGCTTAAGGCTGCCGCCAGCGGCGTGTTGTTCCGGACCCGCTCAACGTTGCTAGCCCGACAACAGCCCCCGGATCCCGGGCGACAGCGCGCGTTTGCCGCTCGAACGATAGAGCTCGTGGTTCTCCTCGATCTTCGCTAAGTCGTAGCGATAATTGATCATCAGTCCCGCGGAGTGACGCAAGCCCCGCTTCGAGCGGTCGGCCATCCAGTTGAGACGGTCCATCAGGGCGCCGTTGGAAAGGTGGAAATGGGCTACGGGGTCGAGCGCGGTGCCGCCGCTGCGCTGCTCGCGGGCCAGGTATTGCGCACACAGCCGGAACAGCAGCGGGCGTAGCGTCTTCAAGAGCGCTTCGTTGTGGTGCCAGTCGGAACCGGCCAGCGTCTGCCGCAGCCAACCCTTTGCGCCCTTGGTAACGCCCAGCGCGGTGAGCGTCTTGCGGTCCGCCGGCTTCAAGAGTCCGGGCCGCCCCTCGGAGAGGGCCAGATCGAGCCAATGGACGAATCCGGGGATCGGCGACAGCGTCGCAAACGTCTTGATGTTCGGGAACTCATGTGAAAGCTCACCGACCACCCGCTTGATGAGGAAGTTGCCGAAGCTGATGCCATCAAGGCCGCGCTGGGCGTTTGAGATCGAGTAGAAGATCGCCGCGTCCGCCGTCTTCGGGTCCTGCGGTGGTGCCTTGGGATCAAGCAGATTCTGAACGTTGTCCGCCATCCCATTGACAAGAGCCACCTCAACGAAGATCAGCGGTTCATCGGGCATGCGCGGGTGGAAGTAGGCGAAGTAGCGCCGGTCGTAGTCGAGGCGGTTCTTGAGGTCATCCCAGCTCTCGATCGGGTGCACCGCCTCATAGGCAATCAGTTTCTCAAGCAACGCACCGGAGGCCGTGTCCCAGGTGATACGCCGCAGTTCAAGGAAGTCGACGTCGAACCAGGTCGCCAGCAGCACGCGCAGGTCGTCGGCAAGAAGCGCCAGTGCCGGATCCTTCCGCCCCAGTGGCAGCAGCTCCGCCCGCATGTTAACAAGAAACTTAATCCCCTGCGGCAAGCTGTTGAACTGGGTCAGGAGTTTGACCCGGGGCGGCTCCAGGGTCGCGCGCAGGCGCTGGCGGGTTCGGTTGCGCTCTTCCAGTGACTGAGCCGCTTTGAGGGCGTCGATGGCAGCGCTTACCTCCGCCTCCGCGATATCGAAATCGACCGCGAGAACGCGCAGGAAGCGTTCGCGACCGGTCGGGTCGAGCGTGAGGTAGGCCCGCCCGAGGGCAGCCGCACGGGCGCGGGCAGAAACCTCACCGCCGCGCCCTTCCAGGCATGCCCGCATCTGCTGGCGCAGCGGTTCCAAGTCATCTCCGGGGAGATCGGGGCGCATACTGGCCGCAGCGGCGTCGTAGCGTGCCCCGGCGATGCCCTGCCAGCCGGCCCGCAACGAGCGCAGCGCCTGGCGGATCAGGTTGCCCCGGTCCTCTGGTTTGGCAACGAGGTTGATACTCATGGCATAGTGCCTTGTTCTTGTTGTTTGTTGGTCGCGTCGGCCTCGATGTTCCTAAAGACCTCGCTACGGTTCGGCTTTGCGGTGCCTTGCCGGCTTAGGATGGCCATCGCGATGTGCCGCCGTGGCCAGCTCCGCACACGCCTGCGGCACCGCATCGATCAGGTCTTCCGCAATCAAGCCGGGACCGACGACCGAGGCGGCTTGGCCGTGCAGCCAAACGGCGGCGGCCGCGGCCATGAACGCGGGCACCTCCTGAGCCAACAGCCCGAGGATCATCCCCGCCAGAACGTCGCCGCTGCCGGCGGTCGCGAGTGTGGGCGGCGCATTGGCGTTGATGGCGGCCTGCCCGTCCGCAGCAGCGATCACCGTGTCCGCACCCTTCAACAGCACGACCGCGCCGCTCCGGGCCGCCGCCGCCCTGGCGCGCGCCAACTTGTCGCGCGCCAACTTGTCGCCGCTGTCCGCAAACAGCCGCGCGAACTCACCCTCGTGCGGGGTCAGCACGCAAGGCGCCTTGATTGCCGCGAACAGGCTCTCTGGATCATCGCGAAATACGGTGAGTGCGTCGGCATCGAGCACGCATGGCTTGGCGAGACCGAGCAGCATCAAGACGCGTTCCCGCGTTTGCGCGCTCACGCCGGCGCCGGGGCCGATAAGAATCGCGTTCCGGCGCGGATCACTGCAAAGCTCATGCAAAGCCTTTGCGTCGGCGATGCGGGCGACGATGGTGCCTGGCCGGCCGGCGGCATAGATGGCGTGCACGGCAGGAGCAGCCGCGATCGTCACCAAACCGGCGCCGATCCGGCGCGCGGCCTCCGCCGCAAGGCGCGCCGCCCCCGTCATCTCCTCGCCGCCGACAACAACCGCATGGCCGCGATGGTACTTGTTGCCGGCGCGTGCCGGCCGCGGCAAGTGCTCCTGCCAGAGCGCAGGCGCGTTGGCGAACGTGGCCGGTCGGATCCGCTCGAGCGTCGCCGCCGGAATGCCGATGTCGGCCACGATCAACTCGCCACACAAAGCCCGGCCGGGCAGGAGCAGGTGCCCAGGCTTGGTGCGGAAGAAGGTGACGGTGAGCCGGCAGCGCGGCGCAACGCCCAGCACTTCGCCGCTATCGCCGTGCACGCCGCTCGGCACGTCGACGCCGATGCAGTCGAGATCGCGCGCGTTGATCGCCTCGATCAGCGTGCGGGTGATGCCGTCCAGCGGCCGGGCAAGGCCGGCACCGAACAGGGCATCGACGACGAGCGGATCACCGGCCAGGAGGTCGGGATGCAGCGGCTGGATCGGTCGCCGCCAGCGCGCGGCATTGGCGCCGGCATCGCCTTTGAGGGCGTCGGGCGCGCCGAGCAGGCCCAGGCGCACCGGCCAGCCCTCGGCCGCCAGCAGCCGCCCAACGACGAAGCCATCGCCGCCGTTATTGCCCGGCCCGCACAGGACCGCCACCGGCCGCGGGCGCCAACGCTTGCGGATCGCGCGCGCGATCGCCGTGCCCGCCGCCTCCATCAGGGTGAGACCGGGCACGCCGCCCTGCATCGCCAGCGAATCGGCGCGATACATCTCCTCAACGCTCAACAGGGCACAGTCCGCCGCCGCCACGCTTGTCTCCCCTTCTCGCCCGCCGCTGCCTGTCGCGCGGTCCGGCCCACGGTCGGTTGCGGGATGATAGTACCCCGCGCAAAGTGGCGGAAGGCCGAGACCGTTCCTATAAGACTGAATGCGGGAAGGAAGAGGGACGCGCGGTGAAGGTTGTCGTACTGGGCGCGGGCGTCGTCGGCGTGGCGACGGCTTGGTTTCTGGCGCGGGGCGGCGCCACGGTGGTGGTGGTCGATCGCCAACCCGGCGCCGGGCTTGAGACCAGCTTTGCCAACGGCGGCCAGATCTCCGCCAACCACACCACGCCCTGGGCAACACCGGCCACGCCGTGGAAGGCATTCAAGTGGCTGGGCCGGGCCGATGCGCCGCTCCTGTTCCACCTTCGTCTCGATCCGGCGCTGGCGTCCTGGCTCGTGCGCTTTCTTGCCAACTGCACGGCTTCGCGCATGCGCACCAACACCGAGCGCGCCCTGCGGCTGGCCGTCTACAGCCGGCAGCAGTTGGCGGCGGTGCGCGCAGCAACCGGCATCGCGTACGATCAACTGATACGCGGCATTCTCCACATATTCCGCAACCCGAAGGATTATGCGGAAGCGCTGCCGCTGGTAGAGCTGATGAACCGCCTCGGCTGCCGGCGCGAGGTGATCGATGCGGATGCCTGCGTGGCGCTGGAGCCGGCGCTGGCAGCGGCACGGCCGCACCTCGTCGGCGGCATCTTCAGCCCCGATGACGAGAGCGGCGATGCGCACGCGTTCACGGTCGGCCTCGCTGAGGCGTGCGCGGCCGAAGGCGTAACCTTTCAGTACGGGACGACGATCGAACGGCTGGTCCGCGCCGGTCAGGCGGTGACAGCGGTCGAGACCGCAGCCGGCACGATTACGGCCGATGCCTTCGTCGTCGCCTGCGGCAGCTACTCGCCGCTGCTGCTGCAGCCGCTCGGCATCAGGCTGCCGGTCTATCCGGCCAAGGGGTACTCGGTGACGATCCCGGTCGCGGCCGAAGGCTTAGCACCGGTCGTGAGCCTGATCGATGATGAGTTCAAGATGGTCTACAGCCGGCTGGGCGAGCGGCTGCGGATTGCCGGCACCGCCGAGTTCGCCGGCTACGACACCACCGTCTGGCCGAAGCGGGCGATGTTCCTGCGGGAGAAGGCGATGGAACTATTCCCCCGCTGTGGGGACCCAGGCGCGGCCGAATTCTGGGCCGGCCTTCGCCCCTCAACGCCGGACGGCGTGCCGGTGATGGGCGCGACGCCGCTCTCGGGTCTGTTCCTCAACACCGGCCACGGCACGCTGGGCTGGACCATGGCCTGCGGGGCGGGGCGCGTCGTCGCCGACGTGATCCTGGGTCAAACCCCTGAAATTGCTCTCGACGGCTTCGGCAGCGAACGGTTTCGCTGACAGGGGCTTGACGGCGTCGGCGCGTCGGCTAAAATCGAACATATCATGAACATAGAGCCCCCGGCGATGGCCCCTGCCCTGCCTTCCCGTCCGCCTGCCGCGCTTACGATCGCCGCCCTGCAGGCTCAGTTGCGAACTGGGCAGCCGCGCAGCAAGGGTGCAACCGCCCGGCCGCCGGTGCCGCTCGGCCTCACCGCGATTGACCGCACCCTGCCCTGGGGCGGCCTGCCGCGCGGCTGCCTGCATGAGATCCTGGCGGCTGATGCGAGCGCTGCTGCAGTCGCGTTCGCTGCCGTCCTCCTGGCTCGCTTCGCCGGACGGGGCGGGCACGTGCTGTGGTGCCGGCGCCGCCGCGGCCTCTATGCACCCGGGCTTGCCGGCATGGGCCTTGATCCCGCCCGGCTGCTGATGGTGCATGTCGAGCGCGAGGCGGATGTGCTGTGGGTGATGGAAGACGCACTGCGCTGCCCGGCAGTGGCGGCAGTGCTGGGGGAAACCACGGTCCTGGCACCAATCGGCCTGCGCCGGTTGCAACTGGCGGCCGAGGCGAGCGGCGGCACGGCGCTCCTGTTGCGGCCCGGCGCGGCTGCGGCCACTGCCGCCTGGGCCGTCACCCGCTGGCAGATCGGTGCTGTCCCCGGAATTGCCGACGCGCCCGGCATCCGCAGCCGCTGGCGGCTGGAGCTGCTGCGCTGCCGCAGCGGCCCGGCGGGGAGTTGGGTGGTGGAATGGTGCGATGAAACGGATCGTCTCGCTCTGGCTGCCGAGCTTCGTCACCGACCGCCGGCGCCGGCGGCTTGGCAGCCAGGCAGGCAGCCAAGCGCGCGCGCCGGCTGAGGCGGCGGCACCCCTGATCGCCACCGTCGGCAGCGCCGGCAATGGCGGGCTGCGGCTGATGGCCGTCAGCGCCGCCGCGTACGCCGCCGGCATCGCGCCAGGCCTGCCGCTCGCGGGTGCCAAGGCGATCCGGCCCGATCTCGACGTCCGCCCGCACGATGGGGCCGCCGACAGCCGGCTGCTGGCGCGCCTCACCGACTGGTGCGCGCGCTATACGCCCTGGACCGCCATCGATGCGGCCAGCACCGGGGCCGGCCGGCTGGGCGGCGGCGCCGGGCTGTGGCTCGACATCTCCGGCTGCGCCCACCTCTGCGGCGATGAGGCGGCCCTTCTGGCCGATCTGGTCAAGCGCATGACCGCGCTTGGCTTCACCGCCGCGGCCGCGGTGGCAGAGACCGCCGGTGCCGCCTGGGCTGTGGCCCGGCTGGCGCGGAAGCCGGTCAGCATCGTGCCGGCAGGCGAAGTCGCGACGCGCCTGCGGCCACTCCCCATCGAGGGGCTGCGGCTGCCCGTGGCCGCGCTCCAGCGGTTGCGCCGGCTGGGCTTAAGCCGGATCGGCGATCTCATGGCACTGCCGCGCGCCCCGCTCGCCGCCCGCTTCGGCGAGGCGCTGCTGCTTACGCTCGATCAGGCTGTCGGCCGGGTCGATGAGCCGCTGTCGCCGCGCCGGCCGCAGCCGGAGTTCCTCGCCCGCCTCGCCTTTGCCGAGCCGCTCGGCCGCTTGAGTGACGTGACGGCCGTCGTCGCACTGTTGGTTGCCGAGTTGAGCCGGCGGCTGCAGGCAGCACAGCGCGGCGCCCGGCAACTGGAGCTCGCGTGCTATCGCAGCGACGGCAGCCTCGCCCGGATCGAAGCTGGCACCAGCCGCCCCAGCGTCGCCGAGGCACACCTGAGCCGGCTGTTGCGCGACAAGCTGGAGGGCTTGGACGTCGGCTTCGGTATCGAGGTGATGACGCTCGCAGCCCTCGTCACCGAGCCGCATCGGCCCGCTCAAACCGCGATCGCGCTTGACGGCGCGGACAGGGCGGACACCGCGGCAGCGGACAGCCTCGGTGCGCTGATCGACCGCTTGAGCAACCGGCTGGGGGCGGAAGCGGTCGTCTGGCTGGCGCCGCACGCAAGCCACATTCCGGAGCGGGCCTTTCAGGAAGTGCCGGCCCTGACCGGAGCTGCTTCCGCCGGCACGGGCCCCTGGCTCCGCCAGCCGCGGCCGCTCACGCTGTTCCCTTCACCGGAGCCGATCGAGGTGGTGGCGCCGGTGCCAGAGGGGCCGCCTGCGCTCTTCCGCTGGCGCCGCCTGCAGCACCGCATCATCGCCGCCGACGGGCCGGAGCGGATCGCGCCGGAGTGGTGGCGCAGCGATGCCGGTGCGGACTTAGGCGCCGCCAGCCGCGACTACTACCGGCTCGAGGACACGGACGGCTGCAGGTTCTGGGTCTATCGCGAAGGACCCTACCGCGCCGATGCGCCGCCGCGCTGGTACCTGCACGGCCTGTTCGGCTGACGAGGGACGCGCGCGGATGACCGGTTACGCCGAACTGCAGGTGACCACCAACTTCAGCTTCCTGCGCGGCGCCTCGCACCCGGAGGAGATGGTCGCCACAGCCGCGCGCCTAGGCACCGCCGCGATCGGGATTGCCGACCGCAACACGCTTGCCGGCATCGTCCGCGCGCACACGGCCGCCAAGGCGAGCGGGACCCGCCTCATCGTTGGCGCGCGGCTGGATCTGGACGATGCGCCAAGCCTCCTTTGCTTTCCCACCGACCGCGCCGCCTACGGCCGGCTCTGCCGCCTCCTCAGCGTGGGCCGCAGGCGGGCGCCCAAGGCCGAGTGCCGGCTGTCGCTCGCCGACGTCATCGCCTTCAGCGAAGGCCAGATGCTGGTTGCGGTGCCGCCGGACAAGCCGGATCAGGACTTCGCCCTCCTCCTCGAGCACCTCAAGCAGGACTTCGGCGACCGTCTCTCCCTCGCCGCCGCCAAACTCTATCAGGGCGACGATGACGTGCGGCTCGCCACCCTGACGGCGCTTGGCAACGCCTGCGGCGTGCCGCTCGTTGCCACCAACGATGTGCATGCGCACGAAGCAACCCGGCGGCCGTTGCAGGACGTGCTCACCTGCATCCGCGAACACTGCACCCTGCGCGAGGCCGGCTACCGCCTGTTCGCGAACGGGGAACGGCACCTGAAGCCGCCGGCCGAGATGGCACGGCTGTTCCGCAGCCATCCTGACGCCTTGGCGCGCTCGCTTGAGATCGCTGGGCGCTGTACCTTCAGCCTCGATGAGCTCAAGTACGAATACCCGATCGATCCGGTGCCGCAGGGCCGCACGCCGCAGGAGGAGCTTGCGCACCTGAGCTGGCTCGGTGCGGACGAGCGCTATCCGGATGGCGTGCCGGCGAAGGTCAAGACCCAGATTGCGCACGAACTCGAGCTGATCGCGACGCTCAAGTTCGCACCCTACTTCCTCACCGTCCACGACATCGTCCGCTTCGCGCGCGAGCGCAGCATCTTGTGCCAGGGGCGCGGCTCGGCAGCGAACTCGGCCGTCTGCTTCTGCCTCGGCATCACCGCCGTCGATCCCGCCCGCATCGAAGTGCTGTTCGAACGTTTCATCAGCGCCGAACGCAACGAGCCGCCGGACATCGACGTCGACTTCGAACACGAGCGGCGCGAGGAGGTAATCCAGTACGTCTATCAGAAGTACGGCCGCGAGCGCGCCGGCATGACGGCAACGGTGATCTCGTACCGCACCAAGAGCGCGCTGCGCGAGGTCGGCAAGGTATTTGGCCTCTCGGACGATGCAATCACCGCCCTGCAGCGCGCCTTCTGGCGGCGGCCGTGGGCGGAGGTCGGCGCGGACGAGCTGCACGCGGCCGGCCTCAACCCTTGCGATCAGTGGCTGCAACGGGTGATCGCCCTTGCCGAGGAGCTCAAGGGCTTTCCGCGCCACCTCTCCCAGCATACCGGCGGCATGGTGATCACCCGCAGTCCCTTGAACGAGGTGGTGCCGATCGGCAATGCAGCTATGGCCGAGCGGACCGTCATCGAGTGGGACAAGAACGACCTCGACGCGCTCGGCATCCTCAAGATCGACATTTTGGGCCTCGGCATGCTGAGCTGCGTGCGCAAGGCCTTGGCGCTGATCGCGCAGCACCACGGCCGGCGGCTGACGCTGGCGACGGTGCCGGCGGAGGATGCGGCCGTTTATGCCATGCTGTGCCGGGCGGACTCGGTCGGCGTGTTCCAGGTCGAGAGCCGGGCACAGATGGGCATGCTGCCGAGGCTCAAGCCGAAGGAATTCTACGACCTGGTGATCGAGGTCGCGATCGTGCGGCCCGGCCCGATCCAGGGCGACATGGTGCACCCTTACCTGCGCCGGCGCGAAGGCCTGGAGGAGGTCGCGTTTCCGTCCGCGGAACTCAAGGCCGTGCTCGGCAAGACTCTGGGCGTGCCGTTGTTCCAGGAACAGGCGATGCGGATCGCCATCGTCGCCGCCGGCTTCACGCCGTCCGCGGCCGACGGTTTGCGGCGGGCGATGGCGACCTTCCGCAACCACGGCACCATCCATCACTTCCGCGACCGTTTCATCGCCGGCATGACCGGGCGCGGCTACGAGGCCGATTTCGCCCTGCGCTGCTTTCGCCAAATCGAGGGCTTCGCCGACTACGGCTTTCCGGAATCGCACGCCGCCAGCTTTGCGCTGATCGTCTATGTCTCGGCCTGGCTCAAGTGCCACTACCCGGCCGCGTTCGCCTGCGCGCTCCTCAACAGCCAGCCGATGGGCTTCTACGCCCCGGCGCAGATCATCGCTGATGCCAAGCGGCACGGCGTCCCCGTCCTGCCGGCCGATGTGAATGCCAGCGAGTGGGACTGCACACTCGAGCCGGCCGCGACCGGCGGGCCGGCGCTGCGCCTAGGCTTCCGTCAGATCAAGGGCTTAAGGGAAGCCGAGGCGAGAGGGATCACGGTCGCCCGCAGCCGCCCCTTCGCATCGATTGCGGAGCTTGCCGCCCGTGCCGGCTTGGCACCAAGGACGCTGGAGACGCTCGCCCGCGCCGATGCCTTTGGCTCGCTCAAGCTTGATCGCCGGTGCGCGCTGTGGGCGGTGCTGGGGTTGGAGGAGGAGCCGCTGCCCCTGTTCGCGGCCCTGTTCGCCGGCGCCGAAAAGAGCCAAGAACCCGCCGTTGCCTTGCCGCCGGCGCCTCTGGGCGAGGAGGTCAGCGACGATTATCAGGCGTTCGGCCTGTCGCTGAAGGCGCACCCGGTGGCGCTGTTGCGTGCCCGCCTGAAGACGGAAGGATACCTGCCGGCGGTGCGGATCGCGGCGCTTAAGCACGAGGTCCGGGTGAAGACGGCGGGCCTCGTCATCACCCGGCAGAGCCCTGGCAGCGCCAAAGGGATCATCTTCATTACGCTCGAAGACGAGACCGGCCAGGCCAACCTGATCGTCAAGCCTGCCGTCTTCGCCCGCCATCGCGGGACCGTGCTGGGGGCGCAGATGATCGGCGTCGAGGGGCGGGTGCAGCGGCAAGGCGCGGTGGTGCACGTGCTGGCCCGGCGGCTGGTTACCCTCGATCCCGTGCTTGCGCGGTTGAGCCGCCAAATTGCCCCCAACCTCACCCCCAGCCGCGCTGGCGACGAGGCCCGCTTCGAGGTCTCCTCGCGCGACTTCCACTGACCGCGCGCTACTGACCGCGCGCTACTGACCGCGCGCTCGGGCACCAGCCTCTTTCAACCGTTCTTCAACACCGCTAGAGTGAACGGGAAAGCCGGCAGCAACGAACGGTTGGGCGCAGACGCCCGCATCAGGGGAAAAGGGGAAGGAGACCGCGATGGCGGCGAAGGTTCTCACCATTGCCCAGCAAAAGGGCGGCGCCGGCAAGACGACGCTGGCCGCGCATCTCGCGGTCGCCTTTGCCAACAGCGGCAAACGGGTCGGGCTGATCGACATCGACCCGCAGGCGAGCTTGAGTGAATGGTACCGGATCCGCGCCGGCCTGCCGGCGGCCGCCTCGTCGCTGTCGTTTGTGGCCGTCGCCGGCTGGAAGATGGCCGCCGACGTCGACCGCATGAAGAGCCGCCACGACCTCGTCATCATCGACAGCCCACCGCACGCCGAAACCGAGGCCAAGGCCGCGATCCGCACCGCCGACCTGGTCGTGGTGCCGGTCCAGCCGAGCCCGATGGATATCTGGGCGACGGCGCCAACGCTGACGCTTGCCCGCAAGGAGCGGGTGCCAATCCTGATCGTGCTCAACCGGATGCCGCCGCGCGGCCGCCTGATCGAACAGATGCGCGCCAAGCTGGAAGCCGACGGCTTGCCAGTGGCGGCGGCGACGATCGGCAACCGGATCGCCTTTGCCGCCAGCATGCTCGAGGGCCGCTCGACGCTGGAGCAGGCGCCCAAGAGCGCGGCGGCGCTGGAGATCAGCGCGCTCGCTGCCGAGATCGGTAGCCGGCTTTAGGACTTTCGGCCTTACGCTGGTGGGCTGGGCCGGCGCTTGGGCGGGCCCATGAACTCAGGCCCGATCGGATCGGTCACGGCCTCGCTGATGATCCGCTCGATGGCGGCGCGATCATCGTCGTTCAAGGACCAGCCCTCGATGCCGGCCAGCGGCGCCAGTTGCTCCGGCCGCCGCGCCCCCCACAGCGCGATGCCGACGCCCGGATGATCCAGAAGCCAGCGCAGCGCAAGGTGAACGACGCGCTTGCCCCAGCGGTCCTGCGCCAGGCTGTCCAGACGCTCGACGGCCGCGAGATACTCGGTGAAGCGCGGCGTACAGAACTTGGGATCCCAAGTGCGGATGTCGTCGCCCTCGAAGGTCGTCTCCGCCGTCATCCGCCCGGACAACAGCCCGCGGCAGAGCGCGCCGTAGGTGAGCGTGACGATGCCGTGCTCGCGGCAGTACGGGAGCACATCGGCTTCCACCCGCCGCTCGAAAAGGTTGTAGGGCGGCTGTGAGGTCGCGAGCGGCGCCACCGCGCGAAAGGCTTCCATCTGCGACGGCGCGAAGTTGGAGACGCCGATGGCGCGGATCTTGCCCTGCTCCAGGAGCTCGTTCAGCGTTTGCGCCGTTTCCTCGATCGGGGTTTCGTAATCCGGCCAGTGGACCTGGTAGATGTCGATGACGTCGGTCTTCAGGCGCTGAAGCGAATCCTCGACCTCGCGCAGGATCCGCGCCCGGCTGGCGTTGCGGTGCGGCAGTTGGCCGCCCTCGAACCAGGCGAGCCCGCACTTCGTCGCCAGCACCACCTTCGCGCGCAGATTACTCTTCCGCAGCGCCTTGCCAATGATCTCCTCGGCGTGGCCGAAGCCGTAGATTGGCGCGGTGTCGATCAGCGTGATGCCGTGCTCGACGGCGGCCTCGATGGTGCGGATCGAATCCGCCTCGCTGGTCCCGCCCCACAGCCAGCCGCCGATCGCCCAGGTGCCAAGCCCGATCCGCGTCGGCCGCAAATCGGTGCCCGGAATCGCAATTGTCTCCATTTTCGGTCCTCCTGCGGCCTGCTGTTGCCCCCTATTCTAGCGCAACTTATTGAAAAGCAGCACTATTTTACTGCGATGCAAGCGCGATGTCGTCGTTCGTCGTCAAGTGTCGTCACGTGTCGTCATTCGCGGCAAGTGCCGACGGAACGCGGGCTATAGGACCATATTCCCTTCACGGGCCGCTGTCAAACGCGCCGCCGCCATACCGGCCGCGAAGCCGACCAGCCGTCAGCGCAGCAACCGGATCAGGCTGGTGATGTCCCAGCGGCCGCCGTCGCGGCGCTGGATCTCGGCATAGAACTGATCCACCAGCGCGGCCACCGGCAGGCTCGCCCCGTTGCGGCGCGCCTCCTCAAGCGCGATCCGAAGATCCTTCCGCATCCAATTGACGGCAAAACCGAAATCAAACTGATCGTCGATCATCGTCGTCGCCCGGTGATCCATCATCCACGACTGCGCCGCCCCCTTGCCGATCGCCGCCAGCACCTTGTCCGGATCGAGATCGGCGTGCTGCGCGAAGCTGAGCGCCTCCGCCAGCGCCTGGGTCAGGCCGGCGAGCGTGATCTGGTTGACCATTTTCGTCAGTTGCCCGCTGCCAACCGGCCCGATCAGCGTCATCGCCTTGGCATAGGCCGCCATCACCGGCGCGGCGCGAGCGAACACCTCCTCCGAACCGCCGGCCATGATCGAGAGCTGCCCGCTCTCCGCACCCTTCTGGCCGCCGGAGACCGGCGCGTCGAGAAAGCCGATGCCGCGCGCCCCTGCGACGCCCGCGAGGTCGCGCGCGACCGCGGCCGATGCCGTCGTGTGATCGACCAGGATCGCGCCTGCGGCCATCCCGGCCAGCGCCCCGGCCGAGCCGAGGATCACCGCGCGCAGGTCGTCATCATTGCCGACGCAAGTGAAGACGATGTCCGCCCCTTGCGCCGCCACCGCCGGTGTTTGCGCCAGCGCGCCGCCGTGCTCTGCGACCCAGCGCTCGGCCTTGCGCAACGTGCGGTTATAAACCGTGACGGCGTAGCCGGCCCGGCGCAGGTGGCCCGCCATCGGGTAACCCATCACGCCAAGGCCGATGAAGGCTGCCTTTGAGATCATTCCCGCCCTCCTCTCGTTTGAAGCCATGGTAGCATAAACGAGCGGGAGCGGTGCGACGTCTGCTCATCGCCGCGTGATCGGCTGTCCGCTTTGGCGATCGACGGCCATTGTATCGCCTTGCGTTAGCTATCGCTTAGGGCTAGAATGCCCCGTGATCAAGTCGTTCCGCAATGAGGCCGCGCGCGCTTCCTGGGAGCGACGGTTCATCAAGGGTGTGCCACAGGACGTCTTAAGGATCGGCAAGCGGAAGCTCGTCCAGCTCCATCACGCCCGCTCCCTCGATGACCTGAGGGCGCCGCCGGGTAACCGTCTGGAGCGCCTGGCTGGAAACCGCGCAGGTCAGCACAGCATCCGCATCAACGATCAATGGCGGGTCTGTTTCGTTTGGCGCGATGGCGATGCAATCGATGTTGAGATCGTGGATTACCACTGACCCTGGACGGCAACGAGGTGACCTTTTATGGCTGATTTTCCGCCGGTGCATCCTGGCGAGGTGCTGCGCGAGGACTTCCTGAAGCCTTTGGACATGAGCCAGTATGCCTTGGCTCAGGCCTTGGGCGTGCCCGAGATGCGCATCAGCGCGATCGTCAATGCCAAGCGCGGCATCTCCCCGGACACGGCGCTGCGCCTCGGGCGCTACTTCGGCACGACGCCTGAGTTCTGGCTCGGCATGCAGAGCACGTATGATCTGGAACTGGCACGCGATCGAATCGGAGCCGAGATCGACGCCGCCGTCAAGCCGCGCGCGGCCTGATCAGGCTTTGCAGAAGTCGGCGCGGCAGCGCCGCGGTTTCGGGCGTCCCGATCCATCGTCGATCCGGGAGTTCCGTATCATGTCGCCAACACCCCGATTCCACCTCCGTATCCACTTTATGACCCCGCACGCCTCTACTTGCTGTGAATATTCGTTGTAAGGAATATGCCTGGCGAGCTACACTATGTGTCACTGGATGGAATCGGATGGCACATATCGAGCGCAAGATCATTGAAGCTGTTCGTGTCGGTGACAGTGACGCTGGCCGCGTTGTCGGCTCATCGCTCAAGGCGCTGAGGCAGGCGGCCGGCTTAACGCAACGTGAAATCGCCAAACGTCTGGCGTTGGGACAAGCAGCGGTATCGAAGATTGAGCAGCGCGGTGACGTGCAGATCTCTTCCTTGCAGCGCTATGTCGAGGCGCTTGGTGCACGCCTAAGTATTGGCGCCGTGTTCCCGTCCGACTCCGATCTTGGCCCGTCGCTTCACGAAGCTATCGGCGGCCGCATCGATAATGATCAGTATATTCTTCCGATATTTGGCGATGAACCGTCACGGCGGAGAGATCTCATCCTAAGCATCAAGCCGGCCTACACGAAAAAAATCATGGAAGGGGCCAAAACCGTCGAACTTCGGCGACGATTTCCTATAGCCGTCGACCGTGGTGTAATAGTATATATTTATTCTACCTCACCAGTTCGAGCTTTAGTCGGTGCCGCCGAAATTACAGATGTCGAGCGTCTTCCCGTCGCTGTACTTTGGCAACGGCACGGCAGATCCGCATTGATTCGGAAGCAGGATTTCGACGGCTATTTCCGAGGAGTCGAGGAAGGTTACGCATTAAGGATATCTAACGCGCGTCCATTCTCGCGACCGCTCGACCTAGCCGAACTCAAGGAGCGATTTAACTTTAATGCTCCACAATCCTTCTTGTATGCGAAGCCCAGCCTTCAGCAGGCGCTCAAGAATGAGCAATCAAACGTATTTGATCGATACTAACGTTGTTATTCATCTCGAAGACAACCGCGCCGTTAACCCAGCCTTTTCCGCTTTCACCAGCCTTGCTGCCAGACACAAGGTCGACATCTTCGTCCACGAAGCGGCTCGTGACGATCTCTGCAGGGACAGAGACTCGGAACGGCGGAGGATTGCGCTCAGCAAGTTAAACAAATTCCAAACTTTAGCTAAGGTTCGCGGCCTTACCTCGGCAACGCTCCAGCGCGAATTTGGCCTTCTAGCGAAGGCAAATGACGTCGTCGACGCGACCCTACTTCATGCGGTCCACATCGGGGCGGTGGATTTCCTTGTCACGCAGGACAGAGGGCTTCACGACCGTGCACGTCGGCATTCCCCAGAACTTGGACGTCGGGTTCTGTATGTTGCAGACGCTGTCCAACTCATTCGAACAACATACGAACCTTCCGAGCCGCCAATCCGGTTCGTTGAAGAGGTGGAAGCTCACACGATTCCGCTGACAGACGCCATCTTTGATAGCTTACGTGAGGATTATTCAGGCTTCAACCATTGGTGGACTAACAAGTGCATCAAGCAACGGCGCCCTTGTTGGATCGTCGAAGACGACGGGATAGCGGGCTTGATCGTTCGTAAGGACGAGACAGGTGTAAATACAGACGCCTCACAAAAATTTCAGAAAATTCTTAAACTCTGTACATTCAAAGTTCGCCCTGAGAAGCGCGGTATTAAGATTGGAGAGCTTCTCCTTAAAAAAGCGCTGTGGTTTACACAGCGCAACCACTACAATCTTATTTACATAACAGTTTTTTCAAGGCATACATCTCTCATTGATCTTCTAGAATATTATGGATTTGTTCATACCGCAACAAAGGAAGATGGCGAACGTATTTATGAAAAAATAGTCTCTTCCGAGAAGTTAAGCTCCGTGGTTGATGAGAGCCGATTCGATACGCATCGCCTCAACTACCCCCGGTTCGTGATCGCGTTAGACACGAAGGCCTTCATGGTTCCAATCAAAGAGAACTATCACGACACTCTGTATCCAGATCTCCGTCAACAGAAGCAGTTGGACTTGTTTGACCCTCAAGGGCGTAGCGGAGGACCTCGCCGACCAGGCAACACCATTCGCAAGGTGTATTTGTGTCGCGCACCATCGATGCTTGGTGAACCAGGTTCTTTACTATTTTTTTATAAAGGAAAGTCAACGTTACATCCATCGCAGAGCATCACAGCGATAGGAATTCTTGAGGATGTTCAGCTCGCCCATTCTATGAAGGATCTCTTGCACATGACAGGCGGCCGTTCAGTTTACACAGAGCAGGATCTTGAGAGGTGGCAGGCGACGGCAAGCAACCCTGTCAAAGTCATTAACTACCTGCTCGCCGCCTATGTCGAGCCGCCCATCGAGCTGAAGCAGTTGCAGGAGTTGGGAATTGTCGGCGCCCATCCCCCTCAGTCGATTCACAACGTTGCGCGCGGCAAGCTTGAATTGTTGCTCCCGCTAATTGATCTCGGGTTCGCACCATAGCAATCTCCAAGGCGATCGGCGCGGGTGGCGGACCGCTGCTCAGGCGAGCCGTTGCATGCGGTTCGCGTAGTCCCGGCCTGAGGTTGCCGGCGGCAACGGTTTGTTGTCGCTGCGATGGAGTTCGAGAGCCTCGCCCGCAATCTCGGACAACGCGGCAAACAGGTCTCGCTCATCGTCACCGTGGTAGCCGGAAGGTGCGGCCTTTCCTGGCCAACAACCCGGGTTGGCAGGACCTTTGCGACCGCCACGCGCGTGAGGTTCGTGGATTGCATGATGGCTCTGCGTTGTCGATAGAGAGAGAGCCGGCGGGCAATCGAGACGTGGATGGGCATGGAAGCAGCCCGCGAAGGTCGGCTCTCAAGGCGAAGCGTGGCCCACCGAATGCGTTATTCGCCAGCGCTGCCGGCGCTTCGGCCCGCCTCCGTGCCGCTTCGTCATGGCCGGGCGCAAGTCCCGGCCATCCACGAATCCCCTTGCGCCATGCTCACGGCATACCGCATGTATACCACATCCAAGCCGATACATCTACATCATGGCCAAGGGGCTGAATGGTACGCTCTGGATCGGCGTGACACCCGGTCTCGTCCGCCGCGGCTGGCAACATCGCCGAGGCTGAACGATGAAGCACCGGCCAACGGCCTCGAAGGTGCGGCCCATCCTGGCCACCATGCCGGGTTGGAGGATCTTTGCGACCGCCTCACGCGTGAGGTTCGTGGATGGCCGGCCTTCGCCGGCCATGACGAGGGGGCTTGAGCCAGGAATTGATGCGGATGGGCGTGGAAGAAGCCGGCGCGGGGCGACTCTCAAGGCGAAGCGCGGCCCACCGGATGCGTCATTCGCCAGTGTTGCCGGCGCGTAGGTCCGCCTCCATGCCGCGTCGTCATGGCCGGGCGCACGTCCCGGCCATCTCCTGTGTTCGTTGTCAAGGCGAATGAACCGGCAGTGCTCCGCGTCGAGCGCCGACCCTTGGATAGCGGTCGCAGAATGCGGTTTAGCACGCCGCGGTCCAGGGATCGATCACCGTCAGGCCGGCGGCATTGAACGCACGCGTGTCGCGCGATGCCATGGCGAACCCGTGCGCGACGGCGAACGTGGGGCCGAAGCGCCGTCCTCTCCACCGCTGAACCCGTTTCACTTGTTGAGATGAGCCTTCAGTCGCGCGACGTCGGCTGCGGTCCAACCGGCCGGTTCGGTCACGGCGATCCACGCATCGATATAATGGGAGGCAGCGAAAAGGTGACCCAACCCCGGCCCCAGCCCAGAGGCGCCGGCCATGTCAAAGGCGACCTGAAAGCCGGTCACAATGGGGATCCAATCCAAGTCCGGCGATACGTCCGGACCACGCGTACCGACAAGCCAGCTCGGTTTCCGGAAGAAGAGATCACTCGAAAAAAACGTAATGGGATCACTGGCATATTGTAAGTAGACAATCCGCACGGGTCCCCACTGCGCGCCCGGAATGTCGAGGGCATTCTTTTGGTTTGTGAACCGCACCAATGACCCATCGCCATATCTTGGGAGCCAGTAGGGACTTTCGGGATTCCGGCCTTGCGTAAACATCGACCAGTTCGGGTTGGCGAAGGTCGGGCCGCTCCAGACCGCTCCGTGGATCGGATCTCCCAGCACCATGTAAAGGTTCATGGACTGCTCGGAACCGGAGGACCCGAGGCTGAGGCCATGAAGATAAAGGTGTGGACGGGCGTCAGCCGGAAGTTGGGTCCAGTATCCGTAAACCGCAGTGAAGAGCGCCCGTGCGGAAGCCTGGGAATAGCCGGGTTCCAAAAACAGCGAGACGTAACTTGTGAGATAGGAATACTGCTGGGTGACAATCGCCGTATCGCCGCGGTGAAGGTACTCAAGCGCGTCGGCGGCCGCATCGTCGATCCAGCCCGTACCCGTCGGTGTCGCGATCACCAGCACCGCGCGATCAAACGCCCCGACCCGCTTCATCTCTTCAAGCGCCAGACTCGCTCTGGCCTCCGGCGTGTCTGCAGCGCCGAGCCCAACATAGATGCGGATCGGCCGCTTGGCCGGTGATCCCGTGAAGTCCTCGATCGCTTCTCGGCTCGGTCCGGAACTGACGAAGTGCCGACCCTGACGACCAAGATTCTCCCACGAAACCAGCGACTGCGTGCTGCCGGTTGCCAGGTCCTCAGCGGGCCGGGCGAGGTCTTCAACGATCAGCTGGTCGAGTGCGAGAAACATCGCGTCGAGGGATTGCACGGTGAGGCGGCCGATCGTACCCGATGCCAGATTCATCAGCAGGTACGCCGCGAGCGGAATGCCAATCAACAACGACACCCGACGCGGGAAGATCCGGTCAAGCTGGTGCGAAATCGCTGTCGCGGTCCAGGAAAAAACCCGTCCGATTTCCCTCAGCAGAAGCGCAACAGGGACTGCAACCAGAAGAACGATGGGCGTGAAAACGCTCTCCAGCCGCTCCAGCCCGAGGAACTCCCGAAGCGAGTCCTGCCACTCCGCACCTCGCCACAAGGAATAGGCGACCAGGGCAAGCGCGAGAGCCGAGGCGGCCCATGCAATAGCCTTTCGGGCTCGACCTGTCGGGACCGCCAACCCCAGAAAAGTCCACAGCCAAGTCAACGCCAGTCCAAGCCAGAAACCGACCGCGGCCGTGAGCCCCGACAGTATGCCCTGGACCACAGCGTTTCGCGGAATCAGAGACGGTGCCAAGGACAGCGCAAACAGCACCCCGGCGCCAATCATCCCTGACAGCGGCATATGGGAGAAGTAAGTCAGGACGCGACGCAACAATGCTCTCAGAACGGACACAGGGACATGCGCCTCTATTTAGAACCACACTGCAGAGTGAACGATTTTCGCCGGGACATTTTCGCCGGGACTATGTCGCGAAGCCGGCCGAATGTCCAGCCCGCGCGGGGAGGACTCGGGCAACGCCTGTAATCCGCCCGCCGCGCTGGGGGGGCAATTTCCGCACCCCGCTTGGATAGCGGTCGCAGAATGCGGGTTAGCAAGCCGCGGTCCAGGGATCGATCACCGTCAGGCCGGCGGCAATGAACGCACTCGTGTCGCGCGAGGCAACGGCGAACCCGTGTGCGGCGGCGATCGCGGCGATATAGCCGTCGGGTGTGGGGAAGCCCTTTCCGGCCGCGCGGGCGTTGACGGCGAGATCGGCATAGCGACGCGCCGCTGGGGTATTGAAGTCCAGGACGCGGCCGACGAACTGGTCGAGCACCTCTTCAAGCGCCGCTGCCAGATTGTCCTTGCGCTTGCCGGCTGGCAAAGCACCGATGCCAAAGAGAAGTTCGGCCACGGTGATGCTGGAGAGGAACAACGTCTCGGCGACTTGTGCATCGAGCCAGGCACGCACTCGAGGATGCGGTTGGCGCGTCATCGCTTCCGAGACGACATTGGTGTCCAGCAGGATCATTCGAAGCGCATCGGCTCGGCGGGACGCCTATCGCGGACCTGTTCGATGGCTTCGACATCGGCGTTGGTAAGACCGTATTTCCGTCCAATCTCGGAAAGAGCGGTGCCGAGCCGCAGCCGGCCCTCTGGGCGCGCGGCGGCCTCCAAAATGGCGCGCATTTCCGCTTCCGTGCTGCGATTGTGCTGCGCCGCGCGAACCTTCAGGGCGCGATGCGCCTCCTCGGAGAGGTTGCGAATGGTGACAGCGACCATGATAGCGTCCTCCAGGGAATGACTGCAACGCTATCAAAATGGATCAGTTGATAGCATTTTTCAAGAGCGATAGCAGCGCCCACGCGCCGCCGAACCTCAAGCCCGCGTAGCGCGGATTTGCGAAGTGCAATTCGCCGCAAGGGGGGGTGCTGCGCCGACGCATCCGGCGGATTATGGGCGCTGCCCTCATGCTCCCGACGTAGCGTTGATCTTCCTCAGACCGCCCGACGATCTAGGCACATCTCGCAGAATCTTTCATCCTGGCCTTCACTCCGAGCCTGGCGAATGGCGTTGCGCAGGGTGTCAATCTGGCAGCCGCGCGACGCCGCACCGCTCGGCGGCTTCGAGAAGCGCTTTATCCTTTGAGGCGAGCGGCAAGCCCTTGCGCATGGCCAGCTCAAGATAGGCGGCGTCATAGGTCGTAAGCCCTTGGGCGCGGGCCAGCGTCAAAACCACGCGCAGCGCCCGGTCCGGGCTGTCATCGTCGGCCGAGATCGGCAGCGCGCTGATCAGTTCGAGGCGCTGGGTGGTATCGGCGGCGGCAAGGCGGCCCCGGCGCTCGGCTTGAATCAGGACGTTGCCAAGCTCCAGATGCCAGAGCGCGGGCACAATCGCGCCCTCATCGCGGACCCGCTCAAGGATCGCGTCGGTCTCGGGCGTGGCTTCATCTTCGAAACACCAGGAAACCGCCACCGAGCAGTCAAGCACCAGCCCGCTCACCGCCGTCCCGTGTCCCGCAAGGCCTTCCAGTCCAGATCACCGAGCGTGATGTCGGTCCGCGCCGCCTTGAGCCGGCCGATGATCGCATCCATGTCCGCGCGTTGGGCGGTCGTCGCGGGGATCAGCCGGGCGACGGGCTTGCCGTGCCGGGTGATCACAACCTCCTCGCCGCGCGCCACACGCTCAAGCAGCGTAGAGAGGTGGGTCTTGGCATCGAACGCGCCGACAGTGATCATGCTGTTGTCCATTCCGGCAACATTTCAAACCAGTTTATTCATCTCGTTTGTCGCTGTCGAGTGGCTCGCGACCCAGCTCAACCGCTCCGCTCCAGCGCTTGACGCCTGCCTCAGCGCAGGAGGGTGTCGAGTGCGTGCCAGGCGTTCTCGTCAGGCGCCAGGAGGAGCGGCTGCTCAACGATCGCCGGTTCCGGTCGATAGGGCCGGCCCGTGCCGCGCAGCCGGCTGAGCCCTCCGGCCTCGGCGTGAATGAGCACGCCTGCCGCGTGATCCCACGGCTTCAAGCGCCGATACTGGGCGAAATCGATCCTTTGCGTGGCGAGGTCGATGTATTCGTGGCCCGTACAGCGCTGCCGGTGCAACAGCGCCGGAGTGGGCGACAAACCGGTCTCGCGCGCGGCCTTGAGCTGCTTGGCGCTGCGGTAATCGAGGCAGCCTTTGAGTTCACTCAAGGGCCTCTCGCGCACGACTGAGAGCGGCGCCCGGCCGGCAGCGCCGTCGCGCCAGGCGCCGGCACCGATGCCGGCCCAGACCACGCTGCCGCCGATCGGGTCGAGGATCCAGCCGGCAACCGTTCGCCCGCCCTCACAAAGGCCGACGATGACCGCGAACCGTTCCTCACCGTCGACGAAGTTCTGCGTGCCGTCGACGGGATCGATCACCCAAACCGGCTCCGCGCCGCCGAGCAGCGCCAGCAGGCCGGGATCGCGCGCCGCGGCCTCCTCGCCCAAGAGGCGGCTACCCGGCAGCAGCGCCGTCAGTCCGGCACCGAGCGCCCGCTCCGCTTCGATGTCGGCGACGGTCACAAGGTCAGCCGGGTGGTCTTTCTCGCGGATATCGGCAGGCGCCAACTTGCGGAACCGCGGCAGAATCTCGGCCGCCGCGACCTCTCGCATCAACGCCGCCACGGCATCATAGTCTATCGCCATTCTTGCTCATCACGGCGTCAATGCTGCGTGTACGCGCACCGCCCTGCATGGGCAGGGTGCGTGCGCCTACTGTCACAAATCAGGCGCTGTAATCAATCTGAATCGGCGCCGACGGCGACGCTGACCGCGGCCCTGCGTCCTTGCAAGCGCTCGTCCAGACGCGCCCGCGCCAGCGGCGACAGGCGAACCCGCAGCACGACCATCTCCGCACCATCTGCACGCGCCACGACCTCGCCGTGCTCATAAAGCCAGGCGACGTTTGCGCCTTCGGCATGCGGCAAGGAGACCTCGACCGTCACCCGCGCCCGGCCCAGGCATGCATCCAGCAGATCGAGCAGGGCCTGGCAGCCGTCTCCCGTCTGTGCCGAAACCAGCATCCCTGGCGGATCTCCGCGCGAAAGCCGGTTGGCCAGCGTCGTCCGCGTATCGGCGTCAAGGAGATCGGCCTTGTTCAGCACCTCGATCAGCGGCTGGCCGGCGTCGGGTCCGGCTTGGAGGCCCTGCAGCACCCGCTCGACATCCTCCTTTTGCGCGTCGCCGTCCGGATGTGACGAATCGCGGACGTGAAGGATGATGTCCGCCTCGATCACCTCCTCCAGCGTCGCCTGAAACGCTTCGACCAGCTCATGCGGCAGATCGGAGATGAAACCGACCGTGTCGGACAGGATCGCGCGCTGGCCTGAGGGGAGGTCGAGCCCGCGCATCGTCGGGTCGAGGGTGGCGAACAGCTGATCGCGAACCAGCACGTCAGCGTGCGTCAAGCGGTTGAACAGCGTCGACTTGCCGGCGTTCGTATAGCCGACCAGGGCGATGACAGGGTGTGGCACCCGGGCGCGGGCGCGGCGGTGCAGCCCGCGGGTGCGCCGGACCTGCTCGAGTTCACGCTTGAGCCTGGCGATGCGGTCGGTGATCAGGCGCCGGTCGGCTTCGAGCTGCGTTTCGCCGGGACCGCCGAAAAAGCCGAAGCCGCCACGCTGGCGCTCCAGATGCGTCCAGCTGCGCACGAGGCGGCTGCGCTGATAGCTGAGCGCCGCAAGCTCGACCTGCAGTTCACCCTCCGCGGTGCGCGCCCGGTCGCCAAAAATCTCGAGAATCAGGCCGGTGCGGTCGATGACCTTGGCCGACCAGGCGCGTTCGAGATTGCGCTGCTGGACCGGTGTCAGCGGGAAGTCGACGATGACGACACTGATGCCGGGGCCAGAGGCAACGCCGGATGGACACGATTCGGCAGCGAGCGTTTCGATGACGGCGCGCAGCCGCTCGACGGCACCGGTACCGAAAAGCGTTGCGGGCCGCGGCGCCGCAAGCGGCACCACCTCACGGTGGACGACGTCGAGCGCGATCGCTTGCGCCAAGCCAACCGCTTCCGCCAGCCGGGCCTCGGCCGACCGGAACCGCTCGCTACCGCCTGCCCGCACATCAGGATGGAGGACGACGCACCGATTCCCCCCGCGCCTCCCCGCAACGGGGTCGGTCACGGGACGCGCCGCCGAACGCTCACGCGGTGCCGGGGTCTCGATCGGGCTCGAACAGCTGGATCTGCATCGACGGCATCACCGTCGAGATTGCATGCTTATACACCAGCTGCGTATGCCCATCCCGCCGCAACAGCACGGAAAACTGGTCAAACCACGTGATGATCCCCTGCAGTTTCACGCCGTTGACCAAGAAAACGGTCACCGGCGTCTTGTTTTTTCGCACATGGTTCAGGAAAACGTCCTGGACATTCTGCGATTTTTCCGAGGACATGGGTACTATCCCTTTCTTATCTCCCCATCTTTGCGGACCGCGCGGTGGAATTAAGATCCCCCAATGGTCTGCGCAGTCGCCTCCCGAACCTCGTTGTCCTCTATTGGCTCCCGCCGAAGAGCGGTATGAGGATATCGATCGGCGCCCTTCTCAGATGAGATTACAGTTTCTGCAGCACGTTTGAAAGTGTCATACAGCCGTCAACATGCAGCGCTGGCGGATGATCGGGAAATTCATCGGTTGCGGGCGGCTCTTCGCGCACCAGAATCGGTACGCAGCCGGCATTGACGGCGCATTCGATGTCAATGTCCGCATCGCCTGCAAACCAGACCTGCGTTCCAGGCGTGATCCCTGAGCCTTCCAGGGCCAGATGCACCGGCTCTACCGCCGGTTTGTCGCGGCTGGCGTCAAAGGCGCCGACCAGCCGGCCGATCCAACGCTGCCAGCCAAGCTTTGCCGCCTCGGCACGGAGATAGTCCCCCTTCTTGTTGCTGACCACGGCCACATAGAGGCCCGCTTCGTGCAAATCGCGCAGCATCTCCGGAACGCCCGGCAGCGGCACCAGGGTTTCCAGGTGGCGTTCAGCGAATCGGCGATAAAAGACCTCACCCGCTTCCAGCCAGCGGTCGCCGAACAGCTGGGGGTAGCTATCACGCATCGAGCCGCGCACGCGCTTGCGGATCTCCTCCATTGACCAAGGCTCAAGCCCAAAAGTGGCAAGCGTGTGGTTCTGGGCGTCGTGGATGGCATGCCAGCTATCGATCAGGGTGTTGTCCCAGTCGAGCAGCAGCGCCACCGGCCGCGAGAGGCCGCGCGCCCGCAAGTCATCGATCAGCGCCTCGGCGTCCATCGGCATCAGCTCCCGGCCTGGTTGAGGTGCTGCAAGTAGAGATCGAGCAGGCGCTCCGTGAACGGGCCGACGCCACCGCTGCCGACCGGCGTGCCGTCGATGGCGACGACCGGCTTCACCAAGGCCGTAGTGCTGGTGAGGAATGCCTCGGCGGCCGCCTTGGCCTCGCCAACGCTGAACGGCCGCTCGACGAAACGGACCGCGTGCTCCCTTGCCAACGCGAGGACGGCGTGGCGCGTGATGCCGCTCAAGATCGCGGCGTCCGGCTGGCGGGTGATCAGTTCGCCGCCTTTGGTCACGATCCAGGCGTTTGATGTCGTGCCCTCGGTAATGAGGCCGGCGTCGTCAACCATCCAGGCTTCCGACGCGCCGGCATCGAGCGCCGCCTGCTTGCCGAGGACATTCGCCGCAAGCCCGATCGACTTGATGTCGCACCGCTTCCAGCGCTGGTCGGGAAGCGTGATCACGCGCACGCCGAGACGCGCGGCGGCAGGCTCGGGCGGTGGCAGGCGGCGGGCGGTGATGACAAGCGAACTGCGCGCCGCCCGCGGGAAGGCATGATTGCGCGCCGCCACGCCGCGGGTGACCTGGAGATAGAGAATGCCGAAGCGATCAATGCGGTTGCGGCTGATCACCTCGCGCATCACCAGCTGAAGCGCCGCTGGCGCCATTGGCCAAGCAATCTGCAGCGCGCCGAGCGAGCGCTCCAGACGCTGCAGATGTTCCGCTTCGTCGACCGGATGGCCGTTGGCAACCGCGAATACTTCGTAGACACCGTCGGCGAACTGGTAGCCACGGTCCTCGACATGAACGAGGGCGCGCCGGTGAGGGAGGTAGCGGCCGTTGACGTAGCTGATGCAACCCATGAGCTGGAGCGCCGATCTAAAAATATTCGAGACGGACCGAGAATAGTTTCTCGACCCGGCGTACCGCGTCCGACGCCGCAAACAAGATGACGCGATCGCGGTGCTGAATGACGGTCGTGCCGCGCGGAATGATGACCTTGCCGGCACGAACGATCGCACCCACCATGACGCCGCTCGGCAGCCGGATGTCCTTGAGCGGCTGGCCGACCAGGTTCGAGGTTTCAAGCGCCTCCGCCTCGATCACCTCGCCGACGCCATCGCGGAGCGCATGCACCGCATGGATGCGGCCGCGGCGGACATGCTGCAGGATCGTCGATGCCGTCAGGTTGCGCGGACTGACGACAACATCGATGCCGAGCGGGGTCACGATGCTGTCGTAGGTCTCCTTGTTCAGAAGCGTGATCACCCGGCCGGCGCCGTGGCGCTTGGCGAGGATCGACGAGAGGATGTTGGTTTCATCGTCATCGGTCAGCGAAACGACGGTATCGGCCGATGCAACCCCAGCCTCTTCCAGAATGTCGGGTGCCAGCACGTCACCGACCAGGACGACGGTGTTGGTGAGCACGCTTGCGACCTGGGCTGCCCGCTCCGGCTTGAGTTCAATGATCTTGACGGTGATGGACGGCAGGTCGCGCTCGATCTCCTGCGCCAGCAACAGCGCGATCGTGCCGCCGCCGCAGATCAAGAGCCGGCGTGCCTGATCCTCCTCGTGGCCGAACGCGGCCATGGCGCGGCCGACCACCTCAGTCTCAACGACAAAATAGACGTCATCGCCGCACGCCAGCTGATCATCGCCGGAAAAGTGGAGCGGCTTGTCACCGCGTACGATGCTGACGATCTGCGCGTTCAGGTCCGGGAACAGCTGCGTCAACTGCTTGATCGGCGTGTTGAGGAGCGGACACTCCGCCCCGCAATGCACGCCCAGGAGACGAACCTTGTCGTCGGCGAGCGGCAACATCTCGAACGAACCAGGCACCCGCAGGCGGTGGGTGACGGCGCGCGCGACCTCGACCTCGGGCGAAATTATGACGTCGATCGGCAGGTTCGTGCGGGTGAACAGTCCCGACCACGCCGGCTCCAGGTAGCTCTGCTCGCGGATGCGGGCGATCTTGACCGGGACCTGGAACAGCGAATGGGCGACCTGGCAGGCGACCATGTTGACTTCATCAGTGTGCGTCACGGCGATCAGCATGTCGGACTCGCCGGCGCCCGCACGATCGAGGATATCCGGCCGCGAGGCATGACCGACGATGCCTTGCGCGTCGAGGCGATCGCTGACGCGGCGGATCAGCTCCGGCGAGGTATCGACGACCGTGACATCGTTGTTCTCCCGTGCCAGCTGGCGGGCGATGTTGAAGCCGACCTGCCCGGCACCGCAGATGATGATCCTCATCGTTTTCTGCCCATAGTCCCAGCCGTCGGCCGCAGCCGCCGCGCCGGTGCCTAATCCTGCGTACCGGGCACACGCACCCTGTCGTCGGTCTGAATGCCGAGCGATTTGAGCTTGCGGTGCAACGCCGAGCGTTCCATCCCGACGAAAGCCGCCGTGCGCGAAATGTTGCCGCCAAACCGCGTCACCTGGGCGACGAGATACTCGCGTTCGAACATCTCGCGCGCGTTCTTGAGCGGCAACCCCATGATCTCGCCGGCGCGGTCTGCCTGCCGACCGACGGCGAGCTCCTCACTGATCTCGGCCGGCAACATGTCGGCGCGGATCACCTCCTCCGGCGCGCCTGGCGCCATGATCAGAATGCGCTCGATGATGTTGCGCAGCTCGCGCACGTTGCCGGGCCAGTTGTAGGTCTGGAGAACCGCGATCGCGTCCTCGCTAAGCTCGCGCGGGCGCTGGCCTGCAGTCTCGGCAGCGCGGGTCATGAAATGCCGCGCCAGCAAGGGGATATCCTCCCGGCGCTCGGTCAGCCCCGGCACCTTCAACGGCACCACCGCCAAACGGTAGAACAGATCCTCGCGGAAGTGACCGGCTTGAATCTCCTCGGTCAGGTCCTTGCTGGTGGCGGCGATGACGCGCACGTCGACCTCGACCCGGGTCTGACCGCCAACCCGCATGAAGGTCTGTTCCTGCAGGACACGGACGATCTTGCTTTGCGTCGGTTGCGGCAGGTCTGCGACCTCATCGAGGAACAGCGTGCCGTTGTGGGCCGCCTCGAACAACCCGACCTTGTACCCGGCAGCCGAACCCGAACCTTCGACGCCGAAAAGCTCGACCTCCATGCGGTCGGGCGCCATCGAGGCGCAGTTGACGATCGTAAACGGCCCTTCGGAGCGGCGCGAGCGGGCGTGGATCAGCCGCGCCACGGCTTCCTTGCCGGCGCCGGCGGGACCGCTCAGCAGGACGCGGCTGTTGGTCGGTGCGACCCGGTCGATGGCCTGGCGAAGATGCGCTACGACCGGCGATGCACCGATCAGATCGGTAATCGGGCCGGCGCGCAGCCGCAGCTCCTCGTTCTCGCGCTTGAGTCGCGCGGCCTCGATCGCACGGCGGACGACAAGAATCATCCGGTCGGTCTTGAACGGCTTCTCGATGAAATCGTAGGCGCCAAGCTTGATCGCCTGCACCGCCGTCTCGATGGTGCCGTGACCGCTCATCATGACGACCGGCACGCTCGGATGCTCGCGCTTCAAGTGTTCCAGCAGCCCCATGCCGTCAAGCTTGCTGCCCTGCAGCCAGATATCGAGCAGCACGAGGCCAGGGCGCCTCGCGTTGACGGCTGCGATCGTCGCGTCGCTGTCGCCGGCCTCGCGGGCCTGAAACCCCTCATCGTCAAGGATGCCGGCGACGAGCGTACGGATATCGGCCTCGTCGTCGACGATCAGGATGTCTTCCGCCGGAAGGCGCGCGTGACTAGACATCGGCCCGCACCGCTATGGCCGCCGCCGCGCCGCTCCGATCGCTATCGCCGCTCCGTGCCTTGGCGAGCGACGACGGAAGCGCACTACCCAGCGCAGCCGCAAATCGCAGCATCACCCGAGCCCCCCCGCCCTCTTTATCTTCCAGCACAAGCTCTCCACCGTGGTCTTCCATGATCTTCTTGACAATCGCCAGGCCAAGCCCTGTTCCTTTGCTGTGCGTCGTTACGTAAGGTTCCGTCAGTCGGTCCCGATTTTCTTTCGGCAGACCGCGTCCGTTATCCTCGATCACGATCGTTGCCGCCAGTCCCTTTGCGTCCCCTTCCTCTGGTTTCAGGCTGACCCCGATCCACCCGGGCGGCGGCGCGCCGGCTGCGCCCGGCTCGCGGGCAACGATTGCCTCGGCGGCGTTCTTCAAGACGTTGGTCAGGGCTTGTGCGACCTGCCGGCCGTCGCAGACCAGATCGATCCGCTCCTTGGGTAGCGACAACACGATATCGATCTCGCGGTGACGGTTCCGCTCCAAGAACACGACCTTCTCGATCAGCTCACCCAGATCCTCAGGCTTCAACTCCGGCCGCGGCATCCGTGCAAACGCGGAGAACTCATCGACCATACGGCCGATATCCTCGACCTGGCGAATAATGGTTTCGGTGCAAGCGGCGAAGGTCGCGGGATCGGTCTTGATTTCGCTCATATATTTGCGGCGCAGGCGCTCCGAGGCGAGCTGAATCGGCGTCAGCGGGTTCTTGATCTCGTGCGCGATCCGGCGCGCGACATCGGCCCAGGCAGCTTTTCGCTCGGCCTGCACCAAGGCGCTGATATCGTCGAACGTCAAGACGTAGCCCATAACTTCGGTTCCGACCTTCTCGGTCACGATGCGGGCGATGAAGGTGAGCGTGCGGTTGCCGCGAACGAGCCTGACCTGGGCCTGCTGCTGATGGTCCGGCACCGCCACCGAAGCCGCGATCAGCTCTGCCATCTCCGGCACGACTTGCGCAAGTGGTGTCCCGATCACCGTACGGAGATCGATGCCCAGCAAGTGCGAGGCCGACTGATTCGGCAGATTGATGCGCGCCTCGGCATCGAGGCCAATCACGCCGGCTGAAACACCGCTCAAGACTGCTTCGGTGAAGCGGCGCCGCTGGTCGAGGTCCTGATTGGCGAGAATCAGCCCCGCCTGCTGGCTCTGCAACTGCGTCGTCATCCGGTTGAAGGCGCGGCTAAGCGTGCCGATTTCATCCCCTGACGCCGTGGGCGGGACCCGCGCGGCGAGATCGCCATCGCGGACTCGTTCGGAGGCGCCAATGAGCGCGCTGATCGGCCGCGTAATCTGCGTCGCGAGGTTGAGCGCAATCCAGACCGCTGCCAACAGCAACAGCAACGCGACGACGATGAAGATCATCGCAAACGTGATCAGGATGCCGCCGCGGCTCTCCTCCAGATGACGGTACTGGGCCACCGCCATCTCGGTGCGGTGAATGCTCTGCAGCACCGCCGGATCGATGAAGCGGGCGACCAGAAGATAGGCATCGACGAACCGGTTGAGCTTGACTGCGGCCCGCACGCGGTCGTCTTGTTGATCGGCGAGGACAACGATCTGCCCGGTCTCGGCCTGCTCGAACGCGTCCGCCGGCAGCGGATCGAACTCGAGTGTCAGGCTCAACGGCGATCCGGCGAGGACCCGGCCGCTTGAATCGACGATCAACCCCTCCGACAGAAAGCGCATGTTGATCAGTTGCGTCAGCCGCTGCTCAAGCGTGTCGAAATTGCGCATCAACGCTGGCGCCTGGCGATTGAGCTCGTTCGCGATCTCGAACACATCGGCACGGATGTTCTGCCGATACTCCTGCAGGTAGGCCTGCGCGATCTCATTCGACGACTCGATTGCGGTCCGCACGCGCTCGCTGAACCACGCCTGCAGACCGAAATTGAGGAAGATCGCCGAGAACACGGCCACCAGAATGGCAGGCGCAATCGCCACCAGGCTGAACAGCACGACCACGCGGACATGCAGGCCCGAACCAGCGAGCCCACGCCGCCGCGCCGCCCACAAGGTGACGAAGCGGCGGGTGATGATGGCCGCGAACAGCAGCAGAAAGATCGTATCGAGGTACAACAGGACGGCGACGGTCTTCGGGTCCGGCCCGAATCCGGTGTTGCCGGTCCAGATGGCCACCGTGGCGATACTGGACGCGATCGCGACCGCGGCGATGCCGAAGGCCAGCGTCCGCCCGAGGCGATAGCGACGGGAAATGCGGTTGGCGAGGACGAACAGGCGCCGCGCAAGCGAACGCCGACGTTTCCTCATTCGCGCCCCCCTCCCCGCACGACGGCAATGCTGAGCTCGCGGATCTTCTTGCGCAGGGTATTGCGGTTGAGGCCCAGCACCTCGGCGGCCTTGATCTGGTTGCCGCGGGTCGCTTCGAGGGTCAAGGTGATCAGCGGCCGTTCGACCTCGCGGACGACACGGTCAAACAGACCGGGCGCCGGCAAGGCACCGCCGTGAGCGCCGAAGAAGGCGCGGATATGCCGCTCGACCGACTGCGCCAGGCCGTTATCCTCCGCTTCGGCAACCGGCGCCGTGGCATCGGCGAGCTCGGCTTCGATAATTTCGATGCCGATGACCTCTTCTGAATAGAGGGCCGCCAAACGGCGGACCAGGTTTTCCAATTCGCGGATGTTGCCGGGCCAACGATAGCTCTTGAGCTTTTCCATCGCGGCTGCGTCGAGCATTTTCGACGGCAGGCCCTCGGTTCCCGCCCGCGACATGAAATGGCGGACCAGCTCCGGGATATCGCCGCTCCGCTCGCGCAAAGGCGGCAGCCGGATCGGCACCACGTTCAGCCGAAAATAGAGATCCTCGCGGAACAGGCCCTGGCGGATCAACTGGCGCAGATCGTGGTGGGTGGCGGCGATGATGCGCACATTGGTGCGGATGGCGGCGCGGCCGCCCACGGTCGTGTACTCGCCCTCCTGCAGGACGCGCAAGAGACGGGTCTGCGCTTCCGGCGGCATATCGCCGATCTCGTCGAGGAACAAGGTGCCGCCCTCGGCCTGCTCGAAGCGGCCGGACGAACGATGGGTGGCGCCGGTAAACGCGCCCTTCTCATGGCCGAACAGCTCGCTCTCGATCAGCTCTCGCGGAATCGCCGCCATGTTGATGGCGACAAACGGTCCGCTGCGGCGCTTGCCGTAGTCGTGCAGGGCGCGCGCAACCAGCTCCTTGCCGGTCCCTGACTCTCCCGTGATCATCACCGTCAGGTCGGTCCCCATCAGGCGGGCAAGCGTGCGGTAGATCTCCTGCATGGCCGCCGAGCGACCGATCAGCGGCAGCTGCTCTTCGGGTTCCGCCTCCACCGGAGCAATTGCGGCGACGCGTGGGGCCTCCAGCGCACGCCGGACGACGGCCGTGAGTTCGTTCAGGTCGAACGGCTTCGGCAGATACTCGAAAGCGCCGCGCTCGGTGGCCTTGACGGCGGTCAACAGCGTGCTCTGGGCGCTCATGGCGATGACGCGCAGCTCCGGCCTGATCTTGCGGATGCGCGGGATGAGGTCGAGACCGTTCTCGTCCGGCATAATCACGTCGGTGATGACGACGTCGCCCTGGCCGTCGCTGATCCAGTGCCACAGCGTCGCGGCGTTGGCCGTCGTGCGCACTTCGAAGCCGGCCCGTTCCAGCGCGTGCGTAATTACGGTGCGAATGCCGGCGTCATCATCGGCGACGAGAACAACGGACGCGGTCACTCAGATTTCCTCCGATGGCGGGAAAACCGGCAGCATGACGCGGAAGACGGTCCGCTTTGGCTCGCTCTCGAATTCGACGACGCCGCCGTGATCGCCTACGATCTTTGCTACCAAAGCAAGACCGAGACCGCTGCCCTTTGCCTTTGAGGTGATAAACGGCTCGAACAGGTGCGGCTTCAGGTCGTCGGGAATGCCGGGGCCGTTATCCTGAACGCTCACCATCAGCGGCAGGTGGACGCGGGTGTGGCGGCCGGAAATGGCAAACCGCACGCCGTGCCAGTAGCTGGTCGCGATCGCGACCTCGCCGCCATCGACCGGTGCGGCTTCGGCGGCGTTCTTGACGAGATTGAGAAAAACCTGAATCAACTGATCGCGGTTGCCGTAAACCATTGGCAACGAAGGGTCATAGCCTTCGGTAAAGTGCAGGTGGCGCCCGAAACCGCTTTCGGCGAGCGTCCGCACCCGGCTCAAGACCTCGTGGATATTGATGCCCTCACGCTGCAGGCTGGCATTGGCCGAGAAGACGTCCATCCGATCGATCAGATTGCAGACCCGGTCGGCTTCATCGCGGATCAGCCGGGTCAGCGTGCGATCCTCCGGCCGCGTCGTCGTTTCCAGCAATTGCGCGGCGCCGCGGATGCCAGAGAGCGGATTCTTGACCTCGTGCGCCAGCATTGCCGCCATCGCGCTCACCGATCGGGCGACACCGCGGTTGGTCAATTGCCGGTCAATCTTGGCGGCGACGGAACGCTCCTGCATCGACACCACGATCGCGTCCGGCACCTCCGGCACCGGCGCCGCGCTCACGTTGACCACGTGATGGCCGATCCGCGGGCTCGCCAAACTCACGTGATACTCGGAAACAGACAGGTTGCCATCGCGCGCCTGCGCGATCAAGGCGAACAGCGGGCTGTCGGCAGGGACCAGCCGGTCGAGCCGCCGGCCGATCAGCGCCTTCGCACTGGCACCAAAGAACTGCTCGCCAGCGTTGTTGACGTAGAGAACGCGCGTGCCGCCATTGACGACCACGACCACCGACGGCAGCGCATTCAAGATGCTATCGAAATCGAGGCTTGCGTCAGCCTGGCGCGACATCTTTGTTCGGATCCACACTGTCCGTTCTTTGCTTCAGCGCGCCCGCGGCGCCGGTCACGACATTCTCATGCCGATGCCAGCGTCTGTGCTCGCGCAACCCGGTTGCCTCATGTTTCACCATTTGCATCATCGGTCAAGATCGTGTCTGCCTAAGGTGAAGGCAGCCGCTCGCACTTGCACCCTTGCGATCGCTTGGCAAGCGGGCGCCGACTGGCTAGGTTCGCTGCGATCCCTGGTCCCCTTCCGCCCGCGAGCGCTGAGATGAGCCGTTGTGCCGCCCTGATCGTCGCCGCCGGCCGCGGCAGCCGCTTCGGCGGGCCGAAGCCGAAGCAGTATCTGGATCTCGCCGGCCAGAGCGTCATCCGCCGCGCGGTGTTGCCGTTTGTCGGTCACGCGGCCGTCGATGTCATTCAGGTTGTCATCCATCCGGACGATGCCGCCATCTGCGCGCACGCATTAGCCGGCCTTGACCTGCCGCCGTTCGTCGCGGGCGGGGCCAGCCGCCAGGACTCGGTCCGGTTGGGCCTGGAAAGCCTCAACGAGCACAAGCCCGAACTCGTCCTGATCCACGATGCGGCGCGGCCGTTTGTCACAGGCGCGATCATCGACCGCGTGCTGGCGGCGCTCGGATCGGCGCCGGCAGCGATCGCGGCACAGCCGGTCGTCGATACCTTGAAGCGCAGCGGTGGCGGCGATACCGGCGTGGTGGTCGAGACCATTGCGCGGGCGGGGCTGTGGCGGGCGCAGACGCCGCAAGGCTTCCACTTCGAGGCCATCCTTGCCGCGCATCGCCGGTTCGCCGGCGCCGGCTTGACGGACGATGCCGCCGTTGCCGAACAGGCGGGCCTCACGGTAAAGCTGGTTGCGGGCGATGAGGACAATATCAAGGTGACCAACGAAACCGATTGGGCGCAGGCCGTGCGCATTGCCGCAGCCGACCTGGAAACGCGCAGCGCGACCGGCTTCGACGTCCACCGCTTCGCACCCGGCGATGCGGTGACCCTTTGCGGTGTCAGCATCCCGCACTCCGCCCGGCTCGAAGGCCATTCGGATGCCGACGTCGCCCTGCACGCGCTGACCGATGCGCTGCTCGGCACCATCGGCGAAGGCGATATCGGCGTCCACTTCCCGCCCAGCGATCAGAAGTGGCGCGGCGCGGAGTCCGGCCAGTTCCTGCGCCACGCGGCGGCGCTGGTCGCTCAAGCCGGCGGCCGGATCGTTCACGTCGATCTCACGCTGATCTGCGAGCGGCCCAAGCTCGGGCCACACCGCGACCGCATGCGCGCCAAGCTTGCCGAACTGCTGGCGGTTCCGCTCGCGCGCGTCAGCGTCAAGGCGACGACGACGGAAGGCCTGGGCTTCACCGGCCGCGGCGAAGGCATCGCCGCCCAGGCAATCGCGACGGTTCAGCTACCGCCGGCGGCGGGGGGCTAGACCCAGTGGCGGTAGGGCGGGTCTAGAGCGAAGCGTGACCCGCCGGACGAAGGTTCCGGCGAGCATGTCTTCCAGGGGATGGGGGTAAACTGAGATTCCCGACTACCGCCGACACCGCGTACTGGGAGGGTGTTATTTCTTTACCGTCAATCTGTTGGAGCGGCGCGGCAATGACTTGTTGACCCGGCACATCGATCAACTCCGGAATGCCGTTCGCCTCGCCCGCCGCACTCACCCGTTCAAGATCGACGCCTGGGTTGTGCTCCCCGATCACCTCCACTGCGTCTGGACCCTGCCAGAGGGGGACGACGATTTCTCGACCCGGTGGCGGTTGATAAAGGCGATCTTCACCCGCGCCCTGCCCGGCGGCGAGCGGCGCTCAGAGGCGCGGTTGCGGAGCGGGGAGCGCGGCATCTGGCAACGGCGCTTCTGGGAGCACGCCATCCGCGATGACGAGGATTTCGCCGCGCACGTGGATTATGTCCACTTCAACCCAGTCAAGCACAGCTATGTCCGCGAAGCGGCGAAGTGGCCGCATTCGACGTTCAAGTCGTGCGTCCGGCGCGGACTTTACCCGGAAACTTGGCTTGGTCCCGATGGAGAGGTTATATTAGACGCAGAATGGGGCGAATGATGCATTCGGCGGGTCCCGCTTAAGCTTTAGACCCACCCTACGACGGTTAACCCGGGCTGCGCGGTCTAGCTGGTGTCAGGGTCTATACGGGCTTGGATGAGAAGAACAATGATATCCGAAGAAAAAATTGAATTGCCGCCACCAACTGCGCCCGAGAACATTCCGGTGAGCGCGCTTGGATTTGAGGACACGGAAACGGCGACGCATTTTTCATATGTGCTCGCCGACGTAGTCAGAGCGGTCAGCCGCTATATTGATCTCAGCAGGCTGGACGGCATCACCATCGCCTACGACTACGATGTGGCGCTGGCAGATCTCGATCGCGGATATGAGGGGATACGGCCATTGACCAGGACCAACGATGACACGGCAGTCGGCGTCGCCATGGCTCCCGCAGTCCTCCGTAGCAGCGTTGTAAAAGGCCACCTCATCTTTTATGCGCCGGCCGTGCTGCCAATTGAAGACAAGTCCCATGAACGCTTCAACCAAGCGCTCTATCTCATCGCTCACGAATGCGCGCATATCGAGGATCTCAAACGCAGAGACGATCGGTTTCCCGGCACGATCCTGCAGCAACAAATTTACGACTACGAAGAAGTACTCTTCGCATCGATCGTGGCAGTGCTATGGGAGGAGTACGCAGCCTGTCGGACCAGTGCGATTTTCGGAGACGGACAGGGCTCCGCCTATGAGGAGTGCCTGATCGGTGCGCTCAGCGCCGCCCGAGATGAAGCCTACGCAGCCATCCGCGCCTACAGGCTCCACGGGGACATCAAACGTGTTCTGGAAGAGGCCGGACGCCCACTTTGCGAGCCGCTACGTTTCGCCGCCTATCTGCTCGGTCATCTGGACGGACGACAGGAGGATTGGGGGGTCGTGCCACAAGCCCGCGACCGGCTCGCCGAATGCGACTACGCCTCCTATGTTGATCGCTTGGCCACAGCCCTCCGCGAACTCTGGGCGACCCGAGACAGCTGGGAATCGCTCGACGTATTCACCCCACTCAAAGAAATCGCCCACGAGGTCCTCGCCGAGGGCGGCATGACCATCACCCGCCTGCCGGACGGACAAGCCCGCGTCGATATTCCGTTCAGACCGGAAACCATGCCACAGCCCGCGTAGCTCGATTGAGCCGTCTGGCGTAATCCGACGCACGGGATGGCCGCCCCGGCGCATCCGGCGGATCACGCTTCGCTTTAGATCCGCCCTACGGTGAGACGAAGCGCCGACGATCTGGGCTGCTCACCTCCGCAATGCGCACCAAAGCAAGCGTAGCCCGTGTGTGGACGGCCCCCTGGATGCAAGGGTTGGGAGCGAGAAACTCTGATCTGGTGCGATAGCAGTCGTGTG